>NZ_JAPFGA010000001.1 GCF_026241135.1 Galbibacter kalidii
ACGACCACGTCGATAGGCCGCAGGTGCAAGGGCAGTAATGCCCGCAGCCGAGCGGTACTAATAGCCCGTGGGCTTATGTGCGCCAGTCCCCTTGTGCAATGCAAAGGACAAGGGGGCGCAACCTCTTTTTTTATGTAAAGGTCCTTTTTTTTTTTACTTTGTGTCTTTTTTATCTCAGTATGTCAACAATATAAGGTGCTGAAAACGGTGTTTTCAGTACAACGGTCTAAGGTGGCCATTGCGGCGGGGCTCACCCCTTCCCATCCCGAACAGGGCAGTTAAGCCCGCCAGCGCCGATGGTACTGCTTTCAAGTGGGAGAGTAGGTCGCCGCCTTCTTTGAAAGCACTTATCATTTTATGGTAGGTGCTTTTTTTTTGAATTATGTGGCCTTGGGAGAGCCAAGACGATCGGCCTAAAGCCGATGCCCTGGTCGTGACTTGCACAAAAGCATAGCTTTTGGCAACGTCATCGATAGGTCGCCGCCTTCTTTGAAAACCCCGACAGCCAATATGGCCGTCGGGGTTTTTTGTTTTGCACGGTTTTTGGCAGTTGACTGTTTTTTGAAAGCGAGAGCCTGTCTGCCGACAAAGGCAGGCCCGGCCCGCCAGAAGCGGGGCACGCCCTGATGATTGTCTTCCTTATTATTGGGATCTGGGTATAAAAAAATGCCACACGGTCGGTCTGTATGGCATTTTTGTTCGTGTATGTTGTTGTTTGTTTATCCTTGTTTTTGGATTTCGACAGCATGTGGGTAAGGGATTTCGATACCGGCTTTGTCCAAGGCTAATTTACAGCCCTCGGTAGTGGCGAAATAGACCTCCCAATAATCTTCCGGTTTGGTAAAGGGCCTCACGGCAAAATTAACAGAGCTGTCTGCCAACTCAGATACGTTTACAGAGGGAGCAGGGTCTTTAAGCACTTTTGGGTTTGAGGTGAGCACCTCGAGCAATACCTCTTTGGCTTTTTTGATATCCTCATCATAACCAATACCAACAACGGTGTCTACGCGTATCTTTCCTTCTACGGTGTAGTTAACGATATTTCCGTTGGCCATAGCTCCGTTGGGGATGATGGCGAGTTTGTTTTGAGGGGTGACAATCTTAGTGGTAAAAATATCGATCATTTTTACGGTTCCCAATAAACCTTGAGCTTCGATCAAATGACCTATTTCATAGGGTTTGAAAATAATGATGAGCACCCCGCCGGCAAAATTGGAAAGCGATCCTTGTAATGCCAGGCCTACAGCTAAACCTGTAGCAGCAATAGCGGCTGCCAGACTGGTGGTTTCCACGCCTAAGGTAGAGATGACCATAATGATCAAGAAGATTTGTAGTAATATTGAAATAAGTCTTGTCAAGAAGAGCTGTAGCGACTTGTCATAATGCTTTTTGTTCATTACCTTTTGTAGCACCTTCATCAGTTTTTTAATAAGCCAGTACCCGATAATGAATATGAGAATGGCTTTAAGAAGTGGGAACCCGTATTGTAGGGCATAATCGGTAATCTTTTCCATGTTTAAGTTTTCCATAAATGTTGCTTTTTATCCCACCCACGAAGTGGGTTTAACTTCGATGGGGTAGTTGTTAATAATTAAAATCGGTATGATTTCGGTAAAATAATCCTAAATATAACGTGATTTTCTTACATCAAACTCAAGTTAAATATAGTAAAAATGATTAAAAAAAGAAGCCGCTACACAGCGGCTTCTTTTTTATTAACACTTTCATTCCGATAATTTTAAATCAGGATGTTTGGCGAAGATTGTTAGGTTTACTCTGTACTCTCAACCACTACTGCATGAGCGATATAGTAGAAAGGATTGGGTGCCGGAACAAGATATTCCATTTGCCCCTTGTGAGGGAATTTCCCCGGAGCGACAGTTGGTTTTCCGTTTTTCCCGACGGGATAAGGTTCCCCACCGACATAGAGGTGGGTTTCTGTAATTTCCCAGCCTTCTTCGGCACTAAAAATAATACTTACCATACCGGTAGCATGATTGTAACTTACATCGACACTACCAACAACAGTACCTTTATCAAGATCACATTGTCCGGCGCCGGCAATTAATGGAGATGTAAGCCCATTGGTCACCGGACCGTTGACCCATCCCCAACGGTTAAACCCGTCGTCTAAGAAACAAGAAATGTGGTCGGGACTCATACAATTTGCAAAAGCAGTTTCTTCATTTACTTCGGCTGTAACAGCTTCGTAGTGGAGTTCTTGCAGAGGTAATTCATCCGAGCAGGAATTCATAGTGAATACGAAACCTACAAGCATGATTAGCTTAGTTAAACTTTTCATTATCTCATAATTTAATTGATTAATAGCATATTGAAAATAGTATTAAATAGTCTGATATTTAAACATTTACGATGTAATACCGATTTTTTGGGATGATAGTTGAATGAGTAACAATAAGTTCCCTTTAAAGTGGGAGTCAATTGTCCCCTTGAGGGGACTTTAGGGGTGTTCATTTATCGTAAAGTCTGCGAGCGAAATCTCATCAGGGGTGTTTAATAATCCCCATACTACAGCTAAAAAACACCCCATCCCCAAAATTTCTCACATCTCATGTCTAAAATCTCATATCCCGTTCATTTCACAACAAAATCCCTACGCTTCTTAACGTTGTACTTCATTATGGAAACCAACCGCACAAATTGCTCATTTGATTGAAAGCCAGCGCAGAAAAACTAAAAGAGCTATTTGCTACCAACACTCTAAAAAGAGTACTAACTATATTTCACAAAATGTAATGTATATTTATATATTTGTATAACATCAGAAATCATAAATATATGGATAACTCTGAACTAAAAAAAGACCGATTCAAACGAGTTGCTTCGCGGAGAGTTGATAATATCCTTAAAGGGATTAGAAGCTTATCCAAATGTTCAAACGTGAATAATTATGAATATAATGAAGAGGACTTGAATAAAATGGTTAAAGCAATCAAGGAAGAATTAAAGACAATGGAGACTTTATACAAAAAGAACCTGAAAAGTAATACCGAATCATTCAATTTTTAATATGAACGAAATATTTAAAGAACTAATTACAGCCTATACTCCAAAAGAGGTAACCAATATCATAAGAAAAATTGGAGCAAATAAAATACTTTGGGAAAGCGTAGGAAAGCGTAGAAATAATTTAGCAACAATAAATATTGGCGCAGACCCAGCTGCGGGAGTTACTGAAAGAATTACAAATGCAATAGATGCTGTTTTAGAAAAAGAATGGAAAAATCAAGGAGAACCTGAAGGATTTCGTTCACCGAGAAGTGCAACTCAAAATTGGTTCGGTATTGAAGATGGGAAAATTTCAAAAATTAAATCTGCAAGAGATAAAAAAATTGACGATTTGTCAGACAAAGTACAAGTAACTCTGTATGACTCTGGAAAAGACTCAAAGCCGACAGTTGAAATTAGAGATAAAGGAATTGGACTTGAACCTGAAGATTTTTCTAAAACGATATTAGACTTAAATGGGAGTAATAAAATCGGTAAGCTTTACTTAATGGGAGCTTTTGGTCAAGGAGGGTCAACTGCTTTAGCTTGGAACAACTATACAATTATAATTTCAAAACCCCATTTCAAAAAAGATGAAAGAAAAAAAAGTAAGGTGTCTTTTTCAATTGTTCGTATCAATCCTGGTGATGTTGATAAAGACAAACACGAATGGTATGAGTATATGCTTGACAAAACAACTGGACAGCCTTTTACTTTAGATATTGATGATAAAATTTTTGAACCTGGAACTTTGGTTCGCCATATTTTAATGGATTTAGGTAAATATAGTGGTAGTATGACTGCACCTCAAAGAGGTCTTTGGTACCTGGCTCATAATTACCTGTTTGATCCAATAATACCATTCACTATTTCAGACCGAAGAAAAGGGAAAACTGATAATCGAACAGTTACTGGAAATAACAGATTACTTACTTACACTGAAAACAGAGAATATCATAATCAAGTTACTCTAACTTTCAAAACTGGTAAAGTCACATTATATTGGTGGGTTTTAAATACTCTAGGAAAAGACCCAAGAGAAAGAATTAAGCATTATGCAAGTGTTTCAAATCCAATCATTATAACTCATAATGGACAAAAACAAGGGACTTTGGGCAATGGCTTAATAAAAAATGAACTAAAATTACCATATTTAGATAGGTATCTTATTGTTCATATTGAAACTGACTACCTAGATAATGATTCGAAAAGGCAACTTTTTAGTAGTACAAGAGAGTCATTGAAGGAAACTTCTATCGTTGAGGAATTAAAGAAATTGACTGTAGATACTTTAAATGAAGATAACAAACTAAAACAACTTGATAAAGAACGTAAGCAACGTTATTTTACGAAGGATGATACGCAAGTATTGGATAGTTTAAAGAAAAGACTAGCTAGAAGAATAAACACATATTTGCAAAGCTCTGACAATGGGACATCAGTAACAACTTCAACAGTTGGAGAAAGCTCTCCCACTAAAAAACTACCTGAAATTCCATTTGAAGACCCACCAACTTTTTTTGAAATCACAACAAACTCTCCTAAAGAAGTTTATGCAAACAAATCTTTTTCAATTAAGTTTAAAACTGACGCTCATCCGAACTATTTTGCAAAAGCAGAAACATTCGCAGCATTTATTGACCCACAATCAATTGGTTCATATTCTGGAACAGCTCGTGTCAATAACGGTTACGGAATTGCATATTTTAAAACAAATGAGGAAGCTGAAGTTGGAGACAAAGGGGAAATAACGCTTGATTTAAGACCGATTGGACAAAAGTCATTATCATCTTCTATTGAAATAGAAATTGTAGAAAGACCTGAAGATTCAGGTAATGATGATAAAGGGAAAAATAAATCTCCAAATATTAGAGTTGATTTCATAGGTGAAGAACATCCATTCTTTGAAGAAAACAATTGGAATGAAAATAGTGTAGCGAGTGTTGTAAGTGACCAAGACGAAGTAGTTATTTATGTTTCCGAAGAAAATAAGAACCTTCAAAAGATTGTTGAACGTGCACAAAGAAAAAATGATTCCGCTGTTCAAAATATTAAAAATAAATATTTAGAGCACATTTCTTTTCACGCTTTTGTGCTTGATAAGAATAATCCAGAATCAGTTTTGTCAAAAGATGATGAGGAAATACCATCTGAATCTTATGAAAAGATTAAAGAATCAGAGTTAAGAAATGCGAGTGAAACTGTTTGTGGGATGATAAATGACTTTTTTGAATCAATTATCATAGAAAGTGTTGAACTTGAAAATGTTGAAATATGATAAAAGAGAAAGTTCATATTACTCCTTGGGCAGACAAAAGTGATTCTGACCCTTTGCATTCTCTTTGTTCTTATTTGGGGGCATTTCCACCTTCTCTTACAAAATATTTCATCAAGTATTTTACAGACGAAAATGATTTAGTTTTTGACCCATTTTCTGGTCGTGGAACAACTATTTTAGAAAGTCGAATTTTAAACAGGAAATCTTTTGGTTCGGACTTAAACCCAATAGCATTGGCTTTGAGTAAAGCAAAAAGTCACTATTTAAAAAAAGAGGACATTATTTCAAGAATTGATGATCTTGAAAGTGACTATGATTATGCACTTTTCCTACCAGAGGCTCAAGCTGAATCTGATGAAATCCATTTAATTTTCCATCAAGGAACAATTGCTCAATTATGTTATTTAAAAGATATTCTGTTATCGTCTACTAGTAAAATAGACCAGTTTTTAATAGGAGCAATTTTAGGTATTATGCATGGTGGAGAAAGAAAAGATGGAACTTCTGGTTATTTATCTATTAGTATGCCAAATACCTTCAGTATGTCGCCTGAATATGTCAGACGTTTTGTCCAGACTAAAGAACTAAATCGAGTAAGCCGAAATGTATTTGATATTTTAAAAGAAAAGGTTGAGCGAGTTTTTAGTAAACATAAATCTCCAAAGAGAGAATCTTTTATTATTGAATGTGACGCAAAAGAGATTACCAAATCAAAAGAATTAGAAAAATATCAAGGAAAGGTGGACTTAATATTAACTTCTCCACCATATTTAGGTATTGTCAATTATGCGAAACAGAATTGGATACGTTCTTGGTTTTTAGATTCAGACCCAAAAGAAGTTTCTGAAAAACTAGATGATGATTTGAATATTAATCAGTGGGTTCAATTCTCGAAAAAATCACTAATTGAATTTAAAAAGATGCTCAAACCAAATGGTGTAGCTGTATTTGTAATTGGAGATGTAGCAAAATCAAAGAATAGTGTGATTCCACTAGCGAGGGATTTTGCTTTAATGGTAAAAGAAAATAAGTTATTTAAGAATGTTTGGATTTTTTCAGATTACATTCAAGGTGTAGATAAAACAACAAGAATTTGGGGAGAGACAAAAGGAAAAGCAACTGCTACAGATAGAATTGTAATTCTTTCTGATGTAAATCCATTAGCAAATAATAATAGGTTGAACGGTAAATCTGTTTTGACCTACGAAATGATACAAGAAAGCACCAAACATTTTTTAGGGTAGATAATATGATTGGGAAGTCAAAAGTTTTAGATACAAATATAGAATGGTATGATGAAATTGACCCTTTATCATTTTATGAAAAACATTTTGAAGAAACATTTCTGTCAAAAATGCACGAAGTTTATCCTGATTTTATTGGTATTCCATTTTCACAAAAAATAAGTACTAAAAATGGCGAAAACTCCAAACCTGATTTGGCTATGGTCAGAAATGACTATAAAGAATGGTACATTATTGAGGCAGAAATGGGTAGGCATTCGTTAGAAGGTCACGTAGAAAAACAAGTAAGAGTTTTCTCTACTGGTTATTATTCTCCAAAAAAGGTAGCCAAATACATTAATTCGAAAAACAGCTTATTAGATTTAGTTGAACTAGAAAGAATGATTGACCAGATTCCACCTAAAATTATGGTAATAGTAAATGAGCCCAAACCTCAATGGGAGGCTAAAATAAAGGAATATAATTCATATTTAAGTGTTTTTCAAATATATAAAGGTTTAAATGGCTATGAACTTTATAGAGTTTCTGGGGACACTCCCTTTATTTATAGGGATAAATCTCATTGTTCTTTTGTTAAAGGTTTAAGTAATACAATGGAGATTTATACTCCAACTTTTGTTGGAGAACCTGATGGCTCTGAAATTATAATCTTATTTAGGGGGAAAAAAACTAAATGGAAAATTTTAAAAAATGATGGGAAAATATATATTGTTATTTCTGGTCGAACTCATTTTTTGCAACTGGAAAAAAAGTATATACTATATATATCTAACAAAAACGAGTATTATTTAGACTTCAATTAAATGGAAAAAATAAATATAAATTTCACACCAGATATTATCAACTCATATAAGCGTTTAGCATATCGTATTTGGTTTGCACTTGCTGAATATGTTGATAATTCTACCCAGGCTTATTTAAATAATAAAGAAATCCTCGATATTGTTTACGAAGAAGAACAAAGAAATTTAAGTGTTTATATAAATTACTTTAAGGGTAAGAATATTGAAGAAGATTTCTTTGAAATAATCGACAACTCAATGGGAATGTCTTTAGAAGAATTACAAAAGGCTTTTCAAATAGGTTTACCGCCTGATTATAATTTAGGAAGAAGTCGTTATGGTCTTGGAATGAAAACCGCATCTTTTTGGCTTGGAGATGAATGGACTATTACTACATCAAAATTAGGAAATACAAAAGAATACTCTGTAATCCTAGATATTGAGTCAATTTCCAAAGGAGATTTAGCTTTAGACATTCAATCAAGAGATGTTGAAAAAAACGAACATTATACAACAATCAAAATCAACAATCTGCGAAGAAGATTTAAAGGCATGACTATTGGTAAGATTAAATCTTATTTATCTTCAATATACCGATTTGATGTTTCATCCGATATACTTGACCTTTTTTGGAATGATGATAAACTTGGATGGAGTGGTTATTCAAATGATGACTTCGTTAAGAATTCCGAAGGACAACCATACAGAAGAGATTTTGAATTTGAAATTGACGGTAAGAATGTTACCGGTTGGGCAGGTGTTTTAAGTAACGGAAGCAGAAGTAAAGGTGGCTTTGCTCTTGTCCAAGGAAATAGAGTTATTCAAAGCCCGCCAAATGGTTATAAACCAGAAACCATATTTGGGGAACAAGAAGGAGGTATTAATAACCTAGTAAATCAAAGACTAGTAGGAGAACTATTTTTAGAAGGATTTGAAGTAAGTCATACAAAGGATAATATACTTTGGGAAGGCACACAAATGGATGATTTGGACGATGCTATTTTGGAACAAATAGGTGATTTTAGAAAGATAGCAAATGAATACAGGAAAAATGCAGTTGACGAAAGAGCACCATCAGATGAAGATTTTGATTTCGCTGTAGATAAATTATTGTCTGAATTAAATTCAGGAGAGTTAAGCGATATTGTCATATCTAAAATTATTCCGCCTGAAGCTTTAATTTTTGAATCAAACAAACAAATAGGAAAGGTAATAATTGAATCAACTGAACCAACAATTATCAAGATAGCAGAACTAATAATCAAGCTTTATATTGATGATAAAATGTCTGCAAATGACCCATATGTAATAAATGACTCTATTTCGGATAAAGGAACAATAATTGTTATTGTAAATAAAAATCATCCATTTTGGAATGAACTAGATGGAGCTACTGGAATTTTGAATTATTTAAGACAATGTGTCTACGATGCTGTCTCTGAATGGAAAGCGTACTTTATGAAATCAACTTTGCAACCCGATACGATTAAACATATAAAAGATGATTTGATGAGAGTACCATTTATAATTGATAAAAATAAGGTTTAATTATTTCTAATGACTAAGCCTCATACACATTTTGCAACTCCCCGCTAGCACAAACACCCGCTCGTACTAATTAAAGTGCTATACATACGTTAAAACAAGGTACGATCAAGATGCTCACACCACCGTCATCATTTTATATTACAACATCCTATAATTTAGCATTAGTCCACTGTCATTTCAAATTCCCACACTGTAATTCTAAATATATAGCAAAACAATCCAACATTCTACCTCCGTAATTTTACATTGTAGCACCATAGCTTAGAAAAGAACCATAGTAATTTAGAAATGTCCTATGATATTTTAGAAAAGTCCCGTGGTAGTTTAGTATTATTGCATCCTCATTTGGTATTGTTGCATCTTCATTTAGTATTATCACATCCTCATTTAGTATTGTTGTATCCTCATTTGGTATTGTTGTATCCTCATTTGGTATTGTTGCATCCTCATTTGGTATTGTTGCATCCTCATTTAGTATTATTACATCACCATTTGGTATTGTCACACCCCTATTCAAAATCCCGATTCCCCAATCTTAAATTTTCAACCTTAAATAATCATTCCATCACACCATAACATGATAACACCATAGCTCCATAACACTTCCGTCATTCTGAGTCGCGCAGCGACGTAAGAACCTATCAAGTTTTTCAAGATTTTAACACCATAAACATAACCCCATGCTTTGTACTCACTACTCATTACTCATTACTAACATTTGCAATCACCCCAAAATGTAGTACTTTTAGCTTCTCAAAAATGAAAGCTTATTGCTAATGAACATTAAAAAAATATGTTGTATCGGGGCCGGTTATGTAGGCGGGCCCACCATGGCGGTTATTGCCCAAAAGTGTCCGCACATAAAAGTGACCGTGGTCGATATCAACGGAGCGAGGATCGCTGCCTGGAACGATGAAGATGTAAGCAAACTCCCGGTCTATGAACCGGGACTGGACGAGGTGGTAAAAGAAGCCCGTGGCAGGAACCTCTTTTTCTCTACGGATGTCGATAAAGCCATCGATGAGGCAGAAATGATCTTTATTTCGGTAAACACCCCCACCAAGACCTATGGGAAAGGCAAGGGCATGGCGGCCGACCTGAAATATATCGAACTCTGTGCGCGTCAGATCGCAGCAGTGGCCACCACCGATAAGATCGTGGTCGAGAAATCGACCTTACCGGTACGGACGGCATCGGCCATTAAAAATATCTTGGACAATACAGCCAATGCCACGGATGTAAAATTCCAGATCCTGTCCAACCCTGAATTCCTGGCGGAAGGAACAGCCATACAAGACCTTTTAGCCCCGGATCGGGTGCTGATCGGCGGTGAAACAAGCCCGGAAGGGGAAAAAGCCATTCAAGCGCTAGTTGAAGTATATGCCAATTGGGTGCCAAAAGAAAATATTTTGACCACCAATGTATGGTCGTCCGAATTGTCGAAACTAACCGCAAATGCGTTTTTGGCACAGCGCGTGTCTTCGATCAATGCCATGTCCGAGCTCTGTGAAAAAACAGGTGCCGATGTCAACGAAGTGGCCAAAGCCATTGGGATGGACTCCCGTATCGGATCTAAATTCTTGAAAGCATCGGTAGGCTTTGGGGGGTCGTGCTTCCAGAAGGACATTCTCAATCTGGTGTATATTGCGAAAACCTACGGATTAAACGAGGTAGCCGACTATTGGGAGCAGGTGATCATCATGAACGATTATCAAAAGAGGCGCTTTGCCGAGAACATTGTAAATACGTTGTACAATACGGTTTCGGGTAAAAAAATAGCCTTTCTGGGCTGGGCCTTTAAAAAGGATACCAACGATACCCGGGAATCGGCAGCCATCTATGTAGCAGACGATCTGCTGAACGAACAGTCGGACATAGCGGTCTATGACCCCAAAGTAAAAGCCGAACGCATGTATGCCGATCTGGACTACCTCAATACCCGTTCTTCCGAAGAAAACAGGAAAGGGTTAACGGTCTGTGGCGATCCTTACGAGGCTTGTCAAGGAGCCCATGCCATTGCAGTGTTAACGGAATGGGATGAGTTTAAGGACTACGATTGGAAAAAGATATATAATAATATGCAAAAACCGGCCTTTGTCTTCGATGGCCGTGGCATCCTCGATAAAAACAAACTGAAAGAAATCGGTTTTGTGTATTATAAAATCGGAGAGGGGACCGAGCGTTAAAAAAATGTCCGGTGGACATTTTTAGCGAACCTGCCTATCGGCAGACAGGTGGGCCAGCCGGCGCGCGGGCCAAAAAAGGAGCGTAAAAGAGGCTGTCTAAAAAGCTTCAAATTCAGATGTCATGCTGAGCAATGTCATGCTGTGCTGAGCTTGACGAAGCATCGAAGTGCAGTCGAAGTATAATTTATTGAAGTTCAATATGTCTTCGAAAGCCCTTCGACAGGCTCAGGGTGACAAATCAAATTCATCAAAAGTTTTTTAACCAATTGAGAAAAGTTTAAATCACTTCATAATACACTTTTTGATATTGTAATTTACTTTTTCGGTAATCAAATAAGCTTATACATAGTAATACCAATGAAATTGCCATAACGGGAATTAGAAAAAGTAATAAAAGGTTGATGCTCTCCATAATTGTCTTTTGTAATTAAGACACATGAAGATGGAAAAGGTCACTTTTTAAGTTCCGATTCTTCCAATGTAATAAAATGAGCTACGGTTTTAATGATTCTTTTGTGTTTGGTGACGAACGGATTGGTTTTGTCCCATACATAACCGGCCAGGACAGCACAGATTTGTTTTTTTATTTTAGGGTTTTCCGGTCGGTGGAAAAATAGGGTTTGAAGATTTCCGGTGTACCATTCTTTAACATAGGAAGCGAATACATCAACCCCTTCCTTTATATATTGAGTGTATTCTACTTCCCAGTTTACAGTTTCATTGTTTAAGGCCCTTGTGATAAGTTTTGCGGCTTTTAGTGCAGATTCAGTAGCAAAGGTCACCCCAGAAGAAAACACCGGATCAAGGAATTCGGCACTGTTTCCTGTCAATACAAAGCCTTTTCCATACAGTTTTTTTACTGATTTTGAATAATTTTTAATACTGATAGGTTCAAACAAATAGTCAAGTCCTTTAAACCTGTCGTGATAGTGATCAGATAATTGAAGCATTTTAGCAAGCCTTTCCGAAGGGGAACCTTTATAGGAGTCAATAAAACCGGTTTTTCCAACATAGCCAATGCTTGTAATTCCGTTAGAAAAAGGAATCACCCAAAGCCATGTGTCATTATCAATAACATCAAAAGTGATAAGTGTACCCTCTTCACCTTCAGGGCGCCTAACATCCTCTACATGCGTAAAAATAGAGGAGTGCTCAGGAATTGATGTCGGTTTGTCCAAATCGAGCAATCTGGGCAATACCCTTCCGTATCCACTGGAATCAATAATATATTTAGCGTGAATGGAATAGAGCTCACCTTCAGGGTCTTTTATAGTTGTGGTAGATCTTCCATCTTCATCAAAAATCACATCCACGACTTCATGTTCAAAACATATATCAACCCCTCTTTTTGTTAATTCTGACGCAATAACATTGTCAAAATCAGCTCGGGGGACTTGCCAGGTCCAGTCCCAGCCATCGGTATGTTTTTTACTGAAATCAAAATTACATACAACCTTGTTCTTTAAAAACCGTGCACCTGACTTAATTTCAAATCCGTAATCTTTGATGCAGTCCAGCAATCCAACTTCTTCAAAATGATCCATACACCTTGGTAAAAGGCTTTCCCCAATAACAAATCTTGGGAATTTGGACTTTTCGACCACCTTGATATCTATTCCGTTGTTATGTAAATATGAAGCAGCAACACACCCGGAAGGGCCTGCTCCTATTATCAAAACATTAACATTTATACTTGTCATAATTTTCTATAGGATAGAACTATTTATCATCAATAAATTTGGAAACTAAAATAACTATTTTACTTTTACTTCCTAAAATTTTTAATATTATAAATATCCCGATGCTAACACTGAATGGTAAATTGGATGTAGAAGACTTCTATAAGGTTCTATTCCAGCAGGAAACAATTAGAGTAGATGAAAATGTATTTAAGATAATTGATGAAAGCCATACTTTTTTAAAAGACTTTTCTGAAAATAAAGTCATTTACGGTGTCAATACAGGCTTCGGCCCGATGGCACAATATAAAATTGAGGATTCAAAAAGAACTCAATTGCAGTATAATTTGATAAGAAGCCATGCCTCCGGTTCCGGAAATCCCATCCCACCTTTATATGTAAAAGCAGCGATGCTGGCAAGACTGAATACCTTATCATTGGGAAATTCCGGGGTTCACAGGTCTGTTATTGAATTGATGACGGAATTGATAAACAGGGATATTACTCCGCTTATATATGAACACGGAGGCGTTGGAGCCAGTGGAGATTTGGTTCAATTGGCGCATTTGGCATTGGTGTTAATCGGTGAAGGAGAGGTTTTTTATAAAGGAGAACGAAAATCAACTGCCGAAGTATTCGAAAAAGAAGGGCTTCAACCGATAGAAGTTGTTTTGCGGGAAGGTTTGGCCTTAATGAACGGTACTTCTGTGATGACGGGAATAGGGATTATCAATTCTATTTATGCCCGTAGACTTTTGGATTGGTCTATAAATTGTTCTGCAGCGATCAATGAAATAGTCCAAGCCTATGACGACCATCTTTCCTTTGAGTTGAACAATACCAAAAAGCATATCGGACAGCGTGCCATTGCCAAAATAATGAGGGATCACTTAAAAGATAGCTCATTGACGAGAAAGAGAGCGCATCATTTGTATAATGGGAAGACCGAGACGTCGGTATTTGAGGATAAAGTTCAGGAATATTACTCCTTGCGCTGTGTACCACAAATTTTAGGCCCTGTTCTGGATACGCTCAATTGTACGGAAAGGATTTTGATAGAGGAGGTGAACTCAGCTAATGACAATCCGATTGTGAATGTTGAAGACGGGCATGTGTATCACGGAGGGAATTTTCATGGCGATTATATCTCTTTGGAAATGGATAAGCTGAGAATTGTGGTGACCAAAACAAGTATGCTGGCCGAAAGACAATTGAATTATCTGTTGAATTCAAAACTGAACGACATCCTTTCCCCATTTGTTAATTTAGGTACTTTAGGGCTTAATTTCGGAATGCAAGGGGTGCAGTTTACGGCTACTTCTACCACGGCGGAAAATCAAATGTTGTCCAATTCGATGTATGTGCATAGTATCCCCAACAATAACGACAATCAGGATATTGTGAGTATGGGGACAAACTCTGCATTGATCACAAAAAAAGTAATCGAGAATGCTTTTGAAGTTTTGGGAATTGAATTGATAACTGTCGTTCAGGCTATTGAATATTTAAAAGTTCAAGACAAAATATCATCCAAAACAAAAAAGATATATGATGCTGTAAGGGAAATTGTACCGGCTTTTAAAGAAGATGTTGTGATGTATCCTTATGTGAACAAGGTAAAAGAGTATATTATGAATGCTGCGGATTAGGATATTAATGAAGACTTTGGGTGACTTATATAGGAAAATCTGTACAAAAGTCTATTTTTTCAAACTTGATAACGATTAATATTCCTTATTTCTAAAATTTTTGGTTAATTTATTTTTTTAATAATCACAAAATTTTAATCAGATGAAAACCATAATCAACCTAACTGTATTTATACTGTTAATGGGTTTAAGCACAGTTTGTGCACAAGAATTGGCCTTAGTAAGAGAAAACGATCTTTTTGGATATATCGACAAATCGGGGGCATTTGCTATAGAACCTCAGTTTGAAAAAGCAGATAGCTTTTCTGAAGGCTATGCACCGGTACTTCAAGATGATAAGTGGGGTTATATAAATACCTCCGGTGAATGGGCAATACAACCGGAATACGATAGAGTGAAAGCTTTTAATTCCGGATTGGCATTGGTGCTAAAAGATGATAAGTGGGACTATATTAATGCTAAAGGTGAAGTTTTGGAAACCCCGGTTACAGAGAAATACTATGATTTCCAGGATGGAGTGGCTTTTTTGAGAAAAGAAAGCTTGGTAGGTTTGTTGGGAACCGATGGAAAAGTTATTCTTGAACCCAGCTATAAAGAAATCAAGCCCTTTATCGATGGCCATGCGAAAGTGAAAAAAGGCGATTTATGGGGAATGATTGACAAAAAAGGTGAACTGGTTATTCCGGTAGAATATCAGGAACTGGGAACATACAACAAAAATGGTGTCTGGGCACGAAAAGGGGATGCTTTTGGCGTACTCATAGGAAACGAATTGAAAGTTGTTGATGGAGCTGATAAAATTTGGGATTTTTCTGAAGGCTCAACATTAACCTATGCACGTAGTGACAAACAAGTCGGTTTTATCAATAATCAAGGGGAGTGGGTAATCGAACCTACTTATAAAGCAGCCAGGGCATTTAACAAGGGTTTGGCTCCGGTGAGAGGTAAAAAGAAGAAATGGGGATATATTAATGAAGAAGGAAATGTGGTGGTAGATTTTGTCTATAAAGATGCTGAAGTATTTTCAGATAACGGTTTGGCTCCGGTAAAAGAAAAAGATTGGGGCTTTATCAACACTTCGGGTGAATTGGTGATCCCTACAGAATATGCAATTTCTGTCGGGTTTTCATTTTCTTTCTTTGATTATCTTCAGCAAAAAGGATTTGTAAATGGTTTGGCACGTGTGAAATATAAAAAACAGTGGGGTTTTCTCGATAAGAACGGTCAACCTCTTGGCGGAAAATGGTTTCAAAATGCTGAATTGTTTGCCGAATAATAAACTAAAAACTACTTAAATACTTATGAGTGAAGCTAAAAAGGAATTAAAAAAATACGCACTTGTCACAGGAGGATCCAGAGGTATAGGACGTGCTATTTGTATTCAGTTAGCGAAAGATTCCGATTATCGCATTCTTATCAACTACAATAGTAATGAAGATGCAGCAAATGAAACGCTTCAGTCTGTTTGGGATGTAGGGGGTAGTGGAGAAATACTCCAATTCAATGTAGCCGATTATGAGCGTGTAAAAGAGACATTAAGCAAATGGGAAGATAAAAATAAAGATGCCATAATTGAAGTTATTGTCAATAATGCCGGCATCACCAAAGACGGTTTGTTTATGTGGATGCAGCGAGAAGATTGGAAAAATGTAATCAACACCAGTCTGGACGGCTTTTTTAATGTCACCAATCATCTTATTCAAAAACTCTTGGTGCACAGATATGGCAGGATCATAAATATGGTATCTGTATCAGGTTTAAAAGGAACCGCGGGACAAACCAACTATTCTGCTGCCAAAGGAGCTATAGTGGCTGCAACAAAGGCATTGTCACAAGAAGTAGCCAAAAGAAATATAACCGTTAATGCTGTTGCCCCAGGATTTATCAATACTGATATGACAAGTGATTTGGACGAAAAAGAACTGAAAAAACTGGTTCCTGCCAATAGATTTGGTGAACCGGAAGAGGTAGCTCACTTGGTTTCTTTTTTAGCTTCAAAAAAATCATCTTATATTACAGGCGAAGTTATCAATATAAACGGGGGTATTTATTCATAAATGAAATACCTGAACTGGGTGTAACTTAATGCTATAGTAATGAGAAGAGTGGTAATTACGGGAATGGGAATTTATTCTTGTATCGGTAAAAATCTACAAGAAGTAAAGACATCGTTATACAACGGGAAATCCGGAATTGTTTATGACGAAAGCAGAAAGGCTTTTGGCTATAGGTCCTGCCTAACGGGAATGGTGGAAGCACCGGATCTAAAAAAACATCTTTCAAGAAGGCAGAGGATAAGCATAGGGGAAGAAGGATCTTATGCTTATATGGCCACCATCGAAGCCTTGGAAAATGCCAAAGTCGATCAGGATTTCTTAGACAATAATGAAGCCGGAATTATATACGGAAACGATAGTACGGCCAGATCCATCATAGAATCTGTAGATGTTATCAGAGAAAAGAAAGATACTGCTTTAGTAGGTTCAGGTGCTATTTTTAAAGGCATGAATTCTACCGTGACGATGAACCTTTCCACAATTTTTAAATTGACCGGGATCAATTTTACCGTCAGTGCAGCTTGTGCGAGTGGCTCCCATGCCATTGGTATGGCCTACCAATTTATCAAAAGCGGAATGCAGGATTTTATCATCTGTGGAGGCGCACAGGAAATCAATAAATTTGCAATGGGGAGTTTTGATGGTTTAGGGGTGTTTTCCACAAACCCCGATCCTGAAAAAGCCTCAAGACCGTTTGATGCGGGTAGGGATGGATTAGTGCCAAGCGGAGGCGCGGCGAGTCTGATCATCGAAAGTTATGAAAGTGCCGTGAAAAGAGGGGCTCCTATTTTGGGCGAGCTTGTAGGATACGGATTTTCATCAAATGGAGGGCATATTTCCACACCCAATGCCGATGGGCCTGCCACTGCCATGAAACGGGCAATCGATCAAGCAAAACTAACTCCATCAGATATTGATTATATTAATGCACACGCTACATCAACACCTGTGGGAGATGCTAATGAAGCAAAAGCTATCGATCAGGTTTTTGGAACGAGCAATCCTTTGGTGAGTTCTACCAAAGGAATGACTGGTCATGAGTGCTGGATGGCCGGGGCCAGCGAGGTTGTTTACTCGATGTTGATGATGCAAAATTCTTTTGTGGCTCCCAATATAAATTTTGAACAAGCTGACGAAAATGCGAAGAAATTAAATATTGTTAAGGAAACCCTAAATAAAAAAATAGATGTATTTTTGTCCAATTCCTTTGGGTTTGGAGGCACAAACTCAGCCTTAATCGTGAAGAAATATGAAACAGATGAAAGTTAAAATGACTATTGAAGAAATTAAAGAAAAAGCTGACCTTATTTTTGTTGATGAATTTGAAGTGGAACAGGAAAGTTTGGTTCCTGATGCTGTATTAAAAGACGCTTTGGAATTAGATAGCTTGGATTATGTTGACTTGGTTGTAGCTATCGAATCGTGTTTTTCTATAAAACTTGTTGCAGAGGATTTTCAAGGGGTTGAAACCTTGCAAAATTTTTACGATTTACTAGACAGTAAAATCAATGACTAAATGGTCGGGAAAATCTAAAGGAACTGTTTTAGGGTATAAAATTTTCATTTTCTTTATTAAAAATGTAAGCGTTCGAGCTGCTTATTTTATACTCTATTTTGTTGCTTTATACTACCTTCTATTTTCCTTTAAAAGCAATAAAGCCATATATTATTATTTCCGAAGAAGACTGAAATATTCAGTTTTTAAATCTGTAATCGCTATTTATAAGAGTTATTTTGTCTTTGGACAAACACTTATAGATAAAACAGCGATCTCAGCCGGGCTACGGAATAAATTTACCTATGAGTTTGATGGTATCAATAAGTTAAAACAGCTTCTTCAGGACGGAAAAGGCGGTATTTTAATAAGCGCCCATGTTGGGAACTTTGAAATTGCGGAGTTCTTTTTTAATGAAGTTGATGAAAATTCGCAAATCAATCTTGTAACTACTGATAGTGAACACCGCGCGATAAAGGAATATCTCGAATCTGTCACCTCTAAATCTGAAATTAAATTCATTCTCATCAATGAAGACCTTTCGCATATTTATGAGATAAACAATGCTTTGTCTAATAACGAACTGGTATGTTTTACCGGAGATCGCTATTTTGAAGGTTCAAAATATTTGGAGACTGATTTTTTAGGAGCTCCGGCAAAATTTCCCGCAGGGCCTTTTCTTTTGGCATCACGCTTAAAAACGCCTGTGGCCTTTGTTTATGTGATGAAAGAAACGGCAAAGCATTATCATTTGTATACCAGAATCACCTCTGTTGTACATAGGGATGCCGAGGATTTACTGGGCAAATATGTTGGAAGTGTTGAAGGAATGTTGAAAAAATATCCCTATCAATGGTTTAATTATTTTGATTTTTGGGAAGTAAAGTGATAATATTACAGTAATAAAACAATCAATCAAGCTATGATTCCTCATTTCTTGTTACCGATTGTATTATTTTTGGGACCAATATCCCATTGACTAAACCTAAACTATTGAAAAATATACTTGCAGTACACTACTCGCAGTCCGGTCAGTTATCGGAAATAATGAAATCGGTTTTGAGCACTATGGATGTTTCCAACGATATCAAAGTGACATCACTCGAGATCAAGATGGAAGAACCCTATCCTTTTCCGTGGTCTAAAAAAGCCTTTTTTAATGTTTTTCCTGAGTCATTTCTGCAAGTTCCTGCCAAAATAAAACCCATTCCGCAGTCGATACTCGATCAGAAATACGACCTAATTGTTTTGGGTTATCAAGTGTGGTATTTAAGTCCGTCGATTCCAACAAATTCTTTTTTAAACCTACCTGAAGTAAAACAGCTTTTTTCAAATACGCCTGTTGTTACGGTTATTGGATGTAGGAATATGTGGGCAATGACCCATCAGAAGGTAAAAAAGTTGCTTCAGGCTTGTAATGCACAACTGGTTGGCAATATAGCCTTGGTAGACAGACACATTAATCATATTAGTGTCATCACTATTGTACAGTGGATGTTTTCCGGAAAAAAAGAACGGTATTTAAAAATATTTCCAAAACCCGGGGTGTCTGCTGAAGATATAAAAGGGGCTTCAAAATTTGGTAAAACCGTAGCAAATCATTTGCAAAACGATAATTTGCAAAGCTTAAACGAGGCACTTTTAGAACAGAAATCAGCTTCCATAAGCTCCTTTTTGGTCTTTGCCGATAAAAGGGCCAATATCTTGTTTGGAAAATGGGCCAATTTCATTCAGTCTAAAGGGGAGCCGGGGGGTAGAAAACGGAATTTTTGGCTAAAAATGTTCAAATTTTATCTATTAATAGCAATTTGGGTTATCATGCCAATAGTTTTTATTCTATTTTTGCTAGGATACGTGCCATTTTATGGTGCCATTAAAAAATCAAAACAAAGAATATATCAACTAAACTAAATATGGGTAACAACCAACCTGTAGTGTATATAACTAAAGTCGCTAAGTTTTTGCCTAACGAGGCTGTGTCTAATGATGAAATGGAAGATGTGCTCGGACAAATTAACGGGACATCCTCTAAAGCACGTCGCATTGTTTTGCGTAACAACGGCATTAAAAAGCGTTATTATGCCCTGGATAAAGAAGGAAATGCAACACATTCTAATGCTGAATTGACAAAAGAAGCCGTGGAGAACCTTTTTGATGACTCTTTTACCAGTCAGGATGTGGAAGTGCTTTCTTGCGGGACATCGAGCCCGGACCAACTTGCCCCTTCCCATGCTTCTATGGTTCATGGATTGCTGGGCAATAAAAATTTAGAGTTAAATTCAGCTTCGGGAGTATGTTGTGCCGGGGCTTCCTCTCTAAAATTTGGCTATCTATCCATTAAATCCGGTAATTCAAACAATGCTGTTTGTACAGGTTCAGAAAGGGTTTCTACATGGATGTTGGCCGATAAATTTGATGGCGAAACAGAAAACCTGAAAAAACTGAAGGAACAGCCCATAATAGCTTTTAAAAAAGACTTTTTGCGTTGGATGTTATCCGATGGGGCCGGGGCGATGCTACTTGAAAATAAAAAAAGTGAAAAGGGACTTTCTTTGAGAATAGATTGGATGGAAGCCTATTCCTATGCCCATGAAGTGGAAACATGTATGTATGCCGGAGGCGAAAAACAAGAAGACGGCTCTATAAAATCCTGGAGTGAATATCCTTCTGAAGAATGGTCGAAACAATCGTTATTCTCAGTAAAGCAAGATGTTAAGATTCTCGATGAATACATTTTGGAGAAGGGAGTTGATAGTATAAAACAAGCTTTTGAAAAACATCAGCTGGACGAAACAAAGATCAATTACTTCCTACCACACATATCGTCTTTTTATTTTGCAGATAAGCTGAAAGCCCTTTTTAAGGAAAGCGGACTTAATATACCCGATGAAGCGTGGTTTACCAATCTTGATAGGGTTGGGAATGTAGGCTCTGCATCAATTTATTTGATGTTGGAAGAGCTTATGAATTCAGGAAAATTAAAAACAGGGGAAACGATAGTACTCTCTATTCCCGAGAGTGGAAGGTTTTCTTATGCTTATGTACACCTAACCGTATGCTAATGATACAGGCAACAGATAATATAGAACATTTAATACCTCAAAAACATCCCTTTGTGATGATCGATACCCTTGTTGTCTATTCCGATACCGGTATTGAATCGTCGTTTACACCTAAAGAGGGTAATATTTTTTTAAAGGAAGGTATCTTTTCAGAACCCGGGATTGTAGAGAACATGGCTCAAACCATAGCCTTGCATACAGGCTATAAATACTTTTTAAAAGGTGAGGAGCCTCCGGTGGGATATATTGGATCGATCAAAAAGGTGAAAATAGCCAAATTGCCAAGGATAGGGGAAACTATAACAACCAAGGCCAGTATTCTGCATGAATTTATGGGTGTTACCATGGTATCGGTAAAAGTGTTTGATGCTGATGATGAAGAAATCGCTTTGGGAGAAATGAAAACGGTTATTGCAGCTTCGGATGAAACGAACATTAATAAATTTTAAAATTACATATACAAAATTCAATGTTTAAAATTTTTAATGTGAGAGCGAGTATAACGAGCGCCTGCCTGCCGGTAGACAGGGTTGCACACGTTCTCAATTTTATAATTATCATATCAATTAATTGATAAAATTTAAACGTGTGAATAAAAATCGTGTTTCTATAGATATCACCAAATTCCTGCCTCATAGAAAGCCGTTTCTTATGGTGGATAATATACTGTTTCTGGATGAGGAGCAGGTAATGACATCTTTCCACGTAAAAACAGATTGTATTTTTATAGACAACGATTGTTTTTCCGAAACTGGACTCATTGAAAATGCAGCACAAACATGTTCTGCAATTGTAGGAAAAAGTTATTATGATAATGATTGTGAAGTTAAACTTGTAGGTTTTATCAGTACAATCAAAAAGATCAGTGTTTTTAAATGTCCGGAGGTAGGGACTACAATCACCTCAAAAGCTGTGCTCAATAGTAGATATGATACAGAGGAATATAGCATCTGCACATTACAGTGTAACATCTTTGATGATCTTACAACAGAATTATTATCTTGTGAAATGAATTTGTTTATCCAAAAATCAGCATAATTCTTATGAAGAAAGATGAAGTGCCACAAGATGACAGTAGTTTAAGCGAGATGAATGCAAAAGAACTCTGTTATGCTGTAGATAAGGATGGGAATTATATTACTGCAAAGAGCACAGGTTGGGAAGCAAAAACCATTGCACTTGAGAATGCTATGCAGGTCATAAAAGAGCGTGTAGAAAATGCCAGACAGCGGGTTATTGCCGGAAAAACAAGTCCGATAGAATATTATATGGAGCTTCATAAAATGGAGGTAAACATTTTGGCAAGCTATGTTGGGATGTTCAAATGGAGGGTAAAAAGACATTTTAAACCCAAAGTTTTCAAAAAGTTGTCTGATAAAGTATTGCAAAAGTATGCCGATGTGTTTGAAATGAGTATAGACGACCTAAAAAGAGTGCCTAATGAAGATTAATTTTACACACCATCAATCTGCTCATTGTGAAAATGGTGTGGTGTCAAACCTGATGAAATATAACGGTTTTGATATAAGCGAACCTATGGTTTTTGGCATTGGCTCGGGTTTGTTGTACTGCTATATCCCTTTTTTAAAAATAAACCACGGACCGGCAATTACGTATAGAACAATGCCGGGGCAAATTTTTAATCGTTTTGCCAAACGCGTAGGAATCAAAATAAAGCGGGAGAAGTTTAAAGATCCGGTCAAAGCCAAAGCAAAATTGGATGAAAACCTAAAGAATGACAATCCGGTTGGCGTTCAGGTAGGGGTCTACAATTTGGTGTATTTCCCGGATGATTACCGTTTTCATTTTAATGCACATAACTTGATTGTCTACGGAAAGGAAGATAATGAGTATTTGGTAAGTGACCCGGTGATGGAGGATGTGACAAGACTTACTGAAAAACAACTGGAAAAAGTGCGATTCGCCAAGGGCGCATTTGCTCCAAAAGGACATTTGTATTATCCGATAAATTTCCCTGAAGAATTGAAACTGGAGGGCGCAATTATAAAAGGAATAAAAAATACCTGTCGCGATATGTTGGCGCCTGTCCCTATTGTTGGGGTCAATGGGATGCAAATGGTAGCACGATTGATCAGAAAATGGCCTGAGAAGAAGGGAATAAAAGTGACTAATCATTATTTAGGTCAGATCGTGCGTATGCAAGAAGAGATTGGAACCGGTGGCGGCGGATTCAGATATATTTATGCGGCATTTTTACAGGAAGCTTCTGATGTTCTTCAGAATAAAGAATTGACAACTTTATCAAAAGAAATGACGGTTATCGGAGATTTGTGGAGAGATTTTGCCTTGGAGGCCTCACGAATCTACAAGAATAGAAACGCGGACCATGAATCATATGACTCCATAGCCGATCAGTTAGATAATTTGGCAAAAATGGAAAAAGGGTTTTTTAAAAAATTGAGAAAAGCTGTGTAAATGAAGGAGATGATTCATATTCAAAAATTAGCCAAAAAATACAAAGGAGCTGCTCAATTTTCATTGGCAGACCTCAATTTGAGTGTCTATAAAAATGAGATTTTTGGATTGATCGGACCAAACGGTGCCGGAAAAACGACCTTGATATCCATTTTATGTGCGCTTATCGAGCCTACATCGGGTTCTTTTACTATTGACGGACTTACCTATAAGAAAAATAAAAAAGAATTGAAGCGATTGCTTGGCGTTGTACCTCAGGAATATGCTTTATATCCTACATTAACAGCTTTTGAAAACCTGATGTATTTTGGAAGTATGTATGGATTAAAGAACCGGCCATTGGAAGTCAAAGTCACTGAAACCATACAAAAACTAGGATTGGAGCAGTTTTCAAATAAAAAAATAGCCACTTTTTCCGGGGGGATGAAGAGGCGGATCAATTTAATAGCCGGAATTCTGCACAACCCAAAGGTTTTATTTTTAGACGAGCCTACCGTTGGGGTCGATGTTCAGTCTAAAAATGTAATCATAAAATACCTTCAGGAACTGAATCAAAAAGGAACAACCATTATTTATACCTCCCATCATCTAAACGAAGCGGAAAATTTCTGTACCCGTGTGGGAATCATAGATTATGGAAGGCTAATCGCCAAGGGTACTCCTAAAGAATTGATAGGCAAGTATGATGGTACACATAACTTGGAAGATGTTTTTATAACGCTAACCGGGAAAAACTTGAGAGATCATGTATAAGTTTTTGGCTTCCATACGCAAAGAGATCTTGTTGCTTACCAAAGATTTTGGAGGGCTGGTTATCCTTTTTGTCATGCCCATAATACTGATTATCACCATTACTATAATACAAGACAGTACCTTTAAAGCGGTAGGGGATGTTCAAATCCCGATAGTGTTGGTGGACAATGATCACGGAGCGGTGTCGCAAGCTATTCTCGAAGGCTTAACAACATCCAATTCTTTTGAGATTGCGACGAATGATAATGAAGATGAAGTCAGGGAACTGGTATACAAAGGCGATTATCAGATGGGGATCGTTATCCCGGAAAATTTATCGTCCAACCTCAATAAAAAGGTAGAAGAAAATGTAGAACACATTTTGGAAAGGTTTATGTCAAACGGCACCTTGTCTTCTGAAAATAAGGCTGAAATGCCTAAAAACGAGGTGAAGCTTTATTTTGATCCGGCTACGCAGAATTCGTTCAAAAGTGCGGTAAAGAACGGTATTGACAAAATGATTTCAAAAATAGAAACGCAATCCATTTACCAAGCTTTTCAGGAGCAAATTTCAGAGGACTCCGAACCTATTTTTGACACTGAAAGTCTGATCAGTTTTAAAGAGATTTCACCGATGTCTGAAAACAAAGAACTGATACCCAATTCTGTTCAACACAATGTTCCTGCCTGGACTCTCTTTGCGATCTTTTTTATCATTGTACCCCTATCGATCAATATTGTAAAAGAAAAAAATCAAGGGACCTATGTGCGTTTAAGGACGTGTCCGGTTTCCTACGCCACGATCTTGGGAGGGAAAACAGCGGTCTATATCGCGGTGTGCATGATACAATTTGCGGTGATGCTCGCTATCGGGGTTTACCTTTTTCCTGAAATGGGCTTACCTGCACTTGATGTGTCAGATAAAATCCTCCGCCTTTTTATAGTGGCCTTGTTTTCAGCTTTGGCTGCCATTGGTTTAGGGGTGCTTTTGGGGACCCTAGCCAAAACCCAGGAACAATCGGCTCCATTTGGAGCTACCTTTGTTGTGATTCTGGCAGCTTTGGGAGGGGTTTGGGTACCTGTTTTTGCGATGCCCGAATCGATGCAGATATTGTCACACATCTCCCCGATGAACTGGGGTTTGAACGCTTTTTATGATGTATTTTTGAGAAATGCCGATATTACCCATATTTTACCCGAAATATTGTTGTTGGCTTTATTTTTTATCGCAACATCATTAATAGCCATAGTGTATAATGAAAAGAAGAATGCTATCTAATATGGAGATAAGTTACATTACTAAAGTACGAGTTAGATTTGTGGAAACAGACCCTTTGGGTATTGTGTGGCACGGAAATTACATTCAGTATTTTGAAGATGGAAGGGAAGCATTTGGAAGGGAACACGGCATCTCTTACCTCGATCAGAAAGAAAATGGATATACAACCCCTATTGTAAAATCGACTTCGGAGCACAAGCGCCCACTTCGCTATGGGGATACGGCAACGGTAAAAACGATTTATGTGGACAGTCCGGCTGCTAAACTGATTTTTAGATATGAAATATATAACGAACAGGAAGAATTGGTCTGCACGGGAAGTACAACACAGGTTTTTGTTACTGATGAAGGAGAGCTGTCGTTGAATATTCCGGAGTTTTTTGTTGAATGGAAGAAAAAAGTGGGGCTTTTAAATGAGTAGTGTATATCTTTCACATAACAACATCGTTTCAGCATTAGGGTGCACTTCAGAAGAAGTTGTTGCCAATATCAGTAATGAAAGAAGCGGATTGAAACGCATTGATGACAAGAGGTTTTTACCCGAACCTTTTTGTGCATCGCTTATGGATGCTGCTGTTTTAAACGATGCTTTTGAAAGATTTTCAAAAAAAAGTGATGATTATACCCGCTTGGAAAAAATGATGATTGCCTCATTGGGAGAGGTTATTCAGCAATCAAACCTTAGTATCACTGAAAGAACAGGATTGATTATTTCAACTACAAAAGGAAATATAGATGTCCTTGAAAAAAACAGTACGTTTTCAAAAGAGCGTTCCTATTTACATGCTCTGGGGAAGACCATAAAAGATTTTTTTGGTTTTCAAAATGACGCGATTGTGGTCTCGAATGCATGCGTTTCCGGGATTTTGTCGGTAGCCGTTGCCAAACGATATATTGATGCTGATATGTATGATGAGGTCTTGATCGTTGGCGGGGATTTGGTAACGCGTTTTATTCTTTCCGGATTTAGCTCCTTTCAAGCATTAAGTGATAGACCATGTATGCCTTATTCGAAGAACCGAACAGGGATCAATATCGGAGAAGTAGCCGCAAGTGTTTTGGTGACTTCAAAAAAAGAAAATTTGACATCGGCATCGGTAGAAGTAATAGGAGAGGGGAGTTGTAATGATGCCAACCATATTTCCGGCCCTTCAAGAACCGGTGAGGGTTTGTACAGAAGTGTGAAATCTGCTATGAAAGACAGCGGAATAGCAGCAAACAAGATCGATTATATTTCGGCACACGGTACAGCAACCCCGTATAATGATGAAATGGAAGCGATTGCTTTTAACAGGTTAGGGTTAAACAATACCCCGTTGAACAGCCTAAAAGGATATTTCGGACATACACTTGGTGCTTCAGGTTTGGTAGAAACTATTGTAGGGATGCACGCCTTAAAGAGTAATACCTTATGCGCATCATTAGGATTTGACGAACTTGGGGTTTCACAACCTATCAATGTAATAGAAAAGACGACAAGCAAAAAGCTGAATACATTTTTAAAAACAGCATCAGGTTTTGGGGGCTGCAATACAGCTGTGATTTTTCAAAAAGTACAGCATGGATAAAAAGGAATTCTATATAAAATCATATTGTACCATTGAAAACGGGGTGATCGCATTGAACGGCAGACCTGTGTTTCAAGATGATGAAAAGGATTTTTTAAAATTTATAAAATCGGCTTACAAAAGTTTGGAAATAGGATATCCTAAGTTTTATAAAATGGATGCGCTGAGCAAGCTTTCGTTTATTGCTGCTGATGTTTTGCTGGATCATGAAAAAGTGATGCCGGAAGATGAAAAAAATATCGCGATAGTGTTTTCAAATAAGGCTTCGAGTTTGGATACCGATAGAAAACATCAGGCGTCTATTGAAGACGAAGAGGGCTATGGTGCCAGTCCGTCTGTTTTTGTCTATACGCTACCCAATATTTGCATCGGAGAAATAAGCATAAAATATAAACTTTATTCTGAAAATAGTTTTTTTATCTTTGATCGCTTTAATGCGGCTCATTTACATCAATATGCTGAAAGCCTGCTAAAAACAGAAAAAGCAGATGAGGTTTTATGCGGATGGGTTGATGTTGACGGAGAATCCTATTCAGCATATATTTACCTGGTTTCCCAAAAAGGGGAAATTCAACATAAAGAAGAAGAAATTTATAGATTATACAACAACTAATACTATGGACACTTTAAAACTGGAACTGAAAAATAAAATAATCAAGCAACTCAACATCGAAGACATGACTGCAGATGATATCGCAGATAACGATGTTCTTTTTGGCGATGGTTTAGGATTGGATTCGATCGATGCTTTGGAATTGATCGTATTGCTTGATAAAGAGTATGGAATTAAACTATCCGACCCTAAGGAGGGAAGAGCTATTTTTCAGTCTGTGGAGGTGATGGCAAAATACATTTCCGAAAACCGTTCAAAATAATTAGACAGGGATTTCAATGGGAAGAGGAGTGGCAATAACCGGAATGGGAATTATTTCTGCCATCGGAAATGATGTGGCAGCGAACTATAAATCGCTCATTGAAAGAAAGTCAGGAATTTCCAGGATCAAAAAGATAGAGACGATCCATAAAGATCTTTTAGTCGGGGAGGTTGATCTGACCAACAAAGAATTGGAAGACCTCTTAGAACTTCCATCGGATAATAATTATACACGAACGGCATTGTTGGGTGTTATTGCAGCCAAACAAGCGGTAAGTAATGCTGGAATCACTGCGATAAACGACAAGAAAACAGGTTTGATTTCTGCCAGTAGTGTTGGGGGAATGGATATCACGGAAAAGTATTATTACCAATACTTGGAAGATGCGGATACGCAAAAATATATTGAAGCCCATCCCATTGGTGACTCTACCCAAAAAATAGCAGCATACTTAGGTCTGGAACAAGCGATGACTACGGGAATAAGTACGGCCTGTTCTTCAGGAGCTAATGCCATTATGTTGGGCGCCAGACTTATTAAATCGGGGAAACTCGATAGGGTTATCGTTGGAGGTTCAGATTGCTTGTCCAAATTTACCATCAATGGGTTTAATACCTTGATGATTTTATCAGATGATCATAATACGCCTTTTGATGCCAATAGAAAAGGCTTGAATCTCGGGGAAGCTGCTGCTTTCCTCGTTTTGGAGTCCGATGAATTGGTAGAAGCAGAACAAAAAGAAGTGCTGGGCTATGTAAAAGGATATGGTAATGCCAATGATGCTTTTCATCAAACCGCTTCCTCAGAAAATGGGGATGGAGCGACCCTAGCCATGAAAAAGGCTTTCGATGTGGCAGGCATAAGTACTGATGAAATAGATTACATCAATGCCCACGGTACAGCTACAGAGAATAATGATTTATCTGAAGGAAGGGCGATAATCAGGGTTTTTGGAGAGGAAAATGTCCCTGAATTCAGTTCGACAAAACCTTATACCGGACATACGCTGGCAGCAGCAGGAGCTATTGAAGCCGTATATTCAGTATTGGCACTACAAAACAATGTGATTTTTCCGAGTATGAATTATAAAACTCCAATGGAGGAGTTCAGTTGCAGACCACAGCTCGACTTAAAAGAAAAAGAAATCAACAATGTACTGTCCAATTCATTAGGTTTTGGTGGGAATTGTACAAGTATTATCTTTTCTAAGGTATGAGCAAAGACAAACTTTGCTGGAAAATTTAGTAAATTGCAGGAATAAAGGTGAAGTCATGGGAAGTTTAGTAATTTCAAATAAAATCTTGGACAAATATTTTGGTTATTTAAAAAACCTCGATAATAAAACAAAAAAGAGTCTAATTAATAAATTGACAAAATCTATAGAGACAAAGTCAAAAAAAGAATTTGACTTAAAATCCTTATTTGGTGCTTGGGAGGATGATAAGAACTCTGATGAAATTATATCAGAGATTAAAAAGTCGAGGGTGAATAAAACTAATACTGAAAGTTTCGAATGAAGTATCTACTCGACACTAATATCTGCATTCACTTTTTTAGGGGAAAGTTCGATTTAATAGACAAATTTCAAGAAGTTAAACTTGAAAACTGTGCAATTTCGGAGATAACACTTGCCGAACTCATTTTTGGAGCAGAGAATAGTTCAAACCCAAAGAAAAATCATAAACTAATTGATCGATTTTCCGAACATGTAAAAATCCTTCCTATTTTTAATGCCATAGATATTTATGCAAAAGAAAAAGTTCGTTTAAGAAAAAATGGAAAAATGATTAGCGATTTTGATATGCTAATTGGAGCAACAGCTATTGCGAATGATTTGATTATGGTAACAGAAAACTTAAAAGAATTTAACCGAATTTCAGATATACAAATCGAGAACTGGATTAAAAGATAAAAAGCACTTTTGCATATTGCAAAGTAGTCAATTTTTAACCTTTAATTTGACAATAAACATGAAAAATGTCTATATAAACAGTGCTGCATCCATTTCCCCTCAAAATACACTTGACAATAGTGCGTTTTTATCTGAAATAGTCTCCTATAACGATAATGTGCTTCCTGCTTTGTCGCCCAATTACAAAGAATTTATACCGCCCGCTGCGGCCAGAAGGATGGCTAAGGGGATAAAAATGGGGATTGTGGCTTCAAAAAAAGCCATTCAAGAAGCAAATGTTGATTCAGTAGAAGCGATAATTACCGGTACGGGAATGGGGTGTGTTAGGGATTCTGAACGCTTTATAAGTGCGATCATAGACAATAACGAAGAGTACCTTACCCCAACACCATTTATACAATCCACCCATAATACAGTAGGTGGACAAATTGCATTGGGCTTGAAATGCAAGGGCTATAACTTTACTTATGTCCACGGGAGTACTTCCTTTGAAGCAGCACTTTTGGATGCGACAATGGCGCTTTCCAATAACGAAATGGAAACGGTTTTAATAGGCGGGGTAGATGAAATAGGTGAGCATACCACAGAACTTCATAAGTGTATCGGACATATAAAACCTGAAAAAGTCACTACAGAAGAATTGATCGATAGTAAAACTTCAGGTACTGTTTTTTCTGAAGGGGCTAATTTTTTTGTGTTGTCCAATAAAGATCAGGCCTCCACTTATGCCAAAGTGATCGATATACAGACCTATAATACTTGTAAGGATAAAATAAGCGAACTGGCTAAGGTGTTTATGAAGGACAACAATATAAAACCTGATGCTATCGATGTGGTTGTTCTGGGATATAATGGCGATGTTGATCATGATTTTTATTACGACGAATTAAAAGAAGACCTTTTTAATGACACACAGCAAGTTTATTACAAGCATTTGTCAGGGGAATTTAATACGGCTTCTTCTTTTGGCTTTTGGTTGGCAGCAAGAATTTTAAAGCAACAACAAATACCAGATGCAGTTAAATTAAACGTCAAGGAAACGACACCGATAAAAAATGTTTTGCTGTACAATCAATATAGAGGAAAAGACCATAGTTTTATATTACTGAGTCAATGCTAAACTATAAAACTGTAAATATCATCACTATCGCAGCAATACTAATTTTATTGGCTGTGAATTTTTTTGTCGGTAGTATGTTATGGGCTATTGGAGCGGTTGTGATTTGCTGGTTGACACTTACCATAATTGGCTCTTTTCATGTGGGGTGGAATTATCACATAAAGCTTTTCAATAAAAATGCAGCGGTTGACGAAAATGTGGTGGCCATTACCTTTGATGATGGTCCCAACCCTAAATTCACACCTAAAGTGATGGATGTTTTGGATAAATACAACGCCAAGGCTACTTTTTTTTGTGTCGGGAAACATATAAAAAGTCATCCGGAATTGTTTAAAACAATACTGAGTAAAGGACATTCGGTGGGGAACCATACTTTTTCGCATGATAAGTTCTTTGGTTTTTTTAATGCAAATAAAGTGATTGAAGAACTGCAAGATACAGACGCCATAGTGAAAGAAACGGCAGGACTAGATATGAAAATGTATCGTCCGGTATATGGGGTTACCAATCCCAGTATAAAAAAGGCATTAAAAACGACTGAGTATCAACCTATAGGCTGGAGTGTACGTTCTTTGGATACCACAGGAAAAAGTGCAGATGCAGTATTTCGCCGCGTAACAAAGGGGATTTCTAAAGGGGATATCGTTTTATTACACGATGCCAGTCAGAAAACAGTAGAAGTATTGGAACGGTTATTGTTATTTCTTTCTGAAAAGGAAATGAAATCCGTTACGGTGGATGGATTACTTAAAATAAAAGCGTATGAATAGGGCAATACTATGTGTTTTTTTGTTGATAGGAATATCAGTCAGCGCCCAAACCAAAATGGAGCAGCATGAAATCGATATGCTGAAATCCAAAGTAAAGGAAAGAGCAGCGCAGACAAAGACGATAACGAGCGACTTTATTCAGTATAAACATCTTGATTTTTTGTCAAACGATATTGAAACCTCGGGGAAACTTGCTTTTAAAGCACCCGATATTGTTAAATGGGAATATACAGATCCGTTTAAGTATGAAATCCTTTTTAAAGAGGAAACCCTTTATATTAATGATGAAGGCAAAAAAAGTAATGTGGACATCGGTTCTAGTGAACTGTTCGAACAATTGAACAAGTTGATTGTAAACAGCATAAAAGGGGATATGTTCAATGAAGATGAATTCAGCATATCCTATTATAGAAATGGGGAGCAGAGTGAGGTGCATTTTGACCCTAAAAAGGAAGATTTTGCAAAGTATATCAAATCTTTCCATATATTTTTCAATGCTGAAGGCGATGTTGAAGCGGTAAAAATGATAGAACCTTCTGAAGATTACACAAAAATTGTTTTTAAGAATAAGCTTATCAACGAACAATTATCAGATGAGATTTTTACTCCTTAGTATATGTGTTTTAGTGACGGCCTGCGGTACCTATCCCAAGAAAAACAACTTGGTTTTACAGGAAGGGAATTCCATAACCAAAATAGATAACCCCTATTTCTCCAATACCACAGAAGATTATGTGTATAAAGTTAATATTGATGCTTTTAAAAAGTCTTTTGGTGGGATATTGATACTAAAAAAAACAGGAGAAAATCAGCACCGGATTGTGTTTACCACAGAGATGGGGAACAAAATCTTTGATTTTTCTTTTTTGGGGGATGAGTTTAAAGTGAATTATGTGCTGGAAGCTTTGGACAAGAAAATTTTACTCAATGTACTTAAGAAGGATTTTTATACCTTGATCAAAGAAGAACTCCCTATTACCAATACTTTTTTGAGGAATGAAACAAGGGTTTTTGAAACAAAAATTTATAAAGCTAAACATTATTATTTTTTAAAGGCAGGTGAGTTACAGCAGATTGTAAGGACGAACAAAAGAAAAGAAAAAGCTACATTTACTTTTTCAGAAATAAATAATAATATTGTAAATGAAATCGATATTTTACACCACAATATTCCATTAAAAATTAACTTGAAATCAATCTGACAAACAAAAATGCTGTTAAAGAATTTTTATAAAATAAATACCTTGGAGGTAGACGAAAAGAAGGTGATATCAACAATTACTATCAATAAAGACCATGAGGTGTTTAAAGGGCATTTTCCCGGAAATCCTGTAACACCGGGGGTTTGTATGATACAGATTATAAAGGAATTGATGGAAAAAGTATTGGAAAAAGAGTTGTTTATGGAATCGTCAAGTAACATAAAATTCATGGCGATAATAAATCCTGAAAAGACTCCCGATTTGGATCTGTTGATGGAGTTCAACAAAGTTGACAATGGCTATAAAGTGAAAAACACCACTAAGTTCAACGATACCGTAGCCTTGAAATTGAACGCAATTTTTGTGGAGAAAGAGCATGCGATAGTATAAAAGAAGAGAAAATCGGAATATGCAATTTTTATCAATAGTATTGACCATGATCAGTTTTTTGGGGCAACCCGATGTGGATGCGATCAGAAAAGCGTATAAAGCAGCGGGACATGACGATGCCAAGATTGCCTATTTCAATAGTTTGGTCAAGGATATAACTGTAGAAAACGAAAATGCCACTTTGGTGGCCTATAAAGGCGCTGCCATAACTCTGCAAGCTAAAGTCGCCAAAAAACTGAAAGAAAAGAAGACTTTGTTTATAGAAGGTGTAAATTATATAGAAAAAGCGATTGCAACTAATCCAAACAATATCGAGGCAAGGTTTATAAGGTTGGGAATTCAGGAAAATACCCCGAAAATGCTGAAGTATAAAGGTAATATAGAAGAAGATAAAGCTTTTGTTCTTGAACATTACAACGAAATCGAGTCTCCTTTATTAAAAGAAGATATAAAAGCATATATTATACAATCTAAAATATTTGATAAAGAGGAGAAAGAGTTGCTAAACTAATTAGCTGTTACTAAACTAACTAAATAAGTTTTTTTGAAACAAGACCCTAAACATAATGAAGCTTTTCAGTTATGTGTATTGATACCTACCTACAATAATGAGAAAACCTTAAGAGGCGTTATTGAAGGGGTACTGGAATACACAAAGGACGTCATTGTGGTAAATGATGGTTCTACCGATGGAACCACAGAGATATTAAAGGAATATACCGAGCGTATTGAAATACTTCATATTGAGAAGAACAAAGGCAAAGGGAATGCATTGCGCTGGGGCTTTAACCATGCCCGGGCATTAGGCTATCAATATGCCATTACCATCGATTCAGATGGGCAGCATTTTCCATCAGACATCCCTGTTTTTATGGAAGAGTTGAAAAAAACTGAGGATAAAAACCTCTTGCTTATAGGTGCCAGGAATATGGATCAGGACGGAATTCCGGGAAAAAGCAGTTTTGGCAATAAGTTCTCTAATTTTTGGTACTGGTTCGAAACAGGCTTCCAACTCGAAGATACCCAGTCGGGATTTCGGTTATATCCGTTAAAAGAACTGGAAGACCTTCATTTTCACACCACCAAATTTGAGTTTGAAATCGAAGTTATTGTCAAAGCAGCGTGGAACGGTACAACCGTAAAAAATGTACCGATACAAATACATTACGACCAAGAGGATAGGGTTTCCCATTTCAGGCCGTTTAAAGATTTTACACGAATAAGTATTCTGAATACCTGGTTTGTATTCCTCACAATTTTTTATATAAAACCGCGGGATTTGTATAGAAAACTAAAAAAAAAGGGCGTTAAGCGGTTTTTTATAGAAGACTTTTTACACCATTACGATTCTCCCAAGAAAAAAGCACTTTCCATGGCATTGGGAATTTTTATAGGACTATCGCCATTTTGGGGCTTTCATTCTGTAATCGTTATTTTACTTGCCATTTTTTTTAAACTGAATAAAGTAATTGCCTTTACTTTTTCCAATATAAGTTTACCCCCATTCATCCCTTTTGTAGTATTGGCAAGTTTGTATACAGGAAATTTTATCTTGGGGGAAGAATCAACATTTTCGGCAAGTGAACTCAGTTACAGCTTTCAGGCGTTAAGACATATCAAGGCCTATATCATAGGGAGTTTTTCATTGGCTGTTATAGCATCAGCATGTGTTGGGGCAGTTGGGTTTGTATTGTTCTCTTTTTTTGACAGGAAAAAAATCGCATTGAACGGTGGTTAGATTCTTCTTCAGCATATATCAAACTTTCGCTTCAAAAAAGCTGCTTGCTTTTGGGATAATGGCAGTGTTGTTCCTGTCACTGGGATGGCTGGCTTCAAAAATTCAATTTGAAGAAGATATTACCAAACTCATTCCGGCAAATGATGAAACCAAGCAGGCACAAAAAGTTTTACAGCATGTAAACTTTGCCGATAAGATCATCATAAACATATCGAGGGAAGACAATGGTAGTGTTAGTGATCTTACTCAGTACACCAGTGAATATATAGACAGCATCAATAAAAACGCTTCCGCTTATATTGAACATATACAGGGGAGGGTTGGGAACGAAGATATTTTTGAAACCACCGATTTTGCCTATGAGAACTTACCCATATTGCTCGATGAAGAAGATTATGATATTATAGCGAACAAGATAGATAGTGATAGCGTAGCAGCAATAACCCAACAGAATTACAAAACCTTGATAAGTCCCTCCGGGGTCATTGCCAAGGAAATGATTTTAAAAGATCCGCTCAGTCTCTCTTTTTTGGCGTTAAACAAACTGCGAAAACTCAGCTTTGGTGAAGACTTTGTCTTAAAAGACGGTTTTTTGGTCACTAAAGATGAAAAACACATTCTTTTGTTTATTGCCCCGGCTTTTTCAACAAGTGAAACCGAACAAAATGCAAAATTAATAGCCCATCTCGACCAAACGCACCAAAAGTTAAATAAAAAATATAAAGGCAAAGTCAGTGGTGAATATTTTGGGGCTACTCCGGTAGCGGTTGCCAACGCCAAACAAATAAAAAACGATATACAGTTTACCGTAGGCATTGCGATTACCATACTGCTTATCGCTTTTATGTTTTTTTACAGAAAGCTGCTTATTCCGCTTATTTTATTCACGCCTACTGTTTTTGGCGCCTTGTTGGCGATTGTTTTCCTTTATATGACCCGGGGGACGATCTCCGCAATATCATTGGGGATCGGCTCTATTTTATTGGGAGTAACGTTGGATTATTCACTGCATATCCTTACCCATATCAGAAATGGTAACAACCCGAAAAAATTGTATAAAGAGATTACCTGGCCGGTATTGATGAGTAGCCTTACTACCGCATTGGCATTTCTCTGTTTGTTGTTTTTAAGGTCGCAAGCACTGCAAGACCTCGGCATTTTTGCAGCGGTGAGCGTGTTGGGAGCTTCCGTTTTTGCATTACTTTTTATTCCGCAGGTGTATAAGAAAAGGGTTAAAAAAAGAGTTAAAAATACAAGTATAGATGCCATTGCTGCCTATCCATTCCATAAAAACAAATGGATATTTATGGGGGTTGGAGCACTTATATTGATCGGTTTATTTACCTACAACAAGGTGAGGTTTAATAACGATTTATCAACACTGAATTATGAACCGGAGAGTCTAAAAGCAGCCGAAAAAAGACTTAACGAACTCACCAATATTTCTGCCAAATCGATTTATCTTGTCGCTTATGCTGATAATGAAGAAGCGGCTTTAGAAGTAAATGATTCAATCTACAACAAGCTTCAAGGATTAAAAGAAGCTAGCGAAATCATAGATTACAGTTCCATAGGAGCTTTGATCCCTTCTGAAAAAGAACAAGAACGAAAGATCGGGCTGTGGAATTCCTTTTGGGATGAGCAGACTAAGAGATCGCTTAAAGAGAATTTAATAAATAGTAGTGAAGAATTAGGGTTTAAAGAGAATACTTTTTCAGCGTTCTATTCCTTATTGAATAAAGATTTTTATCCGGTTAAAAGCGACGAATTTTCTAAGCTAAGCACCTTTTTAATTGAAGATTATATCAGTGTTGGGGGTGATTTTGTGACCGTATCCACAGTGGTGCAAGTAAACAACAATAATCTTGAACAAGTAAAAAATGCTTTTGCGGAAAGTCCGGGAGTGCTGATCGTGGACAGAAAAGAGATGAACGAAACACTATTGGGTAATTTAAAAACAGACTTTAATAGTTTGATTAAGTATTCTTTGCTCGTTGTACTGTTGATTTTGTTTATTTTCTTTAGAAGTTTTTCCCTCACCTTTGTCACAGTTATGCCGATTGTGCTTACATGGGTGTTGACCATTGGTGTTATGGGCTTGCTGGGGATAGAATTCAACATCTTCAATATTATTATTTCCACATTTATATTTGGTCTGGGCGTAGATTATAGCATTTTTATCACCAATGGTTTGCTTACTGAATACCGAACAGGGGGAAAAGCACTTCCCACCTTCAAAACCTCTATCATTTTGTCTGTGATAACAACTGTTTTAGGAGTAGGGGTATTGATTTTTGCAAAGCATCCCGCTTTATATTCCATTTCTGTAGTGTGCATTATTGGGATTTTCAGTGCGATGCTGCTTTCATTTACTATTCAGCCTGTATTGTTTAAATACTTTATAGGTGACAATAAAAACGAGCCCATGCCCCTAAGGCCATTTTTCCATTCTGTTTTTTCGTTTGGGTATTTTGGTCTTGGCGGATTCCTGCTTTCGGTGCTGAGTATCACGGTCATAAAAATATTGCCGATCAGCAAAAAGCTGAAAATGTCTTGGTTCCATAAAACAGTTTCCAAGGTGATGAAGTCCGTTTTGTACACCAATGGGTTTGTAAAAAAGGAAGTCATCAACCCGAATAATGAAACTTTTAGTAAGCAGTCGATCATCATAGCCAACCACACTTCGTTTTTGGATATTTTAGCGATTGGGATGCTGTATCCGAAAATGATCTTCTTGGTAAACGATTGGGTGTATAATTCCCCGGTGTTTGGAAAAGCTGTTCAATTGGCCGGGTTTTATCCGGTATCCGACGGAATCGAAAACGGATTGTCCCATTTGCAAAAAAAGGTAGATCAAGGCTATACGCTGATGGCATTCCCCGAAGGAACGCGTTCTGCTTCAAATAAAATTAAGCGTTTTCATAAAGGCGCTTTCTTTTTGGCTGAAAAATTTAAGCTCGATATAATTCCTGTGCTTATCCACGGAAATTCTGAAGTGCTGCCCAAAGGAAGTTTTGTTATCAAAGATGGAAATATTAGCTTGAAAATATTAGATCGAATTGCGGCAGATGATAACCGGTTTGGAGAAACCTACTCAAAAAGAGCTAAACAAATAGGAAGGTATTTCAGGGAAAAATTCAGAAATTTCAGAAACGAGAAAGAGACAAGTACATATTTTCATAGGCTAATCAAAGAAGCATATCGTTATAAGGGAAGAGATGTTTATAAAGAAGTGAAATATGATATTGAAAAGAATAAAGAAACGTATTTTAAAATAATAAGGACTATAGGGGAGAAAGATGTGATCGTTCACTGGTCTCGGGGACATGGCCAACTGGACTATCTCATCTCTTTGGATGCTATCAATAGGAAAATAATCACCTATTTAAACTGTGAAACATCTCAAAATATTTTAAGGAACAGTTATATGACCCAAGGGGATCATAAAATTGAAGTGGTTGATAGTATAGCTGAAACAGAAAATTATAAAGCCGATGTGTTGTTGATCGATTATGATGTGGATGAAGCCTATAGCGAAGCTATTTTCAGCAAGGTTTCCACTGTGGTTTTATGCGGTACGGCCCGATCGATTTCCGGTGTTGTTGAACGCCAAGGCAGCTTTAACAAAACACATCAATCAGAAGAGATTATTATATTTAAAAAAGATTAAATGAGTTCAATAATAGAAGATTATGCAAAACCAATATGATGTAGTTATTATCGGTAGTGGATTAGGAGGGTTAGCCTCAGCTGTTATATTGGCAAAAGAGGGCTATAAGGTCTGTGTTTTGGAAAAAAATAATCAGTATGGAGGGAATTTACAGACCTTTGTACGCGATAAAACCATCTTTGATACCGGTGTACATTATATAGGCGGATTAAGTAAAGGGCAAAACCTGCATCATTATTTTAGTTATTTAGGCATCATGGATGACCTCAATCTAAAGAAATTGGATGAAGACGGTTTTGATATCATTACTTTTGAAGGTGATGACAAGGAATACAAACACGCTCAGGGATATGATAACTTTATCCGTACCTTGTCCGATCAATTTCCCGGAGAGGAAGAAAACATAAAAACCTATTGTAGTAAACTCAAGGAGATGTGCGCCAATTTCCCTTTGTATGGTTTAAACGCAGGAAAAGCTTATTACGATAGTACGGAGATTTTTCAAACACAAGCAAAATCGTGTATAGATTCCATTACGGAGAATAAAAAATTGAGGGGCGTATTGGCAGGAACCAACTTTTTGTATGCCGGGGATAGCGATCGCACACCCTTTTATGTCCACGCCCTGTCTGTGAATTCTTATATTGAAAGCGCTTACAGATGTGTTAATGGGGGAAGTCAGATCTCCAAAAAATTAATCCGAAGGTTAAAAGAATACGGCGGTGAAGCCTATAAACATCAGGAAGTTGTAAAGTTCGAATTTGAAGATGGCAAAGTGTCGTCTGTAAAAACCAAAAAAGGCGATGAGATCAAGGGTGATATCTTTATTTCGAATATAGAGCCTAAGTTAACCCTAAAACTTATAGGGGAAGAAAAATTCAGAAAATCCTATGTGAAGAGGATTAAGGATATAGAAAACACAATTGCAGCCTTCAGCATATATTTGGTGTTAAAACCCGGAACGTTTAAGTATAGAAATAAAAATTACTACCATTTTAAAAGTGCCGACAATATTTGGAACACGCAGGATTATACTGAAGAGAGTTGGCCGGAAGGCTATATGATTTCCATGGGGGTAAAAAAAGGCATGGGAGAGTGGGCAGACAGCCTTACAGCAATGACCTATATGAACTATGATGAGGTAAAACCATGGGAAGACACATACAACACAGTCAATAATAAAAACGACAGAGGACAGACATACGAAGAGTTTAAAGCGGAAAAAGCTGCGGTTTTTATTAGTGAAATAGAAAAAAAATTCCCGGAGATACGGGATTGTATTCATACGGTATACACATCAACTCCGCTGTCTTATCGGGATTATATCGGGAGTAACAGAGGGTCTATGTACGGTTATGTGAAGGATGTAGAGAACCCAATGAAATCTTTTGTTTCACCAAAGACAAAAATCAAAAACTTGTTGTTTACAGGACAGAGTTTGAATATGCATGGTATTTTGGGAGTTACCATAAGCGCCGTTATCACCTGTTCTGAAATTGTGGGAAGAGATTATCTTGTAAACAAAATATTAGAAAACCAACAAGCTCCGTACGAACATCAGGATTGAATCCATTTTAAATAATAAAATCAATACAAAAAACATGTAAATAAAGTCGATATGGGACAGTTTAAAACTATACCGGTTGAAAGTGTAAATAGTATTACCAAAGAAGATTTTATAAAAAGTTATTACAAGCCGCAACGACCGGTTTTAATTAAAGGGTTTTCAAAAGATTGGCCCGCTTATAAAAAATGGAATTTGGATTATATCCAGAGGATAGCCGGGGATCAAATTGTACCTTTATATGACAGTAAGCCAACCAAAGGACGGAAAAACACCTCTACACCGGCAAAGAAAATGAAGCTGTATGATTATATTGAGATTTTGAAAACACAGCCTACAGATTTAAGGATGTTTTTTTATAATGTGCTTCAAAAAATGCCTGAGCTTACCAAAGACTTCACCTATCCTGATGTAGGAATGAAATTCTTTAAGAAACTCCCGGTGATGTTCTTTGGAGGAAAGGGTTCAAAAGTGTTGGCACATTATGATATGGATCTGGCCGATTTGATGCACTTCCATTTTCACGGGACAAAAAGCATCACTTTATTTGCTCCCGATCAGACTAAATATTTATACAAAGTACCATTTGCAATTCATGGTCTGGAAGAGATCGACATGGATAATCCTGACTTTGGTAAATACCCGACATTAAAACACGTTGAAGGGATACAAGTTAATATGGAACATGGCGATGCCCTTTATATGCCAAGCGGGTATTGGCATTATATAAAATATCTGGACGGAGGTTTCTCTATGACATTAAGAGCGTTTACCAGAAAACCGAAAGGAGTTGCCACGATGATCTACAATGTTTTTATTGCGAGGCATTTTGACAATTTCATGCGCTGGGCAATGGGCAATAAATGGGTAAACTACAAAGAAGAAAGAATGGTTGAAAAGGTAAATAAAAAGTACAAGAAACAGTATCAGGATGCATAGAAAGCATCGTATATATATTTTTGTTTTAGGTTGGACAGTATTGTTGTTGACCTCTTGTGGCATCAAGAAATCGATAAACGACCACCCGGATGTCAGCATGTACAATGCCGATATTCCGAAGAAAAAAACCGTAAATGATTCCACTTTTGTTGCAGGTGATAACTTCATTACAAAAAACAGTCAAGGGCTATGGGAATTGTATGTAGAGGGTGATCCCTTGCAAAGAGGAATGCTCACCGGAAGCCTATCGCAGGACTTATTTCATTATCAGGAAAAAGTGTTTTTGTCCAAAGTAGAGGAGTTGGTACCTTCAAAATTCAAACAATCTTTACTGCGGAAATTCCTCGCGTGGTATAATAGAAAGATGTATCTGCATATCCCCGAAGAATACAAAACCGAAATATATGGCTTGTCACGTTATGCTTCTTCGGAATTCAACCATATCGCATCGCCGTATTTAAGGGTGCTTTACCTTCACGGAGCACATGATATTGGTCATGCGTTACAGGACTTAGCGCTTGTAGGATGCACATCGTTTGCAGCCTGGGGGAATAAAACAGAAGATGGGAGCTTGATCATAGGGCGTAATTTTGACTTCTATGCCGGTGACGATTTTGCCAAAGAAAAAATAGTTGCTTTTATCAACCCGACAGAAGGTCATAAATTTATGTCCGTTACCTGGGGAGGTATGATAGGTGTGGTTTCGGGAATGAATGAAAAAGGACTTACGGTAACGATCAATGCAGGAAAATCGGATATCCCCTTGGTCGCCAAAACCCCGATATCTATAGTCACACGGGAAATATTGCAATATGCAGAGAATATTGAAGAGGCCATAGCCATTGCAAAAAAGAGAAAGGTCTTTGTTTCTGAATCCATATTCGTGGGGAGTGCTGCAGATAAAAAAGCAATTCTTATTGAAGTATCACCTGATAATTTTGGGGTGTATGAAGTTGAGAATACCAACACTTTGATCTGTTCAAATCACTTTCAAAGTAATGCTTATAAAAATGATAAGAACAATCAGGAGCGCATTCTGGAAAGTCACTCCAAATACCGTTTTGACCGTATGACGGAATTGCTCGATGAACATCCAGAAGTCACTCCTGAAATAGCTGTTGACATCCTTAGGAATAAAGATGGATTGAACGATAAAAAAATAGGCTACGGAAACGAAAGGGCATTAAATCAGCTTTTGGCACACCACGCTATTGTGTTCAAGCCGGAACAACGTTTGGTCTGGGTGTCAACCAATCCCTATCAGTTAGGGGCTTTTGTTACATTCGATCTCAATAAAGTGTTTGATGATGAAGAACCGAAAAAAGATTTTGTACTCAATGAAGAAGAATTACGCATTAAAAAAGATACTTTTCTTTATACGCAAGCCTATAAGGATTATGAGAAATATCGGGTGATGAAGCGTGATATTCAAAAAAAGATAAACGATAACGGAGATATATCCCCACAAACCATTCGGGATTTTATCAATAGTAATTCGTATAATTGGGAAGTATATTCAATAATAGGAACATATTATTATCAAAAAAAATACTATTTGGCTGCCCTGGAAGCTTTTCAAGAGGCTGCGAAGTTGGAAATAACCACGGTACCCGATAAGGAATATGTAGAAAAATATATAGAAAAATCAAAAAGGAAGATAAGCAGATGATCCCCTCGATAGAAAAAGCATCGGCAGTAGAGATAAAAAAGTTCCAGGAAGAAAAACTGAGGGAACAACTGGCATATTTGGCAGCAAATTCACCGTTTTATCAGCAACATTTTAAAACACATCACGTGGACATTGCTGAAATCCAAACCCTGGAAGACCTTGTTCAAATACCACCAACGGTCAAAGAAGACCTTCAAGAACACAACGACGACTTTTTATGCGTTCCTAAACATGAAATCATCGATTATGTAACAACCTCCGGTACGCTGGGAGATCCCGTTACTTTTGCATTGACCGACAAAGATTTGGAGAGGTTGGCCTATAATGAAGCCCTGTCTTTTGCCTGCGCCGGTGTGGGAAAACAGGATGTTTTACAATTGATGACGACCATAGACAGGCGTTTTATGGCCGGATTGGCCTATTTTTTAGGTGCGAGAAAGTTGGAAGCGGGAATTATCAGGGTAGGACCGGGGATTCCCGAACTGCAATGGGATTCCATTTTGAAATTCAAGCCCACATATTTGATCGCCATTCCTTCTTTCTTATTAAAACTGATGGCCTATGCTGAGCAAAACAACATAGACATCAACAATAGTGGAATAAAAGGAGTAATCTGCATCGGGGAACCACTTAGGGATCATGACCTTTCCCTGAATACGCTTGGTAAAAAAATCAAATCAAAGTGGGATATCAACCTTTATTCTACCTACGCATCTACCGAGATGAGTACTGCTTTTACCGAATGTGAAATGCAACAAGGAGGCCACCATCATCCCGAACTGATTATTGCTGAAATACTGGACGACAATAACCGACCGGTTCCCAAAGGGGAAGCAGGGGAGCTCACGATAACAACTCTAGGCGTGGAAGGAATGCCTTTATTGCGTTTTAAAACCGGGGATATTGTTCAAGCCTATACCGAGCCATGTTCCTGTGGTAGAAATACCATGCGTTTAGGTCCTATTATCGGAAGAAAAAAGCAAATGATAAAATATAAGGGGACCACACTATATCCTCCTGTCTTGGATAATGTACTAAATGATTTTTCTGAAATACAGAGCTATGTCATAGAGATTGACCACAATTCTTATGGCATTGACGAAATATGCATTAAAATAAGCGCTTCAGACACTTCGGAACGGTTGATGAAGAAGATAAGGGATCATTTTAGAACTAAAATCAGGGTGTTGCCTTTAATCGAATTCCACGATTTTGAAAGCATTCAGAAATTGAAATTCCCCAAGATGAGCAGGAAGCCTATAACTGTGATCGATCATAGAAGAGGGGGTTAACCCAAGGCATAGGAGTTGTAAAATGAAAACCAAAGAGTCTTTTACTTAGAATTCACCCTCTAGTTTAATGAAAAAAGGGTGAATTCTATCATTTTTTCTTTCTTCTTTTCACATTTATTTCATGTTTACGAACGGAGTTCTCTGTAGAGCCGTTCCAAGTATTCCCAGAGTAGCTTGATTCTCGTAGGGTATACCTGATGTAGGTACCTTTTATGAATGAGGGATTTATGATTTTATATTGTTGATGAAAAACCGGATAAACATGAAGTGTAGTATGTTTGTAACCCTCTTTTTAAGATCTTTTTAAGATATTTTCTCCAACTTTACAATGGGTAGATCGTTAAATATGAATTTATGATAGCTTGTTTGTAAGTTAATTTTGTATTAATAATAAGCTTTTAGTGGTTTAAAAGAATGCAAGAGCAATAAAAAAGAAATATAAATTGACGCAAAACACAGATTATAAGAAATCGTGTAGAGCATCTTAAATTCCATGATGATCAATCAGGCCAAAGTAATAATACTATGATATGTATATGATGAAAACGCAAGCCCTGCAATTTTATTGTACGAGGCATACTTCCCGGTTTGACATACATAAAGAGAAAAGGTTTAAAATAAAACATATCTATGATTTTGTAAAGGACTATTCAATGGGCTGGTTCCCAAAAATAAGGCTGTATGTAACTTTTTGTAACAGTTTCAACCGTTTGCTGCAATCTGTTATCGAGGGATTTTATCCCGAAGAATACAGTCAAGAAATAAGTTTATCGGATCCTATACCCATTATAAGCTGTAGCGGAAAGAGAAAAGCCAGTGTGGCATGGCAGAGATTACCGACAAAAGTTTCTCTATGCCACTAAAAACCTATGGAATTTTGGAGTAAAAATACATGCCCTGAGCCGGTATATAAAAGGGAGATACCTTATCCTGAATGTATTGTCATCGGCATAGCCTCAGAAAATGATTTGAATATTATCAAAGAAAATTGGGACAGGGAAATATCAAAGTAATTCTTTAGGGACAAGATATTTCCTGTAACCCCGGTTTTTTTGAAGATATGTACCGTGAAGAAAATTCTATCATGTTTACCTCTTGTCAAGGAGACCAAAGAAAAGGCAGAGATGCTCAAACAGAGGGGGCAGGGTATATAAAGATGTGTATAGAGCCATGTAAAGAGTAAGGCAACCAATTCCCTTCTTTAATTGGATCAATGAAAAACACAGATGCAAAACGCAAGTAAGATCAAACCTACCAATGGACTAATGCCCCACATTTTTGAGAAGCTCACTGTTTGCTTTTTAAAATCTACCGTTAACCCTTAATTCGCATATGTAATTAAATATTTAAAGTATATAAGCCTACTTCTCATTATTCCCCCAAAAATATTATATACTTAATGAAAAGGGTATTTAGACAGAAACTAATTTAATAAACTGATATGGTAATTAGGGAATATTGATCAGATAGAGTTAAATAAATGCTTTTACAATATACATATATCAAAATGCTCTGTATTGTCTTTCCAATTATAGGGATCGGACAAGAGTATAAAAAGAGTCAAATGGATGCCCTATTAAATTATAAAATAGAATCGTCCAGACTGGGTAGCAAATATGAAGAGGTCTTGGTCTTGAATATTGAATTGGTCAAAGCAGCAGAAGAACTGTACTATCATAAAGGAATCATTTTGGAATACCTACAGATCGGAGGTCTTTTATATGAATCTGGGCGGCAAGAAGGAGAAATGTATGAATACCTTGTAAAATATTCATGGTTCATTGAAGGTATGAGTAAAAGAACAGAGAAAAAAGGGGATGTTAATATAAGTCAATTCTCAAAACAACAGAACGAGAAGTACCAAAAAGTTGTACCCTTGTTAAATTATGTCCCCTGGGCAATGGTGATTTTATGTATGATGATCCTCTTCTTTGTGTCAATACACTACGAAAAAAAAAGGAAGGAGAGTAAGCGATTAATACTTGAAAAGGATATGATGATCCGACAAAAAGAAATGGAGAGTAATGAACTTCGGAAAAAACTCAATGCTGCATTTAAAGAAGTCGTGTCATTAGCAAAAGACAATGATCCTTCCTTTTTGGCACGTTTCCAGGAAGTATATCCAGAAGTGTGTACAAAACTATTGACTATAAATCCCAAGCTGGTGAATACTGAACTGAGCTTATGTGCCATGATTTGGCTTAATTTTTCTTCCAAAGAGATAGCACAATACACATTTGTACAACCTAAAACGGTACAGATAAAGAAATACCGTCTTCGAAAAAAACTCGGTATTCCGTCTGATGAAAATCTTTATTCATGGATAAGGAGTTAGTAATCCTGTTTATGCAGTAAAAAACTTGTAAAAAACGAAATGTAGTATATATGTAACCTATATTTTCTGGCTTTTTTAAAGTATTTTCTTCAAATTGATAAGGTAAATCTGGTTAAAATTTTCATAATAATAATAACCTAGCTCCAGAGATCATAAAGTTACGTTTATAATCTGTATGGAGTATTGACTTCCCCACCCCCTTTGGTTATATCGTGAATAATGAAGTAAGTGAAACTTTATCAATGACGGATCAGGAATACAAATAGATTTTGAATATTCAAATTGTGAATGGATAAATTATTAAGCATCTCTAAAATTAAGTACATATGAAAAGAATACTTTTACTCTTGATTTTTAATTTTTGTGTTTATGGATTGTATTCTCAGGTAGGTATTGGAACACCAATGCCGGATAATTCGACACAGTTGGATGTTGTTGCTTCTGATAAAGGAATCCTAATCCCACGGGTAGCTTTAACAAGTAGTGCTGACGCTACAACTATAGTAAATGAGAATATAAACAGTCTTTTGGTATTTAACACTGCTACTGTTGCGGATATTTCTCCTGGCTATTATTATTGGTATGAAGACAAGTGGCTTCGGATTATAAATTCTGAAGATGCGGGGGGAGGGAACCTTCCGGACAACGTCATGGTTTTTAATCCCATAACCAATGAGTTCACCTATATTGATGAGAATGGCAATACACAGGTTGTCACTACTGAGGAGATTGTCCAGAGCAATGAAACATTGACCCCCTTGATAGGCAATGCAGATGGTATTTATACCTATACCGATGAAGAAGGAACTAAAACAATAGTGGATATCCCTGCCAGTGTCAAGGAGAACATCCAGAATGGAGGAGATATCTATAACGAGATCCTTAATACGATCACGACCAACAGTGATGCTTTGGTGGATAATGGCGACGGCACGTTCACGCACACGGCGGCCGATGGCACAGTAGTGACCTTCGACGCTAACACGACCACTGTAACGGACAACGGCGACGGTACCTATACCGTTACCAATGCTGATGGCACGACTATTACGGTAGATACTAATGCCGATACCAGCACATATGACAATACGGGTTCAGGTTTAACAGCCACCAATGTGCAGGACGCTTTGGATGAGATCGCTGCTACTGCCGGGATCATTTCCCCTTTGGTAGACAATGGTGACGGAACCGTAACTTATACCGATGAGGACGGTGTAGCTACTACAGTAGACTTTGCTACAATGATCGATACGTTTGAAACCCTAACAACCATTGTTGACAATGGTGATGGTACGTTCACATACACAGATGAAGACGGCAACCCCACAACCATCGACATCGCTAACTTAGAAACCTTAACTACCTTAGTAGACAACGGTGATGGAACCGTAACCTATACCGATGAAGATGGTGTAGCCACAACAGTAGATTTTGCTACGATGATCGATATGTTCGAAACGTTGACAACCATCGTTGACAATGGCGACGGTACGTTTACCTACACAGATGAAGACGGTAACCCAACAATTATTGATGTTGCCAACTTAGAAACCCTAACAAGTATGGTACAGGACGATGCCACAGGCGTAATTACCTATACCGATGAAGATGCAGTCACAAGTACAGCAGAAGTGGTAAGTGCCGATGCCGATAACTTGGTACAAGTAGGAACCGATGGCGGCTCCTTTATAGATGCAACAGCCCTAACAGAACCTTGGTTTGATCAGGCCACCGATACTGAAGCCACGCAAAACACCCAAAACATTTACCAAACCGGTAATGTAGCTGTGCAAAAGATTGATAATTATGCAGGCACGGCATTGGATGTTGAAGGTGCGGTACGTGGTGGTACCAATCAGGCTGGAACAGTTGGAGTCAATTCTGTTGCCTTTGGTGATGGCAATACAGCTTCTGGGGTAAACGCTGCAGCATTTGGAACCGGAAACATTGCTTCTGGAGATAATTCGGTAGCAATGGGTGCAGGACAAGGCACTGACATTGTGGGGAACCTTTTAAATAATGAAGCCGCAGGGGCCTATTCTATGGTAATGGGACAAGGAAACACTTTATGGGGGACAGGTTCTGCTGTATTTGGAAACGGGAATCAAATTGGAACTGCATTGAATGAAGGCAACTGGAGCTTGGTAGCTGGGCTTAGAAATGAAGCCAATACCAGCAGGACTTTTATCTTAGGGATGGATAACACAGTTAACCAACACCCTATGGGGCTTTTCGATGTCTATATATTTGGTGTAAGAAACATAGTTAATGGAGCAAATAGTTATTTAATAGGTAAGGATTTAGAAACCACGGGTGCTTCACAAATGGCTATTGGACAGTATAATGCAATAAGAACAAGCGGTGATCCTAGACCTCCCGGTGAAGTACCAGCATTAACAGAACCGGTATTTCAGGTAGGGGTTGGTAGAAATACCGTGAGTTATGAAAATGCTATGACTATCTTATATAATAGCCATACAGGAATAGGAATTGCCGGTACAGAAGCCGCGGCCAGCCCAACTGAAATGTTGGATATTGGTTCAGAAGGCGTACGTATCCGTGATATCAATACGGCACCGTATGCAGGCGATACCGCTACCGATAACGTGGTGGTAGCCGATGCCAATGGCGTACTAAAAACCGTAGCAGTAGGCGATGTAGGCAACACCTCCACAGTAACACAAGTGGTTACAACAGGCAACACCGTAGCCACACACGATGACGGTACAGGTACAACTACCGATATTTTAGAAACCATAACCACATTGGTCGACAATACCGACGGAACCTTTACCTATACCAATGAGGACAACACGCCGGTAACCTTTGATGCCAATGCCGACTTACGTCTTATGAATCCGGGAGGCCTTCTTACTATAAGTCATATTACAGAAGATGCAGGAGTAGGCAGTAATGGAACTGATGCCGGTGGCAACAGAAATATTTTAATAGGAACCAATACCGGGCAAAGTCACGATGGTACTGCCAATGACAATATCGCCATAGGGCATAATGCAGGAAGCAGCAATGTAAGTTCCAACTTTAGTGTTGCCATAGGTACCGGGGCACTTCAAGCAAATACAGCAACGTACAATACCGCTGTAGGGTTTTCTGCGTTAAACGATAATATAGATGGTAGTCAAAATACAGCCATAGGGGGTCTTACAATGAGGTTTGGCACTACCGGAATAGGAAGTACAGCCATAGGGATGAGAGCTATGGATAATCATATAGGAAATGACAACGTGGCAGTGGGTAGGAATGTGTTGCGTGCAGGGACAAATTTTAATAATTCAACGGCTGTTGGTGCAGCAGCGCTTTATGAATTAAACACCGGAGAACGAAATACAGCATTGGGTCATAATGCGGGACGTTTTATAACAACAGGAAATGATAACGTATTTCTTGGACAGAGTGCAGGATCTACTATGACCAGTGGGGACAACAACATTTTTGTAGGGCAGAGTGTGCAGCCAAATGTGTCTTTAACGGGAAGCAACCAATTAAACATTGGCAACTGGATTTATGGCGATAACGGGCTAATTGGTATAGGCACTGCCGCAGCAGTTCCAACCGAGCGCCTGGATGTGTCCAATGGTAATGTACGTATACGCGATATCAACACTAATACAGGAGCCTCAACCGATAATGTAGTAGTGGCCGATGCTACCGGCGTATTAAAAACCGTAGCGGTGGGCGATGTAGGCAACACCTCAACAGTGACTCAAGTAGTTACAACAGGTAATACCCTAGCCACACACGATGACGGTACAGGTGCAACTACTGATATTTTGGAAACCGTAACGACTTTAGGAATAGCAACAGGGGAGTTAACTTATGCAAATGAAGATGGTTCAAACGCTAATGTAGCCTTAATTTCAGCAGACGCCAACAACGGTATTACGGCAGGAACCGATGGTGCCTTGTTTATGGATGTAGCTGCTGAAGAGACCAATACAACCTTGGGCATTGCGGCAGGTGAGTTGACATACGCCAATGAAGATGCTGATAATGCGAATGTAAATCTAATTTCAACAGATGCAAATAACAATATCACAGCGGGAACCGATGGTGCGCTGTATGTAGATGTGTCTGCTGAAGAGACGGTAACGACTTTAGGGATTGCAGCTGGTGAGCTAGCGTATGCTAACGAAGATGGCACTAATGCCAATGTAGCCTTGATTTCAACAGATGCCAACAACGGCATTACTGCCGGAACGGATGGCGCTTTGTTTATGGATGTAGCTGCTGAAGAGACCAATACAACCTTGGGCATTGCTGCAGGTGAGTTGACATACGCCAATGAAGATGCTGATAATGCAAATGTAAACCTAATTTCAACTGATGCTGATAATGACATTACAGCAGGTACAGACGATGCACTGTTTGTAGATGTGTCTGCTGAGGAAACCGTAACGACTTTAGGAATTGCGGCAGGTGAATTAGCGTATGCTAACGAAGACGGTACTAATGCCAATGTAGCCTTAATTTCAACAGACGCCAACAACGGCATTACTGCCGGAACGGATGGCGCCTTGTTTGCAGATGTGTCAGCTTTAGAGCCTTGGTTTGGTGCCGATGATAATTTAGCTGCTACTGATAATACCGAAGATATCTATCATTTTGGTTATGTAGGTATTGGCACCGAAGCGCCCGATAGAGCGCTGTTGATTGAAAATGACAATATCAATGATTCCAAGGATGATATTATGATTAGAACATATAGTGGCGCTTCCAACGTCACACCCTCTATAAATTTGAGAAGAGCTGCGGGAACGGCAGCTACACCGACAGATCTTGTTGCTGGAAATACTATTGGTGCTTTGTCTTTCACTGCCCATTCCAATGGAGGGTTTGGTGCATTTCATCAAACCGGTTTAAGAGCTACCTATAGAGGGGATGGTACAACTGGTGAGACAGAGCTGGAGCTCCGGACCTCTGATACCGGTCAAATGTTTATTTACGAAGACGGTAATATCAATTTTACCCAGTACCCCAACACCCGTGACGATAGCGGAACGACAGCTGTAGATAACCTACTGTATACAGACGCTCTGGGGAATGTACTTTCTGCACCTGCGGCAAGTGTGGTGGCTGAGCCTTGGTTCGACCAGGCTAATATTGGTAGTCCGGCAACAGCTAATACCCAGGATATTTACCAAATGGGGATGGTAGGTATTGGTACGGATGATATGTTGGGTACCGCAAATCCAGATGTAGTACTGGCTATTAACGGATCGATGTTAACCACATCATCTATCTATGCCGATTATGTATTTGAAGATTACTTTGAAGGAGCTTCAAAACTTAATGTCAATTATTCCTTTAAATCTTTAAAAGAAATAGAGCAGTTTATAAACGAAAACCATCACTTACCGGGCATTACAAAAATTGATGCTTTGGCTAAGAACGAAAAAGGTGATTATGTAATCAATCCATCAGAGCTTTCGGTACAGGTGCTGGAAAAAGTGGAAGAACTCTATTTACATACTATTGAACAACAGAAACTACTGGAAGCAAAAGATAAAAAGATACAAGGCCTTGAAACACGCTTGGAACGCTTAGAAAAGCTCTTGCTAGGGGATAAAAATTAAAATCTAATAACAACAATCTTAAAATTAAAAATTATGGAATTTATTTGGTTTATAGTAATAGGAGGCGTTGCTGGTTGGTTGGCTGGCCTACTCTTTAAAGGAAGCGGTTTTGGCATCCTAGGTAATATTATAGTAGGTATTCTGGGAGGATTTGTCGGCGGATGGTTGGCAGGACTCTTAGAAATTAATTTTGGAGGATTGCTTGGGCAACTGTTGGTAGCCGCGGGGGGCGCTATTGTATTACTATGGGTAGTATCGTTGTTTAAAAGAAAGTAATGTGTCGTTTAGAGACAAAATGATGTAATTAAGAGAACATATTGTATCAAATAACAAAACGCAATAAGTAAATACACAACTTGAGTTTAGTTGTAACATGATTTAAAAAGAAATTTGGAATTATGACCACAGTAAACGTATGTCTTACTTTTAATGGTAATTGCAAGGAAGCTTTCGATTTTTGTCGGTCGGTGTTTAACGGTGAGTTTTCTTATGTTGAGGAACCTTATCAAGGAGCAAAAGAACAATAGTATTGTTATGATCGATACCATTGATTCAGGGAAAGTAGGTGCATAATAAACAATGAAAAATTTCAATTTAGTTAATAAAATAAAAAATTATGGCTATTGTAATAAGAAATATATGCTTGTTGACCCTTCTTCTTTTTGGGGGGCAAGCCCTTTTTGCTCAGCACACAGGTATTAATACCCAAACGCCAGATGACTCTTCTATACTAGAAGTAGTAGCGACTGATAAGGGAATGCTTATTCCTAGAGTCGATTTAACCTCTATTACATTAGATTTAGATGGAATGGCGGGACAGGCTGAAAGTTTATTGGTGTATAATATCGGAAGCACATTAGCTTCAGGTTTTTATTATTGGGATGGTGTACAATGGAAGAAATTAGACAGTTCTGAACAAGTTGACCCTGAAATAGACGAACTATTGTGCAATCAAGCGACATTAGATCCATCTACTTTTACTGCAGGAGTTGCCTATACAGGAATTATGAAGGTTCCTTATACTGGGGGCAATGGAGGGAATTACGGAGAAGGAGATTGGATTGCCTCTACCGGGAATACCGGACTACAGGTCAGGTTAAAACCCGGAACTCTGGAGTATGGCAATGGCTTTTTGGTATATGATGTAGAGGGGACGCCGGTCTCAGATTCTCCTTCCGGAGCCAGTTTCGATCTGGAATTCGGAACCAGTAACCCACAATCCTGTACGGCAACTGTCGGAGAAACAGAAGTCGCTAATATAGGTGAAATAGCTACGTTGGGGCCTCTTATAGCAACCTCTGAGGATGGCGTAGATGGTTTCCACAGGGTATTGACATCCCAGGATGGGAAATTTTCCGTGAGAGTCTTTGTTCCACCGGGCACTATCCTGGCAAATGCAGATCTCCAGCTTCGAAGTAATGACGGTGCCAAGACCATTATGTGGAACGGGCATGTCAGCTATCAGGGAGGCAATCTCGGCACGGCAAGTAATGCCTTCTCTTTGCCGGTGGAAGGACAATGGTATGGGAACGTCGGACTTCAGGGAGATGGTGAAGTATGGGTAGGAGCTGATGCGGGAGCGGCCTGGGGAGATCCTGATGTCTATTTTGTCGCTCCGGAACAACGTACCTATATGTGGACTTCCACAGATATTGCCGATAGAACAATGTATGTATTAAAATTCATGATGGGAGCACCGAACTCAAATTTGGTTGCTGATGAAACAAATGCTGCCCAAACTAAAGCTTATTTACATATTCAACAGGTCACAGCTGCTGATTGAAACACTAAAGAAAGTGACAGTATCATTGATTATAAACAAAGAATTGGATTAGGTAGGTAGTGTTTTTTGGATTGGATTGACCCGGAGAATAAGGGCTTCGGGTCAACAATCCAAATTTAATAGAAAAGATGAATTAATGAAGTTTAGAAGAAAACAAATACAGTTTAGTATATGACAAAAGTTATTTTCACGATCGGATCTTTTCTGATGATGTTGGATGTTTTCGGACAGACAACAGGGATTAATACGCAAAACCCAACAGAAACACTCGATGTAAACGGAAATGTACGGGTACGCAACATTAGCGTGAATGTGGGGAACGGAACCATAGACCGAAGGGTAGTAGCCGATGCGGATGGAGTGTTAAAAACGTTAGACTCGGATGATTATACGTTTTTTCATTCGCAGTTGACCACAGATCAAACCCTGTCAAGTGATGCGCTTGCAAATACGATATTGTTTGACACCCCGATAGCAACTTCACCCTTTTATAGCTATAATAATGCTACGGGAATATTAACATTTAATACCCCGGGTTTATATCATGTAATGTTACAAGGTGGATTTACGGAATTTATAGCAGGGAATCATTTGCTTTTAGGGATACTTGACAATACCACAGGCCTGTATATTGGCAGAGGAAGCCATTGGGCGGCCGTGGATCGTTCCGGAGGTGTTGGGCAAATATTCAATTATATTACAATGATCAATGTTCCGGGTTCCGGTTTTCAGATACGTTGTATTGCTTACGCAAGTAATTCCGGAAATGGTGTGCTGTTGGCAAATGAGTCGGGAGCATCAGGGTCTGGTAATGTAACCAATATTACGATATACAAAACAAACTAGATTTTTAGTTGTGACAATTGAAAAGTAATAGTGATAAAATAGAATGGATTATGACAGGTGAAATCAAGGATATGATACTAACGATAGCTACAATAGGACTTTTTTTAGTCACATTGAATGTTTTCGGACAAAATTCGGGGATCAATACCACAGACCCGAAAGCAACCTTGAATATAGAGCCATCTAACAAAATTACACCGACAGGTGAAGACGGAGTGTTAATACCTACGGTAAATAATCTTCCATTAGAAGGGATAGTTACGGGACAGTTGATCTTTCTCAAAGACAATGCGGTGTTGGAAGATCAGTTTTATTATTGGGATGGTGTAGAATGGCTTCCGTTTGTCTCCAATACGGAGATGGGGCTTAATGAAAATGCATATGTTGCAACAGGTGTTGGCTATACGGGTACGGGCCTTTCACGGACATTGAACTTTTCTGAACTGGAAGCCTTTGATCCTACCGGATTTAGCGTGACCGGCAATGCCTTCACTGTTGGAAGAACGGGAAAATACCTGCTTATTTTTAATAATAATGTAAAAAGGTCGGGGGGGACTACACCGATAAGCCAGGCCAACTTCCTCTATAGTATTTTAAAGAACGGGGTTACTATTAGTAGTCCGGACATGACCGTTACATCCTCGGTTCCTAATGAATTGCCTTCGGCAACGAGCTCGGCATTAAGTGGTATAGTGGACTTAAATCAGGGAGATGTCTTAACGGCAACCATATTAAAAAGTAATGAATCTCCCAATTCGTATCAGGCCTATGGGGTGAATAGTATAACACTTTTGTTTTTACACGATTAACTCAAAAGATAATAACATGAGAAATTTAGTTGTATGCCTTATCGTGTTTCTGGTTAGCCTGGACATAACGGGGCAAACCATAAAAACCGGGGTTGGCACTGATTTACCATTGGCTGTGCTCGATGTAAGGGCTATAGATCCGATCTCGCCGGACAATAGTACAGGCGTAAGCATACCAAAAGTGTTTAATTTTCCGGTGGTCGACCCGATAGTAGATCAAAACGGGATGCTTATTTTTTATGAAAAAGAACCACTGTCAACAGACACCAAGCTTGACGGTTTCTATTATTGGGACAATCCTGCGGGCAACTGGGAATATATCATGCAAAGCAAATCGATTAAGCTCGATTTTTCAAAGACCATTGCAATGGGCTCTGTTTTTGATAATACCATGGGAACGGGATCCGGCCCAGTAAAAACCTCATTCACGGAGATGGATAACCTCGATCCTGATTATTCTTTAAACAATGGGGATGTGATTGTTGGCAAAAGCGGGTTGCATTTGATCTATCTCACAGCAGGAGTGACCAAAAAACAGCGCCCCACGGATCCCCAGGAAAATATAGCGGAGAGTTTTACCTTGGAAATTTTGGTTAATGGGACCACTTTTTCTCCCAGTTTTGTGTCTATAGGAGCAAATCCGTCAACTTTGAATAATGAGAGGTCAACCACCTTTACGGTTTCTGCATTGGAAACATTATCCGCAGGGGATGCTTTATCGGTAGAAACAGCACGTTCCAGTGCTACATCCACAAATGAGGTGGAAGTTAGCTCCCCTTATACCCTGACTTTAATTTATCTGGAATAATAAAAATCAATTTATGATGACAACAAAATACGATATAAAACCAAAATTACTACTCTGGTTAATGTGCTTTTTATTTGGCAGTGTTTTGTACTCGCAAACAGAGTTGACAGGAGTTTTAACCTCAACCCCTATTACAACCCTGGATATCCGTGCTGTGGATGAGGTAAACCCGAGCAACGATACCGGGATTATTGTGCCAAGGGTAACTTCTTTAAACATAGGAGACCCCAAAGAAACAGGGCTGTTGGTATTTTATGAAACCAATGACAACGATAGGGGGTTTTACTGGTGGGACGGCACCGCATGGCAACCTTTTATATCTCTTAGAACCAAAACATCAAACATACCTGCTACCTATGCATCTTGTATGGCGGATTTTACAGAAGGTCCCATTACAGAAAATCTGGCTACTAGTGTCAGGACTCTGGAATTTGAATCATTGCAGTCCAATGATCCTTTAAATTATGAGCTCAATGCCAATGGTGAGCTTGTTGTAAAAAAGGCGGGAACCTATTTTATGATGGCAGTTGCATTTATCAGTAAAACATCTGGTGTAACAGCGAGGGATGCATTCGAGGTAAAAATACTTGTCAATGGAAATAACGCTTCCAATTCCAACTCCAGTTTTGACTTAGAGGGAGCCAGTGGTTTCCCCTCGGGAGGCCTGTTCACCAATATAGTTAATATTTCCGGGGCCTTAAAATTGGATGTCGATGACCGGTTGATCTTTCAGGTAAACCGGTATTACAGGGACACAGGGGGTGGAGATATTACCATTGAACCTAACAGTACAGTCCGTTCTAACATATTGTTAAGTCAGATAAACAATACATTGTAAAATAGGGAAGAGACTATGATGATAAAAGAGAGCATTTAGTTTATAAAAAATCACAAAAAATGAAGACAGTCATAAAAAAACGTATAACAGCTTTGATGGTCATAGGATCCTCCTGTTGTATTGGTGCGTATAGCCAAACCGTCAATACCGGGGAAATGACGATCCTGCCCGGGACCGAGGTCTCCACGGTAGGGGATTTTATAAATGAAACAAGCGGGGAGCTGGTCAACGATGGAGAGTTTTTTGTTTACCAGAGTTTCCACAATGATGGGGTGGTGGATTATGTGGAAGGCGGGCTGACGCGTTTTGAGGGTTTTGCGGGCGCTCAAATGTTTACGGGCACACAACGTAGCTATCTATACAATGCTTTGTTCGACAATGCAACTTCAGCCGTGCCATTTCAGCTTTACAGTGTTATGAGCGTGGCCAATGAAAGTATGTTTGAAACCGGTATTGTGGACAATGAGGATTATGGCGGGCTGTTCGTGTTTGAACAGGAGGGGTTCCATACCGGCACATCCGACGGTAGCCATGTAGATGGCTATGTGCTCAAGGAGGGCAGTACCGAATTTTTATACCCTATTGGGGACGGAGGGTTTTACCGGTTTGCGGGCATAACGGCACCCGAAACCGAAACCGATGGTTTTACGGGGAAGTATTTCTTGGTAAACCCGGACGGGCTTTACCCACTTGATCAAAAAGGGGAGGGAATAGAACTTATCGATACCGCCGAATACTGGACAGTAGATAGGGAGTTTGGGAATTCAGATGTCTTGTTAACGCTATCCTGGCGGGATGCCACCACCCCTTTTGAGATTACTGATGGTGCTCAGGAAGACAATATCCATATTGTGAGGTGGGACGCAGATAACGCCATTTGGACGGACGAGGGCGGTGTTGCCGATCTGGATAATCAAACCGTGACCACAGCGGTTTCCGGTTATGGCGTGTTTACCCTGGCGAGAGTGAACAGTGATTTACCCTGCGAGTTAGAGGTATACAATGCTGTATCGGCCAACGGTAATGGGGTGAACGATTATTTTAACCTATCGCTGCTCGGCGGTGATGTGGACACGAACTGTTTCCAAAACGTAGCGAACATTTCGGTTACCGTGTTCAACCGCTGGGGGGTTGAGGTTTATAAAGAGGACAATTACGGCAACGGGAACGTGTTCAGGGGCTATTCCGAAGGGCGTATGACCATAAACGAGGGGAAAAAACTGCCCACGGGGACATATTTCTACATTCTGGAGTTCGATTATGAAAATGCATCCGGCGCTCAACACTACAAAGATGCCGGCTATTTATACTTAACAACAGATGATCAATAAAACAATATAAAATGGCAAGACGTTATCTTACATATTGCAAAGTGTTTTTGGTGCTGGTAATGTTGTCAGTTCCTTTGGCCGTATCGGCCCAACAGGATTCACAATATACCCAGTACATGTACAACACGCACACGGTCAACCCTGCCTATGCGGGCAACCGGGGCATGCTGTCGCTGTATGGGCTGTACAGAGCCCAATGGGTAGGACTGGAAGGCGCACCGACCACGATGAATTTTTCCGTCAACAGCCCGGTGGGCAAGCAAGGTGTAGGGCTTGGGCTAAGCTTTGTCAGGGACGAGATAGGCCCGTCCATAGAGAACAACCTAGCGGTGGATTTTTCCTATACCATACAGACCTCCCGCAATACCAAGCTGTCGTTCGGCCTCAAAGGTGGGGTCAACAACTTGGAGGTGGACTATACAAAACTGAACCAAGAGGCCCCAGAATCAGTATTTGAAAACAATGTAAGCCGGTTTTCTCCCATGATAGGGGTTGGAGCTTACTTTCACGGTAGCGATCGTTGGTACGTGGGGCTTTCGTCTCCCAACTTGTTAAAGACCGAGCATTATGGCGAAGATGTGCAGCGTTCCGAGGTGACCGAAGAAATACACGCCTACCTGATTGGGGGATATGTGTTCGATTTGGGCGATAGCGCCAAGTTCAAACCGGCAGTGTTGGTAAAAAGCGTTACGGGGGCACCCTTGGCTTTGGATCTGTCTGCCAATTTCCTGTTCAACGAAAAGTTCACCCTGGGGGCAGCATACCGCTTGGATGCTGCGGTAAGTGCCTTGGCTGGTTTTCAGGTGTCGGATCAGCTCATGATAGGTTATGCCTATGATTATGACACCACAGACCTAGGTAATTACAATTCGGGTTCACATGAAATCTTTTTGAGGTTTGAACTGAAAACCAGTGTGCGAAGAACGGTTAATCCGAGGTTTTTTTAATGGTAAAATTTGAACAAAATGAGACATAAGTACAGAAGATATATTGCATTACTTTTTTTCAGTTTTATGTTAATGGGGAGTTACTCCCAGGAACGGAAAATGCAGAAAGCTTATAAAAAATACAACCAGCTGGCTTTTATCAATGCCTCGGAGATCTATGAAGAAGTAGCCCAAAAAGGATACAGGTCGGCAGAACTTTTCAAGAAGCTGGGCAATACCTATTATTTCAATGCCCGGTACCAGGAAGCCTCTAAATGGTATGGCGAATTGTTTGGAATGGAAGAAACAGTGGAAGGTGTTTACTACCTGCGATATGCCCAGACCCTGAAAGCCACAGGAAAGGACAAACAGGCTCGGGAGTTTTTTGACACCTATATAGAAAAGGCTGGTATTGAGAAAGAGGGATTGCTTACTGCTTCCGATTACCTGAAGATCATTGAAAAGAATTCGGGCAGGTATGATATGGAAACCTTGCCTTTCAATACAGATGGTATCGATTTTGGGGTTGCTATTGGCAATGGGAAATTACTTTTTGCATCTACCCGCGATACGGGTACGGTACTAAAACGTAAAAGTGCCTGGGACGGCCTTACGTTTTTGGATCTGTACGAAGTACCCGTAAACGATAATGGAGAATACGGGGATATTAAAAAACTGGAAGGGGGTGTAAATACCCGTTTCCATGAGTCCTCTCCCTGTATAACCCGGGATGGGAAAACGATGTACTTTACCCGGAACAATACCACCCCGGGGATGACCAAGGAAAAGGATCAGACGAAACATTTAAAGATATACCGTGCTAGTTTTAAAGAGGGGAGATGGGGGAATATAGAAGACCTGTCGATCAATGGAGACCATTACTCAACGGCACATCCTGCCCTGAGTCCTGCTGAAGACAAGCTGTATTTTATATCGGATCGTCCGGAGGCCATAGGAGCCACCGATATCTTTATGACAGCGATTCATGCTGATGGGAGTCTGGGGAAAGTAGAGAACCTGGGAGAGAAGATCAATACAAAAGGCAGGGAATCTTTTCCCTATGTAACAGCAAGGAATGAGTTGTACTTTTCTTCAGACGGGCATTTCGGTTTGGGAGGCTATGATGTGTTTTATGTGCAGTTCAAAAACAATGGTCCCGGAAACCTGATCAATACCGGCAGGCCTGTAAACTCGGAAATGGACGATTTTGCTTTTACGATCGATACGGAAACCCATAAAGGATATGTGAGCTCAAACAGGCCTGAAGGTAAGGGCTATGACGACATCTATGCATTTACGGAGCACAAGGATATCAGAGACTTGCTCCGGAGTCGTATTTACGGACAGGTGAGGGACAAAGACACCAAAGAGCCATTGGCGGGCAGTATCATTACCCTGCTTGATCATGAAACGGGAGCAGAAGAAATAACAACACATACCGATTCTTTAGGGAACTATGAAGTGGAGACAGACAGGTTTGTTTCGTATCGCGTAAGAGCTTCCAGGGAACAGTATAGTACCGATGAGACCTTTGCCCCGGAGGGAAAAGAAGAACAGGAACTCAATTTTGAGCTCAAACGCAATGAGTACGACCTGTTGGAAGGCGACAATCTGGCCGTGATGCTGGGCATAAAAGACATTTACTTTGACTTTGATAAATGGAACATCAGACCAGATGCCGAGGTAGAGCTGCAGAAGATATTGGTCGTGATGAAGAAATATCCTCAATTGAGGATAGACATCCGTTCACATACCGACAGTAGAGGGGATGATGCCTACAACCTGCTTTTGTCAGATAGGAGGGCTAGGTCAACTATGCAATATCTGATTGATAGAGGCATAGCTTTGGGCAGGCTATCGTCCAAAGGATATGGAGAATCGGAATTGTTGAACAAATGTGTCAACGGGATAAAATGCTCCGAAGAAGAGCATCAGCAGAACAGGCGAAGTGAGTTTATTGCGAGCAAGTTATAAGTAAAACAGGATGGATATATCAACAATATAAAGCGGAATATATGAATTAACATGAGTTTCCCCAAGATAAATATTTTCGCTAATTTTTCTATAGTGAGGGTATACAATTCGGAGACACCGATCTTACACTGTACTTTTGAAAAAGAACTGGAGGAAAGATCAAAGAATCTCCAGGGGATTTTTACGCTGGACATATCAAAAACCAAATCGGAAATATTTAATGATCTTGAAAAATTATTTTGAATGGACTGCATACATGTAAAAGGATCAATAGGAATATAATGATTCCGTTATGATTACACCCAAGCCTGCCCTGGCAATACAGTCAACTGTTATTTCAAACTTTTGGTTGTGCCGGCATGAGCAAATGAGAGAAATCTGTGAACAGATAATATTTTTGTTCTTATTGTTAAGATTTCTCCGTTGCTCTGCAGGATTCATCGAAATGACATCTTTTGCGAATCCGTCTTAAAAGGAGAAGTAATTTCCTAAATGGAGAAAGGTCCTTTTTGGCGGGGATCGGAAAAAATATTACCTACCACAGGATAAAAATTATTGAGAAAGTGGTTTCCTGATCACCCTAAAACAAGTTAACGGGGACAGGGTTGTAGTATACCACTAAAAACGAGTTAAAGTGATCATAGAGCAACGGACGAAACTGGCTCTTCGTCAAATTTGGGGAAATAGTGGGTTTATAAATATAGGGTAGATCCTATTTCATTCGTATATGATAAGCTTTCAAGAAATGTTGATCGAATTTGATAAAATCAATGGTACAATCTAAAACATAATCATTTATGAAAGAAAATTTTTCATTTTTTTTACGTATTAATTTACATAAAATGAGTAATTTGCATATATCTCCCTCTAAGCATACTTTCATTAATACCAACAGGATTGTTTTTTCTAGTACCAACACTTCTCTTTGGTTTAGGCTTCAAAAAAGCAATATTAATTTCTAAAAAAAGAAGTATGAAAGCACCTGATCACATTACCAGTCGATTAATCTATCCTTATCCCTTTCTTAAAAACCCCTTGGCGGAAAAAGCACAAAAACATGTCGAGGATTTCCTTATCGATATTGAATATCGGGAACTGGGCTATCAAGAGAATGTACTAAAATCCTTTAAAGGTACCAAGACCGCGTATATTGCCGGTTGGTGGTTTCCCACGGTGAGTTATGAAAGACTCTTGGTATTGAGCCGTTTCATGACCTGGACCATGGCTCATGACGACATTTTCGAGCAGCGTAGCGAATCCCGAGTCAAAGAGGCCGCCGAAGAGGTCGTAGCGATTTTAAAAGGCCAGATGATGCCACATGAGACGGATTATATATTAGGCGGCCAACTATACCGTCTGAGGCGGGGGCTACTTTACTATATGTCTGAAAAGGCCGTTGCACATTTTGCCGATATGGTGGATTTTTACATGCAAGGTGTAGCCATGGAAAGTAAATACCGCAATGGCGGTGTGTGGCCCACTGCGGAAGAGGTGATCCGTGTCCGCTCGCAATCCATCTGCATGCGCCCATTTTATGCCTTGTTGCCGGTGGAGATGAAGGTTGAACTGCCTGAAGAAATCCTTTCGCACCCGGACATTGTAAAACTGGAATTATTGGCTGGTAACGCTATAGCCCGATACAATGATGCAGAATCCTATTTTAAGGACTTGGACAATGAGGAAGGAAAATACCTTAACCTATTAACGGTCATGATGCATCACAACAATTGGACTGAGGAAGAGGCCGTCGAGGAACTGATTAAGATTTTTAATGAGCATAACCGTGAGTTTCGAGAGTTACAATTTTCGTTGCCAGATTTTGGCGATGAATGGAACGAGCATGTGGGCAATTATGTGAACTATGTTTCCATGACCGCTACGGGTTGGAAACGGTGTTCTTTCTATGAATTGAAACGGTACAGTTATGGCGGGTGGGTAGCCTCACCCGATTACCTGGAGATAGAGGACAATTTTAGGGAACGTTCAAAGGTAAAAAAGACCAATTAAAGGTTTTCTTTCAGTATTTTATTGGCACAGGGGTCAATTCTATACTACATATATGTTGGAAGTGCTCTTTCAGGAAAATCCCAAAAAGAACGAGCCACAAGAAGATTTCTTTGAATTTGAACAATGTGGTACTGATTACAGAAAATGAAGAACTGAACCACTACCGAAATCGTTATGAAGAAGTTCAGCAACAATTCCATTCCGTAAAATATGATTTGGAAAAAATCATTGACAAGAGCACTTATGTAAGAGGCAATTTTGGAGGCGGTTATTTAAAACTGGATTTTGAGCAAAGATGGATTTAAAATCCTTAAAAAGGAAGTCCCTAAACAGAACATGCAATATTCCCATGAAGATTTATATTGTGAATTCTGCAAGTATTCATAAAGACATTGAAATTATTTTTAATTAAGAAATAGCCTTAGTTAATATTATGCTTTTAAATAATCCATGAATCCCAATATTAAGAACATTCTTTACATGTTCCCGTTAAAACACAATTCACATTTTCAACCAAGTATTCATCTGGAATTGAAAAATTAACTTCAACCGGGAGGCATTCTATAGTTTCACATTTAATACACCTAAAATGAAAATGGTGTAATGGTTTTTGATTTTCATCACACTTAACACATAAGGCAAAATACTGTTTACCATCTTCAGCAACAACTCTGTGTAAAACTCCGTCATTGCAAAAGCGATTTAAAATACGATAGATAGTAGCCCTGTTTATATCAATATCAATCTTCTGCTCAATCGCATCTTGACTCATTGCTTTTCCTGTCTTCGCCAAAACATCTAAAACAGCTTCTTTTGTAGGTGTGTTTCTCCTTTTCATTTATTAATGCGATTTATTCGTAATAAATTACTGCGATACTATTGCAATAATACAAAATAATAATATATTTGCTAAACAAACTAATGCGATATAATTGCATTAATGACTAGAAGAGAAGTAATCAAGCAAGAAAGTGCAGTTGCTTTGGCTATTACTTTGCCTATTTCAATAACCAGTTTCACAAAATTTAATGTTATGGAAAAAAATGAAAATTTTGAAGTGATTATTGTTGGCGGAAGTTATGCAGGGCTTTCCGCAGCCATGACTTTAGGTCGCTCTTTGCGAAATGTGCTAATTATTGATAGTGGAAAGCCCTGTAATAGACAAACACCTCATTCACATAACTTCTTAACACAAGATGGTAAAACACCAAAAGAAATTTCTACCATTGCCAAGCAGCAAGTTGAACAATACAACACAGTTTCTTTTCTAAAAGACGTTGCAATTAAGGGGCGAAAGATTCCTTCAGGTTTTAAAATTAAAACAGAAACTGGTAAGGTATTTACAGCAAAAAAATTAATTTTTGCCACAGGGGTTAAGGACATAATGCATAGCATAAAGGGGTTTTCGGACTGCTGGGGAATTTCTGTAATACACTGCCCCTATTGCCACGGCTATGAACACAAAGCTGTAAAAACAGCAATTATAGCCAATGGAGAAAGAGCATTTCATGTTGCTCCTTTGGTCAATAACCTTACCAATGATTTGACCATTTTGACCAATGATAGAATGGATTTTGAAGAATCACAATTAAAAAAACTCGAAAAGCATAATATTGCAGTAATCGAAAAGGAAATATCGGAAATAGAACATCAAAATGGTTATCTCAAAAAAATAGTTTTCAAGGATGGTAGTAAAGAAAATTTCCTTGCAGCCTATGCGTTGATTCCATTTGAGCAGCATACTTCCATTCCAATTGAAATAGGATGTGAATTGACCGAGCAAGGTCATATCAAAGTAGATTTTCTACAGCAAACCACCGTTGATGGTATTTTCGCCTGTGGAGATAATTCCAGTCCAATGCGATCGGTAGCTTATGCAGTAGCAACCGGAAATATAGCGGGGGCCATGGTTAATAAAGAATTATCCGATGAACAATTTTAAGTAAGGTTAACTATGATTGAAGTTTTCATGACAAATATTCCCAATAAAAATCAAGCAGTTGACATTATAACAACTCTTGAGAATAATTTTCCGACATTGAAGATTAGCTTTGATATAGAACGAACAATCATCAATTACCCTTACGATCATAGCATACTCAGGGTTGAGGGAAATACTATTGAGGTGGAAGATTTTATGTCGGCAATTAATAAGTTAGGCTTTGAATGTGATATCTTATAAGATAAAATTTGTAATACGATGGCAGAATTTTGGGAGTCAAATTTTAAAGAAAAGCAGGAAATGTGGGGCTTGAAACCTGCTAAATCGGCTATTTTGTCGAAAGACTTTTTTATTAAAAAAAATGTAAAAAATATTCTTATTCCTGGTGTGGGTTATGGGCGAAACGCCCAAATATTTAAGGACAATGGATTTGATGTAACAGGTATAGAAATATCCAAAACCGCTATTGAGTTGGCAAGAAAACATTATGGAACTGATATGACCATTTACCACGGTTCTGTAATCGATATGCCTTTTGACTCCAGAAAATACGAAGGAATTTTTTGCTATGCATTAATTCACTTAATGGCCAAAGAAGAAAGAGAAAAACTAATCCTTAACTGTTATAACCAACTAACCGAAAACGGTTATATGGTTTTTACAGCTATAACAAAAGAAGCACCAAATTTTGGCAAAGGAAAACGTATTAGTAAAGACCGTTATGAGTTTCACGAAGGAGCAAAGCTATTTTATTACGACAAAGAATCAGTGCAAGAAGAATTTGGTGAAACAGGACTTTTTGAAATCACAGAAATTAACGAAAGTCAACCATTCTACTTGATAAAATGTAAAAAAGGCAAAACCAAATTATGAGTAACATAAAAACAAACAGATGAAAATTAAAAACAATACCATAGACCTCATAGCACTTTCAAGCTCACTAATTTGTGCGGTACATTGTGCGACAATACCTGTAGTGCTTTCATTTTCCTCCTTGAGTAGTTTGCATTTTTTGGAAAACCCATATATTGAATGGACATTTATAAGTTTTGGTCTTGTCTTTGTCCTAACTTCTCTGTGGCCGAGCTACAAAAAAGTTCACCACAAAGCAAAACCTTTGCTATATGCTGCATTGGGATTTTTATTTATTGCATTGGGCAGACTTAACTTAACAGAATTATGGGAAATTAGCAATACAGTCATAGGCGCTTCTTTAGTGGCTCTAGCCCATTATCTAAACTGGAAATTATTACGGACTAAAGGCAATCACAAACATTAGATTTTATTAACATAACCTTTGGTTTATTTTAGTAAGTTTGTGTCTAATGAAAAATGGTCGGTTAAAAAATAGCATTACTTCTCTTTTCCTTGTCCTTTTCATTTCGATGAAAATGACAGGGCTTCATGTGTTGTCCCATACAAACGACAAAGACCATGCAATTCATTGTACTATTTGTGACCATGCCATTACGCATAATTTAACTCCGGCACTTACTCCTGATTTACAGGATTTCACAATTGAAAATACTGAACCAATTGTTCAGGGAGAGATAACCAAAAACTACAATTTTATTGCCTTAAGCAACCTTGCTTCTGGCCAGCTTTTTTCTCGACCCCCTCCTTCTTTATTATAGTTTCATTTGCAATTTTAATAAGTAGAGAAAAAGTTAAAATTCCATATTATTTGTTTTCGCATTAGTCTTTAAGAAGCAATTTAATTTCCTCAAGGATAAAAGTTGAAACTTATACTAATTATTGGATTTTAATAAGTTAGGTGTTCATTATTGTACTTCTACATAATATGAACACGGGATTCAATTGATATTTTAAATTCTCTAAGATAGTTCGTCTTTCAAGGTTTTTATGGGAATAATCCTGCATAGACTTTTGTACTTCAAAATGTTGGCTATCACTTTACTTCTTGCTTTTGATATAAAACACATATTGTCAATGTAAAACCCTAAACATAATGTTTATTTCATAAATAATAAACTGAATAAATGAAGAAACTCCCAGTAACAGTATTAAGTGGCTTTCTAGGTGCTGGAAAAACCACATTACTAAACCATATACTACACAACAAAGAAGGCTTAAAAGTAGCCATAATTGTCAATGATATGAGCAAAGTGAATATTGATGCCCAATTCATTGAAAGTGAGAACACACTCTCCAGAACCGAAGAAAAACTAGTCGAAATGTCCAACGGTTGTATCTGCTGTACATTGCGAGAAGATCTTATGGTAGAGGTGGAAAAACTAGCTGCCCAAAACAAATTTGATTATTTATTGATAGAAAGTACGGGAATCAGCGAGCCTATTCCAGTTGCCCAGACCTTTACCTTTGAAAGCGAAGACGGCGCTATAGATTTAAGTCGTTTCAGTTATATAGATACTATGGTAACGGTAGTAGATGCCTTTAATTTCTTAAAAGACTTTTCCAGTTCCGATTATCTTACCACAAGGGCACTTACAGACATGGAGGGTGACAATAGAACCATTGTTAATTTACTCACCGATCAAATTGAATTTGCCAACGTTATCATCATTAACAAAATGGATTTAGTAACAAAAGAACAGTTTAAAGAGCTTCAAGCCGTCATTCACAAACTAAATCCAGAAGCTCGTATTATTCCTGCCAATGAATCAAAGGTTGAACTGAATAATGTTATCAATACAGGTCTGTTTGATTACGAAAAAGCAGAAGCCTCTGCCGGTTGGATAAAAGAACTTGAAAACGAGCATACCCCTGAAACCGAAGAATATGGCATAAGTTCCTTTGTTTTTAGGAGTAAAAAACCGTTTCATCCCGATCGCTTTTTAAAGTACCTCAATACAAGTTTCCCACAGAACATTATTAGGAGCAAAGGATTGTTTTGGCTAGCATCTAGACCAAACCAAGCATTGGTATGGAGTACGGCTGGAGGTTCCTTTAAAGCCGATAATGCAGGGGTTTGGTGGGCTTCTATGCCTTATGGGGAACGAATTGGCTATACTGCTTTTATTGAAAACAAAGACCAAATTGAATCTGGTTGGAATCCCCTATTCGGAGACAGAAAAATAGAATTGGTCTTTATTGGGCAACATCTAGAAAAAGAAGAAATCATAGCGCAACTGAATGATTGTCTACTTACAGATAAGGAAATACAATTATGGAAAAACCAAATATTCTCTCAAGAAGACCAATGGCCCATACCAAGATAAAAATATAAGATCCTACAAGATTTAAGATGGTACAAACAGATAATATTACATTTCATTATAAAAAAAGGGAACGTACTTTCAACTTCCCAAACATAGCTTTAAAGGAGCAGGAAAATTTACTCATTTTAGGTAAATCAGGAATAGGAAAAACAACCCTTCTACATCTTTTGGCCGGCCTGTTAAAACCTGTCAGTGGAATGGTAGTAATTGATGGAGTACCCATCAATTTGCTATCTCATTCGCAATTGGATAAATTCAGGGGACAAAATATCGGGCTTGTATTTCAAAAGAGTCATGCAGTTAGATCGTTGAACGTTTTTGAGAATTTACAGGCACGTCTTTTTTTTAGCAGAAAATCCATTAACAATACTGCAATTGATGCTTTATTGGAACAATTAGATTTGAACGATTATAAAAAAAACAAGGTAAATGAACTTAGTGAAGGGCAATTACAACGGTTGAACATCGCTTTATCCGTAATACATACCCCACAAGTTATTTTGGCTGATGAACCTACCTCCAATTTAGATGATGAGAACTGTAAAATTGTCATTGAACTGCTCATAAAGCAAGCCAAGCGAACCAATGCCAATCTAATTGTCATAACCCATGACCATAGGATCAAATCATCATTTTCAAATTCAATTACATTATGACTATTGGGAAGATCAGCTTACAAAATATAAAGTCCAAACCATTGTATACTTTTTTAAGTGTCTTCATTTTAGCATTAAGTATAGCGCTTCTTTTAGGAATCCAACAATTGGAGGCTTCTTTTAAGTACCAAATGGAAAATAACTTAGGTGATATTGATTTGGTTATTGGTGCCAAAGGAAGTCCGTTACAGTTGGTTTTGGCTTCCGTGCTACATTTGGACAGCCCAACAGGGAATATCTTATATGAAGATGCAAAAAAAATAAGTAAAAATCCCTTGATAAAGACTGCCGTACCTATCTCTTATGGAGATAATTATAAAGGCTATAGGATTGTAGGAACGACCGATAAATTTGCACCCCTTTACAATGCCAAATTGGAAAAAGGGCGTGCAGTAAAAAAGTCTATGGAAGTCATACTTGGTCATACCGTGGCAGAACAACTGCACCTTAACATAGGAGACACTTTCTTAAGTTCCCATGGATTGGTTGAAAATAATGTTCATATGCATTCCGAGCACCTAACAGTAGTGGGGATATTAAACCCCACCCAAAAAGTAATAGATCGCCTGATTATTACCAATTTAGAAAGTGTATGGGATGTTCATCATCACGATGATAATGAAGCGCATGAAAAAGAGGAAAATCACGCGGAGCATCATGAAGAGCTTGATGAAGGAAAGGAAATAACCTCACTGTTGATTTCTTTTAGAAATCCTTCGGCCCTTTTAACGCTTCCCAGAAGAATCAATGAACATACCAACATGCAGGCGGCATTACCAAAATATGAATTGGACAGATTATATCAATATACCGGAGTTGGGGTTAAAACAATTTCTTGGATTGCTTATATGATCCTTATTATTTCTTGTATGACCATTTTTATCAGTCTTTATAAAATGGTAAAGGAACGCGCCTTTGATCTGGCACTTTTGCGTACCTATGGCGCCAGTAATTTTCAATTGATACGAATGGTTGTTTATGAAGGACTAGCAATCGCATTCCTCGCTTTCATACTAGGGTTTATGTTATCAAAAGCAGGGCTCTATTTTATGTTGAAAATTGTAGAAACTAACTATAAGCAAAACATACTTCAAGCGCTACCATTTCAGGAATTCACACAAACAGGAGCATTGGTGTTTGTAATGATAGTATTCTCTGTTTCACTAGCCATATATCCAATTATAAAAATGAACATATCAACTATTTTGAGCAATGAAAAATAAAATTCTAATTACTCTTATTCTTCTATCCTGGTCTGTATGTTTTAGCCAACAGAAGATAACTTGGGAAGATTTGGCACAAGTAAAATTCACGGAGAAATTTTTTCCTGCTTATGGGGAGTCCTTTTTATACCCAAAGTTTTTGCCCTCTGTAAAGTCTTTGGAAGGAAAGCAGGTATCCATTACCGGTTATTTCTTAAGCATAGACCCTCGGGAAAAATTATATATCCTATCCAAAGGGCCTATGTCTTCTTGTTTTTTCTGCGGAGTTGGTGGCCCTGAAACCGCCATAGAATTACAATTTACCTCCAAGCAAACCTTTAAAACAGATGCTATAGTAACTATTACAGGAACATTAAAGCTAAATGCTGATGATGTGGAGCATTTTAATTACATCCTAACGGGATGTAAAGGACAATTGATTAATTAAATAAAAATATTCATAACGTAACCCTATCAAAATGAACAGAAGAAAATTTTTTAAAAACGGATCACTACTCACATTAGGAACAACCCTTCTAAACCCTTTCAGCAGTATTGCCAGCAATATTCAATACGAAACTGGAGATAGAAACAAAAAAGCAAAGAACATTATCATAATTATCAGTGATGGAATGAGTATTGGTACCTTGAATATGACGGACCTATACCTTTCAAGAAAGACAGGGAAATGCTCTAACTGGTTACAATTATACAAAGATAATAAGGTTAGCAGAGCCTTAATGGATATGGCTTCCGCCAGCTCCATTGTTACAGATTCTGCTGCTGCAAGCTCATCTTGGGGAGGAGGAATGCGCATTAATAATGGGGCATTGAATGTAAGTAAAAATGGAGAAGAATATCTTCCTATTTGGCAAAAATTCAAACAAGCGGGTAAAAAGGCAGGTTGCGTTACCACCGTTCCTATTACCCATGCTACTCCAGCTGGTTTTTGTATAAATTCCAAATCTAGAAATGCCCAAGAAAAAATAGCAGAAAGGTATTTGGAACAAAAATTTGACGTGATGATGGGCGGTGGCGACAATTATTTTTCCCCTGAAAAGAGAAAGGATAAAAAGGATATGTACCAAGCTTTTGTATCCCAAGGCTATGAAATCGTTAAAACAAGAGACGAAATGTTTTCTGCCCCTATTGATAAGCCAATTTTGGGAGTGTTTGAAGATGATGGACTACCATATTCGGTGGATAGACAAAACAATAAAGAGTTACTTCAAAAAGGCCCCACACTTGCTGAAATGACCCAAAAAGCAATCCATACCATGAGAGATCACCCTCATGGTTTTGTTTTACAAGTAGAAGCAGGAAAAGTGGACTGGGCTGCACATGGTAACGATATTGCTGGGCTTATTTATGATCAAGCGGCTCATGACGAGGCCATACAAGTAGCCATGGATTTTGCGAACCAAGACGAACAAACACTGGTTATTATAACAACAGATCATGGCAATGCCAATCCAGGGGTTATTTATGGAAAAGAGGCAAATGCTAATTTTGATTCCATTCAGCAATATAAACATACCAATGAATGGATCTTAAAAGGTATTGGAAAAGAAACTTCTATATCCCAAATAAAAGAAAGGGTACACTATGCCAACAATTTTGTCCTTACTGACGAAGAATCCAAACTACTGTTAAGCTATTATACCGACCTGCAGACAGAAGATGGGCTTTACAACCCCAAGCACCTTCCATTTAAGGTTTTGGCTGAAATACAGCAACAACATAATTCTGTGGGTTGGATAAGTATGCAGCATTCGGCAGATTATGTGGAATTGGCTCTATATGGCCCTGGAAGCCATCTCTTAAAACCTTTCATTACAAATACTGACTTGCATTATCTCATGCTTGAAGCTGCTGAGGTAGATAACAAATTTTAAAACAAACCCAACCCTTTATTCAATTACGGGAAGCAAAAAGTCTATACATATTTTAATAATTCAACTATAATTATGGCATCTCATATCAAAACAACTGTAGCCTTACCTTTTTTAGGACATCGCTAAATTCATAAAATTATCATTTTTTAATTTAGTAGGTTTATTCTGTATTACATATTAATATTTTTAATAAGTTTATAATCAACTTGAAAAAGAAATATCTTTTCCGGTAAAAGGGGCTACCTTGGGTATGGTTCCAAACTATGGCGGTATTATTGAACTAGATGACTCAAATCCTCAATACAAAGTTGAGCTTCATTTTTACAAAAGTTTTTTGAACAACGTTTATTCAGTTCAATTAGTTTATTTGAACAATCAAATGACAATTAAAAGAGATGAAGAATATTTAGGGGATTTCATTGGTGCAGGGGTAGAAAAATTGGTGGTTTCACCTATGAAAGGTTATTATAATAAAGAATTTGAATTGGTCGAGGACTTCCTTAATTGTAAATTTACTAATTCTATTTTCCTTCCCTATTCGGTAGAAAAGCTGAGATTAAAAAATTTGGAGATTACCTATCATGATAAACCAGATTGCCAAATAGGAGAAGCTTTCTTTTCCAAGGGAATGCCAAATAATTTTTATTGGGACAAAATTCCCAATATTGTCGGAAATGAAAATTATAAATTAAAAGAATTACAATGAACGAAGTTAAACGTTTTCTAGTTTTATCAATTGTAATTAATTTTATAATACTGAACATTATCTATGCTCAAAATGGTTTAATTGGAAAATGGATAGAATTAAAGGACAGTATTACGACTACTTATCCAGCGATTAATGTTCTTGAATTTACTAAGGATAAAATAATTCAATATGATTTTAATAAGCCTATTGATTCAATTAAATATACTTTAAATGGGGATGTCATAAGTAATGGAAATAATTATAAAACCTATCGGATAATAAAAGATAACAATTTAGAATTGACCGGAAAAGCCAGTTTTAATGGCAACGACACTATATTAACCAGCAAATTATTACGAATAGAAAAAACAATATCACCTGATTCCAAAAACAATATAAGCACAAAATCAATTGAGCTAAATTGGAATAACCAATTAAATATCTTAAACTTTTTAGTTTCTTCAATCAATCCGGCATTTAAAATTTCAAGGTTTAAATTATGTAAGTCAGTTAAGTTGGAAGAATTGGACTCAATGTTTTTCATCTCAATATACTGCTATAATATCAGGGAATATGTCTTTCCTATTAAACAGGTTCGGCAAAATGAGATAGTCCTATACATACATGACAACAAAGAAATTAAAGCAAGATTTTTAGAATAATTAAAGGGACGGTGAAGAAAGAGACAGTGACGGAAAGAATTGCCCAATTATGGAAGCATAACAAGTGTAAGTACCCCCTAGATCGGCTACAGTTTAGGTTTTGTGGAATCCCTTCCCAACTGAAGGCCCAAACTTTGTCCCATGGTACCGACCCGTGCATATCCAAAAACCATATTCTTAAAGTTTAAATAATTGTTAGAATGTAGACTATTTATTTAGTACGGGGAAATAAATTTTATGAAAATAGTGAACCTGTTTGCCACTGAAAGTTCAATAAAACGGTGGTTTAATCAACACCTATCATGAAATGAAAAATCAATAAAAAAGCGAACAGAACAATGCGAAGTGCTGCAAGACCCAAATCTTGCCAAACTAATTTACTGAGCGAGGCAAATCATGACTGGAATAGTTCTTATCAAACATTTTTCCATTAAAAATGTGTTTATTTTAGAAATCCGTACTACTAGGGAAGCCTACAGTGGCAGGACTACCTTGCGGTTGTGGTGATCCTGATATTGGGGTTGTTGCTCAAGAAAATCCAAACACAGGCTCTCGCCTGCTTGTCTTTTTTGTTTTCGTTGCTCGAGTATTTTGTAGGATTACCTGACGGTGATCCTGATATTGGGGTTGTTGCTCAAGAAAATCCAAACACAGGCTCTCGCCTGCTTGTCTTTTTTATTTCCATCGCTTAAGTACTTGGCAGTACTATGCTCTGTAAATAAAAAATCCAACCACTTTCGTGATTGGATTTTCTTGGTCGGGGTGGCAGGATTCGAACCTGCGGCCTCCTGCTCCCAAAGCAGGCGCGATAACCGGGCTACGCTACACCCCGCGACATTTTGATTTCGTAGTGTAGTTTATCCCGAGCGAAGTCGAGGGGCTACACCCCGAAGAAACAGCTTACGCTGTTAAAAAATCAATATTTAAATACCAAATTCCAATGGCTTTTTAAAATACTTTTTCAGCAGGGAGAATTGATTGCATTTTTTGAGTAAAGTCCAAATAAAACCCCCATTTCTGAATAGCGGGCACAAAAGTATAATTCTTTTTGAAAAGAAGAAACATAAAGTTTACTTTTTTTAGGGTCGAGTGTAAAGACAATGTTTGGTAGCTATTTTTAGCTAATTGGAAAAGTATAAAATGAATTCTTACATAAGTCCGTTAACGTTTATTAACACCTTCATTTAAATGAATGTATTACTTTTATAAAAAACTAAGACAATGTTAAATAAAAACCACTCACTTTTAATCCTCTTGACTCTCATTATGTTTTCATGTGGACAAAATGGAAAAAATGGAGAGACCGCTGAAACAATTGAAGAACAGGAAACAGAAGCAAAATTAGAATATACTGTAGAAACAATTGTAAGCGACATCAATATTCCGTGGGGAATGGCCTTTTTGCCTGATGGAAGTATGTTGATTACCGAAAAAGCAGGGACGCTCTATCATTTTAAGGATGGTGATAAAACTGAAGTGAGCCACGACTTGACTGTTCATAACTACGGACAAGGAGGGTTTATGGATATAGAACTGCACCCCGATTATGCCGAAAACGGATGGATTTATTTTTCCTATGCTTCAAATGAAGGAGAAGGTGAAGGAGGGCATACGGCAATTGCAAGAGCCAAATTGGAAGGTGGTGCGTTGACCAATACCGAAGTTTTGTACAAGGCAACACCCAATACTACAAGAGGACAGCATTTTGGTTCGAGAATCGATTTTGACAACGATGGATATCTGTATTTTTCTATCGGAGAGCGCGGGGAAAGAGATGTGAATCCGCAGGACATTACCAGAGATGGTGGAAAAATTTACAGACTTTATGATGATGGACGAGTTCCAGACGACAATCCCTTTGTGGAAACGGAAAATGCAAAAACCGCAATCTACAGTTATGGACACCGGAATCCGCAGGGAATGCTAAAACACTACGAAACAGGCGCCATTTGGGTGCATGAACACGGTCCGCAAGGAGGAGATGAGATCAATATTATTAAAAAAGGAGCTAATTACGGTTGGCCGGTGATAAGCTACGGAGTCAATTACGACGGAACTTCATTTACTGACATTACCGAAAAAGAAGGAATGGAGCAACCGATTCATTATTGGGTACCGTCTATCGCACCGAGTGGGATGACTTTTGTGACTTCCGATGTGTATCCGCAGTGGAAAGGAGATTTACTTGTAGGATCCCTTAAATTTGGCTATTTGGAGCGTCTGATTATGGATGGGAATAATGTAGTAGAACGTGATAAACTGGTTGAAGGAGAAGGTAGGGTCCGAAATGTTAGACAAGGTCCGGATGGATATATTTATGTAGGTGTTGAAGGTACAGGTATCGTAAAAATTGTTCCAGAAAGCTGATGTAAATAGATTAAGATTTGATGAATTAAATAAAAAGCACTTAAAAACGTACCTTTTTAATATCTTTGTATTATGGAAACAGTAAACTATACAAATTTTCGTTCAAATCTAAAGCATTGGCTCGATAAGGTAGTCGATGATGTAAGCGACTTGATTATCAAGAGAAAAGGGGGTAAAGACCTTGTTCTTATATCTTTGGACGAATATAATTCATTGAAAGAGACTACTTACTTGTTAACAGGGAAAAACAGGGACATATTATTAAGCTCTATTAAAGAATTGGAAAGTGGCAAAGGCGTTCAAAATGAATTAATGGGAGAATGAAACTGACTTGGTCTTCAATCAGTTGGAATGATTATCTATATTGGCAAAAAACCGATAAGAAGATTGTAAAGCGTATCAATGAACTGATTAAAAGCTGTATGCGGATGCCTTTTGAAGGAATAGGGAAACCTGAAGCATTGAAAGGTGATTTGCAAGGATATTGGTCAAGACGAATAACATCTGAACACCGATTGGTTTATAAGTATCAGGAGGAAGAATTATTGATAGCATCTTGTCGTTACCATTACGGTAAATAAGAGGTTGAAAAATCCAAAGCACCAAATTCCCCTTATCACAAAGAGTGAATGAGTGAAAAATAAGTGCTGCGCGAACGTATCCCGACTTTGCGCAATGATAAAAGTAGAAAAGTCATAACCATCTTATTCTTATGTCAAACAAAAATCTACATAACCACCTAGTTACTTTATCACTTCATAACATGATAACAGCATAACTCCTCTCACTATATAACATTAACTTCACAAAAACAATTGTAAGGAACCATGTTATATATCTACATAAACCGGATAATGTAGGATAGCAACTTGTGGGAGTTTACCCATAATTTTGCATTAGGTTTTAAAAGATAAAAAGCATGGATGGAAGAATAACAAACAAAAAAGCATTGTTGGCATTGGCCATAGGTGGGTTTGGAATCGGGATGACAGAGTTTGTTATCATGGGGATCCTGCCCGATATAGCTACGGCTTTGAATATTACCATACCGCAGGCGGGGCATTTTATAGCGGCCTATGCTCTGGGGGTAGTGGTAGGCGCACCTTTGCTAACCGGAATTGGTAGTAAATGGGAGCCCCATAAAATGCTGTTATACCTCATGGTTTGGTTTACGGTTTTCAATACACTTTCTGCTTTTGCCAACAGCTATGAGCTGTTGTTGGTGTCCCGGTTTTTATCCGGATTGCCACACGGGGCCTTCTTCGGAATCGGAGCTGTAGTGGCGGGGAAACTCGCCAGGGAAGGAAAATCGGCCAAGGCGATTGCGACCATGTTTGCCGGACTTACGGTAGCCAATGTGATAGGAGTGCCGATTGGAACTTATGTGGGACACAATTTTCATTGGAGTGTTTCCTTTTTGATCGTTGGTGTGGTAGGGGTACTGACCATGTTGAGTATCTATTTTTGGATGCCGGTCATAGCCAAAGCTCCTTCGACTGGATTTAAAAATGATCTGAAAGTATTTAAAAGGATCGACTTTTTAGGTTTGGTACTACTTACAACGATAGGTACCGGCGGTTTCTTTGCCTGGTACAGTTATATTGCTCCTTTGGTGACCGATGTAGCGGGTCTAAGTGAAAATATTGTTGGATACATCATGGTTGTTGCCGGACTTGGTATGGTAGTGGGAAATTTCATAGGAGCTAAATTGGCTGAGGTATTTTCACCCCTGAGGGCGGTAATTATCAGTTTAACGGTGATGGTATCGTTATTGCTGATCAATGTTGTAGTAGCGCCATACGGTTATGCGATATTGGTAATGACTTTTGTCATTGGAATGGCTGCTTTTATGGTATCTACACCTATTCAAATGGCAATTATCAATAGCGCCAAAGGTTCTGAAATGCTTGGGTCTTCTACCAATCAAAGTGCCTTCAATATGGGGAATGCCTCCGGGGCTTATCTGGCGGGTTTACCGATTGCTTATGGTTATGAATTTACCTCTGCCAGTATTGTGGGGGCTGTTATGGCAGGTTCCGGGGTTTTGCTGGCTATCAGTATTGTCGCCTTTAGGAAGCGAAAAGCTAATCAGGCTGTTAAACGACAAATCGCTTTTCAGAATTAATAGTTAATCCTAAATCTAGGCATTAAATTTCCTGCTTGGAAATTATATAGCCCTTCAGGGTTTTGAACCCTTGAAGAGCTCATTTTTTTACGCTGTATAGGTGTTAGATTTGATTCACCAGATATTTTTTACATAAAAAAACATTGTTTTGGTACGGGTATAGGCTTATCTACGGCTTAACTCTGGGGTTGATAGGGGGGAACATATCCTTAACCATAAGATTAAGCAGGATTTTTCCTAATTAAATATAAGAAAATTCTTCAAAAATAAAATCTTAATTTTTTACGGTATTAAAAAGACTTAGTTGGACTTCACGGCAAAAAAAAGCAATTTGGGCAAATTCCTGTAATGGTGGAATAACCAGTTAATCAATCAAGGCTTTTTAGACACCCTTTTTAACGTTCCGCCCCGTCGTGAGGGATAGAGCGGCATGTTTGAGCTCTTCCCGACGACGCAGTGTCGGGAAAGCGAGTAGCGAAAGCCCGACCCAGACATTTATGGTCTGGGGCACGCCCCCAAAAAAGAATAATTTTTTTAGCCGATTGGGAAAAGTTTAAATGAGTTCAATATCTTTATCTTCGTAAAAAACGATTGATTTTGAATAAGAAACGTATTTTGATCACCGGAGCTGCCGGTTTTTTGGGTTCACACCTGTGCGACAGGTTTATGAAAGAGGGGATGTATGTTATTGGAATGGACAACCTGATTACCGGAGACCTTAAAAATATCGGACACCTACGAGGGGATGCCCGTTTTGAATTCATACATCACGATGTGACGACCTATGTGGATATTTCAGGGGATTTGGATTATATTCTTCATTTTGCTTCGCCTGCGAGTCCAATCGATTATCTGAAAATACCTATTCAAACCCTAAAAGTGGGGGCTTTGGGAACCCATAATCTACTGGGGCTCGCTAAAAATAAAAAAGCACGTATTTTGGTAGCGTCTACTTCGGAAGTGTATGGCGATCCGCTTGTACATCCTCAAAATGAAGAATACTACGGAAATGTGAATCCGGTTGGTCCCCGGGGGGTGTATGATGAAGCCAAACGCTTTATGGAGTCCATCACCATGGCCTATCATCGTTTTCACGGACTCGACACGCGCATTGCCAGAATCTTTAATACTTATGGTCCGAGAATGCGACTTAACGACGGACGGGTAATCCCGGCCTTTATCGGTCAGGCATTAAGGGGCGAAGACCTGACTGTTTTTGGTGATGGGAGCCAGACGCGTTCTTTCTGTTTTGTCGATGATCAGGTTGAAGGGATTTACCGCTTGCTGATGAGCGATTATCACCTACCGGTGAACATTGGGAATCCGAATGAAATTTCCATACGTGATTTTGCTGAAGAGATCGTTAAACTGACGGGAACCGATCAGAAAATAATTTATAAACCCTTACCGGAAGACGACCCACTACAGCGTCAACCGGACATCAGTAAAGCCAGGGAAGTTCTGGGCTGGGAGCCAAAAGTGTCCCGTGAAGAGGGGATGAAAAGTACCTATAAATACTTCAAAAACCTCCCAAAAGAAGAACTCTACAAAAAAGAACACCGGGATTTTTCTGATAGGAATAGAGGGTAGTGGCTGTATCGAATTATACTTTTGGAATTTGTTACCTTGTATGCCTACCTTTGTAGGCAGACAGGCTTGCCCTGAGGAAGTTGATTTTTAGAAAGGATTATCTCGATACTTTTTTAGAGTAGATTACCCCTGAACAGTTTGGATATCCTCAGTTTGTGTATAAAATTGGGATGAGATTATCAGGGGGGCTGAGAGCACGATCAAAATATAAACTAAAGTAGATAAATATGAAGAGTGAAACTCTTCAAGACGATTGTATGCCCAAATATTGGGTAATCGATACTAAAGTAAGGGTTTTGCCCAGAAGTTCGCTTCCCCAAGATGGAAGTGATTATTATTTTGTGAGATCTGTTGTTCTTGATAGCTCAAAAGACAATGCTATTGATAGGCTCAGACTGACACTTGAAGAAGACTTCATTTATATTGATGAAATTATTATCGCGGTCGATTACGAAAGTGAAAATTGGGACACTCATCTGGAAGATTTTGATATTAAAAACACCTTTGAATTAGTACAAGCAAGTGACGACATATATCTAGGTTGTTTTATCTCAGAATCAGCAATGTGGGATTCGGAATGGTGAAAACCAAATTGTTTGAACTTTATATGTATTGATTTGAAATCTTATGTCAAAACTTCCGTCCAACAAAATTCTCAACGCTTCATTCATCATTATGAATTTTTCATTTAACTTTGGCGTTTCATTGACGATCACTATATAAATTCAGAAAAATGAACATCCTTATCATAGGTTCAGGAGGGAGAGAACACACCCTAGCGTGGAAAATAGCACAAAGTCCGAAAACAACACAGCTTTTTGTAGCTCCGGGGAATGCTGGCACAGCAGAAATAGCAGTTAATGTTCCCGTAGGGGTAACCGATTTTCAAGCAATTAAAGAAGTGGTGTTGGACAAATCCATCGACATGGTTGTGGTTGGTCCTGAAGTTCCTTTGGTAGAAGGGGTACATGACTTTTTTCTGAATGACGATCAGCTAAAAAACATTCCTGTGATAGGACCGCAAAAAAGTGGTGCTATTTTGGAAGGGAGTAAGGAGTTTGCCAAAGAATTTATGATGCGTCACCAAATTCCGACGGCGGGATATCAAAGTTTTACTTCTGAAAACTTGGAAGAAGGCTATGCATTCCTTGAAACCCTTAAACCGCCTTATGTTTTGAAAGCAGATGGCTTGGCAGCCGGAAAAGGGGTGTTGATCCTCAACGATATCAACGAGGCCAAGGCAGAGTTGAAGAAGATGTTGGTCGATGCTAAATTCGGTAGTGCCAGTACCAAGGTGGTGATCGAAGAGTTTTTAAGCGGCATCGAACTAAGTGTCTTTGTGCTCACCGATGGTAAAAACTACCTTACCCTCCCTACAGCCAAAGATTATAAACGAATAGGCGAAGGAGATACCGGATTAAATACCGGTGGTATGGGAGCCATTTCCCCGGTGCCGTTTGCCGATGCTACTTTTATGGATAAAGTGGAAAATCGTATCGTAAGACCAACTATTGAAGGTTTTCAAAAGGATGGGATTCCCTACAAAGGTTTTGTGTTTATCGGACTCATAAAAGTGGACGACGAACCTTATGTGATTGAATACAACGTCCGAATGGGTGATCCGGAAACCGAAGTGGTCATCCCTCGTGTTAAAAATGATATGGTGACATTGCTTGAAGCTGTAGCTGATGGATCTTTGGATAAAGTCACTTTAGAAGTAGATGAACGAGCAGCAACAACCGTGGTAGCCGTATCTGGTGGCTATCCCGAAGCTTATGAAAAAGGAAAGGAAATTTCCGGTTTTGAAGCGGTAGAGGATTCTATTGTCTTTCATGCAGGAACACAGCTAAAAGAAGGTAAAGTAGTGACTTCCGGCGGACGTGTACTGGCGATAACATCCTTTGGAGATGACTTTAGGGAAGCGTTGGAAACCTCCTATAGGAGCCTTGAAAAGCTTTCATTTGATAAAATGTATTACAGAAAAGACCTCGGTTTCGATTTATAAACTTCATCTTTCCTTTATTTTTTTACGCAAAGACTGCAGGGACGACCACGCAAAGCTTTTTAAGGAGTCTTGGCGTTCTTTGCGCAATTTTTCTTATTTTGCTTTGCGAGAAACAAGCAATTAATGAAGGAAAACGATATTTCATTTAAGGTAATTGGAACTTGATACAAATCAATCAACCACTCAAACATGACGAAGTTAAAAAGTAACGTCAGGTCGAGTGCCCTGTGGAATATTGCGAAGCAATGGAATTCCATAGGGTGTATCGAGACCCTTTGTTTGAATGCTTCTCGATACATTTTTTATTTCGCAGAGCTTCATAAAAAATACTCGAAGTGACGGGTTTTGGTGAAATTATCAGTGAACCCCCTAAATTTTTATTTATGGATTTGAATGATAATGTTTTAGATGGTTTTCAGTTTTTGAAAAAAAGACTGTTGGTATTGCTCATTTTTTTGAGTTTTAACACAGCCTTCGCTTCCTATATCCTGATTCCGATGGATGCTGAAACACAGCAAGATCACCTTAAGGCCTACGGAATTACCTATTGGGTTCTACAAAAGAATGAAAAAGTAAAATGGCTCCTTAACTACAGAGGGGGTGCTTTTTTATTTCCCGATACGGAAATCATCAGAAAAGAATGCCAAATACGAGGGGTGTCTTTTGAGGTGCTTTCTGATTCCAAAACGGAAAGTATCCTGGAAGAAATAAGCAGTCCGTCAAAAAACCAGGAATCCGTTATCCTTGAAAAAGCCCCGAAAATTGCGGTCTATTCTCCCAAAGGGAATCAACCTTGGGACGATGCGGTAACGATGGTGCTTACCTATGCCGAAATTCCCTATGATGTTGTTTATGACAGGGAAGTGATGGAAGACAAACTGTTGCTATACGACTGGCTTCACCTTCACCACGAGGATTTTACGGGACAATACGGAAAGTTTTATGGAGCCTATCGTGCGATGCCTTGGTATATTGAAGAAAAAAAGGCGGCTGAGGCCTTGGCAACCGATTTGGGTTATGAAAAGGTGTCACAGGAAAAACTGGATGTAGCCTTAAAGATTAAAAATTATGTGGTGGGTGGCGGTTTTATGTTTGCCATGTGTTCGGCTACTGATAGTTTTGATATTGCACTGGCAGCCGAGGGAACGGATATCTGCGAACCTATGTTCGACGGTGATCCTGCTGCTCCCAATTATCAGGCGCAGTTGGACTTTTCAAAAACCTTTGCTTTTCAGGATTTTATATTGGAACGGAATCCGCTTACTTACGAATTTTCCTCCATAGATATGACGGCAAAAAGACGAAGTGTAAAACGGGAAACGGATTATTTTACACTGATGGAATTCTCGGCAAAATGGGATCCTGTTCCTACCATGCTGTGTCAGAATCATACGGCTTTAGTCAAAGGATTTATGGGGCAAACAACGGCTTATGACCCTACTTTGATTCGCCCTACGGTGTTGGTGATGGCCGAAAATAAGGTTAATGGTGAGGCACGTTATATTCATGGCATCAAAGGGAAAGGCTTTTTTACCTTTTATGGCGGACACGATCCGGAGGATTATCAGCATAGAGTAGGGGACCCTAAAACAGAATTGGCTTTACACCCGAACTCACCCGGATATCGCCTTATTTTGAATAATGTGCTCTTTCCGGCAGCAAAAAAGAAAAAACAAAAAACATGAAACCAACATGTTTAAAATAATCATTAAACATCAAAGGTTCCATCTGACAAATAAAAACAATTAAATAAAAACAGATGAAAATAAAACGAGTATCGGCAATCATATTGCTTTTGGTGTTGTGTAATATCATAACTGCTCAAAACAAATACACACCTTCAGAAGCCTTGTCTGCCAGCAGGCAGGAAAACCTGAAAGCTCGGGAATGGTTCAAGGATGCCAAATTTGGGATGTTTATCCACTGGGGTGTATACAGCATTCTGGGGGATGGCGAATGGGTGATGAACAATCAGGATATCTCGGTAGACCGATATGAGTTATTGCCCAATTTTTTTAATCCACAGGCTTTTGATGCCAAAAAGATCGTAAGCCTTGCCAAACAGGCGGGGATGAAATACATAACGATCACAACAAAACACCACGATGGTTTTGCCATGTACGATTCCAAAGTGTCCGATTATAATATCGTAAAGGCAACCCCTTATGGGAAAGATATTTTTAGGATGTTGGAACAGGAATGTGAAAAGCAGGGAATAAAGCTTTTTGCTTATTATTCGCAGTTGGATTGGCATCACCCCGATTATTATCCAAGGGGATGGACAGGCAGAAAGACGGGGAGACCCGAGTCAGGCAATTGGGAAGATTATTTGGCGTTTCAAGACGCACAGATTAAGGAATTGGCGGAAAATTATAACATTGCCGGGTTTTGGTTCGATGGCTGGTGGGATCAGGCGCCCGATAAGGAAGATTGGCATAAGGCTGTTGATTACCGAATCAAAGGGAATGAATGGCATTTGGAACGCACTTATGAAATGATCCACAATATAAATTCAGCTTTGCTTATAGGGAATAACCATCACGAATTGCCTTTTGAAGGGGAAGATTTTCAAATGTTTGAAAAGGACTTACCCGGGAAGAATACAACAGGCTTTGGTGGAGCAGGTATAGGACAACTTCCGTTGGAAACCTGTGAAACGATCAATCATTCCTGGGGATTCAACCTTCAGGATGGCAACCACAAATCAGTAAAAACCCTTATTCAGTATTTGGTCAAAGCGGCCGGGAATAATGCTAATTTCCTGTTGAATATAGGACCAATGCCCAATGGAGAAATTCAGCAAGAGCATAAAGAACGTCTCTTGGCAGTTGGGAAATGGATAGAAAAAAACGGAGAGACGATCTATGGCACCAGAAAAGGACCTGTATATGTGGAAAATAAAATTGTATCAACCCAAAATGGGAAAAAGTTATATATCCATGCTTTGGATATGGAAGACGAAAGTGTAGCTGTTGACGATTTTGATCAGAAAATTAAAAGTGTAGCGCTTTTTGAAGATGGAACTTCACTAGGCTATCAATTTAAAGATGGAGGCTTACAAATAAATATTCCAAAAGAAAAACAAAACGAAATAGATACCATTATAGAAATAACCCTTCAATAAATATGAATTTACTTAGACTAATCGCTGTATTTTTTATTGCTTTATGTATTTCCTGTACGGAAAAAATTGTTTCTCCTCCGGAGCCTGTGGGGCCAACACCATCCAAAAGACAGTTGGCATGGCATGAGTTGGAATACTATGCTTTTGTCCATTTCAATATGAATACGTTTACCAATATGGAATGGGGAACGGGAGCTGAATCCCCCGACACCTTTAATCCAGAGGAATTGAATACCCGTCAATGGGTAAAAGTGGCCAAAGAGGCGGGAATGAAAGGTATTATCATAACGGCAAAACACCATGACGGATTTTGCTTATGGTCTACGGAATACACAGAGCATTCGGTAAAGAATTCCAAGTGGAAAGACGGTGAAGGTGATGTGATCAAGGAATTATCTGAAGCCTGCAAAGAATACGGCTTGAAATTCGGGGTCTATATTTCACCTTGGGATAGGAATCATCCGGAATATGGAAAATCGGAATATGTGGAGGTTTTCCATAATCAGTTACGGGAGTTGTTGACGAAATATGGGGAAATTGCTGAAGTGTGGTTCGACGGAGCCAACGGTGGTTCCGGTTATTACGGCGGAGCCAATGAAACGAGGAAAATCGATAAGAAAAACTATTATCAGTGGGATAAAACCATAAGTATTGTGAGGGAATTGCAACCCAATGCCGTTATTTTTGGCGATGGTGGTCCCGATGTAAGATGGGTAGGAAATGAACAAGGCTGGGCCAATGAAACGAATTGGAGTTTGCTAAGAAGGGATGAAGTATATCCAGGCTGGCCAAAGTTCAAACAACTGCGCTCAGGACATGAAGACGGGACGCATTGGGTGCCGGCGGAATGTGATGTATCCATACGGCCGGGTTGGTATTATCATCCTGAAGAAGATGATAAAGTAAAATCGCTTTCAGATTTGTTGGATATTTATTACAAATCGGTCGGAAGAAATGGTTCTCTTTTGTTGAATCTGCCTGTGGACAACCGAGGATTGGTTCATGAAAATGATGTAAAGCAATTAATGGCATTAAAAACACAGTTGGCAAAAGATTTTGCTGAAAATTTGGCGACCGGACAGTCGGTTACGGCTACAAATGTAAGGGGGGATAATGTTGATTATAAAGCGGAAAACCTTATTGATGGTGACAAGAATACCTATTGGGCTACCGATGATGATGATGTGGAAGTGTCTGTAACACTTGAACTGGAGGAACCAACAGAAATGAATCGTATTTTGCTTCAAGAATACATACCTTTAGGACAACGGGTACAAGAATTTGTTGTTGAGGCTGAAGTTGATGGAGCGTGGAAAGTTATAGACGAGCAAACAACTATAGGATACAAACGAATTTTAAGGTTTGATACGGTAAAGGCCTCAAAAATACGTGTAAGCATTACAGCAGCTAAAGCTTCACCGGTGTTGAGTAATTTGGAATTGTACAATGCTCCACCTGTAGCTAAGTGATCTTTTGCATTCTGCGTGAAATATTAATAGGACAGAGAATTATAGTTTTTAAATGAATAACTAGAACGAAATAATAACTTCAAAAACCAATTTATTTACAGATGAAAAAAGTAGCGATTTTGCTGTTTGTGCTGAGTGTATGCGCATGCAGTAACAAACATAAAGAAGCCAAAAATGTGGCTTCAGATTATAATATCATCCCTAAACCGGTATCTATGGTTCCGGCTGATGGAAAATTTTTGGTAGATGCTGAAACAATCGTTTCAGGAAATGCTTCCTTGGAAAAAGAGGGGGCGTATTTGGCTCAACTATTGAGTATAGCAAGCGGACATGAAATTTCTTTTAATCCGGAGGGAGATAGAGTTGATAATGCAATTGTGATTCAGACTGACGAAAGTATAGCAAATGAAGAAGGTTATACCTTGTCTGTTCAATACAATCAAATTGTGATTACCGGGAAAACAGCTAAAGGTGTTTTCTACGGAATCCAAAGTTTAAGACAACTTTTACCGGAAGAGACCGAAAAAGGAGCCGTGGCAGAATTGACTATTCCCGCTGTGGAAATAGAGGACAACCCTGAATTTAAATACAGGGGAATGCACCTTGATGTGGCTCGTCATTTCTTTCCCGTGGATTTTGTAAAGAAATATATCGATCTAATTGCGATGCACAAGATGAACAAATTCCACTGGCATTTAACAGAAGACCAAGGATGGAGGATCGAAATAAAAAAATATCCGGAACTTACAGAGGTAGGTGGGTATAGAAATGGAACCATTGTCGGTCATCATCCGGGAACTGAAAATGACAATAAAAAATACGGAGGCTTTTATACACAGGAAGAAATAAAAGAGGTGGTAAAATATGCTGCTGAACGCCATATCACCGTTATTCCTGAAATTGAACTACCCGGACACAGTTCCGCAGCCATTGCTGCCTATCCGTCCTTGAGTTGTTTTCCTGAAGAACCAACCGTGGTTACAAAAGATATGATGTCTGAAAAAGGTAAAGCCCTTCAGGCTGATGGTACCGCTAAAATTGTTCAGGAAACCTGGGGTGTTTTTCCCGATGTGTATTGTGCCGGAAAAGATGAGACTTTCGAATTTTTAACTAATGTTTTGGATGAGGTGATTCCTTTATTCCCTTCAAAATATGTTCATATCGGAGGAGATGAATGTCCAAAAGAAAATTGGGAACGATGCCCGAATTGCCAAAAAAGAATAAAAGAAGAAGGCTTGGCAGATGAACACGAACTACAATCCTATTTTATCGAACGCATTGAAAAATATGTGAATTCAAAAGGGAAAGATATCATCGGTTGGGATGAGATCCTTGAAGGTGGTTTGGCACCTAACGCTACAGTAATGTCTTGGAGAGGGGAAGCCGGTGGAATTGAAGCGGCCAAGCAAAATCACGATGTGATTATGACCCCTAATGAATCTAATTATTTTGACCATTACCAATCTAAAGATCAGGACAATGAACCTTTGGCTATTGGTGGGTTTACAACTGTTGAGGAAGTCTATAATTACAATCCGATTCCAAAAGAGCTGACAGAAGAGCAAGCGAAATATATTTTGGGGTCACAGGGTAATGTTTGGACAGAATATATTGGAACAACAGAACAGATGGAATATATGATACTACCCCGTATGACAGCTTTATCTGAAGTAGTATGGTCTCCTTCTAAAAATTGGGACGATTTTAAAGGACGTCTTTCACAGATGAAAGCAAGATATGACGCTATGGGACTGAATTATGCCAAGCATGTGTTTGAAGAATAAGATAGATATTCTATAAAAAAACAGTCGATTTTTTCTGTTTAGTTAAAGTGTAAAACCTCTCAAAAATTGGGAGGTTTTTTTGTTGTAGAATGTCTTTTTTTAAAAGTAAAATATTTAGCTTTGCCTATGTATTTTCCTACCTAAAACCTATTATCTGTACGAATGATTTTTCATAAAAAAGTAAACGTATAATCAATAATTACATGAAGCTGAAATTTTTATTTTTTGCATGGGGTACATTATGTGCTCTTCAATTTTCTAATGCCCAGAACGATACTATTTGGTACGCTTCCAATTGGGGTAAAACTACCAAGGACAATGCCGCTTATTTTCGACCTTCGCCACAGCCAAAAGGTGATGGTTTTTGGGTAGAGGATTATTATATCTCCGGTGCTAAGCAAATGGAAGGCATTTCCAAGAAGGAAAACCGTGATGTTTTTGACGGAGTGATCATATGGTATGATGAAGATGGAGAAATAAATCAAAAAGCCAGTTATAAAGATGGACGCCTGGATGGAGAGTTCACTACCTATAAAAATGGGAAAGAGACCTCCAAACTCATCTATAAGGACCATAAGCCACAAAACGGAACCAGTATTTATTACGATAAAACCTATAATTTTTACAGGCATATTAGCTATAAAGATGGAGAAAAAACCAAAGAGCTGATCTATCAGGAAACTCCCGATAAAGGTGCCCGTATTACACAAGTGTACAACCATGATGCGAATAGGGTAGTTTCAAAATACTACGATAAAGAAGGAATTGTGCAGGGAGAATTTTCCCACAACCTTAAAAGGCCCCGCGATCAAAAATTTTACCAGGGTACTTATGTAAACTATTATTATAATCCCATGCGGATTTTAGGTAAGAGAAGTTTTAATGATGGTGCTTTGGAAAAGAAGAGGATGTATTATCCTTCCAGTGAACTAAGGGAAGATGTTATCATCAAAAAGGGGCAAGCTCATATCACCTATTATGACGAAAGCGGGAAGCAGTTGGGACAGCTTACTGCTGAGTTCAAACCGGATCAAAAAGAGTACGACCTGTACAGATATCCGATTAATGGTACGGTTATGGAATTCATTAAGTCCAAACAAACCAAAGAGCTTCATTTTGTTAAACGTATCATGACCTATGAGAACAAGAATAAAGTAAAAAAGGAAACTTTTTATGAAAATGGAGAGCTTGAGAGCCGTATCATATACGGCAAGAACAAGGCTTATAGCAGCATTATCAGGAAAGAAACCTTTGGAGAGAACGGAGATCTACTTGAAGAGATGTCCTATAAAAATGGAAAACCTTATAACGGAACAGAGACGGGATCTTATAAACGAACGACAACAACCTATAAGGAAGGAGTTATAGTAGCCGAGGTAAAGCGTTATAAAGACGGATCAGTTTTTAAAAAAGAAACCGGTGACCATGCCGTTTTTTATGACAAGAAGGGGGAAGTATTAGGAAAATTGGAGTATAAAACGGAAACGTACAACTATAAAAAACCCTATAACGGCGATGTCATCCGCCTTAACTATCGAGATTTGATATCTTCTATTAAGAGCTATAAGGAGGGTAAGCGTATCAAAAATGTACTTTTCAGTAAAAATACGGACGAGCAAGGAAAGCCATTAAAAAAAGAGGAAATTTTTTACAACGAGAGTGGAAGAAAAACAAGGATGAAAGATTACTACAGCAATGGAGTGTTGAAGTCCGATACCCGATATAAAAGTTATGCTGACATTGATATGGCTAGCTTTTATACTCCCCAGGGGAAAGAGCTTTCTACTATACATTACAATCCTGTAAAAGAAGGGACTGCTTATACGTTTTTCAGTAGGATGGATTCCATCAGTTCAATCAGTACCTATAAGGATAACAAACTGGTGTATGAGAAAAACTATGACCGGGATTACAAGACCAAAGAAGATGGCTATACGATTTATCTCAGAAATGAGATCGATTATAACGGAAAGGCAGAATTTTACAATAAAAAGGGAGAATTGCTTGCCAAGGCTACCTATAAAGAGGGAAAGCCATGGCAAGGAAAAGTGGTAACCGGAGGATCCTATCAATATGAGATTATACCTTATGTGAACGGAAAAAAGCATGGTGAACAAATAGGGTATGTGCAGTCTGGTGACAAAAAAGAGTATATCACAAGTAAGATCACCTATAAAGATGGTCAGCGTAACGGGGCATCCTATTATTATGACAATAGTGGAAAATTAAGTGGTGTGGATAACTATAAAGATGGTAAACAGCATGGAGAAGCTATAGATTATAATGAAGATGGCTCAGAGCGAAATAAATTGGTGTACAGGGATGGAGTTGCTTATGAAGGTTTGTATGTAAAAGTCAAAAGAGGCTATGGAGATCGCCCCAATATAATAAATAAGGCTTATTACAAGGAGGGAGAACTTGTAAAAGAAGAACGCACCGGTGAGTTTGAGGGGAAAACTCAAGTGGTCAAGGAGGTTGTTTATGGCGATAATACTTTAAAGTCGACACAATATGATGATAACGGGAACAAGATCAGTCAATACCATATCACTGATATAGATAACGAGAGTGGAGAAGTTGTGTATTATGACGAAAAAGGAGAGAAAAAAGAAATTGGGGTTTTAGAAGATGGAAAACCTGTAAAAGGTGTTTTTTACCTTGATAACTTTTACGGTAAATATAATTTGATTCCTAAAAGGGATGATCAGATAAAGACCATCAAACTTGAAATAAATGAAGACAAGACTGTACTTTCCGGTTTGGATGAAAATGACAAAGAAGCCTTTTCAATAAAGGAAAGCAAAGATCTTACGGAGTCTTATCTGTTAAAAGAGATAACCGAATCTTCTTATTTCTATAATGACCTTTTGAAATAGTTAAACGAGCTAATATTAATTAGTTGATTTTATTTTATACCAATCCTGATCGGCAAGACTGTCGATCAGGATTTTTTTTAGACTATAGTTTTGTTGTATGTCCTTATCATTTAATTGATGTGACCACCGCACGCGTTTGGTGTTGTCAGCTCCTTTTCCTGAAGAATTGTATTCCGCATAAAAAGCAGAAGTGTGGGCTTCGGGTTTGTTCCAATCATGCCAAGCTTCAGGGTGAATTTGTTTTCCCATTTCACAGTTGATAAAGACCGTTTTGGCATAGATGCGCCATGGGCGTCCCAAATAGACTTTGGTCACATTTTTATCCGCCGTTAGCCGGCAGTTTATAAAAACATAACCGAATGGAATATGCTCCGGTGTGGAAGCGGCGGTGATATACGAATCACTTTTGCTGTGAATTTGACAACCATCAAATACAGCTGTTGCCTGTCCGAAGATGAAATCGGTCGTTCCTTCAATAAAACAATCTTTAAAATACTGTTTATGGCCTTCCCCGCTGGTGTAAACTGTATCTTGATTTCCTTTAATGATACAGTTTTCAACCTTGATCCGGTTTCCGGTGAGGGATAGAGCTACTGCTTGTCCCACATTTCCGGCTGTGTTTTCGATAGTGAGGTTTTTTATAAAGCAGTCATTTCCTTCAACTTGTAATGTAGAGGTGTGAAAAGTACTGTTTCTTCCTAAATCTATCCCTTTAAAATAATCGTCGTAGCGTATGATGGTACGTTCTTTATTTTCCCCGATGAGTGTCACTTTCGGATTCCACTCATAAATTTTAACCTTTTCATGATACACCCCTTCTTTTATATGGATCGTAATCTGTTCGTAGGGAAAGGACTTGGTATCGTTTATCGCAGCTTGTATGCTGGTGTAATCACCACTACCGTCTTTAGCAACTGTAAATTCATTGTCCTGATTGACACTGGTAGGCTTATCCTTGCAGTGGAGTAGGGAAGTGCTTAACAATAAATATATAAGGAAAGTTTTCATGTGTCTAGTATAAAGTGCTGTGCAAAAACTATCATTTTATTGTCACACTGAGCCTGTCTGCCGTCAGGCAGGCCTGTCGAAGTGTATTTTGAAAAAAATCAAAGAGTATTCGACAGTCCTTCGACAAGCTCAGGATGACAAAATCCATTTTATTATTTTTTAGACCTAATGAAATTTATTTCCCCAACTCCAAGGCAGCCATAATAAAGGGGCCTGTTGCTTTGGGGTCGTTGTCTTTTTTACGTTCGTTGACATAATATTCATAGGAGCCGTCACGATACGGATTACCACCCAATCCTGCTACGGCGCAAGCCTGAGTGATATCGATTACGCCATCTTCGTGAACTTTGATCAATTGTTGAGTCAATCCTTCAAAAGCTTTTTCGGCGTTTTTTATAAAATGCTCCGGGAGGTAGCCTTTGTTTACTCCCTTAGCCATTGCATAGGTAAACATACTCGTACCTGTAGATTCCAGATAATTTCCTTCTCTGTCCCCCATATCGGTTACCTGATACCAAAGTCCTGATTCTTCATCTTGAAATTTCACCAAGGCTGTAGCCAGATCATTAAGATAAGCGATCAGTTCCTTTTTTTTAGGGTGATCATCCGGGAAAGAATCCAAAACATCCACAAGGGCCATGGCATACCAGCCTAAGGAACGCGACCAAAAATTGGGAGAGGTTCCTGTTTCTTTGTCCGCCCAGTCCATTTCTTTGCTTTCATCCCAACCGTGATACAGCAAACCGGTTTCTTTGTCTATGGCGTGTTTTTGGATGAGTTCGAATTGCTTGGCGACATCATCCAAAGCTTTTCCATCTTCAAAAGTCGCTGTATATTCAGCATAGAAGGGTGCACCCATATAAAGTCCGTCCAACCACATCTGGTTAGGATAGATTTTTTTATGCCAAAATCCGCCTGATGGGGTTCGAGGCTGATCTTCGAGTTGTGTTCTTAGCGTTTGCATAGCCGTTAGATATTTTTTGTCCTCTGTTGTTTTGTAGAGGTCAAACAATATTTTTCCGGCATTGATCATGTCTATATTATATTTTTCAATCTCATAGGTTTCAATCGTTCCGGTACTGTCGATCAATTCATCAGCATAATCCTTTGCGTATACATAGTATTTTTCATCTTTGGTTTGATGATATAATTTTTGGATAGCCAATGTTACCAATCCGTGGACATAATCCCAATCAGGTTCTCCTTTACCGTCGATTTGCCATGCTTCGGGATTTCTGTGTATAATGGAAAGTGCCATACGCTCCGACCATTTTAGGGTGGTGTCAACAACCATTTCCGGTTTGTCGACAACTGTGGTATCAGCAGTGTTTTTTGCTCCTTTTTTGCAGCCTACGCAAAAGGCAAGTATTAAAAAAGCTGAGCCAAAAAGTATTTTATAGTTAGATTTCATGTTGTTGCTTTAAAGTTTTCCGTTTTGATCAAGTTGGTTCAACAACTGATCTATATGTTTAACAAAAGCTTCTTTGGTGGTAATACCGTCTTTTTCCTTTTCCCAAGCTCCCAGGAAGTAGTAGGAAACAGCCTTGTCGGTAGGTTTGAAAATCAATAGGTGATCGTCCGGACCTTCTACACTTTTTTCAATATCAGAAGTTTTGTAGAAAATGACCATTCCTAATTTGTCGGGTACCAAGGTTTGTTCGCCATAGGTGGCAATATATGCCCAATTATTGCTCTCGCTTTGTTTTTTGATGAGGTCGATACCGTCAAACTTAACAATTCCGGTACAGATACCTTCTATAGCTTTAGATGGTGTAATCGTGTGTTTTGTATATCGGTGTTCCGGAGTAATGCTTAGTTTCGATTTAAGATCTATTTTTTCATCAGCAGTAGCCCAACCGGTATAATCGATATAGACTGAAGACGCATCAGTTTTATTTTCTACGCGAGCTGAGGTAGCATCTACTTCTTCAAAGTGAAGCACTTTTCCGTCTTTAAACCGGCCAATAGAACCAATCCCTAAAGATTTTCCGGCTTTAAGGATATCCATTCCCCAGTCGCTCATCTCGTGATAGGAATCGAAATTGTCTTGCCCAACGTTGGGCAAAACCATATCGTCTGTCTTCTTTCCGAAAATATCAATGGCATTTCTCCAGTCGAGATAAAGTCTATATCCTACTTTATCACTTTCCCAACCCGGCCCTTCATAGCGGATGTAATAAGAATGATCTGTATGTTCTTTGGGAACGTCCAGACTTTCCACATTTTTAAAGGCAGATCCGCCTTCATATTTGCGGTCTACCCATTCTCCACCTTCCCTAACTGAAATCTCAGCATAGGTTTTTGGGGCTTTTTCTACTTCTTCGGTTTCTACCGTTACTTCGGTTTTTTCTTCTTTTTTTGTCTCTGTTTTACATCCTATCAATGAGGCTGTAAGCAGTGAACAAAGAATTAAACTTGATTTTTTCATGATGTGTTTTTTAAGTTTATTTTTTTAAAAAGTAAGAACTTGGTGAAAATTACTTCACCAAGTTCTTAATAACTGCTATCTGAATTCTAAATTCATGATAAACTAAAATAATGAAAACTATTCATATGCAGAATTTTGTGGAAAATCCTTGTTTTGGTTCAAGTCTATGGCGTCTTGAGGAATCGGTCTTAAGATTTTCAATTCTCCATTAGATCCGTTAAAATTCGCTGTCTCGATAAGGTAGTGATGCATGGATGCTCTTTCTACCAATTTACCTGTACGTTTTAAGTCAAACCAACGATGATATTCACCCAACAATTCCCTGGCTCTTTCATCAAGAATGTAATCTATGTCCAATTCAGCTGCTGTAATAGGAGTGGCATTAGCTCTTTCCCTTACTACATTCAGCCTTTGCAAAGCTGTTGCAGGATCGATTGTTAAATAGGCCTCTGCGGCGATAAGATACGTATCAGCCAATCTGGACAGAATAATGTCTCTTGTACTCACCCTACCGCTACCAAATGGAGACTTGGGATCGTCAAACTTCTTAACGGGAATGGTCTCGTAATCGAAGTTTCTGTTTGCTGATGGAACATACTCACCATAAGGATGGAGTGTAACTCCCGGATGTGCTGCTTCATAAGCTGCAAGTTCAGCATCTGTACTGGCCCATTTTGGGGCATAATATTCAGCAACTTCTAAACCACTGTGATCTTCAACGTCAAAATAATCATAATACCTGCTGAAAACCTCGGTCATAAACGTGGCTTCCCATCTATCGTCCCCTTCTTCATAAAGGTCAACGGCAAAGGCTGTAGGACATAGGGTATATGAGCGGTAAGGAGCGTCTCCTGCGACTTCGTTTCCTCCTAAATAAGAACTAAAGAAATAGGATTGTTTATGGCCCAGGTTTGTTGGGTTTGCACTGTTAGACACTTCACTGAATTGAATGGAAAAAATGGTTTCGCTGTTCATTTCGTTTCCGGGAGTCCATAACTCTTCATAAGGGATGGTCAAGGCTTGTCCGGCTATGGCAGCATCGGCATAGGAAGCTGCTTTTTGGAAATCGTCTGAAGCGGCAAAGCTTTCGTAGGCTCTGGTTAAATGTACTTTAGCCAATAAGTGGCGTACCGCTCTTTTGTTTACACGTCCGGTATATGCTCCGTCCCCTACCAGAGAAAGCGATTCTTCCAATTCAGCAATAATAAAACTGTATATTTCTTCTGCGGAATCTCTGTCGAAAGTCAGTTCCGGACTGTCAATGTAATCGGTGATTAGCCCAACACCTCCGTAGGTTTGTGCCAAAAGGAAATAAGCATTTGCCCTAAGGTATTTCACTTCTCCGATTTGCCTATTCAAATCTGAAGTTTGCTCCGTGATATCGCTATAAAACATGGCCATATTAGCCACTTGGATAGCTCTATAACAAGTAGCGTACAGGGCTCCAACCCCTTGAGAAGAAGGGGTGAGTTGTGTGTACTGACTCAATCCTGGTGGTTCCTGATCACGTCCTTCAGCATAGAGGTCTGTCCCGGCACAAAACAACCAAGGGTCATCTCCGTAGATTTCTTTTAATTGTGCATAATTTGCGTTGATCAAACTGTTATATCCTTCAGTGGTAACATAAGAATTTTCTGCTACTTCACTCGATAAATTGTCTTCTTCCAGATAATCATCACATGAAAAGAATGTGATGCCTAGAATTCCTAAACCGAATATTATTTTTTTCATTTTCATGATTGATTAAAATTTTAAGTTGATACCTAATTGATATGTAATTGAGCTTACACGACCTATTCCAAGGCCTGCACCCGCCCATTCAGGATCCCAGCCATCATAATCCGTAAACACAAATGGATTGAGGACGTTTGCATAAACCCTTAAATGCTTGATGCTGAGTTTGTCAATTAGATTTTCGTTAAAGGTATAGCCCAAGGAAATGTTTTTCACCTTTACAAAAGATGCATCCCTGTAATAGCCTACACCGTCATTCCTCCAATAGGTCCCCATATTCCTTGGCTGTGGATAGCTGTTTGAAGCTTGAGCCGGAACTCCTGCCTGGTTTTCCGGAACGTACCAATCGATATTCAATTTTTGACGCCCACGATCCCTTGTGTTCGTAAAATTGGAATGGAAGTTACTGTAAGCATATACACCTTGACTGGTAATCAGGGAAGCGGAAAGATCAATATTTCCAACGGTCAGTTTGGTAAACAAACTTCCTGCCCAATCCGGATCTGAAGACCCTAAAATAACGCGGTCGTCATCCGGATCGATCACACCGTCATTGTTGATGTCTTCTACTTTGGCCTGACCTTCCGTTTGATTGTATGATTCAGCTTCGGCCACTTCATCAGCTTGCCATATACCGGCAAATCTATAATTATAGTGGGCGTTGATAGATTCTCCTATAAACCATCCGTTTCCTACATCATCCACTTCATCTTGTCCGTAAAGCTCTTCAATAGAATTGGTGTTTTTGGTGAAGGTAGCCGTAGTGGTCCATGTTACCTTATCATTACTGATAATCCTTCCGGTCAAACTAGCTTCAACTCCTTGGTTTTTTACAGATCCTACATTGGCATTGATAGAAGGCCAACCTGATTCAATGGGAAGTCTTTGTTCCAGGATCAAATCATCTGAAAGACGATCATACACATCTACAGCACCAGATAATCGGTTAGAGAACAAGCCAAAATCCAATCCAAAGTTCATCTCACGGGTTTTTTCCCAACCCAAGCTTTTGTTGGCAAGCTGACTTGGAACCCATCCGTTGGCTATCTCTCCGTCAAAATCATAATAGAGTTGCCGATCCAAACTGTTTTGAGAAGAATAGGGGGATACGTTGTTGTTTCCTGTAAAACCGTAACTGGCTCTTAATTTCAGGTTAGAAATCGTTTGGGAATTATTCATAAACCCTTCTTCGCTAATTCTCCATGCAATGGCTCCTGATGGGAAAGTATCCCAACGTTTGTCTTCTGACAGTAAAGATGAACCATCCCATCTGTTGGATAAAGTTATCATATAGCGACCTTTATATGAATAATTTAAACGTAAAGCGTATGAGCTCAGGGTTTGTTTCACATAATTAGTCCCAAGATTATACGTTCCACTTTCTCCTGAACCGATATTGTGAAAACCGGTATCAAAAGGCATGTTTCTGGAACTCATAAAAGAGCTCTCTGTTCTGCTGTAAAACAAACTTTGTAAGGCGAGTAAGGAAAAATCGTGATCTTCGTTAAAAGTATAATCAATATTGAATTGATTATCCCAGGTTCCGTTAAAGTTTTCACTATTTTCCAAAGCGGCCGAAGGCAAACCGTTGTTGTTTGTTCCGGTATTGGTCAATGCACCCCAAGCTCTACCTCTTCTTCTATTGGTAAATCCGGCAGAATAAGTGGTTTTAAATGATAACCAATCTAAAATATTGTATTGAAAATAGGCACTTCCTATACCTCTCCAACGTCGTGTTTCGTCTGAAGTGTTTTCAATTTCAAGAAGTGGGTTATACGTACTGGTTTTGTTGATAAGGAAATCTCCATTTGCATCAACTAATTTTCCGGGTTGTGGGAATAATTCACCATCAAGTCCGTAAGGGGATAAAAAGGGATTTAAACGGAAAGCTTCCCGCATGGCAATATCACTACCATCTTGTTGTTCTGTTAGGGCTATGGTAAAATTAGCCCCAAAAGAAAATTTGTCGTTTATTTTTTTATCGATACCGGATTTAAAACTGTATTTTTTTAAAGATTCATTGGCGATATTCCCTGTTTCTTTTTGCACTCCAAGGCCTATGTTATAGCCCATACCATCTTCAGTACGTCCGGAAGCATTTACATAATTATTTTGCTGTACACCACTTCTTAATACAGCATCATACCAGTCAAAAACCTCGTTGTTGTTCGCCCTTTGCTCAAGCAGGGAGTTGCTATCCCCTATAACAGCATTGTAGTGGGTTTCCGGGGTTACATATCCCAAATCGGGATCGGGACTTGCCGTAGCCAGATATGCAGATTGATGATAGTACCACCAAGTAGGACCGTCCATCATTTCTGGTAAACGGGCTACTTCTTTAACCCCCATATAACTATCGACAGTAACTGTAAAATCAGCAGGAGCATTACTACCACTTTTTGTAGTAACGATAACAACACCATTAGCTCCCCTGGAACCATAGATAGCGGTTGAGGAAGCATCTTTAAGGATATCCATCCGGTCAATATCTTGCGGATTTAAAAAGTCGATATTATCGGTAGGAACACCATCGACAACAAAGAGAGGCCCTCCATCTCCACCTAGGGAATTGTTACCACGAATGATAATGTCAAACCCGTCACCTACACGTCCGGTAGATTGTGATACTTGAACTCCGGGAATATTTCCTTGCAGGGCTTCCAGCGGACTGTTCATGCTTCTTTCGGTCAAGGATTCAGAATCCATGCTTCCTACAGCACCGGTTAAATCCGATTTTTTCTGTGTACCATATCCAATCACCACCACTTCATCCAACGATTGCGTATCGGGCGCTAATTGAATATTTATTGTTGTTCTTCCGCTTACTGCAACTTCTTGTGTGGTAAACCCGATATAGCTTATAACCAAAGTCGCATCAGCGGATACATTGAGGGTGAAATTCCCGTCAAAATCTGTCGTTGTCCCGTTGTTGGTGCCTTTTTCAACAACGTTTACGCCCGGTAAAGGCGTTTGTGTGTCGGCTTCGGTAATAAGGCCATTAACAGTTGTGCCTTGCCCGAATGCTTTGCTACCAAATAAAAAACAGCAAAACAGTAGCGTACTTGAAATCCAATACTTGGATAATTTTGATAAATGATTAATCTTCATAATTGATAATTGTTAGCTAGATTTAATCCCACTAAGTGGGTTTAATTCACCGACATTCTAAAATCGAAATGAATTAAGGTTTTTCATTTTAATACCTTAAGGGCAAGCCCAGAGGTACTTTTTTACATTAATTAGTTGTTTCTGTTGTTAATTTTCCATTGATATAAGTATTTATAAGTGTAATATTCTTGACATTTTCGATCGAAAAGGGCGTTTCTACCTGTTCGATAGTCACATCTTTAAATGTGATATTTTCAATTGGGGTACTTTCATAGCCTTTTGCCAGAATAGCATATTCTCCACCGTTCTTTACTTGTACGTTTTCCATGATGATGTTGCTCACCTTCGGAATGAAGTCTCCGGTTTGATTGCCGTGCACATTATAAAATAGATTCACTTTGAGTACAGCTTCTTTTACCTGTCCGACCCGAATGTTTCTCACATACACATTTTTAGCAAAACCACCACGTTTTGAATTTGTTTTTATGCGGATAGCACGATCCAGATTAGGACTGTCCATATCACAGTCTTCAACAAATACATTTTGAACCCCGGCAGATATTTCACTGCCCATCACCACACCGCCGTGACCGTCGATCATTTTACAGTTTTGAACTACGATATTTTCACTGGTCATGGCAACACGTCTACCGTCTTCGTTTCGTCCGGATTTTATGGCGATACAATCGTCACCTGTGTTGAAAGTGCAGTTCTTTATAATGACGTTTTTTGAATATTCAGGGTCGCACCCGTCGTTATTTGGTCCGTGACTGTCAACAGTCACACCATCTATGGTCACATAGTTTGATTTGATGGGGTGGATGACCCAAAAAGGAGCTTGTTTGATGGTGATACCTTTGATCAATACGTTTTTACAAGAAAAAGGTTCGATAAATGTAGGTCGGAGGTAATTCCCTTCACCAAATACGCGCTCAGATACAGGTACTCCTTGAGCAGCCATTTCTACCAGTCTTGGACGTTTGTCTTCATCCTGCTGATTGGGAGTTCCCTCTTTCCAACCATATCTTTTTGATCCGCACCACGGCCACCAGTTTTCCTTATCGGCCTGTCCGTTAAGAATTCCTTTACCCGTTATGGCGATATTTTCTTTTTTGTATGCGTAGATAAGAGGAGAGTAATTCATCACCTCTGTTCCTTCCCAAGAGGTATGTACTATAGGATAATCTTCAGGATTTTTACTGAAAAGGATTTCTGCACCTTCTTCAATATGAAGATTCACATGACTTTCTAAATGAATTGGTCCGGTAAGGTATTTTCCGGGAGGAACAATTATTTTACCACCTCCGTTTTCCGAACATGTTTTAATGGCATTGGTAAATGCTTCGGAATTATTTGTTTTACCATCCGCCACGGCGTCAAAGTCTTTAATGTTATAAGTTTTATCAGGAAATGATAATGGTTTGATACTTTTAATGATGGCTTCAGCTTTCAACCAAGGGTCAGGAGTCTCCACAGAAGCCTCTTTTTTCTTGGTGTCTTTACAAGAAACACATATTAAAACAATAAAAGAGATATAAAATAAGTGTTTGAGGGAGAAAAGGGACTCATTTATTGACTGAGTTGTTCTTTTTAAGAAAGACCATTTATACATGGCTTTATCTAGATTTTAGAGGTTAATTAGATGCAATCGATTACACGAAACTAAACAATAACTATTAAAAAACAAATTTTAGATGTAAAAAAGTACCATTTTTATAAATTCAGATAATGTTTTTTAACAAAATAGCATTATATTAGGAGTTGATTATACGTTTAAAATCTATATGAAGAGTTGTTTTAGTGTTTTATAAGGATCTTTGAGAATAAAATAGTATTTTGCGTAATCGATAACATTAATTATTAAACACTTTATATAAAATAGTTACATTTGCACATAACTTCCGTGATTAAATTACATAGTGAATGAATGAAAAAACTACCATTTACGATATTGCTAAAGCATTAAATATAACGGCGGCCACTGTTTCAAGGGCTTTGAACAATAACCCTAAGATCAGTGAAGCGACCCGAAAATTGGTTATGGAAACGGCCGCTAAAATGAATTATAAGCAAAACAAGCTGGCTCTCGCCCTTAAAAGCGGGAAGAGTAATAATGTCGGAGTTGTCGTTCCTTATATCGATAGGAATTTCTTTTCTGCCATCATCAGGGGAATAGAGGAAGAGCTTTATCCTCTGGGATATCATGTCATTATTTGTCAGACCCATGAGCTTGAGAATACCGAGATAGATAACATCAACGCACTTTTGAATGCTCAAGTTGATGGTATTTTGATGTCGGTTTCCAAACACACAGAACAAACAGATCATCTCAATCATGTGCTGAACAAGAATGTGCCTTTGGTGTTCTTTGACCGTAAAAAGGATATCAATGGGGTGAGTACTGTAACTATTAATGACTATGAAGGCGGGTATAGAGCTACAAAACACCTTATCGAACAAGGGTGTAAACGTATAGCTCATATTTCAGGACATTGGGCTTTGGAAATCTACAAACACCGTTTTAACGGATATAAGCAAGCCTTATTGGATCACGGAATCTCCTACAATAAAGACTATGTGATCAAGGCGAAGAGCGATATTTCTGCCGGAAAAAAAGCGGTAGAAAAACTTTTGAAACTCAAAAACCCACCGGATGCTATCTTTTCTTCCAGTGATTACGTGGCCTTAGGTGCTATTCAAGAACTTAAAGAACACGGGATTAAAATACCCGATGATTTTTGTGTAGTAGGATTCAGTAACGAACCTTTTACAAAGTTTATGGAATTATCTATTACCTCTGTTGATCAATCTCCGTTGGACATGGGGAAAATGGCGGCCAAAGTGTTTCTCGAACAGGTAAAAGAAGCCAATGTGAAAATTGAAAAGAAGGTAGTGCTCACACCTACCTTGAAAATCAGGAAATCTTCTTCGAAGATCGGTAAAAAATAAATCATTGTGAACCCCAACGCATAATACGTCGAGGCTCACAACAATCTGAAACTTAATCCCACAAAGTGGTTTTTTACCTGACTGCCGTCAGGCAGGTTTCCTAGATGCACTGCATCGAAAAGAATTAGGGTTTATTCATTTGAATACCTCGTGCCCCGAATCGGGATATGCCCTGAGATAGTTTATTTTTATAACGATACTCCCCGTTTCCATGGGATAAAATCACTTTGATTGAGCTGCGTTGCTTTGGATTTTACAGTTCCTGAAGCAACTTTAATGATATACTCTAATAGATCTTCGCCCATTTCTTCAATGGTTTTTTCTCCACGGATAACCGGGCCTGCATCCACATCGATAATGTCTGGCATTTTAGTGGCCAATTCAGTATTGGAGGATAATTTAACTACAGGAGCTACGGGATTTCCGGTAGGCGTACCCAATCCGGTGGTAAATACAATAACATTTGCTCCCGAACCCGCCATGGCTGTGGTACTCTCCACATCGTTCCCGGGAGTACAGAGCAAATTCAGTCCGGGTTGGGTTACGTATTCGCCATAATCCAAAACAGCGGTAATAGGTGATGTACCTCCTTTTTTGGCCGCCCCGGCCGATTTCATGGCATCGGTGATGAGTCCGTCTTTAATATTTCCGGGTGACGGATTCATATCAAAGCCGGAACCGGCATCTTCTGCCGATTTTTCATAAGTACGCATCAATTCCAAAAAGCGCTCTACATCGTTATCATTAACACAGCGGTTGACAAGCTCTTGTTCCACACCACATAATTCAGGGAATTCAGATAGTATGGGTGAACCTCCCAAAGCTGCAAGGATATCGGATGCATAACCTAATGCAGGGTTGGCCGAAATCCCAGAGAACCCATCGGAACCGCCACACTCTAAACCGAGTTTCAATTTGGATAGAGGAGCAGGTTTACGTTCCGTTTTATTAGCTTCTTTAATGGCTTCAAAAGATTCTTTAATAATGGTAGAAAGCATATCCTCAACGGTACCCATTTTTTGTTGTTCGTATATAAGGACAGGCTTTTTAAGATCGGGATTGATAGCTTTTAAAGCTTCTTCAAAAATACTTATTTGCAAGTTTTGACAACCTAAACTCAGCACGGTAGCCCCGGCTACATTCGGGTTGTTTACATATCCTGCCAACAAACGGGCTAAGGATGCTGAATCTTGACGGATACCGCCGCAGCCCCCTTGATGGGTAATAAATTTCGCTTCAATATTTCCGAAGAAATTATCTTCAACTTCGGGTTCAGCCTCTGCAACCTCACCTGCCGGGCGCATTAAATTGCGAAGCATCAATTGGTGTTTACTCGGGCGATGGTATGCCAATTCTTTTTCAAAGACCTCCTTCAAGACCTCAATATTGCGGTTTTCACAAAATACCAGAGGGAAAAACAGCCATACGTTGGCTGTTCCCACTTGTCCGTCGGGACGGTGGTACCCCATGAAAGTGCGATCTTTCCACTTGCTTATATCGGGAGCAACCCATTCAGGTTTTGTAGTTCTCCCTGTAGTGGAATCACTTTGGTGTTTTACGTTCTCTGTGGTGAGTAGTTCACCGCGTTTTACCGGTTTTACGGTTTTCCCGACCAACACACCATACATATGGATGGCATCGCCGACATTAAAATCGGTCAATGCAATTTTGTGCTTGGCTTTCGTTTTGGATATCACCTCAATTTCTTCACCTTCAAACAACAGTTTCACCCCTTGTTTTATGTCTTTAAGGGCAACAGCTACATTATCGGAAGGATGTACTTTTATCAATTCCTTTTCCATGGTGAATTTTTTTTCGTTTTTTATATTTGGACCTTAAAATTTGAAAAGCCCTTTTCTACTCCGTTGTTATCAATTTCTTTTAATGCGGATGCCACTGCTTTGCTAAGACCATTTATTTTGCTTAGATCCTGATCCCAGAATTTTGTTTCAGAAAGCACAGCTTGTGCAACTTGGTCATAATCTCCGGATGCCCAGATGTTCTTTAATTGATCTTCGATCTCTTTATCGTCGTTCACGGGTAGGGGAGCGCTATTCCACGTACCTTTGTAGAATCTGATAAGACAGGCCATTGCATAGGTAAGGTGTGGTGGTAGTTTTTTCTTTTCTTTTTCATATCCGAGCAGACTCGGGAGTACGCGTACCTTGAATTTTGAGATGGAATTCAAAGCGATACTCGATAACATATGTTTGATAAACGGATTTCGGAAGCGGTCGAATACCTCACTGGCAAATTCTTCCAACTCCTTTTTGTCCATCTCTAAGGTATGAATTATCTCGTTGAAAACAGTATTTTTAACAAACTCTCCGGTAAACTCGTTGTCTATGGTTTCTTTTACTGTAGTGTTTCCGTATAATAATGAAAAAGGAACCATAACTGTATGCGCCCCGTTCAAGATTCTAACCTTTCGGGTACGATAAGGCTGCATATTGTCTACAATAAGTACATTCAAATCGGTTTTGTCAAACGGTAATTTAGCTTTTAGGGCTTCATCACCTTCAATAACCCAAAGGAAAAACTTTTCAGCCGTAACAATCAGGTTGTCTTTATAGTCGAGTTGTTTGTTGTAGGCTTCGATTTCATCTTTGGGATAACCCGGAACAATACGATCTACCAAGGTGTTGTGGAAGCTGTTATCATTCAACACCCAATTTTTAAAATCGTCTTCGAGCTTCCAATCACTGATGTATTTTAAGATAATATCTTTTAGCATATCAGCATTGTAATTGATCAATTCACATGGGATAATGGTAAGTCCTTTTTCCGAATCACCATTAAAATGCTTGTATCTTTCGTATAAAAACACCGTCAATTTTGCCGGAAAAGACGATGGTGGTCGCATATCCGGTCTGTCTAAAGCGTTATATGCAATACCTGCTTCCGTGGTATTTGAAATGACAAAGCTAAGCTCTTCTTCCTTGGCAACATCGAGATATTCCTGAAATTGAGCGTAAGGGTCAATTCCTTTAACAATACTGCTAATAAGTTTTTTTTCTTGTATTTCCTTTCCTTTTTGAATCCCTTTGATGAACAAGGTATAAAGACCGTCCTGTTGATTGAGTAGGTCGATCAAACCTCTGTCTATGGGTTGAACAACGGCAACACCGGCGTTAAAATCGCTCTTTTGGTTGAGGGTATGAATGGCATAATCGACAAAAGCTCTTAAGAAGTTTCCTTCACCAAACTGAAGTACTTTAATGGGGAGTTTATCGTTTATATTTGTATTTTTTCTGTTTAAGCTTTGCATTTTTTTTAATGTGATATAGTTGATTTTATTTTACAGTCCGAATACTCGTGGTAACCATAGCGTTAGTTGCGGAAAATAGGTGATCAAAAACAGGGCGAGAATCATAGCCACGAATAATGGTAAAAGTGGTTTTACTACTTTCTGAATAGTGGTATTGGCAATTCCTACACCGACAAAGAGGACAGAGCCTACGGGAGGTGTACAGAGTCCGACACACAAGTTAAGCACCATGATGATCCCAAACTGAATGGGGTCCATGCCCAATTCGGTTACTATCGGTAAAAATATAGGTGTGAATATGAGTACGGCTGGCGTCATATCCATAAAAATCCCAACAAATAACAACAAGAGGTTGATAATAAGCAGAATGATTATAGGATTGTCGCTGATACCGAGCAATACATCGCTCATACCTTGGGGAATGTTTTCAAACGACATTACCCAAGACATACTCATCGATGCACCGATAAGCAACATTACAATAGCAGTAGTCGCTGAAGAATCCAACAAAACTTCAGGCAGATTCTTAAAGGAAATTTCCTTATAGTAAAAACCGAGGAGTAGCGTGTAAAGCACTGCAATTGCAGAGGCTTCTGTAGCGGTAAAAATACCGGCAACGATCCCGCCAATCACTATGACCAATAAAAGTAAGCTTGGTAAAGCTTCCCAAAATGTTTTGATGACTTGTTTGAACGAACTTCTTTCCCCGACCTTGTATCCTTTCTTTTTTGCCCAAAAATAGGCCACGGTCATAAGGAACAGGCCTGTGATAATCCCCGGAATATAACCGGCCACGAAGAGTGCAGCAATAGAAACACCCCCACTGGCCAAAGAATAAACGATCAATACATTACTCGGTGGGATAATCAATCCGGTAGTAGCAGAGGTGATGTTCACTGCGACACCAAATTCTTTGGAGTAGCCTTCTTTTTCCATTTCAGGTCCGAGTATACTTCCCATTGCTGAGGCTGAAGCCATCGCCGATCCTGCAATAGCACCCATCATCATGGCGGCAATTACATTAATGAGTGCCAATCCCCCCGGGAGTGAACCTACAAGGGTTTTGGCAAAGGCAATAAGCCGGTGAGCAATCCCCCCTTTGTTCATCAATTGTCCCGAGAGGATAAAGAAGGGGATGGCGAGCAAGGCAAAACTGTCCAGCCCGGTAGCCATCCGCTGGGAAACGGTGGTAAGTGCCGGCATGGTCGAAATACTTACCAACATGGTTAATAGTGATGAGATGGCAATACTCCAGGCCACCGGTGTTCCGATAGCGAGAAGACATATAAAACTGAGAACTAAAACGAGTACGGGAATATATTCCATGGTGGTTATTTCTTTAAGAGGTCAGATGTTTTGTAAAATATGATAAGCAGTCCGCTAATAGGTAAAACGGTATATACTAATGCTAAAGGGACGTTCAAAGCAGGGGAGTGTTGCCCTAGGATATAACTAATATAGACCAATCTAATGCCGCCAATAACAAAGGCAAAAAGAGCAAAAAGAATGATCAGGATGTTAACGATCCTGTACAACAAGCGCTGTGTTTTGGTGTTTGCTTTGGAGGGGAGCACGTCAATCGCTACGTGCATATTCTTTCCGGAGACGTATGCAGCACCAAGGATACCTATCCATATCATTAAATAACGGGCCAATTCATCAGTAAAAGAACTGGGGGTTCCGGTAATATAACGGGTAAATACCTGCCATAACACGTTCACAACCATAACGGCCATGATAACAATCAAAACCCTGCCTAATATGCGGTCTACTTTTTCTCTAAGGTTCATAATTTATTTTGTTTGTTGGATTTGTTGAATAAGCGAATACATTTCTTCGTCGTCTTTGTATTGCTCATATATATTTTGAATTTTTTCAGCAAAAGGTTTTTTATCGGGATAAATCACTTCCACGCCTTCTTTTTGAACGGCTTCCAGCGCTTCTTTTTCAGAAATAGCCCAAAGTTCTCTTTGATAGGCTACCGATCTTTTTGTCGCTTCTTGTAGCCATTCTTGTTCCTGTGAACTAAGGCTGTTCCAGAATTGGGTGCCTACTACCAAAACATCCGGTAATACCGTATGCTCATCTATGGAATAGTATTTACACACCTCGTAATGACGGGAGAGGTAAAAACTAGGCGGATTGTTCTCGGCACCATCAACTACACCTTGTTGTAGTGAGGTGTACAGCTCCCCCCATGAAATAGGCGTAGGTGAACCTCCTAAACTGCGCACCATATCCATGGCGGTAACGCTTTCCATAACCCGTATTTTCATTCCTTTAAGATCCTCCGGCGTATTTATCGGTTTGTCTTTGGTGTAAAAACTACGGCTACCGGCATCGTAATAACACAGTCCTTTCAAACGGTATTTTTCACTTTCGTTCAGCAGTTGCTGTCCGATAGGCCCATCAAGGACATTAAAAGAATGTTGCTTGTTCCTAAAAAGAAAGGGGAGACCAAGGACTTTCATTTTGGGGGCGAAATTTTCCAATACGCCCACCGATACTTTGGTCATATCCAAACTGCCTATTTGTAGCAATTCCAGATTTTCCCGTTCGGAACCCAACTGTTGATTAGGATAAATCTTAACACTTAGTTTTCCTCCGGAAATCTCCTTGAGGTTTTCACCCATTTTCAACATGGCTTTGTGGACAGAGTGGTTGACATCCAATCCATGTGCCAACTTTATGGTTTTGTGTTTGCTCGTTTGATTACAAGCGGTACATGTGAAGAGTACTGCAATAGAAATGAGGAGGTAAGTGTAAGTTTTCATATTAGTTGATCTATTAAAGTTTAAGAGAAATCGAAATATTCCTTGGCATTGTTGTATGAGATGTCCTGAACCAATTTTCCGATCCATTCAATATCATTGGGAAGTTCTCCTTTTTCAATCTCCTCACCAAAGATGTTACATACAATGCGGCGGAAATATTCATGCCTCGGATAGGACAAAAAGCTTCTTGAATCAGTCAGCATGCCAATAAAACAACTCAACAAGCCCATATTAGACAGGGCGTTGATCTGCTTGGTCATACCATCCTTTTGATCCAAAAACCACCAACCGGAGCCAAATTGTACTTTTCCTTTTACCGATCCGTCATTGAAGTTTCCGATCATTGTCGCTATTACTTCATTATCAGCCGGATTCAGGTTGTAAATAATGGTTTTGGTGAGTTTGTCCTTACCGTCCAATGCGTTTAAGAACTTCGAAAGGTTTTCCGCTTGCGGATAATCCCCTATGGAATCCCATCCGGTATCCGGACCGAGGGTATCCAACATTCTGGTGTTGTTGTTTCTAAGAGCTCCTATGTGGAATTGCTGTACCCATCCAAAAGAATGATATTGCTCCGATAGGAATTGCAATACTGCGCTTTCAAATTTGAGTGTATCTTCTTTATTGATTTGTTGCCCTGTGATACGTTTTTTAAAGATAGCTGCTACTTCGGCTTCTTTAAAATCGGCATAAGGGATGAAATTCAATCCGTGGTCTGAAACCTTACAACCGTTATCGTTGAAATAGGTGATGCGTTGTACAAGCACATCCAACAAATCTTGGTATGAGTTGATGGAAATACCTGATACTTCTTCCAGATTTTCAAGATATTCCTTGTAACCTTCATTAGCGATCATAATAGCCTTATCCGGTCTGAAAGAAGTACTGATATGTGTTTTTAATCCATTTTCGGCTATTTTTTGGTGATATTCCAATGTATCTGTAGGATCTTCGGTAGTACACACTACCTCCACATTCATTTTTGAAAGAATATTTTGGCAACTGTAGGCATCAGAATTCACTTTTTCTGAAGCAGCCTTATAGATTTCACCGGCATTTTCTTCATTCAAAAGCTCATTGATGTCGAAATAACGGCTAAGTTCCATGTGTGTCCAATGATACAGTGGATTTCGCATGGTGTAAGGTACGGTTTTAGCCCATTTTTTAAACTTTTCTTCATCAGAAGCATTTCCGGTAATATATTTTTCATCAATACCAAGGGTTCTCATTGCTCTCCACTTATAATGATCCCCATAAATCCAGATCTGAGTCAGGTTTTCATAGACCTGGTTTTTGGCAATATCTTGAGGAGGGAGGTGACAATGATAATCGATAATTGGCATATTGCTTGCGTAGTCGTGGTACAGCGTTTTGGCATATTTATTACTAAGCAAGAAATCGTCATTGATGAATTTTTTTTGACTCATTTAATTGGGGTTTTTATTTTTCGTTTATCGGTTTTCCAATAGTTGCTAGGATACCGCCGTCTACATAGACCACTTGGCCATTGATAAAATCACTGGCTTTTGAAGCGAGAAAAACCGCTGTTCCAGCAAGGTCTTCAGGGTTTCCCCATCGGGCTGCAGGCGTTCTGTTGATGATAAAGTCGTTAAACGGATGTCCGTCCACACGGATAGGAGCTGTTTGTGAGGTTGCAAAATAGCCCGGACCTATACCATTGACCTGAATGTTGTATTTAGCCCATTCGGTAGCTAGGTTTTGCGTCAGCATTTTAAGTCCGCCTTTTGCTGCAGCATATGCTGTAACGCTATTTCGTCCCAGTTCAGTCATCATGGAGCAGATATTGATGATCTTCCCGCCTCCACGTTCGATCATATCTCTGGCCACCAATTGGGACATGATAAAAGCACCGACAAGATCAACGTCTATGACCCGCCTGAAATCAGAGACTTTCATATCTATGGCAAGTTCTCGTTTTATGATTCCGGCATTGTTCACCAAGATATCGATAGGGCCTTCGTTGTTGTATATTTCCTGAACCTTTTTGGCGGCTTCTTCCTCTTCGGTAATATCAAAAATATATCCCGAAGCTTTATAACCTTTGCCTTTGTAATATTCCAAAGCCTTTTTCAGCTTTTCCGGTGTTGTGCTACTAATTACCAATTCGGCTCCGGCATCAGCCAAACCTTCAGCCATGGCCATTCCCAATCCATGAGTACCTCCGGTGACCAAGGCTCTCTTTCCTTTTAAACTAAATAAATTCATGTGTTTAATTTTTTTTGCAATGGCCATAATATGCAAAAAAATTGTTGCACACATGGAACCGCTGCATTCCAGCCTGCGGCAGGCAGGTATTGATTAATAAAATTTATACTCGTTTCATTGTTTTTTATTTTAATTCGTCCGGTGCTACTACATCCATATCTCCATAATCCAGATTTTCACCTGCCATCCCCCAAATAAATGAATAGTTGGAAGTTCCGCAACCCGAGTGGATAGACCATTCAGGTGATAGAACCGCTTGATGGTTTTGCATGAAAATATGTCTGGTGTTTTGGGGCTCTCCCATAAAGTGACACACGGTTTGACCGTCTTCCAGATCAAAATAAAAATAGGCTTCCATTCTTCTGGTATGGGTATGGGCCGGCATGGTATTCCACACATTTCCCGGTTGTAGTTCGGTGACCCCCATTTGTAGCTGGCAAGTCTCTACAATGCTGTTGACCAATAGTTTATTTAAAATTCTTTTGTTGGCATACTTTTCATCACCCAACTCGATGATCTCGGCATCCTCACGTCCCACTTTTTTAGTTGGGAATTTGTGATGTGCCGGTGCAGAGTTGATATAGAACAAGGCTTGTTCTCCTTTGGCGGAAGCAAATGAGACATCTTTACATTCTTTTCCTACGTAAAGCGCTTCTTTTTTATTGAGCTCATATTCCGTTCCGTCTACGGTTACAACTCCTTTTCCACCTACATTGATAACTCCTAGTTCTCTTCTGTCAAGAAAGTTCTCTGATTTCAAATGATCAAAAGTTTCCAGTTTAAGTGCCTTTTTTACAGGCATTGCACCACCTACAATATAGCGATCGTACATGGAATATGTAAGTTGTATTTGATCTTCTACAAAAGTGGGAGGTAAAAGAAAGTGCTCTCTTAATTCCTGTGTTCCATAATTTCGTGCATCCACAGGATGTGATGCATATCTAAAATCTACGTTTGTCATAGTTAAAATGGTTAATTGTAATCGATTACACAAATATATATTAAAATTCTTAGAATTTGCAAATTATCAAAAAAAGCTCACTTTTTTTATTTAATCGTACTTTAATTTATCTATAAAGCAGTGATGTTTATAAAGAAATAGGGGAATGCATGGTGTTATTAATAAGATAATTCCTTATTTGATAGGTAAGTGAATGTCTAAAAATCAAAACATAATGGAAATCACTGGCTTAAAATCTTAAATTATGCAGATTCTATAGGTGAAATGTGAAGGTCTTTATAGAAAGATTGTGACTTTTATTGGTTTTCTGTGTCTTAATAACTAAAAGCATAAGGTTCAGACGTTATTGTCTTGCTGATGACAAGAATAAATATCATATTCGCGCTGGTTAAAAAAATACCAAGGCTCCCCCCTAGTTCTTCTGGATATATTTTATAGACCTTCCACTTATGCTTTTTTATGTAAAAATCAATTGTACAATTGATTTGGCTTAAACCCGGCTATCAAGGGTTAAGATGTTTATTGCACTTTTAAATAAATACAATGCATTGTAAGCAATATCTGTATTTTGTAAATAAAAAAAAATCATATGTGTGTTGATTCAGTAAAGATACTTATAGTTGAAGACAGTCAGTTGACCATAAAAATACTGGAGCATATACTGTCCAAAGAAGGTTATCGGCTTACTATAGCAAAGGACGGTTTACAAGCTATTGAGATTATTCCTGAGCTACGTCCGGATATTGTACTTACCGATGTGCAAATGCCATACAAGGGAGGTTTTGAGGTTATTAATTTTGTTAAACAGTATTATAAGGAGATCCCTATAATGGTTGTTTCTGCATATGGTGATGACGAGGGGACTATTACAAAGGCCTTTGACTTAGGACTTGATGATCTGATCTCCAAACCCTTTAACCCCAAGGAATTATTGTTGAGAATTAAAAGATTGCTGATTAATAAAACAATTTTATAACATATGAGTATTATAGAACAGATATTGAAGTTTTTTACCATTCCATTGTTGTCAACTTCATTTTTGTTGTTATTCTTTATATTATTTATAAGTAGGATATTATTTGAAAAACAACAACGAAAAAAAAATGCTGTAGGGGATAAAATAGATACTTTTTTGATTACCCATGTTTTTGGGTTTGATGATTCTGATCCTTTATTTATTGAGCATGCCAAAACACTTACTTCTGAAATACCGTTTAATGAAAAATGGTGCAAAGAATTCTTTATCACGAAATTGATCAATCTTAAACATGATGTTAAATCGGCTTCTTTTCAAATATTAAAACTATACGAGGCTTTGGACTTATATAAACACAGTATTGAGTTGATAAGAAATAGGAGATGGTACCAGAAAGGAATTGGTTTTTATCACTTTCAGGCTTTAGGGTTTACCTCTGGAATCAAGTATATAAAACCGTATATGCACCACAAAAATGAAAAATTACGTTCCAATGCCTACACAGCTCTGCTATATTTAACAGAGGAGCCTATGGATTTTCTTTCGGAATATCACCGTCCCATACTTAAGGCCAGTGAGCATAAGGTTATCAATATCCTGTATGAGAAAAAACCAACCTTGCCCTTGCCAGGAAATATTGACCAATGGCTGGAGGTGAAAAATGAATCTATAGTAAGATTGGGGATAAAGATCATGGTGTTCCACAATTATATAGGCGCCTCAGAAAAATTAATAGCCTTGTTGGCTTCTCCAAATCGAAGTATACGAAGGGAAGCTATAGAGGCTATAGAGGAGCTTTACCTTTTTGAAGCAGAAAATGATGTGTTAGAGCTGTTTAAAACCAGTACATCCAAAAGAGAGCAGAAACTGATTTTAAATACATTAAGTGTTATAGGCTCAAAACTTACTATTAATTTTATTGCAGACTTGCTTAAGGATCCTTTGATTACTAGTGATATTAAGTTGCAGGCGGTAAAATGTATAAAAGAACTCGATGCAAGCTATCTGAATACTCATTCTGAATTAAGGACTTCTGAGATTGTTAAGATGGAGCTGCATACGCAAAATTTTTTGGTAGTATGATAGAGGATTTTTCTGGAACATTCTTAAATGGCTTTAATAATTTTATCGCTGTATATTACAGTATCTATATACTCATTTATTTGTTTTTAGCCATACTCTCTGTCGTTGCCATTAAAAAGTATGTGAATGCTAAACACTTTCTTCCCGAAAGAGTACTTACCGCTACCAAACACACTAAGGGTGTCTCGGTTATCGCTCCGGCATATAATGAAGGGAAAACAATTATCTATAATGTAAAATCCTTGCTGTCTTTAAACTACCCCAAGTTTGAGCTGATCATCATTAATGACGGAAGTGAGGATGATACTATGGAGAAGTTAATAGCGGAATTCGACCTGGTCAAAGTAAGTTTCTACTATCAGGAAGCGATTAAGACCAGACCTGTAAGAGGTCATTATAAATCCACCAACCCGATATATTCAAATCTTATTGTGGTTGACAAAGAAAATGGCAAAAGTAAAGCAGATGCTTCTAATGCGGGTATAAACACTTCACAATATCCATTGTTTATATGTACTGATGTGGACTGTATCTTACAAAAGGATACCATAACAAAACTGATAAAACCCTTTGTGGAAAACAAAAGGAAGGTGATTGCTACGGGTGCAACCATACGTATTTCCAATGGTTCAGTGGTAAAAGAAGGTTATTTACTGGATATGCATTACCCCAAAAGATGGTATCCTCGGTTTCAGGAATTAGAATACGTACGCACTTTTTTATTTGGAAGAATGGCCTGGAGTCAGATCAATTCACTTTTATTGGTCTCTGGGGGATTGGGGATGTTCGATAAAGAAATTGTCGTTGCGGTAGGGGGGTATTGGGATCAATCTCTGGGAGAAGATATGGAATTGATTACCCGGATGCGAAAATATATGCACCAGCAAAAACAAGATTTTCTTATAAAGTATATCCCAGAATCCTTATGTTGGACAGAAGTGCCGGATACCAGAAAGATCTTTATGCGACAACGAACAAGATGGGGTAGAGGTCTGATACAAACCCTCTCAAGACATAAGGAAATTTTACTGAACCCTAAATACGGTAGGACGGGACTATTTGTGTTTCCATACTATTTCTTATACGAATTTTTGGCTCCAATTATAGAGGTTATTGGACTCCTAGTGATTGTTATTCAATTTTGTTTTACAGATAATATTACCAATACATTTATTTTTTGGGTGACAGCATCAGCTTATCTTTTTTATATTAACATAACCATGCTAGCCATATTGATCGATGAACTTTTGTATAAGAGTTATGCCAGCACAAAGGAAATTCTGACCCTTGTAGGGCTTGTTTTGGTAGAACCTATTGTGTACCATCCGGTGAATATATATGCCGTTTTAAAGGGATACGTGCATTTCTTTATAAGGAAAGAGAAGAAATGGGGTAAAATGAACCGAAGAGGATATCAAACCGAAAATGCACTTTAAGATGAAGAAAATGAATTTCAGTTATATTGTTTTACTCCTGACAATCTTTCTGCTTACCTATAATTCAGTACAGGCTCAAAAGCTTATTACGGACAGCTTGCTGGTTGAAGTTATCGATCAGGTGCGCTTGGAAAATTACACCAAAGCAATCAAGATGGCACAACAAGGTATTGAACATGCCCCTGATTATTTGGACTTTCATTTGTTTTTAGGCAGATCTTATCAAATGACAAAACAAATAGATACTGCACGTTACTATTTAAATCATGTCATAGAAAAGAACAAGAACTACAAGGCTTCTTTTACTTATCTGATTAATTTGGAGTTGGAAGCAAAAGCATATAAGGAAGCTTCCAGGGTGATTAATTTAGCCATAGCTGCACATCCTGAGGATAGAGAGTTTGCTTTAAAAAAGGCTTTAGTCTATCAATTGCAGAAAGATATTGGCAGTGCTATTAAATATTTAAAGGAATTAGAGGGGAAATATCCAAAGGACGCTGAAATAAAACAACAACTGGTGCTACTGGAGAGTAAGTTAAGAAGCGACCGTATAGGCTTCGGTTATACACTAACCTCAATAGACCGGGATCCGGTAGGGCCTTGGCATCTGGGAAGTGTGCACTATATCAGGGAACGCCATTGGGGTTCTTTAATTGGAAAACTCAATTATGCCAATAGAATGAGCGGAGGAGAAAGCCTGAAAAATGGATGGCAATACGAATTAGAGTCTTATCTTTTTATGGGTAAACGAGGCTATTCTTATGCCAATATAGCTTTTAGTGATGCCCCAGTATTTCCACAGTGGCGTTTTGGTTATTCTTATTACCACAACTTACCAAAAGCCTGGGAAATAGAGATAGGGGGGCGATATACTAAGGCGGAAAATGTTTCCTTTGCTACCGGGGTAGCCGGAGTTGGAAAATATATAGGATCTTCTTGGATCAACCTTAGGGGCTATTTTATGGAACTTGATAAAAAGTGGTACCCGGCCTTAACCTTAACTACACGTTATTACTTTGATACTAGGTTTGATTATGCTACCCTCATTGCGGGTTATGGAACCACACCAGACGATAGAAGTGTTCAGGGATTAATAGACCAACGCCTTTCACTACTTTCTTATCGGTTTGGAGGAGGCTACTATAGAATTTTTAACAGACGCTATATAACAGGAGTTCAGCTGATGTATAACAACCAAGAATATATACACGATAAGCGACAAAATGAAGTCGAAGTTTTCTTAAGTTTGCAATATAAATTCTAAAAAATGAATTTATGTTTTGTAAACATTTATTTTTAATTGATAACTGTTGAACAGAGCGTTTTGATGTGAATTGCTACTAATCAGTGAAATATGGTTGAATTAAAAAAAATAAGTAACTTTCAGCATTTTGATATGTCTAAAATAATTGATGATGTTATGGCTTTAAACCTATCTTGAAAATATTTTGACTGGACCGATAAAAAGGAATGATAATAAAATGGATGATGGAGAATTGGTTGCAAAAATCGTTGCAACCAATAACACGCATTTGTTTTCTATTCTGTATGATAGGTATGCTGAGATAGTTTATCACAAATGTTTGAGTTTTTCAAATTCTGTTGAAGAAGCTCAAGATCTGACCCACGATATTTTTGTCCAACTCTTTATAAAACTTAGAAGCTTTAAGGGAAAATCCAAATTTTCAACTTGGTTGTATTCGTTTACCTATAACTTTTGCGTAAATTATGTGCAGAGAAATTTAAAAAAGCGAAGAGAAAAATTTGTTTCTACGGAGGACACAACGCAAGAACCGTATCAGGAAACCGAAATAGATGACAAGAATATATATGAGATGAAATCGGAAAAATTGTCAAAAGCATTGAAGCTTATAGAACCGGCTGATAAAATGGTTTTGATGATGAAATATCAGGATGATATGTCGATTAAAGAAATCCAAAAAGCATTGGATATAGGTCTAAGCGCCACTAAAATGCGTTTGAATAGGGCAAAGGGACGTTTAATAGAAATTTACAATACATTGTAATTATGGACAATCCGTTTAAAAAGATCATACATAATGAGAAACTTCCAGAGACTTTAAAGGGGAAAGTAATGGAGGATGTAGATTTTATTAAATTATCCCTGGATGTGGCCGATTTGTTCGTGATCAAATATCCGGACACCTTAGATAACATAATGAATATTAGAAAAAAGAAAAATAAATAAACAAACAAGCTTAAAAATCATGGAGACAACCTTTGACCTAAAAATATTGAATAATTTATACGAAGATTTTATTGAAATCATCCCGAAGGTATTAGGAGTAATTGCTTTTATCATTATAAGTTATTTATTGTTGAAACTAATTCTTTTCTTGGTTCGTAAATCACTGAAATTGACTAAATTAGATTCATTATTATCAAAACTAAATGATAAAAACCCAATTTTCAGTACATCTTCCAAACTACAACCCACAAAGATTATTCTGATGTTTGTGAAATGGTTTCTCATTTTGATCTTTATTGTGGTAGGTGCGGATATTTTGGGGCTGACGATGGTATCTAATGAAGTTTCCAAGATTATACAATACCTTCCTAAACTGTTCACTGCTGTTTTGATTTTCTTTATAGGAACCTATGGGGCGGTGTTATTGCGCAAAACTATTCAATCTGCTCTTAAATCCATTGATGTGAATGGTGCTAAGGCAATAAGTCTGATTGTTTTTTATTTTGTTTTTGTCATGGTGGCGATTATGACGTTAAACCAAGCAGGAATAGATACAGAAATTATCACTAAGAACCTTTTCTTTATCATTTGTGCTTTTTTAGCAGCATTGACTATTGCTTTAGGATTAGGATCCAGGGATGTTGTCCTTCGTCTTTTATTGGGCTTTTATTCTCGAAAGAATTTTCCGATAGGCAAACGAATAAAATTCGATGACGTTGAAGGAGCCGTTATCGCTATTGACAATATATCGTTGGTGTTGGAAAAAAACGATGGAAAGAAAATTGTAATTCCTATCAAAAAAATTGCGAATAAGCAGGTGGAAATCATAGATTGATTCCACAGACATACTCATAAATTATATAGGCCCAAGATGGAATAATCACCTCTTGGGCCTATTTTTTTTGAAAATTTTTAGAAGTTAAATAATTGCTTGTCAATGAATTGAAAGTAAAATCATTAAAAACTAAAAAAATATCAATTAAAAAAGTGACCTTTTAAAAAAAGAGGTGTCTTAAATAATAGAAACACAAATCTATCATAACACACAATTTTATGATCATTCTTTTGGAATACATCATTCTTGCAATTGGTTTTTTGGTTTTAATTGTTTTAATTTTTTTGGGTTTGATTAGTTGGTTAGATTATAGGAAATCAAAAAAGGAATATTGGAAAGCAAATGATGAAAAAAAAGATATCCATTAGAGGGTTTATTTAGGTAGGTTGGTTGTAGGTTCCTTTTGGAATCTCGATTTAAATGTTGAGGCTGTCTTGAAAAAGGCAGCCTTCTTTTGTTTGGCCATATGAAAATCAACGGATGATTTATTACCTTACGTCACTTAATCATTAACCTATAATATTATGTTAACCATAAAAGTAAAGTCTGTGTTTGTTCTGTTAGTCGCTATTGTTTGTTTAGGGTTTTCAAAAGAAGTATTAGCCAACGATATTTATCAAATAAAAATATATCATTATTCAACAAGCGAACAGGAAGCTGTATTGGAAAAATATTTAGAGACAGCCTATCTCCCTGCATTACACCGCTTAGGAATCTCCGATGTTGGTGTTTTTAAGCCTGTTGAGGTTGAAGAAGAAAAACAATTATATGTTCTTGTTCCGTTTTCCAATCAGGAACAACTTTTTGGATTGAAAGCTGAATTAGCCAAAGACGAAGAATATTCATCTACGGGTAAAGATTATCTGGAAGCAGCACACGATAACCCGCCCTATGACCGGATGGAAATCATTTTACTCGATGCTTTTTCAGAGCAACCACATTATCAAACACCTAAACTCTCATCACCAAATGCTGAACGCATATATGAATTGAGAAGTTATGAAAGTGCAACGGAAAAACTTCATGTCAACAAAGTAGAGATGTTCAACGAGGGTGGGGAAGTAGCGCTATTTGAAAAATTAGGTTTCAATGCGGTATTCTACGGAAGGGTTATTGCCGGAAGTCATATGCCCAATTTGATGTATATGACAAGTTTTGAGAATATGGACGATCGCAATAAGCACTGGGAGGCTTTTGGAGGTGACCCGTTTTGGAAAGAACTTTCAGGAAAACCCGAATATCAAAACAATGTATCGCATATCGATATCACCTTTTTATATCCAACAGAATATTCTGATTTGTAAATATATGATACAAGGTTGATTTGTCTAGGGGAAATATTTTACCTAAAAATCTTCTTATGTGATTAAATATTCCGCCCCGCCTAGGGCGGGCTTAAACACATTTGCAGTCTATTTTTTACTATTAATATTCCAGTCCTATGGACTTTTAACCCGTTAGGGGTGAAGTATTAATAGTAAAGGGTGTGTAAAAGGTCTTTTAAGCCCGCCCTAGGCGGGGTGGAATAAATTGATGTTAATATAGCCTCAAAACCGATTCATCCAGATTTAATTGTACAATGTGTTTGCTCTGTGATTTGTCCATAAGATCCACCGGGAAACAAAAACTATATGTATCTTTGCGGCATGATAAAAAGTGAGGTTTTAGCAAAGGTAAATGCAGGCGAAATGTTGCCGTTGATGGAGGAGTTTTACACCATTCAAGGGGAAGGTTTTCACAAAGGAGCGGCTGCTTATTTTATCAGGATTGGCGGTTGTGATGTGGGATGCCATTGGTGTGATGTAAAGGAAAGCTGGAACGCAGAGACGCATCCGCCAACGGATGTAAAAAGCATCGTCGAGAATGCAGCCAAATATTCCGATACCATTGTGATCACAGGAGGGGAGCCGCTAACGTGGGATATGAGCTACATTACCTCTGAATTGAAAAAAAAAGGACTTAAAATCCATATTGAAACCTCTGGCGCTTATGATCTGACGGGGGAGTGGGATTGGATATGCCTTTCACCCAAAAAGATAAAACTGCCCAAAGCGGAAATCTATAAAAAAGCACACGAACTTAAAGTAATTGTTTACAATCAACACGATTTTAAATTTGCTGAAGAGCAAGCCGAAAAAGTGAACGAAGATTGTATTTTATACCTACAACCCGAATGGAGCAAACGCGAAAAAATGATGCCTGAAATCGTAGATTATGTGATGAAGAATCCGAAGTGGAAAGTGTCGCTCCAAACCCATAAGTATTTAAATATTCCGTAGGGAAAACCTCAAAAAAGGATGGTTTTTCCGCACATTGTCTTAAAAAACGAATCAGCTTATCGTGATTGTTTGTTATGTAAGTGACCAGATATTCATTGCCCTTAATAAACAAACAAAAGAGTGAATAAAAACAATTTTTTACTAATACGTTTTAGTAAATCTGTATTGTTTAACATTTCTGCAACACTTTTTTTTCTATCTTTAGTCGGTAAGCAAGTAAATCTATAGATGTTTTTGATTATTTGACTATCAATTAAGTATATGTAAATCAATACTTTAATATATAATTATGGAAGAAAAACACCAGAATGAACAATCCAAAATTACTTCAAGGAGATCATTTATAAAAAAGGGAGCATTGGCTTCTTCTTTTTTGATTGTACCTAGGCATGTACTAGGAGGTGTAGGCTATATGGCGCCCAGTGATCAGTTGAATATAGCGGCTATTGGTGCCGGAGGAAAAGGACATAGCGATATTGTAAATGCTTCTGTTAACGGAAGGGAAAGGGTAGTGGCTCTTTGTGATGTTGATTTTTCAGGATCGGCAATGCGTACAGTAGAGAAATTCCCAAAGGCAAAGCTATATGCCGATTTCAGGGAAATGCTCGATAAAGAAAAAGATATCGACGCAGTTACCATTTCAACTCCGGATCACGTTCATGGACCGGCAGCTGCGTATGCGATGGAAAGAGGAAAGCATGTGTATGTACAAAAACCGATGACCCATAATATTCGCGAAGCACGAATGCTCACCGAAATGGCAAGAAAGCAGAAAGTGGTTACCCAAATGGGGAATCAAGGAGGGTCTAATCCGTTACTGAATATGGTTCAGCAGTGGGTGGATTCAGGAAAACTTGGAAAAATAACCAAGGTACAGGTATGGACTAACCGTCCCGTTTGGCCACAAGGTTTTGCCATGCAGGATCCGGATCCTTCCAAAAAACCGGAAGCTCTCAATTGGGATCTATGGTTAGGACCGGCTAAAGAAACACCTTATGTTCCGAATATCCATCCGTTTAACTGGAGAGGATGGTGGGAATACGGTACCGGAGCTTTGGGGGATGTGGGCTGTCACTTGATCGATATTCCGTTTAGGACTTTAGACTTGATGTACCCGAAATCAGCTGAATGTAGTGTAGGGTCTGTGTATACTCAAATGTGGACACCGGATTATCACCCAGAAGGTTGTCCGCCCTCATCGTTTATCAGCTTGAAATTTGACGCCACTGATAAAACCAAGTCACCAATTGAAATGACATGGAGTGATGGAGGTATTCGTCCGTCACATCCGGATATCATCCCGGCAGATAGTGATATAGGTGGACAAAACAGTGCCAATGGCGTATTGATCATCGGAGAAAAAGGAATTATTTCTACCAATATCAACGATAGTTCGCCCCTGATGCCGAAGTTATATCTTAATGACGGAACGACAGAATTTGGTCCTGAAACGGAAGAAAATGAAGAACCGGAATACGGACATCAGCGTAAATGGGTTGATGCTTGTAAAACTGGATTCGGAAGTAAGGAGCATCAAGGATTGACTTCTTCATTCGATTATGCCGGCCCGATGACGGAAACCGTGCTTATGGGGAACCTGGCCATCCGAAGCTATATGTTGAGAAAAGAGAGCAGTAAAGGACAAATGGAGTTCTACGGACGTAAGAAATTGCTATGGGATGGTAAAAATATGAAAATTACCAACTTTGAAGACGCTAATCAGTTTGTAACAAGAGAATACCGTAAAGGCTGGGAAATGTAGTTCTTACGGTAAGATAGTAAAGAGACCTGACAGGTTTCAAAAACCTGTCAGGTCTTTCATTTTTCCACATCATTCCATCATAAACAGGGCGTTGACAAAAAACAGCTTTCCGTTTTCCCAAAAAGCCCGGAATAGTGGATTGTCCACCAGATAAACAACTGTTCCGCTTCCCATGCTTTCTGTACCGAATATAAGGCTGTTGGCCTGAAGTTTTTTCGCATTGCTACCGGCAAACCCTGCAAGGGGTTCAGAAGTATCTGCAATATAAACCGCATTTCCGTTTTTTAGGTATGAATAAGCGTTCCCACTGAGTTTTAAGGTGTAATATGTGTCTTGATAACCGTAAGCCAATGGATGTGTGACATCAACTTTTGCTTTGTAAATAGCCCCGGTGATCATGTTTTTGATGTATTCACGCGAACTCGAAGCATAAGGCTCCGGTTTTTGAATGCTGTCCTGTTTCTCCCCTTCGTTTTCTTGTTTGCTAAGTCCAAAATCCTCGTCAGAGTCCAAGCTGGAAAGGGTTCTTCCAATTGCGATCAATTTTCCTCCTGAACGCACCCATGTTTTAATTTTCGACAATTGTTCCTTTTTTATGTTGTTTGATTCTGGAAGAATGAGAACATCATATTCCGATAGGTCAACACGATCAAAATAATCGTCATCTAAAACCGTAAGCGGGTAGTGTAGTTGTTGTTCGAAAAAGTGCCATACTTCGCCAAAATTCAGGGTGGAAACACTTCCTCCCGATAAAGCAGCGACTTTAACATCAGAAATCATATTTACAGAACTCGAACCAAAATCCTTTCCGCTATCTACAAAACCGGTAGAGGTTGTTGTTAGCGTTTTACGGTGTGCAGTTGCTAGATTGTTTAGAATGCTGTTGAGGTTTTTCAAATGGGTGTTGTCTCCTTTGGTGATGATCAAACTCCCACGATCAAAAGATTTTCCGCTTACCTCAAAATTTTCTTGGGCATAGCGAACACGAACTCCTTTTTTTATCAGACCCGTAAGAAAACGGGCATCGTCCATACTGTTCCAATCGGTAACATAGGCATAAGCATCATTCGAAATAACCGCTTTTGAATAAACTGGTGCTTCCGCATTGGCGCTCACGAGATTTTCTGAAGCCACGGCATTCAATCCATATGCATAGGGTAAAGACCAGGCCGTAATGTCATAGGTAAGTGAATCGCTCAACTTGGTTTTGGGTTCAAATAAAACTTTTACCAAGTTAGCTTTGGGTTGGTCGGTACTAATGACCAATTTCGAGTCGTTACCATCAAGAGATCCACTTTTTCCACTGTCATATTCATAACCTCTTGCATTGTATGAGGTATATCCGTAACTGATTTTATGAGCGTCCAAAAGTTCAGTCAGGGCATGAAGTTTGTCTGTATTTCCCGAAAGCACATAACTCTTGTATTTAAAATCCTTGTTGTTGTAAAACTTATCAAATTCCGCTATCAATTTTGAAGCGTTATTCGAAGCCATTTCAATTGTGGAAAGTCCTGTGGTGTAATGATGCGCAATTCGGTCTTTTAAGGTTAGCGTGTCACCATTGGCAATTTTCACACCCAATCCGGCACGGCCGCTACCACCTTGTTCATAGGTCATTCCAATCGCCCCGTTGTAAATAGGGTAGGTGTCGCCATAGCTGGGGTACAGCAGGTCAAAAACCTCTTTGGTAAAATAAAACCAGCCTTTTTCATCAAAATATTTGGCGTGATTCTTCCCGATGGATACCTGAAAATCCCGTTGCCATTGGGTAATCACTTCGTGCATAGGCTCTGCCGCCGGTGCAAAATAATACGGATTGTTGATGCCCTGTTCGTGAAAATCCACGTGGATATGTGGTAACCATTCGTTGTACAGGGTCAATCGTTGCTTACTCTCTTTTTGGGTCACCCAAGCCCAATCACGGTTCAAATCAAACATATAATGATTAGAACGTCCCGAAAGCCAGGTTTCGTGATGTTCTTTAGAGTTTACATCAACATTATATGGCGTGTTTTTAAAACTGTTGTACCAGTTAACATAGCGATCTCGTCCATCTGGATTGATACACGGATCAAAAATCACCACTGTATTTTCCAACCAGTCTTTTTTATTGGTCACTACCTCATAAATAGTCTGCATAGAAGCCTCGGTGCTCACACTCTCGTTGCCGTGTACGTTATAGCTCAGCCATACCAAGGCCTTTTCAGGAATGTTCCCCTCGGTAGTGGATCGTATGTGTTCCTTACGGATGGACTCCAAATTGTTCATATTCTTAGGTGTAGAAACAAAGGCCACCAGTAATTCCCGCCCTTCGTTGGTCGTTCCGTAGGATTTGATTTTAATTATCTCCGGCAATTCCGAAGCTAGATATTTGTAGTAATCAACAACCTGATGATGCCTCGAAAAATTCGTTCCGAGTTCGTGCCCTAAAAACTCCGAAGGCGATTTAACGCTCTGTGCAACAACGCAAAACGCCATAAAAAAAGTAGCAAAAAAAAGTCTAAACTTCATATGATTTTAATTGAATTAGCAGGTCTAAACTACAAATAAAATCCGTTCTCTTTATATCTTAGAACAATTCTGTCCTAAATAAATTTTTATCTGTTCATTTTTTCCATTGATGAAAAAACGAACCAAAAAAATCTAGGCTGACGATAAAAACATAAGAAAATACTACGGAATCCCCAGCCACAGATAAAAATAACTCATTCCGCCTTAGGGCGGAACTCAAACAGATTTTTATCTTTAACCCACCGCTGCTTCCTTGATTTTCAATATTTTTATCGTAGGCCGGAACCAAACCACAAACGTTGAAATTTCATCTAAACCTTAGCAAATTCAGTATGTTAAAAAAATTCAATAAAAACGTTTTGGACGCTATTTATCTTAGAACTAATTTTAATCTTTTTTGATTGAAGCGAAAATTAGCTATTTTGAGCCAATTGAAAAAAATAAATGAGTTCTTAACGGTTTTTTTAGGAGATGGAACCTCAAAGAATTTTATATTTACCATTTTATAATGACGCCTGAGGTTGTCTAAAAAGTAATATGAATTGGATATTGTCAGGTTGAGCATTGCTTGAAATGAAATATATTTTATTGGAAGCACATGGTATAACCATCGAAACCTATTAATTTCTAATGGTTATATAGTTCTCGACCGCGCCTGTCTGCCGACAAAGGCAGGCTCGAACTGACAGAAGACAACCTCACCGGGCTTTCCGCTGTATCTGTTTTGCCGATTCTCGGTTGCAGAAAGTATTTTTGAGTATTTTTATGTTATGTAGGCCATTGATTCACGACTCACTCGTACAGCAAAACAGGATGCCGCTGCAATCCCTGGCGCGTTTATTACAGAAAGATTAACTATGCCAACAAGCTATATTTCGTTTAAAGAAACCGGATATTTTTCTAATCTTATATGCGATTATCTCGATCAAAAAGAGTCGCTTCACCCGTTTTATAACAGGTTTCCGTCCATAGAAAATTTTAAAGCCCAGATAGAAGAAAAAAAAGCTGTGTTTCCACAGGAAAACAGAAATGTTTTGGTGGAAGTCCTGAAGGACCAATATCACGACATAGGCCCTTCAGAAATTACAAAAAACAATGTTGAACTGTTAAAGTCAACTTCTACTTTTACCGTGGTCACAGGGCATCAACTCAACCTTTTTACAGGACCGCTGTATTTTCTGTACAAGATCGTTTCGACCATCAATCTTACAAAACAACTGAAAGAAGCCTATCAGGACAGTGATTTTGTGCCAATATATTGGATGGCGACCGAAGATCACGATTTCGATGAGATCAATTACTTTAATTTCCACGGAAAGAAATTCCAGTGGCAGGGACCGGACACCAAAGAAAGCAGTGGAGCCGTAGGGGAATTGCCAACAAAAGGTTTGGATCAGGTTTTCGAACTTTTCTGTCAGGATATTGGCATGGGGGCAGACGCACAGACACTGCGAACATGGTTTGAAGAAGCCTATCTAAAACACAACAACCTCACCGACGCCACCCGATACTTGGTCAACCGAATGTTCGGGGACGAAGGTTTGGTGATTATCGACGCGGCCGACAAGAGACTGAAAAGTCTTTTTGTACCCTATATGAAGTCGGAATTGTTTGAGCAATCCTCACAAAAATATGTTGACGAGACCATCGAAGCTTTGAATGAAATTGATCCGTCCTACAAAATACAGGTTAATCCAAGGGCGATCAATTTGTTTTATCTGGATAAAGGACTGCGCGAACGCATTGTAGAAACCGATGGAAAGTTTTCCGTGAATGAAACCGATATTTTCTGGAATAAAAAAGAACTTCAACAGCATTTGGAGGAACATCCGGAGCGTTTTTCCCCCAATGTTATGACACGACCGCTCTATCAAGAGGTGATTTTGCCCAATTTGTGTTATATCGGTGGTGGGGGCGAACTGGCCTATTGGTTGGAACTGAAAAGCTTTTTCGATTCAGTTAAAGTACCTTTCCCGGCCTTATTGCTTCGCAATTCGGTACTGACAGTCACAGAAAAACAGGCTAAAAAGTTGGATAAATTGTCTATTACTTTTTCACAGCTCTTTTTAAAACGTCATTCGTTCATCAATAGAAAAGTGCGTGAGATCAGCAATATCGATATCAATTTTAAAGATCAGAAAAAACACCTTGAAGAGCAATTTCAGGAAATGTACCGCTTGGCAGAAGTGACGGACAAATCTTTTTTGGGTGCTGTAAAAGCACAAGAAGTGAAGCAGTTAAAAGGCTTGGACAAGCTGGAAAAACGCTTACTGAAAGCACAAAAACAAAAACTGTCCGACCAGGTTTCCAGAATAACCGATCTGCAAAACGAATTGTTTCCCAACGAATCCCTGCAAGAACGAACCGATAATTTTGCCAATATTTATGAAGAATACGGCGAAACCTTCATCAAAACCCTTTTGAAGGAATTAGATCCGCTGAAAGCCAAATTTGTGATTTTGGTGGTTTGATTTTTTAAGTATTTGCAAACAGGAAAAATGGTTGAAACCATGAACTTCAGAAAAGCAAAATTGGATGACATACAAGAGTTAAATCAAATTAGCTTGAAATCAAAAAAGTATTGGGGATATCCGGATCAGTGGATTGAAAATTGGTCAGACGAATTGACCCTGACATCTGAAAAATTCGCAGAACAGGAAATTGTTGTCGGGGAAATAGAAACACAAGTTGTTGGATTTTGTTCGATTTCAGAAAATAAGGACAATTACGAAATACTTCATCTTTGGTTATTGCCAAACTTCATAGGAAAAGGCTATGGGAAGAAATTACTAACGCGGACAATAGAAGAGTTTGTAAAGACTGATAAACCAATAATTGTCGAAGCTGACCCAAATGCTGAACCATTTTACAAAAGTCAGGGATTTGTAACTTTTGATAGCATTGAAAGTGTACCATCAGGGCGATTTTTACCAGTAATGAAAAAAACTATTGCTGAACTTCGATGAGCGGACAGTCGATTGCTGTGAAGCTCACACTATGTTTATACTTGATGGATTAACCGTCCAATCGCTGGGAAAAAATAAAATAATTTTTCATTCACACTAAGGCACCAAAAAACTCCCTTCCCAACTATCATCTTCTCTTGAGAATAAAGCGCGTAGGTGTTCAGTCTTTTTTAATTGCAGATATTCGATCTTTTTGGGAATGATATGGACAATGGAAAAGTAGTTTACACTTTCCAAACGCTCGATCATTTCAGGATCTTTTATTTTTGTCCCCGGAGCCATATCGGTAGTGTAGTCTTTTTTGGCTTCTGTTTTCGTCTGCTTCCACGCTTTCTTTATCAGTTTTTCATCCTGTTCCAAATAAGCTATTCCGTCAACCTTAAGTTGTAGCATTTGACTGTAGTCAAAAAATAGCAAGCCTACATTATTGTTCTCCCGAATATGCGTTACTTTTTTAGAGCGTTTGTCAGTATAAAAACTGATGGTAAGGTCGTCTTTGACATCACGAAGCACGACAGTTCGCAAACGCGGACTGTTATTTATACCAGTGGTAGCCATGGTAAAATAACGAAACGGATGCGAATTCTCTTTGGCCGCTTTCAATAAAGCAGCTTTTGCAGTATGGAATAATTCGTTGGTCACAATTATAGCCTTTGTATAAAGATAATAATTTCTAATGAATTATTTCGGAGCTTCCTGCTATCGCAACTAGGAGCGTTAAGCGGAGACGAATAAGGAGAATGGATAAAGTAAAACAAAAAAAATATTTCAACGCCAACCTGAATGGAAAGGACAGACAAGCGTCGGGGTTCCCGATAATTATCGGGATAAAATCTCACTTAGTGAGTGAAAACAGATCAAAAGCCTACCTTTGCAAAAAATGATTTTCTATGCACAATGTAGATATAGATTCTGTAGAAATGACGATCGACGTCATGAAATATGTACTAAACAGAATAACAAGGGTTTCCCCTGAATTAGGGCATCCGAAAAAGGAAGAAGAGTTAAAAAAGCTGGTAGGTGAAACCATTACGGACAAGGGTATAGGAGGCGAAAAAGCCTTTCAGCTCTTTAGGGATGTTTTGGTAAAAGCGACTGTGCCTGTCGACCATCCCAGGAATTTAGCTTTTGTACCGGCAGCACCATCACGCTCGGCAGTAATGTTCGATTTGGTTACGTCGGCCTCCAGCATTCACGGAGCTTATTGGATGGAAGGAGCCGGTGGCATTTTCTGTGAAAATGAAGCCATGAAATGGCTTGTATCCTTTACAGGGCTACCCACCGGCGCGTTCGGCGTGTTTACAAGCGGCGGAACAGCAGCCAACCTTTCTGCAATGGTAACAGCACGCGAACATTGGCGTAAAGACGAAAAGAATATCGGAAAAAAAGGTTTGATCCTCACTTCTATTGGAGCCCATGCTTCCATAAAATCTATGGCCAAGGTGATTGATGTAGATGTATTATTGGTCGATACCGAAGACCGTTTGGAGAAAGAAGACCTGCAAAATAAGGTAGCATCGCTTACCCCGGAACAGCGGAAACGCTTGTTTGCCGTTGTGGCTACCGGGGGGACGACCAATGCCGGAATTATCGATGATCTAAGTGGTGCAGCTGATGTTTGTGAGGACGAAAATCTTTGGTTCCATGTCGATGCAGCTTATGGCGGTGGTGCCCTTGCAGCCGATTCAGTAAGACACCTTTTTACGGGGATTGAAAGAGCCGACAGTATCACCATTGATCCGCATAAATGGTTGTTTTCTCCCTATGATTGTGGGGCGGTGATCTATAAAAAACCGGAATTGGCCAAAGAAGCGCATGCACAAGAGGGTTCTTACCTCGAAATATTTAAAGATGAAGGTGCTCGAGGTTTTAATCCGTCCGATTATCAAATTCAGCTGACAAGAAGAGTACGCGGATTACCACTTTGGTTTTCTCTGGCGATGCATGGGATTGATAAATATAAAGCTGTGATAGAGCAAGGCATTAGTTTGGCACAATTGGCAGGAAGACTGATCACTGAAGATCCCAATGTGGAATTGGTGCGAGAACCAAGTCTGTCCTGTGTTTTGTTCAGAAGAAAAGGGTGGACACCGGAAGATTATCGCAATTGGACCTATAAAAATCATAGCGATGGCTTTGCTTTGGTAACACCTACGAAATGGAAAACCGGCGATACGTTTGAAACCTGTGCCCGATTCTGTTTTATCAATCCCGATACTACGGAAAAAGATATTTCAGATATTTTGGCTTCTATGAAATGATGTAGAAACATGAATAATGTTAATCAATCTCATACATTAACCGCATTTTAATCGATGCGGTTTTCTTTTTTCGAGTGTTTTATCCCTAACAATAGGGGCCAAAAAAATATACAGGCAGCAGATGTTAAATTTCAAGCAAAATACTTAATTTTGCGCATGCAAAACAACGTACTCATTTTAGATTTCGGTTCGCAGTACACCCAGTTGATCGCCAGACGCGTGAGGGAACTCAATATTTTCTGCGAGATTTATCCATACAATAACATACCAAAAGACCTTTCAGAATATAAGGCGGTAATTCTTTCGGGAAGTCCGTTTTCTGTTCGATCAGAAGATGCACCACATCTAGATTTGTCACAAATCAGAGGGAAAATACCAATGTTGGGCGTATGTTACGGGGCTCAGTACCTGGCACATTTCGGTGGTGGCGAAGTGGCACCATCAAGCACCAGGGAATACGGCAGGGCGAACCTTTCTTTTATTGCTGAAAAAGAAGTGTTTTTTGAAAATATTTCAGAAGGTAGTCAGGTTTGGATGAGTCATAGTGATACCATGAAGGCTTTGCCGGAAGGCGGTGTGAAATTGGCAAGTACAAACGATGTTCAAAATGCAGCTTATAAAATTAATGGGGAAACTACCTATGGTATTCAGTTTCACCCGGAAGTATATCATTCTACAGACGGAAAACAATTGCTGGAAAATTTCTTGGTAAAAATTGCAGGGGTTAAACAAACATGGACGCCTGATAATTTTGTGGATATGACCGTAGCCAGCCTCAAAGAAAAATTGGGAGATGACAAAGTGGTTTTGGGACTTTCAGGAGGTGTAGATTCCAGTGTAGCAGCAGTTTTATTGCACAAAGCTATAGGAAAGAACTTGTACTGTATTTTTGTCAATAACGGATTGCTGCGTAAAAACGAGTTTGAAAGTGTGCTGAAGCAATATGAAGGAATGGGGCTTAATGTAAAAGGTGTCGATGCTTCGGAACGATTTTTGAGCGCACTTGCAGGAGTAGATGATCCGGAATTGAAACGTAAAGCCATCGGAAGGGTCTTTATTGAAGTATTTGACGATGAGGCCCACGCGATCAAAGATGTGAAATGGTTAGGACAAGGAACGATTTATCCGGATGTGATCGAATCGGTTTCTGTAAATGGTCCGTCGGCAACTATAAAAAGTCACCACAACGTAGGGGGGTTGCCCGATTTTATGAAATTGAAAGTAGTGGAACCACTGAATATGTTGTTTAAAGATGAGGTAAGACGTGTAGGCGCTTCCATGGGAATGAATCCGGAATTATTGGGAAGACATCCTTTCCCGGGACCGGGATTGGCGATTCGTATCTTGGGGGACATTACTGCCGAAAAGGTTCGTATATTGCAGGAAGTTGATGATGTTTTTATCAGTGGATTGAAATCATGGGGACTTTACGACAAAGTATGGCAAGCTGGAGCTATATTGCTTCCGGTAAATTCCGTAGGGGTTATGGGAGATGAGCGGACTTATGAAAAATGTGTAGCTTTACGTGCTGTGGAAAGTACAGACGGAATGACCGCAGATTGGGTGAATTTGCCGTATGAATTTTTGCAAAAAACGTCAAATGATATAATAAACAAGGTAAAAGGCGTTAATAGAGTAGTATACGATATAAGTTCCAAACCACCTGCGACTATTGAATGGGAATAATTATCCGTATCTCACCCTGATCGAGTTTATCCTCCAAAGTTTACGTAGGAAGGATCAAAGGGTTGAACTTGAACCAAAATACAATTTATGAACAGTAAGAAGATCATTTTTATCATAGCAGTTCTTTTCTGTGTAACACTTCAGGCGCAGAAGTTTCAAACTCATGCCGTTAAAGAAGGGGAGACATTGGAAAGTATTGCAAAAAAGTATAAGGTAACACCTTATTCCATTATAGAGTTGAACCCGGAGGTTAAAAATGGGGTAAAGAAAAACACAATTGTCATCATTCCGGTAGGCATGGAAGAGACACAAACCGGAGCTCCGGTACCCAATGTGGCCGCTGCTACTCAACAAGAAAAAGAAGTAGAACGGTTTATAAAGCACAAAGTTCGCCGTAAAGAAACCTTGTTCGGAATTTCCCAACAGTACGATATCTCGGTTGATGATATAAAGCGGTACAACAAAGAACTATACAGCCGTCAGTTAAAGAGAAGGGAAAAGATCCAAATCCCGATTTTTAAGAAAGGAGCAGTTGCCGATTCCGGTTTACCGAAAATAAAAGAAGGATTTGTAACCTATAAGGTAGCACCAAAGGAAGGACCGTGGAGAATTGCTTATGAGCACGGTATTACAGTTGATTCCCTTAAAAAGTTGAATCCGCAGATGAGTGATGTGCTTCAGTTGGGAGATACTTTGATGGTGCCTTTTGTTCCCGGGAATGTAAAAAAAGCTATAGAAGTTGATCAGTACAACTATTATACGGTACTTCCTAAAGAAGGCTTTTACAGATTGAAAGTGAAACTGGGTGTTACTCAAGAAGAGATCGAACAATTGAACCCAGAGGTCAAAGATGGTGGATTAAAGGTCGGGATGGTACTTAAATTACCCAAAGAAAAAATGGGAGACATGGCGGTAAACAACGGACAACTTATCGAGCGTTTCTCGTTGTTGGACAGCCTGAATTATGACGACAAGTCGGAAATAGCTCTCATGTTGCCTTTCAAATTGAATGAATTCGATTTTGAAAACCTGGAGAGCAATAGGACAAAAATAAAAAGGGACAAACTGCTTGGTGTTTCCATTGATTTTTATACCGGAGCGATGATGGCCATCGATTCTGCTAAACAAATGGGTTTGTCATTAGATTTGAAAGTGTTTGACACCAGTATCGGAGAAGGTTCGGTATATCAATTGTTGTCAAGCAACGATATGGATGGGGTAAATGCAATAGTTGGACCTGTTATGCCTACAGCCTTCAACAGGGTTTCAAGCTATGTAAAAACACGTAATATTCCTGTTTTTGCACCCTTTTCAAACAATGGAATACAATTGTATGACAATGTGTTCCAAACTTTGCCACCGGAAAAACTTTTCCGTGAGAAGATGTATACTTTTCTAAAAACTAATGGAATGGATAAAAACATTATCATTATAGCAGATTTGAAACATGCCAACATTAGAGCGAAGTTGAAAGAGATCTTCCCCGGAGCAAAAATAATCAATCCTATAGATGATAAATATATCCGTTTGGATGAGATCAATCCGTTCTTGTCGTCTGAAAAAGAAAATTGGGTCATTGTGGAGACCAATGATATTCCACTACTTACCAATCTTATAGGAGTGGTGAATTCTGCCAAGACGGAAAAGTATGATATTACACTTTTGACAACTATGAAAGGAAGTGCATATGAAAGTGAGAATATCTCAAACATGCATTTGTCCAATCTGAATTTTCACTTTTCTACTATCGATAAGATGTCGGATGCCGATTCTGGTTTCAACAAAAAGTATAAATCCAAATACGGTACGATACCCAATCGATATGCTGTTAGAGGCTTTGACTTGATGATGGATGTGATTTTACGTTTGAGCTTCAATAAAAACCTGTATTATGGAGTTTCAAGGGTTAGTGAGACAGAGTATATTGAAAATAAATTTGACTATGTAAAAGATCTTTCCGGCGGTTATTACAATCAGGCGCTGTATATTGTGAAATATGATAATATGGAAATAAAAGAAGTAAAAGACAATGCCAACCTCTATAGTGACATATCTGGGAGCACTACGGACTAAGTGTGTTCATGTAAAAAGCAATAATTCTTTTATTACCGATGCCCCTGTTGATAATAACGGAAAAGGCGAAGCCTTTTCTCCGACTGACACGGTCGCCACTGCTTTGGCGAGTTGTATGCTTACTGTTATGGGAATCAAAGCAAGGGATATGGACATAGACCTGACTGATGCAACAGCCTATGTGACCAAAACAATGGCTGAAAACCCGCGACGGATTTCAAAAATCGAGGTCATTCTCGATATTCCCGCAAAAGTGGATGAAAAAAATAAAACTATCCTTGAGCGGACAGCCAATACCTGCCCCGTACACCAAAGTTTACATCCCGATATCGAAAAAGAAATTGTGTTTAATTGGGCATAGACTGCATGGACATCACACAAAACAAGACTTTTCTACTGGAATTGGCAAAAGCGAAAATGCCCTTCGGAAAATATAAGGATCGATATCTTACTGATATTCCTGAGGCCTATTTTGTGTGGTTTAAACAGAAAGGATTTCCAAAAGGAAAACTCGGACAACAACTAGAAGCCATGCACGAGATCAAGGTCAATGGATTGGAAGGGTTGGTGAGAAAGATCAGGGGTTAAGATTGTAATACTGATAGCTTTTTTTGCCCTTTCCTACAAGAATGATAATAATAATTCTGATTATATAGAGATGGAGCAATGTATATCCGTTTCAACAAAAACGAAATGGTGAACTCCGTTTTTTTAAATTCAAATTTGTATTTTTGCCGCGGTATTTTAATAGCCTGTTTTCAGTCGGGCAAGAAATCTATAAGGAGATAAATAAATGGCAGAGACCAAATACATTTTTGTTACGGGTGGAGTTACCTCATCATTGGGAAAAGGAATTATTGCCGCATCATTGGCGAAACTTTTACAAGCTAGAGGCTATAAGACAACAATTCAAAAACTAGACCCATACATCAATGTAGATCCGGGTACTTTGAACCCCTACGAACATGGGGAGTGTTATGTAACCGATGACGGAGCAGAAACCGATTTGGATCTTGGCCATTACGAACGCTTCTTGAATGTAAATACCTCACAAGCCAATAATGTCACCACCGGAAGGATATACCAAAGTGTTATTGAAAAAGAACGCAAAGGGGAATTTCTGGGGAAAACCGTACAGGTGGTACCACATATTACAAACGAGATCAAAGAGCGCATTCAGCTTCTTGGCAAAAACGGAGATTATGATATCGTGATTACCGAGATTGGTGGAACGGTAGGTGATATTGAGTCTTTGCCATATATTGAAGCAGTGCGACAATTGATGTGGGAATTGGGGGATAATAATGGCATTGTTATCCACCTGACATTGGTGCCTTACCTTTCCGCAGCAGGGGAATTGAAGACCAAACCTACGCAGCACTCCGTAAAAACATTGATGGAAAGCGGAATAAAAGCCGATATTCTTGTGTGTAGGACTGAGCACGAACTGTCTGACGATCTTAGGGAGAAGTTGGCCTTGTTCTGTAATGTAAAACGGGAAGCGGTGATTCAATCCATTGATGCTTCTACGATCTATGATGTGCCTAACATGATGCTTAATGAGGGTTTGGATACGGTAGTACTTAAAAAAATGGCGTTGGAAGAAAAATCAGTTCCAGATTTAGAACGCTGGGATCAATTCTTAGACCGTCATAAAAATCCGAAAGATGAGGTTCATATCGGTCTTGTTGGGAAGTATGTCGAACTTCAGGACAGTTATAAATCCATTTTGGAATCCTTTATCCATGCAGGAGCAGAGAACGAGGTGAAAGTCAATGTAGAATACATCCATTCAGAATATATAGATGATGACGTATTAAACAACAAAATTGCCAAACTCGACGGTATTTTGGTAGCTCCTGGTTTCGGAGAGCGCGGTATTGAAGGAAAGATAGATGCCATAAGATACGTGCGAGAGCACAATATCCCTTTTCTCGGGGTTTGTTTGGGAATGCAAATGGCGGTTATTGAATTTGCCCGTAATGTTTTAAATATCAAAGATGCTAATTCGACTGAAATGGACCCAAACACACCAAATCCGGTTATCGATTTGATGGAAGAACAAAAAAGTATCACCCACATGGGTGGTACCATGCGTCTTGGGGCATGGGATTGTGATATCACCGAAGGCAGTTTAGTAAGCAAAATTTATGGAACCAACAAAATATCAGAACGGCACAGACACCGTTACGAATTCAACGATAAATATAGAACGCAAATAGAAGCTGCCGGAATGGTGGCTACAGGATTAAATCCGGATACCGGTTTGGTAGAAGTGGTAGAATTGCCTTCACATCCTTGGTTTGTAGGAGTGCAGTATCATCCGGAATATAAAAGTACGGTGGCCAATCCACATCCACTGTTTGTAGCCTTTGTAAAATCTGCACTTCAGTATAAAAATAATAAATAGTGCCAGTTTGACATGAATTGACGTTTTGGGCATATCTTTGCACGTTAACAGCGCATAACGATAATTGCCCTTTTTGGCATACTGTAAATTACCTCGGGACAAGCCCGATAATTATCGAGATAAAATCTCACTTAGTGAGTAAAAGATATTTTTTAATTTAAATTAAATGGAAGGAAAGAAGTTCGACATTAATTCAATTATAGGTTTTGTACTTATTTTTGGAATTTTATTGTGGTTTTTATACCAAAATCAACCTACAGAAGAAGAAATTGAAGCTGAAAAGGCCAAAACAGAACAGGTCGAAAAAGCAAAAGAAGAGCAAGAGAGCACTGCAACTCCTGTTGTTGAAGAAACTCCTACCGTCGATCTGACAGATTCTACCGCTTTGGCTCAATATAAAGGAAGTCTGGGAGCTTTTGCCTATTCGGCTACAATCCCATCTGCAGGAGATGATATCACAACTTTTGAAAACGAGCTTGTCAAATTTAAAGTAAGTAATAAAGGAGGGCAGATCGTTGAAGCCGTTCTTAAAAAATATAGTACTTACGATTCTGTTCCGGTTTATTTGGTAAAAGACGGAAATGCTTCCTTCAATTTAAATATAAGCACAACAGACAACAGAACACTCAATACAGAAAACCTGTATTTTGAACCTTCATTGTCAGAAAGTGGAGAAAACCAGATACTTTCCATGAAGTTGAAAGCGTCGGACAATCAATATCTTGAGTATCGATATGAGTTGAAACCCGATGGATATTTGGTAGATTTTACAATTCGTTCTCAAGGCTTGGACAATGTGTTGAACAGCTCGCAACCGGTTCAATTGGATTGGAAACAGAAAGGAATTCGTCATAGCAAGAGTATAGAGTATGAAAACCGTTATACAAGGCTTACCTATATGCATGACGGAAAAACAAGTAAATTGGGTCAGGGTGATTCAGATGATGATACCGATAGCAATGTGTCTTGGATTTCATACCGACAACACTTTTTCAGTACTATTTTGATCAATCCTGCTGAGTTTAGCAATGCTTCGTTTACCTCAGAAAAGTTGTTTGAAGAGGAGAGCAAAGAAGAAAAATACACTAAACAATATACTTCATCAATTCCTTTGGAAGTACAAGGCGGTGAGTTGAACTACAATATGCACTGGTATTACGGACCTACCGATGCTAGAGTCTTTAAAAAGTATAAAGATTTCAATTTAGCCGACTCTATACCTTTTGGGTGGGGAATTTTCGGTTTTATCAACAAACATGTGTTTACACCTTTATACGATTTCTTAAGTTCTGTATTCCCTTACGGAATCGCTATTATCGTCATGACGATTCTTGTAAGATTGGTTATGTCCCCGGTGACCTACAAATCCTATTTGTCACAGGCAAAAATGAAGGTCATCAAACCTGAGGTTACGGAGATTAGCCAAAAATACAAGGACAATGCGATGAAGAAGCAGCAGGAGACCATGAAGTTGTACAGAAAAGCAGGGGTGAGCCCAATGAGCGGATGTATTCCGGCATTGATGCAATTGCCTATTTTTTACGCTTTGTTCATGTTCTTCCCAACGGCATTTATGCTAAGGCAGAAACCGTTTTTATGGGCAAAAGACCTTTCTTCTTATGATACGATCTATGAATTCCCAGAAGGATTTAGTATACCGTTTTATGGAGATCACGTGAGTTTGTTCCCGATTTTGGCTTCAGTAGCTATATTTTTCTACATGAGAATGACCACCGGACAACAACAGGCCATGCAGCAGCCAACACAAGAAGGAATGCCGGATATGGGCAAAATGATGAAAGTGATGATCTATATTTCACCACTAATGATGCTGTTTTTCTTCAACAATTATGCGAGTGGTTTGAGTTTGTATTATTTTATTTCAAACTTGATTACGATCGTGATCATGTTGGTCATCAAGAATTATATCATTGATGAGGATAAAATTCATGCTAAAATTCAGGAAAATAAAAAGAAACCTAAAAAAGAGAGTAAGTTTCAGCGAAAAATGCGTGAAATGATGGAGCAGGCAGAAGCTCAGAAAAAGAAAAAATAAGGGCGATTCCCTTAAAAATATCAATGACCTGTTGGATTTTAGTATCTGGCAGGTCTTTTTGGTTTGTAACTGAAAGAAAAACCGCTTTTTTACGACCAAAACGTTCCAAATCAATTTTGTAATTTTGCAAAAGTTTTATTTACGTTGATTTTTCGATCGTATAAAGAAATGAAGAGAGTAATAGTAGGATTATCAGGAGGAGTAGATTCCAGTGTGACGGCATACTTGTTGAAAGAGCAGGGTTATGACGTGATAGGCCTTTTTATGAAAAATTGGCACGATGATTCGGTGACCATATCCAACGAATGTCCTTGGCTGGAAGACAGTAACGATGCCATGATGGTAGCCGATAAACTGGGGATTCCTTTTCAAACGGTTGATTTGAGCGAACAATATAAAGAACGTATCGTGGATTATATGTTTAACGAATACGAAAGAGGGCGAACGCCCAATCCGGATGTGTTGTGCAATCGTGAGATCAAATTTGATGTTTTTATGAAGATTGCACTGAGTTTGGGCGCCGATTATGTTGCTACAGGCCACTATTGTAGAAAAGACACCATTGAGATCGATGGAAAACCGGTACATCGCCTGTTGGCAGGAAAAGACAACAACAAAGACCAATCCTATTTCCTTTGCCAGTTATCACAAGAACAATTGAGTAAAACTTTATTTCCGATAGGGGAATTGACAAAACCGGAAGTTAGAAAAATAGCTTCTGAAAACAACCTCGTTACTGCCGAAAAGAAAGATTCACAAGGGCTTTGTTTTATCGGGAAAGTAAGGCTTCCTGATTTTCTTCAGCAAAAACTGAAACCGGAAGAAGGTTCTATCATAGAAGTGGCACCCGAAAAAGTGCTCGCTAAAAAAAATGGGGAAATGACTTTTGCTTCAAAAGAAGAAGAATTGGCTTTCAACGCTCGAAAAGTGAGCTACACAGCTGCGGACGGAAAAGAGGTAGGAAAACACCAAGGTGCACATTATTTTACCAAAGGTCAACGAAAAGGCTTGGCGGTGGGTGGAACTCCCGAACCCTTGTTCGTGATTGAAACTGATGTGGACGAAAACATTATTTATACCGGACAGGGAAAAAAACATCCGGGGCTCTTCAGAAAAGCGCTTTTTGTTACTAATGATGAATTGCATTGGGTGCGAGAAGATCTGACCTTAAAAGTTGATGAAACCATGGATGTCACAGCGCGGATTCGTTACAGACAACCTCTGCAAAAAGCGACTTTATACCAAGTAGATGGTGGTCTGTATGTGGATTTTGAACAGCCGCAAAGTGCCATCACCGAAGGACAGTTCGTCGCCTTTTATCAAGGTGATGAGTTGATCGGTTCAGGGGTTATTGCTTAGATAAATTTCATTTTTTCAACCATTAAGAAGTTAAGAGTCATTAAGGTAGAAATACAAAACTTAATGCTCCTTAATGGTTTCCCCTCAATTTTTATATTTCCCAACAATAGCCTATTTTTATCTTTAGAACTAATAGCGTCCAAAACGTTTTTATTTAATTTTTTGAGATTTTGATGAAATTTCAACGTTTGTGGTTTGGTTCCGGCCTACGATAAAAATATTGAAAATCAAGGAAGCAGCGGTGGGTTAAAGATAAAAATCTGTTTGAGTTTCGCCCCAAGGCGGAATGAGTTATTTTTATCTGTGGCTGGGGATTCCGTAGTATTTTCTTATGTTTTTATCGTCAGCCTAGATTTTTTTGGTTCGTTTTTTCATCAATGGAAAAAATGAACAGATAAAAATTTATTTAGGACAGAATTGCTTTAGAACCTTAATATATAATTATGCCATCTAGTAAGGGTCATACAAAACAAGTTCAATACGCCAAATCCTTTAAAGAGGCCTCACAAGATTCAGATGTAATGCTTATGGCTGAAAAAGGCATGGGCTACTACTTTAAGATAATTCAAGAATTTGAACAAGGCTTCAATGCAAAATAAAACGACCCAACTATTTAACATACAATACCCCATTGTCCAAGCCGGTATGGTGTGGGCCAGTGGTTGGAAATTGGCATCAGCGGCAGCAAATTCGGGGATACTCGGACTTATTGGTGCCGGTTCGATGTATCCTGAAGTGTTACGGGAGCATATTCAAAAATGTAAAAAGGCAACGGATAAGCCCTTTGGGGTGAATGTTCCGCTTTTATATCCTGATATCGACAAGATCATACAGATTCTTATTGAAGAGGAGGTGAAAATTGTTTTTACCTCTGCCGGAAATCCGAAGACATGGACTTCCCATTTGAAATCACACGGAATTATGGTGGTACACGTGGTTAGTAGTGTGAAGTTTGCTTTAAAAGCACAAGAATCTGGAGTTGATGCTGTTGTAGCCGAAGGTTTTGAGGCCGGAGGTCATAACGGAAGGGATGAAACCACCACTTTTACCTTGATTCCGATGGTGAAAGAAAAAATAGAAATCCCTTTGATTGCTGCGGGGGGCATAGCCACTGGAAGTGGAATGCTGGCAGCGATGGTGCTCGGGGCTGATGGGGTGCAGGTGGGAAGCAGATTTGTCGCTAGCGAGGAGGCTTCATCCCATATTAATTTTAAGCAGAAAGTTGTTGAAGCCAAAGAGGGCGACACACAACTCACCTTGAAGGAATTGGCGCCGGTACGCTTAATAAAAAATAAATTCTACGACGATATTCAGGCGCTTTATGCTAAAGGAACGACCAAGGAGGAATTAGTAGCACTCTTGGGTAGGGCAAGAGCCAAAAAAGGAATGTTTGAAGGGGATCTTGACGAAGGCGAATTGGAAATCGGACAAATATCCGGATTGATTAGTGATATTAAACCGGTTCAGGAGATTGTAGCAGATATGATTTCTGAATTTAAAACGGCAAAAGCCAAAGTTGCCAATTTAGATACTTAATTTTTCTTAGGCTTTTCTTTCTTTTCCATAGGACCACGAAGGTGGATAATGAGTCCGTTTAAAAAATTACGAAGGATTTGATCGCCGCATTCCATGTATTTGGGATGGTTTTCATTTCTAAAGAAGGCTCCCAATTCACTTTTACTGATTTTGAAATCGACAAGAGCCAGAATTTCTACGATTTGATCATCCCTTAGTTTGTGTGCTACCCTAAGCTTTTTAAAAATATCGTTGTTCGTTAGTCCCATAATCACAAAGGTAGGGAATGTTTTAAATCTTCTTTTGAAAATGGTAGCCAATAATTTCAAAGCCCTGATTAAAGTAGAACTTGTGGGATCTGCCGTTGTCCACATAAGAGTTTAGCTCCAGGGTTTTAAATTTATTTTGTTTGGCCCATTTTTCTATATGTGAGAGAAATTGCCTTCCAAGACCTTTGGATTGGATGCTGCTGTCTATAATGACATTATCCAGTTCCAGTTGTTTTCCGCTGTAGAGTTTTATACTGATCCACCCAGATGACATCCCAACAAGTTTACTGTCGATGACAAAGCCAAAACAGCGGTAGTTTTCAAGCTTAAACATCTCCCTGAGCAGTTGCCTTAACTCAGCCTCTGTTTTATTTGGGTTCAATTGGGCGGCAAGGGGAATGATCTCTTCAATATTGTCTTCAGAAAGAAAAGTAAAATGAATGTTTGCTTCCATAGCCCAAAATTACAAATTTCAACCAATCAAAAACGCCCTGCAATTGCAAGGCGTTTTCAACAACAACTAAATTCTAAAATCTAAAAGAATTCAAGAGTAATACTGTTTTAGAAACAGTATTTGTTTTCAGCCGTCACTTTTTCGGCTATGGTATTTCTAAGGGCTACCACATTGGGAAGGTTGGTGTATTTGGTGAAGCGTTTAAGCCCCATCAGCATCATTTTTTGTTCATCCCCTTCAGCAAACGAAGAAATCCCTTCTTTTCCTTTGGTATTGATCTTCTCAACAGCGTGGAACAAGTTGAGTTTTGCCATGGCGATCTGTTCTTTCTGACTTTTTTCGCCAAAGCGTTTGGCATTTTTCTCCGTTCGAAGAATAGCAGATTCCGCCATATAGATTTCGATTAAAATATCGGAAGCTGCCATTAATAACTGCTGATGTTCTTCCAATTCCGGACCATATTTCTGTACCCCGGCTCCGGCTACCATTAAAAAAGCTTTTTTGAGCTTGGCTAGCATTTCCTTTTCCTCGGCAAACAACTGAGAATAGTCGGGCATATCAAAAGAAGGAATACCCATGAGTTCATCTTTTACTGCTGCAGCCGGTCCGAGAAGGTCTACATGTCCTTTCATCGCTTTTTTGATCAGCATACCTACTGATAGCATACGGTTAATCTCATTGGTCCCTTCATAGATCCTGGAAATACGGGCATCTCTCCATGCTGATTCCATTGGAGTGTCAGCAGAGAAGCCCATCCCTCCAAAAATCTGAATTCCTTCATCTGTACAGTCCTGACAATATTCAGAAACAGCTACCTTTAGAATGGAACACTCTATGGCGTATTCTTCTACACCTTTTAATTCGGCTTCCTGATGGGATTCTCCTTCGGATTGGCGAATGGCAATACGATTTTCAATATCCTTAGCTCCGCGATAAACGGCAGATTCACCTACATAACAGGCTGTGGCCATTTCTGCAATCTTTGATTTGATCGCTCCGAATTTGGCAATCGGTGTTTTAAACTGTATGCGGTCATTGGCATATTTTACAGCTTCTGTGATGACTCTTCGTTGAGCATCTAAACAAGCACCTGCTAGTTTGATCCGTCCGATGTTCAAGGCATTCATCGCAATTTTAAATCCGTTGCCTCTTTCTGAAAGCATATTTTCAACCGGCACCTTGGTTTCGTTAAAGAATACCTGACGGGTAGAAGAGGAGTGGATTCCTAATTTGTGCTCTTCCTCGCCCAGGGTAATGCCATTTTCGGGATCGTTTTCCACAATAAACCCGGTGATGTATTTGTCGTCTTCAATACGGGCAAACACGATAAACAAGTTGGCAAAGCCTGCATTGGAGATCCACATTTTTTGTCCGCTGATGAGGTAGTGTTTACCATCTTCAGAAAGGACAGCCTTGGTTTTTCCGCTATTGGCATCCGATCCGGCTCCGGGCTCTGTTAAACAGTAAGAACCGAACCATTCTCCGGTGGCCAGTTTAGGTACGTATTTCTTTTTTTGCTCTTCAGTTCCGTAAAGGGTAATCGGCATAGTTCCTATCCCGGTATGCGCTCCGAAGGCAGTGGCAACAGAGCCTGTGGCTCCCGAGATATAATCACACACCAACATGGTAGTTACAAATCCCATTCCGAGTCCGTCATATTCTTCAGGTACAGCCACTCCCAAAAGACCAAGTTCACCAGCCTTACGCATGATCTCTTCGGTAAAAGCATAGTCTTTCTTCTCGAAACGCTCTTTGTTAGGCCATATCTCACGATCAACAAATTCCTTGACCGAGTCACGCATCATTTTTTGTTCCTCCGAAAAATCTTCAGGAGTAAACACGTCTTCAGCTTTGGTTTCTTTGACCAAAAACTGACCGCCTCTTGTTATGTCTTTTTCTGTTGTTTCCATTTTGGATTATAGTATTATGTACAAAGTATCAAGTATTAAGACTTTGCACTGTTATTTTATAATAATGATTTTTGAAGTGAATAATTCATTTTACAAACTTCAAAAAGTTCTTTTATAAGTTGTATTCTTTTTCTACTTGAAAGATTAAGCCTTTCCGTAAGATATAATTGAGTAAGAAGTTCGAATGAAGAACCATTGGAAATTCCTAAAAATTGTTTGAATTCCCCGTCAGAATTTCGTCCAGCTCCTTCAGCAATATTTGAGGGAATGGAAGTCGCACTACGTCTTATTTGAGAGGTTAAATTGTATTTTTCCTCTTTAGGAAATTCAGCTGTTAAAATGTAGCAATTTTCAGTAACATTCATTGCTTTTTGCCATATTTTAAGTTCTTCAAATCGATGCATATTTATAAGTTTTAAAAATCCATACTTAATACTTTGTACTCAATACTCAATACTTTTTAATTTATAAACTCATAAACTCCCGCTGCTCCTTGTCCGGTTCCGACACACATGGTCACGATACCGTATTTGTTTTTTCGTTTTCGCATTTCATCAAAAAGTTGAACAGAAAGTTTTGCTCCGGTACAACCCAGTGGGTGACCCAGAGCAATAGCTCCTCCGTTTACGTTAACGATATCCGAATTTAAGCCTAATTCGCGAATCACAGCTACAGATTGTGAAGCAAAAGCTTCATTGAGTTCGATTAGTTCAATCTGATCGAGTTTCATCCCGGCTTGTTTTAAAGCTTTTGGAACGGCTTTAACCGGACCTATACCCATGATTCTCGGTTCTACTCCCACAGCGGCATAAGACACCAATCGGGCAATGGGTTCGAGATTTAATTCTTTGACCATCTCTTCGCTCATCACCAATGTAAATGCTGCACCATCACTCATTTGCGATGAATTTCCGGCGGTCACACTTCCCCCTTGTGCGAAGACGGGTTTTAATTTAGCCAGTACCTCTTTTGAGGTATCGGCACGCGGACCTTCATCGGTATCAACTGTGTATGATTTTATAGCCTTTTTACCCTCGCCATTCACATAGGTCTGGTCGATCTTGATAGGAAGAATCTGTTCTTTAAATTTTTCATCTTTGATGGCTTTTAGCGCCTTTATATGCGAGTTGTAAGCAAATTCATCCTGATCTTCCCTAGATACTTTGAACTGTTCTGCTACAGCTTCAGCGGTGAGCCCCATTCCCCAATAATAATCTTCGTTGCCTTCTTTAGCTACTTGATAGTCCGGTACAGGTTTATAACCTCCCATGGGGATATAGCTCATGCTTTCGGCGCCTCCGGCAATGATACAATCGGCCATTCCGGATTGGATTTTTGCCGTTGCAATACCTATGGTTTCCAAGCCCGATGCACAATAACGATTGACGGTCACTCCGGGAACGTCTTCGATCTTCAATCCCATCAAAGAGATCAGGCGTCCCATATTAAGACCTTGTTCTGCTTCCGGCATGGCGTTTCCTACGATCACATCGTCAATGCGTTTTTTGTCCAATTCCCGAACCTCTCCCAACATGTGCTGGATGACTTCCGCAGCCAGTTCGTCCGGTCTTTTAAATCTGAATAGCCCACGAGGCGCTTTCCCTACGGCTGTTCTGTATGCTTTTACTATGTATGCTGTTTTACTCATTTTATGACGATTTAAGACTTCATGACTTAAGACGTAAGACTAATTTGTAGTCAGATTGTCTATAAATTTTGAAATCATAGATTGTATTTTGTGAATTTTAGTTTCTAAATGTTTATATGTTTTTTCAGAAAGATATTCTATTTTGTAAGAAATAATGAGTTGAGTTTCCCATTCATAGGCTGAACCAAGTGCATTTTCCAAATATTGAATAAAATGTTTGTCTGAACTTTTAGCAGTTCCTTCAGCAATATTGGAAGGAATAGACACTGCTGACCGTTGTATTTGACTACTTAGGCCATATTTTTCTGATTTTGGAAAAATTTTAGTTGTTGCATAGGTTTCTTTAGCTAAATCAATACCATCTTTCCAAATGGTTAACTTTCTAAAGTTATGTTTTGATGCCATTTAATTTAAATTTTAAGTTATTATAGAGTCCTATGTCTTACGTCCTACAGTCTTACATCTAATTCCTTAGCGGTTTCCCCGTCTTCAACATATGTTGAATGCGTTCTAGCGTTTTTTTCTCTGTACAGAGGCTTAAAAAAGCTTCTCTTTCCAAGTCCAATAAGTATTGCTCTGTTACCAATGTTGGTTCAGAGAGGTCACCTCCGGCCATAACGTAAGCCAGTTTGTTGGCGATCTTTTTATCGTGATCAGAGATATAATGTCCAGCTTCCATGGAGTCGGTTCCAACGAGGAACATACCCAAAGCTTGTTTTCCCAGTACTTTTACATCTTTTCGTTTCGGTGGTTGTGTATATCCAGCTTCAGCCATTAACAAAGCGTGTTTTTTGGCTTCGGCTATCTGTCGATCTTTGTTGACCACCACTATGTCTTTTCCTTTTTGGAGGATTCCGCTATCAAAAGCCTCATAGGCAGAAGTGGCAACTTTGGCCATTCCGATGGTAAGGAAATACTCTTGGAGCACATTCAGTTCTACATCATTTTTATGGAAAGTATCCGCAGCTCTCAAGGTCATTTCTTTTGAACCACCACCACCGGGGATCACTCCAACACCAAATTCTACCAATCCGATATAAGTTTCAGCAGCAGCGACCACCTTATCGGCATGCATGGAAAGCTCACAACCACCACCGAGTGCCATTCCGTGGGGAGCGGCAACGGTTGGTATGGATGAATAGCGCATGCGCATCATCGTATCCTGAAACGCCTTGATAGCCATGTGTAACTCGTCATACTCCTGTTCAACAGCCATCATAAAGATCATCCCGATATTGGCACCTACGGAAAAGTTGGTCGCTTGGTTTCCGATGACCAAGCCTTCAAAATCTTTTTCAGCAAGATCAATAGCTTTGTTGAGTCCGGCAATCACATCACCGCCAATGGTGTTCATCTTGCTTTGGAACTCACAATTGAGGATACCGTCACCCAAGTCTTCAATAACAACCCCGCTGTTCTTCCATACTTCATTTGATTTTCTGATGTTATCGAGAATGATAAAGGAGTCTTGTCCTGGTTTTTTTACTTGAGATCGAGACGGAATATCGTAATAATAAGTAGCTCCGTCTTTTACGGTATAGAAGGAAGTATTTCCTTTGGAAAGCATATCAGTCACCCATTTTTCGGGTTGTTTACCCTCGGCTTTGATCAGTTCCACGCCTTTTTCAACTCCGATGGCATCCCATATTTCAAAGGGACCGTGTTCCCATCCAAAACCGGCTTTCATGGCATCGTCGATGCGGTAAAGTTCGTCGGAAATCTCAGGAATACGGTTCTGTACATAGGCAAAAAGCGCAGCAAAGTTTTTACGATAAAATTCACCTGCTTTGTCCTTTCCGTCAACAAGGATGGAGAAGCGGTCTTTTACTTTATCCACTGTTTTAGTGAGCTCCAGGGTAGCAAATTTTGCTTTTTTGTTTGCTGAATACTCCATAGTATCGAGGTCCAGGGAAAGAATTTTACTCTTTCCGTCATCTGATTTTACCTTTTTATAAAAGCCTTGTCCTGATTTGCTACCCAACCATTTGTTGTCCATCATGGTTTGGATGAAACCGGGAAGTTTAAAAAGATCGTGGGCTTCGTCATCCGGGCAATTTTCATAAATCCCATTGGCAACGTGTACCAAGGTGTCCAATCCCACAACATCAACAGTACGGAAGGTAGCTGATTTTGGTCTACCGATAACAGGACCGGTAAGTTTATCGACTTCCTCAACGGAAAGCCCCATTTCTTTTACCTGATGAAAAAGACTTTGAATACCGAAGATACCGATTCTATTCCCGATAAATGCGGGAGTATCTTTGGCCAAGACTGATGTTTTACCAAGGAATTTTTCGCCGTACATCATTAGGAAGTCAACAACATCTTTCTTACAGTCCGGACCGGGTACAACCTCAAAGAGTTTAAGGTATCGGGGCGGATTGAAAAAGTGGGTTACGGCAAAATGTTCTTGGAAATCCTTACTTCTTCCTTCGTTCATAAATTGAATCGGAATTCCCGAGGTGTTTGAGGTGATCAAAGTTCCGGGTGAACGGTATTTTTCAACCTTTTCAAAAACACTTTTTTTAATATCAAGCCTTTCAACAACAACCTCAATAATCCAATCTACATCCTTGATTCTTGAAAGGTCATCGTCCAGATTTCCGGTTGAGATACGATTAGCAAATTTTTTGCTGTAAATAGGAGAGGGGTTCGATTTTAAAGCACTTTTAAGATTGCTGTCTACAATCCTATTTCTCACAGCTTTATCTTCCAAGGTGAGCCCCTTTTTCTTTTCTTTATCGTTGAGTTCTCTAGGTACGATATCGAGCAATAAAACTTCAGCTCCTATATTGGCAAAGTGGCATGCTATACCGCTTCCCATAATACCGGAACCTATAACTGCAACTTTCTTAATTCTTCTGTTCATATTTCTGTGTTGAAATTAATGGGTTGAATATATTTTATTTAAATATCTTTTTTTCTGAAATAAGTTCGTTGATCACTTCAGCAACTTTAAAAAAGTTTTCAAGCTCAGTTTCACTTACATGATTCTTTACCGTTTCATTAAATTTTAAAACCACTTCCTTGGAAGTTTCCCTTTTTTCCTTACCGAAAGAAGTGAGGTAGATTAAAACACCTCTGCCGTCTTTGGGATTTGGCTTTCTGATAATAAGCCCTTTTTCTTCCATATTCTTTAAAGTCCTGGAGAGACTTGTGCCTTCCATGCCCATTTTGGGTCCTAATGCAGTTGAAGGAGTGCCTTTTTCCGGGTCTAAAGACAATAGTGTAAAACCTGTAGCCATGGTGCTATCAAACTTTCCGGCTTCTTCGTTATACATCTTGGCAACAGCTTGCCATGTAGCCCGCAGTATGTAATCTATTGTTTTGTACTTCATTTTTTATTGGTGGTGTGCTCAAATATACAAATAATTTTCTATGCATGCATAATAAATAAAGGTAAAAAATTGTTAAATGATAATACAGTTAGGGATTAACTGATAAGATAATAAAAAAACTCCCCAAAAATGAGGAGTTTGTATAAAAGTATGTTGTGATTTTTTATTTGTGTTCGTAGATTTTGTTGTAGAGATCGATATATTTTTCCTTGATGATACGTCTTTTTAATTTTAGTGTTGGAGTAAGGTGACCTTCTTCTATACTCCATTCGTCCGGAGTGAGTTCAAAACGTTTTATTTGTTCCCAGTGACCAAACTTTTTATTATACAGGTCGACCTCTTCTTGTATTCTTTCTATGAGTTTTGGGTTAGCAATCATTTCTTTTTGACTGTCTCCCAATGCTACACCATGTCTTTTTGCCCATTCCTGAATAAATTCAAAATTGGGTTGGATCAGGGCTGTTGGCATTTTCTCTCCTTCTCCCATGACCATGATTTGTTCTATAAAACGGGATTGTTTCATTAGGTTTTCAATAAGCTGTGGGGCTATATATTTACCTCCCGAAGTTTTAAACATTTCTTTTTTACGGTCGGTAATCTTTAAAAAGCCTTCATTGTCGATCTCACCGATATCTCCGGTGTGGAAATAACCATCGTTAACTACTTCTTTGGTTTTTTCTTCGTTTTTATAATAACCAATCATAACATTGGGACCTTTACAAAGAATTTCACCATCTTGGGCGATCTTTACATCAACACCGGGAAGCATTTTACCTACAGTTCCTATTTTCCAACCGCGATTGTTTTGGTCATTTACCGCTATAACGGGAGAGGTCTCTGTGAGTCCGTAGCCTTCCATAACCGGGATATTGGCAGCACCAAATACTCTAGAAAGTCTAGGTTGTAGTGCTGCACTTCCGGAAACCATGATTTTCAGGTTGCCTCCCAATCCTTTTTGCCATTTACTGAATACCAGTTTTCTGGCAATACCCAATTTAAATTTATACCAACCTCCGTTGGCATCATAAGGTTGAAATTTATGTCCGAGTTCGATGGCCCAAAAGAAAAGTTTCTTTTTGATGCCGCTTAGTTCGGCTCCTTTAGCATATATTTTGTCATACACTTTTTCCAGAAGTCGGGGGACGACGGTCATGACGTGAGGTTTTACCTCTTTCAGGTTATCACTGATCTTATCGATGGATTCTGCAAAGTAAATCTTGATGCCACAGTATTGGTACAGATAAACAACCATCCGTTCAAAAATATGGCAGATAGGGAGGAAACTCAGCGCTTTGTCTCCTGAATCAAGCGGAACACGTTCTTCACTTGCCAATACATTGGATACGATATTGTCGTGGGACAACATCACACCTTTAGGTCTTCCTGTGGTTCCGGAGGTATAAATGATGGTTGCCAGATCATCAGGTTTTACGGCTTCTTTTCTTTTTTCAACTTCATTCTGATTGGAATCGTCTTTTCCTAGTTCTAAAACTTCATTCCAGTTTTTGACACCTTTTAGGTCTTTAAAGCTATAAACTTCCTTGAGGTTTGGAATGTTTTGTTTGACTGCATTTAGTTTCTCTAAAATATCATCATCAGAAACAAAACAATATGACGCTCCTGAATGATTCAAGATATATTCATAATCTTCTTCAGAAATCGTAGGGTAGATAGGAACATTTTGTGCTCCTGTCTGTAAGATACCGATATCGGCAATATGCCATTCGGTTCTATTGGTGTTGGTGATAGCGGCTATCTTGTCGTTGGGTTGAATACCAAGACGCAACAATCCTCTACTGAATTGATTCACTTTATCAACATATTCTTGAGAAGATGTGTTCACCCATTCATTTCCATATTTAGTAGAAAAGGCAATGTCTAAATTAAATTTTTCCAATTGATAATATGGAAAATCGAACAAACGGGTTACTTTACTCATAAGGTTGAATGCTAATTATCAGATTTGCAAAATATGAAATTTACGGACTATTTTCAAAAGAACTCATAAAAAAAGGATAGTTACATTGAAAATATCAGAAAACATTTTCCATAGCTTTTAAGAAATCATCTTTTTTAGTCCGTGATAGGCTTACTGGTTGTCCACCGTTCATTAAAATATAACCACCGTCGGTTTTTATGTATTTTTTTACTTCGGATAGATTGATGAGATAACTATTGTGCACCCGCATAAAAGGTGGGTAGGGTAGTAATTTTTCGTATTCTTTTAAGTGCTTGCTCACCAAAATAGTGGTATTATCAGTTAGGATAAATTGGGTGTAAGACCCCTCGGATTTGCAGAAGGCAATGTTTTGTACAGGTAAAAATTCGATGCCATCTGTTGTGCTAAGGCAGATATTTTGCTGTTTATGTTTGGCTTGTGTTACTTTTAAGTTTTGTAGCAGGGTTTCAAGTTGTTTTTTATAATCGGTTTTGTTCTTGATATGTTTTGCCTTTTCTACAGCTTCGATGAGTTCGTCTATGTCAATGGGTTTTAACAGGTAATCCAGTGAACTCATTTTTAAAGCCTTGATGGCGTACTGCTCGAAAGCGGTGGTGAAAATCACTTCAAAATGTTGGTCGGACAGCTGCTCCAACACATCAAAACCGGTACCTGTTTGTAATTCGATATCCAAGAAAACCAAATCGGGTCGATGTGCTTTTATAGTGGCAACGGCTTCTTTTACATTGGAGGCCGTGGCCAGCACCTCAATGTCTTCACAAAATTCGAATATGAGTTTTTTAAGGGTTTCTCGACTGTGTTTTTCGTCATCTATGATGATGGATGTTAGTATCATATCGCTAGCTATTATTCTTGTAAAGGGATTTTTAAAACTACGGTGGTACCTGTAGGGTTTCCTTTGGCATCAGTTTTATCGGTTATCGTTAGTAATTTTTTATCTGTTTGATCATAAAACAGGCTACTTATACGTTTTTGAGTAACTTCCATGCCACGAGATTTTCTGTTTTTTTGAAACCGTTTTAATTGCCCCGAAGCTTTTCGGCCTATACCGTTATCGTCTATGATGCATTCCAAGAAGATGCCTTTTTCACTAAAGGAGATATCCAAATGTTTTTCAACTTCCTTTTTGTTGAGCAGTCCATGAAGGATTGCGTTTTCAACAAAGGGCTGAATCATTAATTGGGGAACTTCGATATGGTTAGGGCGGATGTTCTTATCTACTGAAATTTTGTACTTAAACGAATTGTCAAATCGCAGGGATTCGAGCTGGATATAGGTGTTGAGGAACTGGATTTCTTCGGAGAGTAAGATATTGTTTTCTATAGAATTTTCCATGGTTTGTCGCATCAGCCTGCTAAATTTATTGAGGTATTTTATGGCTGAAACTCGCTTGTTCGTGGTGATTAAATGCTGAATGGAATTGAGGGAATTGAAGATAAAATGCGGGTCTAATTGGGAGCGTAATAACTTGCGGTAGTTTTGGATAGCCACTTCCTGAAGCTGTGTTTTTTCTTCGTTTTCCATTCTGATTTTGTAACCCAAACCAAGCAGAAATATGGTGATTTCGGCTAGCACTCCCATTTTTAGGTAATCCCCGTTAGCAAAAGCGTACAGTAGCATGGAGCCCAGTCCATACAAAAATGAACCCACCACGATAAACCAGTTGAGGTTGGTTTTTCGGTTAATTATCAAATAAACCATACCAAACAACACCAAGACCGAGAGGAAACTGGCCCGAACATCTAGCAGTGTTAGGTGCCAGCTATACCGTGCTATCATAATCGAAGTACTTTCAACTATGATAAGTACCACTAGTATGACAATGGCATAACTTATCACCTTGTTGAGAAGCGGGTATTTATTTTTGGTATCTAAAAAATAGCGTACAAACAACAGGTAGAAAATATTTGAAAGCATTTCAAGTACGGCATTGAGTACAAACGACGTTTTGGAATAGAGGCCAATAACGGTATCGTAAAAATCCCATACCCCACGAAGTAAATACAGCCCAACACCTATAATGTAAAGTATGTAAAAAAGGTATTCGCGCCTTCTGTGAGTGGCATAAAAAACCAGTGCCATGAGTACGCCCATAATTGCTCCGCCCAAAAACAGGTGTGATATGTTAGTGTTGGACAAATACCGTTTTGAAACAAATTGCTCTCGGAACTGTGAGAGAGTTTCGGGGTAAAAAACAAACCCTTTTTTTGCCAAAGAAGATCGGACGGTTGATATGGAAAACTTCAGGTAAAGGTAGCGACCGTCAATCAGACTTTTTTTAGTGAAAGGGAATTGACCCGTAAAATTTTTGTTGAGCTGAAAGCTACCCATGATTTTAGACTGGATACCGTTTTCGGTTTGATAAAAAATCACGCCTTTGTTGAGATAGCCCGTTCGCAGGATCCAGTTGTTTCGGGATAGTAGAGAACTGTGTTCAAAAAAATCCAGTTTTACCCAGTAAATATCATCGGGATGGGTTTTGGTAAAGTGCGATTTGTCTTGATAAGATAAGGTACTTGCTTCTTTAATAGTAATGGTGTCTTGAGTGGTTTTGTACAGTAAAAAAGACACTTGATACAAAGGATTGAGCTGTTTGTCTTGTGTAAATCCAAAGCAAGTAAAAAGCAGGAATAAAAGAAGGGTTGGTTTTGATTTCATCTGTCTTATAAAGATATAAAGATAGGCTTTAACCGGTCGCTATTTTTTACAAAAAACACTTATTTTATAGCCTATCCAATAGAATGTCAGGCAATTCAAGATAAATGAGGGGATGTAAATCGATAGATCGTTCACAAAAATGCCAAGCAGTTCAAAACTCATACCCAAAACATAGGCCCAAGGAATAAAGGCAAAAAGAAGCAAGATACCACAAAATGAGTCATTGCAAGTTTTGGAATTCACGTAAAAACCAATGACCAGTAATACATAGAGTATTAAAAACAAACTGCCTAAACGGTTTGGTTTATTATGTTTTAAAAAATGATTCAGCATAATTTAAAAGACCGGCCGGCAGCTTTTTAAGGTATTAATTATCCAATCCAAAAAGGGTAGAGGCTTGGTCGAAAGTTTTCGGAATACCACCATTATTAAAGTTGAAGGCTTGTGCCATGGTAGCAGGGACCAATACATAGCGCAAGGTGTAATCAGGGTTGTTCTGCACTTCTACATAAACGCCATTGGCACCGGGATCCTCTAATCTTACTAAAATTCCTACCTTATTCTCGCTGGGGGCATTGACCGTAAGGTATTTAAACACGATGTCGTCATCGGCATCAAATGGCAAGGGATGTATTATAGAATTATCGTTTCCAAAGTCTGTTTTTAAATACATCAATACCATACCGCCGTTATCGACTAGATCGGTAATTTCCGGTATATCAACATACATCTCGCTTAGTGTAGGGATGGCATTGTCCCACTCAATGGTAAACCAGTTAGATGCTGTCACGTTGGCGTTACCATCTTGTCCGTCAGGGCCTTGCGGTCCCATTTCACCATCTACCCCATCGAGGCCGTCTTCGCTCGAGCAGGAGGTTAGAGTCAAGCTGAAGCCCAGAAAAGCAAAGAAGGCTAGTTTTACAAAATTCAAAGTTTGTGTTTTCATAGTTTTAATGTTTAAATGAATAAAAAATGTTAAGTTGTACTTGCTTTTAAGTTGGGCAGCTCTATCAGTATGGTATTTTGATTGCCGTTGAGAACTGCCTTCTTTTTTATGTTATAACCTTTTATGCGGTTCATCAATCGTATTTGGTCTTGCCATTTAAGCATTTGTGTCCTGTATTTTGGGTTGTTTTGCAAGTTGTTTTTTATGCTGAAATAACTGCCGGCTTCAATTTTTATCAAAACGGTGTTTGGTTTGGACTTTATGTACAGTTGTATTTTAAAACCTTTGGGGGTATTGCTGGGTGTATTTTCAATAAGGTTTTCCAGAAGGGGTTGTAACACAAAAGCTGGTATTATGCCTGCTGTATTGTCTATTGTTTTTGGGATTATTTTAAAACTAAACTTGCCTTGATAGCGCATATTCTGCAAGCTTAAGTAATGCCCTAACATTTTAACTTCACTGTTGAGCGCTACGGTGTCAGAGCCTAAGTGTCCGAGATAAAACCGTACCAATCGGCTAAATGTGGTTAAGTATCGCAAGGCTGTGGTTTTTTTTTCAGAAAGGATAAAATGCTGAATGGCATTTAAGGTATTGAACACAAAATGTGGGTTCAGTTGGTTGCTCAATACCCTTATTTTTAGATCCAGAAATTCTTTTTGAAGCAAAAACCGCTTTTTTTGTTCTTCTCTAATACGGTTGTTTACCCTCAAGTTTTGTATGCTAACAGCGCACAGGTTGGCAATGCCGGTTAGTATGCGCAGATGCTGGTCGGTAAAGAAATCTTGTTCGGGGTGCTCGCAATCTATAACACCTATTACCCTGTTTTCTATTACAAAGGGTACGGCAATTTCAGACAGCCTTACATCGTCGTCGGTAATGTAGAGTGGTTCTTTACGGGTATCTTTTATAATTTTAGCCTTGCCGATTTTGGCCACATGGCCCGATATGCCTTTTCCAAGTGGGATTTCAATAGGGTTGTACACCCTGTAATCTTTTGGGTTTTTTGGTCCATAGGCCGCTTTTTGCATCAGTACGCCCCGCTTGGCATCTAATAGGTAAATAACACAATCCACAAGGTTTAGTTGCGAAATGCAGTTTTTAGCAACGTCCCAAAGCAGTTCTTCTTCAGTTTCCTTTTTTAAGGTTGAAACCGAAAAATGAAGCAAAATCTCTTCAAAACGTTTATTGCTAAATACTTTATGTGTGCGGTGTGGTTGCATACGTTTTTTTAAAAGCCACATCATAGACAATGCGCCTGTTTGCTAGCGTAACTTATTCTAATCAATTCACTGTTTTATTGCGTAATGTAAATGTCCAGTTTAACCCAAGATTCAGGTGAGGCAGTGTGTTGGTCCGTAACTTTTACCAAACCAATACGGTCATCATCAGTTTTGAAACTGAATATTTTTCCTACTGTGTTGGCACTTTCCAGTTTTTGCTCATGCGAGTTAAAATCAGCTTCGTCGTAGGCATTCATAACCAAAAAAGTCTCGTATGCGCTTATATCGCTCCAGTCAATATTTTCCTGGACTTTAAACTGGGTGGTGGCGAGTGTGTTTAGGCCGTTTGTTACATTGTCTTCCAGGCCGTTGACAACTGTCGGAGAACCCAAGTAAAAACCGGAACCATCATTAACGCTGTAAACCATGGCTATTTTGTCATCGTAGCCCAAATCGTAGAACTGACCAAGGCTGGTAGCTTGACAAGTGTTATCTTCAATATGAAGGAAGCAAGATGTGTCTGCATTAAAACCGGTTATCGGGAAACTTTGTTTTAATTCCACACTTGCGAAGTGCAACAGGGGGTTTTTAACCTTGGCAGCACCAAAGGATATTTCGGCTGTGGCATCGTTTTGATCAGTAACCACTGCTTTAAATCCTAAAGCCTTATCTACATCGTCGTTGCTGAAAATGTAGTTTAGCGTATAGGTTTGCACATTGCCTTCTACATAATCGGGCGAATTGGCATCTAAAGACTCGTACTGGTTTTCACTTCCGTTTTCAATTTTGATTATTTCAAGCGATTTAAACCCTTCTTCGGCCGTGCCTTCTATGGTATAGATCATGGCGCCGCTTTGTGGTGCACCTACTACACCGTGAAGGGTTTCGTTGTAGCCCGATTCTTGTACTTCTACTGTTGGTAGTACGACTTCGGGGGGTGGAGTGGGCGTGCTGCCACCATCGTCTTTGCTACAGCTGAATACTGCCATAGCCATAAATGTGTAAATACATGTTAGTTTTTTCATCACTAGATGTTTTTTAAATGATTAAACAGGACAAACTTATAATGAAGCCATCGGTTTATATGGGTAAGATTGATCAATGGTGGCTCTAAATTGATAGATGGAAAAAAAGAACCCTGACCTTAAAGAAAATTAAGGTGTTTCAATAGGTACCTTACCCTTAATTAACTTCTATTGAACTGTAACTATGGACGTCAACGACGATTTGGCCATGCCGGTGTATTCAACTTCTCCGTTTTTCCATACGGTAGCTATGTTGGTGTTTGCTTCTGTGGTGGTGTAACCAACCACATATACATCGTTGCCCAAAACTGAAACATCTAACGCATAGGCACTGGCAACACCGGTGGTTAGGTCTTGACCCACACCGTTTTTCCAAAGCTTTGCAATGGTTTTTTCTTGGGCGTTTTCTTCGTATCCTGCAACATAAATATCGCCATTGTTAACGGTTATAGCGTAAGCCCAAGCGTTGGTGTTGCCATTTGTAAAGGGTTCTGCTACACCATTTTTCCATATTTGGGCCACCCAAGTACTGTTTATGCGTTCGTAACCCGCAATGTACACATCGGTGTTTGCTTTATCTATAACAATATCGCGGGCAACTGCATTGTTGTTGCCATCGGAGAGTTCTTGTGCTGTTCCGTTTTTCCAGAGTTTGGCTACGTTGGCGCCGTTGCCATTGCGTTCCCTTCCTACTACATAAACATCGTTTTTAAAAACCGTAATGGCTTGTGCGTTGGCATCAAGAGAGCCATCTGTAAGGTGTTGTGGAATGCCGTTTTTCCAGACAGTTGCCATATAATTTTCAGCCTCGGCACTACTGCTTATGCCTGTTGCATACACATCGTTTACGGAAACTGCCACACCTTTGACATAAGCGCTATGTAAACCGTCTGAGAGCTCTTGTGCTGTACCGTTTTTCCAAAGTTTAGCCACCATGGCTGTGCCGTTGGATTCGTTTCCAGCTACGTACACATCATTTTCCGAAACTGCCACGCCCCAAGCATAGGCGTTCTTTTCACCAGAACTTAAGTCTTCGGTAATGCCATTGTCTATTATTTGTGAAACATTGGCCATGCCGTTGTCAGTATGACCTGCCATAAAAATTCCTGTTTTAGTAACAGTAGGGATTGGTGTCGGACTATCGTCGTTACTACAATTTAGCGTTAATAACGCGATACCTAGTAATGGTAAATATTTTAGTGTTTTCATTAAATTTTGTTTTGATTAAACAAAATCAATGTATGATGAAACCGTCTATTTATAGGTAGTGGATTGACAAATGGTAGGTTTCAATTGACGGTTTACAAAAAAAAGCCGCTTGGTGTATGACAACCAAACGACTTTTGAGGTTAATGTTTTAAATGTAAAAGCTATTTTGAAGACTTCTCTAGCCACTTTCGTGCATTGACAAAAGCTTCTAACCAAGGCGATACCTCGTCTTTGCGACCCTGCGGATAGTGCGCCCAGTTCCATTGGAAGATAGAACGCTCAAAATGTGGCATGGTCACCAAATGCCTTCCATTGTCAGATACTATCATGGCTGTGTTGTAATCGGAGCCATTCGGGTTGGCAGGATAACCTTCATAACCGTATTTAGCAACGATATTGTATTTGTTCTCTTCGTAAGGGAAACTGAATTTTCCTTCTCCGTGAGATACCCAGATCCCCAGTTTACTACCTGCTAAAGACGACAACATCACCGAATTATTTTCCTGGATTTCTACGGAAGTGAAGATGCTTTCGTGCTTGTTACTTTCGTTGTGAAGCATTTTCGGTTTTTCACTATGATTAGGATTGATAAGCCCTAATTCTACAAAAAGCTGACATCCGTTACAGATTCCCACAGAAAGGGTATCCTCTCGTTTGAAAAAGTTCTCCAGTACTGTTTTGGCCTTTTCGTTGTAAAGGAAAGCTCCTGCCCATCCTTTGGCGGATCCTAAAACATCAGAGTTGGAAAAACCACCCACAGCACCGATAAATTGAATGTCTTCCAGTGTTTCACGCCCGGAGATCAGGTCGGTCATATGTACATCTTTTACATCAAAACCAGCCAAATACATGGCGTTGGCCATTTCCCTTTCTGAATTGGAGCCTTTTTCCCTTAAAATTGCGGCTTTGGGTTTAGCCCCCCCTTCTTTTGGAAGGGGGTTGGGGGGTAAGACTCCTGTAAAATGTTCTGGAAAGTTGTATTGTAGCGGCTGATTCTTATAATTCTGATAGCGTGCTTCAGCTCGTCCGTTTTTGCTTTGCTTTTGATCGAGTAGGAATGAGGTTTTGTACCAAACATCCCTCAGCTGACTAATACTGAATGAGAAATTGTCGTTGTTATTTTTCATCTGAAGACGATCGCCTTCAACCGGTTTCCCGATTTTGTGGAATGTAATTCCGGCTTCGGAAAGTGTATTTTCAATAACATTATCATCTTTACTTTGGAAAACAATTCCGGCATTTTCATTGAATAATAACTTGACAGAATCTTCCTCATTGATACTTGAAAGGTCGAGTAGTGCTCCCAGATTCACATCGGCAAAACACATTTCGAGCAGGGTGGTGATCAATCCTCCACTGGCGACATCGTGTCCAGCAAGAACCTGACCTTGGTTGATCAATTTTTGAATTGTATTGAAGGTGTTTTTTAATCCGGCTGCACTTTTGATTGTCGGAACTTCACTACCTATCATGTTCAAAATCTGACCAAATGAAGAACCACCTAATTTTAACTGATCTTCAGTAAGATTGATATAGTAGATGCTTCCACCGTTTCTTTGCAGTACGGGTTCAACCACCTTGTTGATATCGTTACAATGTCCCGCTGCAGAAATAATGACCGTTCCCGGAGCAATCACTTCTTCGTTGGGGTATTTTTGTTTCATGGAAAGTGAATCCTTTCCGGTAGGGATATTGATTCCCAATGCCACCGCAAAATCGGAACATCCCTTTACTGCTTCATATAATCGGGCATCTTCCCCTTCATTTTTACAGGGCCACATCCAGTTTGCCGAAAGCGATACCGATGTTAATCCATCCGCTAGTGGAGCCCAAATAATATTGGTCAGTGCCTCAGCAATGGAGTTTTTACTTCCTTCCACGGGATCAATCAAGGCGGATACCGGAGCATGTCCGATAGAGGTAGCGATCCCCTGTTTTCCCTTAAAATCCAAAGCCATGACACCGCAGTTGTTAAGTGGTAGTTGTAAAGGTCCGGCACATTGTTGCTTTGCCACACGCCCTCCAACACATCGGTCCACCTTATTGGTCAGCCAATCTTTACAGGCAACAGCTTCCAGTTGTAAAAGCTGTTCCAAATAGCTGTGTATTTTATCACTGTTGTAATCCGTATTTTTATAGTTGCGTATTACAGTTTTATCTGCCATAATGGTTTTGGGTGAACTCCCAAACATATCGGAAAGATCCATGTCCATAGGTTTGTCCCCTTTGGTAGCCGATTCAAAAGAGAAATGGTCGTCTCCGGTTACCTCGCCAACTTCATATATGGGAGCACGTTCACGCTCAGCGATTCTTTTTAGTTTCTCGGTATGTTCTTTGGCAATGACCAGTCCCATACGTTCCTGACTTTCGTTACCGATGATTTCCTTGGTCGATAGGGTAGGGTCACCGACGGGAAGTTTATCAAGGTCTATTTTTCCTCCGGTGTCTTCTACCAATTCAGAAAGACAGTTTAAATGTCCACCGGCACCATGATCGTGAATAGAAACAATATCGTTTTCTTCATTTTCTACCATTCCGCGTATCGCATTGGCCACTCGTTTTTGCATTTCGGGATTGGAACGTTGTACAGCATTCAATTCAATTCCGCTGCTGAATTCCCCAGTGTCTGCAGACGATACCGCAGCACCGCCCATTCCGATTCTGTAATTTTCACCACCCATGACAACGATTTTATCACTGGTTTTAGGGGTGTCTTTTTTGGCTTGTTCCTCTTTTCCATATCCAATACCTCCGGCTAGCATGATGACTTTGTCATAGCCTAGCTTTCGGGTGTCCCTGTCCCCCTCCAACTCCCCCAAATGTGAAGTGTCAAGATGTTTCCCCTCTTGGGGGGGATTAATGGGGGATTCTGTATGTTCAAATGTCAGTACAGATCCCGCAATCAATGGTTGTCCAAATTTATTTCCAAAGTCCGATGCCCCATTAGAGGCTTTGATAAGAATGTCGATAGGAGTTTGATAGAGCCAATCTCTTTCGTTCATGGCTTTTTCCCACGGACGGTTTTCTTCCAGACGGGAATAGGAAGTCATATAGACCGCAGTTCCGGCGAGCGGTAAAGAACCTTTCCCACCAGCAAGACGGTCGCGAATTTCCCCTCCTGAACCCGTTGCAGCTCCGTTGAATGGCTCTACCGTAGTTGGGAAGTTATGGGTTTCCGCTTTTAATGAAATAACGGAATTAAAATCTTTGGTTTGATAAAAGTCAGGGATGTCGGCACGCTTTGGGGCAAACTGTTCCACTTTTGGTCCTTTTAAAAAGGCAACATTGTCTTTGTATGCAGAAACAATAGTGTTTGGATGCTCCTTTGAGGTTTTTTTGATCATTTTAAAGAGCGATGTTGGCTTTTCCTCTCCATCGATCACAAAAGTACCGTTGAAAATCTTATGGCGACAGTGTTCTGAATTCACTTGGGCAAAACCGTAAACTTCGGAGTCGGTGAGTTTTCGTCCCAGTTTTTCAGAAAGCCCGTTCAAATAACTTACTTCTTCTTCATTGAGCGCCAAGCCTTCCTCTTGGTTGTAGGCTTTTATATCATTAATTTCCCTGATCCCTTCGGGCTGGATATCGATTTTGAAAATATCCTGATTTAACACAGCGTATTTTTGGGAAAGCATAGGATCATAACTCTTGTCGTCTTTGCTGCTGGCATAAAACTCCTCGATCCTGATGATTCCAGAAATGGCCATGTTCTGTGTGATTTCGACCGCATTGGTACTCCACGGGGTGATCATCGCTGCACGCGGACCAATAAAAAAATCCGCTAAAGCGGACTGTTCGATTTGTGGTTGGTTGCCAAACAGCCACGTTAATTTTGCTATGTTTTCCTGAGAAATTTGATTGTCCGTTTGAACGGCGAAGATTTTGTTTTCCGGGTTTCCGAAGAAAAGGATCATACTGTGTTGTGTTTGTGCCTTATTTGATATTAAGACATATTGTTTGATACAAAGCGCAAATTTAATGAATTACTCCTTATTTTTTGATAGAGAATTCGTTTAAATAATTTAAAAACCTAAAGAGTGTAAAAAATATGGTTATTTAAGTTTTGTGTTCAGTTTTCTTAGCGATTCAAGGCTTGTTTAATACCAGCTTTTACCAAAGGTTCCATGATTTTATATCCTTTAGAGGTAGGGTGTACACCATCTTCTGCAAGGTCTTTGCCCAATCCTTTTTTGTCGTTTACCATGGCGTTGTAATAGTCTACATATACAATATTGTTCTCCCCACAATACTGCTGCATCATTGTGTTTAATGCTATGACTTTATCAGCCGGTTTTATGGATTTTCGCCAAGGGAAATTATTGGCCGGAACGACAGAACAGACTACTACCTTTATTTGGTTTGCTTGTGCTAGATCTACCATGGAAATAATGTTACCGAATACGTCTTTGAGCTCAACAGGACCTGTGTTTTCAGCAATATCATTGATTCCGGCAAGAAGAACAACTACTTTTGGTTGCAAATCAATCACATCCCTACGAAAACGCAATAGCATTTGGGAAGTGGTTTGTCCGCTGATACCTCGATCGATATACGGATTCTCTTCAAAGAAATAGGGGTGTGTATTCTTCCACCCTTCAGTAATGGAATTTCCCATAAATACAACCCGGTCTTGATCAGGCTGAGGGATGGGTAAAGCTGTGTTTTCAGCTTCGTATTTACTGAAATCAGCAAACGCTACAGCCGTTTGTTGTGCAAAGAGTTTTAAAAAGCTTAGCATGATAATGACAAGGATATATTTTTTCATAATAATGAAATGATGTTTGAAAAATGATACCCAAATATAAATAAAGCATTGTAAACTTTGATCTATTTAGTATTACAAATCAAGGGTTGAAATATTAAAGTTATAACGGCAGCTTCCAATCTTCTGTATGTATGGAGGGTGAGCCCTTTAGTGGATCGAACCCTAGTTGCCTTTTTCATTGAAATTCTAATTTGTTTGTGTACTTACGGCCCAATAGTTACCTGCAAAATCGTAAAACGAGCCTCTTGTGTCAGGGTCGCCTTCTTTGTTTACAGGTTTTTCAATTATTTCGCAACCACTCTTAATTGCCAAGTCGAAAGTTTTGAATACATCTGGCACATAAATATGTAGCATTGTGGTGTTTGCAGGATAATTTTCTGTGCTATTGCTAATCATTAGGATACTGTCATCCAATTCCAGTTCTATATGTGCAATGATTCCATTTTCACGATCAAACCGCCTCAATTCCTTTGCTCCGAATATTGTTTTTAGTAAGTCTACTAATTTTTGGGCATTATTGGTAATTAAATATGGTGACAGTGCGTTATAATCTTTTGGTTTGTAGTCTGTTTTCATTTTCTTGATGTATTGATTTAATCTCACTTTTACTAATGACCGCTAATGTGTTTGCACACAGAGTAGTTGCGTGTAAATGAGCGCAAATTTTTCGATTAATTGCTAAGCTACAAAATACGAAAAATCCAATGAATTAAGAGCGTATAAACAATTTTTTACAAGGATGCTATTGCTGAATTTGACCACGACCACACTCGTCATATATCCAGCAACTGGGTAGGCGAAGTTGCTTTTGCCTATCCCGTCGCATGAGGTACTCAAAAGCAGGAAGAGGAGCTGTTAAGTTCATTAACCAAAAACTGCGCAATTGTTTGCACAAAAATGCGGCCTATTGCCACAAACATTACAAGAAGGTTTATTAGCCTATTTCCATCGATTTTCTGCTTTTTCCCCTCCCCAGATCAAGGTGGCCAGATATGGATTGTCTATAAACGGGTTTCTGTTGCCTTGTGCTTTTTGAATATACTTGTTGCGTTGTTCTTCAAAAGGGGAAACAGGGTCTTCAGCATTCCATTTTAAAAATAAAGCAATGCCTCCCATGTCTTCAAACGATTCATTGTAACGTAAATTCAAATACATGATCATTCGCGCCACATCACCTTTCCACTCATCGCCCGGATACCAACTGTTGTGTTTCAATTTATAAAAACCTTTCCCTTTCGTAAACGGATTGTTACTACGGCGTGTGTTGGTTCTTTGATCGCACACCCTAAGATGATGAAGATCGCCTTTGACTGTGTTTTCAATGAATGATTGCGGATAGACGTGTTCTGTGTTGAAGGTTTGTTTTTTGTATGGATTTCTTGACGACACATATTCTTTCCAATACCTAACCTCCCCTGAATACATTAGAATTACACTGTCCTTATGTTTCGGATGGGCGTCTATTCGATATAGATATTTATGACGTTCGCCATAGCTGAGAATATTAGTGTGTTTGGCAATGGTATTCACTGCCAGATTTTCATACAACGGAATGCTCCTCAGGCTAAAATCAACATCTTTATAATATTCTTTTAACTCTTTAGGGACTTTAAGTACTGTAGAATCTTGTTGAGGGTTAACAATATTTGCTGAAGCCGTTTCCTTGGTATTGATTTTACAGCTTAGACTGAGAATGATGAATATGAAAAAAGCAAGTTTTTGAAACATGTTATGGGTTATAAAATGAAACAACGGTCTTTCTGAATAACACAAATAGTGTAATCTTATTGTTTTTTTGCTAAAAGTGCCATATAAAATCCATCAAAACCGGATGTTGAAGCCAACACTTTTTTGTCTTTCACCAAGCCGAAATCTTTTCCATTTTCCGATTGCAAGAAAGCCTTCACTTGATCTTGGTTTTCTGAAGGAAGGATAGAGCAGGTGGCATACACCATTTTACCGCCCGGTTTTACCATTTTTGAATAATCGCGGAGGATCTCCTGCTGTGTTTTTTTGATATTGTCGATAAACTCCGGCTTTAGTTTCCATTTGGCATCCGGATTTCTGCGTAAAACCCCCAGACCGCTACAGGGTGCGTCTATTAAGACCCTATCCATTTGGTTGTGCAGTTTTTTGATGGTCTTGGTAGAAGTGATTTCCCGGGGTTCTATGTTGTGCGCACCATTTCTTTTGGCTCTTCGTTTTAGCTCTTTCAACTTAAAACCGTAGATGTCCATCGCAATAATCTGCCCTTTGTTGTCCATTTTGGCAGCCAGGTGTAGTGATTTCCCACCGGCTCCGGCGCAGGCATCCGCTATGCGCATTCCGGGTTTCACATCCAGAAAATCTGCAATCAGTTGGGAAGAAGCGTCCTGAACCTCAAAAAGCCCGTTCTTAAAGGCTTCGGTTTTAAAGACATTGCTACGTTCTTTCAATTGGAGGGCATCCGGATAGTTTTTTATAGCGATGGTAGCAATATCTTCATCGATCAAAAGGGCTTGTAAGGCTTTTTTGTTTGTTTTTAGGGTGTTAACGCGAATAACAACTTCCGCTTGCTGATTGAGCGCTTTTAGTTCCTTTTCCCAAGTAGCTTCTCCCAGCTCTTTACTCCCCATATCATCCAACCAATCGGGAATGGATTCTCGGCATTTTCTGATTTTTGAAAGCTCATCAAATCGTCCTTTGATTCTACGTGATGGTGTTCCTTCCAATTGTTTCCAATCGGGGAGTTGAATACCTTTTAGTGTTGCCCATACGGCAAAAATACGCCATAGGTTTTCTCTTGAAAAAGGTTCCTTTACTTCGGCAATTTCGCCGTAGAGACGTTTCCATCTCACAATATCATAGGTGGTTTCGGCAATAAATCCTCTGTCTCGAGAGCCCCATCTTTTGTCGCGTTTGAGTAGTTGTTGAACTACCTTGTCGGCATATTTGTCTTCATTGAAAATTAGGTTTAACCCATCAATAACAGCGTAAACGAGATTTCTGTGCAGTCGCATAGTTAAAAAAATAATTGGGTGCAAAGGTATTGCTTTGTAAGAGATTAAACTTATTTTTAGGGCAAATTATATTGTTTTGAAAAAAATAGGCATTATTTGTTTGTTGGTATTGATTTCCTGCGGAAAGGAAAAATTCGAACCACATAATTATACTGAAGTTTTTGTTGATCAGGTGTATAGTGATTCGGTTAGCATCAGGGCGATTACCCTCATGGATGGAAATCTGGGTTTTGCCGGGTCTAAAAATACCTATGGGATTTACAATGCTGCCCAGAAAAGTGTGGTCACCCAACAGATGGAACAGGATTCCTTGGCCATGGAATTCAGGGCGGTTGCCAGCACAAATACCGATTTTTACATGTTGACGGTCGCTAGTCCGGCCTTGTTGTACAAAACAGGGGATCAGGGAAAAATGGAACTAGTATATCGGGAAGAGCATGAAAAGGTGTTTTACGACGCCATGGAGTTTTGGAACAATCAGGAGGGTATTGCCATGGGCGATCCTACCGATGGTTGCCTATCGGTTATTGTAACCCGTGACGGAGGGCAGCACTGGAATAAACTCTCCTGTGATGTTTTACCTGAGGGTGTTGAGGGAGAAGCTGCTTTCGCCGCCAGTGATACCAACATAGCTGTTGTTGGTGATCATACGTGGATTGTAACCGGAGGGAAAAAAGCGTGTGTTTTTTATTCCCCTGACAAGGCTGTGACATGGCAAATTTTTGAAACGCCAATAATACAGGGTGAGCCGACACAAGGCATCTATTCGGTAGATTTTTATGACAAGGACAACGGTTTTATCATCGGGGGTGATTATACGAAGCCGAATGGGAATACTGCTAATAAAGCCATAACCAGTGACGGGGGTAAAACTTGGCAGCTGGTAGGCCAAGGGCAAGATCCCGGATATCGATCTTGTGTACAATACCTGCCGGGGAGAAAAGCAGAGGAATTGGTAGCTGTAGGATTTAAAGGGATTTCGTTTTCAAATAACAAAGGGAAAGATTGGAAACAAATTTCCGAAGAACCATTCTATACTATCCGATTTATAAATGACAGTACGGCTTTTGCTGCCGGGAAGAACCGTATTGCTAAATTGACTTTCCGATAGAATTTAGTATTTGGAATTTGTTTTTTTGCCAACTACCAACTGATTTCAGTCTTTTTTATCATGGGATGCTTTACGAAGTCTGCGTAAGAGTTCCCTGTTGAAATCGTGTTCCAGTTTTTTCAAGTGAATGATTTTTTTGGCGGAGATGATACCGTCCAATTTCTTCACCAACTCCTTATCGTTTTTCAAAAGGTTTTCATCAATGGTTTCTATTTCCCGGATTAAGGATTTCGCTTTAGCTTCAGAAAGTGAGCTCAAGTTTTCGTTTGAGAGTTGATGTTTTATTATCCCTTTGTACTGTACATATTTCAGCTGAAATAATTTTTCTTCATATTCATTATAGATAGGCCAAAATTTTTGTGCTTCTTCTGTAGTTAAGTGAAGATTTTCAGTTAAATAAGCAATTTTCAGTGATTTTATATGATCCCTCTTGCTCTTTTTCTGTGCTTCAACATGGATAAAGCAACCGAGCATTAGTATCAGGAGAATATATTTTTTCATCATTTTGTTTTTTTATTGTTCATTATCGGATGACTCATCATAGTAAGGATCCATATTAGTATTGCTCAGGTAATCTATGATTTCATTCTCGTCGATGGATTCTGCAAAGAGAACATTATCGAGCGGTACATCGTTGAAGGTTTCTACAATATCATAGGAATTTGGCGTAAAATATCCTTCTTCGATATAGGTGTCTATTTCTGAAATGGCTAATGTTTCAAATCCACTTGTTCCGTTTTGTGGGTTATTTTTAAAGACAAACAAACCAATAATGAACAAGGCGGCTATTCCGGCAGCAGGTAAGGCCCATTTTCTGAATTCATGCAATGAAATAACCTTAGTTTCCTGTCTTTGTATTTTGCTGTCCAGCCTTTGCTGAAAAGTTTTAAAATAGTTGTCGGGAACTTTAAAACCTTCCTGATTAGGGATAAATTGATCGGCTTTTATTTTTTCAGATAAACGATCGTCAAATTCCGAGAAATAATCCTTCGGAACTTTAAAACCATCTTTTTTAATATCTGTTAATTTTTGTTTCATTGTTATTTAGACCTATTTTTTTTAAAAAGGTTTAATGGGTTTACTCATTCTGTTGTCAAATAACGTTCTATTTTTTTTACCGCATGGTGATACGAAGCTTTTAAACCTCCCACAGAGGTATCCAAAACGGTCGAAATATCTTCGTATTTCATATCCTCAAAATATTTCATATTAAAAACCAAGCGCTGTTTTTCCGGTAGGGTTGCAATGGCTTTTTGTAGCTTCAACTGAATTTCCTCGCCTTCAAAATAAACATCGGCCCTGAGGTTTTCTATCATGGATGCTTGTAATTCCTCATCAGAAATTTGGGATTCCCTGGCTCTTTTCTTTAAAAAACTCAGCGATTCATTGGTTGCAATGCGATACATCCATGTGTAGATGGAGCTATCCTCATTAAAAGACTGTATATTTTTATAAATTTTGACAAAAGTGTTTTGTAAAACATCATCTGTATCATCGTGATTCATCACAATGCGTCGAATGTGCCAATACAAACGCTCCTTGTATGTGGATACAAGTTTTTTGAATGCCCGCTCTTGAGTACCACGGTTTTTCAGGTCTTTGATTAAAGTGTCTCCCTGCAATGAATGTCTTTGTTTACAAATGTTAGACTCTAATTTATGAAAAAAGTTTTATCCCACTGTGGATGCTAGTCTTCAAAGAGGTTAATTAATCTCAACAGTTGGGTAATGTTTTACCTCAAAGTTCAATGAATTGGCGATAAAACAATATTCGCTGGCCTTGTGATGAAGCTTTTTGGCAAGATCAATTTTGTCTTTTTCCACAATTTTGACTATCGGATGTAAGATAACTTCAGTAAAATGACCTTTACCATTACTTTCTTCAACCATAACTCCTTCCGCAGTGTCATGATAACTTACAACCATTATCTTGGCTTGTGAACAAAAATGTAAATACCAAAGCATGTGGCAGGAAGAAATAGAAGAGAGAAACATATCTTCCGGGTTGTGTTTGGTGGGGTCACCACGGAAGGCAGGATCTGCTGAACCTTCTATAACTGCTTTATTGTTTACCACAATCCGGTGTGATCTTTCATAGCTTTTGTAGTTTGTCGTTCCTTCACCGGTATTTCCGGTCCATTCTAGGGATAACTTATAATGATGTTTGCGTTCCATCAATCAAAAATACAAAGGAATATGTAGAGAAGACATAAATCATAACATTTTATGTTCCATTCGTCGAGAATATGTAATTTTAAATTTGATTTTGAGATGGTAAATAATTTTTAACAGATGAAAGATATAGTTTTATGTACTTTGGCATTGCTGAGCAGTTTGTCATTATTCGCACAACACAAAGAGACATTCACCTATGCAGTCAAAGGAGGGGAGAGTTTGAAAATGGATGTTTACTCCCCTGAAAAGATAGCAAAAGACCAAAAACTACCGGTGTTGTTGTGGATTCATGGCGGTGGGTTTTCCGGTGGGTCAAGAGATAATAAAAACGAAGTGGAGTTGTGCAAATATGTCACTGGGAAAGGTTATATCGGGGTTTCTATTTCCTATCGCTTATTGCGAAAAGGAACAACCACGGCATTTGGATGCGATTGTACTAAAGAAGAGAAACTGGAAACTTTTAAACAAGCGACAATCGATTATATGGATGCTGCTGAGTATCTGGTAAAATACGCTGATGAATTACAAATAGACACTACTAAAATTATTGCCGGAGGGAGTAGTGCAGGTGCCGAAACGGTGCTCAGTGCAGTTTTTATGAAGGAATATTATATAGATGAAGCCAATAAATATAGCGATATCAACTTCGCTGGTATTTTCTCTTTGGCAGGGGCTATGATAAATGCAGATTATATCACAAAGGAAAATGCAGTGCCGGGAGTGTTTTTCCACGGAACGGATGATAATTTGGTACCTTTTGCTAATGCGCCGCACCATTATTGTGAGAAAGACAAAGCGGGGTATTTAATGTTGGACGGATCAGCAGTGATTGCTGAGAAATTGGAAAAACTGGAAATGCCGTATTATTTTCAGGTGGTTAAAAATGCTAAACACGAGGTTTCGGGAATTCCATTTACTGCATTGGATGAGGTCTTTGGATTTTTTGATCGGACACTTTTTAAAAACGAAATTGTGCAAACCAAAGTGATAAGCACCAAATAGTAGCGAAGAATGACACTCAAAACAGCGGAGCGACAATTAGTATTGGACCATATTGATTTATTGGCCGAAGGGCATAGTATACTCAAAGATATTAAACTGAAAATAGTTAATGGGCAAGCCATGGCCATTACCGGAAGATCGGGGAGTGGCAAAACTTCACTGGCCAAGATCATTTCCGAAGCGATAAAACCCTCTTCAGGAACACTTGAGAACCCGTTTAAAACAGTGTTTGTTAGCCAACAAGATTATTTCAGTGAACTCGCAGGTTTGGCGAGTACCTATTACAGTAAGCGTTATGAATTCCATGAGTACGAAAAGCAAATGGGGGTAGGAGAATACTTGGCTCAGGTGAACCACAAATGTCAATACACCGATTTGCATTTGGAAGAGGTTCCGATCCTGGAAACTTTTCAGATAAAGCATTTGCTAAGCAGTAACTTGATGCAATTGAGCAATGGTGAAAGAAAGCGATTGCAGTTGGTACAGGCCTTTTTTGAGCGGCCGGAAATGCTGATTATGGATCAGCCGTTCACGGGTTTGGATGTTGATTCCCGAAAATTGCTGACAAAACATTTACAAAAAGTATCCTCAATGGGAGTCACATTGGTTCTGATCTGCGGAATTGGTGAAATCCCCGATTTTATTAAAAAGGCCATCACTTTGGAAAAAGGGGAAATTGTATATCAAGGTACTCCTTCCACAATTTCCGACGTAATTATTTCTGAAGAAAGTATCAATAGTGAGATTGATGTAGATGCTCTTTTTCATAAGTCTGAGGATGCACATGAGACGATCATTAAAATGAAGGATGTCAATGTGAGTATGAAAGAAAAACCTATCCTGAAAGCCATCAATTGGGAAGTAAAATCCGGGGAGTGTTGGGCGCTTTTGGGACATAACGGTGCCGGAAAATCAACTTTATTGAGTTTGGTAACGGCTGATAATCCGCAGGGATACACCAACGATCTTACCTTGTTTGGACGAAAAAGGGGAAGTGGCGAAAGTATTTGGGACATCAAAAAGAAGATTGGGTTTTTATCACCTGAATTACATCTGTATTTTATGCGGGGAAAAGGTGTATTGAACACCGTTCCCGGAATGCAAGCTGACATCCCTGTGTATAGTACTATCAGTTGTTTGGATGTGATTATCTCCGGATTTAATGATGAGGTGGGGACGATTTCTATTCCGTCTGAAGGACAAATAGAATTGGCAAAAAAATGGTTGGAACTGGTAAAACTGTCCCATTTAGAAGATGTTTTGTTTGTACACGCGTCCTTGGGGGAACAACGCGTATTACTTTTACTGCGGGCATTGATAAAATCTCCTGCTTTGTTGATCCTTGACGAACCCAGTCAGGGAATGGATGCCCAACAGGTAGACTATTTCAAAAAATTATTGGATCACATTTGTAGTTCGAGACATATCACCATGGTTTATGTGTCTCACCGTAAGGAAGAGATTCCCGATGTTGTGACTAAAGTACTCAGACTAGAAAATGGAAGCGTAATCTAATTTTGATTGCACAGGTGTATGGCCCATCTGCTTTGCAGTTGTCCGAACTTTTTCACCTCTTTTCGCAATAATTCCAAAAACTCCTTACCGTGTTCATGGTTGAGCTCCAATTTTTCACAATAGTGCAACAAAGCTGCTGTTGTTTTTTCAAGTGAAGAAACCGACTGCATTTTTACAGCAGGATCGGCTGTACTTTCGGCTATGGCAATTTTAGGAGCCAAACCCAGGGAAGCCATGATCAATTTATCAGAGAACTGATCAGCAACAAAAGAAGAGCGATTGAGTTCCAAAATACTTTTATCTCCCCTTAAATAGTTGGAAATTTGTCTACTGAGTTTAAAAATGTGTATCGCCTTTCTGTAAATGGGCGATTTGCTCACATTTCTTTTTTTGTGGCGATAGGATTGGTAATTCTTTTTCATCAAAGCTTCTTTTTTCAAAATTACTACAGAATAAGCAAAGGTTTATTTTGATTTTAAAGTGAAAGTCGTATTTTACAATAAAAAATACGGCATTAATCTTATTTTGATTTAAAAATGAAAACAGATAAACTTAACTGGGATATTTTGAAGCTTTTACAACAAAATGCACGCTATACCAATGCAGAAATCGGAAGGAAAATAGGATTGTCATCACCAGCAGTTGCAGAGCGGATCAAAAAGTTGGAAGACCTCGGGGTGATTAATGGATATAGGGCAGAGGTGAGCCATATCGAAACCGGGTATCAGTTAAAAGCATTTGTGAGTTTACGTGCTTTTATGGGGAAATTGAAACCTTTTTTGGAGAAGGTAGTGGAGTTTAAAGAAGTACTGAACTGCTATCGTATCACAGGAAATGAAAATTTGTTGATGGAAGTGGTTTTATCCGATCAATTTCACTTGGAAGAGTTTATCGACAAGCTGATTACCTATGGTGAGGTACGTACTCATATCGTACTTTCCAATGTGGTGGAGAATAATCCTATTGGGAGGAAGTTACCGAGATAGAAATATAAAGTACGTTAGCCCCGATAGTTATCGGGATACGAAGGTAGAAGTAATACTGTTTATTTTTTAGGCAATGTGAAAAAGAAACTCGTTCCACTGGCTAATGTAGAGGTGATGGATAGTTTTCCGTTATTTTTATCTATCATTTCTTTGCAGAGTTTCAGCCCAAGACCGGTTCCTTTTTCATTATTAGTGCCGTAAGTTGAGTTGAAATGTGTTTTTTTATAAAGGATGTTGTCGATATCTTTCTGGTTCATGCCAATTCCACTGTCTTTTATTTCAACCTGAAATGAATCTTCTTTTTCTGTGGCGAGAATGGCGATAGCACCGTTTTCGGGGGTAAATTTAATGGCATTGTCAATCAGGTTTCTAAAAACCAAGGTAATCTGGTCAGCATCAACATATACAATAGTATCATCTTGAATCTTGTTGGTGATATTGATATGTTTTTTGAGTGCTAATTCATTAAGTAATTTCAAGGTTTCGTCACTTATTTGTTTCAAATCAATCTTTGAAGGGCGGGTAATGGCTCCACTTTTCATTTGAGCTTGTCCCCAAACCAGTAAGTTGTTCAGTGTAAAGGAAATATTTTTTACCTGCTCACTTAAATTGGATGTGAATTGCATAAAATCATCAGCATCTATTTCATTGTTTTTCAGCAGATCGATCAATGAATTTAAAGAAGCGATAGGCGTCCGCAAATCGTGAGCTATAATGGAAAAGAGTTTATTTTTTGTATCGTTGAGCTCTTCTAATTCATTTTCCCTCTTTTCCAGATCGGCATTCTTTTTAGCGAGGAGATTGTTCAGTTTTTTTTCCAGTTTTCTACTGCGTTGTGTAAAAAACAATACGGTAAGCAAGATGATTACTCCACCGCTGGATAAATAGATCAACAGACGTTGTTTGTTGAGCTTTTTTTCATTCCCCAGCACCAGTTGGTTTTCCTTTTCAATATAATTCATTTGAGCCTCGTGGGCAGCCAAACCTTTGGTGTTGTCGCTGTTGAAAATACTATCGGTGTAATTTTTGAATTGCTCGTGATAAGTCAAGGCTTTTTCATAGTCCCGGGTTTGTTTGTAGATATAGGAGAGGATTTCAGCGCTTTGCTTTATTTCTTCAAATGAATTTAATGCTTTGCCAGCGGTTAATGCTTCTTCGGCATAGGTTTTTGCGAGATCAAATTCATTCAGGTGGCAATACGCTTCGGCAATCCCATTCAGTAAAGAGGTTTTTCCTCTGGGATCATCAATTTTTTCATAGAGCGAGAGCGATTCCATAAAAGTTTTCAAGGCTTCTTCGTGCCGCTCCGTTTCGACAAACAATTTTGCTTTGACCATCAAAGCAAAAGCTAACCAGTCATTATACCCCAACTCTTTGAAAATGGAAATACTTTTTTCAATATTCTCAAACCCTTTATCAAATTCTTTTACCCTCAGTTGAAAATCAGCCAAATTACTCAAGGTTTGCCCCTGAGCCAGAACATGACCTGTTTGTTCATTGATCTTTTGGGTTTTTTCAAGGAGGTTTAATGCTTTATGATATTCTTTTTGAGTACCGTAGGTGAGCCCGAGGTTTTCATAGGCCATTCCCAGGTATAAAAGCTCATCTTTTGTTTTGTCTTTTGCTTTTTCACCAATGTTGATGGCTGTTAGACTAGCTTCAACAGAATTTTTGATGTCCCCGTCATAATCATAAAAAATAGAGAGACTGTTGTAGCATGTCAGTATATATTGCAGATTGTTTATTTCCAGGGCTTTTTCAAGTGCTTTTTTGACCAGGGGAATTGACTTTTTATATTCGCCAAGTTCACTGTAATAAAATCCTAAATTATTATTTGCTTCAATAATACCTTTGGGATAATCAATTTCGTTTGCCAATTGTAGGGACTTTTCTGCATATAGCTTTACCGTATCGTTGTTTACGTAGTAATGCCATTGAGCATAAGCATTAAGCAGATTGATGTATGCAGTATCTTTTGTCTTCCCGGGAATATTCCTAAAACGCTCAATCTCTTTGGAAAGGCTGTCTATTTTCCGTGTTTGTCCATAGGCAAGATTGCCAAAAAGCAGACATAACAGTAAAATATAAAGTAGTTTAAACTTCATTTAGGGACTAATATTGCTGCAAAATTTAATATAAATTCCATTAAATGGGCTATTTTTTCGATGTTCTGCTCGAAAATGTGTTAAGTTCTATTTGAAAATATCTATTATTTTGTTGATGTTTAAAAGTTGATCACAATCTCACTCCTAATCCATGTTCTTCAATTTTTTCAGCTTTGCTTTCCACAAATTAAGATCTTCTACGTGTTTTTCTATATTTTTTTGAACCTCTTTTACTATCGGGTTTGATTCATCGGCATTGATAAACTGAAGGTTGTTTTCCAATTGACGTATTTCTGATTTCACCTCGTCAATCTTTCTTCTGATATATATTCTTTCGTTACTGATTAACGAATCATTGTCTGAATTGGCCAATTGATCCAGTTTGTTGCCATATTTGATAAGTTCAGCCTTTTGTTTGTCAAGATCCAGCTTTTTGAACAGGGCATCCAAAATTTTATTGAACTTACCCTCGATATTCTTTTTGTTGTACGGAACCCTACCTATTTTTTTCCAATCGGCAATAAAACTTTTTATTTGCTCAAGGTCTTTTTCCTTGTCGCCCGACAGTTGATATTCTTTTAAATCATCCAAAAAGGCTTTTTTCTGTTCAAAAGCATCCATTTCTTCTTTGAAATGTTCGTTCTTTCTGGCGTGAAGTCTGTCAAAATAATGATTACAAGCCGTTTTGAATCTGTTCCAAATCTTGTCGGAATGCTTTCTGGGCACATGACCTATCTTTTTCCAGTCAGCTTGTATTTTTTTCATGATAGGAGTGGTGCTGTCCCAATCATCACTGTCTTTCAGGGATTCGGCCGTGTTAACCAGCTCCATTTTCTTATCAAGATTCTTTTGTTGCTCCTTTTTCAGGTTTTTGTAATAGGCATTTTTATTTCGGTTGAATTTCCGTACCGTTTCTTTAAAAGATGCCCAGGTTTGTTCATTCACTTTGTAGGGAACCCTTCCGGCATTGAAAAAATCCTCCCGCAGGGCTTCCACTTCCTTGATCTGTTTCTGCCATCCACTATGGTTACTGGCAGGTTTTAGGGTGATAATCTCGATCTTTTTGATGATGTCCTGTTTTACAACCAGATTAGCTTCATGAATGGCATCCTGATTTTTAAAATATTCCTGACGCTTTTGATGGATTGCCTTGGTTGCGGCACTAAATCGGTTCCAAATATCTTCGCGGTGTTCGCGGTCAACCGGACCAAGATCTTCTTTCCATTTTTTGTGAAGTAATTGCAACTCTCTAAAAGCTTTGTTTACATCCCTTATTTCGGCGAGGGCTTCTGCCTGTGTTATAAGTTTTTCTTTCTCTTCCAGGTTGTGTTTAAAGTCTAAGTCACGCAAATCTCTGTTGAGATCCAGGAAGTCATAAAAAATTTCCACATGATGATGGTAAGTGCGCCAAACATCGTTGTAGTTTACTCGAGGAACAGGTCCTGCGTTACGCCAGCGGTCTTGCAACTCCTTGAAGTGCTTATAGGTGTCGTTGATGTTTTCTTCAACATTGATAAGCCCTTTCAACTCTTCAATAATTTCCAATCTGTTTTCCAAACTGGATTTTAAGCGATGTTCTAGATTTTTGTAGTATTGGTTGCGTTTGTCTTTGTATTCAGAATAGACCGTGTTGAAACGCTTTTTGGTAGCCGAGGTGTAGTTGAAATCAATCTCATTGCCGCCATCGTTTATAAAATCTTCTTTTTTCTGTTCGAGTAGCTCTTGATATTTTAAATCGAATTCAGATTTAATCTGATCGACATGATTTTTAATGGCTTGAATTTTTTCTTTTCTGACCAGCTTTTCAAGTTCATCGACCAATTTGTCCATACTTATGGCATGGTAGTCGAGCATAGGGATCTTATGCCTGTCCTTATGTCCGTCATCTTCAGCATCTTCAGCATTCGATTCGTCGATCTCATCCTGTGGATCATCTTCCTCTCCTTCTTTTTCTGAAGTGGGATGCTCATTTTCTTCATCTTTTGAGGCCGGTGAAGCAGCGGTTTCTTTGGTTTCTACTAGGGATGTGTCTTTATTAGTATCATTCTCACTTCCATCTGCAGCCGGCTGCAGGTTATCGTCTTTTTCTGCTAACATTTCTATAAATGTTTAAGGTTCATCAATGCTTTGGACTTGAAAGATACTAACAAGTATGAAATTAGCCAAGTTTTTAAAGGTTTCAGCGCGAAATATTTACGTGGAGTAGTAGGGCTATCTGGTTGTTAAGCTACAAAACTCAATAAATAGCCCAATAAAGCCCCACCAATCACTGTCCACATGGAATTTACTTTTTTAAGGCCAAAGAGTAAGCCTATACTGATGAGGGCGATAACAATTGCTTTCCAATCGGTTAGGGTGTCTTTACTCATTTCAATCAATACGGCTATCATAACGGCTACTGCTGCGATATTCACACAGTCGAGGAAATAACCGAGTAGTTTGGATTGCCTCATTTTTGGAACAAGCGGGTTGAGCACCAAAACAAAAAGAAAAGAAGGGAGGAATATTCCCAATGTAGCCATAATAGCTCCCCAAAACCCGGTCATTTGATATCCGATAAAAGTTGCGGTTGATAACACAGGCCCGGGCGTGAACTGACCAACAGCTACCGCATCGATGAGTTCTTGTCTCGTGAGCCAACCTTTGGTCACTAATTCAGCATCAAGATAGGCAAAAAGCACATAACCACTTCCGTATAAAACGGCACCCACTTTAAGGAAGGTCCAAAACACTTTTAGGGTGGTTACAGTCGTGACGCTCGCTGTAGAAACCTGAAGCAATAGCAATGGAGAAATAGTTTTTAAGTTAGCTGAAAGCTTGTATCGTGTGTAGAAATACAAGGCACCGATAATACCTGCACTTAAAAGTGCAATAACTTCATTGACTCCCAGCAGGCTTACGATAAGGACAAGGGCTCCTAAAACACCAAGCTCCCAACTTTTTAAGGCTTTTTTACCCAATCTTAAAATTGCTGAAGCGATAATAGCCAACACAGCAGGTTTTATACCAAAAATAAAAGGTTCCACTTGTGGTAATTGTCCATATTCGGCATAAAGCCATGCAAAAACTCCGGTAATAACCACCGCCGGAAAAACAAAAGAGATACCGGCAACAAAGAGGCCGGGAATCCCGCCACGTTCGTGTCCACAGTGCATGGTCATTTCAGTTGAATTGGGACCGGGGATTAAATTGGTGGCGCCTATCAAGTCCAAAAAATGTTGCCTGTCCATCCACTGTCGTTTGTTTACAACCTCTTCCTCCATCATGGCAATATGAGCTGCAGGCCCGCCAAAGGAGATACAACCTAATTTGAAAAAGAGTAGGGCAATTTCTTTTAAGTGTATTGTCATTTTTTATTCAGTTTCACGGTGGTTTTGTCGGGTTAGCCATTTGTCGATAGACCAGAGACCTCCTCCTTTTATAAAAAGGAAAATGCTACCGAGAAGCATCGCCCAATCGGTTCTGCTGCTGTGCATCATTTGCCAAAAGCCGTCAATAGATAAGATTTTCATCTTTGTAGTCGCTATGGCTGTAAGCATGATGGTTATAAGCGGAATAGAAGCCAGTCGTGTAAATAGCCCAAGAAGAATGAACAAGCCACATAGAATTTCAAAGAAACCGACAAACGAACTTAAGAAATCCGCAGCCGGGAGACCGATTTTTTCAAATCTTCCCGCACCTCTGACAGCAGGAAATAAAAATTTTTGAATCCCTTCTGAAAGGAAAACCACACTAACCATCAAACGGATAATGAAAGTCGTTGTGGAAGGGTCTGTTTTTAATATTCTTTGAAACATAATGAGGCTTTTGTTTCAATCAAAGATAAATAAAAATTTTGTGGAGGGCTGATGTCTAAAAGCCGAAAAACTAATCATTCCATATCTCCCAAGCTTTTTCTGCTTGCAATTTTAGCATTTTGTGTCCATTTACAGCCGTGGCCCCTTGTTTTTTGGCATGGGCCATAAAGCTGGTTTCAGACGGATTATAAATAAGGTCGTATACCAAGTGTTGATCGCTTAAAAACTCATAGGGAATGGCAGGTTTTTGCTCTACATTTGGAAAGGTGCCCAAGGGTGTACAGTTCACAATTACAGTATATTCAGAAATTACATCTTTGCTCAATTCATCATAAGTAAATCGGTCTTCTTTGGCAGTCCTTGAAACAAATTTAATGTCGATTCCCAATGTTTTTAGTGCATGGGCCACCGCTTTGGAAGCTCCGCCCGTACCGAGGATCAAAGCTTTTTTATGGGATGGTTTTATGAATGGAGCGATCGATTTTTCAAAACCGTGAACATCAGTATTGTATCCGGTGAGTTTACTATCGCTTACTTTTACAACATTTACGGCGCCAATTTCAGCAGCTTTGCTATCCATTTCCGTTAAAAAAGGAATGATAGCTTCTTTATACGGAATAGTAATATTAAACCCGACGAGATTCGTGTTCTTCTGTAAAACCGCTTTTATTTCTTTTATATCCTGAAGGTCAAAATTGACGTAGGAGTGATCATCCAGCCCTAATTCTTTGAATTTTTCAGTGAAATATCCCTGAGAGAAGGAGTAGGAGATGTTTTTGCCTACGAGTCCGAAAAGTTTATCCATTTTTGATCGTTTTTTTACCATACCAGTCCAGTGCCAAAACAATAAGCACCCCTAAAATAATAAATCCGATAGAAATCCAGGTTTGGGTATCTTTTATATGTGGAATGAACCGCTGATAGTTGACGATGATTTTTTCTCCGGCTGAATCTATCATGATTTCGCCTTGAGTGTCTAGTTTGTATATGGTCTTTTTCCACGGCCATACAACGCCTAGTGAACCACCGATAAATCCAAGGATAATGGCAGTGGTGATATATTTAAAATGTTTTAAAACGTAACTCAGCAAATGGGAAAGTGTAACCAGTCCGGTCACAGATCCCAGTGTGAAAACCCCTAAGATTTTCAGCATTTTTATGCGTTCGGAATTCTTTACAAAACTGAAATCCTTGCGAAAAACTTCCGCCAGGGTATCGTATAAAGCATTAACCGAATCAACCAAAAGCAGGACGTAATTTCCCAAAAGAATAAGGATAAAAGAACCGGACAATCCAGGGAGTGTCATTCCTGAAACGCTAATAATTCCGCAGAAAAAAACAAAGATGAGGTTGTCGTTTTGTTTTGCCGGACTAAGAAAACTGAGCGAGATTCCGATAAGCACACCCAAGAGGCAAAACGAAACAGTTTTTCGGTTCCAATGGTCATAATCCTTGGCGATGTAATAAATAGAACCGAGAATCATCCCGAAGAAAGTGGCCCAGACATAGAGCTCGTTTTTTGCGATAAAAAAATCGAGTAATTTGGAAACACTGAAATAGCTCACTAACATTCCGAGGAGAAGCAAACCTAAAAACCGTCCGTTGATGTATCTGTAGAAACTTACAAAGCGACCGTTCAAGATCAATTTCAGGGCTTTAAGGTTGATTTTTTGAAGCGAATAGATAAATTCCTCGTAAAATCCGGCAACAAATGCGACCACACCTCCTGAGACCCCGGGCACCTTGTTGGCAGCACCCATGGCCAATCCTTTTATAAAAAGGAAAAATTTATCGAGAAGTGTTCGCGTTGGCTGCATAAATTTATGCTTTTTTTGTTGCTATTTTTTCAAGCAGAAAGATGACTAAAAAACCGATAAACGCAAAAATTATTGCCCACAATATTTTAGGATCACCTTCATATTTAAACGGGGAGGTGCTTTGGCTTAGTGTAATGGTTTTATCCCCTATCTTTTTTATTTCAGTCACCAGTTTCCACGGCCATATTTTATTGAGCGATCCGAGGATAAATCCGGTCAACACCGCTAGGGTAGTATTTTTGTAATTGTTGAAAAGGAATTTGAGCAGTTTGGAAAAACTCAGGAGGCCAAAAACAGCTCCCAAAGCTATAATTGAAAGGGTCTTGATATCTCGAGTGTTTACAGCACCCAAAACAGTTTCGTAGGCACCTAAGAGTACCAAAATAAAGGCGCCGGAAATCCCGGGTAGTATCATCGCACAAATTGCAAGGGCACCTGCAAAAAACAGAAAAACGTTACCGCCCGATCCGTGTAGGGGAGGGAGGATGGTGATGTAATATGCAACAGCTGCCCCAAGGATGAATCCGATAATGGTGATTGCTTTCCAACGGGTGATTTGTTTACCCACAAAAAAAATACTGGCAATGACAAGACCAAAGAAAAAGGACCAAAGCAAGACAGGTTCGTTCTCCAAAAGCCATTTTAATAGTTTGGCAAGGGATAAGATACTGATGATTATACCGAGAAAAAGGGCAGCCAAAAAATTCCCGTTGATATGTTTCCAGGCCTTTTTGATGCCTTCCTTTCTGAGAATGGAAAAGGTTTCCAGACTGATGTTATTAATAGAAGTTATAAGCTCTTCGTAAATCCCCGAGATAAAAGCGATAGTTCCTCCGGACACCCCAGGAACAACATCGGCAGCGCCCATGGCAATTCCTTTAAGTGTGATGATGAGGTAGTCTAAAAATGATCTTTGCATACTTTGTTCTTAGGCGAACAAAAATAGCAATTTTAAATCGATGAATTTTTAAAACTATGTATTATATTTTTTACGGTTTTTCTGTTGTAAACTCCCGGGAACAATACCTCCATGGTGTCATGTTCTTCATAATTGTGCATTAAGGCATTTTTAAGGTGATATGTGCCTTTTAAAGCGTCGGATGACAGATAATACATTCCCGCCAATCGGTATTCGAGATCTGCGTGTTCCGGATAGAATTCCAAAGCCTGTAACAAGGCGTGAATAGCGCTGTCATATTCCCCAAGTTTTAATAGGATATCAGACCAAGAGATCCATGTTTCCAACTCATAATTGCCCAATTCTATTGTTTTTTGATAAGATAAATCTGCTTCTTCATAAAAATGAAGGAGTTCGTTGATCTTGGCACTGCGTTTCCAATACAACACATTTTCACTATCAATATTGATCGCCTTGTTGATATAATAAAGCGCTTTTTGATAGTTGCGTTGTTTGAAATAAAAATCGGTTATGGCCAACCAACCCTTGTCTAAGAGTGGATCTTCATGAACCGTTCTGTAGTAGAATTTTTTGGCAAGGTCGTAATTGCCCAATTTATCATGACATTTTCCTATTCTCAGATAAGCAAAAGAAGTAGGGTCGTCCAAACCGAGGGTAATCTCATAATTTTCGATGGCCTCGTTATATCTTTTCAAACGTTCCAAGACCCGCCCTTTTTCTAAGTATGCCCCTATAAAAGTGTCATCGGAATAGATAGCGAAATCGAAACTCGAAAGCGCTTCTTTATACATCTTTTTACTTACAAATTGCTTTCCAAGCTGATGCCAGGCCACTTCACAATACGGATTTTGATCCAGATATGAGTTCAGGAAAGTAATGGCACCATCGTAGTCTTCCAAAAAATCAAAACAATAAATCACATTATAAAGCGCCGCATAATCTTGATAATCTTCGTTCAGACATTGAATAAAAGCATCTTTGGCTGATTCATAATCGTCAAGGAACAAATATTCCATTCCGAGGAGGGAATAGATGTCTGAATTGTTATCAGTCATAGATAGCGCTTCGTACAACAGTTCTATGGCTTTTTGATGATTGTCTTGTTTTGAGTAAATGTTAGCTTTTTGAATATAGATCTCTTCATTTGAAACTTCAATAGCTTCAATTTCATTTAGAATGGTTTCCGCTGTTTCAAATCGATTTTCAAAAACCAAAATCTCTACATGCAAGAGCTTGAGTTCTGATGATGTAGGGTGTTGTTGGAGACCGATCTGTATGGCTTTTTTTGCCAAAGCGACCTTTGCGGAATCTAAATAGTGATGAACGATCTGTTGAAAATCCTCTGAATCAAAGAAATAAACATCGTTGGTTTTTAGCATTGATTCAAATTTTGCTAACGGGAGGTTATGGTCTTCGTGAGCACTAAATGGCATAGGCGATGCGTTTTTAGATTTCTACGTTAATAAATTTAGGGTTTGAAGCTTTATAATTGAACCAAAAACCGTATTGTTATTAACAAATTAGTTAACATTATGGTTGTTCCATGCATTCAATAGTTCCAGAATGATGTTGCAACCTTTTTCAATTTCTTCATTGGAAATGGTCAATGGAGGTGTTATTCTAACGGCTTTTGACTCGAAAAGCAACCAAAATAGAATAAGCCCTTTTTTCATGGCTTCTACTACTATAAAATTGGCGATTTCGGGTTTTTCTGTAATCATTGCCAACATTAAACCTTTTCCTCTCATTTCTTTAATCAAAGGGTGTACCAAAAGCGAACGGAAAAGCTTTTCTTTTTTGAGTGTCAGTGCCATTAAATCCGATTCGGTCAACTCTTTAAGGGTAGTCAGTGCGGCGGCGGCAATAACAGGGTGACCCCCAAAGGTGGTGATATGCCCCATTTTAGGCGATTCCTTTAGTAGTGCCATAGTGTCATGAGAAGCGGTAAAAGCCCCAACGGGCATACCGCCGGCCATGCCTTTGCCCATAACGAGTATGTCGGGAGTAATCCCGTAGTTCATAAAACCAAACAGTTTCCCGGTGCGCCCGAATCCTGGCTGTATTTCATCTAAAATCAACAAAGCACCGACTTCTTCACAGCGCTGTTTTACTTTTTTTAGGTAATCGTTCTCAGGTTCGATAAATCCGGCTCCCCCTTGAATGGTTTCTAAAATGACTCCCGCTGTTTCCGTTGTTATCTTTTGTAGGTCAGCCTTATTGTTGAACTCTATAAAACTGATCCCAGGCAGTAACGGACGAAAAGCTTGTTTGCGTTCCTCAAAGTCCATTAAACTCATGGAGCCTTGTGTGTTGCCGTGATAGGCATGTTTTGCTGCAATAAGTTGTCCTCTTCCAGTGGCGCGTTTGGCCAATTTCATGGCACCTTCGATAGCTTCCGTTCCCGAGTTGACTAAATAGGTGGTCTTCAAAGATTCAGGAAGTTGTTTTGCCAGAAGTTTTGTAAACGCTACGGCCGGTTTTTGAATGTATTCCCCATACACCATGACATGCATATAGGAGGCAGCCTGCTCTTGAACGGCTTTTACAACCCGTGGATGGCTGTGACCTAAAGTATTGGCAGAGACCCCTGCGACAAAATCCAAGTATTTTTTTCCGGAGGTGTCATAGATGTACGACCCTTTGGCATGAGATACTTCTACACCCAGCGGACTGGGACCGGTTTGCGCTTGATATTTTAAAAAATCCTCTTTCACTGCTTCGCTTCTTCTTTTGAAGATTTTTTAGGTACAGTAGCTTTGGCTTTTGAAGTGGTTTCCTTGGGTTTGGGCTTTTCCTTTTCCGGTTTTTCTATGGTTTCTTCTTTCGGGGCAAGATTAGGATTGTCTAAGTCGATAGGATTGTTAACGCCTTTTATCACCGGAAGTTCCAGGTTGTTGTCTTCTTCACTGTACAGGTCTTCCTTACTGCGGATCATTTCGTCTCCCCGCCAGTAAAAACCTCTGAATTTACGTCCGTTTACCGGTAATTCATCATCTGGGTAGATATTACCTTCAACATTGATAAAAGATGTGGTATTGTCAATTTCATCATTTTCCAGAGTCATCTGAATGAGCCCGCACTTACGCTTGTCAATCCCTACAAACTCATCATTGTCATTCCAAAGATAGTAGATGAGTTCGGCGTTTTTCACAATATCGACAACCCGCAATTCGTTTTCTTCAAACAAACCATAAAGGGATTTTCCTTTGATCTGGTTGTACCCCTGCTTTAAGGAATCTTTAAATTTCACCCCACTAAGTGAGTCCTTTTGGATAATAAATGCACTTTCCCATACTTTTAAGGAGTCTATCTTTTCTGTTTCCATATCAGATATAATATGGATGCTGTCGCCCGTCATCTGTGTCTCCCCACTCCATAATATCGGCTGGTATGCGGGAATTTTGTTTTCCGGAATGTTTTGGGGTATGGTGGTAATCAGTTGTGTAACGCCGGTCTTTTCGCTGGAATGAATGGAATCAGATTTTCCGCTGAGGTCAGTCTTATAAAAACGGGCATCCCTGTACCCTCTAATGACACGTTCATTTTCCTTTCCGGTAACCATCAGGGTGTCGGCATGGATGTACATAGAATCTTTCTCAAAAAGACTCACAGCAACGGCTCTCTTTGTCACAAGCACCGAGTCTTTCGCCTTGTACACTTCAGCATAATGTCCTCTTAAAACCCCGTTGTTTACAGTATCTATCACTTTGATGTTGTTGGTGGCTGAAGCAAATTCTGTTGCCTTGTCAAAATAAAGACTGTCACCATAGATAATACGGTCACTATAATCTATTCGGGTGTTTTTCACACCATAACCGGTTTCATCCGTGGTGTTGTAATAACCGCGTTCACAATACATTTTGTAATCCTCACCAGTCACTGTTGAAGGCCCATACATATAGGCGTTTTTAGTGCCGGTATAATAGTCCATTCGAGCTGAATTGATCACATAATCAGGATTGGTGATTTTGACATCGCTTTTGAATTCATATTTGTCAATCTCCATATAAAACCTACCCCTGTTGCTTGTCAGGACATTGACACTGTCTTTTACGGTACCAAAATTATCGTAATAAGCTTCTTGGGTATTTCTGTCAAGTTCGAGTTCTTCAGTGGTGAGGGTCATATTGTTATTCCGTAGGACCACTTTTTCTTTGGCGATAGCAATTTTGGTCGTACCATCATATTCCACATATTCACTGTTCATTTTGATGGAATCACCTTGCTGAAAGAACACATTTCCATGGGCTTTAATACGATTGTCTTCTTGATAATAGATGGCGAGATCACACCAAAGGTCAATACCTTGATGTTCAAACTGCACTTGCCTGTCGTCTTTACTGAAAATGGCCGCACCCGGATATTTATTTTCGTCTTTGTTGAAGTCCCCTCCGTGTACAATGGTGATCTCTTTCTTTTCCTGTGCATAGACAGTAGAGGATGTCACAACGAGAATGAGGCAGATATATTTAAATAAGTTGTTCAAAAGCATGGAATTTTGCTCCAAAAATAAAGTTTTTTCGTTTAGTGGGCGGTTTGTTATGAAGAATTTATCAAACATAGATTAAGTGCGTTATCGTAGAATAAAATAAATGATAATGAAATGAAAATTTATTTTTTGTGAATTAGCTATTAGTAAAAAAGCATGCTTTTACATAAATGATTCATATTATAAAGGTGTATGAATTTAAAATTTAAGAAAAATTAAGCTTTTTTAACAAAAAATTATTGTTTAGTATAGATTCTTAACATTTATTTTTTACATTCGCCGGAGTTAATCTCAAACTAAATTCATAATGAAAACAAAGTTACATGTATTTCTAATGCTTATTACAGCATTGATTGTGCAGTTTACTTTCGCACAAGAAAAAACCGTGACAGGAGTGGTAACCGATCAAGATGGTTTACCATTACCTGGAGCGAATGTGGTGGTGAAAGGAACTACCAATGGAACACAAACAGACTTTGATGGGAATTATTCCATCAAGGCCAACGCAGGAGACATTTTGGTGTTTTCTTTTGTTGGGCAAAAAACAGAAGAGCGTACCATAGGTGCTTCCAGTACTATTGACATTTCACTTGCGCAAGATGCGCAAGCATTGGATGAAGTGGTTGTGACTGGATTGGGAATCAAAAGGGAGAAAAAAGCTCTTGGATATTCACAACAATCCGTAGGTGGAGACCAATTGGTTCAGGCTAGGGAAACCGATGTTGCCAATGCACTTGCAGGTAAAATATCCGGGGTGCAGATCGTAGGTAACAGTAGTTCTACCTTCGGGCAATCCAGTATTAGATTAAGAGGGAATGATGATCTTTTGTATGTTGTGGATGGTATTAGAATCTATTCATCAAGTGATATCAATACCGATAATGTGGCTGATATATCAATTCTTAAAGGTGCATCGGCAACCGCTATTTATGGTCCTGAAGGAAGAAATGGAGTTGTGATTATAACTTCAAAACAAGGAACACCTGGGGCAGCAAAATTTGAGATAGATCACTCTTTGGCAATGAACACAGTATCTGCTTTACCTGACTTTCAAAATGAATATGGCGGTGGTTATAGTCAAGAATTTAATGTTTTTAATTATGACCCCGCTACAGATCCTGCATCATGGGCTTCGTTCGACGGAGATTTATACCCTGATTTTTGGGCTGATGAAAGTTGGGGGCCGAGATTAGACGGACAAATGATTAGGCATTGGGACAGTTGGATTCCAGGAACACCTGAGTTTGGGGAAAAGCGAGCTTGGACTCAATCGCCTAACGATGTAAGAAGTTTTTACGATACAGCTCTGACAACTAACACCACACTGGCTTTTTCTAAAGCCGGGGAAAAGTACAACGTTAGAAGTACAGTGTCTTATATAGATCAAAACGGGGTGATACCTAATTCGGGGAATAAATCGACTAAAATTTCGATTAATGCAGTTTATAATGCCACTGAACGGTTGAAATTTATTGCTAACCTTAATATAGAGGATAGGGATAGGGTAAACAATCCAGATCAAAATTACGGGAACCTAGGATCTAACTTTAATCAGTGGTGGCAAAGACAGCTTGACTTTAATAGGTTACAAAACTACGTTCGTAATGCACAGGTAGTTTCCTGGAATATTCGTGGGCCTAGAGATCCGAGACCACTTTATTGGGATATGCCTTATTTTCATTCTTATGAAAATGAAAGACATTGGTCTAAAAACACTTATTTTGGAAAAGTTGGAATTCAATATGAGATCAATGATCAACTGAGTTTTAATTTTGACGTTAGAAAAACTTTCCATTCCTGGATGGAAGATGACAGGGCGACAACCATTAGTTTGTTAGACCCTGCATGGTATGATGAGTTTCACCAAAGACATGAAAGACAAGATTTCTTTGCTATGCTTAACTATAGCAACCGTTTTATGAACGATAACTTAGATGTTGATGTTTCTGTAGGTGGAGAAAAGGTAGAAAAAGATTGGAGAAGACTTTATGCGACTACCAATGGAGATTTGACCATTCCTGATTTTTATAACCTATCCGGTTCTCAGGATCCTATAACAGCAGTAAATAGAAGAGAACAAGAAAAAAGAGATGCCTTGTTTGCAAAAGGGTCGATAGGTTATAAAGGCACCTTGTATTTAGATGGTTCTTATAGGATGGACTGGTCTTCAACGGCAAGAGCTGAAGCTAACCGAGTGGATACTTACGGAGCTTCATTGAGTTTCTTAGTGCACAACATCCTTCCTGATAATGACTTTTTATCTTTTGCCAAGCTTAGAGGGGGATTTGCAAGTGCTCCATTTTTCCCGGATCCTTATTTAACAAAGAATGTGTATAATGTAAATGCATTGTACCAAGGATATGGGCGTCTTTCGGTATCAAACAATCAGGAGAACCCGATTTTAGAAGGAGGTATTAGGGATGAAATTGAAGTAGGAGCTGAATTACAGTTTCTTAGAAATCGAATTGCACTAGATTTGACATACTTTAATAGAGTAGACAAAGGTCTTCCTATCAATGTGCCACTGGATGGTGCCACAGGTTATTCAAACATTACCGTTAACAGTGGAAAACAAACCACTAAAGGATATGAACTAGCTCTGGTTGGTGATGTTATAGCTTCTGAAAATGTAACTTGGTCACTTGGAGTGAACTTTGCTACTTTAGAACGCGTAGTTGATGAATTATACCCGGGGATTGATGCCAGGGATTTAAGTACATATACCTCAAACATGAGGCTACAGGAAAGAGTAGGAGAAGAATGGGGACTTTTTTACGGAACCGGATTTGCTACTGATGATAACGGAAACATTATGTTTACCGAAAATGATGGTGTTTATTATTACAGTATTCAACAGAATAAATTCTTAGGATCTTTACTACCTGATTTTACTGGAGGTATTACTTCGAATTTACAGTACAACAACATTTCTTTGGCTCTTGGATTCGATTTTCAAAAAGGAGGAAAATACTACTCGAGAACAGAGCGGTATATGGATCACTCCGGTCTTACTTCTTATACTGCCGGGTTGAACGATTTGGGTAATCCAAAAAGGGATCCTGTTAATGAAGGTGGAGGAGAGCATGTTGTTGGAGTTTTACAAACAGGTACTGATGATGCCGGAAACCCAATCAGTGATGGTACCGTGGTTGACGCTTATGTAGACCCACAAGAATTGTACAATTCAGGTAATTTGGGTAATATCTATGAGAACAACCTTCACGATGCTACTTATATAAAATTACGAACTGTTCGATTGACCTATAATTTCCCTGAGGATGTGGTGAAAAAGTTGAGCCTCTCAGGAGCTTCATTAGGATTATTTGGTAACAATCTTTGGCTGATAGATTCTGATATGAAATGGGTTGATCCATCGGAGTTGGAAAAACGAAGTGAGATCAACTGGGCTGAATCAGGTACTTTACCTATGACCAGAACAATAGGTATGAATCTAAAGTTAACTTTTTAAAAAAAATCACATGAATAACTTAATTAAAAAAATAGGATTGATTGCGTGTCTCGCTGTAGTATACAGTTCGTGTGACAATATCGATTACGAGGACACTAATGAGAACCCCAACGGACCAACTGCTGCGGTTACTTCACAGTTGTTGGCGAATGCACTTTCTAATATCCCGGACATTGTTGTAGATGAAACTCCTATTATATATATGCAACATATAACGGAGGGGCAGTATCCGGGAGCTTCCAGATATACAGGTTTGACCTATAGTTATGATGGGTGGTACATAGGCCCCCTGCAGGATTTGAATAGGGTTATAGAACTCAATGAAGACCCGAGGACTGCCGAAGAGGCTCTGGCTTATGGGTATAACGACAACCAGATAGCAGTTGCTAAATTGGTTAGAGCATACTTTTTACATTATATGACCGATCGATGGGGAGCACTTCCTTGGACAGAGGCATTTATGGGGATTGAAAACCCACAGCCTAAATTTGATACCCAAGAAAGTATTTACGATTATCTATTTGCTGAAATCGAAGAATCCTTACAGTTAATTTCCCCCGGAGAGTCTGGGCCAAGTGGAGACTTTTTCTTAGGAGGAGATATGGGAAAATGGGCGTCATTTGCCAATAATCTTAAAATGACTATGGCGTTGCGTATTTCAGATGTAAAACCAGGTCTGGCTCAAACCAAATTTGAGGAAAGCGTAGCCTCAGGATTATTAGTGATGTCCAATGCTGATAATATAGAATATAACTACGGTACAGATGATGCTAGTGATAGTCCGTGGATGGATAACTTTAGAACACGGGAAGATTATATCCTTTCCAGAACTATGATAGAGTCGTTACGTGAGAATCAGGATCCAAGATTGTTTGAATATGCCGAACCGGCAAGGGATAGTGTTTCTCCGGTTACTAACTTCCCCGACGGATCCGATGAGCCTTATGTAGGTGCTCCTAATGGTACAGTTAACGGGAATGTTCCAAGTTACTCCTTTATCAGAAATGAAATTATTTATGAACCGGATTATCCATCACCTATTTACACGGCCGCTCAGGTCAAATTTGCTTTGGCTGAGGCTGCAGGAAAAGGATGGAGTGTAGGAGGAAGCGATGCCGCTACCTTGTATGAAGAAGCAATAACAGCTTCCATGGAATATTGGGGAGTAGAAGCTGCAGATATTGATAGTTACATCGCAGCTCATCCTTATGGTGGTATTGAAGACATCGCCTACGAAAAGTGGATAGCCTTGTATTTGAATGGACCCGAGACTTGGGCTGAGTGGAGGAGGTTAGATGCTCCTTATTTAGAGCCTTCAGAAAATGCCAGTGACCCGAGAATTCCGGTGAGACATGCTTACGATGCTTCTATTGCCGATAACAATAAAGCGAACTATGATGAAATGATATCCTTCCAGGGACCGGATAATTTACACACTAAATTATGGTGGGATGTAAATTAACTTTGGAATAAAATAAGAATATAATTGTTCTCACTTTTATAGCTTCATAAAGCTCTATGAGATTTTTCTTGTAGGGCTTTATTTTTTTGTTGAGTGTTATAAATAATTTGTTTGAAGGGAATAAGAAAGCCGATTGATTTGTGATAACCAATCGGCTTTTTAATGTTGTTTATACGGAGAGAAACTACCTATGAATAGTCTGTGTCCTATCCGGACCTACAGATACGATCTTGATAGGAACATTCAGTTCTTTTTCAAGGAAGTCGATGTATTTGTTTAAAGCTTCAGGAAAATCCTTTTCGCTGCTTATTTGGGTCAGGTCTTTATCCCAACCATCAATTTCGGTATAAACGGGAGTTATATTTTCCGCTTCAATATTGTATGGTAAATGTTTAATAGTTTCACCTCTGTAGTTGTAGGCAGTGCAAACTTTCAGTTTTTTAAACCCACTTAAAACATCGGCTTTCATCATCATAAGTTGTGTAACGCCATTTACTTGAACGGCATACCGCAAGGCTACCAAATCGAGCCACCCACATCTTCTCTTTCTTCCGGTGGTAGCACCAAATTCTTTTCCTACACGCCCAATAGTGTCTCCATCTTCATCAAAAAGCTCGGTAGGGAAGGGGCCACTACCCACTCGGGTGGTGTAAGCCTTAAAAATTCCAAAAACCTCGCCTATTTTTCCCGGAGCAATCCCCAAACCGGTACAAGCTCCTGCTGCGGTGGTATTGGATGAGGTTACAAAAGGGTATGTCCCAAAGTCGATATCGAGTAACGAACCTTGTGCGCCTTCGGCAAGAATAGATTTTCCATTTTGTTGCGCTTGGTGAATGTACTCTTCACTATCGATAAAAGTAAGGGTTTTAAGTACTTTAACCGCTTTAAAAAATTCGGCTTCCAACTCATCCAAATTGTATTGAATATCTACATTGTAAAAGTTGATCATGGCTTCGTGCTTATCAGCCAGCATACGGTATTTTTCTTTCCAGTTTTCCAGTTCGAGATCCCCTACGCGGATTCCGTTTCTTCCGGTTTTGTCCATATAAGTAGGACCAATTCCTTTTAAGGTCGAACCTATCTTTGCTTTTCCTTTGGAAGCTTCAGAAGCAGCATCCAGAAGTCGGTGTGTGGGAAGGATAAGGTGTGCCTTTCTGGAAATCAATAGTTTTGACTTGATGTCAATATTGAATTTCTCCAGATTTTCCAGTTCTTTTTGAAAGATCACGGGATCGATAACAACCCCATTCCCAACGATATTGATTGCATTCTCGTGAAAAATCCCGGATGGAATGGTGTGTAAAACATGTTTTATACCGTCAAATTCTAAGGTGTGTCCTGCATTGGGACCTCCTTGAAAACGGGCAATAATATTATAATCTTTGGTGAGGACATCTACGATTTTACCTTTTCCTTCATCTCCCCATTGTAATCCTAGTAGTAAATCTACTGCCATTGTCTGTAAATAAAAATTATTAGCTTTTTTTGTTTTTGGTGCCGTAAAAGTATAACGAATGGTTCTCAATCTTAATGTTGAAAACCTCTTCGATCGTTTTTTGGATATTTTGAATGCGCGGATCGCAAAACTCCATCACTTCCCCGGTATCGGTCAAGATAACATGGTCGTGCTGTTTGTCGAAATACGATTTTTCATAATGCGCCTGATTTTGCCCAAACTGGTGTTTCCTCACCAGATTGCACTCTAGAAGAAGTTCTATGGTGTTGTATAGTGTAGCGCGACTTACACGATAGTTCTTGTTTTTCATTTTGATGTAGAGTGATTCTATATCAAAATGTTCGTCGCTTTCGTAAATTTCTTGTAGGATAGCATATCGCTCAGGAGTTTTCCTGTGCTTGTGTTCTTCCAAAAACTTAGTGAACACGTTTTTAACGATTTCCTGATTTTTTTCGTTCGCCATGACTAAATCAACAAATTAAACTACAAATGTAGTGTTTAAAATTAAATTCGCCTTACTTTATCTATCCCATTAATCTTTTTCAGGTTCTCTAACAATTTTTTCAGAATTGTCTTATTTTTAACTTCTACGGTAATGTTGCCTGAAAAAACACCGCCTTCAGTTTCAAAATTGATGTTTTTCATATTTACGTGCATATTGTTGGAGATAACCTTGGTAACATTACTCACCAATCCAAGATTATCGATACCTCCCAATTTGATCTCTGCCGTAAACTCTTGTTGTGTGGAATCGATCCACTTGGCGGGAATGATTCTATAGGCATAGTTGGACTGAAGTGAAATGGCATTCGGACAATTCTTTTTATGAACTTTGATTCCTTCATTAACGGTGATAAATCCGAAAACGGCATCCCCCGGGATAGGACTGCAACAATTGGAAAATTTATAATCGAGTTTTTCTTCTTCTTTTCCAAACACCAGAAGATCGTATTTATTGGTGATTTCATCACGGTTAATTTCTTCTGTAGATGCGGGTTTGCGCATTCTGTTCTTGAAGAAATTGATGAAAGTGTTGTTCCGTGAAGCAGCAAAATTCTTCAGCATTTGATTGTCTATAGTGCTAATCCCAACCCTGTAGAACAAATCTAAGCTGGTTTTCATTTTAAAATAGACCACCAAGTCGTTTATAACACTCTCGTTGAGCGTGATCTTCATGTGTCTTAATTTACGACGGAGGATCTCCTTGCCTTCCAGGGCAATTTGTTTCTTTTCTTCTTTGAGTGAAGATTTTATTTTTGATCGTGCCCGTGCTGTAGTGGCATATTCCAACCAGTTTGCGTTGGGTTTCGAACTTTCGGATGTGATGATCTCTACTTGGTCACCACTTTTCAATTCGCGACTAAGTGGAACTAATTTCCCGTTTACTTTGGCACCACGGGTCTTTAATCCGATCTCGGTATGGATGTTGAAAGCAAAATCGAGAGGTGTAGCCCCTTTGGGGAGCGATTTGAGTTCGCCCTTCGGAGTAAAGACAAATATTTCCTGGGAATAGAGGTTGAGTTTAAACTCCTCTACAAAATCTACTGCATTTCCTTCTGAATTTTCCAAGGCCTCCTGCAAGCGATTCAGCCATATGTCTATTCCTTGCTCTTTTTGATCGCCGTGTTTGTATTTGAAATGAGCCGCATATCCTTTTTCGGCAATTTCATGCATACGCTCACTGCGTATTTGTACTTCGACCCACCGTCCTTTTGGTCCCATAACAGTTATGTGGAGTGCTTCATACCCGGTTGTTTTGGGTGATGAGATCCAGTCGCGCAAACGGATGGGGTTAGGCCTGAAGTGATCGGTCACGACGGAATAGATTTTCCATGCAAGGAATTTTTCATTGGCAGCATCACTTTTATAGATGATTCTGATGGCAAACTTATCGTAGACTTCATCAAAACTCACATTTTGAGCTTTCATTTTCCTGCGGATGGAAAAAATAGATTTTGGTCGGCCTTTGATCACATAGTTTAAACCTTCGGAATCTAAATTTTCTTTGATGATATTGCTGAAAGCATCAATATAGGCTTCTTGTGCTTCCTTACTATCCTCCATTTTATTCAAAATGTCCCTGTAGACATTAGGCTCAGTATATTTTAAACCGAGGTCTTCGAGTTCGGTTTTTATGTTATAAAGTCCAATTCGGTGGGCAAGGGGAGCATAAATATACAGTGTTTCCGAAGCGATTTTCACCTGTTTATGATCCACCATGGCATCCATAGTTTGCATATTGTGCAGGCGGTCTGCAATCTTAATAAGAATAACCCTGACATCGTCGTTCAGGGTCAATAGCATTTTTCTGAAGTTTTCTGCTTGCAGGGAAATATCTTGTTCGGAACTCAATTGGGAAATTTTGGTGAGTCCATCCACAATACGGGCTACGGTTTCACCAAAAAGGCGCTCTATGTCCTCAAGGGTATAAGAGGTGTCTTCAACTACATCATGCAATAAAGCTGCCGCAATGGCAGTTGCATCCAGTCCGATTTGCTGTGCTACAATCTTCGCAACGGCAATCGGATGGAAAATATAGGCCTCGCCACTTTTCCGGCGTTGGTCTTTATGCGCATCTACAGCCGTGTCAAAAGCATGCCTGATGAGCTTCTTGTCATCATCAGAGAGCGTTTGATAACTTATGCGCAGCAATTCCTTGTACTGCCTGGCGATTTCTTTATTCTCTTTTTCTACATCTAATACCCTCATATATTAAAAATAGCATAAACTTTAGTATTTAACAACAAAATTCATGCCTTAAAATAGATTAAGTCATTTATAAAGCAATCTAGATCTTAGAAGGTTTTAGGTTGGAGTTTTTAGACTTGTTTTTTATAGGACTGTCGATCGGTTTTATTTTTTCTCGATGGAATACTTGATCCTTTTCCCGGAATAACCTATGGTATAACCGTGCACTTTTTCTTTTCTAACTTCATTATCAATTTTGTATTCCAATGATAAAGAATTGTCTTTTACAATATAAATCCACTCTATATCTTTTTTACCAATACCCAGTCTGTCGATGGTTTTTGTTTCGCCTCCTATTATTTTGATGTCGGTAAGGGTTTCCCCGGTATTGTTGACCAAGGTGATGACCATATGGTTGATAAGAAACATCGCAAATTTGAAATAGAGTAAAGCGATGGAAATGTTGAGCAACATCAACCCCGAGGTTTTTAAATGTTTTTTACGCTTGTTTTTCCGGTTAACCACCCTAATAACCAACAAGAAGAGAATGCCAATGTTTAATATTGCGGCAATGGCAATAAAAATTGGAGCTATGAGAATTATAACCGGGGAATTTGTGAAATAATAGATAATTAAAAGTACAGTACTGATCAAAAATGTGAGCACTGCTGTATAAATGCCTGTTTTGTTAATCATAGTAGTTAGAGTAGGGGTAACACGTATAATTGAAAACGAATTTCATTTCAGAATATTTCATAAAGGGCTGCAGTCGGTTTTATTTTTTCTCTATGAAATACTTGATCCTTTTCCCGGAATAACCTATGGTATAACCGTGAAGTTTTTCTTTTCTGACTTCATCATCAATTTTGTATTCCAAGAAAAAGGATTGTCTTTTACTCACTAAGTGAGATTTATAATGCTCCGACGCTTGCCTGACGGTAGGCAGGCCTGTCTATCGGTAGACAGGCTTACCCCGAGGTTGTTGACCATAGTATAAAATGTGTGTTATGATATTATTACTGGAAGATTTGTAAATAAGTATCGATTGGTTAAAAAATTACTTCTTTTGTTGTTTGATGCTTTTAATACCGCTAAGAGTAGGGGACACCTTGTTAATGGCTCCTTTTTCTGAAAAAGTAAGACTGTCAATAGCAACTTCCCTATGATATCCGGCAGCATCTCCCATAGTGATGCCATTTGGAATTGAAAAACGATGATAAACAATATACCATTCATCTTTTCCCGGAATTTGGATTACTGAATTATGTCCCGTTCCATAAATACCTTTCTCAGGTGCTTTTTGAATAACCAAATTATTTTCCGGAATTTCCAATGGCCCCAACGGGTTGTCTGCTACAGCATATCGCACTCTATAGTCCGGGCTACGGGTATCATTTTCAGACCACATAAAATAATATTTTCCATTGCGGTAAAAGACTTCTGTTCCTTCTCTGTAGGTAGAATCGGGTGTTAAGACTTTCATCGTCTCTTTTTTTATGGAAACCATGTCAGGGTTGAGTTCGGCTCCGACCATATAACCGTTACCCCAATACAAATAGGATGTTCCGCTTGTTGGATCGGTAAAGACGTCGGGGTCTATCTCCTGTCCGCCGCTTATACCTTCAGGCTTAAAGTCAATCAGGGGTTTTCCTGAATCTACAAAAGGTCCGATAGGATGATCAGACACGGCTACTCCAATTTTTTGGGCAGCAGTATAGTAATAGAAATACTTATACATACCATTAATTTTCTTTTCAATAATACAAGGTGCCCAAGCATTCCTATCTGTCCAGGAGACCTCTTTTTTAAGGTCAAGAATAACTCCCTCATCCTTCCAGTTTACCAGATCATCTGAAGAAAAAGTTTTAAAGTAATGCCCACTCCAGGAATCAAAACCGTCAGTGGTCGGATAGAGATGGTATTTACCTGTTTTTTGGGCATACATAATTTCGGGATCGGCATAATATCCCTCCAGAGCGGGATTGTTGTTGATGTCGGATAATTTTTTAGGTTTTCCCCATTGTTGTATCAATCGTTTCAATTCGTTTCTTGTAATGGGAAGAATGGTTCCATGGCGGGGATGAAAGTCCATTGAAATTTCCTGATCTATGATTTCAAAATTTTGTAAGTCATCACTTTTGGTAAACTGATACTGCCCTTTCATATAGACATCATACATTAAAATATAGGTGTTTGTATGATTGAGCTTGAATACCCCTGAACCTTCTACAGCCTCACTGGTTTGTTGCTTGTATTCAGGGTCTTCTTTCCATTTCCCGGAAGTAAGATCGGTTGTAGTGGCCAGCTTAATCCCGTTTCCATGTCCTTCTGTTTTATAGAAGAGGTGGTAGGTGTCGTCTTTTAATATGATATCCCCATCAATACAGGACTTTCCGTTGGAAGGAAAGAAAAGTTGTTTGGGTTCACTTTCCAAATCGGTAAAATCTTGGTTCGCATAGGCATAATATATAATATCCGTTCCATCCCCGTGTTTCATTGAAAAATAGATCATATATTTTCCGACCTGTTTATCATATATGGTCTGTGGAGCCCACACCCGTTTTAAATCCTCATTTCCTGAAAATCGCTTTTGAAAATTGATAGCACTTGAAGACCAATGGATAAGGTCGGTAGATTTTAAAAGAACTATACCTCGATTGGAGCTCCAGCCTTTGTAGGAGGTCATATCGGTAGTAACCATATAAAAGGTTTTGCTATCCTCACCTCTTAAAATGTGTGGATCCCGGACTCCTCCGGTTAAACTTATTTCCTTAGAGTTCAATACAGGTTCGTTGTTGTTGAGGGTGTAATACTGATATCCGTCAAGACTAACAGCATAATGAACGGCTTCCTGTTCCACCTTATTTCCGGTAAAATATGTAAAAAGGTAGGCATTAAAATCTTTTTCAGGAATTTCTGGTTTTTCCTGCGCCGAGACATTTCCTATCAGCAAAAAACAAATTGATATTAAATAATATTTCATACTGAACTTTATATTGATTCTTTTCATTTTCTTAATAATTGATTGTGATATTTACTGACCGTATCTTTTTCCTATGATTAACTTATCGCCCGACAAATCCACTTCAAACAAATTCGGAATCCTTATATAACGATCGTTTTCATTTCTATGGCTGTGCAGCGACATCAGTGTTTTTCCCTCAAATGTTTGAAACAACATCCCATGTCCGAAATTGGGAGGAGTAATAGGCTCCTCCTCATGAATCCATGGACCGTCTAATGTTCCACTTTCAGAATATGCCACCCCTTGGGTATAAACATCGTGCACCCAACTCGTCCATATGATCCCAAGGCGTCCTGTACCAGTACGGAATAGGTAAGGACCATCCGTTACTTTATTAGGAACAATAGCTCCGTCTTCGTCTTTTTCTTTACTCCAAGGAGAATCACTGGCAAAAAACATGATTTTTCTTTTACCTACCGTACCGCTCAAATCGGGTTTTAGCAATATTTTTTCCATGGTACCATTCCAATTCTGTAACCATTCATGGCAATATATCATATAGGGTTTTCCGTCTTTGTCAACCCAAAAGGTTCCATCCAATGTTGGTTTGTTTTCAGGTAAATAAACAGTATCCTTCATGGGAGTATAAGGACCATCGGGTTGGTCACTTACCAATACATGAGAAGCCCTGCGTTCTATGATATTACCTTTAACAGTGTCAATCTTCACATCCCTGTTGGTGAAAGTAGCAAAATAGTAGTATTTGTCGTTGTACTGATGCAGCTCAGCTGCCCATATCATAGGATTGGTTCCCATCCAAGAGTTAGGGTCTGTCATGGCAACTTCATAAGGCCCGTCCCAAAGTTTTAGATCTTTACTCTTCCACAACATACCTCCGGTTCCGGTCATATAATACATAGATGTTTTTTTATCGGCCAAGATTGCGGGATCGCTCAATCGGATAGAATCAATAGGGATATCTTTTTTTACCGGTATTTTTTTCTTGTCAAAAAAGTCAAGCTTCCATTCATTATACCATTTTATAACCGGCTGTCCGTTTACTACTTGTAACGGTAACCAGATATAGCGACCGTCTATATGATTTTTTGGGTTCCATCTATCCGCCATAAAAATAAAGGCATTTTCTTTGCCTGCCACTGGAAGTATGTAAGTACTTTGAGAGCGAAAAGTCACATCAGACTCCTTACCAACAGCCGGATTATTCAGAGGCTTCCACGGGCCCCATATTGATTTGGAACTGAAAGAGCGTGCCGCATTGGGATCCCAACCTGTAGCCCCGGAAGCAATCATATAATAGGTTCCATCTTGCTTAAATATAGCGGGAGCTTCATTATGCCCAGCCGGAGCTACAGTTACATATTTTCCGGTAAAATCGAGATAATCATCGGTTAATTCTGAAATATGGAGGCTTAGATTTTCTTCAGCGGAATGAATATGATAGGCTTTACCATCATCGTCTACAAACAAAGTCATGTCACGTGACATTTGTCCTTTTTCAAAATCCCGGTGGACGAATAATCCTTCTTTTACGGCTTTATGCCATTTAGGAGTCCACCACTTTAAGGAATCCTCTTCGGGGAGCGATTTTTTCCATTCGTCCTTAAAATTTTGTGGCCATTGTTTGGCATTTGGCCTAAACGATCTAAGGTATTGAAAAGGTCCTGTAGGATTATCACTTATCGCAACAGCAGTCTTTGCCGCACGATATCCTTGATCTTTTAACTCTAAATGAAACCACATCACATATTTTTCAGTCTTTTCATTATAAATTACTTTCGGGCGTTCCATAACACAACCTTTGGTAACTTCAGAATCAGGATCATCGCTTACCGATAATGCAACACCTTCTTTTTTCCAGTTGTAAAGGTCTTTTGAAGAATACACATTGATCCCAACATGGGCCTTACTCGTTTTCCCTTTGTGTTCCCCGTACCAATAATAGGTCCTGTTTTGATATAAAAACCCGCCACCGTGAGCATTAATATGAACCCCCTCGGTATCTTCCCAGATTGCTCCGGGACGAAAAATATTGTGTTTTTTGGTTTGTGCCGAGGCAAACTGACCAAAAACCAAACAAAGTATAACTGATAGAGAAAAGGCTCTTTTCATTTTTATTTTATTAATCGAAGTGTGTAAGTGTACTGATATGCCGGAGCCAGAAGACGATAGGCTTCATGAGGTAAGGCTCCCCAACTATTGTCTCCGCCAAGGCCTCGTTGTTTGTAATCCACATGCAGATAGACTTTATCTTCAGGATGTACATCGGTGGTGTGGCGTTGTGCCTTTGTAAGTCCGGGATCGATAGATTCCGTAGAAACATTTAAAGCGCTAAAGCACAAGGGTTGTTCTCCTGTGATCAAAAGTCCTTTACCATCTTCGTTTGTCAATTGTAGCCAGCGTACATCGGTTTTGTAACCTGATTCTTGAGGACGGATGTATTCCCATGTAAATTGATTGGCGACTTTGTCTTTGTATTGCCCTAAAAAAGCGGAGCTTTTCCTATCGGAATAGTTTTCCCAAGGACCACGACCGTAATATTCAATATTGTCAAATGCCTTGGCCAATTCCATCCGCATTCCAAAACGGGGCAATTCGGGTAATTTATCCTTGCTCAGATCGATATCGGCGGTAATTTTAATGCTTCCGTCATTTTGTATGTCATAGGAAATGGAATAAGGCACTTTCATCTCACTCAACAGATATTTTACATCTATACGGATACCTTTTTGAGCTGTTTTTTCAGTTTCTACTGATAATATTTCCATGTTCTTATGGGCTTCTTTCCACAAGGCTGATTTTTTGGGCATACCGTTACCAAAGTCATTGTCCGTCGGAGCCCTCCAGAAAAACGGAATTGGGAAATTTTCAATAGTTTTCTCAGTATCATTTTTGAAATGATAAGTGGTCAACCGGCCTTCTTTTAAATCAAAATCACCTTCAATTGTAGCTGTTTCGAAATGGAGTATTTCGTCTTTTGTTTGATATTTTAACTTTGAGTTGGTAGCAACAGTATCAAAGTTGATATCAAAATAATTGACCGTTCCCAGTTTGAACTGCTCCCTTGCCAATTCGTGACCGGCAGGGATCATGGGAATTTCGTTTATGGTGTAAGCATAGATATCCAACACATATTCAGCTTGATTGTCTATATTATTGATAGGAAGTGTAATGGTTTTTGAATCCCCTGGTTTTACATCTATTGTAAAATTACTCTGCTGAAAAACTTCACCGTTTTTTAAAATTTTCCATTGGAAGGAAAAAGCGTTTAAATTGGTGTGATTATACCGATTTGTCAAGTGAAGCTGATCGCCTTGAAGTTCAAACTTAATATTTTGATATACCTTTTTCACTTCCTGAAGCCCGGGATGTGGAGTGCGATCGGCAGAAACTAAACCATTGGCGCAGAAATTTTCATCGTGCTGAAGGTTTTCACCTCCCAAATCACCACCATAGGCCCAATATTCATTTCCGTTAGTATCTTCAGCTTTTAAGCCTTGATCCACCCAATCCCAAATAAAACCTCCTTGCATATGTGGACTGTTGTCAATAATATCCCAATATTCTTGGAAATTTCCGTTGCTGTTTCCCATCGCATGTGAGTATTCGCACATGATATAAGGGCGCTCTTGGTCAGATTCTGCGTAGCGCTTCATGTTCTTCATACTTGGGTACATGAGGGAAACAATATCGGTATTTGGGCTTTCACCAGCTTGTTCAAACTGTACCACTCGGGTAAGATCACGTTTTTTTAACCATTCGTATGCATCGTAAAATACTTGTCCGTTTCCACATTCATTCCCCATCGACCAGATAATGATGGAAGGATGGTTTTTGGTGCGTTCCAGCATTCGTTTGATACGATCCATATGCGCCGGAGCCCATTCCGGTAAATAAGCAGGGTGAACGGATTTGTCAAACGGAGCTTGAAACTCAGCTCCCATGGCGTGGGTTTCTATATTGGCCTCGTCCACCACATACATTCCGTATTTGTCACATAATTCATAGATGTATTTTGCATGTGGGTAATGGCTCATCCTGATGGCATTGACGTTGTTTTGTTTCATCAGGGCGATGTCTGCTTCCATGGTCTTTTTATCGGGGACATGCCCTTTGGTGCCGTGATGTTCGTGAAGGTTAACACCGTGTACAGTAACAGCTTTTCCGTTCACCATCAACTGTGCATTTTTGATTTCCACACTGCGGAAACCGGTTTTCCCCGAAATAACAGCCTCATCAGATTTATTGCCTTTCCATTTAATGAGGGAGGTGTACAAATACGGGGTTTCATCACTCCACACATTCACTTTTTTTATGGTGGAATTGAAGTTTACTTCTGAACTTGTATGAGTTACCTGCTTCTCTTTGGAATAAACTTGATTTCCTTCAGCGTCAAAAAGACTGAAAGTGATTTCAGCTTTCTTGTTTTTATTCTTTTTAAACGTTTTTAAATCTATGGTTACATCTAAAATTCCATCAGTATAAGTATCGTCCAAACCTGATTTAATAAAGTAATCACTTACGGTAAGTTTTGGCAAGGCCTGTAAATGGACACTACGTTCAATCCCACTCAATCGCCAAAAATCCTGATCTTCGATATAACGCCCGTCATGCCAGCGGAAGACCTGTACAGCCAAGAGGTTTTTCCCTTTTGAAAGGTAATCGGTGATATCAAATTCAGCCGGGGTTTTGGCTGCTTTGGTCATTCCGACTTCTTCTCCGTTTACAAACACACGGGCATAACCCGAAATAGAACCGAAGTGAAGAATAACCTCCTTGTCCTCCCAGGTTTCAGGGACTTCAAATGTTTTTCGGTAGCTTCCTACAGGGTTGTAATCGCTGTCTATAAAAGGAGGATTCTTTGGAAAAGGGTAGATGATGTTTGTGTAAATTGGAGTATCATAACCTTCCAGTTCCCAGTTGGAGGGCACTTTGATTTCATCCCAATTGCTATCGTCTATACCCTTCTGATAGAAATCCGCCGGACGATCTTTCGGTTTTTTCACCAAAGAGAATTTCCAGTTTCCGTTGAGACTTTGATATAGAGTGGATTGCTCCGGATTATCATTTTTTGCTGAAGTTTCATCGCTGTATACAATAAATTCAGCATGGGGCGCTTCCTTATTTCGCTCATAAACTTTAGGATTTTCCCATTCGTTTGCTGCTTTTTGTGAAAAAACGGTTTGTAATGTGATCAATAGGATTGGAAAAATAAACTTTTTCATTTGGTTAGATTGGATAATTTATTGGTTCATTTCTTTGTAACGTATCATAGCTTCTACCAGATAATAATCGCCATAGGACAGCGGGGTATCCACTTCGGTTTTGTTGGGCATGTTACCAACTCCGTGTTTCAGTATAAATCCGCCATTTTCACCCACTTTTGGCAGATATTCATCACTCAACAGCTTTTCTAAAATGGTTTTGGCGATGGTTTGATAGTTTTCTTTTTTATCTCCTTCGGAATAACTGCTTAACTCCAATAGGGCAGAAGCAATAATGGATGCTGCTGATGAGTCACGTAATGCATCAGGAATACCGGGAGCGTTAAAATCCCAATATGGAATGTAATCCTTCGGCATGTTGGGGTGGTTGATAAGGAAATCAGCTATATGTTGTGCCTGTTCCAGGTATTTTTTGTCCTTGGTTTCCCGATAGGTGGCTGTATAGCCATATAAACCCCATGCCTGACCACGTGCCCAAGCCGATTCGTCTGCCGTACCTTGATTGGTGATTTTTGCCCTTGCTTCTCCGTTTTCTTCCTTGTAGATCACTTCGTGATAAGAGCTGTAATCGGATCTGAAATGATTTTTTATAGTCGTATTGGCGTGATTCACAGCAATGTCATAATAAGTGCTGTCCCCACTGAATTTTGTAGCCCAAAACAGCAGTTCCAGATTCATCATATTGTCGATAATCACGACCAGATCATCATCCCCGGCTTTGTTCCACGGAGCGCTGTCCCATGAACGGATGGCCTTTACCGTATCGTTGTAGCGGGTAGATAAGGATTTCGCGCTGTTGAGCAGGATTTTTTCATATTCAGGATTTTTTTCCAGCCGATTGGCATTACCAAAGCTGCAATACATCATAAAACCAAGGTCGTGTGTTGAGGTATTGGATTGTTCTTTCTTCAAGTCTTCCAGTACTCTTTGAGCTTCTTGTTTCAAATCAGGAGCATTTACAGCTTCATCAAGATAGAGTAGGGTTCCGGGGTAAAATCCGCTGCACCACCAACCCGAATTACTGGTTTCCAATCGGTCTTCCTTGGCGTGATAGGTTTTGGGATATTGCCCGGAATCTATTTGCTTCGCCAGAAATTTGTATTGTTTTACCGCTGTTAGTAAGGTGCTGTCAATTGTTGCTGATAAGGTGTCTTCTGTTGAGGAAGTTTGTTTCTTGGTTCCCTGTTTGCAGGACAAGCAGCAAATCGTGATCAGTAGAAAAAGGAGTTTAGTCTTCATTATCGTTTATTTAGGTAGTTGTTTTATTTCTATAATTTTTACAGGCTGTGGTTTTATATCCGCCAGACCTTCACCATCGGCTTGGGTTACATTTTGCGAAAAAATGTGCAGTTCTTTATTTCTTTCCCAAAGGGATATATCATAATTAGGCTCCCATTGTCCGACAGAGGCTTCTGTAAGGTCTTGAATATTCCATTCTGTGTGCCCTACAGGAGTAGATGCCAGACTTATTCTGTTGTTGCGTTCTTCATCCCTGAAAAGTAGATGAACGGTGTTGTCGTTTACCAATATTTCAGGTCTTGAAATAGGAATTCTTTTGGTGCCGCCACCTCCTAATGCGAAAGTGGTCTTACGGAAGTTAGTATCCATCATTTTCCATGTGTCTCCGTCTAAATGAATGATTTTATACTGAGGGATGCTGTTATCGTTCCAATAAGTAGCAATATAGGGTTGACCCTTTTGGTCGGTGGTCATGGAGGTTTGATTGATGAGCTCACTATTTTGTGGGATTTTCCACGCATATTCTGCGGTTTTGGCTGTAATGGGAAGCTGGTATTGTTCACCATTTGATTTCTCCCAACTTTGTCCGCCGTCTTGGGAAATGGCATACCCCATATCGTGATTGGTGCTTACGTCCCAAGTCTCTCGCCAAACCCACGAAAGGTGTAAGTTTCCTTTTTTATCGGTGCACATCTGCCAATAGGCGCTGCGTTGCTCTTCTCCGTCAATCAAATTATGCTGAATTTGTGTCCAATTTTTTGTAGTGGTATCGTATGTGTTGATAACCATATTCCCGCGACCGGATTCCCCGGAACGGTAACAGAAAAGAAGCTTTCCGTTAGGCAAATTATAAAATTCAGGATAGGTAACATCTTTTTCCTGTTTGTTGGTCATAGGAAGTTCTTTACTGAGTTCCAACCCCAAAGGTTCCAGACTTTTGGCATATCGCAAAGGGGTGTTGTGTTGATCCCAACTTACATGCAGATAGTCTTCTGCATCAAGAGCAATACTGATGCTGTTATGGGCATCCTTTACATTTGCTGAATAAGGCGTGGTTTTCAATTCCCATTCTTGCTGATAGAGTTTACGCTTTCCCAAAACCATTTTCCCTGAAGGATCATAGAAAGCAATAAACTGATAGTCCTCGTTGCTTGTTAAGGCATTTTTCCTAAAAATGACTGTGTTTACTGAATTATTGCTCCAGCCTTTGCCTACTTCTGTTGTTTTAATAGTTTGGGGAGCACAGGCGTGAAAAAGTATTCCAATCAGTGGAAGCATCCATGGAAATAATCTTTTTTTTAATCTTTTTCTCACTATTTATTTTTCTTTAGAACTCCATATCCTTTTTTGTGACCAATCTTGAGAAGGCTGTGTCCAAAATGGATTTTCAGGAGATAATCCCAACACAAGAAAAACCTCTGTACAGAGGTAAAGACTACCTGTTGATATATAACCTTCTGCCATTTCCGGTTGATGTCCGTAAAACCCTAAAGTCAGCCATCCGTTTTTGTCAAACATATCTGTGGCGGACATGTGTTTTTGGATAACAGCTTTTAAAGCCGATCGTACCTGTCCGGGAGCCAGATTTTCGGGTAGTTTTTCAAAAAGTGCTATTTGTGATAATAATTGAAACGCCCCAAAACGATAGGTGATAGACCTTCCGATAGGAGGATAGGTGCCATCAGGAGCGATGAGTTGTTCCTGAAAAGAAGCATAACGTTGTGCTTTTTCCAGTGTTTTCGAATAATCTTTGATAAAATAGTTGTAACGCCAATGCTTGAATTGCTCTTGTTTTTCGATAAGTACTCTGATGATATCCAACATCATGGGTTGAATCACATAGCTGTTATAATAGTCCCAGTGAAATTCAGGGCCATCACCATAAACACCATCCCCGAGATACCATTCGTTGTGTTTGTTTAAAGCGTATTCAATTCGGACCATATCAGCCTTAGCCTTTCCTTCAAACTTTAAAATGGCTGCTTCTACTGTTGCGGTAAAAAGGAGCCAGTTGCTGTAAACAGGAGACAGACCTCTTGTTTGTTTCAATGCGTTTAAGACATTCAACTGTGTTTTTTTATCGAGTTTTTCCCACAACTGAGTTGGGGCCCTTAACAAGCCTTGAGCCAAAAAAGCAGCATCGACCAATGCTTGTCCGCCTTCACTGAAGTTCATATAATCCGGACTCTTCGGGTTGGTGGCGTTGGCAATACACTTGAGGGTAAGTTCGATGTATTTTTCTCTTAGTTTCCCTTCTTCGGAATTATTTGGTCCGAGTTCCAGCCAAGGTGCTATTCCGGAGAGGGTTCTTCCAAATGCTTCCAAATGACTGTATTTTCCCCGGTCTCCGTAGGGATGAGGTGCCATCTCTACCGGCATTTGTTTTTTGAGTTCATTTTTACTTAAAGCATTGAGGACAGGATCAACAATTTTGACAAGTGTTTGTACGAAATAGTCCCGATCGTCTGTGGGGGATGGCTCTTTATTCTGAAAAGGATTGGCTATACCCAAGGACGTGACTAGGAAAAATATGCTAACAGACACTTTTTTGTTAATGTTCATTCTATAGTTTGTTTATCTATTTAATAAATCTAATGAAACCTCACAGGTTTTCAAAGCCCGTGAGGTTTATTTGTTTAAAGACTTTTGTTTGTCTTTTTTTAGGTATGTTTTATTTATTAATATCCGGGGTTTTGTTCTAATTCGGCATCTTTATTCAATTGAATTTCAGTGAGCGGTATGGGGAACAACAAATGGGCATCAGTGATGCCTTCCACTCTCATTCCTTCCGGGGCCCCGTAATTTAAATCCACTCTTTCCAATAAGGTCTTGGTTCTCATCAGTTCCATTCTCCTGTTTTCTTCACCTAGCAATTCTCTAACGCGTTCATCTAGGATAAAATCCATTGTGATATCGGAGGCTGTTACTTGTGGTGCATTGGCGCGGGTGCGTAACATATTAATAGATGCAGCGGCACCGCCAGGGTTATCTTGTTTAAATTGAGCCTCTGCTTTTAATAGATAGGTTTCTCCAAGGCGCATCAGGATAAAGTCTTTCCACATCCCAAACCCAAAAGTATCTCTTGGATCAAAATGTTTCCATTTTAGGGTGTAGGGATTGAGGATAAATAAGGTGTCAGGACCTTCATATGGAACGGGTTCTCCAAAGAGTTCATGGGAGGGGTCGTTATAGGTATGCTCTCTTTTGATGTTGTACTGAGAATTTCGCATATCACCTTCGTCGTACAAATCATATAATACCCAGTTGTTTAAGCGTAATCTAGAGAGGCCTCGTCCACCCAGATCTTCTGCAGGAATCATCCCGTTACGGTTGTGGTAGGCGCCACCCCAAACCCTGCGGTGTTGTGGGTTTCCGGTACTTCCTGCCCTGACATCGCTAGGGTTTTCGTTTTCCAGAACCCAGATGGCTTCTGAATTCCCTTGTGAACGTCGCATATTCCCTTTAAAAAACATATCGGAAAAAGGATCGCCCGGCTGGTCGGATTTTACACCATAACGGGCTGTGACCAAACTAAGCCCCGGTGTGTTGATAACCAAATCACATTGGGCTTCTGCTTCAGCATTTCTGCCCATTCGTAAATAAGATTTGGCCAACAGGTGGCTGGCTGCAACACTGCTCACGCGTTGTTCGTGCTCGGTTTGACCCAGGTCAGGAAGGTTGGCTACTGCATATAGGAGGTCTTCTTCTATCAGGGCATTGATCTCTTCCACATTGGCCCTTACAAAATCAAATTTGGGTTCATTAACGGGTTCTGTAACTAAAGGAACTCCTCCGTATAGGGTGACTAATTCCTCATAGGCTTTTGCTCTAAAAAACTTAGCCTCCCCCAAATATTCAGTTAATTTTTCTTCGGTCATCCCGGTTATGTTTTCTCCATTGTTCTCAATGTTGAAAATTATATTATTGGTGTTTTCAATAATGTTGTATTCCCAGTTCCACATCCAGGAGGCCGCATTATCGTCAGAGGTAAGGGTGTTGTATCTAAAATGTGGTATCTCGACACCTTCAGGTTGTGTCGGCCAAGCGATATCAGTACCTACATTCCACACACTTACCCAACCCTGGTTGTCCGCTTTGGTGTAAAAGGAACTGGTTATTTCATACATAAGTGTAAGTGAGGCCTTTAAGCCTAAATCATCGGTTATTTCCGGGGAGTGTTGATCTTCCAGTTTTTCATCCAAAAAATCCTTGCTACAGGCAGTAACGACCAGGATTGAAAGGATTATTGTTAAAAATTTTGTATAGCGTTTCATTTGTTTAATTTTTTTAGGTTATAATGAAATGTTCAATCCCAAAGAGATGGTACGTGTTAAGGGGTAGTTGTTTTCCCAACCGTCGCCCCCTCTGGAAACCTGGTCGCTTTCAGGATCCCAACCTATCCAGTCTGTAAAGGTGTAGAGGTTTCTTCCGGCGACGTAAAGCATCATACTTTGTATGTTGTATTTTTCCAACAGTTCATTTGGAATATTGTAACTTAAGCGTACATCTTTTATCCTTAGGTAGCTGGCATCTTTTGGATGTTCGTATCCCTTATTATTTTGGTAAGCGACCAGGGAAGGCCATTCGTTGCTTTGATTTTCGGCAGTCCAGTATCCAACATCGGCAGGGATGTTACGGCGACCAACTTCATCGGTATAATAGATATCCGGATTGTTTCTTAACACACCCTGTACGGTTTGTAAAAAGAAGCTAAAGGTAAAATCCTTATACATAAAAGTATTGGTTAAACCTCCATTCCAGTCCGGTAGGGTATTGCCTAGAATTACACGGTCGTTCTCGGAGTCTATCTGTCCGTCACCGTTGATATCAGCAAACTTTATATCTCCGGGTCGGGCTGTGGGATCGTGATTCAAATGAGCTTCGGCAGCAATCTCATCTTCCTGCCAGATACCGAGTTTTTGGTAATCATATACCACGCCTAGGGATTCCCCTATAAACCATCTGTTAGCGATATCATCTTCACCGGTTCCATAAAGGTTCAGTATTTCATTTTTATAAGTAGAAAAATTCAGACGGGTTTCCCAACGGAAATCCCCTGTATTTACATTGACGGAGTTCAGGGTGATGTCCAATCCTTTGTTTCCTAACTTTCCGACATTGTCCAAAATATCACCGGATCCGGTGATATTGGGAATGTTCCTTTCTAGAATAAGGTCATCAGTCTTACTGTCATACACTTCCACGGTACCGCTTAAACGATTGTTGAAAAAACCGAAGTCAATACCAAGGTTGGCTGTGGTAGTGGATTCCCATTGAAGGTTGGGATTCCCCATTCCATCTATATAGGTACCTACCTGGGGCGAGCCTCCAAAGGGGTATAGAACGGTACCTAAGGTACTTTGAGTGCCATAAACCTCTACGCCCGGATTTCCATTGGTTCCGTAGGAAAACCTTAATTTCAATTGGTTGACCTTGGAAGCATTCTCCATAAAACTTTCGTTGGCGATGTTCCAACCAATGGCCATGGAGGGAAAAACACCATATTTGTCAGTGTTGCCTCCAAAGACAGAGGCTGCATCCCTACGCGCGGTAAGGGTGAGTAGGTAACGGCTGTCAAAGGAATAATTGATCCTTCCCATTTGAGAAAGCCAGCTCTGTCTCCATTTTTCAGATTCCGCGGAGATATTATCTGCTGATTCAATTTGATTGTAAGAAAGGGCATCACTAAAAAAGCCTACTCCAGTCACTGCTGTGTTTTGATAATTTTGCTCCTCTGCACTATACAGTAGGGTTACATCAAAATGATGTTTACCAAAATCCTTTGTATAGGTAAGCAGGTTTTCGACTACCCATCTTTTGGTTTCTGCGTTGTATTTGTATGCCGTACCATTGTTATCGTTAGCTGCACGGCCACTATAGGTAGCATTGTATCTAGGATTGTAGTAGTACGACGCACTTATTTTATATTCCAGGCCTTCTATTCCCGGTTTTAGGGTAGCATAGGCAGTACCTGAAAGGTTTTTGATATGATCTAGCCTGTCTTCAGTAAGTCCCAGTAAAGGGTTTTCAAAAAGTTGTTCGGGAGACATTGGGTAGATAATGTATTCCCCGTTTTCATCCCTGGGTACCGAATAAGGGCTCATGGCAGTTCCAAAAAGGAAATTAGCCCGGCCGCCATCGTAGTTATTGTTTGCAAAATAGGCATTTACCCCTGTTGATAACCAGTTAGTTACATCCAGGTCCAGATTGGTTCTGAAATTCACACGATTGTATTCATACCCTTTTATAACTCCTTTTTGATCCAGATATCCTCCTGAAATAAAATACTTGGCATTCTCACTTCCTCCGGAAAGGCTTACATTATGTTCTGTTATCAGTCCGGTTTGGGTAACTTCATCGAACCAGTTAGTTGTCCTTCCGGCATTATAATTTTCGATCTCAGCAGTATTGGGTAAAACATCAGTTTGCTCGAGCCCTCTTTGCTCCACATAGTGTGCGTATTTTTCGATATAGTCCTCTGGACCCATAGGTTCGAGTACATGTGAAAAATCCTCTAGTCCACTGTAAACACTATAGTTTATGGTAGGTTTTCCGGTTTTTCCACGTTTGGTAGTTATCAGAATAACCCCGTTGGATCCTCGGTTACCATAAATAGCAGTAGCTGAAGCATCTTTTAAGATTTCAATTGATTCGATGTCCCGGGAATTGATATCGTTCAGAGAGCCATAAAAGGGAGTACCGTCTACAACGATAAAGGCGCTGTTTCCAGCGGTAATAGAGTTAAGCCCCCTGACTTGGATGCCAGCGACACTTCCGGGGATTGAAGATTCTGTGGTTATGTTAAGTCCTGCGGTAGTACCTTGCAGGGCTTGTGTTACATTGGTTACAGGAAGGTTTTCCAAACGATCTTTTGGAACCGAAGCTACCGAACCGGTAATATCGGAACGCTTTTGGGTACCATAACCTATGACTACCACTTCATCGAGCTGTGCAAGGTCTTCTTCCATAACGACATTAAGTGTAGATCGTCCGTTGAGCGATATCGTTTGCGATTTAAAACCGATATAAGAAAATTCAAGGGTGGCGTCGGAAGCCACTCCGTCCAGTTGATAGTTTCCGTCAAAATCGGAGACCACTCCTATATTACTTCCTTGAACCATAATGTTGACCCCTGGTAAGGGGACGCCATCAGTTCCAGAAGTTATCTGGCCAGTTACGGATTGTTGTGCGTGTGTATTCTCTATTGCTAACAAACATGTGGAAAGCAATAAGAATAACATGAGAATTGGCGAATTTTTTTTCCGCCTCCAATGTTTTTTTAAATAGGATTTTGTCTTCATTATTAGGATGGTTTAAGAGTTAATTATGATTAATTAGTATTAGCAATACGATATAAATATATCGCATGCATTTTAGTAAAAGTAAATTTTACATTTATTATTTCAAAATATTTTAAAGGAAAAAATGTGGAATTAACATTTATGAGTAGAAATAGTAGTATTATTTCAATACTTTATAGAAAGTAGAGTAGGGGTTTTCAATCTAGAAAAGGGATAGGAGGCAGTAATTTTAAAGTTGTATTATGAAATATTGATTCAAAAATAACCCGGTACCTCTTTTTCAAGTGCACCGGGTTTTGGTCATGTGAGGGTTACAAACCAAACAAACTCAAATAAAACCTTCTAATCTTAAGATTCCCCGTATGCCTACCTATCGGCAAACAGGCTTGCATTGGGGGTATACTATTCACCTCTTCCGCCTTAGGCGGATCAGAACTGTCTTTTTCGGCAGTTCTGGGTGAGGTAAAACAAAAAATTTCAATTTTTTTTTGTTCAGTATAACCCGGGTTTTAAACATTGTGGTCATCTCATCACGATGAATGGAGATAAAGTACATTTTATCATTCCATTGCCTGTTTTCAATTCCCCGATCCAGAGGATAAAAAGCATATTCATAGCTCTCGGATCATATTGGTAAAGTGATACGGAAGCACCAGGTTTTAGTGCTCCGAATATATTGATTGTCCTTACTTGTTCTCCGAGGGTTTTCGGAGCGATCATCCGTCGTCTTGCATCGTGGAAACGGTGCTCTTCATAAGCCAGTTCAATTCGGCGTTTTGAGTTATCACAGCGTTATTTTAGTATTGGTAAATAACAAAAAATTGGATGCCCATTGAAATTTTCTTAGATTTAGACATTAATCCCTTAGGAGAGATTCAAGAAAGTCCTCTTTTAATTATCCTAGTGCTTTAAATAAATTGCGCTCAATGCAGGGTGTATGAGATATCAAAGCATGAATTCATTCATTACATTCGACGCAGAGCGTTGGGGAATTAAACCCAAAACTGTTCAACTGAATAACATATAATTACCCTAATACGATGAATATTGTCACGAATAAACAAGCCTTTCTTTTTTTATGCAACCTTCCATCAAAATCAGCTCTTAGTACTTTTAAAAAAATTTGTAGTTCGACAGAATCAATTCATGATCATACTACTTTATTATATCACCTCAAAGAAAGAATCGTGCCTAAAAATATAGAAAAGTTACAATGTTTTTGTTTTACCGATGACATTTTATACGAATTGGGTTATAATCCTTTAGGACCAAAACTTACGCCAGGAAACAACCACTTCCCTCTATTGAAATTCTTCAGAGAGTTTCCTGACTATGATTATTATTGGTGTATCGAAGATGATGTAAGGTTTGTAGGGGACTGGAAATTTCTTTTTACAAACTTTAATGAGGTTAAAGATGATTTTATTAGCACACATGTTCAAAGACATAAGGACGAACCGCAGTGGTTCTGGTGGAACTCACTAATGCATCATAATTATACCATTCCTGATAATAAAAAATTAAAATCATTTAATCCGATTTATAGGATTTCAAGAGAAGCTCTTATTTATATAGATAAAGCTCTTAAGGATGGTTGGTATGGTCACCATGAAGTTTTATTTCCTACACTTTTAGAAACCGCCGGCTTTGAAATATCAGATTTTGGTGGCGAAGGTGAATTTGTTCGAAAAGATAACCAATCAAAATTTTATATTGGTGATTATAAAAATAGTTTTGGAATAGATAATAGGATGGCGACATTTAGGTGGAGACCTATTTTTTCTGAAGTTGGTGATTTAAAAAATATGTTATACCATCCTGTTAAAGATTAATCTTAACCTTGCTCTAATTTCATTTTATTATCTGTGATTTGGATTACATTTTTAGGAAAGGCTACAACTTGTATAAATTGGATTTTTTAATTGATTTTTTGAGCAAAAGTAAAACAGTAATTTTATACTTAAACCCTAAAGAATCAAATAATTCGTTTAACATAAGCGAATGCGTAAAGATTAAATCAGAAACATTCTCATCTTTCAAAGATTTGTCACACTCAGCAACCAAATTACACCAAAAAGACTCTAATTGATCATTATATTTTAAATTTCCCGGCCTCAGGTGATTTTCAACTAAGCTTATTAACTCCGATTTATTATTCTCAAAGTTAGTATCACCCTCTGATATAACCTTGTTAACAGATTCTAAATCATTTAGTTGATCGTATTCTTCTTGCAGCAAGGTATTTATTAAGTGATAAATATCATCGATATTGTAATAAACGGTATTGCAAAAAATTATAATAAGTTGGATAACTATTTCAAACAAGCTGTTTAATGTATCTTCTTTATAATGTTGGAAAAGTTTTAAGATTAATCGAGAAATACCACATCTAAAGACAAAACACGAAATAGAAGGATAGGGCCTAATATTAAATGTACCATAATGAACACTGTCATTATCAAAATCTGCAAAAATTTTTATTCTTTCATCATGTTTTTCAGAATATCTAGAAGGATGTTTTTTTAAAAATTGTTTAAACCAAGCATCTATCTCTTGTGAGAAAGAAAAAGCGGAATTGGAATGAACAAAAAAAGTTAGCTTGATATGGTCTCCTCTTTCTCGACTTAACTCTATGAGATAATCATGATAAGCTCCTTTCAGCTCTTTTAAAAAACATCTTACCCCTTTGCTTAATGCAATGTGCCAATCGACATCACTATAATATAATGAAACATTTAACTCTTTATGTGCTACTAGCCCTTTATTGTACATTGCCTATCTTAATAAATTTATATCCCCATATGAAATCTCATTAACTTGTATAACCCCATCCCTTGTATTTTGCTTCATAATGATTCGATTATTAATTTGGGAAAAAAACATTATCATATCTTCGATATGTACTTTATCTGAGAGTAAATACAATCCCTCATCCAACATTGACTTTAATCCGTAATTAGTCTTATCTAATTTTAACACAGAATTCACATTATTACTTTTTAATTCAATAGACAAAGAATTTTCGCTCCAAATTCCTATTTCCCAAGAGTCACCATAAAGATCATTTGAATATTCATAAGAATGATTTTCAGGAAAAAGATTATCAATAGATTTAGAATTGACCAATTTATTGATCAATATTGTTCCTTTGTAATATTTATTACTACCTTGAAACATATAAAGTAATTCTGAAACAGCATGATTTATATGTTTAACATAAATTGATTTAATTCCCTTGTTGTTTTCTTCATTTTTAATTCTTTCATTATCATTATGAGTCAAAGCCTTCAAAAAGGCTTTTTTTATATAACTAGGTGTTCTACCTAGGTTTCTTAACCTGTTCCATAGATCATAATCATCAAAACCATATCCCTTCATTCTTTCGTCGTATCCTCTTAATCTTGTAAAATCATCTTTCCACATGGCTATCCTTCCAAAGCAATCCCTTTGCGTTGAATTTTTATCTATTCTTGCATAAATGTTCTCCTTCTCACTAAACATATCATTAAGATAATCAGCAAACCCTTTCCTGATAAAGTTATCAGCATCTACATTACATATTATATCCCCTGTAGCTAATTTTGAAACGGCATTTTTTGCATGACTCATATGAAAACTATCAGGATCTTCAGTTCTATAATACCTTAAAACTCCCATATCAATGTAATCTTTCATTTTATTTTTTATCCATACATCCATATCATCCCTAGAGTTGTAATTAAGTACTACAAATTCTACATTACTGTACTCTATATTATCTCTGATGTTTTGTGGAAGCGTTTCTTTTAAATGATATAAACGATTCATACAAACCGTACAAAATGAAATTTTATATTTTATGCCTGTCATTGCTAATACTTAAATAAATCTTTAAACTTGTAAAAGAACCTTTCGGCAACACTCAAATCCTCGGTGATAATCTCTGCACTGCCTAATAACTCCTGATTAAACACAAGGTTTTTATTATATGAAGTTTTCATGCCATTAGGTAAGTTGATGAACACAATATAATTTCCTTCTTCATCTGGAGAAACCGACATATTGTCTACATTGCCGACGAGCATACCGTATTGTTGGTATGAATAATTGTCCAATTTAACCAATACCTTTTGGCCTATTTTAACCTTTCCTGCATTTTGGGAGGGGATCGTAAGTTTCCCTATAAGATCATCTCGATTGGAGGGCAGTATCGAAAATACTACATCTCCTGAATTTACTTGTTGATGGGTTCCCCAGAATTCCTGATAGCTAATTATACCCTCAATAGAAGAAGACAGAACATATTTGTATTCCCAATCCCTGATAGCTCTTTTAAGGGAATTAAAGGACTGCAATAGGTTTTTCAAAAACTTAGTATCATCCTCGCTCTTATTAATATATGTACTCTTTAATGTTTGATCCGCCGAAGATATAGCTTCTCTCATCTGTGAAATCGAAATCGTCATATTATTCAGACTCTTTTGCATTTGCAGGAATTCCAATTCTTTAGATTCGTATTCTTGTTGTGAAATAACCCCTCTCTTATGCAATTTCCTATACCGCGATATTTCTTTTTCTTTAAACTTGAGTTCTTGTTCCAATATATCCCTTTGATTGGCCTGGCTCTTTAAACGGACCTTCACTTCATTCAATGATGATTTATTCCCACTAAGCTGACTATCATACGGGTTTAGCTCTTTAAACAAACTATAATCAATATAACTTTTTTCAAAAGCAATATAAGTCGGTTCTATTTCCCCTAAAATAAACCTTGATGTAATATTTATAGGGAAAGTAAAGCTACGAATATCATACTGTGCAGAATCAATGATCTTTTTTAAGGCTTTTATATCCCTGTAACGTGCAGTATTTTTAATCAGGGCCAATTCCTGATTGACTTCAACCGTATCTTTATTATTGATTAAAACCTTATCTAACTGCCCGGAATATCTGGCCACAACTTTTTCCGTTGGTTGTTTGGTGGTTATAACCACCTTGGCCACAACAAAATCAGGGTATTTAATGATAAAGGACAGGGTCAAAATGATGATGGTGAAAAAAAAGATAAGCGTGATTCCCCACCTGACAATCCAAGCTGGCGGTTTGGTTAAAATTTCCTGAACTTCTTCCGATCTAATGTTAAACTCTTCTGTAGGTCTAGTCCTTGGCATTTTTAATTAGAATTAATGTTTTCCAATTCGAGCTGATTCTTCACTAGATTGTAATAGGTTCCTTTTTCGAGGATTAATGAAGAATGCGTCCCAAGTTCTTCTATTTTTCCATCATCTAGTACAACAATCTGGTCGGCATTTTTGACCGTACTAAGCCTATGGGCTATAATGACCACAGTTTTATCTTTAAAAAGTGTGTTCAAATTTTCCATAATGATACGTTCGTTCTTGGCATCAAGTGCTGAGGTGGCTTCGTCAAAAAACAAGATATCAGGGTTTTTGTATATTGCCCTTGCTATAAACAATCGTTGTTTTTGGCCGGTACTGATACCAATTCCTTCATTTCCGATTTTAGTATTAAAGCCTAATGGGATCCCTTGTATAAAATCATAAATATTGGCTGCCTTAGCTGCTTTGACCAACCTTTCCCTGTCAATAATATCTTCACCAACAGCTATATTATATGCTATGGTATCATTAAATATATACCCTTCTTGCATAACTACCCCAGAGTTAGCTCTCCATAGTTTATGTGAAACAGCTTCAAGATTGTGTTCACCATAATTTATAATTCCTTTATTAGGATAATAAAACTTAAGTAACAGTTTCATTAAAGTGGTTTTTCCACTTCCACTGGCACCGACTATGGCCGTAATCTTATTTGCCGGGATTTTAAGGTTAATTTCCTTTAAGACATATTCATCACTTCCAATATATCGAAAAGAAACATTTTCCAGTGTTATATCCTGATATGGTTTTACTTTTTTGATATACTGTTTTTCCCTATTTTCCTCATTTTCTTTATCGTGTATTTCCCCAAGCCGCTCCATACTGATCTTGGCGTCTTGATATGACCTGATAAAACCCACCAATTGGGTTATAGGGCTGTTTAACTGGCCAATGATGTATTGTATAGAAAGCATCATACCTAAAGTTAAAGAGCCTTCTATAACCAGCACGGCCGATGTAAAAGTAATAACGATGTTCTTAAGCTCATTGATAACGGAAGAACCAACTCCTTGGGTTTGCTCAAGAGCTAAACTTTTAATAGAAACTTTAAACAAACGGGCCTGCACAAATTCCCACTGCCATCGTTTTTGCTTTTCGGCATTGTTCATCTTTATTTCCTGCATACCATTGATAAGTTCGATCACCGTGCTTTGTTCCTGACTTAATTCTGAAAAACGTTTATAGTCAAGCTCTTTACGCCTTTTTAAAAAGTACATGATCCAGAGCACATACATGATACTGCCCACTATAAAGATGAGGAAAATAATTGGGTTATAATAAATTAATACGGCACCAAAAACCACTAGATTGAACATAGAGAACAGGGTGTTCAATGTCGATCCTGTTAAGAGGTTTTCAATACGCTGGTGGTCGTTTATACGTTGCATGATATCCCCGGTCATCCTGGTGTCAAAATAGGAGATAGGAAGGTTCATCAGTTTTATAAAAAAGTCTGAGACCAGAGATATGTTTATACGTGTACTTAAATGCAACAATATCCAGCTCCTGAAAACATCTACACTTGTCCTGCCAACAAACAGCATTATTTGTGCCAGGAGTACCACATATATAAAGTTGATGTCTTGGTTCTGGATACCAACATCTACAATACTTTGGGTCAAGAAAGGAAAAATAAGTTGCAGCATGCTCCCCACAAAAAGACCGATGCATAGCTGAATTAAGAGTTTTTTATATTTAAAGAAGTATTGATATAGAAATTTAAGAGACTTCCTGTTTTCATCTTCCCATTTTTGCTTATTGAATTTAGGAGTAATTTCAAGTAATAAGGCGATGCCTTCGTTGGTGTTTTCATCAGCATTGTTGCCTATCCACCTTGAAATAAATTCATCTTTAGAATATGAAATGAGACCATAAGCGGGATCGGATACGTATATTTTACCTTTTTTTATTTTATAAACAACGGCAAAATGGTTTTTGTTCCAATGTACAATTAAAGGAAGGGGCGCTTCTTTAAGCTTATTAAAATCCAATTTTACACCCAATGACTTAAAGCCCATAGCTTCGGCGGCGTCACTTAGTTTTAAGAGATTACTGCCAACCCTTGTAGTCTCCGACAACTCCCTGATTTCTTGTAATGAAATTAATTTCCCATAGTACTTCGCTATAATACGAAGACAAGTGGGGCCACAGTCTTTGGAGTCGGGTTGTTTATAGAAGGGGAAGGAGACGCGCATGGTATTTCGATTTGAACATATATATTATTGGGCCAACAAATGCTCTATTCTCTCATACATTTTCTCGCCTGAGCTTGGGCGGGGAAGATTGTCATCCAACAGGGTCCCATTTTTGTCAAAGAGCAGATAACGAGGGATGCCAATACCATAAGGGTCTACCCCAAAATCTTCAGGAAAAAAAGAATCTAATTTCTCCGTAGCAAAAAAATGGTTACCTTCCAAACCATACTTTGCGACTGCCAATTTCCAACTTTCAAACGCAGACGCTTTATCAACGCTCACATATAATATGCTGATATCGTTATTGTGTAAAAACGTATGCAGCTCTTCTTTATGGGCGAACTCTTTGATGCAGGGAGAACACCATGTGGCCCACATATCTACCAATACAGGTTTTCCTTTAAACTCTGTCTCCAATAGAAGGGACAAGTTGTTATTTTCATATGTTTTTTCTATCCTCAATTGTTTATTATCCCCTGAAAAAAAAGCAAATGACGCAGGATGAGCCTTGGTCTTATCTGTGCTTGGATTTGGAGTTTTGTTTAAGTTTTTTATTATTGTATCATCGTTGAAATATTTTTCCGAAATGACATTTATATAAGGGCTTTCCGGAAAGTGTACTTTAAATACGGAAAAATCATTGTAATCGTCCTTAAATGGATTTTGATTAAACGAACGGCTAAACATTATTTTGATAGCTTTTATCTTTTCCTGCAGTTCATACGGCGCATTCTTATTGTATACAAACTTATTGTCCCATAATTCAGGAACCCCTGGAGGGGTCTCCCTGATGGACTCAGAAATATTGTCTAATACCCCTTTGGCAATGAGCTTGTTCTTGTATTCTGCATTGACTGTCCTAGACACCATATCAATATCTCTATACCTTTCGGAAAAAGGATCGTACTGTGTATAAAAATGTTTGGTGATTTTTTGGGCATCCTCTCCAGTGCTTCCCCGAGTCATGCCAAAAACACGATAAATAGCAGAAACAACAGCGGCTTCCGATGTTTTTTCTACCATTGCATAATAAGACTCTGAAATTTTACCATTATTTTTCATCTCCTTGAAAGGAACTATCAAGCTGTCTTTCAGTCGGGATGTTTTTTCAATAACAAGATCTGGGGAATGATTTTTAAATTTAGAAATAAACTCTACGAGGTGATTTACCTTACGCAGACTGGATGTGTGGAAAAGCGCCTGCCCCTCTTCGCTTTTTCCTCTAAAAGTTATTTGATGCCTGCCCAACGAATCCCTTTTAACAAAAAGGGTTATCTCGTCTCCGGGCTCGCAGATAAGATATGTTTTTGGGATAATGGAATTTGGAGCTATAGTTATGATTCCTGTTTTGTTCAAATGGAATGATTTACGGAAACTATTTTTTGTTACCATAGCTTCATCGTACATCAAGAAATAATGTTCCGGATTATCATCAAACGGCCTGCAAAAAGTAACGGACGAAGAATCGACTAATTGTTCAAAATGCCCTTTTATGGTTATTGAACTTTTTTTATTGCCAAGATTGCAAGAGATAAAAAAAATAAAGAGAATTAGTGGTACAATTTTTTTTAATAACATAACAAATAAATTAAACCTTTTGGGGCCATGACCCCAAAAGGCTGTTAATTAATCACAAAAATTCCAGCACCTCTCAACGGAACTAGCACAACCTACGGTTAATGAACCATCGCTACCAGTACAGGAACACCGAATAGGATACGGATATTCACACTCAGACCCATCATACCCGCCAAAAACGGTTTTGAGTTGTTCTCGTTGAAGCAATTCATTTGCTCCGAGGTTAAGATTCTTTAAACTTAATTTTTTCATAATAAAAAAATTTTAATAGATTATATTTGTCCTGAACATTGTAAGGCCATCAGGTATTGGCCTGCCTTTCGCGAAAAGGGTACTGTTCAGGCCTAAAGCATCTGCTTTGGGCCTTTTTATTTTTTTGTTAAAGGATATTTTATTAAGATAAATTATTGCAAAATTTCTTTTAAGTCATTCACACTATATTCTTTTGGTAGTTCAAAACCATTTATAAAAACCGTTGGGGTATGGGTAATCTTTTCAGTATCACACCAATTACTCATTTTCTCTATTTTTTCATATTGGCGCTCTAACTCCCCATTCATAGGGAATTTATGGGCGAAAGCTTTATAATCTTTATGTTCTGCCATATACCAATCATTGAGTACTTTTCGGGTTTTATTATTATCTTCCAGCTCATGAATAGCTAAAAAATGGGAAACTGGTTTTGCTTCTATGTCATCTTTCCCGGCTGTGAATAATATCTGTAAGTTTATTTTTCCATCATTAACCAATTCTTCAAGTACAGGGTGTGCTTTAGCACAAGGTCCGCAATAGGGGTTACAAACTTTTATCACGTGATATTTAGCCAAATCATTTTCAATTGATATTCCCAATTCTTTTGTACTTGTTGTTATTTTTCTAGATTTAAATAACAAACCTTCAAACACATTGGAATTATTCTTTACTTTTTTTAATTCCCTCTTAAAGACATTCAGTTCTCTTCCCCCCTCTATCAAAGGTTTTATTATAAACCACGCAACTATTGGCAACAAAAGCAATAAACTCAACAAAGGCAGTAACTTTACAGTTATTGGATTTTCATAGAACTTACCAACTAAAGAAATTCCTATTTCTCCTAAAAGTACCGCTTGAATAACAAGACAGAATTTACACCATTGCTTAATAACAACAGCCTGATAAAATATGCTAATGACTACAACCGGAAACATGAGAAAACTAAACCATCCCAAAACTGACAAGGACATCATAGAAATCCCATTGACAAGAAGGAATGTTATTGTAGCAAAAAAATAGGAGAATCCGAGTATGCTTAAACTTAAATTATTTTTAAGTATTTTGGAATATTTCGAATTAAGCACCGCATTACAATTAACTTTTTGACTGCCCCCGCCCCCAGAACAAAAACTCTGAAGTGTTGGGTTATGTTGATCTATTTCAAACCATAATAACATTCCTCCGGCGCCTAAACCAATACATTTTAAGATGAAATAAGCTGTAATACTAGTTACTGGAATTACACCATAAGTCTTTACAGCAGGGATGTATTGAGTAACAAACCATGTTAAAAACAATATGCCGCAACTCCATATTAAAACGTTTAATAACGTATTGCTAAATTTTCTTTCTTTTATACCCGGTTCTTTTGTGTCCTCTGTTTTTTCTACTAACAGACAAATTCCGGTCCATTGCTCAAGAAAAGCTTTTGTGGACATTCTTATAGATTTGTCAGCATCATCGTATAATGCGACCTCATTTTCGGAAAAATAATCCAACACATAGAATAATTCTCCTTTTTCTCCAGCTACCTGAACAATACATGGCAGTGGGAATTCACTTAGCTTTTTGGCATCTGCTTTTAATGCCAGATTTTCTATGTGGTATTTATTTAACGTATCAGATATTGACAGCAAACTCCCTTGATCAGGGTGCGAAAGGACGGAATCTTTCAAATACTTCAATGTATAATCTACATTGACTAACTTTAACAACCTTGTAATTGCTATTACAGAATTATCCATATAATTATACTCTATAAAAATTATTTACCTTGCTTTCAAAATCTAATCTTTAAACATTATATAATTCACCTCAATCCTAGGATAGAACACCATGACCTTATCTGAAACATAGATTATCTATTTAGGGCATGAAGTGTTATCCAAAACGAAGATGATATAGAAGATAAATATCTTTACTTGTTTATAGATCATCAACAAACAATATACGATAAGAAATATTTACAATCAGTAATCAAATATTCACAAATAGTAGTCAAAAGTGTAAAATTTATATAAATCCTTTTTCTTTAGCTGATAATACTAAATCCCTATCGCTATTTCCGCTAATATCTAACTTATATCTTAACAAATTTTTTCTTTTGTTGATCCCACTTTTAGTAAGTGGAAGAAGAGCTTCCAAATCTTTCATTTTTGCCCCATTGGATAGTTCGATTAACAATTGGGTGTCTATATCATCAATAATGAAATTCTGCTTAATTCTTTTGTTTAAAAGATGATCAACGGAAGCACTATAGAAGATATGCCCTTCCATAATCCTTTTAACAGCGTACAAAAAACAATCGCTGTCCACATCACTCTTTAACAGTAAACCATTGGGATTTAATTTCCTGATGATATTAATAAGTCTGTAATTATCATCGAGCAAAGTAATCACAATTATATTTATTCCGAGTATCTCGGATTTGATATATATACCCAAATCTTCGCCTGAAGTCATATTCATAGTATAACACTTGGGCATACTAATATCCAAAAACACCAAATCAAGTTTGCTTGAAAATTTTTGGTTGTCAATTAATTTAACGGCATCCGGAATATTTGTAGCGCTCTTTACATTAAAATCATACAACCCTTCTTTCCCCGAAATAGAGTTCAAAATTTGGGTATAGGCTTTGATGATCAAAGGATGGTCATCAACAATCAATACGTTAATAGTTTTTTTCATAGTAGTAGTTCTTCAATATAACATATTGTATATTACAAATTTGACAATACAATGTATATACCACTGAAGGCGGGCAGGTGTTTCGTTCTAAAACGGAAACTTTTATCTAAAAATCTTAGTTAAATTAATTAAAACCAATCCTGTTATAAACGTTTTTAGTTAGAATAAATATAAAATGTTCCTCACGGTATAAGAGTTAAACTAGTTTAATTAGTATGTAGCACTGCAATCGACTGTATCGAATGCATGCTTAGTAAAGGTATATTTTACACTTATTATTTCAAAATATTTTAAAGAAAAAAATTTATAATTAACATTTATGAGTAGAAATAGTAGTATTGTTTCAATACTTTATAGAAAGTAGAGTAGGGGTTTTCAATCTAGAAAAGGGATAGGAGGCGGTAATTTTAAAGTTGTATTATGAAATATTGATTCAAAAATAAAACCCGGGACCTCTTTTTCAAGTGAACCGGGTTTTGGTCATCTCATCACGATGAATGGGGATAAAGTACATTTTGTCATTCCATTGCCTGTTTTCAATTCCCCGATCTAGAGGATAAACAGTATATTCATAGCTCTCGGATCATATCGGTAAAGTGATACGGAAGCACCAGGTTTTAGTGCTCCGAATATACTGATGGTACTTACTTGTTCTCCGAGGGTTTCCGGAGCGATCATCCATCGTCTTGCATCGTGGAAACGGAGCTCTTCATAAGCCAGTTCAATTCGGCACTGTATTCAATTGAATTTTTTTAATAATGGTAAACTATAAAAACGTTATCTAATCAACTAGCTTTATCATTTGAATACTATCATTATTTTTTGATGCTACAATAAACGTTTGATCATTATGACTTAATAATTTAGCATCTCGTACATCTCCTTCGACCCAAACACCTAGCCTTTCATTATTAATTATATCAAAGCTTCCGTGCTCATTTCCTTTTAATAAAAGTCCTTTTCCGGCATCACAAGGTCCATATTCTACCTTGAATGGATAATAGTTTCCGACCAAAAACAAGTCCTGAATACCATCTCCGGTAAAATCTTTGGCAATGATCCCTTGAATAGCTGAAAATTGAACTTCTAACGGTAATGGATGTATTTCAAAATAGCCTCCCTTATTCTCCAGATATAGACTTTTTAGCTGAAAAACTTCCAAATGCTTAGCTTTTTCCAACTGTTCTTCAGAGAATACATCTTCCAATGTTGCTGATGCATATTGTTCATATTTCAAAAATTTCTTTTTTAATAATGGAAAAGCATCCTGTAGCTCATCCAGAGAAGCAATAGGATACCGTTTTCCTTGTATATAACTGCTAATCACCGGTGTTAATACTCCATCTTGTCGGAAATCACCAATGTAAACTTCGAGGGGTTCCGTTTCCGAGACCTTGAAAGGTGTGTTCATCCCCATGTTCCCAACAATTAGGTCAATATCACCATCTCCATCCATATCATTAGCTTCAATGCTTTGCCATAGACCATTACTTTTTGTAAGGCCATATTCTTTTGTATTTTCGATTAATTTTCCATTTTCATTGATGAATACTCTGATAGGTGTCCATTCACCAATCAGTACAAGATCTAACAATGAGTCTTTATTGATATCTATCCAAATTGCATCAGTAACCAACCCTGGGTTCCTTAGTTCCGGATTTACCACATCTGTTGTAAGGGTAAATTTAATCTCACCTGTTGATCTGTCTGTATCATTTCTCAAAATTCCACCCAAATCCGAATTTGGGTAATTTCCCGGGATACTCCCTCCTCCGACAAACAAATCATCATCACCGTCATTATCATAATCTCCTGCGGCAACAATACTTCCATTTGAAAAAGCTAAAGGTAAAGCTCCTTCTGGTGCTTTTTGGAACTTTCCGTTACCGTCATTAAGATAAAGCCGATCTATTAACATGGAAGATTCAACCTGTGATTCACTCCCACCACTAACTGTATACAAATCTTTATCACCGTCACCGTCTGCATCGAAGAATACAGAGGCAACAGTCTCAAATTTTTTTCCATCTCCCCAACTTTTATCATCGGATCTAATATATGTCCCACTTGGTTGGGAAATAAATAATTCATCAGATTGACCGAATGCCCCACCTATAAATATATCATCCATCCCATCATTGTTAATATCGGAAACTGACATTTTTGGACCGGATCTGGAACTTTGCTTTAAGGCAAGACGGTTTACCTTGAAATCTATATGTTTATTTTCATGATGAACGAAATCAACACCTAAGTTTTCAGCATTTTTAAAGATACCTTTTCTTGGCACTTTATCTTTTTCATGGTTGGGTTTAGATCTAGCCTGATCAAATTGAAGAAGTGTGTTTATCTTGATATTTTGTTTAGTTGAAACCCTGCCATTAGGCCACTGAATTTTAATGTCCACTTTACTTGATTTTCCTAATCCAACATGAAGGACGGGATCAACTGATGATTGATACCCCCTAACATTATAATTCTCTAGATATTGAACCAGTGAATCTGTATATATCCATATCTTTGCCCCCGAGGCATAGGTGTTTTTATCATCTCCCTTAAGCTTAACCCGTACAAAGTTGGTCTTTCGTTTTTCTACGGTATTATTCTTGTAAATACCAATAGGTTCATTTGTGTTACTGACCACCAGATCCAAACCTCCATCATTATCCAAGTCTGCGTAAGCAGCTCCAGTTGAAACGGTAGCATTTGAAAGCCCCCATTTTTCCGTAACATTCTCAAATATATAATCACCCTGATTTAGTAGCATGTAATTAGGAATCTTGGTGGAAGGCATTTTTTCAACCAATTCATAGATTACCTTGGCATACTCTTTCTTTCCCTTGTCGTTAAACAACTCTTTACCACGCGCCCTTACCTTTGCTATAGCTTTATCCATTTCAAACTTCATAAAATCCTTATTGGTATAATCCCGTAAATAACCATTGGTTATAAATATGTCTTTTATACCATCATTGTCAAAATCAGCAATTAAAGGTGCCCAACTCCAATCTGTATTTGAAATACCGGCCAATTGACCTATTTCACTAAATTTGGGTATTCCTTTAGCGTTCAATCCCTGGTTAAGCTGTAACATATTGCGCATTTGCTGCTTATGATAACCACTTTCAATAGCTAATTGATAACGATCATATTCATCTGGTCCCTTTAACAACTTTTGTCTGTAATTATCTTCAGGAAGCATATCCAAGGTAACCAAGTCTACACGCCCATCATTATTCAAATCAGCAACATCATTTCCCATTGAAAATTTTGACAAGTGATCAAAGGATTTCTTGGTAACATCCTCAAATGTTCCATCGCCTTTGTTTAGGTATAAAAAATCTTGCTCTTCGTAATCATTAGACACATATATGTCTGGCCAGCCATCTTGATTCAAATCGCTTATAGCTACTCCCAATCCAAAGTTTAACCCGCTACCGTGAATACCGGCACTTTCGCTTACATTTACATAATTATCGCCATCATTTCTATACAAAGAATTTCCAAAAAAAGGATGTCTTGTATTTCGTAATTTGGTGCTATTGTAAAATGGCGAATAGAACGTTTTTGAATGGTTTAATAGAAACATATCCAAATCTCCATCCAAATCATAATCAAAAAAAGCTGCTTGGGTGCTTAAACTTCCCTTTGCGTCCAAGCCATAAGCTTCAGCCTCATCAACAAATTTTGGCACATAACCATTTTGTGTCCCTTTATTTATAAACAATTGATTTGCACGATCCTGATCGTTTCCTAAACCCGAATAACAGACATATATATCTAATAACCCATCACCATTAACATCGGCAATGCTTATTCCTGTCTTCCATCCTTTTTTACCCTGTACTCCTGCTAAAGATGTGACATCTTCGAATTTAAAGTTTCCCTTATTTATATAGAGCTTATTTTCAACAACATTTCCTGTTAGATAGAGATCCGCTAATCCATCACCATTAAAATCACCTATCCCTACTCCGCCACCATTATACATATATTCATACTGCATCACATTAAGTTGTTCTGTTTCGGTGACCTTATTTATAAATGAAACACCTGTCTGATTGGGTTCCAAACGCTCAAATAAAGTATTCTCTTTCTCCTTACAGCCTACCATGATTGTACAAAATGAAAAGATGAAAAAGTTCAGAATTCTTTTTATACGTCCCATACACTCTTAAAATTTAACAGGCTCTCAACCTTATTTTACTCACTAAGTGAGATTTTATCCCGATAAAGGGAGCTCCAACGCTTACCTCGAGGTAGTATATAATTGCTCAATCCGTATCCGTATATAAGGGTTACCCGAAACTGTATTACAATACATGGCAGGTAACCCTTTTTATCTAAAAAAGCTTACTCACTAGGTGAGATTTAAAATGCTCCGACACTTGCGTCGAAATGGTTTTTAGGTTTTTCTGTCTATTACCTTACAGGTTTGCCCCAAGGTAGTTAATTACTTACGATTTTACCAACCATTAATTTGCTTGGCAGCAGGATTCTTATCTATTTCATTTTGCGGGATGGGCAACACGTACAATTTGTTAGGAAATGTACGCTCTTCAAATTCAAAACGAGTATATTGATAATTATCCCCATCTTTTTCGATCCTCATACCATATAGTGGTCCATTTAACAAGCTTTCTGCTATGCGCCACCTTCGGATATCAAAGAATCTATGCTCCTCAAAAGCAAGTTCTATTCGTCTTTCATTCCTAATTTTATCTCGCATTTCATTTTGTCCTAACCCAGCATTAAGATTAGGTATTCCTGCTCTTTGTCGTATTAAATTAATTGCATCATAAACAGTTGCATCTGGTCCAAAAGCTTCGTTCTGGGCCTCTGCATAGTTTAACAATACCTCGGCATATCTCATAAATATCCAATCTTGATCGCTGGATTGAGAGTAAATTATTAAATCCTCATCCTGAAATTTGCGAAGGAAGTATCCTGTATGCATAAAAGCATCTGGACTTCCTTCCAGACCTCCTTCGTATAATTCTACTTCACGACCTCGAAACATAGTTCCATCGTGAACTACAGTAGCTTCAAAACGAGGATCAAGGTTTTCAAAAGGATTGTTTGGATCGTACACTGCGGATGTTGCTTGTGGTTCTCCATCAATTGCATCATATGCATCAACAAAATTTTGGGTAGGTAAATTACCTCCCCAGCCACCATCACTGGTTCCCTTATATGTATTTGGGGTGTTATAGACGTCAAATCCAGCTCCTTGCGTACCTCCTGCATTGGTTTGGTGGTGCTTGTCCGGATATTGAAACTTCTTCGCAAAAATGATCTCCTCATTGTTTTTGTCAAGGAAAATTGTCTTGTAATCAGGGTACAAGGTATATTCAGTACCTATAACCATATTTGCCGCTGCTGCTGCATCTTCCCAACGTTCGGCATAAAGTAACACCCTACTTTTTAAAGCATATGCTGCGCCAACTGTTGCCCTTCCTGCTTCTGTATTTGCTTTAGTTGAGAGCAAAGTAGCAGCATTGTCCAAATCACTTACAATAAAATTTACTACTTCATCGTAAGTGGATCGAGGTATTTGCAGATTATCTTCCAGGGTAAGACTCTTATCGACAATGGGTATCCCTGTTGGCTCATTACCACTTGACTTCAATCCGTATAACCTTAACAGTTCATGGTACATAAAGCCTCTTAAGAAATATGCTTCTCCTATAAGTTGGTCCCTAAGAGCTTCATCTTCCAATCTGTCCAGGTTCTCCAACGCTGAATTTGCTTTACGTATCAACCCGTAATAGTCTCCCCAAGTTTCACCCCAAGGCACATTACTAGGTAAGAAATCCCCGGTTTGTAACTGATTGGAATGGGTCCATCCCATACTAACATCCCCATCATCGGTTGTCCCATCCAATAAATACAGTCCTTTAGCCCATCCTTGATAATTACGATCAAACCCGGACGGCATACCTCCATAAATTGCATTTATAAACTGTGTAGCACCCTGTGGGTCTGTCCATACCAATTCTTCTGTAAGCGAATCTTTAGGAACTTGATCAAGTATATCCTTTTCACAACTAAAGAACATTGCAATGTACATTAATGCACATCCAAATTGTAATATATTTTTAATTTCTCTGTTCATTTTACTATTCTTTAAAAGTTAATGTTTACCCCTACATTCCAAATTCTTAATTGAGGATAACCCCATCCTCTACCTTGACTGTTTTCTGGATCGTAGTTTTCAATCTTAGACCATGTTGCAACATTATTTGCCCTAGCATAGAGACGTATCCCTGATATAAAATTTTCTTTAAAGTTGGCTACAGGGACATTGTATGCCAGTTCTACATTTTTAAGACGTAAGTATGAAGCATCCTTCAACCAAAAAGAAGATTCTCTATGATTGTTGGTGGCCTCTATTAATACACGAGGTTCGCTTGCATTGGGATTATCAGGTGTCCAACGATCTAGATTCTGCTTATATGCGCCCGAAGTACCCAAAAAGAACGGCCATGCAGCCTCTCCGCTATAATATTGATTTACATTGGTAGCTCCTTGAAACAAGAATGAGAATTCAAAATCCTTAAACTCTAAACTTCCCCTATAGCCAAAAATTATTTCCGGCGTGTTTGAAACTCCAATGGCAGTACGATCGTAATCATCTATTAGACCATCAGGAATTCCTTCAGGTCCATTAATGTCAGCATACCGGATATCACCCGGAGCTGTGTCGTCAAAATGGGTTGGTGCGCCATCTATTTCTTCTTGCGATTGGAAAAGCCCTAGGGCGCGTAACCCAAATTGGGTTCCAAGAGGCAGGCCTGTCCTTCTGATGTTTGGATTATCCGTTTCTGGTTCATCTATGAACACAACTTTATTTTTGGCATAGGTTAAATTCGCATTCATGGAATAGCGCAAATCATCATTGATGCGATTTGTATGCCCTAGTTCAATTTCAAATCCTTTGTTATCAACTTTTGCCAAGTTTTCAATAGGTAATGCCACTCCCAATAGACTTGGAACAGAAAGGTTCCTGTCTCCTAAAATATCACTTCTCTTATCACTGAAATAGTCAAAGGTCATCGTTAACTTACTGTTCCAAAACCTTGCATCAAAACCAATATTTAATTTTTTAACGGTTTCCCAAGTCACATCGGGATTGGCCAAACGCCCCTCCACAATGGCCTGCTGCACATCTGCATCCCCAAAAACAGCATTACCGCTTACATTATATGACTGTAAATAGAGGAATCTTGAATCTCCTAAGCGATCATTACCTAGTACACCGTAAGACCCTCTAAGTTTTAAAAAATCTATGGTCGATGAATTTTCCAAAAATGCTTCTTTGGAGATGATGTAGGCCATAGAACCCGATGGAAAGAATCCCCATCTTTTTTCTGGGGCAAATTGTTCCGATCCATCTGCACGGAAACTTCCTTCAAGTATGTACTTGTCATTGTATGTCCAATTGACCCTACCCACAACACCTTGTCTTCCACTACTACCGGAATATCCTGAGTTATTTCGGTTGGCCGTGCCTCCAAAATCCATTTCATCAATGGCCAAAGTAAAACCGTCTCTAAAAGCGCTTGTAAAATTCCATAGCTCTTTTGTTTGCGTGTACAAAACTAATCCCGATAGACTACTTTTTCCAAAGGTTTTCTTGTAATTCAAATGGGTTTCAAAGGTGACTGATTGATAGTCGTTATGATCTTGATAAAGAGATGAAGCAGCGTCTGCCCCACTGGGTTGTTCTTCAAAAGTGCCATCAGAGTTTAGCGTATAATAAGGTGTTTTTATAAAGAACCAATCTTTTTTATCGGTAATTGTTTTATCATAAGATACTATTCCTTTTATGGAAAGGCCGTCTATTGGTAACTGTTGTTCTATTTGTATGCGTCCTTTAAATACTTGATTACCCTCTTTTCTATAACCATTTTCTGGAAGGGTTAAATAGGCAGGGCCATTGGAATACGTGCCATTAGACCATTTAATAGGGTTTCTGTTTGGTGGTAATGATGTCAACCACCTAAACACCTCAGGACTCCCAATTGAATTGATTTTCTCGTCCCTGCCGGATACATCAAAGGACAATTTGGTGGTATTGGTCACCGTAGCATCAATATTGGATCTAAAATTATATCTTTTAAAATTGTCTTCAGGAATGATACCATCCTGGTTCAAAGCACCAAATGATGCCGCATATTGCACTTTTTCAGAACCTCCATTTGCTGATATACTATGGGTTTGCATCAAGGCTGTTTTGTTCAACACCGAAAGCCAATCGCTATCTGGATGTGTGTCTGGTGAACTGCCATCCTGAAACTTTTGAAGGTCTTCTGCTGAATAAATTGGATCATCACCTTGATTGACCAAGGCTTCATTATATAACATTGAATATTCATATGACCCCAAAAACTCAGGGTCTCTCGTTCTCTCTTGAATTCCAAGGTTTGAAGAAACATTGATCTGCATTTTTCCTGCCCTACCTCTTTTTGTGGTAATAAGAACAACTCCATTACCTCCACGTACACCAAAAACTGCTGCACTTGCTGCATCCTTGAGCACTGAAAAAGATTCTATTTCATTGGAATTTAATTGGGAAAAGTCTCTACTGGAACGCACTATCCCATCTATCACATAGATTGGTGATGCATCACCAGTGGTACCAATACCTCTAATAAATATATCGGAGCCATCCCTTCCAGGTTCTCCAGATCGTTGTGTGGCAATAATCCCCGTGGTTTGCCCCACTAGGGCGTTGCTTAAATTAGGAGTAGGGTTCCGGGCTATTTCCTTTTGCTTGATCTCGGAAACAGAACCCGAAATATCGCTTCTCCTTTGTTCACCATAACCTATGACTACCACTTCATCAAGTTGTGCTAGGTCTTCTTCCATAACAACATTGATAGATGATTGACCATTAACCGAAATCGTTTGCGATTTAAAACCGATATAAGAAAATTCAAGGGTGGCGTCAGAAGCTACACCGTCTAGTTGATAGTTTCCGTCAAAATCGGTAACTACCCCTATGGTGGTTCCTTGTACGATAATACTTACTCCGGGTAACGGGCTTCTGTCTGTTGCAGAAGTTACGTTACCAGTTACGGATTGTTGTGCTTGTGTTTTCTCTATTGCAAATAAACATGTGGAAAACAATAAGAGTAACATGAGAATTGGCGAATTGTTTTTCCGCCTCCAATGTTTTTTTAAATAGGATTTTGTTTTCATTTTTAGGATGGTTTGAAAGTTAATCAAGATTAATTAGTATGCAAAAATGCAAGCAATATAACCGGTTGCATTTTCGGTAAATGTATATTTTACATTTATTATTTCAAAATATTTTAAAGAAAAAAATGTGAAATATACATTTATTAGCACAAATAGTAGTATTATTTCAATATTTTATAGAAAGTAGAGTAGGGGTTTTCAATCTGGAAAAGGGCTGACAATATATTCCCCCTACATCCCATCCACTAAAGTTCAGTGGATTTTACAAAGTCCTGTAAAGTAAAGGGGTAATCTCTCCTTTGAATTAAGGGGTATTTTCCTCTTACATCATGATAATCAGAATAATATATTTACATTTATTAACAAACCAACCTGATTTTCCTCGATTTGAAGGAATATCAGGAAACACAAAAACATAAATTATGAATACTAAACTTGTACATGGAATTGTATTGCTGCTATGTATTGGACTCATAGCATGTTCTGGTGAAGATGGTATGGAAGGTCCCCAAGGCCTACAAGGAGAGCAGGGACCGGCTGGACCACAAGGTGAACAAGGACCTCAGGGCGAAACAGGTACTGCCAACGTGAGATATTCGTCCTGGATACCTATAGATTGGAATGTTTTGGACGCAAATACTGTGAAACGAATGGATATTGATATTCCGGAAATCACGGAAGAGTTTATAGAAAATGGAGGGATCGTTCTTTTTTATGTAAGGTCAACTGATAGTGTTTGGGCCGTTCCCATGTCCAGGGATAATTACAGTTTGTATTTTCTGGCTTCCAGTGCAAGCCAGGAGATAAGGTTTCTCGCCAGCCGTATTACAGGTTTGACCGGGGATATAAATGTTAGCTGGATCCTAGAAGTACGTTATGTCCTTATCTTTGATGGAATTCCCTTACAGGGCGAGGTGAGCCTCAATGATTATGAATCGCTAAAAGAATACTACGGGATAACGGACTAAAACTCCTTGATTTGATTACTTTTCAAGTTCAGAACCCGCTGCAAAAGTGTAGGGTGCGAGTAATGCACAAACACATAGGCAGGGTGGGGCGTTAAATTGCTCAGGCTGTTTTTGGATAATTTTTTAAGGGCTGTAATAAGGGGCTTTCCCGCATAGGTTTCTTTGGCAAAATCATCAGCTTGATATTCAAATTTTCGGGAAAAATGATTCATCACTAAACCGGTAATTTCAGAAATGGGACTGTATAAAATCCCAAAAGCGATCAATCCTGCATGAAAACTGGGTTGATTGACCCCTATGGCGAGTGATAATTCAGGGACATTGATAAAAAGAGCAAGGATAAACAAGGTGAATCCTGTTAACAATACAGAAGAAATTATATTAAAAATAATATGATTCTTTTTGTAATGTCCTACTTCATGCGTTAAAACGGCAACAATCTCTTCGCCATCCAAATCGTTGATGAGGGTGTCAAAGAGGGTGATTCGCTTTTGTTTCCCGAAACCGGAAAAATAGGCGTTGGCCTTGGTCGATCGTTTCGAACCATCGATCACAAAAATCTTATCGAGATTAAAACCGGCTTTGTCGGCGTAATTTTCGATACTGCTCTTGAGTGTCCCTTCTTCCAAAGGGGTTTGTTTGTTGAATAAAGGAACAATGAGCTTGCTGTAAAACATATTGATGAAAATGGTGAAAACAGCAATGAATGCCCAAGCATACAACCAGAAATCTTTTCCGGTTTGTTGATAGAACCAGATGATCAGGGAGAGTATTCCGCCTCCTAAAACAATCATGACCCCCCAATTTTTGATTTTATCTAAGAAAAAAGTAGTCTTAGTGGTTTTATTAAAGCCAAATTTTTCTTCAATAACAAAGGTGTGATAATATGAAAAAGGCATGGTCAGCAAGTCACTGGCAAAAGTGATGATTCCAAAGAAAATCAAAGCAATGACAATTTCGTTATTGCTGATCTCTCGAGCGATTTCATCTACATATTCAAATCCGTCCAAAAAGAAAAACAAAAGAGTCAGCATCAATGAAAACAACGAGCTAATACCCGAAAATTTATAATTCGCCTTTTTGTAGGCTTGGGATTTTTTATATTCCCCTTCATCAAAAATGTCATCGAGTTCCACAGGAATAGGGTCGTTAAAATGTTTAGCATTTAAATTCCCTATGATCTTGTCAATAACAAAATCAACAATCAAGATGAAAATGATGATATAAAATAGGGTAGTGGAATCCATAATTTGTTTTTGAAGTAGTTAGTAATGTATGATAATATTGAGTTGTCAGAACCCCCGTTGTCTTTTGGCTTCAAAGATAATAATCGCTGCCGATACTGAAACATTCATGGAGTCAATTTCTCCTTGCATTGGGATAATAATGTTTTGTGTGGAATTTTCCAACCATTCGTCGCTTAAGCCTGTAGCTTCAGTACCAACCACAATGGCAGAAGCTTTTTTGTAATCCACTTTACTGTAGACCTCAGAAGCTGTCAATGCAGCACAGTGAATGGAAATTCCGTTGTCTTTGAGGTATTTGATGATTTCCGTAGTGTTTCCTGTGGTAATATTGTTGGTAAAGACACAACCCACACTCGAGCGGATAATATTCGGATTGTAGAGGTCGGTTTTGGGATTGGCAATAATCACCGCATCCAGATTGGCAGCATCGGCAGTGCGTAGCAAAGCCCCGATATTCCCCGGTTTTTCCGGAGCTTCAGCAATTATAATCAGCGGATTTTCAGTTTTAAAGTCCAATTCTGAAAGGGAGTGTGTTCTGCTTTTTGCTATGGCAATTACTCCTTCAGTAGTTTGACGATAGGCCAGTTTTTGATAGACTTCTCTTGAAATTTGAATTAATTCAGCATTAGATTGCCCTTTTGTCAAAGTGTGTATTTCTTCTTCAGAAATAATATCAGGGGTAAACAAAAAAGTTGAGAAGTCATAACCCCCTTTGATTGCCAATTGTATTTCCCTGACACCTTCAGCAATGAAAAGACCGGATTTTCTTCGTTCCCTTAACTTTTCTTTGAGTTGGAGAATTTGTTTGACCAATGGGTTTTGTGTACTTGTGATTACTTTCAAATGCAAAATTTTGTCAAAAATAAATCAATTTTGACTGAATTATGCATCGGGAGCCGTCATTTCCGATAAAATTCCTTTTAAGTGTGAGGAAACCATTTTCATCAGCAGCTTAAAATTGATTTAGTTTAAGGTTTTCCTTTTAGTGAACGGAATCTAATAGGGGTGTAAAATCATTAATTGGAACTACCTTAGTTGAAGACATCTTATTGTTGTGAAACAAGGGATATTGTTTGCTTTGCATCACTGAAAGCTTACTATCTCGCATCTCAATTTCTTGATTGGACAAGGAAGTGTATGCCAAGCCTTCATTCAAACCATTTTCCCTATATGTTGCTCGAGGATTGGTAAGTAGAACTAAATATTCTAATTTAAAGGAGTCTCCTAATTCTTTTTTTAGTCGGTCTAGTTTATAAGTGTTTGATGAAAAATACGCAGGAATCTGCTGTAAGTTTTGACTTTGAATAGGGACAGCTTCACTTTTAAAAAGAGTGTATGTTAATAAAGTTTTATTTTGATCGGGTTTGATAAATACAAAGAGCTGTACATTCCAATTGTTCAGTAATGTGTCTTGTGAGAATTGCAGATGAGAAGTGATGGCATTGATTTTATTTTTATTGCGATCGAGTTCAACTTCGAAATTCTCTAAAAGGTCGAACTTGCTATAATATTCTTTTTGTTTTTGAACTTCGGATGAATATTTGGTAATACGTTTCTCAGTTTTCCATTTCTCAAAAAAATAAATGCCAGCAACTATACCGATCAAGCCTACGATTCCGATGGAAACCCCAAACAACATTTTTTTTATAAAACTTGAAAGTTGAGGAAATAAAAAAACTGAAACTACACCAATGACACAAATAATTAAGCCTGAGTATAAAAACAGAGGTGTGATATCTCCTAAACCTTTTGATTTATACCTTGTGATAAGGATGATAAAAAGTATAATGCCTAGAGCATATAATAAATAAGCGAAGTTTTTCATGAGGTTCAAATTATTATGTCGTAAAATATATTCTTACTAGGGGGAAATTTAAAGATAGATTTTTAATTATTAGTGAAGTTTAAAATACAAATTAAATTTTTTGTATATCGTAGTTACAACCAATGTCAATGTGACGACGATTTGAATTGGAATAAGGGTTTTTGCTCAGGCAAAACGCCCATCCAAGGAACCAAGACAATTTAGTCTTTAAAAAAAGCCTTGACACATTATCACCAAGGCTTTTAGGTGTTTTTAGGATGTTTTTATTTTTGATTAAACTTTTCTGAATAACGTTTCCACAATTCAGTTTGATGACTTTCAAGACTGATATCCCTTCCCTGGATATATGCTTTTGATAGGATGTTGGTCCTCATGTCCAAAGCATCACCTTCAGAAATAAACAGTGTGGCATCTTTTCCAACGGTAAGCGTCCCGGCGGTATCATCGATCCCTGCAATTTTAGCTGCATTACCGGTAATGAGTTTTACGGCTTTTTCCTTTTCAAGTCCGTAGGCAGCAAATGAACCCGCATAAAAAGGAAGGTTACGAGTATTCATGCGTTCCATGCTTCCACTTACATCAATACTCGTTAACACCCCGGCTTTATCCAAAATAGAGGCGAGCATAAAGGTATGCTTGATGTTTTCGTCTTCTCCCGAAGGCAATCGGTGTGGTCTTCGCAGCAAAACCGGAATATTTTTTGAAGCCAGCATTTTACTCACTTTATCGGCTTGGTCACCACCGACGATCACTACTTTTGATATGCCAATTTTTTCGGCGAAATTAACAACATCGGTGATCTCGCGCTCCCCATTGGTGTGGATATACAGTTTTTGAGTGCCGTCAAACAAACCTTTGGTAGCTTCATGCGGCAGATTTCTCGGATTCATATCCCCTTGTAAATAGGCTTTGGCTGCTGAAAGAAAATTATTTATTTCTTCAACTTCACTGCTGTATTCTTTATTGGGTTTTATGCCCGGGTCCTCACCACGCCACGGATTTCCCCTTTTGGTGGTTCTCGGCCAGTTTAAATAAATACCGTCATCAGTTTTGATTGCTGCATCTTCCCAATTCCAGGCATCAAATTGAACAATGGATGAGGTTCCTGAAATTCTTCCGCCACGCGGAGTGATTTGTCCCATGAGAACGCCGTTGGGTCTCATGGATTCCACTACTTTTGATTCGGCGTTATAGGCAATCAAACTTCGAATGTGTGGAATGAAGGTACCTACTTCGTCTTCATCATCAGTAGCTCTTACAGCATCAATTTCTACCAGTCCCAAAGTTGCATTAAGGGCAATAAAACCGGGATAAACATGCTTTCCGGTAGCGTCGATGACTTTGTTGTATTCGGAAGCATTGATACTTCCGGCACTTCCAACATAGGTTATTTTTCCGTCTATAAAACCAACAGCTGCATTTTCCATGACATTGCCATTTCCGATATGGGCTGTAGCTCCGGTTATCAAAATGAACTCACTTTGAGCAGGTGCCGGTGTCTGCTGTGCAAACGAAATGTAGGTCAGCAAAACGAGTGTTATTTGTATGATTTTTTTCATGCCTTTAAAATTTATTAATGCTCGTTTCATCGTGTTTCTTTTAAAATTATAGTCCATAGATCATCGTGTCGCAGTGGAATTCTTCCTCTTTCTTCGCCTTGGGAGTTTGAGTTTTCATGCCTTTATTTTTGGCACTGATCATCATGTTGATCAACTCATTTTTCTCTGTTTGAATCGCTTTTTCGGTTTGTTGCATTTTTTCATAATCATAATAGATAGCTCCTTCAACAAGAGTTTTTTCTGCGATAGCATAAACCGATAGCGGATGATCGCTCCACAATACCAAATCGGCGTCTTTTCCTTCTTTGATACTACCTATCCTGTCATCCAAATGCAATAATTTAGCAGGATTGATAGTAACGAATTTCCACGCTTCTTCTTCACTCACACCTCCATATTTTACAGTTTTTGCTGCTTCTTGATTGAGTCTTCGCGACATTTCCCCGTCATCTGAGTTGATGGCAACCGTAACACCTTGATTATGCATAATGGCTGCATTGTAAGGAATGGCATCGTTGACCTCATATTTATACGCCCACCAGTCGGCAAAGGTTGAACCACCAACCCCGTGTTCTTTCATTTTATCGGCCACTTTATAACCTTCAAGAATGTGGGTAAAGGTGTTGATATTGAAATCGAATTTTTCAGCAACTTTCATCATCATGTTAATCTCACTTTGTACGTAGGAGTGACACGAGATAAAGCGTTCTTTGTTCAGGATTTCGGCCAGGGTTTCCAGCTCAACATCATATCTCGGGGTTTTTCCTTTAGATTTATTGCTCTTATACGTTTTCCATTGTTCATCATATTCTTTGGCTCTTTGGAAATAATCGGTATAAACCTGCTCCACCCCCATACGTGTCTGTGGGAAACGAATGGTTTGCCTAGAACCCCAATTGGATTGTTTTACATTTTCTCCCAGAGCAAATTTGATAAATTTCGGACGGCCGTCGAGTAAGAGGTCCTCGGGATCTTCTCCCCATTTTAGTTTGATAATGGCTGAACGTCCACCAATAGGGTTGGCCGAACCGTGGAGTATTTGAATGGTGGTTACACCTCCCGAAAGGTTTCGGTAAATGTTAGAATCGCCTGAATTGACGACATCTTCAATACTTACTTCGGCTGAACTGTTATGTCCGGATTCGTTGATGGAAGCCGCGGCTATATGAGAATGTTCGTCAACAATACCGGCTGTAAGATGTTTCCCAGTGGCATCGATAATCGTAGCCCCAGAACCCGATAGATCTTTTCCTATGGACGAGATTTTACCGTTTTTAACCAAAACATCGGTATTTTCCAATATACCGGCATCTTCACTGGTCCACACGGTAGCATTTTTAAAAAGTATGGTTTGTTGCTGCGGAAGTGTATTCACGCCATAAGCTTTGTTCGGGTAGGTCACAGGGAACACTTTAGGAGCTTTTTCTTCATCTTCTTTTTTGGATGAATCCTCTTTTTTGCCTTTTTTAACGGCAGTCCAAGTAGAAGCCTTTCCATTGGTGAGTACAGCTTCACCGCTTAGGTTTCCTTCAGTGGTTACAGCTGAGCTGAGGCGGACAAATTCTTTTTTGTCGTCACTGCTTTCCGGGGTGTAGAACAAATTGATCCATCCGTTTTTGTAGCTGATGTTGGATGAAATCTTCGTATCTCCTTTTTTTAATTCTGATTTTAATTTTTCAAGGGATCCGGAAATTGAAAGTTCGTAGGTTTCACCACTTACATTCAATGTATAATTCCCTCTTACATCAATGGTGTTCATATCATTAACTACATATTTTTCCCCCTGTACCCAGTTTTCATAAAGTGTGGTTTTTTTATCAAAAATATCACCGGAAGTGATCAGGAAATTAGCAAGATACCCTTTTTGAAGTGTTCCTATTCTGTCACCTTTTTTAACAAGCGAAGCAGGAATAGTGGTCAGGGCCTCCAAAGCCTTTGTTTTGTCAAATCCGTAATTGATGGCTCTCAGTAAATTGGATTTAAAATCAGATACTTTTTTTAATCCGGCTGTTGTCAATGCAAATGTCACATCGTTTTCAGCGAGTACCTTCGGATTAGAAGGCGCTTGGTTCCACAGGCGCATTTCACCCAATGAGATTTTATCGGCCATATACGGATCAGAAACATCATAGGCATCTGGGAAATTAATCGGGATGATGTAAGTGGCATGGGTGTTTACAATTTCATCAATGCGCTCAAATTCGTTCCCTCCGCCTTTGATGATGTAGTTCAATTTGAATTCATCACCTAATTTATCGGCTCTCAGGTCGTTCAGTTTATCACCCGCTTCAAAAATCTGTGGAAGTGTTCTGTTTTTAATAAGTGCTTCAAGTGAGAGATCTTTGTTATCTGCATTTCCGCCTTCATACCACTCTGCATCGTGATACATTTGTCGAAGCAATGCGATAGCTCCCATTAACGAACCCGGATAGGATTGTCTGGAAGCACTACTCTTTTTAAAAGAAAGGTATTGAGCCACATCCTGAGCAATAATTCTTGGGTTATCGGCATCCTCTTCATTTAAAGAGACTAGCGCTCCGGTTCCTCTTACAATCCCGTCGGCTATATGTGTATTTACAACGCCAAATCCGGCTTTTAATAGCTCTTCAGCCTTTTTTTTGTCGAAAGCAAATTTTTCAACAGCCCTGTTTTCGGGCATAATGTGGTCGTTCCAGTAATAACCGCTTCTCGAAGGGTCGTATTGAGGTCGGTTTCCTCTTGGTTCCGGTTTGGGCTTTTCAATACCAAAATCAGAGTAAATATCAATAAAGGATGGATAAATGTATTTTCCATCCAGATCAATTTCAACGCTGTTTTCAGGAATAGCAACCGATGTTCCGACAGCATGAACCTTTCCGTTTTGAACGATAAGGGTTCCGCTTTTAATGGTTTTTGTCGGGGAGACATAGATCGTAGCATTTTTAAATGCTGTGTAATTGGAATTTTTAGATTTTACACCGTCATTTTTTGGGAAGTATTCTTGCGAAAATATTGATAAGCAACACCCAAACAGTGCAATCAAGCATAGTTTTAATTTCATCTGTTAATATTTATTTTTTTTAATGGTCTGACCTGCCTTCCGGAAGGCAGGTGGAATGCCCAAATTATAATTTGTGATGATATTTGAAAATTGATCATGGGCATTTCATATTAATTGAATGAGTTATGATAGGTAAAGTAATATTTTTTTAACAGACAATTATGGTTTTAACACTTCATCTATAAATTTTTACCTTTATAATAATTTATAAGCAGAGCGACTACATAACTGTAACTTTTGATACCTTCTTTTTGATTATTTGCTTTTAGAAAAGAATTGAAGGTGTTTTTAAACACAGGCTCTGCCTGTGTTTTATGCCTGCGCCAAAAATTGGCTACTTCTATATAGTTTTTAATAATTCCGGAATTCAGCAGACAATTAAACTCTTCAAATTTTTCAGGATCCCTTCTTTTGGTTTCTCCTAAACAATAACGGAGTACATAGATATAGCCCGAATATTGAAAATAGAGGTCGTCGTTTGCAGTTGCAGCCAAAAAAGCGATAAAATTGGCTTCGTTTTCAGCTGAATACCCCAATTGATGGGCTTCTTCGTGGCAACTTACGGTAGGATATTTGAAATCGATCTGCAAGCCGTTTACCTGTGCTTCATTAGTAAAAGGATTGAGGTAACCACTATAACCCATATAGGTAAGCGCCGTACTATAAAGCGAGGTTTTGATACTTCTCGGGGAATAGTTGAGGTACGGAATTTCCTTGGCAAGGTTTTCATATCCGGAAGAGGTCATTTTGTAGATTTCTGATTTGCTGTAAGGTATTTTGACCATCACCGTATCGTTTTCTGTGAGTTGACGGTGGATGGAGTTGCTTTTTTCAATAAGCTGTTCAGTAAAATCAAAAAGTTCTTCCGTGGAATAATTGTTCGACAAGTCCATTTTTTCATGAATAGGCAAGCGGTAATAATTAAAACCCCAAAACAAATGAAACACAAAATAAGCGAAAGAAACGACTATAAGAACTTCCCTGAAAAACCATCGGGTACTATCAAAAAATAAACGCCCTTTCAGAATCAAAAAACGGATGATAAGTACCAAAAGAACGGTATATAAAAGATCGCCAACAGAAAAAGGAATCCACCCAAAAACATACCTGAACCCTTTGGAAATAAAGACATACAAGTGATTACTGTAGTAGTTTTCTATAAACTCCGGATAATTGGCCAACCATTTAACAAGAATGACTTGGGGGATAATGGATAAGGCTAAGACAGTTTTTAACCGTTTGGACATGAAATCTAAAAATAAGATTAAGTTGAAAGGTAAAGGTAATAAAAAAGCGATGAGTTTTTTTCAGAAAGGAAAATGTTCAAATTTCAATAGCGTCCAAACATTTGTGTTTAATTTATGAAATTTACTGAGTCTGCCGAGGCTTAGACTAAATTCCAAGGTTTTTGGGTTTGGTTCCGGCCTACGATAAAAACATTGAAAATCAAGGAAGCAGCGGTGGCAAGAAGATAAAAATCTGTTTGAGTTCCGCCCTAAGGCGGAGTGAGTTCTTTTTATCCCTGCCTGCCGGCAGGCAGGTGTGGCTGGGGATTCCGTAGTATTTTCTTATGTTTTTATCGTCAGCCTAGACTTTTTTGGTTCTTTTTTGGGCGATGCAAAAAAGAACATGTAAAAATTTATTTAGGACAAAACAGTTCAAATTTTAAGCTTATGCTAACTTTGGTTAATACAACAACTTAAATATAAATTCAATTCTTATTTTTGCGGAAACCTAAGCAGCAAATGATAAATTCAGAAATAAGAGCCCTGGAACCTCAAAAAGTCTGGGAAAAGTTTTCCGATTTAAACGCAGTGCCAAGACCTTCAAAAAAAGAAGAGCAAGTCATTGCTTTTATGTTGGATTTTGGTAAAAAACTCAATTTGGAAACTTTTAAGGACGAGGTTGGGAACGTTATCATAAAAAAACCGGCCAGTCCGGGAATGGAAAACAGAAAAACAGTGGTTTTGCAGTCGCATCTCGATATGGTGCACCAAAAAAACAACGATACTGTTTTTAGTTTCAGTACCCAGGGAATCGAAATGTATGTGGAAGGTGGCTGGGTAAAGGCTAAAGGAACTACACTTGGAGCCGATAACGGACTAGGGGTAGCGGCCATTATGGCGATTTTGGAAAGTAGTGATATTCCACATCCGACGATTGAAGCTTTGTTCACTATTGATGAAGAAACGGGAATGACCGGAGCAAAAGGACTTAAAGGCGGACTGTTGTCCGGTGATATCCTTTTGAATTTGGACACAGAAGAAGATGACGAAATAGATATAGGTTGCGCAGGAGGGATTGATATTTCAGCGGTACGGGAATATAGAGAAGAAAAAACTCCCGGAAATGTCATGGCCTATAAAATATCGGTAAAAGGATTACAAGGCGGACATAGCGGGATGGATATCCATAGAGGTTTTGGGAATGCCAATAAAATAATGAACCGTTTATTGTTTGATGGATTCGAAAACTTTGGGCTTCGTATATCAAAAATAGACGGTGGCGGACTCCGAAACGCGATCCCGAGGGAGAGTGAAGCCATTGTGGTGGTGGATAAAATACATCACGATGCTTTTGCCTTGGAGTTTAACCAACTAGCTACTGTTATTAAAAAGGAATACAAAACCATGGAACCCTCGCTGATGATTATGGCAGAGGTGACGGATATTCCTGAAAAGGTGATGGGAATAGGTGTTCAGGAAGGGATTACCAAGGCTTTGTATGCAGCACACAATGGAGTATATGCGATGAGTCCGGATATGGAGGATTTGGTACAAACGTCTAATAATATTGCCCGGGTTAAGATTATGGGTGGGAAGATCAAAGTGTTGTGCTTAACACGATCGTCGGTGGAGTCTTCAAAGATAGACCTTGCTAATGGATTGAGGTCGGCCTTCGAACTTTGTGGTTGTGAAGTACAGTTAAGCGGGGAATATCCCGGGTGGAAACCCAATGTAGAGAGTCCTATTTTAAAAGTTTTAAACGAAAAATATCAAGAATTGTTCAACGAAACTGCAAAAGTAGTGGCTTGTCATGCCGGACTGGAGTGTGGTATTTTGGGACAGAACTACCCGGAAATGGATATGATAAGTTTTGGACCGACCATCAAAGGAGCGCATTCACCCGATGAAAGAGCAAACATTGCTTCCGTACAGAAATTCTGGAAGTTCTTAAAAGCAATACTGAAAGAGATTCCTGTAAAAGATTAAGGGAAAACACAGAATATCAGAAAAACAAAAAGGCTGTTGAAGTAAAATCAACAGCCTTTTTCGATTATAAAATATGTTATTTATTCCTGAATTTCGAGGATTTCCAAATCGAAGACTAAGTTGGTGTTAGGTGCGATAGGTCCGTATCCTGCCTCTCCATACGCTAAATAGGAAGGAATGAACAGACGGGTTTTTTCTCCGACCTCCATCATCATCAAGCCTTCTTTAAATCCTGGAATGATAGTAGCATCCGGACTGATTTGCATTGGGGAAGGACGGTATAAATCACGTTGAATTTTAGTAGGATTTACATTCCCAAATTTTTCAGCAATACTAAGTTCGCTGGTATCAAAAATGCTTCCGTCTTCAAAATAACCAGTATAATTTACCAATACGGTCTGCCCGACTTTTGGTTTGTTGCCGTCTCCTTTTATCAATACGAGATACTGGAGCCCGGAGTTGGTTTCTTCAGCTTTTTCTTTTTGGGTATCAAATTCTGCTGAAATTTCATTTTTAGCCGTTTCAATAGCTTCCTGTCTTGCTGCTTCTTCAGCAAAATAATCGTTGAAAGTTTTTACTGCGTCAAAATTCTTGGCATCATCTCCTTTTCTGATGATCTCGATATGATTGATCACAACATCTTCCAGAGGTCTGTTTTTCGGATTCTTTGTATCCCCCGTGGTTTCTACATTGGCAATAGTGTCTACAACTTCCAATCCAATAACAACTTCTCCATAAACAGTATGTCTTCCATCTAGGAAAGGAGTAGGTTTTTGGGTAATAAAAAACTGACTACCGTTGGTTGCCGGACCGGCATTGGCCATAGAGAGTATTCCTTTTTTGTCGTGTTTTAGACTGTCAACAAATTCGTCCTTGAATCGATATCCGGGGCCACCTTCTCCGGTGCCACTGGGATCACCACCTTGTATCATAAAATCTTTGATCACCCGGTGGAATATAACGCCATCGTAATACAGTTTTCCCTTGAGGGAATCGCTCACATAGGTGTTGGTGCCTTCGGCAAGGCTTACAAAATTGGCTACGGTAACAGGGGTATGGTTGTAGTAAAGAGCTACGACCATATCACCTTTTGTGGTTTGTATGTCTGCATAAAGCCCATCACCCAATTCAGAATATTTTGAACTGGAGCAGGCGCTAAGTACAAAGGCTATGATTAAGAGAAAACTTAACTTTTTCATATAAATAATTTTAGGTTAAATATTTTATTTTGAATATTATTAAATATTTAGCCAAATAATCACTGCCACTAAAAAAAATTTGATTTATTCATTTCCTTTTATTGAAGCGATTACCCTGGCCATATTAAATCCCTCTGTGAGGGTTTCATACGTTGAAATTTAAAAATGTGTTGTTTAATTATTGATACTATCTGTTGCTTTTTCTTTTATGTCAAGTAAGGATATAGTGCTGATGACAGGTTGGTTTGTACCGATCTTTTTATCGTCTCCATGATATCCGTATGCTAAAGACGAGGGAAACAAAAACGTAGCTTTTTCACCTTTTCTCATGAGTTTTACCGCCGTTCGCAAGCCCGGGAAATAATCTTCCTGATCTACTTTGAAATCAATATTGCCAATTTCATTGCTTGAATATATGGTGTCGTTTGTCAATGTGCGAATATCGTAATTGATCATTACCAGATCGCCTTTTTTAGGTTGGTACGGAAATGTAGAATCCTTTACGTTGTAATAATACCAATAGCCGTTTGACGAGGCGTGATATTTATTGATGGTATCCCTAGCGATAATGCTGTCGATAAGCGCTTCTTCATAATCGAGCAAACTTTTATTCCTTTCGATAGATTCCCTCATAAAAGATCCTGATTTTACACTCACCGGGTGTCGCGCTTCAGGTTGTTTGCACGCTATCAAAAATATGAAGGCTAAAAGAATGGCAGAAATGGGCTTCTTCATGATAATTGGTCTTTGTATTCTTTTACTAATTGTTCAAAACGTTGAGTTGTTTCTTCCAAAGAAAACTCACTTCTTCCCCCGGCAGCGTTTATATGCCCGCCACCGTTAAAATGCTTCCGGGCAAATTCGTTGACCGAGAAATCACCTTTGGAGCGCAACGATATCTTGATAATATCATCCTGGGCACTTTCAATGAAAATCACAGCGAATATAACACCTTTTAAGGAGAGTCCGTAGTTTACAAAGCCTTCTGTATCACCTTTTTTATAGTTGAACTGCTCCAGTTCTTCTTTGGAAAGCGCGATGTAGACCGTGTGATAATCGGGTAATTCCACTAAATTTTTTAAAGCACAACCCAATAAATGAAGCTTTTCTACGGAATTACTGTCAAAAATGGCATTGTGAATTTGGGTGTTTTCCGCTCCTTTATCGATCAACTCAGCTGCAATTCGGTGTGTCGCACTGGTAGTTGACGGAAACCGAAACGAGCCCGTATCGGTCATGATTCCGGTATAAAGACAAGTCGCAATTTCTTTTGATATTTTATCAGTATCACCCATAAAAGCGATGAAATTATAAACCATTTCACAGGTGCTGCTCATGCTCGTGTCAGAATAAGTAAAACGGGCATAACCATCGGGTGCTTGATGATGATCTATCATCACATAATCCCCTTCAAAGGATTCTAAGACAGTAGCCACATCATCAATTCTGCTCAGGGAATTAAAATCCAATGTAAAAATAATTTCTGCTTCTTTGATTTTCCGGGTAGCCGTTTCCGTTTGATACTCATATTTAAGGATGTTGTCTTCCCCCGGCATCCATTTCAAAAAATCGGGATAGTCGTTGGGAGCAACAATACTCAACTTGTGCCCGTATTGTTTCAGGTAATGATATAAGCCTAAGCATGAACCAATGGCATCGCCATCGGGATTTTTATGTGGAATAATCACTATCTTTTTTGGGGTAGACAGTAATGTTTTAAGCGTATTTATTTGATTTTTTTCCATTGAGGGCTAATATACAATTTAATACAATAATGGAGGGTTTGGGCATATAGCTATTTGTCATAATCCGGAAGGAATAATAAAAAAACGCTTAGATTGAATAAGCTGTATAGCTACTTTAGAATGGGTCAAGGGCTGGTCAAACATAGATCAAAGTTATATTTATGGCGTATTTATAGCGTGTATATAGCGTATTTAATATTAAAAACACATTAATACCAGATAGATACTAAAGGCTAAAGTTTGAATAACGCCACTGTGTTAAAATGTTGATTCATAGCAGAAATTGAAAAAAATATCCCCTAAATCCTTTAAACTTAATGAATATGCTGTAATTTTGTGCCCTCAAAAATCATTAAGGAATAGCGATTTGGTAACCGAAAGGAAAAAAGTAGCATTTTATACGCTGGGATGTAAATTGAATTTCTCTGAAACTTCCACCATAGCGAGAGGCTTTACGAACGAAGGCTTTGATCGTGTGGAGTTTTCTGAAGAGGCCGATATTTATGTGATTAACACTTGTTCTGTTACCGAAAATGCCGATAAACGCTTTAAAACCATAGTCAAACAAGCACAAAAGGTAAATCCGAATGCTTTTGTAGCCGCGATTGGCTGTTATGCACAGCTGAAGCCCGAAGAATTGGCAGACGTAGATGGTGTTGATTTGGTATTGGGAGCAACGGAAAAATTCAAAATAACCGATTATATCAACGACCTTTCCAAAAATGATTTTGGTGAGGTACACAGCTGCGAGATTGAAGATGCTGATTTTTATGTAGGAAGCTATTCCATTGGTGATCGTACCCGAGCTTTCTTGAAAGTACAGGACGGCTGTGACTACAAATGTACCTATTGTACCATTCCGCTTGCCCGTGGGATATCAAGGAGTGATACGCTTGAAAACGTGTTGAAAAACGCTAAAGAAATCTCTGAGCAAGGCATCAAAGAAATTGTGCTTACCGGGGTAAATATCGGGGATTATGGTAAAGGGGAATTCGGAAACAAAAAACACGAACATACGTTTTACGAACTGGTGACGACCTTGGATGGAGTGGAGGGAATAGAACGCCTTCGGATTTCATCCATAGAACCAAATTTACTTAAAAACGAAACCATTGATTTTGTTTCGCAAAGTCGAACCTTTGTGCCGCATTTCCATGTGCCTTTGCAAAGCGGAAGCAATCATATCCTTGGATTGATGCGCCGTCGGTACAAGCGTGAATTGTATGTAGATCGCGTAAAACAGATCAAAGAAACCATGCCGCATGCATGTATTGGTGTGGATGTGATCGTTGGTTTTCCTGGAGAAACAGATGAACATTTTCTGGAAACCTATAATTTCTTAAACGAACTTGATATTTCCTATCTGCATGTTTTTACCTATTCAGAAAGAGATAACACCCTAGCTGCCGAAATGGAGGATGTTGTTCCTAAACATGTGAGAGCCAAACGAAGTAAAATGTTACGAGGGCTTTCAGCTAAAAAAAGACGTGCTTTTTATGAAAGTCAGATTGGAACGCAAAGAACAGTGTTGTTTGAAGGCGAAAACAAAGAGGGCTACATCCACGGATTTACCGAAAATTATGTAAAAGTAAAAGCGCCTTGGAATCCGGACTTGGTCAATACCCTGCATAAGATCAAACTTACCGAGATTGACGATGATGGGCTGGTACGCTTCAAAGTTGTGGAAAAAGAAGCACTTGTGTAATATCTAATTCGTTTGAACTTTTTCGTTTCAATCAAAAAAGTTCAAACAAGTTCATAAAAAAAGGATAAAGTATAACTGCCAATCCCAAAAAGATTGGGACGGCAAGTGATTGTTTTTTTGAAGAACTCAGTTTTCCGTTTGACAATACAGTTCCTTGTCAAATTCGTATTCCTACAGGAAGCATATCCTTGTACTCTTTATGTTTTCTAAGGAAACCGGCTATTTGTGGGCTGGTGGGAACAACACTCAATTTCTTCTCTTGAATATGTTTCAATACTGTTTTGATGAATTCGTCTTTGAATTCCGGATCTGTAACCTCTTCAGGGATAACAAGTTTTGTTAAAAAAACTTTTCGTTCTTGAGAAGCATACTCGATTTTTGCTAATTTACCATCAACTCTCGTTTCAAATTGACGCAAAAACTCATTGTCATTAATTACTACTTCATTCATTATATTGAGGGTTTAAAATATCATTTTAATCTCATTGCCAAAAATCACATCCATTTCTTAAAAAAAGATTCTTTCTTAAGAATATAAGAGGTAAAATTTGGTTTAATTAATTTTGGTAGTTAATTATATTGATGAAGAATTCTATACCTTAGCAGTGCAAAGATAAGAAAAAAAATAGCTAATCATTTATTTTTCAACTATTAATATATATGAAAGATGAATTAATACATGTTTACTTCATGCCGGGAATGGCAGCAAACCCCTCTATTTTTGAGCACATCGAGCTGTCTGAAGAAATGTTTAAAACACACTATTTGAAGTGGATTATTCCTAAGAAAGAAGAATCATTACAGGCCTATGCTAAGCGAATGACCGAAAAGATAGTGCATAAAAACCCGGTGCTGGTTGGGGTTTCTTTCGGAGGAATAATGGTACAGGAAATGGCAAAAATCATTTCCGTAAGGAAATTAATTATTATTTCCAGTGTTAAGAGCAATAAGGAATTGCCAAAACGTATGATTTTTGCAAAATACACCAAGGCACATAAACTACTACCTACGCAGATTGTGAACAATATTGAACTCCTGACCAAGTATGCTTTTGGGGAAAAGGCGGTAAAACGGGTGCATTTATATGAAAAATATTTGTCGGTGAGAAATAAATATTACCTCGACTGGGCAATCGACAATATCATAAACTGGGAACAAGAGGTTCCTGTCGCTAATACCATTCATATTCATGGGGAGAAGGATAGGGTTTTTTCGCTTAGCCATATAAAAGATTGCATCGTGGTAAAAGGAGGGACCCATGTTATGATTATCAATAAATTTAAATGGTTTAACGAGAATTTACCATCGTTGATCACGGAAAAATCGTAAATCAAAATTTGTATCTTTGGTGCAAAATCATCCTGAAAAAGATGAAAAATAAATCTACGGTTCTGAAAACTAACTAACTATCGAAGAATCGTGGGGCAAAAGAAAATGCATTGTGTGCGTTTTCGATTTTAAAATTCAATATCAATACATTAATTAATTTATTAAATGAGGGATATTAAAAATATACTAGTAGTAGTTGGAGTTGCAATTGTTTCTGCTGTATTTATAAATGCGGTACAGACAACACCATCACTTGATAACGAGACATATAAATCCAAAGACAAGGATAGCCTTAGCTTGGTGAACGATTATAATGTCTACGCGATAAAAACCCCTAAAAACATAGATTTTGCAGGTGAACGGGTACCTGTTGAAGATCCGGATGTAAAAGAGAGGCTCGATAGAGAACTCTTGGTAAATACCTATTGGCAGTCTAACGGGTTATTACTCATAAAAAGGGCTAATAAATATTTCCCGATAATCGAGCCTATTTTGAGATATCAAGGAGTGCCGGAAGACTTTAAATACCTGGCTGTGATAGAAAGTGGGTTGACACAGGCAGTTTCTCCGGCCGGAGCAACGGGTTTTTGGCAGTTAATGAAAGGGACAGCTCGTGAATATGGATTGGAAGTGAACGACAATGTAGACGAGCGCTACCACATTCAAAAATCTACGGAAGTAGCTTGTGCCTATTTAAAGAAAGCAAAAGAACGCTTTGGTTCGTGGACTATGGCAGCAGCGGCATACAATGCAGGTCAATACGGAATGGCAAAACAATTGGATCGCCAGGAGGTGGATGATTATTATGATGTTTTATTAGGGGAAGAAACCGGACGTTATGTGTTTAGGATTTTGGCACTAAAGGAAATCCTTTCTCATCCTAAAGATTACGGTTTTAATTTTGATCAGGAAGATTTATATAAACATATTCCTGTCAACGAAGTTGAGGTAGATACTGCTGTGAGTAATTTTCCTAAGTTTGCAAAGCAATTTGGTGTCAACTATAAAATATTGAAAATCCACAATCCTTGGCTTAGGGATGCCCACCTAAACAATAGTTCCCGAAAGAAATATTATATAGAAATTCCAAAAGAAGGATATTATCCTCTTGTGAAATAATATAGAATTGAAAGAAAAAAAGGAAAAGCAAAGGCCGAGGGAGAAATTCTTCGGCCTTATATTTTTTTCATCTGTTGTTGCATCATTTTGATCTGATCTTTCAACATCTTTTGTTTATCCAGTTTTTTGGCCTCATTCAGCAACATGGTCGCTTCTCTTTTTCGGCGTTTTTGCATAGCGATACCGGCAAGGCTCAATTTAGCCATGGCAAGGTCATAGTCCATAGAAAGTCCAAGCTTGATAGCCTTTTTGAAATATTTTTCAGCTTCGGTCAGGTTGGTTTGAGAAGACATAATGCCTTTCAGGTAGTTGTAATATCCTTGCTGTTTAACGGTCAATGCGCTCTGCGGATTTTTGATCTTGCTCAACCATTTCCCTGTTCCTTCAAAATCTTGTTTTCGCATTCTTAAAAATGCCAGCAAAATCATTTCATTCCTAAAATACAGGAAAATGAAAATAAGCGACAGCAGTACAAGGGAAATCCCATTTCCTATGTTACCTTCAATAAATTGATAAACGGCATAGGCAATGATTAAACCGGCAATGACTAATTTTATATTTTTGTTGAACATATATAGGTATTTCTTTTGCTGGGCAAAAGTACATAAAATTTTTTCGTTGAAAATTATATATTCTTGCAATGAAAAAAATATATGGACTTTCCCAAAGTGAAATTAAAATTAGTATTTTTTGATTACAAATTTTAATTTTTCACATGAGGAAAGGTAATAAAAACAAATAAAAATATTTTTAAAAAGGTATTTGTCAATGTGAAAAGTCTTTGTATATTTGCGCCCAGCTTTTGTGAGGATATTGCAAGCCATTAAAAAAGATAGAATTACCAAAGAAGATAAAGATATTTTATAATGAAAAGAACGTTTCAACCATCAAAGAGAAAAAGAAGAAATAAGCACGGTTTCAGAGAAAGAATGGCTACTGTGAACGGTAGAAAGGTGCTTGCTAGCAGAAGAGCAAAAGGTAGAAAAAGATTATCTGTTTCTTCAGAACCGAGACATAAAAAATAATGATATTCAAATCATTAAAATATAGAGGTGTTGCTTTTAAAGTAACACCTTTTTTTATATCTGAACAATACTTTATATTTATTCAACACTTTATTAAAAAATGCCAAAAAGAAAAGACCTTAAATGTATACTTATAATAGGTTCGGGACCTATTATAATCGGGCAAGCATGTGAGTTTGATTATTCAGGATCACAATCGCTTCGATCATTGAGAGAGGATGGAATTGAAACTGTGCTGATCAATAGTAATCCGGCAACGATCATGACAGACCCTTCCATGTCCGATCATGTATATTTAAAACCACTTACCACTAAATCACTGATAGAAATTCTTGAAAAACATAAGAATATTGATGCTGTTTTGCCTACTATGGGAGGGCAAACAGCCTTGAACTTGTGTATTGAGGCTGATGAAAAAGGAATATGGGAAGATTTTGGAGTGGAGATCATAGGGGTTGATATTGATGCTATAAACATTACAGAAGACAGGGAGAAGTTTCGTGAGTTGATGGAAAAAATTGATGTGCCCATGGCGCCACAGGCTACGGCTACTTCTTTCCTGCAAGGAAAAGAAATAGCACAAGAGTTTGGTTTTCCTTTGGTGATCAGGGCTTCCTATACATTGGGAGGAGCAGGAGCATCAATAGTGTATGATCCTAAAGATTTTGACGAGATGTTGAGCAGGGGCTTGGAGGTTTCTCCTATTCACGAGGTGATGATCGACAAAGCCTTGATGGGGTGGAAGGAATATGAATTGGAGCTGCTTCGAGACGATAATGATAATGTAGTTATCATCTGTACCATTGAAAACATGGACCCGATGGGAATCCATACCGGAGACTCGATCACAGTTGCTCCGGCTATGACCTTATCTGATAGGACTTTCCAGAGAATGAGGGATATGGCTATCAAAATGATGCGCAGTATCGGGGATTTTGCCGGAGGTTGTAACGTACAGTTTGCTGTGAGTCCGGACGAAAAGGAGGATATTATTGCCATTGAGATCAATCCTCGTGTTTCGAGGTCTTCGGCATTGGCTTCAAAAGCAACAGGTTACCCTATTGCTAAAATCGCGAGTAAATTGGCCATTGGTTATACCTTAGACGAATTGGAAAACCAGATCACAAAATCAACTTCGGCCTTGTTTGAGCCTACTTTGGACTATGTGATCGTGAAAATACCAAGATGGAACTTCGATAAATTTGAAGGTTCAGACCGCACCCTAGGTTTGCAGATGAAGAGTGTTGGAGAGGTGATGGGAATCGGACGTTCTTTCCAGGAAGCGCTTCACAAAGCTGCACAATCGCTGGAGATAAAGCGAAACGGACTTGGAGCCGACGGAAAAGGGTATAAAGATTATGATGTCATTATCGAGAAATTGACAAATCCGAGTTGGGATCGCGTTTTTGTGATTTACGACGCTATTCAAATGGGAATCCCGTTGAGTAGAATCCATGAAATCACAAAGATTGATATGTGGTTCTTGAAACAATATGAAGAATTGCACTATCTCGAAAAGGAAATTTCTACACATACTATAGAAACTTTGCCAAAAAGGATGCTTCTTGAGGCTAAACAAAAAGGCTTTGCCGACAGGCAAATCGCCCATATGTTGGAATGTTGGGAGAGTGAAGTCTATAACAAAAGGGAAGAGCTGGGAATCAACCGAATTTATAAGTTAGTTGATACTTGTGCGGCAGAATTTAAAGCAGAAACACCGTATTATTATTCCACTTTTGAAGATGTTGTTGAAACGGCCGACGGAAGACAATTCTCTGATAACGAAAGTGTGGTCACCGATAAGAAAAAGATTGTAGTCCTTGGTTCGGGACCGAACAGGATCGGACAAGGAATCGAGTTTGATTATTGTTGTGTGCATGGGGTGCTGGCTTCTGCTGAGTGTGGCTACGAAACCATTATGATCAACTGTAACCCGGAAACGGTTTCTACGGATTTTGATACGGCAGACAAGCTGTATTTCGAACCTGTTTTCTGGGAACACATCTACGATATTATCCGCCATGAAAAACCGGAAGGGGTTATTGTTCAGCTCGGTGGGCAAACGGCATTGAAACTGGCCGAAAAACTCGATAAATACGGAATCAAGATCATAGGGACAAGCTTTGAATCCTTGGATTTAGCTGAAGACAGAGGTAGTTTCTCAAAACTGTTACAGGAAAACAATATTCCTTATCCTGAATTTGGAGTGGCTGAAACTGCTGATGAGGCACTTGCCTTGGCAGACGAACTTGATTTCCCTATCCTCGTAAGGCCTTCTTATGTGTTGGGAGGACAAGGAATGAAGATTGTTATCAATAAAAAAGAACTGGAGGAGCATGTGGTTGATTTGTTAAGGAAGATACCAAACAACAAATTGCTGCTGGACCACTATCTCGACGGAGCTATTGAGGCGGAAGCTGATGCGATTTGCGATGGCGAAGATATTTATATCATCGGAATCATGGAGCATATTGAGCCCTGCGGAATCCACTCAGGGGATTCAAATGCAACTTTACCGGCCTTCAATTTAGGGGATTTGGTACTTCAGCAGATAAAAGATCATACAGAAAAGATTGCTTTGGCATTGAATACGGTAGGATTGATCAACATTCAATTTGCCATAAAAGATGATAAGGTATATATCATCGAGGCTAACCCGAGAGCTTCACGAACCGTTCCTTTTATTGCAAAAGCATATAAGGAGCCCTATGTGAACTATGCTACCAAAGTGATGTTGGGCGAGAAAAAGATCAAGGACTTTGATTTTAAACCGAAATTAGAAGGATATGCTATTAAACAACCGGTGTTCTCTTTCAATAAATTCCCGAATGTGAATAAAAACTTGGGACCTGAAATGAAGAGTACAGGGGAAAGCATCCTGTTTATCGACAGTTTGAAAGACGATCAGTTTTACGAACTGTACCACCGAAGAAAAATGTACTTGAGTAAATAAAACTTACAAAGTGTATACCATATAAAAAGCTGTTGGATTTGATATTCGGCAGCTTTTTTTGTGGGTTTTGTTTTCGGAAAAACGCTTTTCAGAAAAACTCAGTATAGCACAGGATAGTGTGAAATTATAAAAACACTTACATTTGAAAGGAACACAGGTCTTTTTTAAATTGATATACTAGAATTATGCTATATAAATGATGAAATTGAAACTACTAAAAGTTTTTTTGGGAATTGTTTTCCTGATGAGTGTTAGTCCGATTACGGCTCAGCCTCCAGGTTGTTTTGATATTAGGGAATACGGAGCTGTTGGCGATGGGAAAACATTGGCGACTGAAGCTATTAACAAAGCGATTGAAGCTGCATCTGAAGCTGGGGGAGGAACGGTTTTCTTTCCTGCGGGGACATTTTTGAGTTATTCCATTCGCTTGAAAAGCAATATTCGGCTCTATCTCGACCAGGGGAGTGTGTTGTTGGCAGCAGATGCTTCTGCAGGAGGACGTTATGACGAACCAGGGAAAGGCGCAGGGAATAAATATCAGGATTACGGACATAGTTATTGGAGAAATAGCCTGATTTGGGGAGAAAACCTTACTGATGTTTCCATCGTAGGACCAGGGATAATTCTTGGAGAGGGACTGAGCCGTGGTTTTTACCGATCAGAAAACTGGGAGGCTAAAGGCATCCCGGCCGGACCTTATATGTGGGATGGTGGAGCCAATAAAGCGATTGCATTAAAATTGTGTAAAAACGTGATCCTAAAGGATTTTACGATTGTTAAAGGCGGTCATTTTGGGATTCTTGCAACCGGGGTGGACAATTTAACCATCGACAACCTGAAAATAGATACAAACCGTGACGGGATGGATATAGACTGCTGTAAAAATGTGCGGATATCCAATTGTACGGTCAATTCCCCCAACGATGATGCGATTGTGTTGAAAAGCTCTTATGCATTGGGCTATGCCAGACTTACCGAAAATGTGATCATAACCAATTGTCAGGTTTCGGGTTATGATGTGGGTTCGCTTGTTGATGGGACATTTCGAAAAAATGAAGGTCATTTGGTGCCGGACCAAGAAGCGCCTACGGGAAGAATAAAACTCGGAACGGAATCCAACGGAGGGTTTAAGAATATCACCATTTCCAATTGTGTTTTCGATCGTTCACGGGGACTTGCCCTTGAAACTGTTGATGGCGGACATTTGGAAGATGTCACCATTATCAATATATGCATGCGGGATATTACCAACTCTCCTTTCTTTTTGCGGTTAGGAGCGCGTATGCGAGGGCCGGAAGATACTCCGGTGGGGCATTTACGAAGGGTTCAGATTAGTAATGTCAATGTTTATAATGCAGATTCTCATTTTTCGAGCATCATTAGTGGTATTCCCGGTCATGATATTGAAGATGTGAGTTTGCGGGATATTAATATTTGGTATAAACCTTTGGATTCTGCTAAAACCCAGATTCAAAAAGTAGTTCCGGAATATATAGATTCCTATCCTGAACCCGCAAAATTTGGGGTAATGCCTGCTTATGGGTTTTTTGTCAGGCATGTAAAGAATATTGAGATGAGCAACATCAACATTCATTTTCTGGGGGAAGAAACGAGAACTGCGATCATTCTTGATGATGTTAGAGGAGCTGAATTGCTAAATATCGAAGCCCAAAAAGCGGAAAAAGCACCGATATTACAACTTCGTAAATCAGAAGAGATTACAATCAGGGACAGTAATGGACTTGATGATGTCCATATTGAAAAGGCTACAACCGCGGATTATTGAAAGCTGTAGTGGAGGAACAAAAGCGAACACACAATAGCAATCCCGAAGCTGAGAAGTGTTCCTATCAAAATATACTCGGTGAGTTTTCGGTCTTTGGCTTCGGTGAGGTCACTAAATCTGAAAATAGATTTGGCGGCAATTAAAAATCCCACACCTTCCCAATGTTCGGTGATGATAAAAGCGAATACCAAAAGCCTTTCGAGCATCCCGATATATTTTCCGGCATTTTCCAGGGAATCCCCTTTGTCCATTTCGGTTTTTGGGGTGTAAACGGAAATAAGCGTTTTAATGAAAATAGAAGTGGGCTCGGTGAGAAAAATAATGGCTGTAATGAGTAATAATGTGTTTTTATCCGCTTGAAATGATAAATCAAGATTACCGTTGAAAAAACATATCAGAAAAATGACCGCGATATGCAATAGCTGATCTGAAAAAAAGAGAATCCTACGGGTTTTATCGGTTTGGATGATGAGTTTTGCTGCATCGATTATCAAATGTGAAGCTCCGATGATCAACGGAACATACCATAAATTCAAATCCCAAACAAAAAGAAAGGCTAAAATGGTGTGGAGTAATACGTGAAGGTATAGTTTAGGGGATTTTAGTTTTTTAGTTTCTTTTTCCGCTACCCATTTTTTGGATTGAAAAACAAAGTCACCCAGTAGGTGTGCCAGTAAAAGTCTTAAGAATAGCTCCATAGGTCGTTAATGTTTTTAAAGGATTTCTATTTTGTTTCGGTACATCTTGTCTAATCTGAATATATCTTCCAAAAAAGCCCTTTTCTGTCGTTCGCTGACAGAATTTTGCTTGATTCCTATCAATTCTCCCAATTCTTTTTGTGAAAAATCAGGGTTTGCAATGTTTAAGTTTACAATTTCAGCAGCATTGGTCGTCCAATTGTCCATCGCAATCAACATCAGTCTGAAATACAAGTTGAGCTCTTCATTGAGTTTAAGGTTTTTGGTTTTGATGGCCAGGTTTATTTTTTCTTTCTTTAGGAGTTCAAATTGTTCTCCTGAAAAAATAAAAGCCTCTCCGGTAGATTCAGAGATGTTAAAAGACCGGTATCTCTTTTTTCCTACACCAATAGATATGCGTACATCCAGTCCGTTTACTGATTTTATAACGGATTTAATCCTGACAGCTGCTAAAAAAGCTTCTCGCGGATCTGGGATTTCCACCTGAAAGCTATCACCCCTGAAAATTTCCCATGCCTTTTGTGTAGGGGTTATTTTTTTTAATAAACCTTTTAAAGGAACAAGCCATTTGTTAGGGTTGTCCACATTTCTGGATTTGATAATATCTCCTGTTATTACACTTGTCATTTTTCAAATATCGTATAAATGTATGATATATGCAAATATCGTCTTAAAACACGATATAATAAAATATCGTTTAAATAAACGATTTATAAATCAATCTTTACATTATAACCTTCCAATTCATGGATCACTTGATCGACTGTGTAGTCTAGCTGACTGGAATATTTTTGACGTTCTTTTTTCAATTCCATGCGTTTGATACTTTTAAAGAAACGTTTCAGATCGTTTTTTGATTCCAATACGAGTCCGGGAACTTTTACGCTTTTACCTTTGTCATCTTTGGCGACCATGGTGATATAAGAGGAATTACAATGTTTTACGGCTCCGTTCTGGATGTTTTCTGCTTCAACACGAATACCAACAACCATAGAGGTGTTTCCGACAAAGTTGATGGAAGCTTTCATGGTGACTAGTTCACCAATTTCAATGGGCTTGAGGAAATCGACCGTGTCAACCGAAGCGGTCACGCAATAGGAACCGGAATGCTTGGATGCACAAGCAAATGCAATCTGGTCTAAAAGGGATAAGATATAACCTCCGTGGATTTTCCCACTGAAATTGGAATGGGAGGGAAGCATCAGTTCTGAAATTTCAACTCGCGAAGCCGATGCAGGTTTAAATATTGTTTTGGTGTCTTTTGTTTTTGACATGTTGGTTAGTGCAAATTTTTAATAGTATTTATTCTTCTATATCTTCGTCAGAGGATCGATCGAGCCATTTTTGGTCAATTTGTTTACTGGCTTTGGCTCCAAGCTTTTTGAGCTTTTCAACCCTACCGAGCAAATTCCCTCTTCCGGTGAGTTTGGTCATGGATGAGGTATAGGTGTTTTGTACGGTTTGCAGTTGTTTTCCCACTTTTTCGAAGTCATCCAACAGGTTCTTAAACTGATCGTACAACCTTCCGGCTTGAACGGCAATATCTAGCGCATTTTTATGTTGTTTATCGTTTTGCCACATGCTGTCAATAGTGCGCAAAGTGGCCAATAGGGTAGAAGGCGTAACGATAACGATGTTCTTTTCAAAAGCGGTGTTGTAGAGTTGAGGCTCTTGTTGCAATGCCATGGCAAAAGCCGGTTCAAGTGGAATGAACAACAAAACGAAATCCGGACTTTCAATTTGATAGAGTTCGTGATAATTTTTTGCGCTAAGCTGATCTACGTGTTTTTTTATCGAATTGACATGCTCTTTCAGCAGTGCCGGTTTTAGGTTTTCATCCTCTTCATTGACATAGCGCTCGTATGCGATCAATGATACTTTTGAATCGACAATCATTTTTTTGTTGTCCGGCAAGTGAATAATTACATCGGGGAGCACGCGTTTCCCGTCGTCTGTGGTAAAACTGTTTTGAACGGTATATTCGCTGTCTTTCTCCAAACCTGATTTTTCAAGTACTCGTTCCAAGACCAATTCGCCCCAATTCCCTTGCATTTTGGTGTCACCTTTTAGGGCTTTGGTAAGGTTGGACGCTTCTTTGGTGATCTGTTGGTTTAGTTCTTTGAGGTTTTTAAGTTGTTCCTGAAGTGCTGAATGACGGTTGATACTCTCTTTGTTAGAGTTTTCTACCCGTTTTTCAAAATGCTGTATCTTTTCCTGGAGTGGATCTAGGATGTTTTTGATGTTTTCCTTATTCTGAAGGGTAAATTTTTCTGATTTTTCCTCTAAAATCCTGTTGGCGAGAATTTGGAAGTCTTTTGTGAACTTTTCCTGAAGCTTTTCTACTTCCTCTTTTTGCTCTTTGTTTTTTTGAAGCAGGTTGTCAAAATCGACTTCTTTTCGGGAAAGTTGTATCGCCAGAGCTTCTTTTTGTTCTCTGATTTCTTCTTTCTGAACGCCTTCTTTTTCCACTTCTTCCTTTAATGAAGTAATGGTGTTTTGCAGTTGTTTTTCACGTTCTTCAGCAGTACTTTTTACAGAGCCGTGTTTTAATCGCTGAATGTAAATTCCGAGGAAAACCCCGGCAATGGCACAAACAAAAGCAATGAGTATAAGAAGAAGATTGTCGGTCATTATCCTGATTGAGTTGAAAGGTTAAATCTTAAACGAATTGTAAAGATAAAAGAATCGTACTGATTTTTTGTTTAGATCAAAAACAATTCTTGTTGTTCGATTTTGGACTTAATCGTCTTTTTTGACCTTAAAACTACCTGAAAGGGTGTCGAATTCCACAAATCCTTTGGGGAAAAGGTGTTGAAAACGGTCATTTTTAATAAGGTTTTCCGGACTGTCCAAGACAGAACCCTGCGGATGGAGGATCAATATTTTATCAGCCAATTGTATGGCGAGATCTATTTCGTGTGTTGAAAAAAGCACCGCTTTTTGGGTCTGATGCGCAATTTTCTTTAGCAGTTTTAACACAGAAACCTTGTGATAGATATCCAAATGTGTAGTGGGCTCGTCCAGGATAACCAGCGAAGTGTCTTGTGCCAGTGCTCTCGCGATCATCACCTTTTGTAACTGTCCGTCGCTGAGCTCAAAACATTTTTTATGTTTCATGGAGTCGAGGTCCATTAGGTCAATAACCTCCCTTACTTTTTCTTGATCGGTTTCAGATAGTTTTCCAACCCAATTGGTGTAGGGTTGTCTACCTAGTGCAATAACTTCAGCTACATTCAGGTTTTTTGCAGGGATATGTTCAGTTAAAACCACACTGATTTCCGTAGCTAATGTCAGCGGACTGTAAGTTTGGATCGGTTTTTTATTAAGGGTGATGCCCCCCGAAAGTGATGGTTGTATATTGGCAAGCGTACGAAGCAAGGTGGATTTCCCAATACCGTTGGCACCGACAATGGCCACAAGTTCTCCTTTTTCTATTTGAAAACTAATCTTTTCGGCTACAGTAATAGCATTTTTCTTGGATTTGTAGCCAATGCTTAAATCCTCAACTTTTAATACGGTATGTTTTTTATCTGTACTGATAACTTAAATTTTTAGAATACCATTTTTCGTTTCCTTACTAAAAGCCAAATCACGACAGGGGCTCCAACAATGGAAGTGATGGCATTGATGGGTAGTGAATGTTCACTGCCAGGTAATTGGGCAATGGTGTCGCATATGAGCATCAAAATACCTCCGTAAATAGCTGTGGCTGGAACCAAGACATGATGGTTGGGGGTATTGAAAATTTGCCTTGTTAAATGAGGTACTGCCAATCCTATAAATGCAATAGGACCGACATAGGCAGTCACACTTCCTGCCAAAATACTGGTAGCCACAATAATTAAATACCGGGATTTTTGGATGTGGGTACCCAAACTTCTCGCATAATTTTCACCCAAGAGCAAGGAATTAAGCGATTTGATGGAGATAACGGCCAGAATCAATCCGACGAGGACTAGAGTAGTGAGTAATATGATCTGGTCCCAACTCAGATTCCCCAAGTTCCCAAAAGACCAGAAAATATATTGTTGTAATTTCTCTTTGTTCGTAAAATAAGAGAGCACACTCACAACTGCAGCCGTAATGCTACCAAACATGAGTCCGATAATGAGCAATGCCATAGTGTCCCTTACCTTGGAAGCAACGATAACGATAGCCAATAAAACAACAAAACTCCCTAAGGTCGCTGCAATAGCTATGGAAAGTTGTCCAACGATCAATGAAGCGGCAACTCCCGTGAGAAGTGAACCTCCCATGATAAACAATGCAACTCCCAGACTGGCTCCGGAACTGATTCCCAAAACAAAAGGTCCGGCAAGCGGATTTCTGAAAAGGGTTTGCATGAGTAATCCACTTATAGACAGGCTACAACCCGTTAAAATTGCAGTGATGGCCTTCGGAATTCGATAGTGGAGTATGATATAGTTCCAGGATTCTTTTTCAACTTCTTGCCCTAAGACTGTATGAATAATTTCTTTCATGGGGATGGAAACCGACCCCAAACTGATGTTCAGCAGAAAGCAAAACAACAGCAAAACACTGATGATAATGAATGCTAAACGATATGTTTTTAATGATTTCAAGGATTTAAAGGCTTAAAAAAGACAGGCTCATAGGTCGGCAGTATTTCCGGATGCAAAATATGAATAATATCTTTTAATACGATATCGGGGCGGTTGGGAGCCAGTTCATAATACAATAAGCCTCCGGTAGCCCCAGTGGAAAGACTGTAAGTATAAATTTTCTTGTTTTTATAAGCATCAAAGCGGGTGTAATGCGGATTCGTTTCTTTCAATTGCTTGTAAGAAGTATACTGTCCTGGACCGATCCAAAACTCGGCATTTTGGCCTTTTTCCAAAACACTTTCAAAGTTGAGGGAGATACTTCCACTACCAGAAGTATCTTTCCATAAATAGTCGGCACCTGCATCTTTCAGGAAATGGGCAGCCCAACTTTCCCCGGTGGGGACATACCAAATATCTTCAAACATAGAACCGCTTAGAACCGTAGGTCGATTTTCGGCTTCTTGTGCCAATGCTTTGGCGGCGTTGTAGGAAGTGACAATCTCATTAAAAATAGAATCAGCTTCTTTTTCTTTATCGAAAAAAACACCAAAAAATTTGATCCATTCTGCTTTCCCCAAGGGATGGTCCTCTACCCAATCCCCGTTATACACAACAGGGATTCCGGCGTGTTCTATAGTGTTGTAGGTTTTGTTTTCGGCCTCAATACTGAATCCCATCACTAAGTCAGGTTTAAGATCGATGAGCACTTCCGTATTGACAGATTCATTCAAGCCGAGCTCTTGTATATTACCATTTTCCACATCTTTTCTCACACTTTTTGAAGAAATATAATCCGTACCCGGAAAACCAACCAATTTATCTTCAATCCCTAAAGATTCCACAGCGGGGATGTGGGTGGTAGAAGTGGCTACAAACCTTTCGACCGGGGTGGGGATGATTGCATCGTAGTTTGAGGCGTCGATCCTTATGGTTTTCATGTCTTTCTTGTTGATCAAAGCATATTCATAGGTCTTATCAGCATTATCCCATGGAGAATTCACTTTGATGACTGTTATTTTCCCTTGTTTGCTGATCGAAAAACCCTGTGCATATGTTACAGGAACCAAAGTTGCTTTTACTTCTTTTTCAGTTTGATTTTCCTTTACATCAGTATTTTTTCCCCCGGTTTCTTTTTTACAAGCCAGAAGAAGTATTACGGATAAGAATATGAGTTTTTTCACGTGTGATATATTTTTTCGGAATAAAATTAACCCTAATGAATAAAGAGGGTATAGAGAGCGCAACAATGAAGGAGCCCTTCATGGGGGGCATCCTTGGTGCTAGCCATTTTCATCTTCTTCATTTTGATTATTGGCAATATTTAACCAGTTGATAAGCGTGTCTAAATATGTTTCTATAATGCTCCAAACGATTTCGTGGTCGATTCCAAAATATTCATGGACAATTCTATTTCGAAACCCTCGAATCCTATTCCATTCAATTTTTGGATTTTTCTCCCTGAAATCGGCGTCAATTCTGTTGGCAGCTTCCCCTATGATTTCAAAATTTCGGATAACTGCGTCAATCGTTTTTTCATCGGATAAAAAATCATCAAAACTAAGTCCCTGTGTATATCGTTTTATCTTTAATGCAGATTGTAGCATATTATCTAACAGTAGTATGGTGTCCCGCTTAGACATATATTAAATCTGAGTTGATTGAATTTAAATATTTCTCTTTGATTCCTTTTTTGGAAACCAAATCGACTTTGAATCCGACAATTTTTTCCAACTCTTCAGCTAAATCAATAAACCTTATACCGATTCTATCTGAAAACTCCACGAGAATATCCAAATCACTGGAATTCTCTTGTTCACTGCGTGAATAGGAACCAAATATCGCCAATGATTTGATTGGGTAGTCTTTAAACAATCTACTTTTGTGACTACTCAATTTGTTTTTTATGTCTTGTAATGTTCTCATACTCCAAAAATACCAAATTTTACTCACTAAGTGAGATTTTAAATGCTCCGATGCTTGTGTCGAAGTATTTTTTACGTTGTGAAGTTAAGTTGTCCTTTCTTGGTTGGTCTTAACCAAATGTTTACTTTTACGCCGAATTTAAGGTTTTCAAATCTGTTATTGGCAGATTTGGATGAAAAGGGAATACGGTGTAATTCCGTAGCTGTTCCCGCAACTGTGTGCTTAGTCCGCCGTCGGCGGATGCTTGATGCACTTCTTTTAACCACTGTTCGTCATGAGCGGACGGGAAGGTAACATCAAGACGCAAGCCAGGAGACCTGCCTGAATTCAAAAATAATGTCAAACTTTCGGGATAAAGGTTTGCGTATGGGTACACTCATACTTTTTTCCCTTTTTAAAACTTCATAAATGAACAAAAGATTTATTTCTATTTGTGCAATCGGGTGTATATGCACATTAGGGATTGCTCAAGAAAACAACAGCACAGAACAAGATGAAAGTATTCCATTGGATGCTGTTGTAGTGTCCGATTCCCGATTTCAGCTAAAGCGGGAAAATTCGGGTAAAACGGTTATCAATATTTCTGAAGAAGAATTAAAACGAAACCAAGGACGATCGTTGGCAGAAATTATCAATTCCAAAAGTGGAATCGAAATTAACGGAAGCCGAAGTAATGCCGGGCAAAACCTTTCTTATTTTGTCCGTGGGGGAAATAACAGGCAAGTGCTTGTCCTTATTGATGGGATTCAGGTGAGCGACCCCTCACAAATCGCCGGGGATTATGATTTGCGTTTGGTCGATCTTTCCCAAATTGAATCCATTGAGATTGTAAAAGGTGCAGCAAGTACACTTTACGGAAATGCCGCAGCTACTGCTGTGATCAATATCAAAACAAAAGCGGCCGGAAAAGACAAGATATCGGGTGTTTTTGAAAGCAGTTTTGGAACCAATCAATCGGCTGAAGAAGATGATTATAAACTTGCTGAATTTTCAAACCGTGCGTCGGTCAACGGAACCTTGGGAAAATTCACCTATCTTGCCGGATTTGGAAATCAATTTACCGACGGACTTTCAGCAGTTGAAGGCGATGAAAGCGATCCGTTCAACAGAATTAATACCAACATTAATCTGGGATATGAATTCTCTGAACATTTTTCATTAAAGGTGTTGGGATATCATGACAAATATAAAGCGGATTTTGACAATTCCTTTCCTTTGCAGGATGATGATTATCGTTCGGTAAGTGAACAACTAAGAGTGGCTGTTGTTCCTAAATACACTTATAAAAATGGAAGCGTTTCTTTGAATGCGGCATACAATACCGTGGACAGGGAGATTTTTTCAGACTTTCCAATAGCCTATAAAGCCAATAGTTTGGTGGCAGATCTGTTCAATAAATACAACTTTAGTGATCAGTTTTACACCATTATCGGAATCAATTACATAAAAAATGAAGCTACTTTAGGCGCGGAAACCGATTTTAATATTACAGACCCTTATGCTAATATGGTTTGGGTGTCTGAATTCGGATTGAATATAAATGCCGGTGCACGGATGAATAATCACAGTGAGTACGGAAGTCATTTTACGTATAATTTCAACCCGTCGTACACTTTAAAGTTTGAAAAAGATTATTTGAAATTTTTGGGGTCGTATAGCACATCCTACATTGCGCCAAGTCTATCCCAATTATTTGGGCCTTTTGGAGCCAATCCGGATTTAAAACCTGAAGAAAACAGGACAATTGAAGGTGGTGTCGAATACAATAAACAAAATTTCAGGATCAGTGCGGTTTATTTCAATAGAGATGAAGAAAACTTTATTGATTATACAGTTATAGACCCGGAGACTTTTGAAAGTATGTATACCAATGTGGAAGAAGCATTTACTGTAAATGGAGTAGAAGTAGAGGTGTTGGCAAATCCGTTTGAGGCACTTTCAGTCAATGCCAATTATACCTTTACGGAAAACAAGGATAAGGTGACCTTGCGTATTCCGAAGCATAAAATAAACGCCGGGGTGCGTTATCAAATACAGGATAAAACAAACTTTGGGGTGGATTATCAATACACCGGAAAGCGTCTGGATACCGATTTCAGTACTTTTGAAAATGTGGAATTGGAAAGTTTTTCACTGTTGAATTTTACGGTGAACCACAGACTTTGTGACAACCTCAATGTCTTTTTGAATGTGGATAACATCTTTAACGAAGAATACACAGAAGTTTTAGGCTATACCACTCGTGGCAGAAATGCACGGATTGGTTTTAGGCTGAATTTGTAATTTGTATAAAGTTCAGAAGGTTGTTTTTAGGATCGTTTTTAACGTATCAATCAATCTTCTGGACTTTTTTCATGCAAGTTATTATGGACAAAAAACGGTTCAAGTTTGCACCTGAACCGCTATTGAATTTATATATTGATGGTTGTTATTATTCTATTTAATTCAATTTCCACTTATCAGCAAGTTCTTTGTTAAAACCTTCGCCTTCTTTAGGGTTGGGCTCTCCTTTACCTGTGGTAATCAATTTGTAAAGACTGTTGTTTATATAATTGTTCCATCCATCCCTACACACTTCAAAACACTCATAGAGAGCCGTTAGCCCCTCTTGGGTAAAAGTCAACCTGGTCTTATCGCCCTCTTTTGAAATATCAAAAATAATTCGGTTTCCAACCCATTCTTCCTTGTCTTCGATGAAGTCGAAACTGTTGTCTATGACCTTCCAAACTACTTTTTTGTTGGGAATCATTTCCACGACTTTCATTTTGCAGAGATGCATATCCTTGTAATGGTAGAACCATTCTTTGTTCAATTCGTCTGTAGGGCCTTCAATTTCTTCAGACCACCATCCGCGAACGTTATTGATGGCGTTGTACACTTCTTTTGGACTTTGATCTACCAAAATGGTAGTGCTGTAATCTTGTTTACTCATAATTGTGTGATTTATTGATTTATACTTACTAATTGTTATTGAATTCATGTTGCTTGTGATTGGCAATGGAAATATTACCAACAGGATTAAAAGTCTCATATTAAAAGTTTTAATTCAGTTTCTTTTCAAGGTTTTCCATATACTGTGTCCAAGCTCCTGAGCAATTCCCGTAGCATTCAAACTTGGGTATAAGTCCCTCGTGGGTAAAGCTTATCTTGGTCATATCACTTTCTTGGGTAATGTCAAACCGCAATTTTGTATTTACCCATTCATCGGTTTTGGTGAGAAACGAGAGCTTGGACTCAATAACCTCCCATACTATTTTTTGATTTGGAACAAGCTCAGTTAGCCTGTGCTTTGAATAGTGAGCTCCGCCACCCGCGCTAAATGAAAATTCATCATTGATCTTCTGGCTCTCGCCAATAATGGTCTCTTCAAAAAGTCCTGACCACCACTTATCGATGACCAAGAGTAAATTGAAGATTTCCTCAGGAGATTTCGGTGTGGTAAAACCGTAAGAAAAATCTTTTGTTCTTACTTTTTTATCCCCGGTTACATACTGTGTTTTCATACTATAATCTTTTTGTGTTGAACTTCTTGTTTACAAATATATATGTCTGTATTATACTTTTATGAGGGTAAATTAGACAAATTAAAAGGTTGATTTAGACAAATCATTTCTTTATTTTTGCTGAAACTTCCAATAATGAAACATCTTACCATACTTGTACCACAGGGACAGAACAATCTGAGTAGTGTCGTGGGGCCGTTTAAAATATTCAATAGGGCCAATGCTTATTTTGAGCAGGCCGGTAGGGAGAAGGTTTTTGATATAGAACTTGTGGGCACTAATGACAAAGTGGATTATTATCATGGCCTATTCACAGTAAATACGCAAAAAAGCATAGGGGATATAGACAAAACAGATCTGATCGTCATTCCTTCACTAAATCATAATTATGAGAGTGCCATTGCCGGTAATGAAGCTTTGATAAGGTGGATTTACAAACATTACAAAACCGGTACTGAAATTGCCAGTATCTGTACAGGTGCCTTTTTACTGGCTGCCAGTGGTGTGCTTGATGGGAAAAGCTGTTCTACTCACTGGGCCGCGGCGGAAAATTTCCGGAAAATGTTTCCTGAGGTCAAGCTTCAAACCGACCAATTGATAACTGATGAAAATGGTATCTATACAAACGGTGGGGCATACTCTTTTCTTAACCTGATGATTTATTTAGTAGAAAAGTACTATGACAGAGAAACTGCCATTTTTTGTTCAAAGGTGTTTCAAATAGACGTAGCCAGGAACCTGCAATCTGAATTCTCAATTTTCAACGGCCATAAAAAACACGATGATGAAGTAGTGCAGGAAGCTCAGGAATTCCTGGAGGAAAACTACCAAGAAAAGATATCAATTGAAACTTTGGCAAAAAAACTGAATGTAGGGAGGAGAAATTTTGATCGAAGGTTTAAAAAAGCTACAGAGTTTACACCATTAGAATATCTACAACGTGTAAAGGTTGAAGTAGCAAAAAAGACCTTTGAAAACACCAGGTTAAACGTTAACGAAGTTATGTATGATGTAGGTTATAGTGACAGTAAGGCCTTTCGGGAAGTATTTAGCAGGATTACCGGGCTTCCTCCAGTGGATTATCGGGCTAAATACAGTAAGGCGTAAAGTTTTGATGTGAGAATTGTTATTGAGTGACCGTTAAAGGGGTACGGTAGCAAGATTCAGGAATCATTGCCTAGAAACCCATTATCTATTTATCCCAAACTTTTACTTAAATAGAAAGCACACAAAAAGCCGCATACTGAGATAAGTCCGGTAGCTTTTCTTGTTTTTTGGAAAGCCTCCGGAATCATCGTGTCCACAATCATTGTGAGTACGGCTCCGGCAGCCAAAGCGGTGGTGCCCGCAGCAAAGCCATTATGCCCGAAATCCATTGTTGACCAAGTTTGAGGTAATAACCGCCCAAGGCACCTATTAAAAGTGCTGAACCGGCGATAAGCCCCCAAAGTGTGGCTTCAAGTGTTTCGTGCATGTCTTTATTTTTAGTGCTTATCCGTAGTTGTTTTCATTGATAAAATTGTCCAAGCTCTATTAGAATAATCTATTTGATTGTATATGGTATATTGTTTGTTTCCATCAATGTACTTAGCGTATGTCATGGTAACATCAATATGGACCTTGGGTTCAGATATTTCTCCAAAGGGAATATCAGTAAAATATCCAGGGTTAAATTTCCCATATTCACTCAGGTTTAATCTTTGGATTTGCTTTTTAATTTCTCTTTCATATTTGACTTGCCCATAGTAAGTGATAGAATCTTTGGTTAATCGAATAAAACTTCTTCTAGCTTTATTTAAAAAACATGAAGAGTCATTTTCTTTTGTATACCATTCTGCACTTATCTTATTTAATTTACTCAGGATATACCCGTTGTTTTGATTACTATAAAAATCCCTTAAATCCTTATGCGTGACAACTCTTTCTTCGGTGCCATAATATTTTGATTTATTCAGCAAAGTGATTTCTGATGGCTTGTTAGGGTGTATTAATATTTCAATGGTGTCCCCTATTTTGTTGTTATATTCTCTATTGTTTACAGTGAGTTTTTTAGTATAAGATTTCCCTGTTGAATCTGAGTATTTGAGTGTTAGTGAATATTTTAGTCTCGATCCAGTTCTGCTTAATCGTCTATAACTGTCTCTATTAAGTACCAATGCACTTGTTTTAATACCTTCATCATATAAGTTGTCTTCGATAATTTCCTGATTAACAACACTAATTATTGTTACCATAATAAATAGTCCAATTCCGACGAAAAGGGAATAATATTTTAATTTTTGTTTGTTAACCTTTCTCATGTTTGATTATACTATACTTTCACTATCCCTTTCAAATATAACTTTTTTCTTTAGGTCTGATTAGGGAGTTTTTGGGGTCGGAACGTAAAAATTTCATTAAATAACGTAAAAATAGAGGGTGAAACACTGAAATGCTTTACTGAATGAGGTGAAATGAAGGCTTAAACAGAAAATGTTTTGTGTTTATCTATGGCTTGGGATTTCAAACCCTCCGTCTTATCCGCTTTAGGCGGATAATCCACCTCCCTTCAGATGAAGGGAGGAGCCAATTCTTGAAAACTCAATCCTTCAACAAGCTCAGGATGACATCATACTCCATTTTAATAATTCAATCTTCAATTTTAAACTTTGAACCTTAAACCTTAAATAAACTGTCCCTTAATCCCTCAATTAACCATTCAACTTTTTTTGGAACTTGGCACTTACTCTTTCAGTTCCACATACATGGTATTTCCAAGTGGGGTTGCTAGTTCGGAACCGTAGAAGGCTTGGGCGGGTTTTTGCAGGGCTTGTGATTTTGCAGCGGTGCCGGTTATGGTTTCTATGGCTTTGGCTAGTAGAGGTTCAGTTTCGTCGCCCAGAATATCCATATTGGTCAGATCTTCGGGTAATGCAATGTCAGGAACCAATCCAGAAGTGTAGTCTGAAAAGCCTTCTGAATTTTCTGTTCTGGAGATCAAAGGTTGAATGGCCCATGTGTGATTTGGATTCAAGCCATCGTCGTCAAACCGAAAAGAAGGGGAATCGTATAAAGTTACCGAGGCTTCGTTTTTTCCGGTGGTGGTACCCCCAATTTGGATGATATCAATATAAGGGTTCAGTCCGTTGATGATAAGTTCACTGGCAGAAGCCGTGCTTTGTGTGGTGATCACATATAGGGTATTCAAATTAAGGTGATTGATTGCACTTCCGCTAAGCTGTTCCCTGAAGTTATAATCCGTATCCTCACTATCGAGTGTATTTGAAATTTTACTGTTGTACCTCAGTTTTACAAACAACTCACCCGAAAATTGTCCGGTGACCATACTGGCAAGATTGGCTGAAGAGTTTACAGATCCTCCGGGATTGTACCGCATATCCAAAATAAGATCAGTAATACCATCAGTTTTAAATTGGGCAAAAGCGTTGTTCAATTCATCATCAAAATTGGCCGTAAACCTGTTGTACATCAAATAACCGATTTGTTGTCCGTTTATAGTAAAAGTTTTGTTGATAAAAACAGGATTTTCCGTTAGGCTGGTTTTGGTGAGCGCCACCGATTCGCCGTTGGCTACAATACTGTTATCCGTTGTAATTTCACCCATGTTCAAGGTATAATCGTTGTTGGCTCCAAATAATAGCTCTTGGTAGTTACCTATCGTTAGATTTTGTCCGTCCACACCAACGAAAATATCGCCTCGTTGAATGTTTTTTGTCGAAGCATCAGAGTTTGGGATGATATAGCGCACATAGCCAAAAATATCATTACTGCCTTCGGAACGACGCCTTAAACCGAATTCCACTCCGGCAGAATTTGAATTTCCCTGCTGTGAGTTTTGGAGTTCTTCATAATTATCTGTGATAAAGCTGAAACGGTCTTCAGTAAACAAAAGGTGGTTGAAAAAAACCGCCGGATCGGGATATTGACTCAGGTAGTTTTCATATTCTTCATCCGAGGAGAAGCGGTCATCGGCCAGATCGGGCACATCTTCTTGCCAAAAATAGTATAGGTTCATTCCTTTCCAGATAAAATCCTGAACTTCCAGTTCTGCATTAGGGGTAAAGATGTTGTCATCCCTATCATCACAGGAATAGCAACAGACCAAGGTGATTATCGAAAGAAAAAGTAATTTCTTCATAGTCATAAGTTTGGGTTTTCAAGGGTAAAATATACAAAAAAACCGCTCGGAGCAGAGCGGTTTAAAATGTTTTTATTGTTTATTGAGGAATTGTTCCTCGCCGGGGAGGACATACATTTCTTTGTTGAACTTTTTGCCCTTGACTTTAGCTTTTGAAATGAGCTGGTAATTGGATTTTAGCTGTTGTGATTTTGCACTTACTCCTCCAAGATGATCCAATGTTGCCCTTAGTAAAGCCTCGTTAGGATCCCCAAAAGGTAGGATATTGGCTGTAAAAGCTGCTTCTTGAATGGAAACATCAGGAGTGAAACCATCGCCATAGTTGCTTTCCTCTTGGCTGTTAAAGATATGAAATACAATAGGCTGTAGTCCAACAGTATGATCCGAACTTCTATTGTTCAGGTTGGTGTAGGCTTCATTGTCGTTGTCTGCCGGAGCATCGACTACAGTAATCGAACCTTCATTCTTTCCAGTGGTAACATCACCTACGAGAACAACATCCATATAAGGTCTGAGTCCGTTGATGATCATCTCGCTGGCGGAAGCGGTACGGTCGGAAGTGATGACATACAATCTGTTTAAGCTGTTAAGCCTGTTCATGGCAACAGAATTTCCCGTATAGCTTCCATCAGATTTATCATAAAGGAAGACCTGATCAAAAAATGGATAAGCGAGTGCATTGTCTGAGTTGCGCTTGTTGTTGTACAATAACAAGGCAAAAATACTGTTTTCACTTTCAGCCGGACGACTACCGTCGATCATACTAGCTAAAAAAGCTGAAGTCAGTACAGATCCACCACCGTTATACCGCAGGTCCAATATCAGTTCATCAATACCCGCATCTACTAATGTGCCAAAAGCATCATTGAGTTCACCGTTATAGGTACTGGTAAAGCTGTTGTAAACCATATACCCGATGTTTTTTCCGTTTTCTTCGATGATGGATGTGTGGTGTACCGGGTCTTCAGAAAGCTGGACAGCGGTCAGGTCAATATCAGAAGCATCCGGGACAAAGTCACCATTTTCATAATGACCAAAGCCCAATGTGATAGAAGTTTCTGTGAATAGATTGTTCAGGATGAGATAATTATTGTCGTTCAATACAGTTCCATCCACTTTATAAACAATATCTCCTCGTTGTATACCGGCATCACTGGCCGGGGAATTGGGAACTACATAAGAAACAAAGGTAACAACTTCATTACTGCCCTCTGCTTTGCGAACAAGTTGAAGACTGATGTTAAGTCCGTATGATTCTGAAATACCACGAAATTCGTTTAATTGTGCTTCGACATCGGGAATATACCATGAAAAATCATCGTCAGCATGTTTAAGACTGCTAAAAAGCCCTTCCGGGGTGTCGAAACCGTTTAAATATGTATAATAGTCATCTTGATTGTCATCTTTGGAGTCTGCCAAATCATTGACACTGCCTTGCCAATAGTACCAATAGTTCATGGAAGACCATATAAAATCATTGATTGGGTTTTCTAGTACTACCTCTTCCTCAGGATTAGGGTTTGGATTATCGTCATCCTTACTACAACTATAAGAGAAAACAAGAAGGAGTAAGAACACCCATTTTAATTTTTTTATTAAATACATCATACAAATTAGATTACGATTAAAAATCAAGCATGCATAAGCATAGCTTTATTCGTTTTTATTACCTTAAAATCACTACATCATGTAGGATTATATACATCCCAATATTTGTGCCAAAATGTTTTTCAGGTTCACTTCAATCGTGTTAACCTGATGTCTTAAAGGTAATTGACTTAGCAAGTCGTTTTAAAGTCGGTGTAATAATACTTACATTTATTTAAATATAAAATTTTTTTGTAACAAAAACCAAGACGGCTCGTCTTGAAGATAGAAAGCCTTTATAAAGCTTTCCCATCAACCAAGAAATGCAACAGACTGAATTTTTACATATTGTAATACCTTTTAAGGATAAATTGTTTCGGCTGGCAAAGCGTTTGTTGGTCTCTACGGAAGAGGCCGAAGATGCTACCCAGGAAGTGCTGCTAAAATTATGGTCCAACAAAAAGAAAATGGACAATTACAAGAATGTGGAAGCATTTGCGATGACCATGACCAAAAATTATTGCCTGGACAGGTTGAAGTCGAAACAAGCCGGAAATTTAAAATTGGTACATACCAATTATAAAGATGAAAGCGTATCATTGCAGAAACAAGTAGAAGTAGACGACAGTCTGCAATGGATGAATAAAATAATGAATACCTTGCCGGAACAACAACGGATGGTGTTGCAGTTAAGGGATATAGAACAATATGAGTATTATGAAATTGAAAAAATGTTGAACATGAAACCCTCGGCTGTTCGGGTGAGTTTATCGAGAGCCCGAAAAGCCGTTAGGGAACAGTTAATGAAAAAACACAGTTATGGCATCAGTTAATAACATAGAAAAATTATTGGAAAAGTACTTTGAGGCTACCACCACAGTAGCCGAAGAGAACGAACTGAGGGTTTATTTTTCCCAAAGTGAGGTCGCGCCTCATTTGGAGCAATATAGACCGATGTTCGCCTACTTTTCCGTAGCCAAGAAGGAAAAAAGCACGCGAGACGTTCCATTAAAACCTAGAAGAAATACGAATTATTTAAAGTGGATTTCTGTCGCCGCCGTTGCCGCAATCATTTTTGGTGTTTATATAAACAGACCTGCAGAGGTTTCCCCGTTGGAAGAAACCTATACTCAAGAGGAGTTGCAGTCTGCCCGTATGGCGCTAGCTCTTTTTACCGATAATTTTAACAAAGGAACCCAGGGTGCAGCCCATTTAGCGGAATTCGAAAAGAATACCAACAGATTTTTGATTAATGAATAAAATTTAAAAAAAAATGAAATGCCATAAGTTAAATTGTAAAACTGAATTGATATAAATTTTGTTTGGGCATTCCATTTCACCTATTGAAAACAAGTAAAAAATTAACAAATGAAAAAGATATTTTTAATAATCGCTTTGGCAGCATTGCCATTTATGTCTTACAGTCAGTCTATTTTTGATAAATATGAGAGTGACGAAAATGTGACCTTTGTGTCCTTACAACCCAAAATGTTCCAAATGTTGAGTAAGATCAACGTGAGTACTAACGATCCTGATGCTCAGGAAGTGTTTGATTTGGTAGAAAATATTACAAGTTTTAAAGTGATAACCACTGAAAAAGCAAACATAACTAAGGATATAGACAGTTGGGTGAGCAATCATTTGCAAAGCTCTAATTTTGAAGAGTTGATGCGCGTTCGCGACGGAGAATCCAATGTGAAATTTTATGTAAAAGAAGGAAAGGATGAAAATCACGTAAGGGAGTTGTTGATGTTTGTAACCGATTTGAATTACGACAATGTTGAATTCAACGGTAAAAAACCGGAAACTGTACTCCTTTTATTGACCGGGAATATTGATTTGAGAAAGATTTCAAAACTGACCCAAAACATGGACCTTCCCGGAGGAGACCAATTGGGAAAAGCAGAGGGAAAACAATAAAAACAACTAAAAAATGAAAAACTTAAAATTATTAATATGTGTTGCGGTAGCGGCTGTTGTAGCCATGTCGTGCAACAACAAGCCGAGCCTACAGGAATATTATGTAGATAATTCCCAAAATCCGAATTTCATATCCTTGGACATACCATCGAGTATTGTGGATGTTTCCAAATCGGCTTTGGATGAAAAACAGAAAGAAGCTTACGAATCTGTAAAGAAACTAAACGTTTTGGCGTTTAAGATCACCGAGGAAAACAAAGCGGAGTATGAGGTGGAGAAAAATACGGTACGTGAGATATTGAAAGATGAAAAGTATGAAGATCTGATGATTATCAACAGTGGAAAACACAAAGGTGTGGTAAAATATTTGGGAGGTGATGATTCCATCGACGAGGTAATTGTCTTTGGTAGTGATGACGAAAGAGGTTTTGCCTTGATCCGTGTTCTGGGAAACAAAATGAAGCCTGAAAATATGATGGCCCTTGTAGAAGCTGCCCAAAAAGGAGCTGTAAAAAGTGGCACATTAGAAAAACAATTGGGTGGATTGTTTGATTAAATAATATCAGTAAAATAAAAATATCCTTTAATCCTGTTTTCTGAATGGGTTAGAGGATTTCTTTATCAAAAGCCGTCAATTCGAGTGATTTTTTCGTAGCTCTGCGAAGAAAAAATTGTATCGAGAATAGGCTTTTGAATAAAAATCACTTGTTCTCTATACATTTTTTATCCCATTTTCATTTCATAAAAAATCGAACTGACGTGATTTTCTTAAATCTAGCTTAGCAGTTTAAATCCCCGTATAATTAGAAGGGGAAATCGCCTTTAGTTCGTTTTTAATGTCTTCGGAAACGTCGAGGGTTTCAATAAAAGCGGCAATAGATTGCTGATTGATCTTCTCGTTGGTACGTGTAAGCCCTTTTAAAGCTTCATACGGATTTGGATAGCCTTCTCTTCTTAAAATAGTTTGGATGGCCTCTGCAACTACAGCCCAGTTGTTTTCTAGATCTTGTTCAAACTTGGCAGCATTCAACAAGAGCTTGTTCAATCCTTTTAAAGTGGATTGAAAAGCGATCAGGGTGTGTCCAAACGGAACGCCAACATTTCTCAACACTGTACTATCTGTTAAATCCCGTTGCAATCTTGAAATTGGGAGCTTACCCGATAAATGCTCAAAAATGGCATTGGCGATGCCTAAATTTCCTTCAGAATTTTCAAAATCAATCGGATTTACTTTATGCGGCATAGCCGAAGAGCCTACTTCTCCTTTTTTGATTTTTTGTTTGAAATAGTCCATAGAAATATAAGTCCATATATCCCTGTTGAAGTCAATCAGGATGGTGTTGATTCTTTTTAGCGCATCAAACAAAGACGCCATATGGTCGTAATGTTCGATTTGAGTGGTAGGGAAGGAGTGGCGTAATTGTAAGGCTTCTTCCACAAAAGAAGATCCAAAAGCTTTCCAATCGATAGCCGGATAGGCCACTTTATGCGCATTGTAATTTCCTGTAGCTCCGCCAAACTTAGCAGCGATCGGGATGTTTTTCAATCCGTTGAACTGTTCGTTTAAACGCACGATAAAAACCTCGATTTCTTTCCCTAAACGTGTTGGGGAAGCCGGTTGACCATGGGTTCTTGCCAACATGGAAACGTCGCTCCACTCTTTGGCGAGGTCATTCAATTTATCGACAACGGCTTCGTAAGAGGGTAGATAAACACCTTCCAAAGCTTCTTTTATAGAGAGCGGGATGGCAGTATTATTTATATCTTGTGAGGTGAGTCCGAAATGGATAAACTCTTTATATTCCTGAATACCTAAGGCGTCAAATTTATCCTTGATGAAATATTCAACCGCTTTTACATCGTGGTTGGTAGTTTTTTCAATTTCTTTGATTGCTGCTGCATCAATAGCAGTGAAATTTTCGTATATGGTTTTCAGGTCACTGAAAAGCGAAGTGTCAAATCCTTTTAACTGTGGTAAAGGGATATTGCAAAGTGCTATAAAATATTCAATCTCTACACGAACCCTATATTTTATCAGTGCTTCTTCAGAGAAATAATCAGCTAGTTTTTCAGTCTTGCTTCGGTATCTCCCGTCTATGGGAGAAACAGCGTTTAATGGCGTTAGTTGCATGTCGGTATATTAATAAAGATGCAAATTTAACCCTATCATTTAAAAGGGTCAACCAAAATGCAGTTTTATTTTACAACTGCTTGTGTTTTAGTGTGATGTTTTGAACCTGAGTTTGATTATTATCACAAAGTCAAAATCAATAAAAGTACTCAGTTACAAGGCAGATTTTTGAGGGATAGCCATAGCTATCGCGATAAAATTTAACGCAGTAAATGGGTGTTTTTATTGCTATAATACAGAATATTCAGTTTTAAACAGCAATCTACTTCACTTTTTTAATCCGCAATATCCCGATATTGTGTCATAAAAAAGTTCGTATCTCACTATATAAAACCGTTTTGACAAAGTGAGAATAATCGAACTCAGGTTTTGAGCTTTTCAATAGCTATGGGAACACCGACGGAAGCTTTTTCAGCAATAATCTCGAGTCCGCTGATGTGGCTTTTGTCAATGCTCGGTTTGGGATCGATAAAATAAACAGGAACATTCGGTTTTTTGTAGTCCACCAGACCCGCTGCGGGATATACCTGCATAGAGGTGCCGATAACCATAAGGATATCGGTGGTTTTTACTTCTTCAATAGCAATTTCAATCATAGGAACAGCTTCACCAAACCAAACAATGTGTGGTCTTAACTGGTGGTTGTGTTCGCAAAAGTCTCCGATCTTGATATCGTTTTTCCAATCATAAACCAAATCTTCATCAAAAGTGCTTCGGGCTTTTAGCAATTCCCCGTGCAGATGAATTACCCGACTGCTTCCGGCTCTTTCGTGCAGGTCATCTACGTTTTGGGTAATGATGCTTAGGTCATATTCTTTTTCCAGATCGGCTAAAGCGAGGTGTGCTTTGTTGGGTTTTACATCTAGTAATTGCCTTCGGCGTTTGTTATAAAAATCCAATACCAATTCCATATTGTTGTGCCAACCTTGAGGAGAGGCCACCTCCATGATGTCGTGCCCTTCCCAGAGTCCGTTAGCATCTCTGAAGGTGTTGATGCCACTTTCGGCACTCACCCCGGCACCGGTCAATACAACAATCTTTGTGTTCATTTCTGTAATTTTAACCTGTATGAAATATATGAATTATCTGTACACTATTGAACTGTTACCAAAGTAAAGGCATATTTATTACTCGAATCTTACCTTAAGACTTTTGTTCTTTGTTAAAATAGACGAGGTAATAATACATTTGTTTTTCTTCGTCCCATCCTTTTTCCACAAATTTTTCAGCGGACTCCGGATTGATAAAATCCATTTTGATCTGAATATTGGTATCCAGGTTAATGACGTTCTTTATCTTTTTTCGGGCATCCGAAACAGCCTTGTTGGCAATAGGGAAAGAGGATACGTCTTCAATACTGTATTTAGGTCCCTTTTCGGTTTTATAGTGTTTGAATTCAGGGATCAATTCCGGATTGTCTATCACCTCATTCAAAAAACCGGTTTCCTCAAAATCGTCGTTCTTGGCAAAGTGGTTCACCGCACGATTCATAAACATCACCTCTTCTTTTTTGTCTTCGGCAGGTAAAACCACGTCTTTGGCAAAATCCTGGCAGAACTTAAGGTATTTTTTTGTAAAGAATGTTTCATCGGTGAGCGCATCAACGCTTAAGAAATTTTCCAACCAATATTTGGTGTCGTAGCGGTTGCTATCTACTGAAAGAATTTTGAAACCTTCTTCTTTATTGGTGTTGAGGATAAGACAACCTTTATCCAGTTTGTTGATATTGATTCCCTGACGGATCAAAATATCCAAATTGGTGCCTTTTTCTTCAAATTCGAGAAAATCGTGTTTCAATTCTGATTTGAAGATCCCAATAGCATCGATTTTTTCATTGTCCAAAACCACATCAGATAGATAAGTGACATATACCTCTCCACTTTTGATATGTGGATGGTTCGACTGATCATATAGATGAGTCGCAATGCTTTTTGAGTTTTTATGAACAGTAGCCGGATCCGTAAAAATATCCGATACGATATTGTAAAGCTCGTTGAATTCGATATCAACATCGTGGGAGAAACTGTAATAGTTTTCTTCTTTTTCGCGGAAGGGTTTAAAGAAATACTCTTTTAGTAAAGCCGTAATCTCATCATTGAGACGGTAAGGCTCTTCTGAAAAAAATGTAGTTTCGTTTTTACTTTTGTTTCCAATTCTGTGTATGGAAAGGCTTTCTATTTGTGTTGGGTATAAATTGATCATCGTTAAGTTAAAAATTAGAGGTTGGAAGTTAGAAGTGAAGAAAAAGTTAGAATCAAAATATTTCTAACTTCGTACTTCTAATTTCGTATTTTGAATTAGTTCCAATGTTCGTCAAAGTCAAAATCGTCATAATTATCAAGGTCAAGTCCTTCGTTGCCGTCTGCATCTGAAAGGTCTTCGGCTTCAAATTGTTTTACGGGAGGCGCATCTGGTAATTGTCCGTGAACAAAAAGTAAATTAGGATACGTATTACCATCTTCTTTTTCGGCGATTTCGGCCAATTCAACAAAGAAGGTCCACATACTCAAAAAATCATAGACATAGATAAGGTTTCTATTATCTTCATCCAGAAGATCTTCAATATAGGTTTCGGCCATCAAGCGCACTTCATTGCCGGTTTCACTCATGTCAAAAAGGGCGATTTCTTCGCCTTGGTTCCATTCTTCATCACTTACGTAAAAGGAAGCCATTTCGGTACCGTCAAAGCCAAAAGCTTGCGCAATGGCATTGTGGAAATCTTCCATAGAGTTGTTGCCTTCTATTTCAATATCCCTAAAAACATCCTCTTCGGCGTCCAGTATAACTCTAAATTTATAGATCATTGTTTTTGATTTTTTCAGCGTGTTGCAAGTTACAAAGATTTCGGCTGAATCCCACTAAGTAGGGGTTTATTCCTTGATGCTCTGTATTGAAATGGGTTAAGGTTTATTCGTGTCATGATAGTTATCTATATTACCCTAAGGCAGTTGATTTTTTATGTGTTTTTGCTTCTAAGAATAAATAAAATTGAATTCCAAACAGTAAAGAAGCTATCACCAAATGAAGCGGCTGACTACCAAAAGGGAAATCAAAATAATACATGGCAATTCCGGTGAGGATTTCTAAAACAATAAGGATTAATACCCAATTCATTTTAGAAAACCCTAAGCCGAGTTTTTTGTTCCTGAAGTATAAAAAACCGTTGAAGAGCAATACCAAAACCGATAACGATCGGTGAATATAAAAATCCATTTCGGGTGTTGCCAACCATAAATTTTTGGCAAATTCCCCTATAGTATCTATTTGTTCGTCTACAAATTGGCGGACTTGTGTTCCCAGAACAATTTGAATAAGCGATAGGATGAGCGCAGCGATAATAACCGATGAGAAAAGTCGATCCCTTTTTAAAGCAGGGCGTTCTTTTTTTGTTTGATAGATGATGACCAAGATCACAGCGATAATCACCAAAGCCATGACCATGTGTAAGGTGATTCTAACGGGAGCCAAAACAGAATAAACTACGGTAGCACCGAGCCAAGCCTGAAATCCCATACCGAATACCGTAAGCCATGACAGAATAGGAACCCATTTGTTTTTACGCCAATACCTAAAGGAAGCAAAGCCCATCAATAGTGTGGCAAAGCCGGCGAGTGCCCCAAAAAGTCTGTTGATATATTCAACCCAAGTGTGGGTAGGGTTGAATTTTGCATAATCATGTTTGGTATAGCTGCTCCAGTTGTTTTTATTGTAGGAATCTGCGGTGGTGAAATCTTCTTTGGCCACTTTTAGGGTTTCATCAACAATAATGACTTGTCCTTTTTTAAAAGGCTTGTTTTGTTGCCATTCCAGTTGCGATATTTCCGTAGGAGGGATATAATGTCCAAAACATTTGGGCCAGTCGGGACACCCCATACCGCTTCCTGTCATTCGTACCACGGCCCCGGCAATAATCACCAAATAGGTGAGGATTAAGGTGGTTTTTGCTATTTTTCTGAAGTTCTTTTTCAAGAGTTATGATGTTTTATAATCATTTTTGTGTGTTGAACATCCCCCTTGCCCCTTCAAAGGGAGAATTAATTGTCCCCTTGAGGGGACCATAGGGGTGTTTCCTTAAAAGGATCGCTAATCATTATTAGCAGGAACAAGCCCCAACTTCTTCCCCCGTTCCAACATAAATTCACGGGCAGCTTCATATTCATTTGGGATTTCGCCCTCTAAAATTGCTTCTTTAATCGCTTCTTTGATAATCCCTATTTCCTTGGACGGTTTTAGGTTGAATGTCTCCATGATTTCAGCACCATCCACCGGAGGTTGAAAATTACGGATATGATCGCGTTCTTCGACTTCGGCTATTTTTTTGCGTACAATCTTAAAGTTGTTGTTGTATTTTTTAAAACGTCTCGGGTTCTTTGTCGTGATATCGGCTTCACAAAGCTTCATCAGGTCTTCTATATGGTCACCGGCATCAAAAATAAGTCTTCTCACGGCCGAATCGGTCACGATGTCTTGTGATAACACGATAGGGCGAGAGCTCATCAAAACCAGTTTTTGTACATATTTCATCTTGTCGTTCAACGGCATATGCAGGCGCTTAAAAAGCTTGTACACCATTTTCGAACCTACAAACTCATGTCCGTGGAAGGTCCACCCAATCTTATCGTCAAACCGCTTGGTCGGGGCTTTTCCGATATCGTGCAAAAGTGCCGCCCAACGCAACCAAAGGTCATCTGTGTTTCTACTGATGTTGTCCACTACTTCTAATGTATGCCAAAAATTATCTTTGTGACGTTGTCCCTCTTTTTCTTCAATCCCTTGCAAATTGGTCAGTTCGGGCATGATGATATGGAGCAAGCCTGTGTCAAACAGCAATTTAAAACCAACGGAAGGCGTTTCACTCAACAAAATTTTGTTCAATTCATCCACAATGCGTTCGTTGGAGATGATCTTGATACGTTTTTTATTTTTTTTGATGGCTTCCAACGAAGCTTTCTCAATATTGAAATGCAATTGAGAAGCAAAGCGTATGGCGCGCATCATTCGCAGTGGATCATCAGAATAGGTAACATCCGGATCAAGCGGAGTGCGAATGGTTTTCTTTTTTAAATCTGAAACACCATCAAAAGGATCGAGAAGCGTTCCATAATTCTTTTCATTCAGGGAAATGGCCAAAGCATTGATGGTAAAATCCCTTCGGTTTTGGTCATCTTCTAAACTACCGTCCTCCACTACGGGTTTTCGGCTGTCAAAATGATAACTTTCCTTACGGGCTCCAACAAACTCGATTTCAAGATCATCGTTTTTGATCATGGCTGTTCCAAAATTCTTAAAAACCGACACTTTTGGTTTTTCGGGAAGGAGGGAAGCCACTTTTTGGGCTAGATCGATTCCGTTGCCCACAGCCACCACATCGATATCTTTAGGCGTATTTCTCTTCAGAAGAAAATCACGCACATAACCACCAATAACATAGCTTTCGACACCGAGTTCGGCAGAAGCTTTTGCTATAGTTTCAAAAATGGGTTCCTGTATGGCTTTTATATAATTGTTTTCTGGCATTATTTTTATTTATGCATATCCATGACTATAGAATTAAAATGTCGCGTCGAGCCTACCTTTGTCGGCAGACAGGCGCAGTCGAGACGTTTTTGTTTGACCCTTCGACTGCGCTCAGGGGGACACAAGCTAATAGGTCTTATAATGGATAATCTTTTTCTTTTTTTAGTGGCTCATTTCCTAATAATCTTGACCAATCCACCTTCACCAATCTTGATAATAGACGACGGACGACTGCTGATTTTTTCGCGTTGCAAATTTACCACATAGTCCACACCTTTAAAAATTTCCTCGTTTATTTCTGAAAAGCTTTTTGGCGTTGGTTGACCACTAATATTAGCCGATGTAGATACGAGCGGCCTTTTGAATTGTCGGATCAATTTTTGACAAAATTCGTCGGAAGCCACCCGAATAGCCAGACTGTCATCATCGGCAATAAGGTTGGGAGCTATATTTATGGGGCGGTCGTAGATAATGGTGGTGGGTTTGTTGGCCAATTCGATAATGTCGTAGGCCGCCTCGGGGATTTCATAGACATACTTTTGTAACATCCTGAGGTCTGAAACCAAACAGATAAGCGCTTTACTGTCACTTCTCTTTTTCAGTTCGTATACTTTTTTTACGGCTTCAGCATTGGTGGCGTCACAACCAATTCCCCAAACGGTGTCTGTAGGGTAGAGTATGAGTCCACCTTGGTTGAGTGTAGTTATAGCTTTTTTTATTTCTGAATGCATACTATTTTAGACCTTTATGTAATAACCACAATTTTATATAACGAGTCATTACGCCATAAGAATTTATATACGCACTGGCAAAACCGGGAAAACCATCTAAAAACCCCCCTCGTAAAATAAATTGATTGAAAAACCGAAAAGAAGGCTTTATTACGAAATGATAGAATGAAGGCTTTTTATTTTTTTTATAATATTCTTCAGCCTGTAACCATGCATATTTATTCTTCTTTGATATAAAGTGGTCAAAACTTCTGTAGGTGTAATGGTCAAAATGATTTTTTAATCTTCCTGTTGTTCCATTAATGACCATATCTTCGTGCACAAGCTTTTTTCCATATTTGCAGAATTCTTTGTTAAAGAAACGAAGCTTCCACTCATTCTTGAATGTACTATATTTCATCCTTTTTCCCATGAAGATATGGGAACACAGTACTTCGTATGCGACATTTTTATTCTCTTTTTGTAAAACTTGCTGGATTTCTTTTTTTAATGCTGAAGGGATCTTTTCATCTGCATCAAGAATAAAAATCCAATTGTATGAAGCTTTATCTATTGCATAGTTTTTCTGTGATGAAAAATCATCAAATTCACGTTGAAGAATTTTTACAGGGTGTTTTTTGGCAAGTTCAATGGTTTTATCTGTGCTGTACGAATCAATTATAATAATTTCATCTGCAAAGCTTGCTGTTAGAATAGCGTCTTTAATAAAAAGCTCTTCATTTAGGGTTGGGATTATAACAGAAAGTTTATTCATTAACGAAGTTTAATAATGTGTATTCTTTTGTAGATTAACAAATATATAAATTAACATTCATATTTTTGTGGACACCTAGTGAAACATCAGTTCAATGAGCGAAATAAAGATTTCAGTCATAATAAGTACGTATAATTCTGAAGTTTGGTTGCAGAAGGTATTATGGGGGTATCAAAATCAGCAATTTAAGGATTTTGAGATGGTCATTGCAGACGATGGGTCCGGCCCGGCAACCAAAGAACTTCTGGAGCAGATGAAGACTGAGGTTTTTTATCCCATAAAACACGTTTGGCAGGAAGACGATGGCTTTCAAAAATCAAAAATTCTCAACAAGGCGATTCTGGTTTGCGATGCACTATATATCGTGATGAGTGATGGCGATTGCATCCCGAGACCTGATTTTTTAGAAATTCACTATACGACTAAAAGAGAAGGACATTTTTTATCCGGAGGATATTTTAAGCTTCCTATGGAAACTTCGAAAAAGATTAACAAGGAAGATATTTTTGCCGGACGGTGTTTTGATCCTGAATGGTTGAAGGAAAATGGAGTGCCATCTACTTTTAAATTGAATAAACTTACGAAGAGCAAGAGAAAAGCCAGTATGCTGAATTTTATCACCCCCACAAAAACTACATGGAACGGCAATAATTCCTCAGGATGGAAAAAAGATATTGTGGCGGTAAACGGATTTGACGAGCGAATGCAATATGGAGGTCAAGATCGTGAAATGGGAGCTCGGATGGTGAACAATGGGGTCAAACCGATACAAATACGTTATAGTTCTACTTGTGTGCATTTAGACCATGCAAGGGGATATAAAAATAAAGAGACACTGGCCAGGAACAAGGCGATAAGAAAAGCAACTAAAGAAAAAAGGGCTGTTTGGACACCTTATGGGATTGTAAAAAAAAAGCTAATTAGATGAAGATATTAATAACAGGAGTAGCAGGGTTTTAACCCATGAAATGATGACAAATAATTTTGCGGAATATTATTATGTATATGTTTTGTTGTCGTTAAAAGATGGTAAGAAATATACTGGTTATACCAAAGATTTGTCATCACGATTTGAGGAACATCAAAAAGGGAAGGTGACATCAACGAAAAATCGACGCCCGTTTAAATTGATTTATTTTGAAGGTTGTTTGAATCAAAAGGATGCATTAAAACGGGAAAAATATTTAAAAACCCACTATGGTAAAATGTATTTGGGCAATCGCCTCAAATCGTATTTCATAGGTCGGGAACAGGATAGTTAGAAATGAAAAATAAAGATTCTAAGAAAAATAAAAGAATATTAATAACGGGATGTGCTGGGTTTATTGGCTCTCATACCGCTGAATATTTTGCTGCACAAGGGCATGAAGTGTATGGAATAGATAATTTTTCTACCTATTACGATCCGCAGTTGAAGAAAATGAATGTTGAAGATGTGGTTGCGGCAGGTGTCACTTTTGTGGAGTGTGACCTTATGGATGATTTGAGCAAAAAGCTTCCGGCAGATTTCGATTATGTTTTTCACTTTGCGGCACAACCGGGTATTTCGGCTACGGTTATGCTGGATGAATATGTTCAAAACAATATTTTTGCCACGCAAAACCTGTTGGATTGGGTAAGAGTTTATAGTCCGAAGCTCAGCATGTTTGTCAATATCGCCACTTCTTCCATCTACGGAAAGGAGGCCACCCTGCCCGAAACCGCTGAACCCAAACCGGTTTCTTTCTACGGAACGACCAAATTGGCAGCAGAGCAATTGGTCCTGGGGGAGCAGCGCACCGGAAAACTGAATGCCTGTTCGTTACGTTTGTATTCGGTTTATGGTCCTAGGGAACGTCCGGAAAAATTATACACAAAACTGATCAAATCCATTTACGAGCAAACCGAATTCCCGTTGTTTGAGGGTAGTGAAAAACACTCCAGAAGCTTTACATATGTAGGTGATATTGTAAGTGGAATGGCCGCTGTAATCGGAAAGGAAGACAAAATAAACGGAGAGATCATCAACATTGGTTCTAATCATGAATACACCACACAACAAGGAATAGAACTGATAGAGATGATCATCGGACTTAAAGCAAAACTGAAGATCACACCGCCACGTCCCGGCGATCAACTTCGCACATCAGCACTGATAAGCAAAGCCGAAAAGTTATTGGGATACAAACTCGAAACCACCTTTGAAGAAGGCCTAAAAAAACAAGTGGAGTGGTATAGGGAGAAGTTTTTGTAGTGGATAAAAAAACAAATTCTAAGCACCAAATTCCAAAATAGGATAATTTTATTGATACTAGAATTGAAACCTTACTAAAAGCTTTTCGGATGTTTAATGCTAAAATAAATTTTGACGTAGAACTGTTAAATCAGAACTTGAACATATCATAGCATCAATGAACTGAACGAAAATTTAACTATTTTTGGGGTATGCAAATAAATGAGGAAAATATCAATCGTATCAAAAAGCTTTGTAAGCAATACAAAGTTCGAACATTTTCTGCTTTTGGTTCAGTGACACGCGATGACTTTAACGATGATTCCGATATTGACTTTGTTGTTGATTTTGAAGAAAACGATCCGTTTAAATACACCGATTTATACTTTCAGCTTAAAGAAAAGCTGGAAAAATTGCTGAAACGCCAAATAGACCTTATTGAAGTGAGAGGGATTAAAAACCAGTTTTTTAAAAAAGAACTTGATGCTACAAAAATCCTGATCTATGGACAATAGAATTAATGCTTGGCTTGAAGATATTATTAGGTCTATTGATGAAATAGATGATTTCCTTCCAGAAAAAAGAAACTTTCTTGAATACCAAAAAGATTTAAAAACAAAAAAAGCAGTTGAAAGAAATATTGAGATTATCGGTGAGGCTGTTAGCCGAATTTCAAAACACAAAGATTGTGATATTGAAATAAAAAACGCTCAAAAGATAATCGGAACACGGAATAGGATAGCTCACGAATATGATAGTATTTCTGACGAAGTTATATGGACTATTATAGTAAAAGAACTTCCGGGACTTAAAAAGGAAATAAAGAATTTAAAAGAGGAATAAATTTAGGGAGTAGGGTAGGTAGCTGTTATAAAAAGATAATAACCTAATTACCGATTAACTCAATTAACTAATTTCTACTCTCCAATCGCCTCAATTCACAATAACGCTCATACACCCCCAGAGTGTTTAGATAACAAATAGTGATCCCTTTACGGCCATCCAAGATTCCCAATCTGAGAATGTAGTGATTGAAGAATTTCCACATCGGACGCGCATATTGATGTATTATAGTCCATTTTTTTCCTTTTTGATGGGTTTCTTTGGCTCTTAGTCGGCCGTATTTCAGCATTTTGCTTTTGTAGTCTTCGTAGTTTTTATAGGAATAGTGAATAAGCTTTTCTTTCAGTTTTCCTTCGGTGCCGTTTATCTTTAGGGTTTCGTGAACGATTCTTTCATCGGTAAATTCACACTTACTTTTTTTGAACAGGCGATAGACTTTATCGGTTTGCCATCCGCTGAAATAAAGCCGTTTGTCCTTGAACATAAAACTGCGATAATTCCAATAAGCATCCTTCGCCTCCGGATGGTTTATCGTCGCAATGATTTCTTGCTGAAGGGCAGGTGTAATGCGTTCGTCGGCATCAAAAAAATACACCCAGTCGTGATTCGCCAGACTTAGCGCGTACGATTTTTGTTTGGTGAAGTTTTCAAAAGGATGTTGAACAGCGGTTATTTGCGGATCATTCTCAAGGTACTCCCAAGTGCCATCAGTGCTAAATGAATCCACAACAATAATTTCATCAGCAAAACGGACACTATCAATACAATCTTTAATATAATTGATCTCGTTGTATGTGATAATAACTGTTGATAATTTTCCGGGCTGATTCAAGACGTAAATATTTTTGTCAAATATACGCTTCTCCGCGACGGAAAAAAAGCCTCCCCGCCTAAGGCGGGAGGTTGACCTATACAGCTACATCATATTCACGTAAAGCATCGTTTAACGATGTCTTTTTGTTAGTACTCGCTTTTCTTTTACCAATGATCAATGCACACGGAACGTTGTATTCCCCTGCAGCAAATTTTTTGGTGTAGCTTCCCGGAATAACTACCGACCTTGCCGGTACGCGTCCTTTCATTTCAACAGGTTCATCCCCAGTAACGTCAATAATTTTAGTAGAGGCAGTCAGTACCACATTGGCTCCAAGCACGGCTTCAGTTTCTACGCGAACACCTTCAACCACAATACAACGGGACCCGATAAAGGCATTGTCTTCAATAATCACCGGAGCAGCTTGTAAGGGTTCTAATACACCACCGATACCAACACCACCGCTCAGGTGAACATTTTTACCAATTTGAGCACAACTTCCTACGGTAGCCCAGGTATCGACCATCGTGCCTTCTTCAACATGAGCCCCGATATTTACATAACTCGGCATTAAGATTGTTCCTGCAGAAATATAGGCACCATGTCTGGCCACAGCATGAGGAACTACTCTGATGCCTTTTTCAGCATAATTTCTCTTTAAAGGGATTTTATCGTGGAATTCCAAGGGTCCGACTTCGATGGTCTCCATTTTCTGAATAGGGAAATATAACACTACGGCTTTCTTCACCCATTCATTTACCTGCCAACCACCATCGGTAGGCTCTGCCACGCGAAGTGTACCTTCATCGAGCAATTCCACCACTTTTCTAATGGTGTTTATCGTGTTTTCGTCTTTGAGTAACTCCCTGTTTTCCCAGGCGTTTTCTATGATTGTTTGAATTTCCTTCATGTAAACTAAAATTTTGTTGCAAATATAAATTGAAGTGAGGAATTACCCTTATATTTTTAGAACTATAACATATTAACCCCTATTTTTGCTAAAACTATACAAATGGCTCGCATTTTAGCATTGGATTATGGAGAAAAAAGGACAGGGATTGCCGTAACAGACGAGTTGCAGATTATCGCTTCGGGTCTAACTACGGTAGCAACACCCGAACTGTTGTCTTTTCTGAAAGAATATACATCTAAAGAGTCGGTCGAACTCATTGTTGTGGGACAGCCCAAACGCATGAACAACGAGTTTTCTGATGTGGAGTCGGTAATTCTTTCATTTTTAGAAAAATTGAAAGAAGAAATCCCGAATATTCCTGTTAAAAGAATTGATGAACGATTTACTTCAAAAATAGCTTTTCAGAGTATGATAGACAGTGGTGTAAAAAAGAAACAACGCCGTAGGAAAGAGCTCTTGGACGAGGTGAGCGCTACTGTGATCCTACAATCTTACCTTTATAATAAAGCTCGCTAAGAGGGTTTAATTCCCCTGATATTTTGCGTCGAAAAGAACCAAGATTTTTGTTTGAATACCTTGTGGACCTGCCTTTGTCGGTAGACAGGCTTACCCTAAGGCAGTTGTTTTTTTAACTAAAACTCAATTAAAATAGCATAAAAAGAGGGAATCGTATTGAATTTTTTTTAACTTTGTTGTTAATAATAAGTTTTATAAATGTCTGGCATGACATTTGTAAACCGTAAAAACTAAAGTGAATGAAATGAGAATTACCTTAATCTTATGCTTTGTCATACAGCTCGTTTTTCCGGCGACGGTGAACAGCGAAAAGATGATTGTGCCCCACACAAAATCATTCGCCCAAATTCAATCAAACACTTCTGATATTGATAAGTGGTCGTTGGAAAGTATGCTTTCGTTATATGCGAAGGCACAGGACGACGATTCCCTAAAAGTTTATCCAAATCCCGTAAATAAAAAAGATATGTTGAACATATCTATGGGGGATAAAGGAAAAAAAGTGTTGAGTTTTTATGATATTACCGGTAAAATGGTAAAAGTCGTAGAAACTGAACGTCAAACTTTTGCTTTTAGTGTAGCCGATATGGGAGTAGGCGTTTATATTTTAAATGTGAAATCAGCGAACTTTCAGACTACAAAGAAAGTCATCGTTAAATAATACAGCTACAGTCATAATTATTCGCTTTTCTGAAATTGCTTCATAGCAGTTAAGGAATAACTTTGTATTTTTGCGACCTTAAAATAGTTGAAATGATATTACCAATAATAGCATATGGCGATCCTGTTTTAAGGAAAGTCGCAAAAGAAATTCCGGAAGATTACCCTAAACTCGACGCGCTTATCGCCAACATGTTTGAAACTATGTATAATGCCTATGGTGTTGGTTTGGCAGCACCTCAGGTAGGACTTCCTATGCGCCTTTTTGTTATAGATGCTTCAGCTTTTGCAGACGATGAAGAATTGAGTGATGATGAACGCGAATTCTTGCAGGGTTTTAAAAAGGTCTTTATTAATCCTAAAATTATAGAAGAGACCGGAGAAGAATGGGTTTTTAATGAAGGATGCCTGAGTATACCCGAAATCCGTGAAGATGTTACCAGAAACGCCGAGATCAAAATTGAATATTACGATGCCAATTTCAATAAACAAGTAGAAGAATTTGATGGTTTGGCAGCTCGGGTTATTCAGCATGAATACGATCATATCGAGGGCGTGTTATTTACAGATAAGCTTTCAAGTCTGAAAAAGAGGCTACTAAAAGGGAAACTGACCAACATATCGAAAGGAAAGATCAAGGTGGATTATAAAATGCGTTTCCCGGATGCTAAAAAAGGACGTTAAACGTTTTGATAAAACAGTCAAAGCACAGATATTTGCGATCTCAAAAAAAGAATAGATTATGGGTTTAGATAAAATATTGGCCATTTCAGGAAAACCGGGACTTTATGAATTGAAGGCACAAACACGAACAGGCTTTGTTGCCGAATCACTGTTGGATGGTAAAAAACTGAGCGTTAGCTTGAGAAATAATGTGAGTTTGCTTTCAGAAATCGCTATATATACGCTTACTGAAGAAGTGCCGTTAAAAGAGGTTTTCAATAAGATTAAAGAAAAGGAAAACGGAGGAAAAACCAAGGTGAACCATAAAGATGAAAAGATAAAATTGGAAGAATATTTCTTTGAAATTTTACCTGATTATGATGAGGACAAGGTGTATGCCAGCGATATCAAGAAAGTGATTCAATGGTATAATCTATTGCACGACAAAGGAATTACCGATTTTGATGATGAAGTAGAAGAGGAAGAAACAAAAGAAGACGCTAAAGCTTCTGAATAGCTTCCAATTCCAATATAATATTTAAGAATCCCTGGCTTTGTCTCGGGGATTGTTTTTTTGATCCGGTTGGGTCATTTTAGAACGAAAAGAGAAGATGTTTTCTCTTTTTTCTGAATCAAAAAAACGTAATTTGTATCCATAAATTATTGTTTATGAATTCGAGAGAACAACAACTGCAAGCCATTGACCGACTTTTGACGATTATGGACGAACTCAGGGAGAAGTGTCCGTGGGACCGGAAACAGACTTTGGAATCGCTACGTCATTTGACTATCGAAGAAACCTATGAATTAGGTGATGCGATCCTGGATCAGGATCTGGAGGAAGTTCGGAAAGAGTTGGGCGATTTGTTGTTGCATATTGTTTTTTATGCCAAAATAGGGAGTGAAACCAAGGATTTTGATATAGCCGATGTCGCCAACGGTATTTGTGAAAAGCTTATCGACAGACATCCGCATATTTATGGGGATGTTGAAGTAGAGGATGAAGAAGACGTCAAAAGAAATTGGGAAAACCTCAAGTTGAAAGAAGGGAAAAAAAGCGTTTTGGAAGGTGTTCCTCGAAGTTTACCGGCCTTGGTCAAAGCGAACAGGATTCAGGATAAAGTTTCCGGAGTAGGATTTGACTGGGAACAACCCGAACAGGTTTTTGAAAAGCTACAGGAAGAATTGGCAGAACTTAGTCAAGAAGTCAAAGTCAACAACCGCGACAAGATCGAAGCCGAATTTGGCGACGTACTCTTTTCCATGATCAATTATGCCCGGTTTTTGAAAATAAACCCTGAAAATGCATTGGAGCGCACCAATAAAAAATTCATAAAACGATTCCAATACCTGGAAAGTAAATCCAAAGAATTAGGAAAACCCCTAAAAGAAATGACATTGGCAGAAATGGATGTTTTTTGGGAAGAAGCTAAAAAGTTATAACAGGGTAAATTCCAAATCCCAAGCACCAAATTTCAAAGATGAAAAGAAAATTTGGCTTCTCCCTTCAGACGAAGGGAGGTGGCCGAGTTCAATTCTGCAAGAATTGGACGAGGTCGGAGGGTTTGATATCCCAAACCATTGGCAAGAACGGAAAGTTTGGTGTTTTAGGAATAGATATGGGCTTTCAAAACACCCCTTTCTCCGCCATCGCTGGAGGCGGATTCATTCCCCTCTTTGTCTAAAGAGGGGAGCCATTTTATAGCTAATGAAAATCTATTTTATATGTTGAAATTTTCCCGACTCCCGACTTCTCTCTTCTATACCTTATACCGCCAACCGTGTTTGTCTTCAGCAAGATTGTACTGAATGTCTATAATGGTTTGTTTTATTTTTGAAGAATAAGAATCGTCGTCTACTTTTGGTAATTCCCATTTGTCTCCTTTGTAGCCAAAGCCTAAAATCGGATTTATAACTGCTGCGGTACCACTACCAAAAATTTCTTTCAGTTCGCCGTTTTTGTACGCATCAAGGATTTCCTGAACCTTAATTGGTCTTACTTCTACATTAATGCCCATGTCTTCGGCTACAGTGATAACACTTTTTCTGGTAACACCGTCCAATATCCTGTCGCTGATTGGGCAGGTAACCAAAGTATCCCCAATTCTGAAAAATATGTTCATCGTACCGGCTTCTTCCAAATATTCATGCGTACTGGCATCGGTCCAGATAATTTGTTGGAATCCTTCTTTTTGCGCCAAATTGGTCGGGTAAAACTGACCGGCGTAGTTTCCTGCGGCCTTTGCATAACCAAAGCCACCACTTGCAGCCCTGCTGTAATGGTCGGCTATTTTAACGCGAACTTCACCACCGTAATAAGATTGTGCCGGAGAACAGATGATCATAAATCTGTATTTATTAGAAGGAGATGCCGAAACACCGTATTCTGTAGCAATAGCAAACGGACGGATGTACAGGCTGTTACCAATTCCTTTTTGAATCCATTCTTTGTCCAGATTCAACAAAGTTGTTAAACCCTCAAAGAAATAATCTTTAGGAAACTCCGGCATAGCTAGTCTTTCAGACGATTTGTTTATGCGATTGAAGTTTTCCTCCGGACGGAATAACCATATATCATCATTCTCATCTTTATAAGCCTTCATACCTTCAAAAACCGCTTGTCCGTAGTGAAAAACACGTGCAGACGGATCTAAAGAGATCGGTTGGTAAGGTATGATTTTGGGTGTTTTCCACTCCCCATCCACATAGTCACAAACAAACATATGGTCGGTAAAAACACTCCCAAAAGCTAAATTGCTAAAATCTACATCATTTATTTTTGATGTCTGTCTCTTTTCAATTTCGATATAAGTGGCGGTCTCCTTGCCCATAACTCCATTTTATTTCTGCTAAATTATAAAATATTCCGTCAAAAAATTGAATATTGAAAGTAAAAATAAGTTATTTTATAGCATAATTTTGTTAGAGCATATTTAAGCTGGTTTGATTGAAGTGAAAAAATGATGATTTTTGTTCCATATGAAGGCTTTTTTGAGCCGCATAGCCGCAGCTACGGGGTGAGAAAAAGGTGAAATATGGGGCAAAAAGGGCATTTTTTAGCCAATTGGAATCAGTTTAAACATGCTCTTGAATAAAAATAAGGATTATGGAAAGAACATATATTTTGATGGTAATAGCTTGTGTATTACTGTCGTGCAATGAGCAAAAAAATTATGAGGTTTTTGGAGCTACTATAGAAGCAGATAACAGTGTTGAAGCTTCAAAAATGAATGACAAGTATGCTTCCTTGGAGGTGGGGGATACCTTGGAGACAAAATTCACGGCAACAGTCAACAGTGTATGCCCTAAAAAAGGATGCTGGATGAAACTTGACCTGGAAAATGGTAAAGAGGCGATGGTTCGGTTTAAGGACTACGGGTTTTTTGTGCCGAAAGATATTCAGGGGAAACAAGTGATTGTAAGTGGAAAAGCATTTATAGACCAAATGTCGGTCGAAGATCAAAAACACTTTGCCGAAGATGCAGGGAAATCAGAAGAGGAAATAGCAGCGATCAGTAAACCGTCGGTTACCTATTCTTTTATGGCTGATGGCGTTTTAATTGAAGAATAGTGGAAAGAAAGATCATCAAAACATCAGATGGGTCATCGACTATCTATCTAAAAGAGTGGGACGAACACTACCATTCCAAACACGGAGCGGTTCAGGAGGCCTATCATGTGTTTATCAACAGCGGATTTTACCCTTTTCTGAAAGACAATCCAGCAAAAGAACTTTCCATACTGGAAATAGGCTTTGGTACGGGATTGAATGCTTTTATCACTTTAATTGAAGCAGAAAAAGCATCGGTTAAGGTGGATTACGAAGGAGTAGAAGCTTATCCGGTTTCAGAAGAAGAGGTAAAACTTTTGAACTATATAGAGCAACTTCAAGCAGAAGACAAGTCCGATTTGTTTACCGAAATGCACCAAATGAGTTGGGGAGAATTTCATTCGGTAACGGATTACTTTCAGCTAAAAAAAAGAAAAGAATTCTTTGCCGATATTGATGATTCCGACCAATTTAACCTCATCTATTTTGATGCTTTTGGAGCTCGTGTGCAACCGGAGTTGTGGGAGGAGTCTATTTTTCGGAAAATGTACACAGCCTTAAAGGAAAACGGGATTTTAGTCACCTATGCCGCCAAAGGAAGTGTGCGTAGGGCAATGCAAAAAGTGGGTTTTGAAGTGGAAAAACTTCCCGGTCCACCTGGAAAACGGGAAATGTTAAGAGCTGTTAAAAAACAGCTCAAGAATCCTTGATTTACGTTAATATTTTTTGCTCAAACTGTTAAAGCTAAATTAAATCAGACTGTTGTGGTCCTCGAAATAAGTACTTTTGCATAAAAGCACAGGAAGGTGAGGATTTTAATAACAGGAGCAACAGGATTGATTGGGAAGGCCTTGGTAGATATGTGCCATGAGCGAGGTCATGAGGTTCACTTTCTTACTACGGATAGGGCTAAGCTGACCAATCGGGAGAATTATAAAGGTTTTTATTGGAATCCGGACAGGAACAAGATCGATACCGATTGTTTTAAAGGGGTAGATGCAGTGATCAATCTTGCAGGAGCAAGTATGTCGAAGCGGTGGACTTTACTGCGACGTAAAAAAATCCTCAACAGCCGTATAAAATCACTTCGTTTATTGAATAGTTCGATCGGAGAGGTAGATCATCAAGTTAAATCTTTTGTTTCTGCTTCTGCTATTGGGATATATCCGCATTCCTACACTAACTATTATGAAGAGAACAATCTTAGCGTTGATGATTCATTTTCGGGAAAAGTAACAGCAGCATGGGAAAAAGAAGCCAAAACGCTTGAAAAACACCATTTTCCCGTAGCGATGGTGCGCACGGGTTTGGTATTGTCATCATCAGGAGGGGCTTTACCTCAAATGGCGATGCCTGTAAAATATTACATGGGCGCTGCCTATGGCAATGGTGAACAATGGCAAAGTTGGATACATATCAACGACATAGCGGGCATCTATCTTTTTATCGTTGAAAATGAATTGACCGGAATCTTTAATGGGGTGGCTTCCAATCCCGTGACAAACAAAAAACTGATTTGTGAAATCGCCCATATTTATAAAAAACCGAAGCTCTTGCCTAATATTCCTGTATGGGTTTTACGGTTTTTCCTTGGAAAAATGGCATATTTGGCAACTGTAAGTCAGCGTGTAAGCGCCAAGAAACTGGAAATGGAAGGCTATCATTTCGAGTTTACAAACATTACCTTGGCTTTAGAAGATGTGTTGTTAAACGAAAAAAGCCAACTCCGGAAGGAATTGGCTTAGTATATTTAGTGTTTTCAGCTTGCTTATGCCTTTGTAGCTTTTACGGTAATAGCAAGTTCTATCTCATCGTTGATGAATTTATCACCAAGATCATCAAAAATAGATTTAGAACCATAGTTTACACCCCAGTCAGTTCTGTTGATTGGGAAAGCTTCGCTTTTTAGAATAACAGCATCTCCATTTTCAGTTACAGAAACCGGGAAAGCGATGTTTTTCTTTTGACCTTTAAGTGCCAAATTTCCTTTAAGCATGGTTTTACCTTCAACTTTTTCCACTCCTGTCACCTCAAAATAGGCAGTTGGGTGCTCTTTTACGTTAAAGAAGTGATCTTGTTTTCCTTCAACAGTCCCTTTTAAGTGGGCTTCAAGGTTTTCTTTACCATCTCCGGGTTCAAGATCGGTTACGGTAATGGTTTTCATATCGATCAAAAAGTTTCCGCTTTCAACAACACCATTTTTCAGTGAGATTACACCAGACTCGATAGTTACGGTTCCTATGTGGGTTCCTGTAGGTTTAGATCCTTTCCATTCGATAATGCTTTCGCCGGGAACAGCTTTATATTTAACAGCTGCTTCTGTGGTTGCTGTCGCTGTTTCAGCTTCTGCGGTTGAAGCTTCGTTTTTTGCTCCTTTTTTACAAGCTGTAAAAACAGTCATAAGGGCAATAATGGAAATTGCCAAGATATTTTTTTTCATTTCAAATTACTTTTTAAAATTTGCAGACCAAAAATAATAATATCGGTGATATACGGCCATTAAAAAATGATTAATTTTTTTAGGTCTGTTATAACGATTAAAAACTGCTCTGAGTGTCTAGTGTTATCAGGTCTTAATGACATTTTGACATTTTTATAGGATTGGCAGTACTTTTGCCAATCATTATTGAGCCTTTATAAATTAAAAATTTATGTCTAAGAAAGAAGATAAAAATAAAAAAGTAACAGTTGAAGAGAACAAAGCTGAAGCCCAAACCGTAGATCAAGCAGTTGAAGAAATGGTAGAACAAGAAGAGGTTGAACAAACCGAAGAGGAAAAACTAAAAGAAGAATTGGCTACGGAAAAGGATAAGTTCTTGAGATTGTTTGCTGAATTTGAAAATTATAAAAGAAGGACAGCAAAAGAGCGTATTGAGCTGTTCAAAACAGCCGGACAAGATATTGTGATGTCAATGTTGCCTGTTTTAGACGATTTTGACCGTGCTTTGGCAGAAATAGCTAAGAGCAAAGACAAGGAGGCGCTAAAAGGAGTAGAGCTGATAAGCAATAAATTCAGAAATACATTGAAGGCCAAAGGCTTGAGTGAAGTAGAAGTGAGCTCAGGAGATGCTTTTGATGCGGAGGTTCATGAAGCGATCACGCAGATTCCTGCTCCAAATGACGATCTGAAAGGAAAAATTGTTGATATTGTGGAAAAAGGATACAAGCTTGGAGATAAGATCATCCGTCATCCAAAAGTGGTTGTCGGACAATAATTATTGACGCTTTGTCATGGTCATTTAATATTGGCCTTGTTTATAAAAAAATAAAGGGGACAAACCTCAATTCATTTCGATGCCCGCCTACCGGACAGGCAGGTAGAGCATCGGGGAACTAAACCCACTTAGTGGGATTAAAAATTCTGATAAAAATAAGAAAGGGTAATCCTTTCCACACTATAAGTACATGAAGGAAGATTATTACGAAATACTGGGAATCGACAAGAATGCAACTGCTGCTGAGATCAAAAAAGCATACAGAAAGAAAGCCCTTAAATATCACCCTGACAAAAATCCGGGAGATAAAGAAGCTGAAGCTATGTTTAAAAAAGCTGCGGAAGCTTATGAGGTATTGAGCAATCCTGAGAAAAAGCAGCGTTATGACCAGTACGGTCATGCAGCTTTTGACGGTGCCGGTGGATTTGGCGGTGGGAGCATGAATATGGACGATATCTTCAGTCAGTTTGGAGATATCTTCGGAAGTGCTTTTGGCGGCGGCGGATTCAGTGGTTTTGGCGGATTCGGTGGTGGCGGTAGAGCCCGGGTGAAGGGTAGCAACCTACGTATTCGCGTTAGACTTACTTTGGAAGAGATCGCTAATGGTGTTGAAAAGAAAGTCAAAGTAAGGCGAAAAGTACAATCCGAAGGTGTAACCTATAAAACTTGTTCAACCTGTAACGGAATCGGACAAGTAACACGGGTTACCAATACCATCTTGGGAAGAATGCAAACAGCCACAACCTGTAATACTTGTGGTGGAGCTGGAGAAGTGATGGACAACCGACCTTCTGGTGCAGATGCTCAAGGCCTGAAAGTAGAAGAAGAAACAGTTTCCATAAAGATTCCGGCCGGAGTTGTAGAAGGTATGCAACTGAAAGTTGGAGGAAAAGGAAACGAAGCTCCCGGAAAACACGGTGTACCGGGAGATTTATTGGTAGCGATTGAAGAACAGGAGCATCCAACTTTGAAACGGGAAGGTGATAACCTTCATTACGACTTGTATGTTAGCATTGCTGAGGCGGTTCTTGGAACTTCCAAAGAAATTGATACGGTGACAGGGAAAGTGCGTATCAAACTTGAAGAAGGCATCCAATCGGGTAAAATATTACGATTAAAAGGAAAGGGAATTCCAAGTATCAATGGCTACGGTCAGGGAGACTTGTTGGTCCATATCAATGTGTGGACGCCAAAAGCCTTAAATAAAGAACAGCGCGAGTTTTTCGAAAAAATGATTGGGGACGAAAATTTTACACCCAATCCGGAAAAAAGCGACAAATCGTTTTTTGAAAAAGTGAAAGATATGTTTTCATGATTTAACTTTTTTATGTTATTAAAAAATATATCTTTGTAGGAACACTGGTTCTAACCTAGTGTTAATTTTTTCTTTTTCATAGCAATTTTTTCCCATCCTTGATACTTTTTTTAAGGGTGGGTTTTTCTTTTCCAGATTAAGGAAAAAGATCTGGTAAAAACACTCTTTTTGGAGTATTTCAATATCTTTGAACAAATCAAATTAAATATGGCGAATTTATTGGCCGCTGAAAATGTCACCAAAGCCTTTGGTGATTATACCGCATTAAACAAAATATCCCTGGAAATCCCCGAAGGAACCATCTTTGGTTTGCTGGGTCCCAATGGGGCCGGGAAAACCACCTTTATTAGAATCATCAACCAAATCACTTATCCCGATACCGGAAACGTTATTTTTAATGGAGAGCGGTTGCATCCCGAACACGTTAAGATGATTGGTTATTTGCCCGAAGAGCGTGGTTTGTATAAAAGCATGAAAGTAGGTGAGCAGGCACTTTATTTGGCACAGCTGAAAGGAATGAACAAGACCGATGCCAAAAAGAAGTTGAAATATTGGTTTGAAAGGTTGGAGATAGGTGACTGGTGGAATAAAAAAGTGCAGGAACTTTCAAAAGGGATGGCACAAAAAATTCAATTTGTGGTGACTGTTCTCCATGAACCCAAGCTGTTGATTTTTGACGAACCTTTTAGCGGATTCGATCCCATAAATGCAAATCTCATTAAAGATGAAATATTGAGGCTGAAAGAGAATGGTTCTACCGTTATTTTTTCTACCCATAGAATGGAATCTGTCGAGGAATTGTGTGAACACATTGCTCTGATCCACAAATCGAACAAAATATTGGATGGTAAACTGACCGACATCAAAAGGGATTTCAAGAACAATATCTATGAAGTTGGATTAGAAACGGATGATAAAAACGCATTAAAATCTGAATTAGAGGGTAAGTTTTCGGTTGAAGAAGCTCATTTTAAATCCTTGGAAGACGAACTTAAAGTGCGCATAAAACTCGACAGTAATGAAACGGCCAATGGTTTACTCCATTACCTAACCTCTAAAGCCAGGGTAAATCACTTTGTGGAAGTAGTGCCCACGGCAAACGAAATTTTTATTGAAACGGTAAAACGCAATTAAATGGACAAATTATTACTCATTATAAAGCGCGAATACCTGGCCAAGGTTAGAAACAAGTCGTTCATTGTGTTAACCATTTTGAGTCCGCTTATCATTGTAGCCATGATAGCCTTGGTGGTTTATTTGGCAAAAGTAAATAGTGAAGAGAAAAGAGTGATTGCCGTTTTGGACGAAAGCACTTTTTTCAGTCGTCAATTTGAGACAGGGGCCGAAGCTTCTTATGTAGATTATAGGAATTTATCATTGGAAGAAGCCAAAGATTCGGTGAGATCAAGTGGATATTACGGTCTGCTCTTTATTCCGAGGGGAAGTGAGATTGATGCTGTAGCTGAAGGCATTCAGTTTTATACAAAAGAATCGCCAAGCATGGACATCTTGGCAAGTCTTGAAGGAAAAATAAAGACCAGGATACGTGAAGAGAAATTGAACGATTTAAATATTTCCCCGGAAGTAATTAATAGTTTGGGAGCAAATTACGATATGAATATCGTTAATTTCAGCGGTGAAAAGAACGTAAAAGGAATAACAGAGATCAAAGCTGTCATTGGTGGTGGTTTTGGTTATCTCATCATGATGTTCATCATTATTTACGGCGCTTTTGTCATGCGAAGTGTGATCGAAGAAAAGACAAGTCGTATTATTGAGGTGATTATTTCTTCGGTAAAACCTTTCCAATTGATGTTGGGGAAAATCATCGGGACTTCTTTGGCAGGAATCACCCAATTTGTCATCTGGATACTTTCCGCAGGCATCCTAACATTCGTGGTCTTGTCTTTTATGGGCGTTGAGCTTGACGTTTTACACTCCAAGGCTAATATTTCTCCAGAGGCCATGGAAACCCTTAATGAAGCCTCGGCTTCTCAAGACACCATCCAATTGTATGTAAACGAATTGATGAAAATTCCATGGGGAACACTAATAGTTTCTTTTTTGCTTTATTTTTCATTGGGATATTTAATCTACAGTTCGATCTACGCAGCCATTGGAGCTGCTGTTGATAATGAAACCGACACCCAACAATTCATGTTTCCGGTTATTATGCCATTAATGCTGGCCATTTATGTTGGCTTTTTCTCTGTTTTTGAAAATCCGCATGGGCCTATAGCCGTTGGTTTTTCTTTATTTCCTTTAACATCGCCCATTGTGATGCTAATGCGTTTACCAAGTGGGGTAGGTGCTGCGGGTGTTCCGTGGTGGCAACTTATCGCATCTATTGTATTATTGATACTAACCTTTATCTTTATAGTCTGGTTAGCCGCCAAAATATACAGGGTGGGGATATTGATGTACGGTAAAAAACCGAGTTATAAGGAAATATACAGGTGGTTGAAATATTAAGTAGTTTATGTATCTTCTAAGTTAAAATGTTTATTTTAAAATGAAAGAAATTGCAGGCGGTATTGTAAATGGTATAAAAGAGCTTTTTAATTTCCCCTTGTACTCAGGAAAAGATGTTTCCATTACGGCAAGCACCATACTTCTTATTATTATAAGCTGTATTATAGCCTTTTATATATTAAAACTGATAAGAAGACTGATCACTTCAAAACTTCCACTTGAGGATAAAGGGAAATTTGTAAGTATCTTCAAATTTGTCAACTATATTGTTTACATCATAGTCGTTATTATTGTCTTGAGTTCATCCGGAGTTAACCTGACCGTACTTTTAACAGCTTCTGCGGCACTTTTTGTCGGTTTGGGTTTTGCTCTTCAGTATTTGTTTCAGGATATTATTTCCGGGGTACTTATCATTGTCGACCAATCTTTACACGTAGGTGATGTAGTGGAGATAGACGGGAAAGTAGCCCGGGTGATTGATATAAAACTGAGGACGACAAGAGCCATTACTAGGGACGACAAGATTGTGATTATACCCAATCACTTTTTTCTAACGGACATCATCTATAATTATACCCAAAACCACAAAACAACAAGGGAAACAATCACCGTTGGAGTGGCATATGGAAGTGATACAGCATTGGTAAAAAAAATATTGTTGAAGAGTCTCGAATCACAAGATGGTGTCTTGAAAAAACCAAAACCTAATGTTATATTTAATGATTTTGGTGATTCGGCACTTGTTTTTAATTTGAATTTTTATATCAGTGATAGTTTTACCGATCCGAGTATAAAAAGTGATGTACGATTTAAGATCGATCAATTGTTTAGGGAACATAATGTCACTATTCCTTTCCCACAAAGGGATGTACATATTTTTAATAAGTAATTAAAAAAGAATAATGGCAAAAATATTGGTTATTGAAGACGAAGCTGCCATCCGAAGGGTGTTGGTTAAAATCCTGACCGAAGAGAACAGCAAATATGAAGTGGAAGAAGCCGAAGACGGTTTGGAAGGGGTGGAAAAGATAAAGAAACAGGATTTTGACTTGGTTTTATGTGATATAAAAATGCCAAAAATGGATGGCGTTGAAGTACTAGAAGCTACTGGAAAGATAAAACCGGAATTGCCTTTTGTGATGATTTCCGGCCATGGTGACCTCGAAACGGCTGTGAATACCATGCGGATGGGTGCCTATGATTATATTTCAAAACCCCCCGATCTGAACCGGCTTTTGAATACCGTAAGAAATGCACTCGATAAAAAAGAACTTGTCGTAGAGAACAAACGCTTGAAAAAGAAGGTGAGCAAGAACTACGAAATGGTTGGGGAGAGCAAGAGCATTACGCTCATAAAGGAAATGATCGAAAAAGTGGCTGATACTAATGCCCGGGTCATGATCACCGGACCCAACGGAACGGGAAAAGAATTGGTGGCACATTGGTTGCATCAGAAAAGCGAGCGCTCCAAAGGACCGATGGTAGAAGTGAACTGTGCTGCTATTCCGTCGGAATTGATAGAAAGTGAACTCTTCGGACATGTAAAAGGAGCATTTACCTCGGCGGTAAAAGACCGAGCCGGGAAATTTGAAGCTGCCAATGGCGGAACCATCTTCCTTGATGAAATAGGAGACATGAGCCTTTCGGCACAGGCCAAAGTTTTAAGAGCACTTCAGGAAAATAAAATCTCCCGGGTAGGAAGCGATAAAGACATAAAAGTGGATGTACGCGTGGTGGCGGCAACTAATAAAGACCTGAAAAAAGAAATCGAAGACGGAAAATTCAGGGAAGATTTATATCACCGTTTAGCTGTAATCCTGATCGATGTTCCACCCTTGAACGATAGAAGAGATGACATTCCGTTGCTCATAGAACATTTTGCGAAGAAAATTGCCAGCGAACAAGGAAATGCACAAAAGAAATTCACGACAAAAGCCGTAAAACTACTTCAAGAATACGATTGGACGGGAAATGTCAGAGAATTGCGCAATGTAGTGGAACGTCTTATCATCCTCAGCGGAAAAGAAGTAAGCGAAAAAGATGTAAAGCTTTTTGCAAGTAAGTAACATAAGGTGTCTGAAAAGTAATTAAAGCTTGATATTGTCAGGTTGAGCGCAGTCGAAACCTATTAATTTTCAATAGTTATTTAGTTCTCGACTGCGCTCGAACTGACAAATTGAATATATGGAAATACTTTAAAAGGTTATTTTTAATAATTATATTCGTGAATCAGCGGCAAACAACCTTTATTTCTGCATACATTTATTCAAAGCGTTCAACACTTTCTGTTGTGTGCTTACAGTAAGTTTTAGGTAGTAGTCACGAGTGTTTTTCAGCGATTCGTCGTTTAAAACTTCATCCCCTCTGGAATAGCCTCCATTCAAAATTTCCGAAGCTTCATTACAATCAAGGGTACTGGCCAATTCTTTCAGGCTTTTTTCCATGTCAAAGAGTGATTGCTCCGCTGCATGCTTTACCCTCAATTGTTGATCCAGTTCATGTTGACGATTGATACGGGCTTGTTCTGCCAATTGTTGTTGTTTGGCTATTTTTTCTTCCAACAAGCGTTGTTGTTCCAACAGACGCTGTTTTTCAGCTTCCAGTTTTTGCTGTTCGCTCATCAAGTTTTGTTCTACTTCAGTTGAAGGGGCTTCATCAGTTACCGAAGAAGGACTTGAAGCAACAGAGCTGTAGTCTATACTCGCCGTACTACCAGAAGTACTACACATATCCAACTTGGTCATGACCTTTTGCAGGTCTTCGTGAGCCTTTTTCATGTAAAAACGCCCCGCTTCCCAATCTGCCGGATCTGTGGCCTGATTCAGGTTATCGAGACCGTCGATAATAGGGTTAACCGCTTCATTGCATCCGCAACTTTCTACCAATCCTTTTGTTTTTTCCAAAGCAGCAACAGCCCTGTCGGCATAATACTTTTGATGGTCAAAATTATCAGCGTCCAACGATTTTTTGGTATGTGCCAGTGCGTAGCTTAACTGCGAATACGCTGAGTCACAATTAGCTGTTAGGTTATAAGAAAACGACAGGAATAGAAAAAGTAGTGTAAGTTTTTTCATAACATACAGGTTTAAATTCATTAATTTGGGCAAAGCAATATTACAATTTATATTGGATTTTCAAAAACTTTGTGGTAAACTTATTCATGTTTGTGGCGTAATCGCCCAATGATTTTAACTATGGAAGCAATAAAAACCTCAGATTATAGAGTAGACAAGGAAGTTCGACTGAATGAAGTGCCAACGCTTAACAATTTGGAGGCAACGAACGACGAACTTAAAGAACGGCTTAAAGACATCCGCAAAAAGCTGGGGAAATTCCAGGATGTGATTTATGCACATGCCAAATACAGTGTACTTATATGCTTACAGGGGATCGATACTGCGGGAAAAGACAGTTTGATAAGGGAAGTGTTTAAGGATTTTAATTCCAGAGGAGTGGTGGTACACAGTTTTAAAACGCCTACAGATAAGGAAAAGAAACACGATTATTTATGGAGGCATTACATCGCTTTACCTGAGAAGGGGAAATTTGGGGTTTTCAACCGAACACATTATGAGAATGTATTGGTGACCAAGGTTCACCCAGAATATATCTTGGGGGAGCATATTCCAGGAATCGAAAGTGTAGATGACATTACCGAAGCCTTTTGGCATAAACGCTTTGAGCAGATCAAGGATTTTGAGAAACATTTAGCAGAAAACGGAACAATTATATTTAAATTTTTTCTTCATTTGTCGAAGGAAGAACAGAAAAACAGATTGTTGAGAAGGTTGGAACGAGAAGACAAAAACTGGAAGTTTTCCCCCGGAGACCTAAAAGAACGGGAACTTTGGGATCAATACAGGAATTGTTATCAAGAAGCCATCAATGTCACATCACAACCATATGCGCCTTGGTATATCATTCCGGCAGATAATAAAAAAGCAGCACGGGTTATTGTGGCCGATATTTTGTACGATGAATTGAAAGAATATAAAGACATCAAACTTCCGGAATTACCCGATGCCATAAAAGCAAATATTGAAGAATACAAAGCGATATTGAATAAAGGATAAACTTAATTACAATGATCAAAAAAACATGTTTATTGATAGCTGTAACCTTGATTTCTTTTGTAGGAATAGCCCAGACAAATGATGAAGCCCAACTTCAAAAAATTTACAAAACCTCACTGACCAATGGAAAAAGCTACGAATGGTTGGATTATTTGTCCAATCAGATAGGGGGACGACTTTCGGGATCTTTTAATGCTGAATTGGCGGTTGAATATACAAAAGAGCAATTGGAAACACTGGGCTTGGATCGTGTTTGGCTCCAACCGGTGATGGTTCCTAAATGGACGAGGGGAATCAAGGAATTTGCCTACATTGAATATGGACCGGGAGAGACTAACGGGGTAAACATTTGTGCCTTGGGTGGTTCGGTAGCCACACCTGCTGGAGGATTGAAAGCTCACGTAATTGAAGTACAAGGACTAGATGAATTGGAAGCTTTGGGAGAGGAAAAAATAAAAGGAAAGATTGTTTTTTATAACCGTCCCATGCAAGCGGATTTGATCCAGACCTTTGAAGCCTATGGTGGTTGTGTTGATCAACGGTATTCCGGTGCGGCCGAAGCGGCTAAATATGGTGCTGTAGGGGTAATCGTAAGGTCGATGAACCTTCGGTTGGACGATCTGCCCCATACCGGGAGCATGAGTTATGGTGATTTGCCCGTTTCAAAACGGATTCCGGCAGCAGCTATAAGTACTAATGGGGCAGAATCTTTAAGTACTATGTTGGCGCTCAATAAAGACATCAAGTTTTTCTTCCGACAAACTTGTAAAGTATTTCCTGATGTACAATCGTATAACGTGATAGGTGAAATAAAAGGAAGTACATATCCCGATGAGATCATTACCGTGGGTGGACATTTGGATTCGTGGGACTTAGGTGATGGTTCACACGACGACGGTGCCGGTTGTGTGCAAAGCATGGAGGTGTTACGTCTGTTGAAAGAGACAGGATATACCCCTAAACGAACCATCCGAGTGGTTTTGTTTATGAACGAAGAGAATGGTTTACGTGGGGCGACAAAATATGCTGAAGTAGCCAAAGAAAAAGGAGAAAACCATGTGTTTGCCTTGGAAAGTGATGCCGGCGGATTTACTCCCAGAGGTTTCTCTTTTGATTGTTCCGATGTGGATTTTGAACAAATTCTTTCATGGAAACCACTTTTTAAACCCTATCTGATTCACTATTTTGAACAAGGAGGCAGTGGCGCCGATGTAGGTCCACTAAAAGGAAATGGAACCGTATTGGCCGGACTTCGTCCCGATTCACAACGCTATTTTGATCATCACCATGCAGCAAACGATACCTTTGAACACGTTAACAAAAGAGAACTGGAACTCGGAGCAGCCACAATGACATCTTTAATCTATCTGATGGATAAATATGGAACGGTAGCTTTTAATAAGATTAAGGGGTAAATCCAGATTACTTATTGAAGGTAATGCTGCGCGAATGTCTCTCGGCTTTGCGCATTTATCTGCGTGAAAGTACTGGAAGGCACATAAACAAAAAAGTTCCTCAAAGTCGGGAGACTTTGCGGAGCGGGGTGAGGGCAAATGAATTCAGTTTTGTGATAGTAGAATTGAAGACGAAGGGTTTGATATTCCCAACTTCACACATTTACCTACCATAGGAATACAAAACCACTTGGTAGGAACCCAATTTGATCGGGTAGGAATTGAAAACCAACAAGTAGGAGCGCATTTCAATCGAGTAGGAACGGAGAACTAACAGGTAGGAACAGAAAAAGAGCTGGTAGGAATGGAACTTTAACGAGTAGCAACGCATTTTGATCCGGTAGCAGCCCAACTCGAACGGGTAGCAATGCATTTTGATCCAGTAGCAATACAACTTTAACCGGTAGCAACAGAATTTTAACTGGTAGCAATTGAAAACCAACACAGCCCTTCAAGGGTTCCGAACCCTTGAAGGGCTCAACTGCTAAAAATATGTCTGGACTATGTAATGAGTGTAGAATGATAAGCAGTAGTTGTTCCACCAGTTAAAAACTGGCAGTATCGGTATCTGAAGTGTTAATAATTCGCATTCTTCTATAAAAAATGCTACTTTTATAGTGCTATGAAGAGAACAAGAAGAAAAGGTTTTGTCTTTACCAAATACGAGGCACCCGACCAGACTCCCTTTGAAAAACTCTTTGAGATATTTAAGGAACTCATCACCCATACTTCAGGAGATTTTGACGAGGCGATCGATTGGTTGCGCGAACTGGACAAAGAATACAGCCTTACCGATGATTATACCATAGATGATTTTATAGAAGACCTGAAACGAAAAGGCTTTATCCAGGAAGAAATAGACCCCGATGGGGGTGGCGAGGGTGATGGCAAAGGGAAATATTCCATTACGGCAAAAACAGAACAGCTTATCAGAAAGCATGCCTTGGATCAAATCTTTGGGAAATTGCGCAAAAGTACGTCCGGAAATCACCGCAGCAAACACATCGGACGGGGCGACGAACATACGGGCGATTTCAGGGAATATCGTTTTGGCGATCCGCTAGAGCGTATTTCCATGACCGAGAGTATGCGCAACGCACAAATCAATCATGGTTTGGATTCTTTTGGGCTGAATGAAGACGACTTGGTCGTTGAAGAAACGCATCACAAAGCACAAATGAGTACGGTCTTGATGATCGATATCAGTCACAGTATGATCCTTTATGGGGAAGACCGTATTACTCCGGCAAAAAAAGTGGCTATGGCTTTAGCTGAACTCATTACCACCCGTTATCCGAAGGACACCTTGGATATCTTGGTCTTTGGTAACGATGCCTGGCCGATTTCCATAAAAGATTTACCTTATCTGAAAGTAGGGCCTTATCACACCAATACGGTAGCCGGTTTGCAATTGGCGATGGATATGCTTCGGCGTAAGCGGAACACCAACAAGCAGATATTTATGATTACCGACGGGAAACCAAGCTGTATCAGGCAAGCCAATGGTGATTATTATATGAATAGTGTGGGATTGGACACCTATATCGTCGATAAATGCTACAACATGGCTCGACAGGCAAGGAAATTACACATTCCCATTACCACATTCATGATTGCTCAAGATCCGTATTTGATACAGTTTGTAAGACATTTTACCGAGGCAAACAGAGGGAAGGCCTTCTTTACAGGCTTACAAGGTCTGGGAGAAATGATCTTTGAGGATTATGAAGCTAATAGGAAAAAGAGAATACGTTAATTAATAATATTATTTTAAATAAAAAGCCCCCGACCTATGATAAATGTCTTGAAAATCAAGGCAGCAGCATGGATTGGGATGAAAAATTGTTTGAGCTTGCGAGTTTTTTTTCATCCGTGGCTGTGGGTGCCGTAGTATTTTCTTAGGGATTTATCATCAGTCTAGATTTTTTTGGTTCGTTTTTTTATCAATGAATTGCACAGCAATCATGAACACCTATAAAAACAATAAAAAAAGAGGTGAATAAAAAAATAAACATATCATAATAGAATCTGTCAGCAAAAATAAAATTACTATTAATCAGAGGGCAGCAATATGTCAAATAATAAATTATTTAGATTTAACTTACGTTAAAAAATTGAACAATATTACACTATGCAAATAGAAAAAATAACCACTTTAGGCGGATTGAAGGCCGCAGGATATCAGTCAAAAAGTATCAAGGAAGAATTAAGGGATAATCTTATTATGAAAATAAAAAGAAAGGAACCTACTTTTGAAGGTATTCACGGTTATGAGAATAGCGTAATTCCGGAGTTGGAAAGAGCGATTTTATCACGTCATAATATCAATCTTTTGGGATTACGCGGACAAGCAAAAACACGATTGGCAAGATTGATGGTGAATCTTCTTGACGAATGGATGCCTGTGGTAAAAGGTTCAGAGATCAATGACGATCCCTTAAACCCCTTGTCGCGATATGCTGTAGAATTAATTGGAGAGCAGGGTGATGATACGCCGATTGCTTGGGTGCATAGAGACGAGCGATTTTATGAAAAACTCGCCACTCCCGATGTTACTGTGGCCGATCTTGTGGGGGATGTAGATCCGATAAAAGCAGCCAATTTAAAACTGTCATATGCAGACGATCGTGTGATTCATTACGGAATGATCCCGCGGGCGAACCGCAGCATTTTTGTCATCAACGAATTACCCGACCTGCAAGCCCGTATTCAGGTGGCACTGTTCAATATTCTACAGGAGGGTGACATTCAAATAAGAGGATTTAAGTTGCGCCTTCCTTTGGATATGCAATTTGTTTTTACGGCAAACCCGGAAGATTATACCAACCGGGGTAGTATTGTAACGCCATTAAAAGACAGGATCGGTTCGCAAATCCTGACCCATTATCCGGAAACCATAGCGATAGCGAAGAAGATTACGCAACAAGAAGCAAAGCTGGACGAAGAACAACAAGCAAAAGTCCATGTACCTGATATGGTGTTTGAATTGCTGGAGCAGATAAGTTTTGAAGCCCGAAAGAGCGAGTATATAGACAACAAAAGCGGGATTAGTGCGCGTATGAGTATCACCGCTTATGAAAACCTGATGAGTACCGCGGAACGTAGGATGCTTAAAAATGGAGAATCATCGACTTCCATTCGCTTAAGTGACTTTATGGGGGTGATTCCATCGATCACCGGAAAGGTGGAATTGGTATATGAAGGAGAACAAGAAGGTGCCGCTTTTGTAGCCGAAAAACTGATTGGAGATGCGATAAAAACCTTGTTTCCTGAATATTTCCCTAAGATTGAGAAGCTGGAAAGACCTAATGTTAAAAGTCCGTACGACGAACTCATACAATGGTTTTTTGAAGGAAGTGGTTTTCAACTCATGGACGATGTTTCCAATGAGGATTATGAAAAAGAATTAAATGCAATCTTGCCGCTGGAAAACTTGATAAACACCCATCAAGCTGATACAAAAAAAGAAGATCGCCATTTTCTGAAAGAATTCCTGCTTTGGGGATTGGTAGAACACAAAAAGCTGAGTAAACGCCGATTTACCGAAGGCTATCAATTTAAAGACCTGTATGGGAGTTATATCAGTGGGTTGTAATTATTCTTCGTTAAGATAATCGATCCAATTCAATAAACGGTCAGGCCAGGTTTGCAGGTGTCCCCGGCCAATTGCCAATCCAAATCCGTGACCACCGTAGGGATAAATGTGCATTTCTACGGGGACTCCTTTATCTTTTAAAGCCCGATAGAACATAAGGCTGTTCTCCACCGGTACTGCATTGTCGTCTGTGGAATGCACCAAAAAAGTAGGAGGAGTATTTGCTGTAACCTGTAGTTCGTTGGAGTAGTGCTCAACCATTTCTTCTGAAGGATTTTTTCCGATCAACCTTTCCCTCGATCCTTGATGTGTGTAATTTTCTTTAAATGTGATCACGGGATAGATAAGGATCATAAAATCGGGTCGGGCACTTATGGAAGTAAGCGAATCGTTCACTTCGGGTATTTTTTCATCATAGTGTGTTCCCAATGTCGATGCTAAATGTCCGCCAGCCGAAAAGCCCATAACACCTATTTGATCACTTTTGATATTCCATGATTCAGCATTTTTTCTTACGATCCTGATAGCTCTTTGTGCATCTTCTAACGGCACAATTTCTTTGTTAGTTACCGATTTTGATGTAGGGATCCTGTATTTCAATACGAAAGCGGCAATTCCTTTAGCGTTGAGTAGTTTAGCAACTTCTGTACCTTCCCAATCATAGGCCAAATGGCGATAACCACCACCGGGACAAATAACAACTGCTTTGCCTGTTGCATTTTTCTTTGGAGGTAAAAAAATATCCAGAGTAGGGGTATGTACCTTGGAATATCTTAAAATATCACTTTTAACGCTTTCCTCTTTTTCATCAGAAGGTGTCCAATGCGGGATCTTTCCATCGTACAGAGGAATTACGTTTGTTTGTGATAAAGCGATAAGGGGTAAAAAAATGATAAGGCAGCTTAAAAGGCGTAGTTTTGGCATGTTTTGTTATTTTTTATTGTTCAAGGCGGAAAGGGATTCATCCTCTTCACCTTCATTCAATAATGGAACAGGAGCTCCTTTGATACATTCTTCTATAAAATCGGCATAGGTGTCTTTTCCTTTGTCTAATACATGACGTGGAATACGTTCATTTTCACTGTGGATGTTGTCCAGGTAATCCATCGGGATGTTTAAAGGAACTGATGCGTATGAACTTATCCCTTTAGCACGGAACAGTCCAACATCACTGGAGTTGGGAAGGAAAATGGTGATAACCTCCGTTTCCGGATAATTTTTTTCAATGGCTTTTTTCAGGTGTTTATAAAAAGGACTTTTATCGTTTGAAGATTTCATTTTAGGTGAGGAGTGGAGGATAGAAATCTCGATATTGTTATTCTTCAGTCGTTTTTTAAAATCCTCCAAAAACGCTTCTTCCGAAGTATTGGGAAGCAGTCTACAATCAAGTAGGGCAATGACTTCGCTTGGGATGACATTTACCACATTGTTGTCACTTTCAAGACTGGTAAGGGTTATGGTATTGGAAAACAACGCGAAGAGTTCCGGGCGTTCCCTTAGTTTTGGTGTGATGAAGATTTTGAAAAGCTTGGGGTGTTTCAGGACAAAACCGGTAAGTCCTTTTTCTAACTTCCCTAAACTTTTTAAGAGGTTGACATTAAGATCGTTAAAAATGACTTTTTGTTTTTTGTCAAGCAAATGATCCAAAGCTTTTACCATTTCTTTATTGGCATACTTTTCAGGAGTAACAGAACCATGAGCCGAAGTGTTGATCTTCAATTTCAGTTCGATCCACAAAGCTCTTTTATGAGCTATGGAAATAGGGAAAATGGATTGTTCGGGATCTGTATTTATAATTCCGTTAAGTGCCGGAGGGCCTTCGCCTATAATAATTTCCGGATTCAATTCATCCAGATGATTCTCGATAACATATTCGGCACCACCATTACATTCAGTTTCTTCACAAGAAACAGCTAAAAATGTAACATTGTAGGGCAGCTGTTTGCCCTTGTATTTTTTCATTATTTCAACAATGCTGAAAAGTTGCATCATTGCCGTGCCTTTGTTGTCAAAAGTACCACGCCCCCAGATCTCCGTATTGGTTATTTTTCCTGAAAAAGGTGGATGTTCCCATTTAGAAATATCCCCGGCAGGAACCACATCGATATGATTTAAAAAAACAATATTGGGAAGTCCCTTGGAGAGCGGATAAATAGAGGCAGAGAAATTGTAATTGCTATCCGTGTCACCCATTTGTTTGATATGCAAGCCATTTTCCTTACAAACCCCTCGAAGCCATTCGCCAGCTTCTTTCTCGTTTCCACTTATAGAATTGAATTGCACATAGCGACTCAAAAATTTTTCCAAACGATTCTCTTTGACTTCGATAAGTGATAGTTCGGGGTCGGGCATTAGACCTTGTCCCTGTATGGTGAAGCAGAGTAGAAACAGAATGTATGGAACAGCAGTAAATTTAGCACGCATGGATTTTGATGGTTTGGAAAACAATATATCGATAAAAAACTGAATTTTACAAAGTATCTATAGAAAGGTGCTAAATATATAAAAAATGAGGTGTTTGCGTCAAAAATTTGGCTATAAAATCATTTTATGCCTAAAAATAATGTTTATAGCGTACGATAAATATTTTGGTATCTTTGATATTACTCCAGATCTTTCTTATCAAACCCGTTTAAACAAGTTCATTATCAGTTATAAAAATCTATTTGGTCTTGAGTTCAAAAATACTTCCGCCACAGCCCAATCCTGTTATCTCTTATTTGAGGGTAGGGAAGTTATTGTACCTATCACTGGCATTATTTGTGTTGGAGTCGTTATGGTATTGGGCTGAATTGCAAAAAGCGTGGACAGAAACTTCGGTTATTATCATTGTCTTTTGGTTATGGAGTTTTTTGTTTTCCTTTATTCATATTTATTTGGTTTTAATGGATGGGTTGTCCCGTTATCAGAATTATAAAAGGGCTAAAGATCAGTTCTATATGTATGGGTTTAAAAAACGAATTGCGGAGACTTATATTAGTTCCAAATGTCAGCGTATGGCAGCAAAAGTAGCAGCCCAAGAATTAGGGATGGAAGATGAAATCAAAAAATACTACACATCCCGAGGGGTGAAATGGTATCATTACATCCCTTATTTTATGGTGAAAGAACCATTTTTTCTGTTTAAAAAAAGCTTTTGGTGCCGTACATTTCTGGAGAAGAATTACAAACCGAAGATTGATTTTAAAAACCTTCAATTAGAATCTTCTTTATAATGTTGTTAATAGCATATAAAGAGCTTGTCAATATCAAATCTGTTTATAAACCACCCCGTTCTTCATGACAAACGTAACATTCTCGAGGGTTTTTACGCTTTCTACCGGGTTTTCGTCCACAGCGATGATATCTGCATAAAAACCGGGGGCCAGTTGTCCTATTTCGGTATTCATACTGAGTAACATGGCGTTGGTGACCGTAGCCGATCGTATGGCTTCCATAGCCGGCATGCCAACTTCGACCATATAACCGAATTCTTTAGCGTTTTCACCATGAGGAAATACGCCGGCATCAGTACCAAAGGCTATTTTAACTCCTTTTTTGTAGGCTTTTGCAAAAGTATTTTGGATCTGCGAACCAACTTCTAGTGCTTTTGGAACAACAATATCGGGATAATAACCTTCTTCCTTTGCTTTATCTGCTACAAATTTTCCTGCGGAAATAGTAGGTACGTAATAGGTGTCGTGTTCCTTCATCAGTTCCATGGTCTTTTCACTCATAAAAGTACCGTGTTCTATGGTTTTTACGCCTCCCAGAACAGCACGTTGCATACCCTCGTCGCCATGGGCGTGTGCTGCTACCATCATACCGTAATCTTTAGCAGTTTTGGTAATGGCTTTTATTTCTTCTAAAAAAAATTGCGGGTTTTGCCCGCTTTTAGCTACGCTAAGGACCCCTCCGGTAGCTGTGATCTTTATTACATCAGAACCTTCTTTATAACGTTGGCGAACTGCCTTTCGGGCTTCTTCAGGAGAATTGATAACACCTTCTTTAGGTCCCGGATCTCCTAAGTCTACACGGCGATTACCGTTTGTGGGATCCGCATGACCACCGGTTGTCGCAATGGATTTCCCTGCGGTAAGGATGCGAGGCCCTTCAACTTTTCCGGCATTGATAGCGTTGCGCAACGAAACATTGACACCGCTTCCACCCAAGTCGCGAACGGTGGTAAAACCGGCCATAAGGGTGTTTTTAGCATATACAGTAGAAGCAAAAGCTATATCAGCTTCATTATCTACATAACGGGATAAGTATTTTTTAGGTCCGGTTTCCCCTTCCAAATGTACGTGCATATCGATAAGCCCCGGAAGCACGGTTTTGTCTTTTAGGTCGATTACTTTATCAGAGGAATTGGTAGGTTGTACATAACCGTTTTCAATAGCGTTGATTTTGTTTCCGGAAATGACAATTGTTTTTTCTGAAAGGACTTTTCCTGATTGAGTGTCAATAATGTTTCCACAGTGGAGATAAGTATTTTGAGCTTGTATGGAAATAGTAAGCATACAAACAGTTAGTATAGACAGTAGTTTCATTTTGAATAGGTTATGTTAAAGGTTAATTGTCTTAGCAGGGTGACTGAAATAAACGTCAACCATCAACAAGATAATAAATTGTCCGGACTTTTCAGTGGAGTGTTATGGGGAAGTGTGATTTCCTGTCCTTTAAAAACTTTAAACTGTGTTTCTATTTATCATACGGGAACTTTCGTGTAGATTTGCGCATCATGGCTTCAATGATGTCATAGGTGTTTTTCCCCGACTTTCGGGTGATTACTTTTTCGTATTTCCAAAGTAGCTTTTCGGTATCGCCATCACTTAATTTAATAGCAATCCTTCCGTAATCGGAAGTGCCGGAGATAAACGATAAAAAATCAAAATTGGTTGAAACACCTTCAGAAATTAAAGCATTGAGCGTGAGGTTTCCCGAAATCAACGCATCGACCTTCAATATTTTACAAAGATCTTTTGTGGTATAAATATCAAGGTTAGAAAGATCAATACCTTCTTTGGCCAATAGGGCATTGGTGTTTTTTATATCTTGAAATTCGATGCGGTATTCTTTTCGTTTATGTCTTTTCAAAAAATAGGTTTCCAAAGCATTTTGAGCTTCATAGCCTTCTTTTTGTTGAAGTTGTTCCAGTTGCTTTTCGTCCAACTTTTTGTTTTCCAATTCCAATCTGGCCTCAAAAGGCAGTATGGCTACCGCTTTGTGATCTTTGCTCAATGTTTCAAAAGAGTCGCTTTGGTATATTGTTTTTTGACTGAAACCAAGAGTGGTTGCAAATAATACGATCAATAAGAAATGATATTTGTTCATTTTTCTAAAACCTCAATCCTGCTTTAATATTAAAAATCCTTCCGGTCATGTAGTTTGGTATTGCGTATTGGTTTTGGGTGTAATTATCTCTTACCCATGTATTGGTTATTGAGTTTTGGATGTCAAAAATATTGAAAATCTCGAAGCCTACATGGATTTCTTTGAATTTATTACTAAGCGCTTTCTTTTTTAGCTGATTTTCAGGTTTTATCAATACATAAGATATCCCCACATCCATGCGTTTGTAGTCGGGTAATCGGAATTGAAAATCATACGGATCAGCATAATTTGGTGATCCTCCCGGAACTCCGGTATTGTAAACTCCATTTAAGTAAAGTTTTAGGTTAGGGATATTGGGCACATAATCTTGAAATAAAATGGCAAATTTCAACCGTTGGTCAGTTGGACGGGCAATGTAGCCTTTGTCTTCGATGTTTTCTTCGGTTTTTAAGTATCCGAAGCTTACCCATGACTCGGTACCGGGGACAAACTCTCCGTTCAGTCGCAGGTCGATTCCGTAGACATAAGCTGTTGCATTGTTTTCTGCTTGATAGCGGATGCGAACGTTTTCAAGGGTATACGGATTTACATCATCGAGATATTTGTGATAGAGTTCTGTAGTCAATTTAAACGGACGTTCCCAAAGTTTAAAACTGTAATCATGCCCCAAAACCACGTGATACGACTTTTGGGCTTTTACTTCTGGATTAACAAGGCCTGTGCTGTCTCTTAGTTCCCGGTAGAAGGGAGGCTGACTGTAAATACCGCCCGCGATGCGGAAAAGCATGTCTTTTTCCCAGTTTGGTTTGATGGAAAATTGTGCCCTCGGACTTATGATGACTTGAGTGTTCGATTCGATATTTTCCCCGGAAACCTGCCAAAGCTGTGCCCGGAGTCCGGCGTTGATCCATATTTTGTTGTTTCCCCAATAGCCGAGTCGGCTCCATTGTGTATAAGCAGATAAACGGTTGATATTTACCTTGTTTTCAGCATTTATATTTCTGAACGGAGCAAGATTTCCTGTTCCATAATCGGCATTGACGCTATCTGAAGCAAAACCGGTGGAGTCGATCATTTCATATTCTTCCAGACGGTCGTTAAAATGCTCATGCGTATATTTTACACCCCATTCCAGGGAATTTCCATCCTTTTTATGGATGCCTTTGTGTTGTAAGTTGAAAATAAGGGCTTTTAGATCGTTTCGAGCGTGTTGGATTTGTGACCCAATATTTTCATAGTTGGTTACCACGCCGCCGTTTTCAGTATCCATGGTTCCCAAGCGGTATCTGCCATGCAGGTCATAATACTCTTTTTCTGTGGTGTGGTAAAGTGATCCGATGAATTTTAAGCTTGTATACTGATTTGCAGTATAACTACCTTTAAAAGCCCCAAATGCTGTTTTGTAACTGTCTTCCTCTTCGCCTTCATAATCAATGCGCAAGGTCATAGGGTTGTCGAAGGTTCCAAAGTTGGTTTGACGACTTATGGGCTCATAATTGTATTCATTCAAAGCAATATTTCCCAAAAAATCGAGTTGGAATTTACCAGAGAATTTATAGCGTAAATAGGTTTGAGCATCCGTAAAGACGGGCTGATAGTTACTTTCGGTTTGCTTGCTGTTAACGAAAAGGCTGTTGTTTCGGTAACGAACTCCGCTTAAGGACGTAAACCGATTGTCCTTTGAACTGGTTTCCAGATAAGCACTTCCACCCAAAAGACTGACATTCACACCACCGGCTAATTTTGTTGGGGTTTTATAGGTAACGTCCAGAACCGACGAAAGTTTGTCGCCGTATTTGGCTTGAAAGCCACCTGCCGAAAAGTCTATGTCCTGAATAAGGTCAGAATTAATAAAACTCATCCCTTCCTGTTGCCCAGACCTGATGAGGAAAGGCCTGTAGACCTCAATTTCGTTAACATAAACGAGGTTTTCGTCATAATTGCCACCCCGCACGGAATATTGGGTACTGAGTTCGTTATTGGAGTTGACCCCCGGAAGCGATTTCAAAATGTTTTCAACTCCGGCATTGGCTCCGGGAATGCTACGAATGATCTCAGGAGGGATATTTTGAATGCCTTCTATTGTTTTTCTATCACTGGAAACCACGACAACCTCTCCAATTTGTTCTATTTGTGTTTGCATTATCGGGTTGAACTCCAGATCCTCTCCATTGTTTAAAACCACGGAAAGGCTTATTTTTTGATAGGAGAGATGGGAAAACTCAACAATAATTTCTTCATTGGCTTTGATGAGCAATTGGTAGAACCCGTTCTCATTGGATGTGGTTGATGCCGCGGCTGAACGAATGATTACCCCTTCGATAGGGCTGTTGTTTTGGTCGAGAACAACACCGCGCATAGTGGCCGTTTGACTGTGAGTCAGGTTGATAGTCAAACATATAAGTAGTGCGGTACAATAAGATTTCAAACGAGCAAGGTTTTATTTTTTGTGAAAGACAGCATTAAATATAGTACTATTTCCAACATTATCAGTGACAAGCAGCTCTAAATTATAGGTGGTGTCGTTGAAATCGATATCACTCAGGTCGTAAGTCAGGGAATTGTCTTTGTATTCATATTCCATCAACACCCACACCCCGTTGATCTTTGCCCTGTAGGAATTGATACCGCTGAGATCGTCTTCGATCTTTAGTTTTATATATCTGAAATTCGAAAGCCATTGATCGCTCCTAAAGTTTGCAGGTTTGACCGTAGGAGGTACGGAATCTTTGACAACTGCGAAGGTACCCAAATTCCGGGTTCTGGTGCTTAGGGTGTTTTCTTTTCTGTATGTATGTTGATACGAAAGGTGGCCATTTTTGCTAACAGATGCGATAAACAATTGGTTTTTATCTGTTTCGGGGTGATGACTGATGTCCATACTGATCGTGTATCTTTTCCGAACCGGCGTTTTGTCGTTGTGCACAACAATAGTGTCTCCTTTCCCTTCAATATTTATAAAAAGATCGTGATAAAAGGTATCGCCGGGAAAATAAACCGAAGCATTCCCTGCTTTATAGATGTTGTCTCGGGCAGCAACCAAATATTGCCCTGTTTTCTCTTCTTTCTTAGGATATAGAAGCTCTTGTTTTTTACCTTCTACCGGGACTACAATTCTACTGATGTTTCCTTTATAATCGGATACTTCCATAACAATAGTGTACGACATCCCTTCAGCAATATGAATAAGTCCGTTGTCGTTTTTCTTGTTGTAGATACTGAGTTTGTTGTAAGGCTCTACATAACATTTTTGAATCCGTTTTCTCTTATCAGCATAGGTGGCATAATCGATCAATGTGTTGATATACCTGCTTTCTGAAAAAGAGAAGCTTTCAAAATCGTATTCAAGGTGAGGGGTGCCGTTTACAGAGGTAGAAAACTTGTAAGGCCCATTTTTATTGTAGGCCATGTCGAGTTGATCGTAGGTTTCAACCCCCAAACCAAGACTACCGGAAGCGTAAATTTTGTTGGCGATAAACGATCCGTTACCTTGGTCTTCAAGTCGTAATTCAATACGGTCGTTACTGTTGCTTACGATAGATCCCTCGTTTACGGGATAGGCATGAACCCCTAAAATTCTTGGAGCTTTACTATCTTGGATGTCATACCCAAAAAGTAATGGATTGATAGGTTTTGATCCTGCGCTGCGGATTTCAAAATGAAGGTGTGGGCCGCCGCTCCCTCCGGTATTTCCACTGTAAGCGATTACTTCCCCTTTTTTAAGTGACATTTCACCGGGCTCAGGGAAAAGCTCAATCTCATACGATTGTTTTTTATACTGTTCCCTTTTTATATAATCTTCAATAGCAAGGGAAAACCGCTGTAAGTGCCCGTAGACCGATGTGTATCCATTAGGGTGGGTTACGTAAATAACCTTTCCGTAGCCAAAATGCTGTATTTTGATCCGGGAAATATATCCATCAGCGACTGAATATACATTCAATCCCTCTCGTCGTTGTGTTTTGATATCGATCCCGGAGTGAAAATGGTTAGAACGCAGTTCCCCAAAAGTACCCGCTAAAACCAAAGGGATGTCCAATGGAGAACGAAAATAATCTGTGGGGTAATTGTTTTGTGCATTGATAATTTGTGAAAATACAAAGACAGTAAAAAAAAGATGACGCATGAAAAATTGATTATGCTGTAAAATTAATTAAAATGATAATTAAACCTTAAAAATTGGTAAGAAAACGTAAATTTGAGTATATTTAGTTTGAAAGTAAAGAATTTTTTGCAAACTATTGTGAAGTATGCAAAGGTATCTTAACTTTGTAAAGATATGTATTGAATATTGCATGTATGAGTGATATTGTAGAAATCGTTGATTCCCTGGAAGATAGGATTGGTAAGTTGCTTCATAAGTTGAAAGATCAACAAGAAATCAATTTAAAGTTGAAGGGAGAATTGACGGCTTCAAAAAGCGAGAATGAAAAATTAACACTTTCCTTATCAGAATGGGAAGAAAAATACGAGTCACTTAAACTAGCAAGTTCAATGCTTGGCAGTAATAAAAATAAAACAGAAGCTAAGCTTAAAATAAATACTTTAATTCGGGAAATTGACCATTGTATAACGCAATTGTCCGAATAATGTTCAAATACGAATGGGGGAAAAGCTGAAGATTAAAATATCTATTGCAGATAGGGTATATCCTTTAACGATAGACCCCGAACAAGAAGAAGGGCTGCGAAAAGCGGCAAAGAGCATAGATGGATTGATCAAGCAATTCGAACAAAGTTATGCAGTAAGGGATAAACAGGACGTGTTGGCGATGTGTGCGTTGCAATTTGCTTCAAAAGTAGAACAAAAAAGTATTGATAAAAGAGAGACAAATGTTGAAGTGGAAGAGCGGATCAAAGATTTAGATGCTCTTATTTCCAAACATTTAGCTGAATAGAATGTTCTTTTAAATAATATAATGTTACTGCCTACATTGGTACATTTTTTTGACAAACTCAACAAGTATTAATTAAAAAAGGTGAGTTCAGATTGTAAAAGCAAGCCGTTCCTCTGATTAAGTTCAGAACTAAGGACAGCGGATCCTTGATCAGTTTGGTAGCCTTAAACCTGTTTTTAGGAGTTTGTACAAAACTTCACCAATGTAGGCTTTTTTTTTAAATATATGTAAAGATGGATAATACTACACTAGTAATAATTGTTGGAGTAATTGGAATTGTTTTAGGGTTTGTAATAGCAAAGGCGCTGGAAAAGAGAAATGCTACAAGAATGGTCAACGGAGCCAAAGCAGAAGCCCACAAAATATTGAAAGAAGCGAAAAATGAAGGAGAGAGCCTTAAAAAAGACAAGATATTACAAGCCAAGGAGAAGTTTTTAGAGCTCAAGGCAGAACATGAAAAAGTAATCATCTCTAAAGACAAGAAGATTGCAGAGGCTGAGAAGAGAACCCGAGATAAAGAATCTCAGGTGTCCAACGAGCTGGCCAAAGGAAAAAAACTGAACAAAGAACTTGAAGAGAAAAAGAAAGATTATGACTACCGATTGGATTTCTTGGAGAAAAAACATAAAGAGGCAGAAAAACTTCATAAAAGTCAGGTTGAGCAATTAGAAGTCATTTCCGGACTTTCCGGAGAAGAAGCCAAGGCACAGTTGGTGGAATCACTAAAGACTGAAGCGAGAAGCGATGCGATGGCTTATATTCAAAATACACTTGAAGAGGCCAAACTGACGGCACAGCAGGAGGCGAAAAAGGTAATTGTCAACACTATCCAACGAATAGGAACAGAAGAGGCTATCGATAATTGTGTTTCTGTTTTCAATCTTGAATCCGATGATGTAAAAGGACGTATCATTGGTCGTGAAGGTAGAAATATCAGGGCGCTGGAATCGGCTACAGGAGTAGAAATTATAGTTGATGACACCCCCGAAGCGATTATCCTCTCGTGTTTTGATTCTGTGCGAAGGGAAGTGGCGCGATTGTCGTTACACCGCTTGGTGACCGATGGAAGAATTCACCCGGCACGTATTGAAGAAGTGGTGAAAAAGACCAAAAAACAGATTGAAGAAGAAATTATAGAGGTTGGAAAACGCACCGTGATCGACCTTGGAATTCATGGATTACACCCTGAATTGATCAAAGCAGTGGGTAGAATGAAATATCGTTCTTCCTACGGACAAAACTTGCTGCAACACTCCAGGGAAGTTGCTAAACTTTGTAGTGTAATGGCAGCAGAGCTGGGCGTGAATGCCAAACTTGCCAAAAGGGCAGGACTTTTACACGATATAGGAAAAGTGCCTGAAACGGAAATAGAAACCCCGCACGCTATCTTGGGAATGGAGTGGGCAGAGAAATATGGGGAAAAACCCGAAGTGAGCAACGCGATTGGAGCTCACCACGACGAAATTGAGATGAAATCACTTTTGGCACCGATCATTCAAGTGTGCGATGCTATTAGCGGGGCGAGACCGGGAGCAAGACGCCAAGTGTTGGATTCTTATATTCAGCGTCTAAAAGACCTGGAAGAAATCGCCTTTGGGTTTAATGGAGTTAAAAAAGCCTATGCTATTCAAGCCGGACGAGAATTGCGTGTGATTGTTGAAAGCGAAAAAGTGAGCGACGATAAAGCTGCCGAATTGTCCTTTGAAATCTCACAAAAAATTCAAACGGATATGACCTATCCCGGACAGGTAAAAATCACCGTGATTCGGGAAACCAGAGCCGTAAACGTAGCAAAATAACGTTTGATATTTTACTAAGAGGACTGTCAGGTAATTACTGACAGTCTTTTTTTGTTCTATCCTTAAATAAAATCCTTGACAATATCCAATAAATTGTATCTTTCGGGTCATTAACCCAATTGAAAACTTTTTTTTGAATGAAATTCATACCTGTAATTCTTGTGATACTTTTAGTAACAGGATGCAAACAAAATACAAAAGAAAACAAATCGGCTGAAAGCATGGAAACAGCCGAAACAAGCACTCCAAAAATCGATTTTTTCGTCGGGACTTATACCGGAGGAGAAAGTAAAGGAATCTATAAATATGCTTTACATGCAGATGGGAAATTAAGCAATGAAAAACTCATGGTAGAAACAGAAAATCCTTCTTTTTTGGCATTTTCAGCGGATAAAAAATATTTACTGGCGGTGAATGAAATTAAAAATGAAGAAGGCGTTGGTACGGTGGAATCCTATATGGTGGGGAAAGATACGCTTAAGCTGATCAACAGAAGTTCTTCAGGAGGGGCACATCCGTGTTTTGTGGCCGTTAATGAGGAAGGATTTGTTTTAACCGCTAATTATACCGGTGGAAATGTAGGTCTGTTGCAGTTGGAAGACAACGGATCTCTTTCTGATCTATTGGATGTACATCAGCATGAAGGAAAAGGAACACATAAAAGACAAGATGGTCCGCATGCTCATTCTGTATGGTTAAGTCCAACTGAAAACGATGTTGTGGAAGTTGATTTGGGAACCAATCAGCTTTGGTTTTCTACAATTGACAATAAAACCAAAAAATTGCAACCTAAGGAAGTAAAAACCTTATCAATGGCAGATGGGGCAGGACCAAGACATATGACTTTCCATCCAAACAGAAGCCGGGGATATGTGTTTAATGAATTGAACAGCACAATAACCATTGTGACGATAGACGATGATGAAAATTATACTTCGGAGACTACGGTTTCGACTTTGCCTGATAATTTTACAGAAGAAAACACAGGGGCCGATATCCATATTTCTTCTGATGGCAAATTTTTATATGCTTCCAATCGCGGACATAATTCGATTGCCATTTTCAAAGTAGATGAAAACGGGAGTTTAAGCATTGTCGGCTATGAATCGGGTAGGGGAGAGGGGCCACGGAATTTTTCTTTATCACCAAATGGCGATTTCTTATTAGTGGCCAATCAATACACCGAAAATATTATTTCTTTTAAGCGGGACGTAGAAAGTGGACTGCTGACATACGTAGACGAAATTAAAGTCCCAACTCCGGTTTGTATCTTATTTTAGCAAAAGGAATACAATGGTTTTTGAAATTTATTACCAAGAGGTCTAAATAGCTCCAAATTCAGATGTCATGTTGAGCCTGTCGAAGCATAATTTATTGAAGTTCAATATGTCTTCGACAGGCTCAGACTGATAAATAAAATTCACCAGAGGCTTTTTAGATAACCTCTTTTATAATCAAGCACAGGACAGAACAGGATGTAAATAACTTCATTAACATCTAAATTAGAGGTATATTAATTTCAAACCTTCAAAATGTACCATAATAAACTGAATTTTGTCAATAACAGGCTAAAAACAGCTGGATTATCTATGCTGTTTTGTGTGTTGTGTAGCTCTCAAGTTTTTTCACAATACACCCAAAAATCGGGAACTGATTCCGATACTCCTTTACATTTATTAAAACCTCAATATAAAATACCTTATGGGGTTCCGGAAAAGGAATCGATTGTAGCGGTGTTGGATAGGGTGTATACATACTTAAACAATACAACACCGCCTCAATTGCTAGATGTTGAAACCAATAAACCGGTGAAACCAAAAGATGTAAAAAAACACAGTTCCGTTGCTTTTAAACAAGGAGATTTCAGACTTGTAAGTTATGAGTGGGGAGTTACCTATGCAGGGATGTTGCTTGCAGGGCAAACCACAGGTGATGAAAAATACACCGAATACACCACAGATAGAATGGAATTTTTGTCGGAGTTATATCCGCAAATGGTGGCAATGGAGAAGAAAAATCAGGATTATAAACATCCTATGAAGTCGGTACTACATCCTGATGCCCTAGATGATGCCGGAGCCATGTGTGCTGCTATGATAAAAACTAAAAATGGCGGATTTAAAGCTGATCTGGATCCAATGATCAACAATTTCATCAAATATATAAGTGAGGGACAATACAGACTTCAGGATGGAACTTTAGCAAGAAACAGACCTATGAAAAATTCCCTGTGGCTGGATGATCTGTTTATGGGGGTACCGGCATTGGCACAAATGGGAAAATACAGTGGCGATAACAAATATTTTGACGATGCTATAAAACAGGTGCTTCAATTTTCCAAGCGTATGTTCAACGAAGAGAAGAACCTGTATATGCACGCATGGATAGAAGGCATGGAAGAACATCCACAATTTCATTGGGGACGTGCAAATGGTTGGGCGATTATGACCTTGGTAGAACTGCTTGAAGTGTTACCGGAAAATCATAAAGGCAGGACAGAAGTCCTTTCATATCTGCAAAAGCATATAAAAGGACTTGCACATTACCAATCTCCCGACGGACTTTGGCATCAGTTGTTGGATAGGAACGATTCTTTCCTTGAAACTTCGGCAACAGCCATTTTTACCTATGCCATTGCCCGCTCCATCAACAGGGGATATGTAGACGCTAAAGTCTACGGCCCGGTGGTTAGCTTGGCGTGGAATGCTATTAGCACAAAGGTTAATGATAAAGGACAAGTAGAAGGTACTTGCGTTGGAACCGGAATGGGCTTCGATCCTGCTTTTTATTACTACAGGCCGGTAAATGTGTATGCAGCACACGGCTATGGTCCAGTTCTGTTGGCAGGGGCAGAGATGATAGATCTTCTAAAAAAGAATCATCCTAAAATGAACGATAGTGCTGTAATGTATTATTCGCATCCTATAAATACTGATGCTCCCATTTTTAAAGAAAAATAAATATGAAACTTAAAATAATAAGATTATCCCTGATAGTTTTAACTATTGGTATGTCAACAGCTGTCGAGGCACAGATAGGAAAGCGTTTTCCTTCGGAAAAGAAAGTAATAAAAAATCCTGTTACGGGAAATGAGTTGATTTTTTTGACCAGCACCCCCGCAGGCGATTCAAAAATTTACCCAACCCATAACCAATGGACATCCGATGGGAAGTGGATTATTTTCAGGTCGCGAAGAGTAAAAGGTGAAGCTATGGCGGTGAACGAGGAAACAGGCGATATCGTTCAGGTAACCGAAGGAGGTTATTCGGGTATGTTGTGTGTAGCACGAAAACAGATGAAGCTCTATTTCATGAGAAGGAATAAAAAGCTTGAAGGGGCTGTTGATATTGTTGAAGTCGATCTGGAAAAACTGTTTGCCGATAGTGAAAAAGGAAAACTGAAGAAAGCAAAGGTTTATCAAAAAGTACTGGGAACAACTCCTCCGGAATTACAGGCAGGAGGTGACATGGCTTTGGATGCTGATGAAAAAAGAGTTTGGTTCAGGGTAGGGAAGAAAGCTGCAAGCAAACGATTAGCCCTCGGAACTGAAATTAAAGAAAATTTTGGTCCGCGAAATATGGGAGCAGGGCCATCGGGCATTGCCGGAATGGACCTTGAAACAGGAGAAACAATGTATGTAACCTCAGTTCCTTTTCAGGTGGGACATATACAAACCAATCCGTGGAAACCCGGGCAAATTGTGTTTTGCTGGGAAACTGGAGGGAAATCACCACAACGTACTTGGATCGTTAATGCTGATGGAAGCGGATTAAGACCTTTATATCCCGAATCGGAATATGAATGGGTAACTCACGAAGCTGTAATTTCTCCCAATGAAGTGGCTTTTGCCATTATGGGACATCGGCAAATTCCGGGATCAAATTTAGATGTAGGAGAAGGCACCAGTGTGAAAGGAGCTAATCCCGGACAAGAAGTAGCTTGGGGATCATCGGGAACGCGTGAAAAGCCTACGGGGCTCGGTATTGTAAATATAGAGACCCGTGAAATGACCATTGCAGGGCAAACGCCTTCGGGTAGCGGACTTTGGCATGTGCATGGTTCGCCGGACGGACGTTTTGCAGTGGGCGATGATTTTTCGAGGAGTATTTATCTCATCAACAGAAAAACAAGGGAAATGCTCATGCTTTCAACCGGACATAAACAAACGGCTGCCGATCATCCGCATCCAACTTTTAGTCCTGACGGAACAAAAATAGAGATTCAATCTGCCATGCTTTCTGAAGATGGAAGGAGTTTAAATATTTGCGTGATTCCCGTTCCGAAGGAGTGGTTGAACGAAGATTCGGAGTAAATTTAAAACATCTTATCTAAGTTCTCCCACTTTACCTTCCATTTTCCGTCTTTAGGGAATCCGGGGTTTTTATCAGTGGAGCCATCCCAGCCGGCACACATCATGGCTACTGCTGTTAGCAGTCCGCCATTGCCCGGTAAATAAACGGGAAGCCTTCCTTCCTGATAATTATGACCGTTTTTAAGGTAGGTATTGGTCTGTACATCCATAAACAAGGCGTCAATTGCTTTGTTTGGCATGCCTAAGCGAGCTGCTGTCATGGCAGTCATGGGAAAATCCCAACCCCAGGTGTCATCCCAGCTCCAGGTATCCCAAATTAAATTGAAAGTGTTTTCCATAATGGTTTTATCGAGCATGGAAGTTTCAGGTAACATTCCGAAAGTACCCAATACGGAAGGGTGATCTGTTTTAAACTCCGGATTGGTATAAGAATCCGTAGCACTTTCAGTAGCTAAATATACATTGTTTTGAACCGGTAGCTTTGAAAGTTTTTCAATCACCTTTTCCCAGTTTTGATTTGGAGTTTCGCCCAGACGTTTTTTCCATTTTATAGCGGTGGTCAATGCCCAATTCCAATAAGCGAGTTCATAAGTCGGATTTCTGGTTTGCATTGCTTTAAAACGCTCTTGAGCCGGAATAACACCATAACCGAGTTCGTATCGATTTTCAGCCTCGTTATAATGAGCAAAAGAAGCCATAAAATCAGCAGTTGCATAAACCAGCTCTTTATATTTTTCCAATGTTTCTGAAGTAGGAGTCTCGCGGTACATCAATTCAGCATAGGTAATAAAATGGGGTTGTTGCCAAATGAGGAAAGATCCTATTGACGACGGCCCTTCATCCCCGTAAGGGTCGGTCATTTTTTGCCATCGTACACCTTCAAACCCCTGACGTTTTGCAATTTTTTCAGCTTTGCTGAACACTTTTTGATACCATGGAAGGCTTTTTTTCAATAACTCCGGTCTTCCCCATAATGCAAAATGTACGCCGTGCCACCAGTGCATTTCCAGATGCGGTTTTCCATACCAACTGTTGTAGGTGAGTCCGGTTTCTTGTGGAGGCATATTACCGGTACATTGCAGTTTGGTCAGGTATTGTGATAAAATGACCCTGCGTTCCAGTTCATGGGCTCTGGGATCTGTGCTTCCGGAGAAATCAATGGCCCCACCGTTTTCCCAAAACGTTTTCCATCCGATCTTACTGCTTTTTTCAATAGCAGTGACCGAAGGATGTTGGATAATTTTTTGATTACTGAATGTACAGCTAAATGAAAATTCATTGCTACCTTCTGGAGTTAATAAAAAATAATGCATTTCTTTTTTGCTGAGTATTGCTTTTCCTTTCCAGTTGAACCCGATTTGATAGGTGAGGGAATCTAAATTTCGGGTAATTACGGCTTTTTGTTTTTGTATTGAGCTAAGTTCGCTTGTGTAATCTTTTTCTCCTTCCCATTCTGTTCCTAAATCAGTCCATCCACCGGTGGGATAGGGAATACGCAATCGTACTTTTAATTGTCCACTTTCTATTAAGTCTGATTTTATGCGAATACCGATAGCATCTTCTTGCTGATGGCAGGCGGTCCAAACGGTAACAGGAGTCCCTTCAACGGAAAATTGACTTTCAATTTCCCCAGTCCATAAATTTAAGGTCTGATGGATGTTCTCAAGATCCTTGGGAGTTACTTTTTCACCGTTTTTTTTAAAGATTTCCAAACCTAAATTCCCTAATTGTAAGCGGTGCGGATTTGATCGGAAATAGTTAACAGCCTTTTTACCTCGATCATCTTTTTTTTGAACTGAATAGGAAACTTTTCGTCCGTATTGATCGTAGTTTTTTAAGGTTTCTTCAAAGGTGTAATTTTCAGTATTGGGATAAGAATCCCATCCCCATTCAGATTGTGTACCTAAGGGAACCCCGTCTTGATAATGTTCAGGGAAACTTTGCATGCCGGTAACATCAACAGTGTAGGCAAAACTGCCATTTCCTACCGACAAAGAAGCAAGTGTGTCTACGGCAGAAATTTGTACGTTATGACGGCTTACCAATGCTTTTCGATCAATTTTATCCTGTCCTGATGCTTTGGCAAAACACAGTTGAAAGCATATAAGGAGGGGAAGACCGGATTGTAGGGTGATTTTCATTGTGATTGGATTATGGGTGAAGGGAAAAGTCAATCCCTTCCGAATGATTTAATTTCACTTTAGAGCTGTCTTTAGCTTTGATGCTGACATTGTTTAGTGTCCAATCTGCACTATATGAGATCTGTCCGGCAGTTTCAGCTTCAATGGAAACGTTTGTAAGTGTGATGTTTTCTACAATGGAATTTTCCAGTCCGTTTATGTTGATAGCTTTCTTGGCTCCTTTTACTTCTATGTTCCTCAAAGTGATGTTTTTAAAAGTCGGAATACCTTTTTCCGGATCTACTTTCATCAACAATTTTTTCCAATGTTCGGGAATACTATCTTCATCAAAGCCTTCCGGTAGTTTTGAATAGCTGTAACTCGGATTCCAATTCATAGATACTTCAATAAAAGTACGTACACTGTCCATTTTTATGTTTTCCAGATAAATATCTTCCACAGTACCCCCACGGGTAAGGGCTGATTTGATATTCAATCCGTTTTTAGTACCTAAGCCTTTGATATTTGAAACATACACATGCCTGATACTTCCGGCGGTTTCACTCCCGGCGGTGAACAATCCTGAACCTTGCCTTGTTATGCAATCTTTTATCACCACATATTCGGTAGGTCGGTTCACTCGTTGTCCGTCCCAATCCCTTCCGGCTTTCAAACAGAAATTATCATCGTTACAATCAATATCGCATTTTTGGATAAGTACCCATTTTGAGGAATCGATATCAATACCATCTGTACTTGGTCCGTGACCACCAATGTTATTTTTGATGGTGAGTCCGTCAACAGTAATTTTTTCAGAATACAAGACCTGAACTGTCCAGAATCCGGCTCTTTGAATGTTGAGATCTTTTAAGAGGATGTTTTCTGAATCGTTTATAAGCAGGGTACGCGGTCTTTTGGCATCATAATCGACAATCCATCGTAAACCTCTGGGTTCGTAATCGTTTTTCCGAAGATCCCAATAATAATCCCAAAACACTTTCCCTTGTCCGTCAACAGTCCCTTCCCCTTCAATAATCACATTTTTCTGATTGGAAACATTGATAAGGGCCGCTGGCCATTTCATCTCAATTCCGGCAACACGGGTGTCAATTTCTTTATAATCTTTAATATTTTCACTTCCTAAAATGGTTACCCCTTCATCAACCCTAAAACGGATGTTTTCCTTGATAAAAATAGAGCCTGTTAAGTAGGAACCCGGTCTAAACGCTACTGTCCCTCCTCCTTGTTCAGCACAGATGTCAATAGCTTTTTGAATGGCTTTGGTGTTTAAGGTTTCTCCATCGAGAACAGCTCCAAAATCGTTTACATAGAACACCTTGTCTTTGATTTCAATGTTCTCTGAACCTACTTTATCTACCCAATCCGGGACTTTAGCGATATCATTCTTGGTTTCAGTTGGTTGATCTACTTTGTTCTTACACGAAAAAGAAATACTGATTAACAATAAGAGAAGAAGGGATTTGTTGAATTTCATAGTTAAATGTATTTAGGCACTGTAATGTTTAAATTTTCCCGCTAAAGCGCATCCTGCACCTTCATGATAAAAGAGGAGGCTGATCTAAATTATTGTTTGTCACATTAAGCTTGTCTGTCCGATAGGCAGGCTTGTTGAAATGTGTTTTCTGGATGTTAAAAAGTCTTTGACAGGCTCAGACTGACAAAGGAGAATGAAATATCATAATATAGTTGCCTTTTAAAAAATTATAATTTAGAATGTCCTTTTTGATAGTATTTGCTCAGTATGAGATATAATGCGCCACATGATAACCATGTGGGTAGGGTAACAAAAGAGAGGAAAATATCAAATTGTACAGAGATGAAGTAAAACACTCCAAAACTGATCAACCAAGCCCAAAACACAGCATAGTTGAAGTTGATACGGGCCTTTTCAGCAAAGAAAGGAGTAATGCCTGCTTTTTTACCGAAGTAATATTCAAATACGATGATTGCACCCACTGGGGCAAGGATGAAACCGTAAAAGGCAACAAAATCCAATAATTTCATAGCGATAGCAGGAAATAATCCGGCTACGGTAGCAATTCCTCCGGCTAAGATGGTTACCCAAAAAGTAGAAGCCTTTGGAATGATAGCCTGAAATGCCAAACCGGCTCTGTATATGGTTGGATTGGCGGTAGTCCATCCGGCAAGGATAACAGCAAGTATCCCAAAAACCCCAATGGCGTTATGTGCCATAGGTCCAGGAGCTACACTTGGTGCTTGTCCATCAGCCAAAAAAGCCTGAGCCTCTGGAGATTTTATGTAAACTGCATACAACAAGGCAGCAGCGATCCATGCCATATAGTGACCTACATACATTCCTGCAGCAGAGGTCCAACCGATATTGGCCTTTTTTGCAAACCGGAATACAGAAAGATCAGACATACCAACGTGCATGGCGGCATTGGCAAACCAAGACCAGATAACGACATGCCAAAACGTATATTTTATTTGTCCGGGAAAGGGTTCAGAACCATCGCCCAGGATATCCCAAAAATCAGAAAAACTGCTGACCCCAAGGTTTTTTAGAGAGACAATACCACAAGCGAGAAATGCCAAAACAATGATGGGTGCCATCCAGTTGGCGGCTTTAGAAACGGTGCTGTAGCCTTTGGCAGCAATGAGTGAGATTATTGTACCAATGGCTATCACAACCACAACCCAAGTAACTCCGTTAGGTAGTGTGTCCGTTAACTTAGGCATTTCCATATTGAACGGAATTCCCACGGCAGTAGCCGATACCGTGATCATAGAACCGGCGAGGAAGCAAAATAAGATTCCGTTTGCCAGATTATAACCGGTCACCAGTTTTTTTCCGCATATCTTTTCCAAATGGTAGTAGAGTGTTAGCCTGTGTTTTACAGCAATTTCTGCAGTGAGGAAACGCCAGCTCAATACAGCAAGAAAGTTTCCGATCAACAAGCCTACAATAAGATCGAACGTACTAACTCCGGCTGTTAAAAACAACGGACCGATAACAAATTCGGTTCCGGCGGCATGTTCTCCGGCATACATTCCCAAAAAACTCTTCCAACTTTTTAATTTGGATTTTGGAACCGGTTCTCTTTCAAATTCGCCTCCGGCAGCTTGTTCGATCTCTTTTTCAATGGTGTATTCTGTCATAGTTTTGGTGGGTTTGTTTTATATGAGGTGTTTTGGCAGGTCTTCTATTTTTTCACAGCAAAGCTGATCCATCACTTGTTGTAATTGCACTTTGAGCATGGAAATGGTATGATCGCCCCCTTTGTTCCCAAGAGCGGCAGTCCCATACATGAAAGAGCGTCCCATAAAGGTGAACTTGGCACCGCTTGCCATGGCCCTGGCAATATCGGGACCGGACCGCAATCCGCTATCCATCATAATTTCTATTTGATCACTGTATTTTTCAGCGATACTGGTCAGCGGTTTGATGGTGGATTCCCCCGCATCGAGTTGTCTTCCCCCATGATTGGAAACGATAATGCCGTCAAAGCCCAAACGGATGGCCTCTTGGGTGTCTTCTTCAGAAGCGACCCCTTTTAAAACCAGTTTGCCCTTCCATTGGTCCCTTATGGGTTTGATCCGTTCTTCGTTCAGCCTTCCCGAAAAAGTATCGTCCATGAATTTCCCCAATTGCTTCAGGTTCATGCCATCGGGCATATAGGGTTTTAGGTTTTCAAAATTGGGTTGCCCATGTTTTAAAGTCTGATAAGCCCAAAGCGGTTTCCCCAAAACCTGGAGGATGTTCTTCAGCGTCATTTTGGGCGGAAGTGCCAATCCGTTTTTGAAATCCCGTGGGCGATACCCGAAAGTGGGAACATCACAGAGCAGTACCAATACGGGACATCCCGCATCACCGGCCCTGTCGATAATGTCTTTTCTGATGTTGTCTTCAACAGGGTTGTACAACTGAAACCAAGCGTTACCTTCTGTGAGTTCACAGGCACGTTCGATATTGGTGGTGGTCACCGTGCTTAAAATAAAAGGGATGTTGTGCTCAAAAGCAGCCCTGGCCAGGATTTCAGGGGAATTGGGCCACATCAGGCCCTGTAAGCCTACCGGAGCGATGCCAAAAGGGGCGTCGTATTCTTTTCCGAAGAGGGAGGTTTTGATGGATGCGTCCTTATAATTTTTAAGATAGCGAGGTTGTAGCTGTACTTCCCTGATATCCGCAGTATTTTTGTGTATATTGACATCTTCGTTACATCCGCCATCCAGGTATTCAAAAGCGAATCTCGGGATTCTCTTTTTGGCCTTATTTCTCAGGTCTTCTATGGATGGGTATTTATAATTGAATTTTAATGCCATAGGCTTTTATTTTACGATCAACGGTACGTGTTTCTTCAATGAATAATTCTTTTTCAGGAATTTAGAATTCAGTTTAGTGTCTGAAATACAGATAGCTGCCCCCAAAGCAGAGCCTAGGGAAGCATTGGTAGTTCTTAATTCCATGTTCCGAAGATAATGAGAAAGAAGTTTTATATAAACATCATTATCACTAAAACCGCCATCGACATACAATTTTTCTATAACTTGATCCCCTTTTGCTGTTTTGATACTTTCCACTTGTAGCATGACAAGCTCGATCATTAAATGATGATAAGCGTGCTCAAAAGAATTATAGGGCAGGGAAGTAGCTTCGATATCAACATCATTTTTGATACTTTCCCAACGGAAAAAATGCTCGAATTCTTTCGTGATTTCATAATAGGTATCTTCATCAAAACTTACGGTTTTGTGGTAATCCTCAGGGACATTATATTTTTCTGATAATTTTTTTACTTGGATTTTATATTCATTCCCTAAGAAAAGCCGAGATGCTTTAACCTGCTTCCCGTTGATTCTCATATAGTTGATACAATCATTGTTAATATCTTCTTGAGTAAGGACAGAAGAAATAAACGGATTAAGGGCAATGCTCCAAGTACCGGTAGAAACCAAAATAAACGGATCTTCAAGACTTCTGACGTAGGGAAGCAAAGCAGCAGAGCTGTCGTGGATTCCAACGCCTATCTTGATGCGTTTCCCGTTGTAGTTCATATTGATACTGGTTTCCGTAGAAACAATGGGTGGCATTATTTTATGGATATTTTCCCGATACACCCAGTCGTGATAGTCTTTTTTGTTATAATCCCAAAGCGAGGTGTGACATCCAATGCTGGTGTATTCACTCAAAGGGATTCCGGTAAAAATATAGCTGAGGTATTGTGGTAGGTGCAGGGAATACTTAATTTTTTTAAACACTTCTGGCTTGGTCTGTTTAAGCCAATAAAGCTGCATTCCTGAATTTAATAATCCTTCGTTAGACGAACCCGTTTGCCTTGAAAATTCCACCTCCGGACCATACTTTTCGTAAAAAGAGGCGACAATTTCGTCGGGTATGGGTTTGGTGTAATTATAAAGTGGGGTGATGGCTTCCCCGTTTTCATCCAAATGGACGAAACTGGCTCCGTAAGAAGAAAAATTAATAGCTTTTATATCATATTGTTGTGCTTCCAGAATTCTGTTGAACACACTTTTTAACCACTTTTGAAGTTCAGGAAGGTTTTCTGTGGGGTGTCCATCCTCATCTTCAATAGGTTCAAAACGTACATATTCACGATATACCTCTTGGAATTCACTATTGAAAAGGAAGAATTTTTTATTGGTCTTTCCGATGTCAAATACGGCTGTAACTTTCTCTTTCATCAATCTGTCAGTTTTTATAAACCGGTGGCAACGGAATCTTTTCCTCGTTCTTTTATCAACTGTTCCCTAACGGAAAGCGATCTGTAATTTTTTAAAGGATGAATGGCACCGCCTTCCCGAAGTCGAGCTTCCCTTACCAAAGGTCTTACATCGGTTTGATATGCATTTTGTAAAATTTCCTGACATGTGACCACATCGTGATTTATCTGCGCCTCTTTCAGTTGCTTTTGATTGATAAGTAGCGCTTTTGCATAGGCAGTTTGAATCGCTTCCAAGGACTGAATAAGATCTTCCAGCGGATCTTTTAGATTGTGACTGGCGTCGATCATCCATGACAATTCTGGATTCTGAGGGTTATTGTTCATCCCATAGATCAGTTCGTTGAAAATCAGGAAGAGTGCATAAGGTTTAATTGAACCTACGGTAAGGTCGTCATCGCCATATTTGCTGTCGTTAAAGTGGAAACCGCCCAGTTTTCCTTTCAGCATCAAGGTAGAAACAATCTGTTCGATATTGGTATTCGGCAAATGATGACCAAGATCGACCAAGGTAAATGCTTTTTCACCACATTCGTTGGCCAACATAAAGGAAGTACCCCAATCCTGAATAACGGTACTGTAAAAAGAGGGTTCGTAGGGTTTGTATTCGATGAACATCTTCCAGTCGTCGGGGAGTTGTTTGTATATTTTTTTCAAACTGTCTTGTGTATGGCTTAAAGCCGTTTGGAAATTGCTTTGTCCAGGAAACGAACTCCCGTCTGCAAGCCAAACCGTCATACTTTTTGATCCGAGTTTTTCACCAATATTGATCACATCGATGTTATGCTGAATAGCTTGTTCCCTTACTGCTTGAGCCGTGTTGCTCAGAGATCCGAATTTATATGATTCAGTCGTATCGGGTTGATCTTGAAAAGTATTTGAATTAACGGCATCAAATTTAATGGCTAAACTTTCAGCTTTCTCTTTAATTGCATTGTAATCACTGGGGATATCCCAAGGGATGTGCAGAGAAACAGCTCCGGCAGTTTTGGTAAGTGCGTGGATAATACCAATATCTTCAAGTTTTTGTTCCAGGGAAGAAGGCTCCCCTTGATAGGAAAACCGACCAAACCGTGTACCGCCGGCACCTAAGGCCCAACTTGGGATTGCAACCTGGAAATCGGCTAATTTTTGAAGAATTTGGTTGACATCCACTTTTTGTTGGTTAAGGAGAGTAGCCAAATTTTTAAATTGACTTTGGTGTAAAGTTTGGTCGGTTTTATTGTTATTTAAAATTTGGTCAGGGTTAATTATCATCTGTAATCTTTATTATTTTTAATACTTCACCATAAAAGATAAACCTCCATAGACAATTAAGCCTATGGAAGATTTATTCAAGCTAACTAACAACTATACATTTATTTATCGAACAAATGCATTTGCCATTCCACCATCGACATTGATGATGTTTCCGGTGGACTTATCCAGGATGGCTACCAGTGAATAGACACCATTGGCAATATCTTCCGGATAGATTATTTCGTTTAATAAATTTCTTTTTGCGTAATGTGAGGGGAGTTCATCAACAGAGATACCGTAGGCTTTTGCCCTTCCTTCGGCCCATTCCCCCTGCCATATTTTACTACCTACAATCACACCATCAGGATTTACGGTATTGACTTTTATTTTGTCTGTGCCCAATTCTGCTGCAAGCAAACGTGTCATGTGCTGTTGAGCAGCTTTAGCCGTTCCGTAGCCTACATTATTCGGACCAGAAACGAGTCCGTTTTTACTGGCAATATTGACGATGTCTCCACCGAGGTTTTGTTTTTTCAGTATAGCGACACCGTGTTGCGCCATTAAAAACTGTCCTTTTACCAAAACATCTTGCAGTAAATTCCAGTCTTTTAAGGTGGTGTCTTCCAAGGATTTTGAAATAGCCAAACCAGCCGAATGTACGATGATATCTACACCTCCAAAAGCAATAGCAGCATAACCATATGCTTTTTTGATGGAGTTTTCATCAGTAACGTCGCAAACAATAGTAGCTACTTGATCTTTTTTATAGGTTTCCTCTGCTTCAGTCAAGGCATTTTTACTGATATCAGTCAGAACGACATTCGCTCCTTGTGAAACCAATTTATCGGCAATGGCTTTCCCAATTCCGCCTCCGGCACCTGTAACGATAGCCACTTTTCTGGACAGCGGTTGTTCCGCAGGCATACGTTTTAACTTGGCCTCTTCAAGCAACCAGTATTCAATGTCAAAAGCTTCCTGTCTTGGCAATGAGGTGTATGCTGTGATTGCTTCAGCTCCGCGCATCACGTTGATGGCATTTACATAAAATTCGCTTGCCACCCTTGCCGTTTGCTTGTTTTTGGCAAAGGAGAACATACCCACGCCCGGATAAATAATGATAACCGGATTCGGGTCTCTCATCGCTGGACTGTTATCGTGTTTACAGCTGTTGTAATAATCTGCGTATTCTTTTCGGTATTGTTCAAAAGCCGGTTCCAATTTTTTCAAGACCGCTTGGCTATCGGCAAGGTCTTCACTTGAATCAAGTGTAAGCACCAAAGGTTGAATTTTAGTGCGCAGGAAGTGATCCGGACAAGAAGTTCCCATAGGAGCCAAACGCTTCAAATCCTTACTGTTGATATATTCCAACACCACATCGCTATCGGTAAAATGTCCGATCATATTTTTTTCTGAAGAACACAATCCCCGTAAAAGCGGCATAATCTGAGCCGCTTTTTCCTTACGGTCATCAGCCGGAAGGCTTTTGGTTTTTTCACCTCCAAAAACACTTCCTTTTTCCTGGATCTTGTTTTCAATATATTCTGAAGCCTTTTCAATTACTTCAAGGCTGTTCATATAACATTCATAAGAAGTATCACCCCAGGTAAACAATCCGTGACTACCTAAAACAATCCCTCTGATCCCCGGGTTTTCATTCAGGCATTTCTCCAATTGAAGTCCGAGGTCGAAACCAGGTCTTTGCCACGGTACCCAACCCATAGTGTCTCCCCAAATTTCCTTGGTGACCTTTTTGCTGTCTTTTGCTGCAGCTACGGCAATCAAAGCATCGGGGTGTAAATGGTCGATATGTTTAAAAGGTAATAACCCGTGTAATGGAGTGTCGATAGAAGGAGCCCTGCTGTCCAGATCATAAATACAATGATTGAACAAACCAACCATTCGGTCTTCATCGTGCAGGCCTTTATATACATTTTTAAGGTTTCTCAATCTTTTGGTATAGAGACCTGCAATTCCCGCCCTCGTTAATGTCCCGATATCACCTCCAGAACCTTTTATCCACATGACCTCTACTTCTTCATTGGTCAACGGATCGGTTTCAATGGTTTTACAACTTGTGTTTCCACCACCGTAATTAGTGATTCTAAGGTCGGCTCCCAATATATTGGAACGATATAAAAAAAGGTCAACTTCATTATCGATTGAAGCTGCTTTTTTTTCGTCCCAAAGGTAGTTTACATATTTAAAGGTTTTCTCCATTTTTAATTTCTAATTGAATTTGATGACTCAAAAGTAGTTTTAAAAAAAGACCATCGTATCCTGTGGTGTACTGCATCCTTTTCAGAAGAATATTAAATAAATTAATAATAATTATCTAATTTTACCACAATATAATTAAAATGAATCACAGATTTTTAATAAACTATGAACCCTGCAGTGTCCTCTTCTATCGAAATAAAAATTAATGAAAACTCCAGAGTCCCTAAATATAAACAGATTGTGGACTCTATCATTGATGATATAAGTAAGGGGAACTTAACGGTCGGACAAAAGATACCTTCTATAAATGAGCTTAGTGAAACTTGTTATCTGTCAAGGGATACGGTAGAAAAAGCTTATAAACATTTAAAGGAAAAAAAGATTATTGTTTCGGTAAAAGGCAAGGGCTATTATACAGCTAAGACCGATTTGATTTCCAAGGCGAATATCTTCTTTTTGATCAACAAGCCTAGTTCCTATAAAATGATGATATACAATTCGTTTTTGGATGGAATCGGGGTCAATGCGCATGTCAACCTGTTTATCTATCATTGTGAAGAATCCTTGTTTATTAAAACCTTGGAAAAAAATCTTGGTGCATACGATTATTATGTGATCATGCCGCATTTTAAAACTGAAAAGCTTGGTCATGTAAGCTTTACTGATGAAGTGTTGAAGGTAATTGAAAAAATCCCGAAAGACAAGCTTATTATCATGGATAATGCCAAGCCGATGATCAAAGGGGATTATGGATCGATTTATCAAGATTTTCAGGAAGATATCTACAATGCCCTGAAAGAAGGCTTGGATCGTTTAAAAAAATACGACAAGATCATATTGGTATATCCCAGTAAGGCAGTTCACCCTTATCCAAAGCGGATATTGCACGGTTTCAGACAATTTTGTGTTGAATACGATTTTGATTTTGAGATCTTGGATGAAATCTACGAAGACATGGAGCTGCAAAGCAAGGATATCTATATAACCATTGAAGAGATGGACTTGGTGAATTTGGTAAGGCAGGTTCGTAAGAAAAACCTTGTTTTAGGCTCTGACATTGGGATTATTTCATACAACGATACTCCTTTAAAAGACTTGCTTGGAATTACCGTAATAAGTACAGATTTTAAGGCTATGGGAGAAACCGCTGCCTATATGGTGCTGAAAAACAAAAAAGAAAAGGTGAAGAATGTGTTTAAATACATCGAAAGAAATTCGCTTTAAGAAATAAATGGTTAAAACCATTACATAACCATATTATTGTTTATTTAGCCTGCGGTTTAAACCGTGGGCGTTATGTTTTATCATTCTACGACGAAACCATTTTAATGGTTTATAGCTCTCACACATCCTTGATATCATCATAGTACAGGATGGTGGTTATTTGTAGACTCAATATATTAGTCTGATAATAACCAACCAAATATGTACAGATCACAATTTTGCAGCTTTATTTTGTGTGTAATATTCTCATTTTCAGCATGTGCACAGAGCGGTGTGACCGATGGAGAACCGATAGCTTTTAAATTCGGATATCAAAAAGGATCAGGAGCAGAACTTATAAATTCCCCGACAACCTATAAATCCGGCAGTTTTGGTTTCGATTTTAATACTGAGGGAGCTGTTGCATTTGAAGAAAATACCCTTTTGGCAAAAGAATCGGTTTACTTTTCTATAGAATTACCTGAAGGGAATTATAAAATAGACATAGAACTGGGAAGCGAAAAAACGTCTTCCGTAAATACCATTAAAGCCGAATCGCGTAGGATTATGGTTTCCGAAGAGTCTTGTCAGACTGGTGAAACAGTTGCCAAAAGCTTTGTGGTGAACCTGAGAAGCATCAGAATTAACAATGATGATGTCGTTCGTTTGAAAGACAGGGAAAAAGCACAACTGAATTGGGATGATAAGCTTACACTCGAATTTTCAAAAGGAACTGCGGTAAGAAGTATCAAGATAACTCCTGTAAATTCTGTTGTAACGCTTTTTTTGGCGGGCGATTCTACGGTGACCGACCAAGATCTGGAACCTTGGGCGTCCTGGGGTCAAATGATTCCACAATATTTTAATGATCAGATTGTAGTTGCCAATTATGCTTCATCCGGGGCATCGTTGAGCTCATTTAAATGGAGAAAACGACTCGATAAAATACTTTCTGTCATAAAAGAAGGTGATTTTTTGATGATTGAATTCGGCCACAACGACGAAAAACAAAAGGGCGAAGGTAAAGGTCCGTGGCTTCACTATACAGATTTGCTTACCGAATATGCTACCAAAGCCAGGGAAAAAGGAGCAACCCCCATTTTGTTAACACCTACACAACGGCGACATTTTAATGAAGAAGGAAAATTGAAAGACACCCACGGTGATTTTCCGCCGGCGATGCGAAAAGTAGCCGGAAAACTGAATATCCCGCTAATCGATCTCACAAAAATGACTACCGTGCTCTACGAAACCTGGAGAGATGATGTGTCGAGAAAAGCCTTTGTACAATACCCGGCAAATACATTTCCGGGGCAGAACAAGAAGCTGGAAGACAATACGCATTTCAATATGTTTGGTGCTCATGAGATTGCCTTATGCGTACTTTCAACATTACAACAAATGGAAACAGGCGTAGAAAAATACATTTCAATAAAAATCAACTATAACCCGGAAAAGTCAAATAGTTATAAAGATTGGACGCTACCGATGAGTCCAAGATTTGAAGCTACTAAACCCGATGGAAATTAATATCGATATCAGTAATGAACTTACATAAAATGAAAAAAATACCAATTCTATTTTTATTGGCCCTAAGCGTAGCTTTTGTTTATGGACAACAAACCGAGAAGGTTTATTTATCAGGAAAAGATTTTAAAAATCCCGTACAATGGGAGTTTATGTGTACTAATGGCAATAATGCCAACACATGGACGACCATCGATGTGCCTTCACATTGGGAGCTCAAGGGATTTGGGGAATACACATACGGACGTTGGTACAAAGAGCTTGATCAGGATGAACCGAGCAAAGAAGAAGGTTTTTACAAATACCAATTTACAGTTCCGCAAACATACAAAGACCAGCAGGTGAAAATCTTTTTTGGCGGAGCGATGACAGATACCGAGGTAAAGATTAACGGCAAACTTGCCGGGGAGGTTCACCAAGGGGGATTCTACGAATTTAGTTATGATATTACCGATTTAATAGTTGATGGCGAAAACCTGTTGGAAGTCCACGTTAAAAAACATTCTGATAACCATTCAGTGAACCGGGCCGAGCGCTGGGCAGACTGGTGGCTTTTTGGCGGAATTTACAGACCGGTGTGGCTCGAAATAAAGCCTAAAACGCATATTGAAAATATATTTATTGATGCGAAGATGGATGGTGAAATGGAAGTGGTAATGCAGGGTCAAAACATTCCGAATAATACTTATGTAAATGCGTCGATACAGAAACTGGGAGAATCAGATAGCAAACATGAAAATCAGAAGCAAAATGTGTCAGGTGAAGAGGCTACGCTTTCCTTTAAATGGAATAATGTTGACCCATGGAGTCCTGAAATGCCAAATTTATACACGCTTAGCCTTCAGCTAAAAAAAGGAAATGAGATTTTACATGAAGTTGAAGAACGTTTTGGTTTCCGTACTTTGGAATTCAAAAAGAAAGACGGAATTTACGTCAATGGAAAGAAGATCATCATGAAAGGGATCAACCGGCATACCATTTGGCCGGAATCAGGCAGAAGTACCGATAAGGAGATCAGCATTATGGATGCCAACCTGATAAAAGATATGAACATGAATGCTGTTAGGGTGCACTATCCCCCCGATGACCACTTTCTGGAAGTGTGTGACTCACTGGGGCTGTTCGTACTTGACGAACTGGCAGGATGGCAAAACCCCTATGATATTGAAACGGGTACCAAACTTATAAAAGAAGTAGTGACAAGAGATGTCAATCATCCTTCGGTCATCATTTGGGATCAGGGAAACGAAGGTGGTTGGAGAGATGAATTGGATTCGGTTTTTTACGAACTCGATCCACAGCAGCGAATCGTGATTCACCCCTGGGCCGATTACAATGGCTGGGATACCCATCATTATCCCATGTATTTGACCGGTGTTCACCGTTTTGTAGATGGTGAAAATGTGTTTTTTCCAACGGAATTTATGCACGGTACTTATGACAACGGACACGGTTCCGGACTCGAAGATTTTTGGAATCGCTTTAAGGAGAGTCCGCTCTTTGCCGGCGGATTTATGTGGGCATTTTCAGATGAAGCCGTACTGCGAACCGATTGGGATGGAGAACGAAAATACGATTCCAAAGGTTCTTTAGCCCCCGATGGTATTTTAGGTCCGCACAGGGAAAAAGAAGGTAGTTTTTATACGGTAAAGGATGTTTGGAGTCCGATACAGCTAAAGCCCATCCGCATCACACCTTCGTTTGATGGTTCTTTTTTGATCACCAATGAATATATCTACACCAATCTGGATGCTTGTACGATGAAGTATGAGGTGAAATCGATGGATAAAAATGCTTTTTATGGTGATAATGAGGTTGCTGTGATAGCTGAAGGGACTATCAATTTACCTGCCATTGAACCCAGAGAGACCAGAAAGGTAAAAATGGACTTGCCTTCATTATTTTTTGAAGGGGATTGGTTGGAAATTACAGCTCATGATCAGCATGGCCGACTTGTGAATGTTTGGACATGGCCAATACATCAGCCGGACTATTATGCTCAAAAATTATTATTGAAAGGGAAAACGAAAAAAGCATCCGTAAAAGAAAAAAACGATGTGGTGGAATTGGAAGCCAATTCAATTAAAATTCAGATAGGAAAAAAAGACGGTATTCTAAAAAGTGTGTACAGAGGCAGGGTTGAAGTTCCTTTTAACGAAGGGCCGTATCCGTTAGGGATGAAGGCTGAAGTAAAAGAAGTGATTACTTCCAAAGAAGACGGTAAAGCCGTTTGCGTGGTGCGTTACACCGGAGGGATCGACCATATAAAATGGACCATGCATCCCGACGGACGACTGAAAATGGAAATGGTCGCTTTAAAAAATAGAGGACGTAGCAGCGGATTTGACGGGGCGTTTTATGAAGGGGAGATAAAAGAGTTCGGTATCACTTTTAATTATCCCGAAGAGGGGGTAGAGGGTATGGAATGGTTTGGTCGCGGACCTTACCGGGTTTGGAAAAACCGGATAAAAGGAACTAACTACGGATTGTGGCAAAAAGACTATAACAACACCATCACCGGTGAAAGTTTTGAGAATCTTGTGTATCCAGAGTTTAAAGGTTACCACGCCAACCTTATCGGGGCAAAAATTGATGCAGGAAATAATACATTCAGAGTGTTTAGTGAGTCTGAAAATGTGTTTTTAAGACTATTGACCCCTGACAAACCCAAATACGCCTTAAAAGGAGCAAGGGCCTATCCTGAATTTCCTTTCGGGGATATTTCGTTTATGTATGAAATCCCGGCTATGCATTCGTTTAAACCTGTTCCACATCACGGTCCGCATAGTCAGCCGTCGAACATTCGTATTAAAAGTGGTGACGATGGTATACCTATGAATTTATGGTTTGATTTTAGGGATGGGGAATGATTGTGTCACCTCGAGCCCTTCGGCTAACGCTCAGGATAAACTAAAGTCGATAGGTTGTTGATTATTACCTAAACTAAAATAGGTCTCGATAAGCTTCGCTTGATATCTTCAATTCAAAATATATTTTGAACTTCGATAGTGCTCGATCTGACATGAATATTAATTTTAAAAACAGCAAGAACCACAAAACATAAAACTACACCAATGAAAAACATAACACCATTATTAATTTGCCTGAGTTTTTTATTTATTCAATGTAAGGAAGCAGATACTGATAAAATCCCAACAGTATACACCGTAGGGGATTCCACCGTAAAAAATGGTCAAGGCGATGGCGCCGGCGGACTCTGGGGTTGGGGCGATTTTATCGGTCAGTTTTTTGATACTGCTCAGGTGAATGTAGAAAACCATGCCCTGGGCGGAACCAGTAGCCGTACTTATATTGATAAAGGCTTATGGCAACCGGTATTAGATAGCCTGAAAAAGGGGGATTATGTATTTATTCAATTCGGTCATAACGACAACGGTCCCATCAATGATGATTTTAGAGCGAGGGGAACCATCAAAGGAATTGGTGAAGAATCCGAAGAAATAGACAATATGCTTACCGGAAAACACGAAGTGGTGCACACCTACGGTTGGTACATCCGAAAAATAGTAAGGGAAACCCAAGAAAAAGGAGCCATTCCGGTGGTGATGTCACCCATCCCAAGGGATCGATGGAAAGACGGGAAAGTTCCAAGGAACAATAATTCTTATGGACTTTGGGCAAAGCAAGTGGCAGAACAAGAAGGAGCAACTTTTATCGACCTGAATGATAAAATGGCTTTGCAAATGGAAGCCTTAGGTGAGGATAAGATTTATGGTAATCTTTTCTACAAACGCGATCATACGCATACCTCTGCCAAAGGAGCGGTGTTGGCGGCATCCATCATTTCAGAAGAATTAAAAAAGACGGATAATCCGATGAAGGAATATCTGTTGGAGAATCCTGAAATCGTACTTCCGAAAAAAGTGAATATCTATTTGATAGGGGATTCCACGGTAGCCAATAATGGTAATCCCGAAGCAGTAGGCTGGGGCGTAGAGCTTTATAAATATTTTGATACCACCCGGGTGAATATCATCAATCGAGCCCGTGGGGGAAGGAGTAGCCGTTCCTTTTATTTTGAAAAACTTTGGAAATCGGTTTATGATACCTTACAGGAAGGCGATTATGTATTGATGCAATTTGGACATAATGATGGTGGACACATAGACCAACCTAAATACAGGGGTTCGTTAAAAGGTTTAGGTGATTCTACTGTGGTAGTAAGCCGAAAAGGCGATATACAAGAAGAAGTGCACACCTACGGCTGGTATATGACGAGGTATATCGAACAAACCAAAGAAAAAGGGGCTGTTCCGGTGGTCTTTAGTCATATTCCGAGGAATGAATGGCCCAACGGAAAAGTGGAAAGAGCCGATAAAAGCTACGGACTTTGGGCAAAACAGGTTGCTCAAAACAACGACGCTGCATTCATAGATCTTAACGATAGCATTGCTGTGAAATATGAAGAAATGGGGGTAGAAAAGGTGAAGAAATTCTTCCCGAGAGATCATACGCATACCGACAAAGAAGGAGCTTCGTTGAATGCCTTGATTTTAGCCAAATCGTTAAAAGAAGAAAAAAGACTTCCGTTACGGGATTATGTGATTGGGGATAAAAAAATCAAGCAGCTTTTATCAGCTTACGAATAAAATATCATCATTTTTTGATAAAATCAGTTAGCCCTAATTTCTAATTTTCCATTAACTTTAAAATCTGAAAAATTTTAAGATTAATGAAGAGAATTATTATTCCTTGCCTATGTGTTTTATTCATCGGATGTAAGGAAATCCCACGTGAACTAACGGTTTATAACGATGTTGAAAGTGAACTTTTTCATTATCAGGGGCGGACAGAACCTGCTGATAACGGAAGGAAACTGATAAGCTCGGCCGCTTCGGTAACTTTTATGGCTGAAGGCGATTCGGTTCATATCTACACAAAAGCCCTTCAGAACGAGTATGGTTTTATCGAAATTACGGTAAACGACACCTATCTGAAGCGTTATAAAATCAATTCCGGGGAAGAAAATAAAATTTCCATTGCTTTGGATGCTCCACAAAGCAAAGTAGAAGTTTTTAAGGCGACTGAAGCCGTTAACGGAGGGATACTTTTTACCGGGATTGAAGCTGAAAAACTCGTTCCTTTTGAAGATGATAGATCGTTGGTGATGGAATTTATAGGGGATTCAATCACCTGCGGATATGGAGCTGATACCAATTCCATCCCCTGTGATACGGGAGAATGGTACGACCAACACACAGCTTATTGGGCATATGGTTCACGGATTGCAAGGGCTTCGAATGCGAAATATACCCTGAGTTCGGTTTCCGGTATGGGCATGTATAGAAATTGGAACGACGAAGACCAAATGGTTATGCCCGATGTATATCAAACAACAGAACTAGATGGTGATACCACCCATCTGTGGAATTTTCCCGTAACACCTCAAATCGTCAGTATTTGTTTGGGAACAAATGATTTGTCCGATGGTGATGGGGAAAAAGAACGTAAACCATTCGATAAGGAAAAATTTATTGAAAACTACACTACATTTGTAGAAGGAATTTACGAGAGATATCCGAAAGTCAAAGTGGTTTTACTGAACAGTCCAATGGTTTCCGGAGAAAAAGGAGAACTGCTGATGGAGTGTTTGGAATCGGTTCAAGCCCATTTTGAAGCTGAAAAACCTATCTTCATTTTTAAGTTTGAAGGAATCACTCCTCAAGGTTGTGATTATCACCCGGATATCAATGACCATAAAAAAATGGCCGAAATGGTCATTTCAGATTTTAAAACACTTTTATAAACGAGTTCAAACAAAAAGCATAATTAAATGAGTACATACAAACCAGCTGAAGAACGTTATGAAACAATGCAATACCGTCGTTGTGGACAGAGTGGAATTAACCTCCCGTTGATATCAATCGGACTGTGGCATAACTTCGGCGGATATGATGATTTTGAAAATGCTGCCAACATTTTACGTACGGGCTTTGATAATGGGATTACCCATTTTGATCTGGCTAACAACTACGGTCCACCTTACGGATCTGCTGAAAATAATTTTGGGAAGATTTTTAAGTGGGATTTTAAGAAATACCGTGACGAACTCATTATTTCAACAAAAGCAGGATGGGATATGTGGCCCGGTCCGTATGGAAATTTCGGTTCGAGAAAATACCTTATCGCCAGTCTAAACCAATCGCTTAAACGAATGAAACTGGATTATGTGGATATTTTTTACCATCACCGCCCGGATCCCGATACGCCTTTGGAAGAAACCATGGGAGCGTTAGATCAGATTGTGCGTCAAGGAAAGGCATTGTATGTCGGAATTTCCCAATACAACGCAGAAGACACCAAAAAAGCGGCAGCGATATTAAAAAGACAAGGAACTCCGTTTTTGATCCATCAACCGCGATATAATATGATGGATCGCTGGGTGGAAGATGATGGATTGCTGGATGCCTTGACCGAAACAGGTATCGGAAGTATTGTTTTTTCACCTTTGGAACAAGGGATACTAACGTCTAAATATTTAAAAGGAATACCAAAAGATTCCAGAGCAGCTACCGAAGGAAGTTATTTGGATGCTAATCAGATCAAGCCTGAACTTGTTGAAAAAATCCAAAAACTGAATGCCATAGCAGAAGAACGCGGACAAAGCCTGGCACAAATGGCCATTGCATGGCTGTTAAAAGATGACAGGGTAACCTCTGTTTTAGTAGGAGTGAGCAGGGTTTCACAACTAAAAGACAATTTGGATGCTTTGAAAAACCTAAAGTTTTCTGAATCAGAGCTTAAAACTATTGATGAGATCATTTTAGGGAAATGAAAATGAAACTAGAAATACGGAATATGTACGTTGATTTCTAATGATTGTTGAGACAATTGTTTTTTGCATTTAACAAGGCCGACAGCAAACAATTAAAGGTTATGGAAAATATAAAAAGAAGAACCCAGGATTTTGCTGTGGATTGTTGGAAGTTATGTGATAAGCTTCCGAATACAAGAGGTTATAATGCTTATTGTAATCAATTAATCAAATGTTCGAGTTCTGTAGGAGCAAATTTTAGGGCATCACAAAGGGCAAAATCAACTGCGGATTTTATCAATAAGCTTAAAATTGTTGAGGAAGAAGCTGATGAGAGTATGTACTTTTTAGAGTTGTTAGGTAAAGTTTCTCCAAAATACAGGGAAGAAATTAAAGTTTTACACAAAGAAGCAGATGAGATTTTATCTATAATCGTGGCATCTATTAACACAACAAGAAAGAAAAGGTCAAGAGAAAGATAATTCATATTCCGCAACAAAATTTCGTAACCCGTATTTCGCAATTCAATCATATGAAAATAAAAATTTTAAACGTCTTGTTGCTTCTATCAGCAACCACTATGTCTGCAAATGTAAATTTACCTTCCATTTTTTCAGACAATATGGTTTTGCAAAGAAACGCTGAAGTAAAATTATGGGGATGGGCAAATGCGATGGAGGAAATAAAAGTAGTGGCTTCTTGGAACCCTACGGATACCTTAAAAACTGAGGCCGACAGACATGCAAATTGGAATGTTTTACTGAAAACACCTGAAGGTCCCGGGCCTTATACCATTACCATTTCAGGTTATACTACGGTAACGTTGGATAATGTTTTGGTGGGCGAGGTTTGGTTGGCTTCGGGACAGTCGAATATGGAGTGGACGGCATCGACCGGGATTACCAATAAAAAAGAAGCGATTGCTAATGCCAACCATCCGAATATCCGTCTTTTTACGGTAGCGAAGCGTTCATCAGAAGCCCCACAGCAAGATGCGATAGGGAAATGGGAAGAATGCAGTCCGGAGACGATGCAGTATTTTAGTGCGGTAGCCTATTTCTTCGGAAAAAAACTGGAAGAAAACCTCGATGTGCCTATTGGACTCATCAGCTCTAATTGGGGAGGGACACCTGCCGAAACCTGGATCCCGGAAACGGAATTTGAAAGTGATAAAGAATTGGTGAAAGCTGCCGAATTGCTTAAAAAAGAACCCTGGTGCCCAAGTGAACCTGCATTGTCCTACAACGGAATGATAGCACCGCTTGTCCCGTTTAAAATTGCTGGGGTGATATGGTATCAAGGGGAGACCAATACCCTCAATCCGCAGGATTACACGCATGTTTTTACGAGTTTGATAAAAAGTTGGCGCCATCAATGGAACGCTGATTTCCCTTTTTATTTTGCACAGATAGCTCCGTATAATTACGGCGATAATTTCTCCGGTGTTGAAGTAAGGGATGCCCAACGCCGAAGCTTGAAGCTAGGAAATACAGCCATGATCATGACGGGCGATATCGGGAATGTCGATGATATCCATCCGCGCAACAAAATGGATGTTGGTTTGCGTTTTGCCAATATGGCTTTGGCAAATCATTATAAAGTATTGGAAAAAGAAGTAAACGGACCTTTGGTCAAGAATGCGGTTCAAAAAAAGAACAAGATCGAAATTTCATTTGAAGCCTCGGAGGGAATATATTTCAGTGATGGAAAAACATCCAAATTGTTTGAAGTAGCCGGAGAGGACAAAAAATTTAAAACTGCAAAAGCCACCATATCCGGAAATAAAGTGGAGTTGAAAACCAAGGTTAAAAACGTGAAGTTTGTGCGCTACGCATGGTCGAACATAGCTATTGTCGATTTGTTCAACAAAGTTGGTTTACCGGCATCGAGTTTTCAAATTGTAGTTGAAGAATAGCTGAATTAACAAAGTTTATCGATGAGCACTAGGCACGCCCTGGAAATGTGGTAAGGACTTTTCCACATGCTCGTCTTGTCTTCGTTGGTGTAGGGCTTAAAATTTTCATCAATCCTGAAGAACCATTCGCCGTTTTCCCTGTCGATGATATGCTTTTTGGTAAACTCCCAAATATCGATAAGCGCATCTTTGTATACGGTGTTTCCTGAGTGTTCATAGGAGTAATACAAACCAATCATAGCCTCGACCTGTGGCCACCAATGCCTATCAGTATCTATCTTTTTTGTGGCTCTGTCCATTTCATTGAGTACTCCTTTTGCTTTGATATATCCCTTTTTTAGAAATGTATCAGAAACAGGAACCAAGATGGCATTCACTTTTTGCAGCAGGTTATCATTTTTGGTACTTTTTGCAGCATCCACAAGTAACCAGATGGCTTCGATGTCGTGTCCGAAAGAGATGAGTTCACCCTGTAAATTCCAATCGTCGTCAAAAAACAATTCAAAATTATAATCCTTGTTAAGGAATTTCTCCAAGAAAAGTGTAATCAGATTTTCAAGAGCATCTTTAACGGCTTTTTCCGGATGGATTTTATAAAGCGTGGTATAGGCTTCCAGAATATGAAGGTGGGTGTTCATGGTTTTCGATCCGTTGAGGTCTTTGTCGCTCAACCGCATATCTTGAATGGGTTTCCAATCCCCTTCAAAGGCTTCGATGTACCCGTTTTTTTCAGTATCGAAAGCATGTTTTTCTATCAATTCAAAAATCGTTATTGCCCATGCTTTTGCCTTTTTATCTTCTGAAAACAGATAGTATTCAGATAAGGCGTAGACAGTAAAAGCCTGAGCGTATATTTGTTTTTTTCTGATGGTGGGTTTGCCTTTATGGTCGAGCTCCCAATAAACACCGCCGTATTTTTTATCCCTGAAATGATCATGGAGGTATTGAAATGCACGTTCGGCATAACTTTTAAGATCGGGGTCTTTTTCCTTGGAATTTAAAATAGCAGAAAACGACCAAAGCAAGCGACTGTTTAGGATAATGCCTTTGTTTGCTTGTTGAATTGGATGGTTGTAATGATCCCTACGGCCTATAAAACCATCATTTTCAGTATCAATGCTATAGGTTTTCCAATAACTGATAATGGATTTCAGTTCTTCACGGAGTTCATTTTTTATTATTTTCAGGGCATTACTGTTCATTAATACAAGCCTTTGTTTGCTTGGACAAGATTTAAGATATTCTGTACCGATGCTCCTGAAGTCAATTGATCTTCGGCAGTATTCTTTACATAATCAAGTAGTTGTTCTACTGTTGATGTGGCCACATGACAACGCGTATCCGAAGAGGCATAGTAGATATAGACTTTCCCGTTTTCTTCGATCCATCCGTTGGAAAAAAGAACATTGGGGACATCACCTACGGTTTCTTGATAATTGGGAGCCATAAAATAGCCGGCAGGTTGGTGAATGATTTTTGAAATATCGTGTAGATCAGTCATAAACAAATACAGCGTATAGCGCAGACCCCCGGCAGTATTTCGCACTCCGTGGGCAAGATGTAGCCAACCTTCATCAGTTTTGATTGGAGCAGGACCCAAGCCGTTTTTTAGTTCGTAAACCGTGTGATATTGTTTTTGGTTGATAATATTTTCATTTTCAACCACGGGATTGATCATGTCTTTAATGTAACCAAGACCGATACCGCCACCACTTCCAACATTGATAAAGCCATCTTGAGGTCTTGTGTAAACGGCATATTTTCCATCTACAAATTCAGGGTGTAATACCACATTCCGTTGTTGACCGGTGTTACTGATGAGATCCGGGAGTCGTTCCCATTTCTTAAGGTTTTTGGTACGTACGATCCCCGCATTGGCAATAGCCGAACTGGTATCGCCGGCAGGAGCTTCGGGGTCTTTTCTTTCGGTACAGAAAATTCCGTAGATCCACCCGTCTTCGTGTGCTACTAATCTCATATCGTAGACATTGACATCCGGATTTTCGGTTTGTGGCAGCTTGATGGGTTCATCCCAAAATTCAAAATTGTTGATACCGTCCGGACTTTCAGCAATAGCAAAAAACGATTTTCGGTCATAGCCTTCTACACGAACAGCCAAAAGGTATCTTCCTTTCCATTTGATGGCTCCCGGATTGAAGGTGGAGTTGATTCCGAAGCGTTCTAAACCAAGAGGGTTTCGTTCTGCCGAAAGGTCATATCGCCAGTGAACGGGAGTATGGTCTGCGGTAATGACGGGGTGTTTGTAACGTTGATAAACTCCGTTGAAGTCATCAGTAGGGACATTTTTTCTGTTGATGATATTTGTATAGTGCTGCATCAACATATCATAATTTTTAATTCTTGTCACGGTATTAATATTCCTTAGTTTCATCTATTTATTCTTCTTTATTTTGTGGTGTTTATATTTCTTTTTTCAGTTTATCCCACCAATTGTATTTTAAGATGATGAGACAAACAGCTAAGATGAGCAGGGAAACAATTAGGGTGGTGTTTTCATGTAGGATAAAATACAATGGGATAACAACTAAGAGTGTTTGTGCCGCTACACCTATAGCAATGTTGAACATATCTCTGGAAAACGTTTTGTTCCTCTCAAAACCGGGATCTTTTGCTGTTATTTTTTTATGAATTGGTTTCCAAAATCCCCACGGGTTTGTTTTTTTGTAGAACCCCATCAACACGTTCTCGTCTGTTGGCGGGGCTGAATACGTCCCAGCAATACACCCTACAAGAGAAATGATCAGGATAATGGGAAAATAGTACAGATCGAGGGTGTCTGTAAACATTGGAAATATTAGAGCTGGGATGATTCCGGATAGCATTCCCCAGAAATACCCTTCGCCGTTAAAACGCCACCAATGCCATTTCAGAACATTGGAAATAACATAGCTTCCGTATAAAGCAGAAACGATCCACTGTAAAATGGAATTTACGTCTTGTACAAAAAAGCCAAGTACGATACTGATAAGCACTACGATAATACCACTTCCGTAGTTGACTTGCTTGATCTTTTTCGCACTAGCATGCGGATTTTTATATTTCAGATAAATATCGTTCACTAAATATGCCTGGGCAGCGTTCAAGGTTCCGGCGAAAGTGGACATGAATGCGGCCAATAATCCGGCGAGTAATAACCCTAAAAGCCCAACCGGAACAAATTGCTGAATGGCAGCCGGTAATATTTTTTCAAAATCAAGGATACCCGCAGTAGTCAAATTCAATTCTTCATAAAAAAGAATGGCTAAAACCGAGAATCCGCCAACCATAAGGTAACGGGTAGGGATAAGGGCAGCAATGGAAAAAGTACTCATTTTGGTCGCTTCCATAGGCGATTTTGTCGATAAGATCTTCTGCATATCATAGTTGGGTGCTGGTCCGGCGATACTGGCTAAGATCCCTTTGAACAACATTAACATAAAGAACAAGGAAAAAAGTGAATAGCCGTCCGATAGTATCTTGTTGTTAACCTCGTCTATGATCCCTGTCCAATCCATGTTCAGTTTCCATCCGAAGAAGGGGTTCATCCAGTCCTCAGGGACATTCAGTGTTTGGTTTCCTATGGCAAGCCACGCAATAACAGCAATGGCGATAGATGAAATGGTCATGATCGAGTATTGTAGGACATCGGCCCAAACAATACCGGACATTCCTCCGATAACGGAATAGAATACAGCAAAAAGTGTGAATACTATTCCGTAAAAATGCGGAATGTAAGAAGGGGGGACGTTAATGGGCACGAAGTCTTTGATTATTTCCCACGGAATGAAGATCTCGACAAATTTTCCCAATCCGATGAATCCGTAGGCCAAAAAGCCAAGACAACTCAAAATGGCAAAAACAACGATGATGGTGTGCGAAAGTCTTCCACCTTTACCATTGTCGAATCGGAATAGAATCCATTCGGCTCCAGTGGTTACGTTAGACCTTCTCAGCCAAGCAGCTAAATAAACCATTAAAAAAACCTGGTTGAAAACCGGCCATAACCACGGAATCCATATACTTTTAAAACCGTAAACAAAGGTGAGCGTCACCAACCACATGGTGCCGGAAATATCAAACATACCTGATGCGTTGGAAAGCCCCAACATATACCAGGGTAATGATTTTCCGCCGAGGAGATAATCATCTTTACTTTTTTGTGCTCTTTTCCTGAGGATTAATCCAATAGCGATGGTGCCTACAAGGTATAACAGGATGATGCCAATGTCAAGGGGTTGTAACATAGTTTTTTAGTTGGTTTGTTTGAGCGGTTTGAATTTATATTTTTTGATGTCTTTGAGTAGAAGAATATCTTTTTGTTTTGAAAGTTTTTTAAAATCTTTAACGGAAATTTCGTTAGGATAGGGGGCAAAATAATGCTCCTGACTGTCATTTCTCCACAATAGGATCCAAGCAATGCCTGATTTTTCTATGCCCGGATACAAAACTTCTGTCCACCATTTTTCACTTTTGATTTTAATATTACCGGTTTCTGTCAGCGCATACAACTTACGGTGCGTTTGGGCAAAGCTTTTCATAACGGAAATATCGTTCTTTAAGGCTTCAGTATAACGTTTGTCACCACTGTGATTGTAAATATCAATCCCGACAATATCAACATATTCATCCCCCGGATAGAACAAACCGTATTCTTCATTGTTGTTGAGGGTGTTGGGGGAATAAGAATACAACAGATTATGTACGTTCCTGTTTTTTAGCTGATCTACAATATCCCTAAACAAGGTTTTGTATTTATCAATACTACAATTTCCCGTTCCCCACCAAAACCAAGCACCGTTCATTTCGTGAAAAGGCCTGAAAACAACAGGAGCTAATTCCCCGTTTTTAGTTTTTAAGCTTTTAAAAAAATCACCTAATCGGTCGATCCAGGTTAAATATTTATCTCTGTTAGCCCCTCCGTCCAAAATAGTGGAAACTGCAGGGGTGGTATCCCAGGAATCCCCATCTGTTGCAGGATTGTCAAGATGCCAACTGATGGTCGAGAAACCACCCTTTTCATGATTTCTTATGATCTGTTTTTTCATCAGGTCAAAAGAAACGGAATCAAGATTTTTGCTGTGTCCCAGTTCAATATTTCCTACATCCCAACCTTGAATGGCGGGATATTTTCCGATGACATCTTCAATATCACTTTTAAATTTATTTTTTTCTGAAGCCTTCCAATGTACTCCATAGGCAGTAGCGTCTTGATGCCCGATGGAGATTCCTGTATGGGATAAAAACTCTATTTTTTTATAAAGTAGTTTTGTTTCCGTAGTCGCATTTGTATCTGCAAGAAAAAGTTCATGGGTGTTCACATATTTTGTACTATTACATGCATTTAATACAATCAATAGTATGATATAATAGGTGAAATAAAAGCATTTTTTTGTACGTTTGATTGCTTTTATATATCTATTTGGTGTTTTATGTTTAATTTTTGACATAAAAAATTAATGTTTTCATATAATCAAACATGAAATTTAACATTTTTCAAATTTATGACAAGAGCAATAATTTCATTAGTATAAAATTGTCAATTTGTGATATCATTTAAACATTTTGTATGGAGAGTGTAGAGAGTATTAGGAATAAAGCGCACCGTGAAATCATTCAATTAGCACCGGAAGATAGTTTTTTAGTTTTCGATAGGGTTAAAGACGATTTTGATTACCCGGTTCATTTTCATCCTGAATATGAACTCAATTTTATTTATAACGGAGCGGGGGTACGTCGGGTAGTAGGCGATAGTCTCGAAGAAATAGGAGAGATAGAATTGGTGTTGGTTGGCCCTAACCTGATACATGGTTGGGAGCTTCATAATTGTAAGAGTAAAAATATTCATGAGATCACAATTCAGTTTCACAGTGATCTTTTTGATGAAAAAATGCTGTCGAGACGTATTTTTAAGCCTATTCGTGATATGTTTTACCGTTCCAACCACGGTATTTTGTTTTCAGACGGGACAGCACATCGGCTTAAAAAACAGATCATGTCATTGTCTAAGATTGATAGTATTGACTACTTTTTGGAATTGATTTCCATTCTGTACGATTTGGCAAATTCGAGAAATCAAAGGCTCTTATCAACCTATACTTCTCAGAACAAGAATTTTGAGAACAGTAAAAAAATAGGTAAGGTTTATGAGTATGTCCAAGAGAACTACCATAGGCGCATTACCTTGGACGAGATTTCAGCATTGGTCAATATGAGTTCCGTTTCTTTCAACCGTTTTATCAAAAAAAGGACAGGGAAAACCTTTATTGAATATATCAACGACACCCGAATCAGCTTTGCTACACGATGGTTGATCGAATCGGATTTAAGTATAGGCGAAATCGGTTTTAAATGCGGATTCAATAACATAGCAAATTTCAACAGGGTTTTTAAAAAAGTAAAAAATTGTACACCAAGCGAATTCAGGGAAGAATTTGAAGGTATAAAAAGAGTGTTATAACCCCCTTATTTTATTGTCATGTCTTCTTTTTGATCTCTTACGGTTATAATTAGAAATTCCATCACCATCAGATTAAATCCTACTAAGCGGGCCTTACCTGACTGCTCTGCCTTTGCCGGCAGGCATCGAAATGGGTTAGGATCTATTCATTTGAACCTGCCCAACTATGTCGTTCAGGCGGATACCTTGTGGACCAGCCTTTGTCGGCAGACAGACTTACCCCGAGACAATTGATTGGTATGGACGGATTCTACATGGAATTAAACTAAGGTTTATTTCCTTTTCTCTTACCCTATGGTGACGCTCAGGGTTAGTTAATTAATTAATGGTCTGTAATGAGGGATATGTATATTTTACGTTAAAATTTTATTAATCTTTGACAAAATAGTATTACACAACTTCTTTCAAAGCCCATATTTTTACATTCGTAATAAAACACCATGTTTTTAAATAATTTCATGAATTAACAACATATTAATTATTAAAATCATAATTATGAATGAAATATGGCATTACACAAACTAGTTAATAGCAAACAAAATCAAATTAATTCAATCAAACTATGCAAAGAAAGCTACTATTACTTCTGATGCTTGTAGTTTGTTCTTCTTTTCATTTGATTGCCCAGAAAACGATATCCGGAACTGTTTATGACAGTGATGGAATTCCGCTGGGAGGTGTCAATGTTCTGATAAAGGGGACAAATAGTGGAACAGCAACAGATTTTGAAGGAAATTATCAAATAAGTGCGTCGGATAATGATATCCTTGAATTCACTTATGTTGGTTTTAAGACCCGTGAAATACGGGTAGGAGATCAGTCGGTTATCAATGTTACAATGGAAGAAGATTTTCAAAGTCTTGATGAAGTAGTAGTCATTGGTTATGGTACACAAAGAAGGGAGAATATCAGTGGTTCTGTTTCCAGTATTCAGTCTGAAGAAATAGAAGACATTCCCCAGGTGAGCATTGACCAGCTTATGCAAGGTAGGGCAGCCGGGGTAAGTATTACCCAGAACTCCGGGCAACCCGGAAGTTCGGTTTCAGTAAGGATTAGGGGAATTACATCCATAACAGGTTCAAACGAACCATTATACGTGATAGACGGTGTTCCAATTTCGGGTGATGCCACCAACTCCAGCACCAGCGGCTCGAGTCCTGTAGGTTCTGACGGACAGCAAGAAGTGGCGGTGAGTCCGCTTGCGTCACTTAATCCTAGCGATGTTGAGTCGATAGATATCCTTAAAGATGCATCAGCTACTGCTATTTATGGATCTCGAGGAGCAAATGGAGTAGTAATTATCACCACTAAAAAAGGAAAACGGGGTGAAGGTAAATTCACTTATGAAACACAGCTTTCCATTCAGGAACCTGCGAAACTTATAGACGTGATGGAACTTCCTGAATATGCAGTATTACAAAACCTTTTCTCAGACCTGACCGGAATACAACCGAGGTTGGAGTTTGCCAATCCGGATCTTTTAGGTCCGGGAACTAATTGGCAAGAGGAGATTTTTCAAAGGGCTCTTATGAAAAAACATCAGCTTTCTTTTTCTGGTGCTTCAGAAGATGGAGATATTGACTACTATATCTCGGCCGGCTACCTCGATCAACAAGGGACTGTAATCGGTTCTTCTTTTGATAGGATTTCATTGAGGTCTAATGTTAATGCAAAGTTAAAAGACTGGGTAAAAGTTGGTGCCAGCATTTCTGCCAGCCGAACAAATCAGAATATTACCATTAACGGTAACAGGAATGGGGTAGTGAGCTTAGGTTTATTACAGACGCCCGATATAGCGGTGTATAACCCTGATGGATCGTATGCAGGACCGGTACGTGATGATGGACTGGGGTCTATTAATCCGGTGGCTTTGGCGCTTAGCATAGACAACAAGCTTAAAACCGATCGTTTGTTTGGAAATGTTTTTGCTGAATTCACCCTCGCAGATGGATTGTCATATAGAAGTGAGTTTGGAGGTGATTTTACCTTTAATAAAAACACAAGATTTACCCCAACCTATCAATGGGGAAGGTATGTAAACGAACTTGCTACATTAAATTTAAGGGACGAGAGATCATCGTTCTGGATCATGAAGAACTATTTTAATTATAATAAGAACTTTGGAGGAAAACATAATCTTAATTTATTGCTTGGGCATGAAGCGCAGGAATCTACTTGGAGCGGTACTTTGGCTAATGCAGCAGGTTTTTTGACCAATGATATTAAAACCCTAAACCTTGGGGATGCAGATTTTGCTTCAAACGATGCATACAAAGGGAGTCAGGCATTACAATCTTTTTATGCCAGGGCCATATATAATTTTGATAGTAGATATGGTATCACGGCAGTTATAAGGGCAGATGGTTCCTCTAAATTCGATCCGTTAGGCGAAAATCAATGGGGGTATTTTCCATCGATATCGGCTTCCTGGCAATTGTCTAACGAGAAGTTTATGGAAAATTTCACGGCTTTACAAAACATAAAATTTAAAGCAGGCTACGGTGTTGTTGGTAATCAGAACATACCAAATTATCGCTACGGAGCATCCTTGGTAACTTTTAATACCGGCTTGGGAACAGGTTTTGGAATTTCAAATATTGCAAACTCGGATCTAAAATGGGAATCTTCCAAACAAACTAATATAGGTTTGGAGTTCGATACCTTTGGGAATCGTTTGTCGACTACCATAGAGGTGTACGATAAAACTTCTAAAGATTTTCTTTATCAATTACCATTACCGGAATATCTGGTTGGAGTAGCTCCATGGAACGGTGGTGTTGGAGCGCCTTTCGTAAATTTAGGTGAAATGAGGAATAGGGGGTTAGATGTAACCCTTAACTATCAAACATTGAACGAAGGTAAGTTTAACTGGAACTCATCACTAACACTTTCACATAATAAAAATGAAGTGATGGAATTGTTGGAGAATTTCGAGATTTTAGGAGAAACCAGATTAAACAGTAATACGCCAGCAGCGGTAACAAAAACAGAAGTAGGGCAACCTATCGGACTTTACTTCGGATATAAGGTAAAAGGGATCTTTAATGATGAAGCTACCATAGCCGATCAGCCGGAACAATTCGGAACAGTTTTTTCTCCCGATGGTGGAGAAACATGGCTGGGTGATATACAATATGAAGATATAAACGGTGATGGTGTTATAGACGAACAGGATAGAACTGTTATCGGTAATCCACATCCTGATATCATTTTTGGGTTCAACAACTCGTTTAGTTACGGACCGTTAAGTCTCTCTTTTTTCCTTCAGGGATCAGTAGGGAACGATTTAATGAATCTTACCAGATTGAATGCATCAACATTAAACAGGAGGAATACAAACCAAGTGGAAGAGGCGGCAAATTATTGGACTCCCGAGAATAGGGATACCAATATTCCAAGACCGGTGCCGGGAGACACCTATAATAATGAAATATCAGATAGGTGGATAGAAGATGGATCGTACTTAAGAATACAAAACGTCTCACTTGGCTATACACTGCCTCATAAGTATGCAGAAAAGATAGGAATAGATGTGCTTAAGTTGTATGGAAGTATACAGAACTTATACACCTTTACAGATTACAAAGGTTTCGACCCCGAAGTGGGTTCGTTCAATCAGGATGTGTTGTTAACAGGTGTTGATAATGGTAGGTATCCGTCTCCAAGGACATTCACCTTAGGGTTAAACCTTCAGTTTTAATTTAAAAAGCATTAAAGATGAAAAGAAATATCAAAAAATTTTCGGTTCAGCTCGTCAATATATTTATTCTTATTGTATTAAGCTCGTGCAGTAAGGAATTTTTAGACCGCCCACCGGAAGACGCATACAGCATAGATGATTTTTATGCCACAAACGAACAAGTGGCTGCAAGTACCAATATATTATACAATGCCCCTTGGTTTCAGTTTAACGATACACCAATGTGGGCAATAGGAGAACTTTCTTCAGGTAACGGAAGAACTTGGGATGACAACTCAGCCGACTTTATGAAATTTACCGTTACTAATAGAAAGAATCATATTAGCAATGGCTGGGCTTCCTTATGGTCTGTAGTAGCACAAGCAAACGCACTTATTAATTTCCTTCCGGATCGTGTGGGAGAAGATGTAGACCAGAGTGTGATTGATAATGCCTTGGGCGAAGCCCACCTTATGAGGGCAATGGCCTATTTCTATATGGTGAGGATCTGGGGACCGGCACCAATAATTGAGAATAATCTCGACCATGTGTACGATCCTAAGATACCAACCAATAGGGTAGAAGACGTTTATACCTTCATTAAAAACGATTTAATGTTTGCCGCAGATAATTGCTTCAAGAAGGTAAGAACCAGTAATTATGCCGATAACGGTCATGTTTCAAGCGGTTCGGCAAAGGCTTTGCTTGCCAAGGTTTATTTATATAAAAAAGATTATGCCAATGCACGGAAATATGCCGAAGAGGTAATCAACTCGGGTGAGTTTAAACTGTTTGGTTTGGATGTAGCAGGTTCGTATAACGATCTTTTCCTTACTAAAAACAATAATAACGAAGAATCTATCATAGCCCTTCAATGGTCTAATAGTGGAGAGTACGGACAAGGGAATGCGCTTCAGGCAATGTATGCCTTTAGTACCACTATAACCGGTACAGGTGATGGATGGGGGGCTATAGGACCGACCATAGACCTAATTGAATCCTATGAAGAAGGTGATGCCAGAAGGTATGGAACCATTATGGAAGAAGGCAATGTATATCCTAACCTGAATGGAGGGTTTGAAGTTCCTGAAGATCCCGGTACCCAGGGTACACGTGTGGCCATTAAGAAGTATGTGGTAGGTAAGCCGGAATTTAATGGGGGCGGTTCGAGTCAGAATGCGCCCAACAACACATATTTGTTAAGATATGCAGATCTGTTGCTTATACATGCCGAGGCTGTAATGGGCGGAACAGCCAGTACCACTGATCCCGCTGCATTGGCTTCCGTAAACAAAGTACGAGAAAGGGCAGAACTCCCTCCGCTTACTGAATTGACCAAAGAAGCCTTGCTACACGAAAGAAGAGTAGAATTAGCCTTTGAAGGGGAGTATTTTTATGACCTTGGTAGAATAGATAAGGCAGAGGCCATTGCTATTTTAAGTGATCAGGAAAGGGGAACATATAGTAACGATGATCCACCGGTAGTATGGAGTGAAAAGTACATTCCTGACGAAGATGATTTTATGTTCTTATATCCGCAGGTAGAAGTGCAGAAAAACCCATTGTTACTTGAACCACCTGTGCCTTATGATTTTAATTAAAAAAAGCTTGAAAATGAGAAGTTTATATAAAAATAAAATAATAGGTTTTTCAGTACTGTGCTTAGCCTTTTTAGGTATAGGTGCATGTACAGACGTAGGAAGGGATGGTGTAGAAAGCCCAAATGGAGCACCTGAGATTAGATCGGTAAGTAAGGCAGAAAACGATTCGCTCACTACCGTAGGGATGTTACAGAATATGTACATCATTAGGGGGAAGAATTTAAAAACCACTACAAATGTTTATTTTAATGAATACAACACCTATTTTAATCCGGCTTTAGTGCGTGATGATAATCTTATAGTTACTATTGAAGAAGATACCCCTTGGGATAATGCTTCAAACAAACTCAGGGTGGAAACCTTAGGAGGGTCTGATGAATATGACTTTGCCATTGCACAGCCCGCACCGAAAATCGATGGCTTTGTTTCAGAATTTGTTGATGGGGAGTCAATTGTGGTGATTAGTGGAGAAGTGTTTAATAACCTAATGAGTGTTAAATTTGATGATGTTGAGGCAGAAATTGTTTCTTCTTCAGACACGGAGATTACAGTAAAGGTTCCTGACGGAATTTCACAAGCATCTATTTTTGTCGAAACTCCCGGTGGAATAACACAATCTGAAGCAGCTTACGGATTTTTATACACGTTCTATGATGATGAACTTAAAGCAGCCGAAGACGGATTCCAGATCTGGGGCTGGGGCGGTACCGATGATCCAGCCAATGCCGAACAGGTAAAAACTGGTGAATATTCCTTTAAGAGAACATTTGAAGGAAACTGGGGCGGTATACAGTTTGGAGCAGGAAGTATCGATATGTCTGAGTATGCAGTATTAAAAATATCGATATATGCAGGCACAAATGCCAGTCAGTTAAATATGATAATTAATGGTGATTGGGATAACCCATACCCTTTAACTTTGATAGAAGGACAATGGAACGATTTTAACATTCCGCTGTCCGACCTTGGGTCTCCGGAAACACTCACGGAATTCGTTATGCAAGAAGCGTGTAACTGTGGTGAAGATGGAATAGAAGTATGGATAGATGATTTTGGCTTTAATTAAAGGTATAAAAGCTTTGGCTTAACCAACCAATGCGTTTGATTCATAGTCCGTTCCCCGGAATTTAGGGGAACGGTTTTTATATTTGAATGATTAAAATTTACAAACCAACCAAAATGAACACAAAAAAATATTTTACACTTTTATTATGCTTTACAGCCTTATGTCTTTCAGCTCAAAATAAATTAAACCGTATTACTGTTGAAGGGAATAAATTTGTAGACGATAAGGGGAAAACAGTCGTTTTTAAAGGCTACAGCAGTAGTGATCCTGATAAATTATCAAGTCAGGAACACTGGAACAAGGCTTACTTTGAAGAATTAAAAAACTGGGGAGCCAATATTGTCCGTTTCCCTATACACCCAACAGCATGGAGAAAACACGGCAAAGAAGATTATTTAAAACTTCTCGATAAAGGGATAAACTGGGCAGAAGAACTGGGGATGTATGTCATTATAGATTGGCACAGTATAGGAAACCTGCGAACAGAAATGTATCAGCACAATATGTATGATACTACCAGAAAAGAAACTTTCGATTTTTGGCGTACCATAGGCAAACGCTATGGAAAAAACACCACGGTGGCTTTCTACGAATTGTTTAATGAACCCACAACCTACAATAATGAGCTGGGAACCATCACCTGGGAGTATTGGAAGGAGTTGAATGAAGAGATGATCACTATTGTACGAGCTAATGGAGGAGAGGGGATACCACTGGTAGCCGGATTCAATTGGGCATACGACCTTACTCAGGTAAAAGAAAATCCTATTGAAGCAGAAGGAATTGCTTATGTAAGTCATCCATACCCACAAAAAAGGGAAAAACCCTGGGAAGAAAAATGGACAAATGATTGGGGTTTTGTAAAAGAAAAATATCCATTGGTATTGACAGAGATCGGTTTCTGTGGACCGGAAGACCCGGGTGCACATATTCCGGTTATAAGCGATGAATCTTACGGCGATGCCATTACAAGATACAGCGACGATCGCGGAATTTCATTTATTGTATGGGTTTTCGATCCGCAGTGGGCTCCAAGGCTTTTTACCGATTGGGATTTCACCCCTTCCCGACAGGGAAAATATTTTAAAGCAAAATTAACTGAATAAAGGATTTTCTAATCTGTGTAATCAGCAGAAATCCGTAAAATCAGTGTTTACTTAAACAATCTTTTTGATAACACGCAACTTGTGCGTATGGGTTTTGGTATCGATATTGAAAATCCCGCTGTGATCTATACGGTCTATGCGTACTTTTCCGTGGGTATGGATGATATAATTGTCTTTCATGATAATCCCCACATGAATGATATTTCCTTCTTCATCGTCAAAAAAAGCGAGGTCCCCGGGCTCACTTTCTTCTATAAAACTAAGTGCTTCTCCTTGTGTTGATTGTTGTGCAGCATCTCTTAACAAATGGTATCCATTCAGTTTATATACCATTTGCGCAAGTCCGGAGCTATCTATTCCAAAGGGCGTCTTTCCTCCCCATAAAAAAGGGGAGTTCAAGTAAAGAAAAGCGGTTTCCACAATATTTTCTTTGGAAAGGATACCTGTTCTGGTTGCTCCGTCAAAGCTTCCGGATAACAATTCAGTGTTTCCAACATTACACCCCAGTGGGATGGGAAGCAGGTTGTTTTGCTTGTCGTAGATAAATTCAACCAAGTCGGCAGACCATACAGAATCCTCTTTGTCTATGGCCTTGTATATGTCTTCATCGATGAGTTGATATTGGGTGTTATTGATCCACCCTTCATATTTGTCAAATGCTATTCGGATCTTGCTCCAGTGTTTTCGGCGTTCCAGAACTTTAAAATGTTCACCATAGAGCACTTGTGAGCTGAGTTCAGCGGTATTCAGGGGTTCATTACGTAATGGAACAATACTTAAATGACAAATTCCGTATTGCATTTAGATAACAAATTAATTAAAGATGATTAGACTTTTCGACGATGATAGCTGAAGCACCTCCTCCACCATTACAAATGGCCGCTGCTCCTAAAGAAGCATTGTTTTGTTGAAGGACACTTAGTAATGTGATGAGGATCCGTACTCCGGAGCATCCCAAAGGGTGTCCCAAAGATACCGCACCACCATTTACATTAACATTTTCATCAGTCAGCCCCAAAATCTTCATATTTGCCAACCCCACTACAGAAAAAGCTTCATTGAATTCAAAAAAGTCGATGTCTTCCAGTTTTAAATCAGCTTTAGCCAGCGCTTTTGGCAATGCTTTTGCCGGGGCCGTGGTAAACCATTTGGGTTCTTGAGCGGCATCGGCATAACTTCGGATTGTTGCTAAAGGCTTTAGTCCAAGTTCCTTAGCTTTTTCTTCACTCATTAACACAACCGCTCCGGCACCGTCGTTTATGGTAGAGGCATTGGCAGCAGTTACAGTTCCATCCTTGCTGAATGCAGGTCTGAGAGATGGTATTTTATCGAGTTTTACATTTTTAAATTCTTCATCTTCTTCAATGGTAATAGCATCCCCACGTCTTTGAGGCACTTCAACAGGGACAACTTCGTTAGTAAACTTTCCTTCTTTCCATGCCTTGGCAGACCTTTCATATGATTGTATAGCAAAAGCATCCTGATCTTCCCTGGAGAATTGATATTCCTTAGCGCAGATATCACCACAAACACCCATGGCATTTTGGTCGTAAGCATCTGTCAGTCCGTCTTTTTGCAGTCCGTCTTCCAATCCGCTAGGACCATATTTCACGCCTTTTCTCAAATGTGTGTAGTGAGGGATCAGGCTCATGTTTTCCATTCCTCCCGCAACAATGATAGAAGCGTCACCCAAAGCGATAGCTTGAGCTCCTTGCATAACAGCTTTCATTCCGCTTGCGCAAACTTTATTTACTGTGGTACAAGGTACGGTGCTCGGGATACCGGCATAGATGGCAGCCTGTCGCGCAGGGGCTTGTCCTTCTCCGGCTTGAACTACATTTCCCATCAAGACCTCTTCTACCAAAGACGGATCTAAATCTATTTTTTCCAATGCTCCTTTTATGGCAACCGCTCCCAACCTTGGCGCAGGTATTGTAGAGAGCCCTCCCAAGAAACTCCCAATAGGGGTTCTGGCAGCCGATACGATTACAACTTTGCTCATAATACTCGTTTTGTTGTTGCGAATTTAGTTATTTTAAAAAGATAATCATAAGAAGTTCTATTTTAATAAATAGCAATATGGACACTATTTTTTGTTACATTTGAATATCAATACCCTATTTAATGAAGCGTTTTTTGGATAACTTTTATAAAAATCAGTCCCTGATCTACAAGGGATTTTTATTTCTGGCTACCATTGTGCTTATCGTTTATATGTTTCCCAAAGGCGGGAAATTCAAGTATGATTTTCAGAAAGGGAAATTGTGGCAACACGAAACCCTCTATGCTCCTTTTGACTTTGCGATCTACAAAACAGATGCTGAAATAAAGAGCGATAAAGCAGCTATAAGGGCAGCTCATCTTGATTATTTCAGATATGATGAAGAGACAAGAGAAGTTGTCTATGAGGGGTATGATGAAAAATTCCCAACCTATTTTTCTTCAGAAGGATACGACCAAAAGAATCGAGATCGATTGTTTACCTACGGAAAGGAATTACTGGATGATTTATATGAAAATGGGATTGTTCAGAACGGTTCAGACCACAGTAATGAAAAAGTGGTAAACATAGTGAGAGGAAATGAAGAAAGCAGCATTCTTTACGGAAATTTTATAAAACTGAACCAGTTGGAAGGGCTGATCAATAATTTTTTGGAAAGAAAAGGGATTTCAGAATACAGTTCTTTATTCAAAAGCCTTTATTTCGATATTATTCAACCCAATGTGTTTTTTGATGACGAGCTTACACGGAAGACCTTGGAAATAGAATTGGGGAAAGTGACTTCCACAAGGGGGACGATAGATAGAGGGAAACGAATTGTTGCAAAAGGAGAAGTGGTTGAAGGTGAAAAGTACACCATGCTTAATTCGCTTCGGAAAGAATATCAGTCTAAATTATGGAGTGAGAACAATTATAATTGGATTGTTTTAGGATACACCATTCTTGTTGGACTGGCACTTTTTATGCTGATGTTGTTCCTGCAAAAATACAGACAAGAGGTTTTTATAAACAACAACAAGGTTACTTTTATCTTCTTCAATGTATTGGTCATGATATTTTTAACGACCACGGTGGTTAAATACAATGTAGACTATGTGTATGTGGTTCCATTGTGTATCATGCCCCTGATATTGAAAGCCTTTTTCGACCCCAGATTAGGACTGTTTACACATGTATTGACGGTTTTACTGTTAGGTTTTATTGTTCCGAATAGCTTTGAATACGTTTTCTTGCAGACTATAGCCGGAATTGTGACCATTCAAACCATATCAGAACTACACAAACGAGCGAATTTGTTTATATCTGTAGGCCAAATCACTTTGGTTTATATCATTGCCTATTTTGCTTTTTATGTGATCCATGAGGGGAATTTTGAAAATATTAACTGGATTACCTTCGGATATTTTATATTGAATGGTTTAGCTACTTTGGCAGCATTTCCGTTGATATATATTTATGAAAAACTTTTTTCGTTGGTTTCCGATGTTTCCCTGTTGGAGTTGTCCGACACCAATTCAAAACTTTTAAAAGAGCTTTCAGACAAAGCTCCGGGAACATTCCATCATTCATTACAAGTCGCTAATCTAGCTGAAGCGGCGGCCAATGAAATTGGGGCAAACTCCATGTTGGTAAGGGTAGGAGCCCTGTACCACGATATTGGGAAGATGAACAATTCGACCTATTTTACCGAAAACCAAACTACGAGTGTGAATCCACATAATGAATTATCCCCAAAGGAAAGTGCCAAAATTATTATTGACCATGTGATAGAAGGAATCGAACTCGCAAAAAAGAACAAGTTGCCAGATCGGGTGATCGATTTTATACGAACACATCACGGAACTACTTCGGTTTATTATTTCTACAAGAAAGCTCAAGAAATGGACGAACATGTAAACAGAGCGGATTTTCAATATCCCGGACCCATACCATATTCAAAGGAAACGGCTATTTTGATGATGTCTGATGCTGTGGAAGCAGCATCCAAGAGTTTGAAGAATCCGACCTTTACGATTGTAAATGATTTTGTGGATAAAATCATCAACAAACAAATAGAAGAAGAACAGTTTTTGAACGCAAATATTACATTTAAGGAAATTCAATCGGTAAAAAAGGTTTTAAAGCAAAAACTGACGAATATCTATCACTTAAGAATTGAGTATCCAGAGTAGTATTTTCCTCACTAAGTGAGATTTTAAATGCTTCGGTGTTTGCGTTGAAATGTTTTTTAGGTTTTTTCGCCTAATGTCTTGCGAACTTACCCCGAGGTAGTTGACTGAGCATTAGACAGCTGATGAAAACAGCAAAAAATAATTATAAAAATAGTTGCATTCTTATGGATGAACTGCTACATTTGCATCCGCAATTTTAGATTGCACGTTCATAATAAATAAAGAAGAAAGGAGAGGTGCCGGAGTGGTCGAACGGGGCTCCCTGCTAAGGAGTTGTACCCTTACGGGTACCGGGGGTTCGAATCCCTTCCTCTCCGCTTTTTTTAAATTTAATTATGGAATTTTAACAGCTTCAGTTGTTTCTACGGGGTGTAGTACCGTGTCAAGCACGGCATAAACTCCGCCCGGTTCCTGGTCTACTTACCTAAGTAGGTATATTGGAATTTGGGATATGAATATTGAAGTTTTAATTGCGTAAGCAATTTTTCGGGGTGTAGCGTAGCCCGGTTATCGCGCCTGCTTTGGGAGCAGGAGGCCGCAGGTTCGAATCCTGCCACCCCGACAACATAGAACGTTCCTGTCCCTATCTATGATAGACGAGTTTGCAGGAATAGGGTCTCGTAGCTCAGCTGGATAGAGCATCTGCCTTCTAAGCAGACGGTCACAGGTTCGAATCCTGTCGAGATCACATTAAGGGACACATCTAATCTTGTTAGATTTGTCCCTTTTTTAATACCCCTTATTTTACTGCCCATGAGTAAGATAAGGTCGGTTGCTTGATTAAGTCGAACGGTTCGAACTTTTGATCCGTCAAACTCCAATTTTTCAGGAAACATTGAACCAATGATCTTTCTCTTTTGCAAAACATTCCCGTTTTCATACAATACATCCAGTTTGGAAAGACTGCTAAAGGCACTGTCGTAGGCGTTTAATGCCTTATACAGGAATTGAACTACCATAATAGGTAAGAACATACTAACTTTTCTTGATATCGTACTGTTCCGCATATTCCGAAGGTGATACTTTAAAGGTTTCCTTAAAGCAAGTGGCAAAATAAGCGGGCTGATTAAATCCAACCCGGTAAGCGATTTCTGAAATACTTACCCCTGATTTTTTGAGTAATTGTACGGCCAGCTTTAAACGCTGATCTTTTATAAATTCTGTTGCCGACTGCCCGGTAAGGGCTTTTAATTTACGATGTAGCTGCATCCGACTCATACACATGGCCTCGCCAAAGTTTGCCGCATTAAAAAGGGGTTCGGTGAGGTTTTTTGCCAAAACTTCTTTAAGCCGTTTTATAAAAACGTGATCTTTAGGCGAAACTTTCATCGCTGTTGTACTAAACAAGTCCGTATTCCTAAATTGCTGTTGGATCAACTGTCTGTTCTTTAATAAATTTTCTATCAGTACCCGGAGTTTCTCCTGCTGAAATGGTTTAACAATATAGGCATCGGCTCCAGTCTTCAAACCACTGATCTCATTATGGCTCCCGGATTTTGCGGTAAGTAGTACTATGGGGATATGAGAGGTACGTTCATCGTTTTTAAGCGTATTAACCAGGGATATGCCATCTTTTTGAGGCATCATAATGTCGGAAATAATAATATCGGGAATAGTTTTTACGGCTTTTTGAACTCCTGTCATACCATTTTCAGCCTTTAAAACCCTGTAATCCTCCTTAAATATATTTTCCACAAAAAGACATATGTCTGCATTGTCATCTACAATAAGCAACAGGGGTTTATCATCGGCAAGTATATCTGCCCCATTGATAATTTTACTGTCTTCATGCTCCGTGCCGGAGAAAGGCAGGGTTTCTTCTGAAGGATAATGTCCTGTGATTTCATCTTCCGAAAAGGCTTCCCTGGTTACAGGAAGGGATACCCTGAAGCACACTTCCCCGTTTTCATTTTTTGTGACCGCAATGTCCCCGTGGTTTACAGACACCAGTTCCTTGATCAAGGAAAGCCCTATGCCCACTCCTCCGCTGTTGGTATCGGATTGGTAAAAGCGGGTAAAAATATGTTCTATATCCGCTTCATCCAGCTGTGAACCGGTATTTTTTATCCAAAAAACCGCATTGCTGCCTTTTTGTACAACCTCTACTTTGACATATCCGTCCCTGTCAGTGTACTTTACGGCATTGGAGAAAAGGTTCGACAAGATCTTGTGTAATATTTCACGATCAAACCAGGCCATTTTTATACCGGTTATGCTGTATTGAAACCTGATCTCCTGTTTATCTGCGAGATAGTGAAAAGGTTCCAAAAGCTGACGAATAAAAAGTTCCAGGTTGTAATATCCAACAACGAGCCTTCCGCCCCCGGCATCCAGACGGGATAATTCCAGTAACTGGTCTATCAGCTCCATCATGCGGTTCGCATTGCGTTGAATAAGGTGGAAGTCCAGTTCATCATCTGCAGATAATCCTTTTTTGGAAAGTTGGTGTTCTACCGGTCCTGAAATAAGGGTTAAAGGCGTCCTGAACTCGTGCGAGATATTCGAAAAAAAACGGGTCTTTGCTCTGTCCAATTCTTTTAGTTTTTTTGTAGTCTTCTCCCGGTTCTTGTACAGCATAAAAATACTCACTGCCCCGAGGAGTAATATACCTGATGTGGCAGCAAAAATGATCTTTTGGGTTTTTTTCTGCTGCTCCACCAGCTTATTCCTGGCTGTTAATAAAGTGATCTCCTGTTCCTTTTTTTCAGCTTGGTACCGGGTTTCCAGTTCTGATAATTTACTTTGGTTAATTTCCTTTTCTTTTTCAATTTGAAGTCCATACCACTTTTCCTCGGATAATAAAGCATTTTTATAATGTTCTGTAGAACGATATAGTTGGGTCAAACCTTTATAGGCGACTTCTTCAAGATAACTGTTTTCCAGTCGGGACGCCAAACTCACCCCTTCTTTCAATTTATTTTCTGCTTCTGTATAATTGCCTTTTCTGGTGCTTAACATCCCTTTGTGTATAAGTGCACTGGCCATATGAAAAGTATCCTTGTCCTTTACGCCCAACTCGTATTCTTCCTGAAGAACAGCAGCAGCTTCACCATACCTGTCCGACAATAAATATACCTTTCCCAGTACGTTAAGTGCCGCAGCCCTGTTCTTAGGTATTCCCTGCTCCCTGAAAAATTGTAGGGCTGGTCTTAACAAAGATTCTGCTTTCTCATACTGTTTACGGATAAAATAAATTTCGGCAATCTCAATATCGATCTCATACACCAGGATATCTTCCCCTTTTTCCGCATATCCCTGCCTACCCTTGACTAAATATTCCAGACCTTTATCAAGTTGAAGTAATTCTTCTTTAAATATTACACCTATATTGGCCAATGAGCTATTACAATAAGAAGCTCCCTCCCTGTCATAGACCACACACAGCGAATCTACTTTCAGATAATAACTGATGGCTTCATGAAAATTTCGTTCGGATGAAGCAATATCTCCCATTCTAAAATATGCCAACAAGGTGTTTTGTGGAAATTCTGAAGCGGAGGCTTCTACAATCTCCTTTAAAACGTATTTGGCGGAATCGGTTTTCCCTTCTTCGAAATATATTGAAGATTTCCAGTTGAGCACATGAAACTCTCCCGGCTTATAGCTGCCGTTTTTTTTTAACAGCCTATAAGCCTCATCCAGGATTTGATGCGCTTGTTTATAATTTTCCCTTCGCATATCCACATAGGCGGTAAATACGGAAAGGTCTGCAATGCCTTTTGGGATTCCGCTTTTTTTGGCTTGTTCGTAGCCTTTTTCAGTATAAAACTGGGAAGAATCGAGGTTTTTATGTATCCAATAGGGAAAAAGGTCGTTATAGGCTTCAATCCTAATAGAGTCGTTTGTAGTTGTGGCAATAATATCTTTTATGGAATCCAGCTTGCGGGAGGTCTGTGCCATACATATAATACATCCCCATAATACGAGATTAATGGCAAGAAGATATTTTTTATGAACATCATGGCAATTTGACATCTGAAAAATTTCAATCTATTAAAGTTAAAAAAAGTATTCCGAATACCTGTAAAAAACCTACAACAAACCTTTGTAAATCAAAATCATAACAATTATTATTACCAGCATAAAGGCTATAATCAAAGACATTTTATGGCTCCATTTGCTCCTCATTTTCCATACGGGTTATCCTGGTTACAGCTTAATAAGTTCTACCCGTCGGTTACGCGCCTTGCCTTCGGCAAGTGTATTATCGGCAACAGGTTCGGTTTCTCCTTTACCTTCAATAAAAAGCCTTCCGGTTTTTATATGGTATACATTTAACAGGGCCTGTCTTACGGCTTCGGCACGTTTAAAAGATAATTCTTTATTATTAAACATATCGCCATCAGAATCGGTATGGCCTACGATTTTTAACTTCAAGCCGGGGTCTTCCTGCAATATATCGGCTATTTCCTTTAAAATACCGTAGGATCCCGGTGCTATCTGAAACGAATTCACGGCAAATTGTATTCCCGAAGTACTCCACTTTCCATCTTTGTCCAAGGTACTCCGAATGTCTTTTCCTGCTGCTGCTATGCGAAGGCCGGTAATGTAAAACCCGTCTTCCGGAGCCGGGATCAATTCTGTGGCCTGGAAATAAAAACTGTTTCGGAGTGATTCCGGCTCAAAAGCGCGGGGTAGGTCAAATATTTTTTTCTGATCCATATACAACCTTATGCGTGTTCCGTTAACACTAATACTAACCTTTATTACTTTTCCTGCCATCTTATTCGCAGGATATTCCTTGTTGGTTTCACGGCCGGAATATATAGAGGTACTATAACCTAATTCTTTTTCAAAATGAGCTATCTTAAAATAAAAAAGCGCTTTGGACCGCAATCCCCTTTTAGCGGGATTGGCACTCCCGGAAAACCCGAAAGTCACGGGGGCACGCTTTATACCTGCCGGATAATACAAATGAAATTCTACCGTGAAATTTTCCGGCAAAGGCCTCCCGGTTTCGGGATAGCTTAATGTTCTGTCCGGTACCCGCAACCATTTGTCTTCCCGCCCCGTAATGAAAACTACCTCTCCTGAGCCGTTGGTATTCCATTTAGCAGGAAAATCTCCTTTACGATCTATGCCAAAGTCGTCATAAAACAATACTTTGTCTCCGGCAATAAAATCGAATTTGTTATTTATGTTTACGCTTTGTGTTGAGTTGCGTTCCTGTATAACAACTGGTGGCTGACGCTTTTTTCCGCCTGCATTTGTACCCGGCTTGAGGATGCTGTCTGTAACGTTTTCCATTTTCTCTTCCTCCTTGTGCTCCAATTTGCGCTTTACTGTCTTTTGTGCTTTTTTCTTTAGTTTTTTTAATAATTGGGCATGGGTATCTGGAATAAAGGTTATTGATAAGGATGCAACCAAGATTATATTGAAATAAAATTTCATGGTTTCTAAGTTTTTAATGATTTTATCTATTGTAGCATGACAGCCACTGCCTCGGCATAGGCATCCTGTGTACCGTCGGTTAGGGGCTGCGGCACGCCATTTTTCCAAAGCATGGCCACATTTCTGGTGTCGTTGTTTTCATAGCCTGCTATATAAACATCTTCGCCTATTACCGTTACTGACTGGGCACTGGCATTCTGTGTTCCATCGGTTAGGGGTTGTGCCGTGCCGTTTATCCAGAGCATGGCTACATATACAGCACCATTTCTTTCATAGCCTGCCACATAGACATCTTCGCCTACTATCGTTACTGACCTGGCTCCGGCATTCCGTGTTCCATCGGTCAAGGGCTGTGGCACGCCGTTTTTCCAGAGGGTGGCAACGTATATCGTGCCGTTGTGTTCAATCCCCGCCACATAGACGTCTTCGCCCACAACCGCCACTGACTGGGCACTGGCATGATTTGAACCATCAGAAAGGGGTTGCGCCACCCCATTTTTCCACAGTGTGGCTACGTTGGCCGTGCCGTTGTTTTCACTCCCTGCCACATAAATATCTTCGCCTGCAACTGCTACTGAATGGGCCCCGGCACTGTGCAGTCCATCCGTAAGGGCTTGTGGGATACCATTCTTCCAGAGCATGGCCACATTGCTGCTGCCGTTGTTTTCAAAACCAGCCAAATAGATGTCTTCGCCTGCAACCGCCACTGAAATAGCCACAGCATCGTATGTTCCATCGGTAAGGCTTTGTGCATTGCCATTTTTCCAGATCATGGCCGCATTGCTGGTACCATTGTTTTCATAGCCCGTCACATAGATGTCATCGTCCGCAACGGCCACAGAAGAGGTTCCGGCATTGTGTGGTCCATTGGTAAGGGCTTGTGGTACGCTATCTTCCCATAGGGTGGCCGCGTAATACGTGCCGTTGTATTCACTACCTGTCACATAGACCACAGGCTCCGGGTTGGGTTGGGGTGGTTTTGGGGTGTCGTCGTCTTTGCTACAGTGTATCAGCATAACGGCCATAAAAAGAAGGTATAATAATTTTATTTTTTTCATGATTAAAAAGGTTTTGACTTATAATCTTTAATGGTTTTAAAGTAAAAAGGTTAACATGTTTTTTTACTATGTTCTAAAAAGCTGTTTAAATAAGCTTTGAAGTCATATCTGCCCATGGCCAAGTCGGGGCAGGCGGGACTTTCTCCTTATATAAGTACCCACAATTTTAACTCAGCTGCTTTTTAGTCCCGTCTCAGCCGATATCGGAATCAGTTAAAAAGGGCAATAACCCTTTTGTTAGCCAATTAAGGCTTTACAGCCACCGAAAGGGCAAAGGAATTTTGCGTGCCGTCGGTAAGGGGCTGTGCGACCCCGTTTTTCCAAAGTATGGCCGTGTCTGTCGTACTATTACTTTCATAACCTGCTACGTAAACGTCTTCGCCCGATACAGTTACAGCGTAGGCAGAGGCAAACTGTGTACCATCGGTAAGGGGCTGTGCATTGCCGTTTTTCCAGAGCATGGCGGTTTGGTTTGTTTCATCATATTTTCGCCCAGCTACATAAACGTCTTGCCCGCTTACCGCAATCGAATGAGAAAAGGTTTTTTGCATATCATCGGTAAAAGGTTGTGGTGCGCCGTTTTTCCAGACCGTAGCCTCATCGTTTCCGTAACGTTCGTAGCCCGCGACGTAAACATCTTCTTCTGCCACGACCACCGAATAGCCAGCCGCATACCGTGTGCCGTCGGATAGGGGCTGTGCCTCCCCGTTCTTCCATAACATAGCGACCGGTGTCGAGTCAGTGAACACAATACCTGTTACATAAACTTCACTGCCGGAAACCGCAACCGATTTTGCCGATGAATTTTCGCTGGTAAGGGACTGTTCAACACCGTTTTTCCACAATTTGGCCACGTTGTTTTCATGACCTGATACATAGACGTCTTCGCCCATAACTGCCACTGAAATGGCTTCGGCATAGTGTGTTCCATCGGTAAGGGGCTGAGTTACCCCGTTTTTCCAGAGCATAGCCACGTTGTTGGTGCCGTTGTTTTCAGTGCCGGCCACGTAAACGTCTTCACCCACAACTGCTACCGAAGAGGCATAGGCTTCTTGCGTTCCATCAGTAAGGGCTTGTGGTACGCCATCTTCCCAAAGGGTGGCAACATAGTGCGTGCCGTTGTATTCAGCTCCTGCCACATAGACCACCGGGTCGGGGTCGGGTAGGGGTGTTGAGATGTCGTCGTTTTTGCTGCAGTACGTCAGCATAATGGCCGTAAAAAAAAGGCTTAAGAACTTTATTGTTTTCATGATTTCTGTAATTTTATGGCTTCTACTTTATTTAAAAGTTTTGAGGAAACCATTTTATTCCGATCTGGGTGTAAATGGCATTGCATGATTAATCAGGTATATTGTAATACGTTTTAACAGCATCATAATCGGAATAATCCAGAACCGACTTTGCCGAGAGGTTTACGTTTCCGGGAATAATAACATAACGTATCCTGTTATAAATAATACCTCCGGCCTGACCTTCGGTCTCCTGACTGGTAAAATCAGAACCGTATTTTGTTATAGTTATCCAGATACTGGTGGAGTTTCTGTATAAAACACTCCTTTTTATGACCAAGTCCCCAGATGTATTATGTGTATCCCAGGGCAGCAAAAATGTAGAGCCGTTATTTGTTCTCCAGTATACCAATGTTACCCCGCCTTCTAACCAGGTATCGCTAAAATTACTGTCCACCACTTCCATCCTTTTAAACCTGGCGGCATCATGCATGTTCCAGTCGGGGAAAAACCAATCGGAGTACATGACATTGGCATTTCCGTCTTCGCCATCCTGTCCATCCTGCCCGTCTTGTCCATCTTCTCCGGGAGTACCTTGTTCTCCCTGAGTCCCCTGTTCACCTTGTTCTCCTTGTAATCCCTGTTCACCTTGTAATCCCTGTTCACCTTGTGGCCCCTGTTCTCCCTGCGGGCCGGGAGGGCCTATATCGCCATCTTCGGCTGAACAGGCTATTAATCCAATACTTACAATCAATACGATAAAATAATTAAATGTAGTTTTCATAGTACGTTACTTTTCATTTTGGTTATTAATTAATTCTTTTTGGAAAGTGGTAGAGGGAAAAATGATTACTTCAAAAGTAAATCAGCAAGGGAATAGGAAATTTCATATATGTAACAAAGGCTTTCATATATGTAACCTTTGCCTTAAAGACTGTATTTTAACCCGTTACGTATTATGATTTGGAAAAGAAAAGTTCTCGAACGTCCTGAACGGAAGATATTGCTGAATATATTGTTTGCTGAAAAACTATATCCGCTCTGGGCAGGTTGGCTACCTTTACATGAAGATGTCGTATTGGAATTTCGTGACACAGGAAAGCAGCTTTGAGGCCAATCTTGGTGCATAAACGGGAAATAATTTTTGAAAATTTTGTGACAAACCTGCCATTAGTTAAATACTAAATATTTGCACAATGTTTGTAATTCCGTTATATAATCTATGAAAAAGGGAACATTTTAGGATTACCGCTAGATAATCTTTCAAGGTTAAGGAATTTCATACTACTTAAAGTATTATCACTTCGCGCAATTATTTCAGCAATAAAGGCACAACTTGAATACTTGATGCTTTTTCCTGTCGTAAACACCCCTTTAAATAGTCGTTTTTACACGTGGTAAATACGAAATCAATTATTAAACTTTGTATTGTATTCATATAAAGTTATTTAATCATGAAAAGACAGGAAGTTTTAAATGAAATTAAGATCACCTTTTCTAATTTGAAAAGTGCTATTGCTAAATTTTCAGAAGAAGACTTAAATAGAGTGCCTTTTGAAGGAAGTTGGACGGCCGGGCAGATCACGCAACACATTATTATATGTGCTAGTGGCATACCTGATGAGAAAACAAAACCGGCCGATCGGCCTTACGACGAGAAAATCAAGTCCATACGGGACATGTTTTTGGATATGGAAATAAAATTCAAGACAGCACCAATTTTAGAACCGGAAAACCCGCCTCATTCACGTAATGAGTTAACGGACACTCTGAATAAACTTGAAGATCAGCATACAGCATCTGCCCAAAATTTGGATATGGAAGCATTGTGCTTGGATATGGAATTACCCACATTCGGGCATCTGACCCGCTATGAATGGATACGATTTATGATGGTGCATACACAACGCCATACAAAGCAAATTGAAAATATTTATAATAAATTGAAGGGATGATAAATTGTTTTTCCTGTCATGTGGAAATGCTGGACATTGAAAAGTGAAGGGAAAAAAAGAATGTGTGTTGAACAATCATATGATTTTAAAAGATTAATTTTAAACTAATTATGAGTCAAAATAATAATTCCATTACCAAAAAGAGTACTTGGAAGAAATTAAAAGATGCTATCCGAGGTACAAATGCCGACTACACGAAAATTGATATAAAAGAAGCGATTTTCCTTTTGGCTGTTCCTATGATCTTAGAACTTATCATGGAGTCGACATTTGCCGTAGTAGATATTTACTTTGTTGGGAAACTGGGGCCTTCGGCTGTTGCTACTGTGGGCTTAACAGAGACATACATGTTTTTACTATATTCCATTGCCATGGGACTTGCTATGGCCGTAACAGCAATTATTGCTCGTCGGATTGGAGAAAAAAATCAAGAAGATGCTGCCAAATCTGCCGTACAATCTTTGATTCTTGCGCTGTTGGTTTCATTGCCTTTTTCCATTGCGGGCATCTTTTTCTCGAAAGAACTATTGTTGCTAATGGGGGGTGATCCATGGGTGGTTGATGAAGGTTACCGCTATACACAATGGCTACTTGGTGGCAATATGGTCATTGTTTTTTTGTTTGTCATTAATGCTATTTTTAGGGGAGCTGGTGATGCGGCTATTGCTATGCGGGTATTGTGGATAGCAAACGGTATCAATATAGTGTTGGATCCGTTATTGATCTTTGGCTGGGGCTTTATACCGGCTCTGGGTATAGAAGGTGCTGCAATTGCCACCACCATTGGTCGGGGTATAGGTGTGATGACTCAATTATGGATACTTTTTAAAGGTGGAAAACAAATACGGGTACTGCGCGAACAACTTCAAGTAGATGTTAAAATTATGGTTAATATCATAAAGACATCATTGGGAGGCATCGGACAAATGATCATAGCTATGACATCCTGGATTTTTTTGATGCGAATCTTAGCTGATATCGGCAGTGAAGCAGTAGCCGGGTCTACTATTGCCCTGCGGATTATGATGTTTACCTTAATGCCCGCATGGGGACTCTCGAATGCTGCTGCCACATTGGTGGGGCAAAATCTTGGTGCAGGTAGTCCTGAGAGAGCAGAGCAGTCTGTCTGGAAAATAGGTTGGTACAATATGGTATTTTTAGTATTGGTTTCGGTTGTCTACTTTTTCTTCAACACCCGATTAATGCAAATTTTCAGTGATGATCCCAAAGTTATTGCCATTGGCGCTGAATGGATAAAAATCCTTTCCTATTGTTATTTTGTGTACGGCTGGTGGATGGTCACCGTACAAGCATTTAATGGTGCTGGGGATACCAGAACACCCACAAAAATCAATTTGGTTTTCTTTTGGCTCATACAAATTCCGCTGTCTTACTTGTTGGCTATCTATTTTGGATGGGAGCATTCAGGTGTGTTTTGGGCTGTATTTGTGTCTGAAACTGCTGTGGGCTTATTTACGCTTTGGCTTTTTACAAGAGGGAAGTGGAAAACGGTAACGGTGTGATATATTGTTACAGTTATTTTGAGTGTTGCATTATATATTTTTAATGGTTAAGCCCTTGAGGGTTCTGAACCCTTCAAGGGCTGTATGTTAATATTCTACTTTTGGAATAGTGTCTGTAAAAAATTGTAGTTTTATTGTTGGGAGCATCTCAAGATTAAAATACTGAGTTTTATAACCCTTTGGTAATAACCAACTTAAACCTTAAACACAATGAAACCAACGCCAAAAACAATAATTCCTTTTTTTATCATAGCGCTATTTTGTGCGCCTGTTTTTTCTCAAATAAAAATAGATCGATTGTTATGTGAGAACAGGGTCAATCCCATGGGGATAGATAAGATTCAGCCGAAATTTACTTGGATATTGACTTCAGAAGAAAAAAATAAAACCCAGTCTGCCTATCAAATTCAAGTAAGTAACACTGCGGATGATTTTGATGACGGATTGGTTTGGGATAGTGAGAAGGTAAATTCTGATCGATCGGTTCATGTTCAATACACAGGATCGGTGTTAAAATCATTGGAAAAATATTATTGGCGTGTACGGGTTTGGGATGAAAAAGGAAAAGCTTCACAATGGAGTCCTCCGGAATTTTGGCAAATGGGGATGTTGAATCAAACCGACTGGAAGGCAGATTGGATTTCTGTCGGATACCAAGAGGATTCTTTACGTCAGAGTCCGGCTTTGAGAAATGAATTTGAAATCAAAAAGCAGGTAAAAAGCGCTTATGCAGTAATCACTTCACGTGGAATGTATCAGGCTTTCCTCAATGGAGAAAAAATAGGGAAGGATTACCTCACCCCGGGCTGGACGAGTTATAATAAAAGACTGCAATATCAGATTTATGATATCACTGCTATGATAAAACAAGGAGAAAATGCTGTTGGTGCATTATTGGGTAGCGGTTGGTATCGAAGTGTGCTTGGATGGGGCGATAATGAAGATATTTATGGAAGCGAGTTAGCTTTACTGATGCAAATACAAATAGAGTATAGTGATGGTACTAAAGAAATTATAGGAACAGACAAAAATTGGAAATCCACAAAAAGTGCCATTCAAAGCTCAGAGATATACAATGGGGAGACGATTGATGCTAGAAAGGCATTGGATAAATGGTCAGAAACTGGTTATAAAGACACTTCATGGACTTCAGTTAAAGTGCAAAACTATGGTTATGGGGATTTAATTGCCACTTATAATGAACCGGTAAGAAAGCATGAAGTTATAGTGCCTTTAAATATGATTACAACTCCGGAAGGAGATATAGTCATTGATTTTGGACAGAACCTTGTTGGTTTTGTTGAAGTGGAAATTGAAGGAAAAGCAGGAGATAGTATAATAATAGACCATGCAGAGGTGTTGGATAAAGCGGGAAACTTTTATACAGAAAATTTAAGAGCTGCTGATCAGCAAAATATATACGTGCTAAGTGGTAAGGGAAAAGAACATTTTGAGCCACATTTTACATGGCAGGGCTTTAGATATATCAGAATAAAAGGAAACTTGAAAAATAAGGTTTCACTTGATAACTTTAAGGCTGTTGCCTTGTATTCAGATATGCGAAAGACTGGTAGTTTCACTACTTCAAATGAATTATTAAATCAATTACAACATAATATTCAATGGGGACAGCGAGGGAACTTTTTAGATGTGCCTACCGATTGTCCGCAGCGGGATGAAAGACTGGGATGGACCGGGGATGCTCAGGTGTTTTTTAAAACAGCGGCATACAATATGCATGTAGATAATTTCTTTTCCAAATGGATGAAAGATGTGGCTGCCGATCAAAAAGAAGATGGAAATGTACCCTTTGTCATTCCAAATGTTCTTGATGAAAATTCCGCCGGATCCGCTGGTTGGGCAGATGCTGCGACCATCATACCATGGGATATGTACCTTGTTTATGGAAATGAAGATATATTGAAAGAACAATACGATAGCATGAAAAGTTGGGTGGATTTTATGAATAGTAAGAGTACAAATTATTTATGGAACACAGGATTTCACTTCGGAGATTGGTTGTTTTACAGACCAGATGATGATAATGACGGAAGGGCTGCAATTACCGATAAATATTTGATAGCGCAATGTTTTTTCGCGCATTCTACCCAGTTGTTAATAAATGCTGCTAAAGTGTTAGGAAAGCAGCAGGACGTTGAAGCATATTCAAATTTGTTTCAAAATATAAAAGATGCTTTTGTAAAAGAGTATATGACACCCAACGGGAGATTAGTCTCAAGCTCACAAACGGCTTATGTCTTAGCTTTGCATTTTGATATGCTACCGGAAAGCTTGAGAGCTCAAGCTGCAGAGCGATTGACAGAAAATATTAAAAGTTATAATTATCATTTAACCACAGGATTTTTAGGAACTCCTTATCTGGGTTTGGTGCTCTCAAAATTTGGATACCACGATCTTGCGTACACCTTGTTATTGCAGCAAACATATCCTTCGTGGTTGTATCCCGTTACAGCCGGAGCTACTACCATTTGGGAGCGTTGGGATGGACGTAAGCCTGACGGAAGCTTCCAAACCCCGGGTATGAACTCATTTAATCACTATGCATATGGAGCTATCGGCGATTGGATGTATAGGGAGTTGGCCGGAATTAATAATTCAGAAGAGATTGGAGAAACAGGATATAAAAAGATTGTTTTAACTCCTCATTTCAAGAACTCATACGTATCCGATGAAGTGAAAAAACAAAACAAGGCTGAAAAACTAAGTGAAGTAAATGCAACTCTGGATACCTATTATGGTACTGTACAATCATACTGGAAAATCAATGGTGGTCAGGTAAATTATAACATAAGCATACCGGTGAATACTTCTGCTGAAATACATCTTCTAGAAACCCAAATAGGTAGAATAAAAGAAAGTGGAAAGAAAATATCCAATTCCGATAAAAACATCAGGATAGAAACCAATGGTAATGGAGTTATTTTATATGTAGGCTCCGGTAATTATAGTTTTTCTATGAATTAACCTACCGTTATAGTATGCGTTGCAGCTGGTGTGAACGTCACGCTTTTGTTGTTTCCTTTTTGTCAAACATTAATAAATCTCCATGTTTATTTAGAATGTTTGATGTATTTTCTTCTCTTTTTAATGCTTCCATTGATAAACTGCTAATATAGTATCAATATCAGCTAATATTTAAATATTTCCTAGGACTAATAATTATAATTTTACAAGTGTTAAACTAACACTAAATAATCTTTACCTAAATGCAATGTGTTTGGATAGAGAGGGGTATAACTAATTAAAAACACAATTTTAACCAGTAAAATGTTAATTATGGAACAAATAAATTTATCCATTAGAGCAAATAATGGTATCTGTTTTTTTAGGAAAAAAACGGTATATGCTCTATTCTTTTTATTTTTTTCTTTTACATCTTTTGCACAACAATTAGTGAAAGGTACTGTAAAAGATGAGCAAGGGATCCCCATTGCGGGAGCTTCGGTATCGGAAAAAAACACTTCTAATGGTGTTGTCACCGATTTTGATGGAAATTATCAATTAACGACCAGCACAGAGAATCCGATTATCACAGTCTCTTATATAGGCTTTCAAGTAAGTGAAGTAAGAGTTGCAGGACAAGCGACCATCAATGTGATTTTGAAGGAAGACCTGCAAGAATTGGACGAGGTCGTAGTGATAGGGTATGGAACCCAGAAAAAAGCAGATGTGACCAGTGCAGTGGCCAGTGTTAAATCAGAAGATTTTGTCCAGGGAAATGTAAAGGATGCAGCACAACTTATTCAGGGAAAAGTCGCCGGACTCACGGTTTCTGCACCATCAGGAGATCCAACTGCCGGATCGCAAATTAAACTTAGGGGTCTTGCTTCATTAACAGGAGGAACAGCTCCATTAGTATTGGTTGACGGGGTTCCGGGGAGTCTGGGAACCGTTGCTCCTGAGGATATTGAATCCATAAGTGTATTAAAAGATGGTTCCGCTACAGCAATATACGGAACCAGAGGAACCAATGGCGTTATCATCATCACAACCAAAAAAGGAAATTTTAATGCACAGCCTACCATAGAGTATAATGGCTATTCATCACTTTCCACAATTGCTAACAAACTCGATTTTATGGACGCCTCAGATTTGAGGGAAAAATGGAACGAAGGTTATGAGTTTAACGGAGCCAACCTTCAGGATTACGGGGCTGATACCGATTGGTTGGACGAGATTACCAGAAACGCATACAGTCAGGTACACAATATGATTTTTAGGGGAGGAAATGAATCGACCAACTTGACCGCTTCATTGAATTACAGGGATATAGAAGGAATTTTCTTAAAATCAGACAATAAAAAATATACGGGAAGGGTAAGTGTAAACCATGCCATGTTTGACAATAAATTGAAAACCAATATTGGGTTTATTGTAAGTGAACAAAAATTTAATGCCTTAGGGGATGGAACAAGTTTTAACTCTTATATCTATAGACAAGCCCTGATCAGAAATCCCACGGAACCTGTGTTAGATGAAGAAGGAAGATGGTTTGAAAGAGATGTATACTTCTATGATAATCCGGTGGGCTATATCCAGGAAACTTTAGGGGAGAACAAATACAGAAATGTTCGTTTTGATGCCAGTATGAGTTATGATTTTAGCAAAGACTTGACCGTTAAAGGGCTTTATACCCGCAAAGGAAATTCAAATATCCGAGGCTTTTACGAAACAACAAATCACGTATCCACGGTAAAATATGGTCAGGGTGGATTTGCCTCTCGCGGAACCGACAATTATATCGGTAATTATTCACAAATATCGGCCGATTATAATAAAAGCTTCGGAAATCATAGGGTTACAGCCCTGTTGGGGTACAATTATGAAGATAATACCAACGAAGGCTTTTGGGCGACCAACCGCCGTTTTCCTACCGATGGCCTTACTTATAACGATATTGGAAGAGGTCAAGGATTAGAAGAAGGAGAAGCCGGGATGAGTAGTTATAAAAGCTCGGATAAACTCATGGCTCTTTTTGCCCGCGTCACTTATAATTTTGATGATCGTTATCTGTTAATGGCTAGTTTAAGACGTGAGGGGTCATCCCGTTTTGGTAAAGATTATAAATGGGGTAGTTTCCCCGGGATCTCTGTTGGATGGCGCATCAATGAGGAATCGTTTATGGAGAGTGCAGAATGGCTGGACAATTTAAAGTTAAGAGCAGGGTTTGGAGTAACAGGAACTAATGCCGGTCAAAATTATGAGTCTTTAAGTGGACTAAGTTACGGGAATTACTTCTTATATGATGGAGAATGGATTAGGGAATTGGTACCTACAAGGAATGCAAATCCAAATCTGCGATGGGAGAAAAAAGAGGAGCTTAATTTTGGTTTGGATTTTGGGTTTCTTAACGATCGTATAAGTGGTTCTGTAGATTATTACAGCAGGACTACCAAAGACGCCTTGTTTAATTACAGTGTACCAACACCACCGTATTTTTACGGGAATATATTGGCAAACGTAGCCGAGATTAAAAATTCAGGGCTTGAATTTCTATTGAATGTTACGCCGTTTAAAACGGATAATTTTCAATGGACAGCCAACTTTACTTATTCTACCAATACCAATGAGGTTGTGTCACTTTCCAATGATGAATTTCAGCTGACTAACGACTTTTTTGATGAAGGCTATACGGGAGAACCCATTCAAATTAGCACCCATCGTGTGCAGGAAGGACAACCTATAGGGAATTTTTTCGGATTAAAAAGTGTGGATATTACTGATGATGGGATCTGGCTTATTGAAACCCCGGATGGTGAGATCATCCCGGCAACAGAATCTACTACTGAGGACAGACAGGTGTTGGGGAATGGACTTCCCAAATCCTATTTCAGTTGGAACAATACCGTACGTTATAAGAATTGGGATTTTAATGTGAATTTAAGAGGGGCACTGGATTACCAAATCCTGAACTTCTCCAGAATGTTTTATGAAAACCCAACGGTGAGTTACAATACATTGAACTCTGCATACGATGAGGTTTATGGTAAAGCCGTTCTTAACGATGTTCAAAGACTGGTAAGTTATTATGTTGAAGATGGTGACTTTCTTAAAATAGATAATGTTACCATTGGTTACACCTTGCCTAAGTCTGCATTGAAGTTTACCCAAAGTTTTAGGATTTATGCTTCTGGACTCAACTTGGCAACATTTACAGGATATAAAGGGATTGACCCTGAAGTGAATAGGGATAGAGACAGAGCTTCCGGAATAGTTCCCGGAAATGACGAAAGGGATAAATACCCTTCAACAAGGACTTTTTCACTTGGAATTAATTTCACACTTTAAAATTATTGAAAATGAAGAATATAGTAAATTATATAAATTCTATTAGTATAAGGTTATTGATATTTGGTACAATGACAAGTATTTTACTAATAGGATGTACCAATCTCGAAGAAGAAGTTTTTTCAGAGGTGACAGAAGAATCTTTTGTGCCGGCTGATTCAGATATTGTAGCTGTAATGGCTTCAGCTTATACCCCTTTGCGTTATGTTATGGGATGGCAAGGGCTTTTTGATGTGCAGGAAGAGCCGGCAGATATGATTGTGACCCCCACACGTCCTAATGGTTGGGATGACGGTGGAACCTACAAAAGAATGCATTTTCATGAGTGGGACAATACACAATGGCAGCCCAGAAATACCTGGATTACCTGTTTTAATGGTATAAACAGTGTCAATAGGGTAATCTTACAGATAGAATCCGGGGAACTTCCTGTGAGTGAAGAACAATTCGTCGCTATTATAGCTGAAATGAGAGCACTTAGAGCTTTGTATTATTCCATATTAGTTGATACGCATGGTAATGTGCCTATTATTTCCAACTATGGCGATGAACTGCCTGTTCAGAGTACCCGTAATGAAGTATATGAATTCATAGTTTCTGAACTGACCGATGTAATTCCTACTTTGTCAACTGAAGTCGATCAATCGACTTATGGACGTATGACAAGATATGCTGCCTATCATGTATTGGCCAGAATTTACCTGAATGCAGAAGTGTACACAGGTACCCCACAATGGGAGAAATGTATCGAAGCATGTAATGAGGTGATTAACAGTGGTCAATATACGTTGTCGGATAGTTATAGCAATATCTTTAGTACAAACAATGATACTAACCCGGAGCTGGTATTTGCCATTCCTTACGATCAGATATATGCACAGGGTTGGAATGCCCACATGAAAATGTTATTGCCGGACCACAGATATGTTTTTGATATGGAATCACAACCCTGGGGAGGTTCTAGCTGTAATCCACAGTTTATAGATAGTTACGACCCGAATGATAAGCGTATGGAAGATACATGGCTCATGGGAGATCAGTTAGATGCCAACGACGGGAGTGTGGTGATGACATTGGTAAAAGAAATGCCAAGTATCTACGATTGTGAATTTACAGAAGGTTTCAGATGTGGTAAATATGAAATTGAACCGGGGGCAACAGGCTCATTGAGTAATGATTTCCCACTGCTGAGATATACAGATATTTTGATGATGAAGGCAGAGAGTTTACTTAGAACCGGACAAAGTGAAGCCGCAGCACAACTCGTAACAGAAGTCCGAATGCGATCTTTTGACGATCCGGCTGAAGCAACCGTAACCGGTGCTGAATTAGAGGGGGATACTACCGTACAATACGGAACTTTGGCAGAAGATGGAAGTATAGCCGATGCCGGGAATCAAACTCCTGTTCCGTATGGTCGTTTTCTTGACGAACTGGGTTGGGAGTTTGCTGCCGAAGCCAGACGAAGAACAGATTTGATCAGGTTTGGAGTGTATCAGACAAAAAACTGGTATAACCATACACCAAAAGGGGATCATACCATTCTCTTTCCTATAGGTTTGGAAGAAATGAATACCAATTCTAATTTGCAACAGAATCCGGGGTATTAAAAAAGGCATTTGCTTAAAAGCTAACTTAAAACAATAAAAAATGTGTGCTAAAAACTTAAGAAAGCTGGGAATGTACCAAGTGTTAATTTTGATTACCCTGCTTTGTTTCAGCTGTTCAGACGATGATATTGTACCTGTAACCGAATCTACGGATGAAGAACAGCAACAGACAGAAGAGCAAGAATCTTCATTTGACCCGGAATCTGTCGATACCGAGAAGATATACATCCCCCAAGAATTTGAGAGCATGGACTTGTTTGACGAATCCAGTACTTGGTTTTATGGTCGTAGTAAACAATCAGAACATTTTATAGTGTTTTGGGGCAGCGGATACGGGGAGAATAACCCGGGATCTAGTGAGGTATCTGAAACCTTCAGAGTAGATATAGACGATCTTTTGGAAAAAGCAGAGCAATTTTACGATATCAATGTTAACGTGTTAAAGTTTGCCGAAACAGGTGCTGGAAACTCTAAGTTGGACGATTATAAAATGATGATATTTTTATATTATCAGGAAGAGTGGTTGGCAACAGGATCCGGTTATGACGATACCATAGGTGCTTTATGGGTAAGCCCCGGTACTTCTCAACCTGTAGGTTCTACAATAGCCCACGAGATTGGGCATAGTTTTCAGTACCAAGTACATGCAGATTTGGGTGGGAGCAGCGGATTCCGATATGGTTTTGGAGGTAATGGAGGAAATACGTTTTGGGAGCAAACTGCACAATGGCAATCTTTCCAGAGTTATCCAGAGCAAGCATTTACTTCATACGATTTTTCAGTTTATACGGAAAACTATCATAGACACTTATTGCATGAATTGTATAGATATTCCAGTTACTTTATCCATTATTATTGGACAGATATCCATGGTATAGATTTTATAGGACGATTGTGGAGGGAAGCTCAAGAACCTGAGGATCCTATAGAGGCTTATATGAGGATCACCGGTATTACATGGGCCGAAGTAAATGAAGAAATCTATGATGCGGCTACCAAATTTGTTACTTGGGACCTGGATGCCCTTAGGGATAATGGTTCAGATTATATTGGATCCCAGACTTTTTTGAGTACTACTCTGGAAGATGGTAGTTATCAAGTAGCCTATGAAAGATGTCCGGGAACAACAGGTTATAATGTAATTCCATTGAACGTACCTTCTACAGGAACAGTAGTGTCCACAGCTTTTACGGGATTGGTAAACGAATCGGGTTTTAATATAGTGGCAAACCCCGGAAGGGCGGGTTGGCACTATGGCTATGTTGCTTTGTTGGAAGATGGCACCCGGGTTTACGGCGAGATGAATCAAGGAGCTGAAAATACAGTAGATTTTGAAGTGCCTGCAGATTGTAGTAACTTATGGTTTGTAGTTACCGGGGCACCAGATACCTACAAACCCCATGCTTGGGATGAAGATGAAACCAATGATGATCAGTGGCCATATAAGGTTAATTTTACTAATACGGATTTATTGGGGAATGTGAATGTCGGAGATGGGCCCCCTCAAAACACTACATTTACTTTTGATATTAGTTTTCCATACGATGATGAAGCCTATACCGGAACTACAGTGGAGTTAAGTAGTGAAGACCTTAGCCAACTGGCACAGGCTTTTGTAATGCAACCAAGCGAGATATCATCGGCTATGGGCAACGAAATAACTTTTTATGCCGAGGAAAGTGACGGTACTTTAAACCCTGAAACAACAGCAAATGGTTATGGACATTGGTTTGATGTAAATGGGGATGTAATTGGATGGGGCGCCGATGCCACTCTGTTTTCAGAGTATAACGAGACGGATTTTTCATTTAGTATAGGGCAATATCCTGGACAAACTTCGCATGATACCACATATACTATTAAACAAGCTTTGGTTTATGAGTATGAACCTGGGGAAACTGTACAGGCAACATTCGTTTTTAATGTTACCGTAGAGTAGGAATTCTCCCTCGTTACCGCACGAGTCCTCGCTGATTTGAGTTAGTTAGTTTGTTTTTACATCAAAAGGGGCTGTTTTTAACAGCTCCTTTTTTTTAATAACTTAAGTTTTGAAGGCCTGAGGTTTCATTAGGTCTTTAAGATTTTCAATCCCTGTAGGTGCGAGCGTCACAGCCCACTTGAACGAATCTTTCGTGTAGGGCTCAGCATCCATTTTAAAGAAAGGGCTAGCCAACGCTTGGGCGAATGTAACAAACCAACCATGTGACAAATAAACTTAGAAACTGTTCATTTATTCACGAACCTTCTATTTTTTTAATAGGTGTTCATGAATCTTTAATTTCTTTTGCTCGTCCAAAAGAAATGAACCAAAGAAAAAGACTACCCACAATCCCGACTTCATAGCTCCATAACCCAATCACTCAATTAACCAGTTAACCAAATAACTCGTTCCGCAAAGTCTCCGACTTTGAGTACAACCCCTTTAACCTTCAATTTTAAACTTTCAATCCTCCAATCTTTTTAATAACACTGCGCTCTGTATTGGGACGGAGTAATTCCTTTTAATTCTTTGAATTTGCGATTAAAGTTAGTAATGTTTTGAAACCCGGACATTTCAGAAATGACAGCAATGGATAAATCAGGGTCGCGATACAGTAATTTGCATGCATTTTCAATCCTGATTTCAATAAGAAACTGAAAAAAAGTTTTGTTCGTACGTTTTTTGAAATACCGGCAAAATGCATTTTTACTCATATTGGCTTTTTCAGCAACAACATCCAAAGAAACGGATTCGTTAAAGTGTTCCATTGCATGCTCAAATACAGCACTCATACGCTTTCCTTCATCATCAGTATATTTTTTACGGTATACAAATGAAGACAAAGGTTGCTTTTTTGCATCGATAATCAGATCCATAATTTTCAAAAGCGATCCGATACGCTGAATTTTACTTTGATTTTTCAGTTTATTGAAATGCTTGATGATCTTTTTCTGTTTTGAAAATACCTTAATCCCGTATTCGGTTTCTTTAAAAAATGCTTGAGTGTTTTCAAGGTCAGGAATGTTAAAAAAGCCTTTTCCGAAAGAAGTTTTTGTAAAAAACAAAGTGTACATCACAGAAGTAGAGGTTACTTGGCTGTCACTCCGGAACACATGAGGGATGTTTTCCCCTATAACGAGGATGTCATTTTTTTGAAATTCATTGATACTATCCCCAACAATTAATGAACCCGAACCTTCAACAATATAACTGATCTGAATTTCTTCGTGCTGATGAAGCTGGTCATAAAAGACCACTTCATGGTCTTCCTGATATACCAGGGCTTCTTGTTCTGGTTTCGGTATTTTAAAGGGGAGAACTTTCAAAATATTAATTTTTGTAAATATTATTAAAAAATTACATGTAAATCAATATATGTGGTAATATAGTATAAGTAAAGGCTAATAATTGCTAATTAGAGCTTTTTGATAAAACTTATTTTTGTTGTAAAATTATATTAATATGATAGTAAAATGGGAAGGCATTATGCCAGCGGTGACAACAAAATTCACCGACGATGACCAGTTGGATCTGGTAACTTTTAAAAAGAATATTGATGCACAATTAGACGCTGGGGTTAGTGGAATTATACTTGGAGGAACTTTAGGTGAAGCCAGTACATTAACAAAAGAGGAAAAAGAAACACTTATAAAAGAAACCTTAAAAATAGTTGATGGGAGAGTCCCTGTCATTATCAATATTGCAGAACAGAGTACCAAAGAAGCTATTGCTGTAGCTCAAAAAGCAGAAGAAATAGGGGCTAATGGCTTAATGCTTTTACCACCGATGCGTTATAAAGCTACTGATTATGAAACGGTGATTTATTTTAAAGAGATAGCCAAAAATACTACCTTACCGATAATGATCTACAATAATCCTGTGGATTATAAAATAGAGGTTACAATGGAGATGTTCGATGAGCTTTTAAAAGTGGACAATATCCAGGCGGTTAAGGAATCTACAAGGGATATAACCAATGTTACCCGATTAAAAAATCGTTTTGGCGACCGCTTAAAAATACTTGGGGGTGTAGATACCTTGGCTTTAGAGAGTTTGGCAGCCGGTGCCGATGGTTGGGTGGCCGGATTGGTCGACGCCTATCCTGCAGAAACTGTCGCTATATATAAATTGGTGAAGGCCGGTAAAATAGAGGAAGCTTTGTCGATTTACAGATGGTTTATGCCGTTATTGGAGCTGGATATCTCTCCTCAACTAGTGCAAAACATTAAATTGGCAGAGGTGGCTACAGGAATTGGAACTGAAAATGTAAGAGCGCCTCGTTTGCCACTTCACGGGGCAGAACGGGAAAGAGTGTTGGGGATTATTAATCAGGCCATGAAAACACGCCCTGTTTTGCCGGATTATAAAAAATTATAAATGAGTTCAGAATAACTAAAAAAATAAGAAAGCCATGATTACAGGAAAGAATTATATCGGAGAAGGGCTTTCCGCCCTAGGTGCAATAACCTATAAAACGATAAATCCGGAAACGAATTCCGAAAATGAAACTACCTTTTATGAAGCCACGAGTGAAGAGGTCAATAAAGCAGTAACTCTTGCCGATAAGGCTTTTGATGTTTACAAAAAGACCAGTGATGCTGAACGAGCCACTTTTTTAGAGGCAATAGCTCAGGAACTGGAGACTATAAAAGATGACCTTGTCGAGATCTACAAGAAGGAATCTGGACTTCCAGACGGACGTGCCAATGGAGAGTTGGCCCGGACAACAGGTCAGTTAAGAGCCTTTGCGGCCATGCTCAAGGATGGGTCGTGGGTAGAGGCGATAATTAATAAATCAGAAGGAAAACCTGATTTGCGTCGTATGCAAATTCCAATTGGACCGATAGTGGTCTTTGGAGCAAGCAATTTCCCTTTTGCATTCTCTACGGCTGGTGGAGATACTGCAAGTGCATTGGCTGCCGGATGTCCCGTAATTGTAAAATCACATCCCTTACATGCAGGTACCGGAGAGTTAGTAGCTTCAGCGATTGTTAAAGCTGCCCGGAAAACGAAAATGCCCAATGGAGTATTTTCAAACATGAATAGTAAAGGCATCGAGGTAGGAAAACTTTTGGTACAACATCCTTTGGTAAAAGCAGTAGGATTTACCGGAAGTATAAAAGGAGGAACGGCCCTGTGTAAATTAGCCTCGGAAAGGGAAGAACCTATCCCAGTTTATGCGGAAATGGGTAGTATTAATCCTGTGGTGATTCTTCCTTCTGCATTAAAAGATAAAGCACAGTATTGGGGAAAGCAATATGCAGGTTCGATTACTGCCGGAACAGGACAATTTTGCACCAATCCGGGATTGATGTTGGGGATTAAAAGTAAAGCATTGGATCAGTTTGTGGTGGCTTTAGGAGAGGCGACTTCCGAAATAGCTCCTGCTTGTATGTTACACCCAAGCATTAAGGCACAATACGATAAAAATAAAGAAGAAGTGCTGTCTCAACCCGGATTTAATCCGGTTACTACGTTGGATGTAAAGCTTAAGGATAACTATGCCCTGCAACATATAATTGCTGTTGATGCTGAAGTCTTTTTAAAGAACAAAACATACCATAAGGAAGTGTTTGGGCCATTTTCAATAATTGTGCAATGTGATGATAAAGATCAGCTCACTAAGGTTTTGGAGGCAATGGAAGGGCAGCTGACGGGAACTATATTAAATGAGGATCCGAAGGAATTATTTGACTTTTCAGAAACTATTGAAGCTTTGAAAAGCCGTGTGGGACGACTGATTTTTAACGGAGTACCTACAGGAGTCGATGTTAGCGCGGCAATGACCCATGGAGGACCGTTTCCGGCAAGCTCGGACAGCAAATATACTTCTGTTGGTTTAACTGCGGTAAAACGCTGGGTACGTCCGGTTTCTTATCAGGACTGGCCGGATGCTCTGTTGCCGAAAGCACTGCAGAATAGCAATCCTTTACAAATTTTAAGAACAATAAACGGGGAAGTAACCAAAAACGCTTTGTAATTGAGCAATGGCAAGAAAAACTTTTTTTTGTGTAGATGCACATACCTGTGGCAATCCGGTGAGAGTAGTTACCGGTGGCGGACCTTTATTGCAGGGAGATACCATGAGCGAGAAACGCCAACATTTTTTAAAAGAATACGACTGGATTCGGAGAGGCCTGATGTTTGAGCCCCGGGGGCATGATATGATGAGTGGTAGCCTACTTTTCCCCCCGGCGGATGAGCAAAATGACGTAGGAATCTTGTTTATCGAAACCAGCGGGTGTTTGCCTATGTGTGGTCATGGCACTATCGGTACGGTTACCGTCATGATCGAGGAAGGTTTAGTAACACCAAAAACACCTGGAAAATTACGTTTGGAAACCCCGGCAGGATTGGTGAATGTCACTTATCAGCAGGAGGGCAGAAAAGTGACTTCGGTAAAAATCACCAATGTGAAGTCTTATCTGGTATCAGAGGGGATTGAGGTTGAATGTCCTGTTTTGGGAACAATTTCCGTCGATGTTTCCTACGGAGGAAATTATTATGCCATTGTAGAAGTTCAGGAAAACTTCAAAGGACTCGAACATTATCAGGCAAGTCAATTGATAACTTGGAGTAGGACATTGCGTAAACAGATTAACGAAGGATATTCTTTTGTACACCCTGAAGATCCTACGATTAACGGATTAAGCCATATTTTATGGACAGGAGCTGTGCTTGATGAGAACAGCACTGCCAGAAATGCCATTTTTTATGGTGATAAGGCTTTAGATCGCTCCCCATGCGGGACAGGAACTTCTGCCCGGATGGCACAATGGTACGCCAAAGGAAAACTTCGTAAAGGGGATCAATTTATAAATGAAAGCATTATAGGGAGCAGATTTATAGGAAGGATAGAGGAAGAGACAGAACTCGCCGGAAAAAAAGCTATAATCCCCAGTATAGAAGGATGGGCACAGGTTACCGGATATAATACTATTATTATTGATGATGATGATCCGTATGCCCATGGTTTTCAAGTGTTATAATTTAAAATAGAAACGTTGGGAAAGATTATTATTATAGGAGGCGGGATTTCTGGATTGTGTTCTGCCTATTACTTAGTTAAAGAGGGTCATCAAGTGACTGTGATTGATCGGGGAGGTATTTCAGGAGGGACTTCCTTTATAAATGCGGGTTATATAACCCCCAGTCATTTTATGTCCATTGCGGCACCCGGAATGATCACCAAGGGCTTAAAGTGGATGTTTGACAGTACCAGTCCTCTTTATATCAAACCGCGTTTAGAAATTGATTTTATCAAATGGGCATGGTTGTTTAAAAAATCAGCTACTTCAAAACGAGTGGCAGCTTCCGTAGGTATTTTAAAAGAACTCAATTTAAAAAGCAGGGATTTATACGATCAAATGTTTGCCTCTTCAGATTTTGATTTTCATTATGAACGTAAAGGGTTGCTGATGGTCTACACAAGCCATAAGGGAGAGGAAGAAGAAAGGGCATTGGCAAATAGGGCGGTGAATGAAGGGTTGGAAGTTAAGTGCTTGAACAAAGAAGACCTAAAAATAACTCAACCGGGATTTTCTGATGATGTCCTGGGTGCTGTTCATTATGAATGTGACGGACATATTACCCCTGATCAATTCATGGTGAATTTAAAAAAGTGGTTAATAGAAAAAGGGGCTGATTTTCAATTACATCAGGAAGTGGTCGACGTGGTTGCTTCCGGAAATAAAATTACAGAGGTAAAAACGGATAAAGATAGTTATCTGTGTAGTGATGTGGTCTTAGCGGCCGGAAGTTGGACATTTTCGCTGGCAAAAAAACTAGGGATTTACATACCTATCCAAGGAGGGAAAGGATATAGCATGGATGTAAAAAGGGAAACCTATATTAGCTTGCCTGCTATTTTAACAGAAGCCAAAGTGGCTGTAACCCCAATGAATGGTTTTACCCGTTTTGCAGGAACCATGGAATTTTCCGGAAATAACAACTACATAAGAAAAGAGCGGGTGAATGCCATTGCAGATGCTGTACATAAATATTATAACAATTTGGAAATTAACCGGGAAGAAAGAAACTCTGCATTATCCGGACTTCGTCCCGTGTCTCCGGATGGTTTACCGTATATCGGAAAAACATCAAAATATAATAATTTAACCATTGCCTCGGGACATGCGATGATGGGATTCAGTCTCGGTCCGATAACGGGCAAATTGGTACAAGAGCTTATATCAGCTGAAAAACCATCTGTAAACCTAACTCCATTAGACCCCGAACGATTTAAATAGTTGATATAAATTTGATTTATCAAATCTGCTAAACAGATTAAAAATCATATTAAAATCACACATTTTTATTTAAAAAACTCTGATACCTGTTAATAAAGTGTAAGTTTCGGCTAATATATATTCACAGATACTTAATGATAATTTATAGTTTTATGAATAATTATTTTAAGATGAAAAGTTTGCTTAAAATAGGTGTGTTTTTTACACTTTTTATATCTGGCTATTGTTCCATAGCTCAGGGAACTGTGACAGAATATAAGAAATCTGTAGCTGTCGACACCTTGTTTAAAAATAAAATTTACAATTCGCCGAAATATTTTAAATGGCAGGGTGATAGTTTGTGTTGGTATAAGAACAATACTGAAAAAGAAAGCGAGTATATGTTGATCTCAACGAGAGAAGGTACACAACAAAAAGCATTTGATCACGAAAGATTAGCAGCATCCCTAAGTGAATTTTTAGAAAAAAAAGTAGAAGTTAATTCCATTGACATTAAAGAACTTAGGTTTAAGGATGGTGCTTTAACTTTTCATACCGATAGTTTGGAAATGGAATGTGATCTTGGGGATTATCAACTTAAAGTTATAAAACCACTCGAGAAGAAGAAAAGGAATAATAGAGGCTATTGGGGAAGTCGTTTTGACGAAACAAAAAAAGATACTGTTGCTTCACCTGATAGTTTGTATGTAGCCTTTATCAAAGATTACAACCTTTATGTGGCAAATACCAAAACCGATAAAGAGTTCCAGTTAAGTTATGATGGATCAAAAGGGAATTTTTATTCGGCATTTGTGAAATGGTCTCCGGACAGTAAAAAAATAATGGCCTATAAAGTACGACCGGGGGAGAATCATAAAATCTATTTTGTACGATCGAGTCCTGACGATCAGTTACAGCCTGAGCTGGAATCACGGGATTATTTAAAACCTGGAGATCAATTACCTTTCAGAAGTCCACAATTGTTTGATGTAGAGTTAAAAAAACACATTGCTGTTGCCACCGATTTATTTGATCAACAATATCGAATTTCCAATTTTAAGTGGAAAAAGAATAGCAGTGCTTTTACTTTTGAATACAATAAGAGAGGACATCAGGTATACCGTATTTTATCAGTAGATGCCAGTACGGGCAGAGTTCGTATTGTTGTAAATGAAACCAGTTCAACTTTTATAGACTACAGCAGTAAAAAATTCAGATATGATACTAAAGATGATAAAGAAATAATCTGGGCTTCCGAACGTGATGGTTGGAATCATTTGTACTTATACGACGGGGAAACCGGAAAAGTGAAACAGCAAATCACCAAAGGCAATTGGCCGGTGAGAAAGGTGCTGGAAGTTGATGAAGAGAATAGTCATATATATTTTACAGCCAGCGGACTGGACAAAAAACAGGATCCTTATCTGTTACATTACTGTCGGATAGACTTTGACGGAAAGAATTTTGTAAGGTTTACCAAAGAAAATGGGAATCATAAGGTTACTTTTTCAGAAAATCATAAATACTATATTGATCAATATTCTAGGGTGGATGCGCCACCGATAACAGTCTTGAAAAATGCCGAAAACCAAAAAACTGTTATGACGCTTCAAGAAGCAGACATTGGTAGTTTGTTGACAACCGGTTGGAAAATGCCGGAAGTGTTTAACGCTAAGGGAAGGGATGGTGAAACCGATATCTGGGGGATCATAATACGCCCGACTACATTCGATCCAAAAAAGGACTATCCGATTATTGAGTATATCTATGCCGGACCTCATAGTTCATTTGTACCCAAGAGCTTTCAAAGTAACTATAGTGGAATGACCAGCCTTGCAGAGTTAGGGTTCATTGTTGTCCAGATCGATGGTATGGGAACATCGAATCGTTCGAAGGCATTCCACAATATATGTTGGAAAAATTTAAAGGATGCCGGTTTCCCGGATAGGAAATTATGGATAAAGGCGGCGGCCAAAAAATATCCCTATATGAATATTGATAAAGTTGGAATTCATGGAACATCCGCTGGGGGACAGAACGCAGGTGCAGCCGTGGTCTTTAATTCTGATTTTTATAAAGTGGCAGTTGCTTCTTGTGGATGTCATGATAACCGTATGGATAAAATCTGGTGGAATGAACAATGGATGGGATATCCGGTTGGACCTCATTATGCAGCTTGCTCTAACACTGAGAATGCTGAAAAAATGAATGGTGAACTCTTGTTGATGGTAGGTGAAGTAGATGATAATGTGGATCCTGCATCGACAATGCAATTTGCTGATGCTTTGATGAAGGCTAATAAAAATTTTGATTTGGTCGTCCTACCCGGAATGTCACATACATCCGGAGGTGAATTTGGAGATCGAAAACGCAAAGACTTTTTTGTGAAAAAGCTTCTAGAAGTCAATCCACCATTATGGAATAAAATTTATGAATAAGAAAACTTTTAAACAGATGAAAAAATCAAATATGAGGGTGTATAAGTTATTCATTTGCATGTTTCTGTCTGTTACCGTTTGGGCAGGGGGTATAATGACGGTTCAGGCACAAGAAGGTGATCAGATATTGGACGGAATTGGAGAAACGGGGTTGATTGCACGCTATATGTTCGATGGAAATACTAAGGATTGGTCCCGAAACAACCTCCACGCTATATTTCACGGGAAAAAGGCTACGTTTGTCAAAGACGTGCAGTTTGGTAAGGTACTTTCACTGCCCGGTGATAGTGAAACTTATGTCACCATCCCCGGTGGAGCGCTTGAAGGAGTGGAATCACTTAGCGTGGCGGGATGGATATACTTGCGTTCCAAGCAGCTCGGTCAGCGGTTTTTCGACTTTGGAAAGGATGCTAAAACGCATTTCTTTGCCGCACCGACCGGAACCAAATCCCAAGCAGGTTATCAGGCACTTATTGCAGCGGATTCTAATGGCGATCGTGGATCGGTTTCATCAGCTGTAAATACTGAACAGTGGGTACATCTTGTTGTTGTCATTAATATTCCGGAGCAATCGTTAAGCACATATGTTAATGGTGAGCTAGTGGCCGAAACTGAGGATATCGAACTGGACCTCAACGAAGTGTTTGGTGGTGGGCCGACGAAATCGAACCTTTTTTATATCGGAAAATCGATGTTGGTTGAAGATCCTTACCTCAATGCCAAGCTACATGATTTCCGGATTTATCGCATTCCTTTAAGTACAAAACAAATTGACAGGATTTATCATAATAACAGGGGAGATGAAGAAGATGAAGCGGAGATGGATGAAGTCGAAGACGATCTTCCACAGTTTGACTCAAGCAATCCTCAACTTTATACCGAATTCCTGAAAAATGTTCCTGATGTTGAAGTAGAAACAATAGTAGGTCATCTGCCGAGATTACCTCGCTATGTGAAGGGATATTATCGCAGGGGAATCGATGGGCCGAAAGTACGAGTACTTTGGCCTGCACCAACAGATAACAGTGCAGTGCTCAAACCGGGTCGTTATACAGTGACCGGACAAATTGCGGGGACTGATTTTCAACCGAAGGCTACTGTGATGGTGAATGCGTCCGAAGAACCGGTTACGCCCAATCGCAAACTGGAAGCCTTCAAACTGGATCAGGTTTCGTTAAGACCAGATTCTAATGGTTACAACACAAAATTCATTGAGAACCGGGACAAGTTCATAAAAACCTTGGCCACAACTGATCCCGATTCTTTCCTCTACATGTTCCGCAATACTTTTGGACAGGAGCAGCCAGAAGGAGCACAGCCTTTAGGTGTTTGGGACAGTCAGGAGACTAAATTACGGGGACATGCGACAGGTCATTACATGACGGCAATAGCACAGGCATATGCCAGTACTGGTTATGATAAGTCACTCCGGGCTAATTTCAAGGACAAGATGGACTATATGGTTAATACCCTCTATGAATTATCACAGATGACTGGACGACCACGGGAAGCAGGAGGCGAATATGTATCTGATCCGACTAAGGTGCCACCCGGTTCCGCTAAATCAGGTTATGATTCTGATTTGAGTGAAGAGGGAATCCGTACTGATTACTGGAAATGGGGCGAAGGATTCATCAGTGCATATCCGCCCGATCAGTTCATCATGTTAGAAAATGGAGCCTCGTATGGAGGGCAGAAGAGCCAGGTTTGGGCACCTTATTATACACTGCATAAGATTTTGGCTGGGTTGATGGATATTTACGAGATCAGCGACAATGAAAAGGCATTGGAGATCGCCAAGGGAATGAGCGATTGGGTGTATGCACGTCTGAGTAAGTTGCCGACCAAAACCCTGATTAGCATGTGGAACAGCTACATAGCAGGTGAGTATGGGGGTATGAATGAAGCTATGGCGCGTTTATATCGACTTACAAATGAGGCCCACTACTTGGAAATTGCGCAACTGTTTGATAATATCGAAGTTTTCTTCGGTGATGCAGCGCACACGCATGGACTAGCGAAAAATGTGGATACATTCCGTGGTAAGCATGCTAACCAGCACGTACCACAGATCATGGGAGCACTCGAAACGTATCGAGGCTCTAACGATTCGGAATATTACCGGGTAGCCGATAACTTCTGGAACAAGGCGACACAAGATTATATGTACAGTATCGGAGGAGTAGCTGGGGCGCGTAATCCTACTAATGCAGAATGCTTTATCGGTCAGCCGGCAACACTCTATGAAAATGGTTTTGCATCCGGCGGACAGAATGAAACCTGTGCGACGTATAATATGCTCAAACTGACCAGAAACCTGTTCCTTTACGATCAACGGGCAGAGTTGATGGATTACTATGAGCGCGGACTATACAATCACATCTTGGCCTCTGTGGCCGAGGATAGTCCCGCCAACACCTATCATGTGCCGTTAAGGCCCGGTTCGATCAAACGTTTTGGAAACCCACATATGCGTGGCTTTACTTGCTGTAATGGAACAGCCATTGAGAGTAGTACGAAGCTGCAAAACTCCATTTATTTTAAAAGTACGGACAATAGCGCGCTTTATGTGAATCTTTATGTGCCCTCAACTTTGGAGTGGTCAGAAAGGGATATAACTATTGAACAGACAACCGCTTTTCCAAAAGAGGACAATACACGTTTGACCATTAAGGGAGGCGGGGAGTTTGATCTTAACGTTCGTGTGCCGCACTGGGCAACCAAAGGGTTCATTGTGAAGATTAACGGAGAAGTTAAGGAGGTAGAAGCCCAACCGGGTAGTTATTTGACACTGAACAGAAAGTGGAAAGATGGCGATATCGTAGAATTACGAATGCCATTCCAATTCCATCTGGATCCGGTAATGGATCAGCAAAACATCGCAAGTCTGTTCTACGGCCCGGTCTTGTTGGTAGCTCAGGAGCCTGAACCACGAAAGGACTGGCGTGAAGTAACGTTGGACGCTGAGGATATCAGCAAGTCGATAAAGGGCGACCCTAAGAAGATGAAGTTTACGATTGATGACGTGATTTTCAAACCTTTTTATGAAACTTATGATCGTCATTCGGTCTATCTGGATATTGTACTGGAATAGCCTTGATTATTGTACTTGACTGACTATCAAAAAATATATAAAAGAACAAATGAAGAAAAAAGCATATACCTCTATTCTGGTCATGATGATTGCAATAACAGGATTTGCAAACGATATGATCGATGTGGTCAATACATATCAGGCCGATAAGCGAACCTTGAAAGCTACCTATACGGTAGATGAATCTGAGGAATATTACAAAAGGTTTACTGCTTTTTTTAAACAATGGCGAAATTATATAAAAGACATTGACTTTAAAAACTTATCACTGCAAGAAAAAGCGGATTATATATTGCTTGAAAACCTGATTGAAAAAGAAGATTATCATTTGCAACTAAGTTACAAGGCTTATAAAGAGGTGGCTCATGTTACTGATTTTGCTGATAAATTATATGTGTTTGTTCAAGAACGCAGGCATGGCAAACGGCCTGAATCAGCAAGTTTGGCCAAAACCTTCACGAAAGCTTCCGATACGATTGATAAAAAAATGGTAGCCTTAAAAGAAGCTGCTTTTGAGGATTGGATACAGGCCGATAAAGCCGCCGGAGTTGTAAAATCATTGCATAAAGCATTGAAAGAAGCTTATGATTTTTATTTCAGTTACGATCCGGAGTTTACCTGGTGGATGGAACAGCCTTTCAAAGAGCTTTCAGAAAAACTTACAGCATATGGATCTTTTTTAAAAGAGAATTATGATGAAGGCAGTATTAAAGATGATGGAAGCGGTATTATAGGAAAGCCGGTGGGGCGTGATGCAATATTAAAAGAACTGGCTTTTGAGATGATTCCTTATACTCCAGAAGAACTTATTGCCACGGCTGAGAAACAATTTGACTGGTGCAAGGCGGAAATGATAAAAGCATCAGAGGAGATGGGTTATGGCAATGACTGGAAAGCTGCCTTAGAGCATGTAAAAGAGACCTATGTACCGGTTGGGGAACAACCACAGGCTATTAAGGATCTGTTTGACCAATCAGTAGATTTTATTGAAGAAAGGGATATCATTACTATTCCGGATCTGGCCAAAGAAACCTGGCGTATGATCATGATGACCCCAAAGCGACAGAAAATAAATCCTTTTTTTACCGGAGGTTGGGAAATCAGTATTTCATATCCCACAATGGAAATGTCACAAGAAGACAAGCTCATGAGCATGCGTGGTAACAATCCTAATTTTTCCAGGGCAACGGTACAACACGAATTATTACCGGGCCATAATTTGGAATTCTTTATGAATGCACGTCACAAATCCTATCGAAGACCCTTCGGAACCCCGTTTTGGATGGAAGGGTGGGCTTTGTATTGGGAGATTATCTTATGGGATAAACAATTCCCCCAAACCCCTGAACAAAAAATGGGAATGCTTTTTTGGCGGATTCACCGTTGTGCTCGGATAATCTTCTCATTAAAATATCAGTTAGGGGAAATGACCCCGCAAGAGTGTATCGACATACTGGTCAATGAAGTTGGACATGAATATGCCAATGCCGAAGCGGAAGTAAGACGTTCTTTTGCTACTACCTATACACCACCATTATATCAACTTGCTTATATGGTCGGCGGATTACAGTTTTATGCCTTACGCAAAGAATTATTGGAAAAAGGGTGGACAGAAAAACAGTTTCACGATCGTGTGATGAAAGAAAACATGATGCCCGTCGAAATCCTTCGGGCTGTCTTGGAAGAGTTACCACTAAAAAAGAACTATTCCACAGAGTGGAAATTCTCAACAGACTTTAAATAGAAATCAGTAATCCAAACTTGATGACCCTTAGATTAAAGTATATCGCCTCTACAATATTGTTTTGCATTTCCCTGATTATAGGAGGGTGTAAACAAGCAAATGATATGAAATTACTGTCAGCTTCAAAAGATAATACCTCATTTGAGGATAACTGGGAAACAGAATACTGGAGTGATCAGGAAAATTATTCTGATACCCTTTCTGCATCATACGATACCCGTGTTCTGATGATAACATCAGATTCCCTGACAGTTAATAGATGGTACAAGAAAATAGATATAAAACCCTATGCGGAATATAAAATTTACGGTTTTATAAAAACGGAAAGGGTAAAAGGTGAACATGATAAATCAGGGGCTGGGTTTCGTATAGGGAAATTCCCAATTGAAAACGATACGATTTTCACAGGTGATAATGATTGGACCTATGTTGAAATACAGTTTAATGCTGAAGGGGATGACAGCGTCATGCTGGAATGCTTGCTTGGTAAGGGAGGATCGGCAAAAGGGAAAGTGTATTTCGATAATATGAAGATCGAAGAAATCTCCGTTCCGGAATTAAATCCGAAGGCAGTTATTGATGTTACGGTAAAAAAGGAACCAATTTCCCCTTATATGTACGGCCAGTTTATCGAACATATGGGGAAATCTATTTATGGCGGGCTTTGGGCAGAGCTGCTTGAAGATAGGAAGTTCTATTATACACCAGGGAGCAAAAAATCGGCATGGAAGACTAATTTGGACACTTTGAAAGTGAAAAAAGACAGTACTATGGAATATGCCAGAGCACCTATTCCGGTTTTTCCTCTTCATAAAAATGTCTTGGAATTAACACAAGATTCTATTTCAGTAGTTGATAAACAATATGAAGGAAGACTCGTTTTTAAAGCTGATCCCGGGGTAAAACAGATCAATATTGCCCTTATTACAAAAGAGGGCTTAAATGAAAAAAGCTTCAAAGTTGAGGGAAACAGATATATAAAGCAAGCCTTTTCATTAACTCCATTAGGAGCTGATAAAGATGCTAAACTGCGTATCACTTTCCAAGGAAAAGGGACTGTTACGGTTGCGGCTGTTTCCCTGATGCCTTCAGATCATATAAAAGGTTTTAGAAAAGATGTTATTGCATTGATGAAAAGCTTAAATGCCCCTGTTTACAGATGGCCAGGCGGTAATTTTGTTTCAGGATACAATTGGAAAGATGGTATTGGGGATCCGGATACAAGACCTACCCAATATGAACGGGCTTGGAAAGGGCTAGAGTATAACGATGTGGGAATTCACGAGTTTATGGAGTTGTGTGAACTACTGGATGCAGAGGCCAATATCGCTGTAAATACAGGATTGGGAACAGCGAAGTTAGCAGCAGAAGAGGTAGAATATGTTAACGGAGGGGTAAAAACAAAAATGGGGAAATGGAGAGTGGAGAACGGTCACCCTGCTCCATATAATGTAAAACTTTGGGCAGTAGGAAATGAAATGTTCGGGGATTGGCAATTGGGGCATATGCCTATTAAAGAGTATGTGAAAAAACATAATAGAGTGTCCGAAGCCATGCGGGAAGTTGACCAGGATATCAGTTTGATTGCCGTAGGTTTTCCGGGAGAATGGAATCAAATGATGTATGAGCATTGCTCGAATCAGATGACTTATATCAGTGAGCATTTTTACCGTCAGGATTGGCATGCAGGAGGACTATTGACACATGTAAGGCAAATACCGGATGCCATTCGGGAAATTGCAAATGAACATAGGAAATGGAGGGATAGCATACCTGAACTAAAGCAAAAAGATATAAAAATAGCCCTCGATGAATGGAATTATTGGTATGGCCCTCATGAATATGGTCTGTTGGGAACCCGTTATTTTTTAAGGGATGCATTGGGCATTGCAGCAGGAATCAATGAGTTTTCCAGGCAGTCGGATATTTATTATATGGCTAATTATGCCCAAACCGTAAATGTGATCGGAGCCATTAAAACCACCCCGACAGCGTCTTGGCTGGAAGGAACTGGATTGGTACTTGAATTGTATAATCAGGAGTTTGGTGAAATACCGGTATCAATAACAGGAAGTTTTGAACCCTTGGATGTAGCGGCAACATTATCAGATGATGGAAAGTACCTGACATTATCAGTTGTTAATGCAACTCATCGGGATTATCCTCTAAAAATTGAATTCAAAAACAAGTTAGTAAACGAAGAAGGGGTTCGATATACGATTACGGGAGAGCATGACATGGTATTTAACGATGAGGAGAATTTAAAAAGAATTGCCCTTACCCAAACTGAATTTTCAATAAAGAACGGACATATCACTATCCCTTGGGAGAGTGCGAATATTTATAAAATAAGAATTGAAGAATAAGCCCTCCTTCAGTGGGATTGAATAAAATTAAACTCGAAATGATAAAGCGACACAACCTAAAATATGTATTACTGATTTTATTTCTCGGAATAGGAATAAACCATGTTTTGGCTCAGGATTATTGGGAAAATGTTAAAAACAGACCATCTACCTTAGGATTAGAGAGCGGTTTTATAGAGGTTGGCACTTCCCAATTTAAATTAAAACTGGTAAAAGCTTCCCAAACTGTGGCAGGATTATATCCTAAAAATAATGATGAATTTGATTTTACACCCGGAGAACGCTTGGCGATTAGGGATAAGGATAGTCTTTATCACTTAGGGGATATCAACCTGTCTTTAAGGCATAAAGGAGAAGAATGGGAAAAATATTCTTCTGCATATAAGAGGGAAGCAATTAAATCATTAGCTGTTGAGGGAAATGTTTTAACAGGAGCAGATTTGTCAAATACATTTCCGGAAGATATTCCGGTAAATATTAAACGCTATTATGAAGCAGACGAAGGAGATTTGATTATACGATTTGTGATATCAAATTTGAATGCGTCTCCGGTAGAAATTGGGGCACTTGGAATCCCGATGATCTTTAATAATATTCTGGAAGGGAAGTCCTTGGACGAGACACATGCCGATAATGTGTTTTTCGATCCGTATATTGGGATGGATGCCGGTTATTTGGAAGTGAAAAGATTAAGTGGAAAAGCCCCGACTCTTTTAGTGTTACCGGAGAAGAACATGCCGTTTGAGGCCTATCGCCCTTTGCTTGATGACCCTACAAGAAGAAGTATTGTTTTTGAAGGCTTCCACGAATGGATGGCTTTGAGCAAAGCCTTTGCCGAATCAGAATGGAAAGGTGTTGAACAATGGAATACCCCAAGTTCAATAGTTTTAAAATCCGGGGAGAAAAAAGAATTTGCCATCAGAATAAGCCTTACTGATGGAATAAAAAATATACAAAAAACCCTTGTTGAAAAAAATATGCCAATTGCGGTTGGGATTCCCGGATATGTTTTACCCAAAGATGTGGAGGGGAAGTTGTTTTTGAAAAGCCCGAAAGAAGTAGATAAAATCGATATCGACCCCAAAGGAGCCTTGAAAATTGAAAACGTAGGCACTGAAAATGGATATGTAGAGTATTTGGTAAGTGGTGAGAAATGGGGGAGAGCAAGGCTTATTGTTACCTATAAAGACGATAGAAGTCAAACCATAAATTATAAGGTGATAAATTCAGAAAAAGATGTAGTCGAAGCCTTTGGAAAATTCTTGACCACTGAGCAATGGCTGGACGACCCCAGGGATCCGTTTCACAGAAATCCTTCAGTAATTTCATACGATTACCAAACTAAGCAAAAAGTAACTCAGGATAGTCGAGCATGGATTGCCGGTTTAAGTGATGAGGGCGGAGCCGGAAGTTGGCTGGCAGCTATGATGAAGCAGTTGATTCAACCTGACAAACAGGAATTGGAGAAACTATCGGATTTTGTGAATCAGACCTTATGGGGTAGGATTCAATATTCAGAAGGAAAAAATAAATATGGGGTCAGAAAAAGTGTGTTTTATTATGAACCCGACAGCATGCCTAAAGGAACCTATAGCGATACGATTAATTATAAAACATGGGCGGCATGGGATAAGAAACATGCCGGAGATCCCGGAAGATCATACAATTATCCGCATGTTGCAGCGGCTCATTGGGTGATGTACCACTTGTCGAGATATCATGAAGGGTTGGTCGATGAAAAATCATGGAATTGGTATTTAAACAATGCGTATCATACCGCGATCGCAATGACAGAACTAGCCCCTTATTATGCCCAATACGGACAAATGGAAGGAACGGTGTTCCTACTTATATTAAAGGACTTAAGGCTTGAAGGGATGCATGAAAAAGCAACAGCCCTTGAAGAAAAAATGAAAGAACGTGCCGATCACTGGCGGTCTTTGAACTATCCATTTGGAAGCGAAATGCCTTGGGACTCTACCGGTCAGGAAGAGGTATTTATGTGGTCTGATTATTTTGGGTATGATGAAAAAGCAAACGTGACCCTTGACGCAATCTTGGCATATATGCCTACCATACCTCATTGGGCCTATAACGGGAATGCTAGAAGGTATTGGGACTTTCTCTACGGAGGAAAACTCTCTAGGGTAGAAAGACAAATCCACCATTATGGTTCAGCGCTCAATGCCATTCCTGTATTAAAAGCCTATAGAAATACGCCGGAAGACTTTCACCTGCTAAAAGTAGGTTATGGAGGCTTGTTGGGGGGTATTTCCAACATTACACAAGACGGTTTTGGTCCGGCTGCTTTCCATTCGTTCCCTTCAACATTGGAAATTGATTACCTCTCTGGCGATTATGGTTCTGGTTTTTTTGGGTATGCGGTTAATTCAGCTACTTATTTAACCGAGACAGAGGAGTTTGGTTGGCAGTGTTTTGGAGGGAATATGGAAGAGAAGAAGGGAGAAATAATAGTGGATATCACAACAGCTGCTAAAAACAAAGTGTTCATCGCATCGGAAAAATTGTGGTTGACTTTAGATGCGGGAACCTTCAATAAAATGATATTCAATAAAAAGAAAAAAAGCGTTACGGTTTATTTAAATCCAAAGGATGAATTCACTCCAAATGCTTTTTTAAGATGTGATAAAGAAATAAATTTACCATTTACCAAAGAAAGAGGAGCCTATCGCATTCCCCTTTCAGATAAAATGAAGAAAGTGGAGATTCAATGGTAATATCAGTGTTGAATATTAACATAGATACTGATAGATACTGTAGGTAAATGACATTGAAGCTAAATACTTTATTCCTTAGCGTCTTTGCGTCTCTACGTGAGTTATGTTTCTGTTTTCTCGCAAAGTCGCTAAGCCGCAAAGAAATAGTTTTTTGTTTACTTAGAATTCAACGGGTTTTAATGTTAAACAATTGATAATGATATAAATGTAAATATTATTTATCTGCATAACTCAATAACTTTTAAATCAAAATAATTTTAATGTTTCCAACAGCAACGTATATTACCAGACGGCAAAAATTAAAATCAGAAGTTAAAAACGGAATTTTATTGTTTCCCGGAAATGGGGAGAGCAGTATGAACTATAAAGACAACTGGTATCCTTTTCGACAGGATAGCAGTTTTTTATATTATACAGGAGTTAATAATATTCCGAATATTTATTTTTTAATTGATATTGAAAACGATAAGGAAATCCTCTTTGGAGATGATCCCACGCCTGAGGAAATGGTATGGACAGGAGCTGTTACGCCGCTTTCCATTTTAGCTGAAAAATCTGGGATAGCGGAGGTGAAGTCGATGAAAGAACTACCGGCTTATATCAAACAGCAACAACAAAAAGGAAATCCCATTCATTTTCTACCACCATACCGCTCAGAAACTACTAATGAGCTGAGTAATTTATTGAATATCCCGGTAGGAGTGATTGAAAAAAATAAATCGGATGCTTTTATAAAAGCGGTGGTGAAACAACGCGTTATAAAAACTTCCGAAGAGATTAAAGAACTGAACAAGGCGGTCAATATTACAGCTGCTATGCATACACACGCCATTAAGAATACCCGTCCGGGGAAAACGGAAAAAGAAATTGCCGGAGAATTGCAGGCGATAGCTATTGGCGGTGGTGGAAACATTTCTTTCCCCATTATTCTTACCAAAAACGGGCAATACTTGCACAACCACGCTACACAGGCGGTTATCGAGGAAGGAGATATCGTTTTGTGTGATTGTGGAGCCGAAACCGCTATGAATTACGCCGGGGATATGACGCGAACCTTTCCTGCCGGTAAGAGATTTTCTTCCTTACAAAAAGATGTGTATAATATTGTTTTGAATGCACATAATTCAGCTATAGCGGCATTAAAACCGGGAATTCTTTTTAGGGATATCCATTTATTGGCCTGTACAAAACTTACTGAAGGACTAAAAGCAATGGGACTCATGAAAGGGGATGTACAGGAAGCCGTTGCCGTAGGTGCACATACATTGTTTTTTCAATGTGGATTGGGGCATATGATGGGAATGGATGTTCACGATATGGAAAATCTGGGAGAAAGTTATGTGGGTTATACAGATGATTTGAAGAAAAGTACTGCATTTGGATTGAAATCCCTAAGGTTGGGAAAAGCATTGGAGGCTGGAAATGTACTTACTGTGGAACCGGGGATTTATTTCAATCCTTTTTTGATCGATTCGTGGAAGACACAAAAGAAATATACCGATTTTGTAAACTACGACGAAGTTGAAAAATTTAAAGATTTTGGAGGTATTCGTGTAGAAGAAGACCTTTTGATCACAGCATCTGGAAGTGAGTTGCTTGGAGAACCTTTGGTCAAAACCCCGGAAGACATAGAAGAACTCAAAAACGTATAAACAATAGTAAAAATGAAGAGGAATTATATACTGTTTCTGCTCGCTCTTTTTGTAAAAACAGCTGTGTTATTGGCACAACAAACCGATTCATTGCTGACCATAGACCGGATTTATAACTCTTCAGAATTTCAGGGAGAACGTCAACGCCCTGTTTTTTGGATTGAAAACGGGGATGCCTATGTTACGATCGAACGTTCTCAAAATGGAGAAGATCAACTGATAAAACACATTAGCAGGAACAATAAAAAAAGCCTCTACCTCCCGGCAGAAAAAATAAGACCGAAAGGAAAGGGTATATCCTTGAGAATAGAAAACTTTACCCTCTCACCAGATGGCACAAAAGTATTGATATTCACCAATTCCAGCCGTGTCTGGCGCTCGAATACCAAAGGGGATTATTGGGTATACGATTTTGATACCGGTAAACTACAACAAATAGGGAAAGACTTTTCGGCCTCCTCATTAATGTTTGCAAAGTTTTCAGAGGACAATGCTTTTGTAGCTTATGTCCATGACTTTAATATCTATAAAGAAGATTTTACAACAGGGGAAGTAACGCAACTGACCCAAGATGGAGACGGCGATATTATCAACGGGACTTTTGACTGGGTGTATGAAGAGGAATTTGGAATGCGCGATGGTTTTAGCTGGAGCCCGGATGCAAAAAAAATCGCTTTTTGGCAGTTGGATGCTTCAGAGATTGGAACTTTTTATATGATCAACAATACCGATTCAGTTTATTCCAAACCGATTCCACTTCAATACCCTAAAACGGGTTACAACCCGTCTTCAGCCAAAGTAGGGCTTGTAAATGTTAATTCGAAAGAAATTAGCTGGATTCCGGTTCCCGGAGATGTAGTACAGCATTATCTACCGGCCATGCAATGGGTAGATGGAGATTTGTTACTTATTCAGCAATTGAACCGCAAACAAAATAAACTTTGCGTTTATACCTATCGACCTTCGTCTGGAAATCTGGAAAAAATATATATGGAAACAGAAGATACATGGGTAGATTTACGATATCCGGATATCTCGTCCAACCAATGGGGACATAACGATTTTTTGCTAACAGACAACAACTCTGCATTGTTGCGAATGACCGAAAATGATGGATGGCGGCATATATATAAAATAGATGTCAATAACGGTAAACAAACCCTACTGACCCCCGGCGAGTTTGATGTTGCAGCATATTATGCTGTTAGTAAAAAGGAAATTTACTTTAGTGCCTCTCCGGATAATCCTGCACAACGTTATTTGTACAGTTCCCCGCTAAATGGAAAAGGAAAAATAAAGCGATTGACCCCGGAGCCGTTCAGTGGAGTGAACACCTACAATATTTCCCCCAATGGAAAATACGCCCTTCATCATCATACCGATGCTGAAACTCCTCGTACAACAGAACTTATCAGTTTACCACATCATAAAACAATAAGTACATTAGTAGATAATGGTGCATTAAAAAATAAATTAAAGACCCTGCAACTCCCAACAGTAGAATTTTTTCAGGTGGAAACATCAGAAGGGGTAGAAGTGGAAGGTAGGATCACAAAACCTTCAGGTTTTGATCCTTCAAAAAAATACCCGGTTATTTTTCATGTCTATGGAGAACCTTGGGGGCAAATGGCAACCGATACATGGATTGGCTTGTATGATATTTTTCTGGCACAAAAAGGATTTGTTATCATCAATATGGATAATCGGGGAACACCTTCATTAAAAGGGAGTGATTGGCGTAAAAGTATTTATCGAAAAGTAGGTGTATTGAACACCAATGACCAGGCGCTTGCAGCAAAAGAAGTGCTTCAATGGGATTTTATCGACGATGGCAGCGTTTCTGTATGGGGTTGGAGTGGAGGAGGTTCCATGACATTGAATCTAATGTTCAGATATCCCGAAATATATAAGACTGGAGTGGCTGTTGCCGCTGTTGCCAATCAACTTTTTTATGACAATATTTATCAGGAGCGCTATATGGGATTGCCACAGGAAAACAGGGAAGACTTTATAGAGGGGTCTCCTGCTACTTATGCAAAAAATCTAAAAGGCAATTTATTAATTGTTCATGGAACAGGCGATGACAATGTGCATTACCAAAATATGGAATATTTAATAAACGAACTTATCCGTCACAACAAGCAATTCCAAATGATGTCTTACCCGAACCGTTCCCATCGAATTTATGAAGGAAAGAATACACAGCGGCATTTATATACGCTTATTACCAATTATTTGTTGGAGAATAATAGTATGGATTAATTGAATTTAGTACAGATAATCATTTTAACCTCTTTGCATGTTTTTAGTTTCGGAAGATTAAAACTTCTTTCGAAATGCCTTATTTATAGGTGTTTTAACTCTGTACCATTTTGAAATCACCGAATAGGTAAAACCTCCCTAAGATTCAAAAAGGACATTTTTTTAGCGAATTAGGAAAAGTCAAGATAATAATCCCTAGAGAGTAGAGCCTGATATTAAGCCAATTGATTTTTATTAAAAAATCTTTTATAACCCCATTTTTATCAATTTAGCCCTTATAAATTCACAAATTATGAATAAAACGTCTATGTTTTTGACGATTTTGTACATCCCGTTAGGTTTATTTTAACATTACTTTGATGCTTATCAATAAACCAATTACAAATCAATATGAAAAATTTATTACCAATTGTGACCATCCTTTTTATGGCATATACATCAGTGTCCTGGTCGCAGACAAGAGAAATTTCAGGTAAGGTCATAGACGATTATAATGAACCTATGCCTGGAGCAACTATAATGTTGAAAGGTACTCAAAAAGGGACGACATCGGATTTTGACGGGAATTTCGAAATTACCACTACACAAACTGATGCTATCTTGGTTGTCTCCTATATCGGGTATGAAACCAAAGAAATAAAGGTAGGCAGCGAGGATGATTATACCATTCAGTTGTCCCCCGCCGCATCTAGTTTGGATGAAGTGGTGGTTATAGGTTATGGAACTGTAAAAAAGAGTGATTTAACAGGTTCTGTTGCATCAATGAACGCAGAGCAATTGGAAAAAACAAACAAGGTTGATGCTGTTTCTGCACTGCAAGGGCAGGCTCCCGGAGTGGTGATTCAACGTACTGATAACAAACCGGGCTCGGGAGGCTTCAATATTCGTATCCGTGGCGCTAGTACTATTAATTCGAATGAGACAGCCAATCAGGGAGGTTTTAATCCTGGGCAAAATCCACTTTTTATTGTGGACGGGATCTTTGTAGATGATATCTCCTTTCTGAATCCTTCTGATATTAATAGAATGGATATCCTGAAGGATGCTTCGGCTACGGCTATATATGGATCAAGAGGAAGTAATGGGGTTGTGATCATAGAAACCAAGCGAGGTGAAAAAGGAGAAATGAAGGTTCGTTACAACAGTTATATAGGCCTTAAAGAAGCTTATCATTTACCATCGATCTACGATGGTCCTGGTTATGTGGAGTTTATAAAAGATGTTGTTGTAGGTAATGAATTTGCCCAGCTTACGGGAGATCTTAGTTACAGGAGAGACGATGTAATATTGTCCGATTATTTTGATACGGAAGAAATGCAAAATATTGCTGACGGAGTGAATACAGATTGGGTAGACCTTGTATTGCAATCAGGGCTTCAGACCAATCATACCATTGACCTGAGTGGAGGAAATGAAAAAACTACCTATGCGTTTGGTCTAGGCTATACCAAGGACGAAGGAACCATTGAAGGCGAAGATTTTCAAAGATACAACATAAGGGGAAGCTTAAAAAGCGACCTTACCAAATGGCTGAACGTGAGTTTTAACAACTACATCACTCACGCCGTACAAAACACTGGAAGTTGGGAAGCCTTTAGAAGTGCATACCGATTAAAACCTATAGGTCGGCCTTATAATGATGATGGATCCTTGCGATTTTTTCCGACACAAAAGGAGACCCAAATTACCAATCCGCTCTTTGATCCAAAGAATATAACTAAAGAGACCAAGTATTTGCAATATGTCGGAGATATCGCCTTAGAAATCCGTCCTTTGAACGGATTAAGTATAACTTCGAAATTTTCCCCTAATATTAAATATACGAGATATGGGGAATACCGAGGACTTTATTCAAAGAGCGTAAGTGGAAACCCGTCAAACAGAAGAGCTCAGGTAAACAATTTTAACTACTTCTCGTATTCCTGGGATAATATCTTCAATTATAAATATAACAAGGGAGTACATGCGATTGATGCTACAGCAGTAATTTCAAGATTTATGGAACGTTCTGAGGGGTACTATTCACAAGTCAGAAATTTTACTACGGATGAATACCTATTCTACAACATAGATGCCGGACTTGATATCAGGGACCTATCCAGTGATTTCTCCAAACAGACCCTTGAGTCTTACACGGGAAGGATAAACTATAGCCTGAATGATAAATACCTGTTTACCCTTACAGGAAGGTACGATGGCTCTTCCATACTTTCAGATAAGAATAAATGGGCCTTTTTTCCATCAGCAGCTTTTGCTTGGAAGGTAATAGATGAAAAGTTCATGCAATCTCAACAACTGTTTTCTAATGCCAAGATCAGGCTTAGTTATGGTCAGACAGGTAACAATGGTCAGGGAGGAGGATTAATTCCGCTAGCTTCACAATCATTATTGGGTTCCAGCGCTACTAATTTAGGAGATGCTTCGGTATCGACCGCTTATATTACTGGCCTGGCTAATGAAGACCTTACTTGGGAAAGAACTACCGAGACCAATTTAGGGTTTGACTTCGGATTGTTCAATAACAGAATTTACGGATCGGTGGACCTCTACAATAGAAAAAATACCGATATTATATTTTTCACACCGCTATCAACAGTTACTGGTTTTTCAGGAACATTCGACAATGTTGGAGAGTCAAGTAACAAAGGGATTGAGATCGCATTGAACACCGTGAATATTGATACTGAGGATTTTACCTGGACCACCAATTTTAATTTCGCGTCCAACAAGAATACGCTTGACAAACTCTATGGAGGTGACGAGATCATTTTCAATGTACAAGGCACCAGCTTTATCCATAAGGTAGGAGAAGCCATCGGATCGATCTATGACTACGAAGCGGATGGTATCTGGCAGCTCGATGAAGTGGATGAGGCTGCAGTATACGGGCAACGTCCCGGTCAGGTGAGGGTGAAAGACCTTAATAATGATGGTATGATTACTCCTGATGAAGACAGAAAGATCATAGGTAATGTTACACCTAAATGGACCGGGGGTATTACCAGTACTATGAATTATAAGAATTTTGACTTTTCTTTCTTTATTCATATCAGTCAGGGGAATAAGGTCTTGAGTAATTTCCATAACGGTTTTTCTTTTCCATGGGATACTGAGCCTACAAGAACTTTTAATGGATATGATGTGGATTACTGGACACCGGAAAACCCCACTAACAAATGGTACCAACCAGGGAACGGAGGTATATATCAACATGCCATAAAATATCGCGATGTGTCTTTTACAAAGGTGGGATACATCACCTTAGGATACAGGCTTCCTTCTACCATATTAGATAAGCTAAAGTTAGACAACCTAAGACTTTATGCCACAGTACAGAACCCTTTCATATTTACGGATTATGATGGATGGGATCCTGAAAATGCAGGAAGAAACCACTGGGGTGCGGCATTTATGTCACGTACCATTATGACAGGTGTTAATTTAAGTTTCTAATAAAAAAAACAATAAAAAATAAACAGATGAAATATTATAAATTAATTATAGTACTGCTTACGGTGGGTATTTTCGCCGGTTGTGAGTCGTACCTTGAGGAAGAGAACAACTCATCGTTAAGTATCGAGACTGTCGAGTCAGACCCTGAGATTTTTAACCAGTTGGTGGCTTCAATCTATGAAAGGGCCAGGGAAACCACAACAAAATACACAGGCGACATGTATTACGTCCTCGAAGATCTGGGAACCGATGTAGTAACAAGGGGGACAACAATTTCTGGAGCTGATGAGATCAATGATTATGTGAACCTGAACTCAACAAACTGGGCTGTTGGTGTGTATTGGGGCAATCAGTATAGTGTGATCGCTGCAGCCAATGTAATTATAGACAACGCAGAAGAAATGGAGGCTGTCCCTACGGATACTAAAACGAGGGGAATAGGGGAAGCCAAATTTTTCAGGGCTTTGTCATACTTCAATCTGGCGGAGAATTACGGTGGAGTGCCTTTGGTGCTCAACCAGGTCAGGTCTGCTGAGACGCAATATTTTCGTGCAAGCGAAGAAGAAGTCTATACACAAATAGTGCAGGATCTTCAAGAAGCCCTTACTGCAGTAGATGAAATCCCGGGGACATATGGAAGAGTATCCAAAGATGCTGTAAGACATCTCTTATCAAAAGTATTGCTTACCAGAGGGTACAAATCTTTCGGTTCCGCAACTGATTACACTGAGGTTGCCGCTTTGGCAGAAACGGTTATCAGTAACCACGCCCTGGTTCCCTCTTTTGAAGAATTGGTGGATATAGACAATCAAAGAAACCCAGAAGTAATATTTGCTTATTTGTTTGGAAGTAATTCGGTTAGCAGAGGTTGGGGGAATTCAAAACATATGATGTATAAGTTCAGATATTTTGATTATCCAGGAATGGTCAGGGGCGATAAATATCAAAAAGGCCTGGGGCCGGCGCCTACACCTTTTTACTACTCCCTTTTTGATGAGAATGATGAAAGGGCGGAAGCTACATTCCGTAGGGTGATTTATGCTGACGAGGATTACGTAGCCAATGTAGGTGGTTCGGAAGTAAATGTAAGTGCTGGCGATACTGCCATATATTTCCCGAAAACAGCATGGACCCAAGCCGAAATCGATGCGGTACCCTATGCGGTTATAAATCCTGAAACGTATTTTGAAAATGACGGTGTTACTACGGTTCATTACCCAATGTTTAAAAAGTTTGATGACCCCGGGATTCCATTTACACAACCTGATCAATCTTCACAGGGAGAAAGGGATATGGTTATCATGAGAGCAGGGGAAGCCTATTTAATTGCCGCAGAGGCCTATTTACAGTCAGGTAATACAACTGATGCCGCTGCTCGCCTTACTGCCTTAAGGTCCAGAGCGGGATTAACCACTACGGTGGCTCCCGGTGATGTTGACCTTGACTTTATCCTTGACGAAAGAGCCAGGGAGTTAACAGGAGAAGTAAACAGGTGGATGGACTTGAAAAGAACAGGAAAACTCATAGAGCGTACCTTACAAAATAATCCGCATGCTGCTTTAAATAATGCGCTTAGTTCAAAACACCTTTTAAGGCCAATCCCTCAAACTGAAATAGATAATACTGGAGGAAGTATTGAACAAAATCCGGATTATTAACATAAACGAACATTTAATTAGTAGTTAGTAGTTAGTTTAATTTAATGTAGATATGGGCAGGCAGGTTTTGCCTGCTTATATTTTTTGCATTGACCTAATAAAAATTATAGAAAACCGGTGCAGAATAAGCCTTTGAGATCATTTCTGACAATAGCTTTAGATAGAAAATTAAAGAAGATAAAAAGAACTCGTATAAACGATCTGGTACGGATAAGTGTTATTCTTTTTTTTATAGTATCGTGTAAAGACAAACAAGAGGCTTTTACGCAAAAAGAACGATATGTAGATAAAGTTTATCCACTGCTCGATACTGAAAATTCAAGGTGGTTTTTCTTTACATCGGCAAGCCGGCCATTTGGGATGGTAAATTTAAGTCCGGATACGGAAATTAACGGTGCCTGGGGAAGCGGTTATAGATATAAAACAGATACCATCAAAGGTTTTAGCCATATTCACGCCTGGCAAATGTCCGGGCTTTCAGTAATGCCGGTAACAATTTCTGATAATAATGAAATCTTTACAGATTTCTATTCAAAATTCAGTCATAAAAATGAATTGATAAGCCCGGGGTATCATTCAGTAGAACTGGATAGATATCGAATAAAGGCGGCATTAACAAGTACAAAACGGGTTGGATTCCATAAATATGTGTTTTCAGAGAATAAAAAGGGCGGGATCCTTTTTAATTTAAACACCGTTTTAGGCCCTTGTGAAAATATGGAGGGAACGCTAGAAAAAACAGGAATCAGTACCTTGTCAGGTAAACTTGTAGCAGCTCCAACACATAGGCGCCCAAAACCATTAACCATCTATTTTAATGCTCAGTTAAACGTCCCCATAGTCTCTGTTGAGCACGATTCTGATACAGGAAATTATTTAGTGGGCTTAGATAGCATAAACGATGCTGTTTTAATGAAAGTAGGTATTTCATATACTTCGATAAAAAATGCAGTAAATAACATGCAAAAAGAATTACCGCACTGGAATTTTAATCAGGTGGTCGAAGATTCCAAAATTGAATGGGATGGGTTATTGAGCAGAATTAAAGTTGAAGGAGGGACAGAAAAGGATCAAAAACGGTTTTACACAGATCTTTGGCATGCTTTACAAGGCAGAAGAATTATTAATGATGCAAATGGAGCATATCCTGATAATACAGGAAAGCAATTCAGAGTTGGTCAATTGCCATTAAATTCAGATGGAACACCCAAATTCAATCATTATAATTCAGATTCATTTTGGGGGGCACAATGGACTATAAACACCTTATGGGGACTTGTTTATCCTGAGATCATGAATGAATTCACCCTTTCATTAATGCAATATTATCAAGATGGGGGGATGATTCCTCGTGGCCCTTCTGCGGGGAATTACACTTTTGTGATGACTGGGGCTTCGACGACCCCATTTATGGTAAGTGCCATTCAAAAAGGAATTGTAAAAAATGATTTGGAAGCCATTTATAAAGCCCTTAAAAAAAACCACATACCGGGAGGTATTATGGGAAAGGCGGGATATGAACACAATACGGATATTGGCGGAGGCTTAAAGTATTACTTGGAAAACGGATATGTTCCTTACCCGCTTCCTGAAGGCGGTGGTTTTGGAGGCCACCAGGATGGTAGTAGCCAAACCATGGAATATGCGTACCAGGATTGGACTTTAGCACAGTTGGCAAAGAAATTAAAACATATCCAGGACTATCATTATTTTATGAAAAGGGCTGAAAATTATAAAAATGTATTTAACGAAGAAGTTGGTTGGATGGCTCCTAAGGATATTGACGGGAAGTGGAAATTAGATTTCGATCCGTATCAATATGAAAACGGATTTGTAGAGTCCAATGCTGCACAGTCAACTTGGTTTGTACCTCACGATATAAAAGGCTTGGCATCCTTAATGGGAGGAGATAAAAAAGCAGCGGAAAAACTGAATAATCAATTTATAGCCGCTCAGAAATCAGGATTTACATCGGGAAATTCCCATGAAGCTGAACTCCATCCTGAATACAGTAGGATTCCTATCAATTATGGAAATCAACCATCAATACAAACAGCATTTATATTCAATAAATTAGACAGGCCTGATTTAACGCAATATTGGTCAAGAAAGGTTGTTGATAGTGTTTTTTCAGACCTGAACAGTTCAAGTGGGTACAACGGTGATGAGGATCAAGGTTTAATGGGAAGTTTGGCAGTATTGATGAAGATAGGATTGTTTCAAATGAACGGTGGTACAGAAGAGAATCCGGAATATCAAATAGGAAGCCCAATCTTTGATAAGATAACTATTGAACTTAATAAAGATTACTACCCTGGGGAAGTATTTGAAATAAAAAGCATAAATAACAATTCAGATAATATCTATGTAGATGATATTAAACTAAACAATATTCCAATTAAAGGGCAAAAAATTATGCATCAGGATATTGTAGAAGGAGGCACTTTAACTTTGGAAATGACATCGTCTCCTTCTAAAAGGGGAAAGGAATAGGTGTCTGCACCATATAAGCCTGTATTAAAAACAGTGATAATGTTATTAAAATAAAAAATTAATAAATATGAAAGGTCTTGGACTTATATTGTTAGTGATTGGCCTGTTTCTTTTAAATGGATGTGAAAAAAAAGTAGCTCCTAAAGAGATTGTCGGTCAGAACCGGGCGTTGATTGAGCGAATAGTTCCCGATCATGCATCTCAGTTTATAGTTGAAACAATAGATTCTGATAGTACGGATAGCTTTGAAATTGAATCCAGAGATGATAAAATCGTTCTTCGGGGAAATAATGGGGTGTCTATAGCTTCAGCCTTGTATTATTATCTGAGCGAATATGCCCATTGTCAGATTACCTGGAACGGAACCAATCTTGATCTTCCGGAAAAATTACCATCAGTACCAGGACTCGTGCATAAAGATACTCCTTATGAGTATCGGTATTATCTTAACTATTGTACTTTCAATTATAGCATGAGTTGGTGGGATTGGCTCCGTTGGGAAAAGGAAATAGACTGGATGGCCCTGCACGGTATAAACATGCCACTGGCGATTACCGGAGAAGAGTATGTTTGGGATCAAGTGTACCGGTCATATGGATTTACAGATGAAGACCTAGATCCGTTCTTTAGCGGCCCTGCTTATTTTTCCTGGTTCTGGATGGGGAATCTAGATGGTTGGGGTGGTCCATTACCTATGAGTTGGAAAGAAAGTCATCGCGATTTACAACAAAAAATATTGAAACGACAACGTGAATTAGGGATGAAACCGGTATTGCCCGCATTTACAGGTCATGTTCCAACCTCTTTCAAAAAGTATTTCCCAAATGCCAAACTCAAAAGGACGGACTGGGGGAACGATTTTGACGACACCTACATTCTCGATGCTGATGACCCTTTGTTTGCCGAAATTGGCAAGAAATTTCTGGAAGTACAAACCGAAGTTTACGGAACGGATCATCTGTACTCTGCTGACACCTTTAATGAAAATGAACCACCATCTGATGATCCTCAATATTTATCGGGGTTAAGCAGTAAAGTATATGAAGGAATGAAAGCAGCAGATCCTGAAGCCGTTTGGGTAATGCAGGGTTGGTTATTTTACAGTCATCGTGATTTTTGGAAAGGTCCTCAAATAAAAGGGCTTTTAGATGCTGTTCCTGACAACAGGATGATCATTCTAGATCTCGCTACCGAAATTGAACCGGTGTGGAAGCGAACAGATGCCTTTTATGGGAAACAGTGGATATGGAACATGCTTCATAATTTTGGCGGTAACATTAGCCTTTTTGGCCGTATAAAGACTGTGGCAACCCAGCCTGCAACTGCACTAAACGATTCCGATTCTGGCGAGATGAAAGGAATCGGTCTTACTATGGAGGCCATAGAGCAAACCCCCGTACTCTATGAATTAATGACAGATAATACTTGGCGCAATACACCGATTGAATTGGATCAATGGCTCAAAAAATATATCAGGAACCGTTATGGAAAAACGAATGCCGAACTGGAAGAAGCTTGGAATATTTTGGTAAATACGGTATACAATGGACAAACCATTCGGGATGGAGCCGAATCAATTATTGTGGCACGCCCCACCTTTGAAGGGTATCGTCGTTGGGCCCGTACAAAACTCAATTATGCAGCTGAAGATTTACTTCCGGCTTGGGATCTTTTGATCAAAATGATTCCTGAATGTAAAACCTCAGATGGGTTTAGGTATGATCTGGTCGATCTGACCCGCCAAGTATTGGCAAATTATGCCTTGCCACTACAGCAACAAATAGCTAAAGCTTATCAAGAGAATGATAAAACAGCTTTTGAAAAATACAGTTCTGAATTCCTCGAATTGATTGATGATATGGACCGTCTCTTGGCAACCCGAAAAGATTTCTTGTTGGGGACTTGGCTAGATGATGCTCGTAGTTGGGGACAGACTCCGGAAGAGAAAGATTTATACGAGCAGAATGCGCGTGATCTTATTACCCTTTGGGGAGATGCTAATAACCGCTTGCACGAATACAGCAACCGTCAATGGAGCGGACTTTTGAAGGGGTTTTATAAACCGCGTTGGGAACAATTTTTTGCTGATGTGAAAAGTGAATGGGGGGAATTCGATCAGGAAAAATTCGACGATAAGATCAAAAACTGGGAATGGAAATGGGTAACCGGGCATGAAGAATACCCTATTGAACCGAAAGGTAGTGCTACGGAGATAGCCAATGAAATTCACAAAAAATACCGCGGACGGATTGAACCTATCACCGAACTTTTACCACAAATAAAATACAACTACTAATATGAAAAAAGCATTTCAGCTAAAATCCGATCGTTTTCTCTCTCTTGATGTATTCAGGGGGCTGACCATAGCCTTGATGATCGTGGTAAATACCCCGGGGACAGGAGCCAAAATGTATCCTTATCTGGTACATGCTCAATGGTTCGGTTTTACTTTGGCTGATTTGGTTTTTCCGTCATTTCTGTTTGCTATGGGGAACGCCATGAGCTTTTCTATGGAAAAAATGAAGCAAGCTTCCGTTGGGGCGTTTTGGAAAAAAATAATTAAAAGAACGCTTATTATCTTTTTATTGGGCTATCTGATGTATTGGTTTCCTTTCTTTGAAATAAATGCCCGGGGGGATTGGATGTTGAAACCCATAGCTGAAACCCGTATTATGGGAGTGTTGCAACGTATCGCACTTTGCTACTTTTTTTCCGCCATTATTTTTTATTACTTATCTAAAAAAGCGACCGTGATCATCTCCGGTATTGTGTTGTTGTCTTATTGGGCCATTCTATATATATTTGGCAATCCGGGAGCTGAATTGGATATAGCCGGCAATGCTGGTGCTAAATTAGACATGGCTGTTCTAGGGTTAGGACATATATACAAAGGAGATGTTATCCCTTTTGATCCAGAAGGTATTTTAAGTACCTTACCTTCGATTGTAAATGTTATAGGGGGGTACTTGGTGGGAGTTTTTATCCGGAAGAAGGGAAAATCCTTTGAAGGCATATCTAAATTGTTAATGGCAGGATTTATTTTGGCCTGTCTGGCGCTTTTCTGGGACCTGACCTTCCCGATATCCAAAAAATTATGGACGAGCTCTTTTGTGTTGTTTACCATAGGTCTCGATTTATCAATTATGGCTATACTCATCTATGCTATTGAGTTTCGAAAAATAAAAAAAGGAGTGAGGTTTTTTGATGTTTTCGGTAAGAACCCACTTTTTATATATCTTTTTTCAGAGTTGTTTTTTATTACTTTGAGATTGATTCCTACCCCTTCCGGACATGATGTTTTTGAGTGGGTAAGCGAGCGGATTTTTCAGCTAGTTATTCCCGGTCCCTTAGGTTCTTTAACTACGGCACTAGTTTTTACATTGCTGTGTTGGAGCCTTGGATGGTGGCTCGATAAAAAAAGGATTTATATTAAAATCTAACAGGAGTATTGATGCGGTAACGCTGTGATGCCTTGAACTCATCTTGACTTTTTTGATTGAAGTGAAAATTATCTATTTTGAGCCTGATTGAAGGCTTTTTTGAGTTGCATCCGCCTCAGGCGGACGGAAGGAAAACCTGCTAGCCAGCAGGCAGAAAAGGCAAAAAGCAGGTTCAAAAGAGCAATTTTTTAACCAATTGGAAAAAGTCAAGATGAGTTCCTTTTTAAAATTAACCAAAACTATCAAATTATGATAAAACAAACACTAACCGTCATTTTTGTACAGCTATTTTTGTTGCAGCTGCAAGTGCATGCCCAATCTGTAGAAAGTCAATCTTTTCAACTAGTAGGCAAAAATCAGCGTTGTCCGATTTTGATAAGTAAAAACGATGCAAAGGTAGTACAGATTGCAGCTGAACTTTTTGTGGGAGACATCCATACCATCACAGGACAAAACCCCGACATTAAATATAAGGCCCCGAAGAAAGCTAATCAGATTGTGCTAGCCGGAACTCTAGGTAAAAATCCATGGATTGACCAACTCGTTATAGATGGAAAGGCTGATGTCACTTCCATTAAAGGTAAATGGGAAAGCTGGTCCGTTCAGCTTATTGAAAACCCTTTGAAAGGAGTAGAAAAAGCCCTGGTTATTATTGGAAGTGATCGTAGAGGGACTGCTTACGGAATTCTGGAGTTATCCCGAATGATGGGAGTCTCGCCATGGGAATGGTGGGCCGATGTACATCCTGATAAAAAAACTCAAATCACCCTTGATATTGAAAACAAAACCTATGGATCCCCGTCTGTAAAATATCGTGGCTTGTTTTTAAATGATGAAGACTGGGGGCTTCAACCATGGGCTGCAAAGGTTTATGAACCTGAAACCGGGGATATAGGTCCGAAGACGTATGCAAAGATATTTGAACTGCTCCTGCGTTTAAGAGCCAATACTATTTGGCCTGCGATGCATTCATCCACCAAACCCTTTTATTCTTATCCGAAAAATAAACAGGTGGCAGACGATTATGCCATTGTGATAGGAACCTCTCATCCCGAACCCATGTTGATAAACGTTAATACGGAATGGGACCAGGAAACGATGGGGGAATATCGATACGATACCAATTCAGAAACGATAAAAAAAATGTTTATCAAGCGGGTAAATGAAACAGGGCGTTATGAAAATATTTATACTACCGGAATGCGTGGTAAACACGATTCTCCTATGATTGTAGGTGATCATGATATCAATTTTCAGGTAAAATTACTGGAACAGGTAATAACAGACCAAAGAGAAATCCTAAAACAGGCTGATAATAACAAAAGCCTGGAATCCATTCCTCAGGTATTTATTCCTTACAAGGAAGTTTTGAATTACTACCAACACGGTATGGAGTTACCGGAAGATATCACCCTAATGTGGACAGATGATAATTATGGATATATTAGAAGGCTTAGTGATCCGGGAGAACAAAAGCGAAGTGGAGGAGCTGGAGTTTATTATCATACTTCATATTGGGGCAGGCCACACGATTATTTGTGGTTAAACTCTACCAATCCTGTCTTATTATGGGAAGAAATGTCAAAGGCATATCAGTTTAATGCCAGGAATATCTGGATCCTGAATTGTGGAGATATCAAACCCCATGAGTATAATATAGAACTGTTTATGGACATGGGATGGAATATGAAGGACTTTGGAAAAAGTGTTGATGTACGTAAACACATGAAAAATTGGTATGAAAGACTATTTGGAAAAAACAATGCATCACAGTTAACAGAACTATTTTATGAATATTACCGACTGGCTTTTATAAGAAGGCCTGAGTTTATGGCGTGGAGCCAAGTAGAACCCGTTACAAAAGTCCGACCTAGCGAAATGTCCCAAATACATTATGGCGATGAGGTCGGAAAAAGAATTATGACCTATAATAACCTGATAAAAAAGGTAGATTCAATTTCCCCTAAAGTTCCATCCAACAGGAATAGTGCTTTTTATGAGTTGGTTACCTACCCGGTAAAAAGTGCAGCATATATGAACCTGAAGTGGTTGCACGCGAATAAAAATTGGTTTACCGCTCAGCAGGGAAGAGCAAGTGCGTTATATCATGGGAAACATGCTGTTATGGCCTATAACGAGATAGCACAACTTACAGAATATTTCAATAACAGTCTAGAAAACGGAAAATGGCGTCATATCATGAATCGTTCTCCCCGGAATCTGCCGGTCTTTAAAGAACCCGTTATCGCTACCCCATCAATAAAGGAGGAACCGGTAATAGGGATAGCTCTTAAGGGCTATGAAATGGAACTTAATCACAGAGTCAATAATAGTCATGCAAACGTTTTACCGGTATTTAATGCCTATACCCAACCTCAATATTATCTCGATATTTTTTTGAAAGGAAAAGGGGAAAAATATTGGGAGGTAACACCTAAAACCGATTGGATCAAACTGTCAAAATCTTATGGAAAATTGGATACCGATCATCCCGAAGAAAGAATATATGTTGATCTTGATTGGAATAAAGTACCTCAGGGGACAGGTATAAAGGAACCTCCATTAGGTCATGATCATCAGCTGATTCCCCCGGGATATAAGGTGGATGGTGCGATCGATATTTCAACAAAAGATACTGCGATAACGCTGGGAGTTTTGGCTTATAACCCTAAATTTGAAGACTTACTCAAATTTGAAGGCTTTGTCGAAGATCAGGGGTATGTTAGTATAGATGCCGAAAACTTTACGGATCATAAACAGACTAAGGAAACATCATGGAAGATTATAGAAGGGCTTGGGTATACTGGTAGTGTTGTTAAGACCATGCCTGAGAAGGCAAATTCAATTGAAGAGACAAGTGAAATTATAACAAACAGCCCGGTACTGGAATATGATTTTTATACCTTTAATCATGGAGCAGCTGAAACGTTTGTCCAAATTGTCCCGACCCATGCTGTATATCCTGGGAAAAAGGTAAGGTTGGCCGTAGGAATTGATGATGCCATGCCCGTAATTTTAGATTATCAAACCCACGGAAGAAGTGAGGAGTGGAAGCAAAACGTACTTAAAAATGCAGCTGTTAAATCAGTCACCGACATAATTGAAAAACCCGGGAAACATAAGCTGAAAATCTGGATGGTCGACCCCGGAGTAATGGTCGATAGAATACTAATAGATTTAGGTGGGTGGAAAGAAAGCTACGCTTTCCCGGAACAAACCATGATAAAACATGAGAAATAGAGGGGTGTTAAAAGGGATTCTATTAGCATGCAGTTTACTTGTTCTCTCATGTGAGAACAAAAAAACTGTTCCTCATAAAAAAGTAAAAATAGCCTTTTTGGCCGATGTCCATCTACAAGATATTTATGCTAGCTTTTCTGATAATGAATATAAAGGTGTAATAAATCCGGTTACGGGAAAATATAACACCATACGGACCATGGGGACGCAACTACGCTCCACCAGACTCTTTAACGAAAATTACTTTGCGCTTTTAGCGGCTTTGGACGATGCAGTAAGGAGAGAAGTGGATCTAGTAGTATTTCCTGGGGATTTCAGTGATGATGGGCAACCTGTAAATCTCAGAGCGCTTAGAAAGATACTACAGAAATACAGTCAAGATTATGGGACGAAATTCTTTCTCACTACAGGAAATCATGATCCGGTGAAGCCATTTGGAGAACCCGGAGGAAAAAAGGATTTCCTGGGTGAAGGAGGCATTGAACAATCGGTTTACAGTCAAGCGGGAATGTACACTCCCGAAAAAGGGGATCATCCCCCTGTAATTACCAAAGACATAAGAAAAGCGGGGTATGTTGAAATATTGAACGAACTCAAACCGTTTGGATTTACCCCCAATAATAGTTATTTATACTGGGAAACTCCTTTTACAGACTATGATTATGATAATTATACCATTGAAGCTGCAATAAAAGCATCTGAATTAGAGCAAAGGAAGATGACTTTCCCCGGTACAGATATATGTATTCCCAATCTGAGTTATCTGGTGGAGCCAGTTGAAGGGGTTTGGTTAATGGCCATAGATGCTAATGTGTACATCCCTGAGAAAAGTGAGTTCGATAAAGATGAAACCGTTTATTTTGGCGGATCGGGTATCGGGTACAACAATGTGTTGCCCCATAAAAAGTATTTGATTAATTGGGTAAAGCGTGTAAGTGAGGCTGCCAAGGCAAATCATAAAAAACTTATCGCATTCAGTCATTACCCGATGGTAGATTATAATGATGGCAGTACCCCGCAATTGAAATCGTTGTTCGGAGAAGAAAATATGCAATTGTATAGGGTTCCTGATTCTTTAGTGGCAGAAACTTTTTCTAATGCCGGGATCAGTATCCATTTTGCCGGACATATGCATCTTAATGATACAGGGGTTTTTACATCGTCGCAGGGGAATACTTTATTCAATATTCAGGTGCCTTCGTTGGCAGCCTACTTGCCGGGATATAAATTGTTGACTCTTCATTCAAAGAATGAATATGAAATAGAGACCGTACAATTGGATTCGGTTCCTTCTTTTAATGAGCTTTTTCCCTTGTACAAACAAGAGTATACATGGTTGGAAAAAAATGAGGATAAAGACATCTGGGATAAGGAGCTGTTAAAGGCGAAAGATTATAAGGCTTTTACGGAAGGACACTTAAAGGAGTTGGTCCGTTTGCGCTTCCTCCCCCGGGAGTGGCCCGAATCTTTATTGGGGGTACTTTTAAAAAGTTCGGGAAAAGAGTTGTTGCTGCTCAATAACCAACGGTCAATATCCTCGGGTACGCATCTTGAATCGTATGAAAGCTGGACGGGATTTGAAATGATTTATGATTTTTACAGACTACAATATGGCGATGAACTATCTGTTCCTGAGATAGGAAATGATAGAATAGAGGAATACCTGAAAGTTTGTAAAAATCTGGAACAGAGCGAAAATAAAAGCCTCAGACTTTGGGCCGAAATTTTTCAGAAAGTTTTACATGGAGAGCCTGCCGGTCATTTCAAAATAGATATACTACAATCAAAACTTGAAAAAATAAACGATTAATTTTTGGTCCGAAAACGGTAAGTAACCATCTCGAAGCATGAGTAATCCCAAGTATACATATTTAATAGTGATGGTCTTTTTTATGATCAAGCTTGCGAGTGCCCAAAATATAGCATTTGAGCACTACAATGATTATGATGGGCTTTCTCATAATTCTGTCAGGTATATTGTTCAGGATGAAAACGGATTTTTGTGGTTGGGAACTTTTGCCGGTTTAAACAGGTTCGATGGTTACGAGTTTAATATATATTCCAGCAATGCAAAGCAACCTCATAAACTGGCAAATGATGAAGTAACCGCATTGGCCCTAGATAACCAAGCCAGTGTTTTATGGATTGGTACACGAAATGGTTTGATACGATTTGAACTAAAAACACACACCTTTACTTCCTTTTTACCGGAAAAGGATAATATTTATAGCCTACCCGATCATGAAATTCGCTCTTTGTACTTAGATAATTTTAATCGCATATGGGTTGGTACCAAAAATGAAGGGGTATATCACATGGATAAAAAATCCGGGAGGTTTACTAAGGTTGACATAACTGGAACTAGTTATGTAAGATCAATTGTAGGGGATAGCACCGGAGCTATTTGGATAGGATCATATCTGGAAAGTGGAATAACAAAAGTAGATTTAAATAACAATGGAACAATAAAGAGTACAAAGCAATATACGCTTAATATACCCGATTCTGATGAAAAAAACCCATATGTGAATTTTATTTACGAAGATCATAAGTCGGATATATTTATAGGAACCCGTCAGGGACTGTATAAACTGGACAAGGAGAGTGATAAATTTGAAAATTTATACATTAAAAATGAAAGCCGAAGGGAAAAACTAGGCCCCTATTTTTTATCAGTAGCAAGATCTCCCGAGGGGCAATATTGGGTTGGAACTTTGGGAGGATTGTTAGTGTGTGATAGTCTGGAAGAGATTGAAAAGGGAAATTATCAGTGGCATTTTCCGGTACTTTCCAATAATTTGTCGCTCGTCGATAATTTGGTGTATGCCTTGTATTTTGACAAGTCCGGAGTTCTTTGGATAGGAACGGAAGATGGCTTGGATAAATACAATCCCTACGACAACCAATTCAGACTCAATAAGGATATTTCCAGATCTCTTGATAATCAGGTGCCCTGGATCCGGGGTTTCTCCAAAACCATAGATGATAAGGTAGTGGTGGCTACGCGTTACAACGGACTTTTTATTCAGGAGGGAGAAAATTTTTCACCGTTTTTTAATCAACAACGTTATGATATTGCCAGTATATATTCAAATGACGGGATTAATTTTTATTGCGGGCTTTGGAATGGCAGACTCCTTATATACAATGACCAAACTAAAAGGTCTCAAGTTGTAGACATAGGGTTTAATAACAGACCGGTGCTTGCATTTGAAAGCATAGACGACCATACTCTTATCGTAGGCTCTTTTGGCGAAGGAGCAGTTTATTTTGACAAAAATACTCGTGAAAGCACCCCTCTTGCAGGAAATGTGCTGAAAGGAGTTGAGGTCAATCAAATCGCTGTCGATGTTTTTAAAAATGTCTGGTTTGCTACGGAGAATGGAGTACTTAGACTGAATACTAAAACCAATGTGTTAAAAACTTATGCATCGAGTAAAAATTCAGGAATCCCAAATGAACATGTAAGCGGTATTTTAATAGACCAAAAGCAGAATATATGGGCAACAACTCGAAAGGGACTGGCAATTTACAATGAGGAAATTGATGATTTTAATGCGGTTGATGGATTAGGTGAACTGGAAGGAAGTTGGATAACCGATATTGTAAATGTAGATGATAACCTTTGGTTAAATCTTAATAATAACGGTTTGGCCAGATTTAATCCTGAAAGGGGGGAATTGGATGTTTACAGGGTGAAAAGTGGTAACAGGCTGGATGTCTTCAGCTCGAGCGGGTTTTTTAAGTTCAATGATTCAAGGATCTATGTAGCCGGGAAAAAGGGAGTGATTTATTTTTCACCAGATCGGATCAAGACCAATAAATGGACACCTTCCCCTGTAATTACCGAATTTAAGGTGCAAAGTAAAGAAGTGCTACCCGGAGATATTATAAATGGACAGACTATTCTTAACAAAGACATTAATTACAGCAAAGAAGCTACGTTAACCTATGACGACCGTAATTTTTCGATTGAATTCTCTTCCCCGTCCTTTACGGATGCAAAACTCAATAAGTTTGAATACATGCTGGAAGGTTTTGACGACAAGTGGACACAAACTAACAGTAATTCAAGAACGGTGCAATACACGAATTTGCCATTTGGAGAATATCTCTTTAAGATAAAAGCGGCAAACAGCAGTGGTGTATGGAGTAATGAAGAGGTATATAGAATTGAGGTATTGCCCCCGTTTTGGTTAACATACAAAATGATTTTTTTAATTCTGTTTGTGACCTCTGTCATTTTCTATTTCGTACGTCGTGAAATAAAAAACAGGTTAAAGTTAAAAAGGGAACTGCTTGTTGAAAAAGTAGAACGGGAACGCGATGAAAAACTGAATAAAGAAAAGATCCGCTTTTTTACGAATCTTTCTCATGAATTACGTACCCCACTTACGTTAATTCTCGGATCTGCCAAGCAACTTTTGATAGAGAATCAGGATCAATATAGTGAACAACAAACAAAAAAATTCGGACTGATCCATCAAAATGCAAACCGATTATTGTTACTCGTAAATCAAATACTTGATTTTAGGAAAGCCGAAAAAGGAAAATTGGAATTAAAAGTGTCTAAAACTGATATACGCAAGCATACTTTAAAAACTTTTAATTCTTTTAATGAACTAGCAGAAGATAAAGGTGTGCAATTGCATTTTAATTGTGAACACGAAAAAATAACCGGTTGGTTAGATCGGGATAAATATGACAAAATTCTTTATAATCTATTATCCAATGCGGTAAAATTCACCCCCAAATATGGAAATGTGGATGTATTTCTGGGATGCTCAAATTCACAGAATGATCGACTCATTGTTGAAGTGGGGGACGACGGGATTGGTATCCCGGAACATAGTCAGAAAAAAATATTTTCCAGGTTTTATCAAGCATCAAATAGTAAAGAAAACAATACCGGATCTGGCATAGGGTTAGCTATGGTCAAGTCGCTTGTAAAGCTACACAAAGGTAATATTGTTGTAAACAGCGAACCGAAAAAAGGTAGTGTTTTCACTATAGAAATTCCCATAGATCGGGCTATGTTCGATAAAAAAGAAATTGTTGAGGTTTCAGGAGACTTTTATGAAACGGAAGACAGCTATAAGCCAAAACCTTCAAAAGCCCGGGGTTCCATAACGATAAAAGATAAGATTCTGTTGGTTGAAGACAACACCGACCTCAGGAATTACCTGGTTAACTTCTTGTCTGATTATTATAAAGTGTACCAAGCAGAAAATGGAGAGAAAGGACTACAATTATGTAAACAGATTAAGCCGGTGCTGTGTGTTACCGATGTTATGATGCCCGAAATGAATGGTTATAAATTCTGCGAAACCCTGAAAAAAAGTGAAGCTATAAGCCATATACCGGTTATTTTGCTTACTGCCCTATCGGAGAGTGATGATAAAATGAAAGGATATGATGCCGGGGCGGATGCCTATTTGTCAAAACCATTAGACCCATACCTATTAAAGACCCGCATCGAGAATATTATAAAAACGCGATCGGAATTAAAAGCTAAATTTTCCCATGAAATAGAAGGGGAAGTTTATGATCTGGCCCATTCTCCGGTAGATGCAGAATTAATCAGAAAACTTTCTGGGTTTATCGAGAAAAATATGAATAACCCTGAGCTTTCAACGGCTTTGATTTGTAAGGAAACAGGAATGAGTTCTTCAAAACTGTATAGAAAACTCAAAGAACTGACCGATTTGGCTCCAAATGAATATATCCGGACGATACGTTTAAAAAAATCGGCCCAACTGTTGAAAACGAGAAAATACAATGTTTCGGAAGTGACCTTTATGGTAGGATTTAATGATCCTTTATACTTTAGTAGGTGCTTTAAGAAACAATTCGGGTTTCCTCCGAGTAATTTATTGTGATAATTGTTTGAAAATTATTACTTTAATGGATGCGTAAAGTTTGTCCATGTATTTGAAAAAAGAGTCCATTGACTTTCTGCTTTCTAACACTATTTTGGTTCATTGTTAACCCATTTCTGAAAGGAGACCAAAGCATGCAAGGAAAATTGAAGCAAAATTAATTTGATTGCGTATAATCAACTGTATGAAATTATGAAAACACCAAAAGCAAATCAAAAAGGCCCCCTGAACAATATTGATGATTGGGAAGATGATCTTTTAATGCGGTATCCGGAATCAGGAGATAAGGCTAAAACAAAAGAGGAGTTCAGGAATTATGTCGATTCGGAACGAGTGGATACCGTTAAAGAATTTTACCGCTTAAATCATAAATACCAAACCTACAATTTTGTAGTTTCAAAAGAACAGGAATTTTTGAGACTAAATAAGCGGGAAATGTCCTTATGGGAGGCTGTAGATTTTCTTAATACCCTGATAGATGATAGCGATCCGGATATTGAACTGGACCAATTGCAGCACTTACTTCAAACTTCTGAAGCCATACGGGCAGACGGACACCCGGATTGGTTTGTGCTAACTGGTTTTTTACATGATATTGGAAAGGTGTTATGCCTTTTCGGAGAACCACAATGGGCTGTGGTTGGAGATACTTTTCCGGTGGGTTGTGCATTTTCCGATAAGGTCGTGTACTCCGAATTCTTCAATGAAAACCCGGATACGCTGAACGATAAGTATAACAGTAAATATGGAGTATATTCAAAAAATTGCGGCCTGGATAATGTTAAAATGAGCTGGGGACACGATGAGTATCTCTACCAGATCATGAAGGATTATTTGCCCGAACCAGCGCTTTATATCATAAGATACCATTCCTTTTATGCCCAACACAAGGAAAATGCCTATGAGCATTTGATGAATAAAAAAGACGTGGAAATGTTTGAATGGGTAAAAAAATTCAATCCGTATGATTTGTATTCAAAAGCACCTGTTCCTCCTAATGTAGAGGAATTAAGACCTTATTATGAAGGTTTGGTGTCCAAATATTTACCGAATACAATTCGTTTTTAAAATTTTTCATTTCTACTTAAATACATTCTTATTATATGCTTTCTAGCTATTTTGGGTTTATAGGGTTTACCCTATTGGTAATTGTGTATACCGCTTATAAACTCCGAAAGGACGATTTTTCCTCAACCAAAGGCTATTTTTTGGCCGGTAAAAGTTTAACGGCCCCTGTTATAGCAGGCTCCATGATATTGACAAATATTTCCACGGAACATCTTATCGGGATGAACGGTACTGCATACAAAAACGGTATCCTGGTGATTGCATGGGAGGTTACCTCTGCCGTGGCTCTGGTAATTGCGGCCATTTATTTTATCCCGCGTTTTATTAACATGGGATTGATCACCATCCCCGAATTTTTGGAAAAGAGATTTGATAGTTTTACAAGGTCGGTTGTGGCTTTTTTACTGATGTTGTCCTTTGTAGTCACCTTGTTGCCAATTGTTCTTTACTCGGGAGCTATTAATATTGAAAGTGTCTTCGATATTTCGGAGGTGTTAGGGGTGAGTAAAAGTGAAGGTTTGCTCTACACTGTTCTTACTATCGGTGTTATCGGATCTCTTTATGCTATTTTCGGTGGACTGAAGGCTGTGGCCTATTCTGATACTCTTAATAGTGTCGGCCTCTTATTGGGAGGCTTATTGATCCCGGGGATTGCCTTATACCAGATTGGCAAGGGAAACCTTTTCAGTGGAATCCAACAGGTGTATGAAGTTGCCCCAGAAAAATTTGATATTGTGGGGAGTTCTGACTCCATACTGCCGTTCTCAACTCTTTTTACGGGACTCATGATTAATCAGTTGTATTTCTGGGGAATGAACCAGGCCATTATACAGCGGGCATTTGGAGCCAAAAACCTGGTAGAAGCCCAAAAAGGACTGATCTATACGGGAGTGCTAAAACTTTTTGTTCCTTTGATTATTGTGCTGCCGGGTCTGATCGCTTTTTATTATTTTGGAGAGGAATACTACAATACACCCGATCTGATCTATCCGCTCCTGGTTAAAAAGCTGTTACCGGCATATCTTTACGGATTTTTTGCAGCAGTTATTCTGGGGGCTGTTCTAAGTACCTTTAACAGTGTCCTGAATTCTGCCAGTACCATTTTTTGCTTGGATATCTATAAAAAAATCATCAATAAAGATGTTTCCGAGACCAAACTTGTTAAATACGGTAAACTGAGTGCGGTTGTCCTGGCAGTAGTGGCCATTTCGGTAGCTCCTATGGTGGCTTATGCCCCTGATGGGCTGTATTTTCTTTTACAGGAATTGAACGGGATTTTCTTTATCCCTATTTCATCGATCATCATTGCGGGGATTTTCGTAAAGCAGATCAATGCTACTGGGGCAAAGGCTGGTCTGTTTTGTGGATTGATATTCTATATACTAACGACCTTTATTCTAAAGCTGGACATTCACTTTGTTCATCTGTGGGGTATAGAGTTTGTCCTTAATTTTATAATTATGTTGGCGGTATCAAGATTTAGACCTACAGCAGATTATATTTTTAAACAGGCGGATGTTAAATTAAAACCGTGGCCGTACCTGAATATTGCGGGAACTATATTGGTGGGCTTGACTATCCTGATCTACGTGTTGCTGTCCTGACCACCTTTTTAAACATTTAAAACAAAACATATGAAAAAGCAAATAACTTCCATTTTTAAATTATTTATAGGGATATTCGTACTACTACTGTGTTTTCTATCCTGTAAGGACAATAAAAAGAAAGAAGATGTTCAAGAACAAGCAGCGGAGAGACAGGAACAACAAGAAATTATAACTAGCCCTATTCATGAAGGTTATTATGCCGATCCTTCCGTAGTTAAAGAAGGAGACACCTATTACATTTATGCTACGATAGATCCTTGGGGAGGGGAAAAACTAGCTGTGCTGGAAACCTCTGATTTTAAGAATTTCAAGACGCATAAACTCAATTGGCCCACAAAAGAAGCTTGTACCAGTCCCACTTCCAAAGAAGCTATGGTTTGGGCTCCCGACGTGATCAAGGCTAAAAATGGTAAATATTACATGTATATTTCTGTGGGGAGTGAAATATGGGTTGGTGAAAGCGAAAAACCACTTGGTCCGTGGAAGAATGCTAAAGAAGACAAAAGCCCACTCATTAAAAGTACCTTATACCCCAATTATCATATGATCGACGCACAATGTTTTATTGATGATGACGGACAGGCCTATCTTTATTGGGGCTCGGGCTGGGACTGGGTAAATGGACGCTGTTTTGCCGTAAAATTAAAAGAGGATATGGTTGGTTTCGACGGGGAGATTAAAAATGTAACCCCACCAAACTATTTTGAAGCTCCTTTTATGGTCAAAAAAGATGAAAAATATTATATGATGTATTCCGATGGAAAAGCCATCGATTCCACCTACAAAATAAGATATTCCATTGGCGACAACCCATTCGGACCTTTTAAGGAGGAAGTCAATAGTCCAATTGCTGTGACTGATGCCGAAAAAGGAATTTATGGCCCGGGCCATCATTCTGTTTTTAAGGAAAAAGGGCAACACTATATTTTGTACCACCAAATTTTTCCGCAAGACAAAGATTATGTGTTGAGACAGCTTCGTCTGGACAGTCTGAATTTTAGTGGAAATGGGGAGATTGAGAAAATTAATTTTAAGGGTATAAGACCAATAAATAAAAGAAATCCCTGAAACATTTATACGGTACGGAACGCCTTGGTGTCTGTATACCCTACACCATTAGATGTGTTAAACATCAGCAAGTTTCGGGTTTTATGATTGCACTACAGTCGCGACATTTGCAATATAAAATTCAGAAATCATGAACGAGCAACAAAAACTAGATTACAACCGTATTGCAGAGGCAATAGAATTCATTAGAAACAACTTCAAAGAACAACCCAATCTTGACGAAGTGGCTTCAAAAGTGCATCTAAGCCCTTTTCATTTTCAACGTTTGTTCAGTGAATGGGCTGGTACGACACCCAAGAAATTTTTACAGTACATCAGTCTGGGGCATGCCAAAAAGTTGCTTAAAGGACAGCAAGCCACACTTTTTGATACGGCTCATGAAACAGGGCTTTCAGGTACAGGGAGACTCCACGATTTGTTTGTCAACATTGAAGGCATGACACCCGCCGAATATAAAAATGGCGGCACAAAGCTTTCCATAAACTACAGCTTTGCTGAGAGTCCGTTTGGAAACCTGATGGTGGCCTCGACTTCCAAAGGAATATGTCACATGGCTTTTATTGATGATGAAACCAAGGCGTTAATTGAATTGAAAGCAAAATTCCTCAATGCAAACTTTCAGCAAAAATTAGATCTGATTCAGCAAAACGCACTCTTCATTTTCCAAAATGATTGGAGCAAGCTTGCGGAGATCAAATTACACCTTAAAGGCACGGATTTTCAATTAAAGGTTTGGGAAACGCTTTTAAAAGTACCTATGGGGAAACTATCCACCTATGGTGATATCGCTAGACAAATAGGCAATTCTAATGCTTCACGGGCTGTTGGTACTGCTATTGGAAACAACCCGGTAGCTTTTCTCATTCCCTGTCACAGGGTTATTCAATCCACCGGAGCCCTCGGGGGGTATAAATGGGGCGGCACCAGAAAAACTGCAATTATCGGATGGGAAGGAGCAAAAACCGACACCAGTCAATTGTAGCAAGTTTCGGGTTTTCCTACAAGGTTTAAACGTCAATCTTTGTATTTGAATTTATAAATCATTTAAAAGAAAAACAATGCAAAGATTTAAAAACAAATTCGCCATGATTACAGGCGGAACAAACGGTATGGGCTTTGCAACAGCCCAACAATTCATCAAAGAAGGCGGCTGCGTCATTATAACTGGAAGAAGTACCGAAACAGTCAATAAAGCGGTAGGGCAATTAGGTTCTAATGCCTTTGGTATCGTGTCCAATGCAGGTGATATTGAAGACCTGTTGACTTTACAAGAAAAAGCAAGACGCTATACCGACAACATTGATGTGCTTTTTGCCAATGCAGGTTACGGGAAATTTTCACCTATTGAAAATGTTGATGAAGCCCATTTTGACGAACTGTTCAATGTATTGGTAAAAGGTACGTTTTTTACCGTACAGCAGATACTGCCTTTGATGAACGAAAATAGTTCTATAGTTCTAAACACATCAGTTGTTACAGCAATGGGAACATCAAACTTTTCAATTTATTCGGCGGCCAAGTCAGCTGTACAATCATTCATCAAGACCTTTGCGGCCGAATGTACCTCCAAAGGCATTCGTGTAAACGGTGTCAGTCCGGGATACATAAAAACCAATGGGTTTAACAACACTGGTTTAAGCCCCGAACAAATTGAACGTACCATTCAAAACATAATTCCCACTATACCTTTCAAAAGGTTTGGTGAACCATTGGAAATAGCAAATGCTGTACTTTTTCTTGCTTCGGAAGAAGCTTCTTACATACACGGCACCGAATTGACAGTGGATGCGGGAATTTCAATTATTGCATAATGGAAAAGATTATTGAACAAACTGATTGGGATCTTGTTACAGAGGAGATCTACAATAAGGGTTTTACGATTATTCCGAAAATCTTAACGGGCAAAGAATGTGAAATCCTAAAATCAAATTACAATAAACCCAACTTTTACAGAAAAACGGTAGTGATGGAACGTTATCGTTTTGGCTTAGGGGAATATAAATATTTCAACTATCCATTACCCGATCTTGTTCAGCAATTAAGAACAAACATTTACCCGCATCTTGTACCGATAGCCAATATGTGGTTTAAAGCACTTAAAATGGACAGGCAATTTCCGCTATCGCATACAGAACTTTTGAAACAATGCCATGAAAACAATCAGCAAAAAGCCACGGTTTTGATTTTGAAATATGGCAAAGGCGGGTACAATACACTGCATCAGGATTTGTACGGGGATGTTTATTTCCCGATCCAGTGTGTATTGTTTTTAAATGAACCAGAAGAAGATTACACAGGCGGAGAGTTTGTAATGACTGAACAAAGACCAAGGGCACAGTCTAAAGCTATTGTACTAAAACCCAAAAAAGGTGATATGTTGATTTTTACAACCAACTTCAGGCCTGTAAAAGGGACAAGAGCATATTACCGGGTCAATATGAAGCATGGTGTGAGTGAAGTGTACAGTGGAGAACGCCATACGTTGGGAATTATATTTCACGATGCCATAAGCTAGTTGATGATTCGACACAGTGAAATATCTGATAGAGATATACGTAATAGAATTAAAAAGCAGAAAATATGTTTTGGAGGAAACCATAAACTAAAAATTTACGGAACGCTATCTTGCACTTCAGGAAAACGGATGAAGCGGGAAAACAGGGTGTTCTTTGCTACCGAACAAGAAGCTGACGATAACGGTTTTCGCCCCTGCGGGCATTGTATGAAAGACAAATACAAAAAATGGAAAGATGGATTTATTCAATGATGCACCTCTAGTCGACAAAAACAAAAACCTGTTACCTAAAGACGGAACAGTCAATTATTATGGAAAATTATTTAAAGCTACGGAAGCCAATTATTACTTAGACAAATTGCTTGACACTGTGGAATGGCGAAATGATGAAGCAATCATTTTTGGAAAGAAAATTATCACCAAGCGAAAAGTGGCCTGGTATGGTGAACAACCATTTCAGTACACCTACTCCAATACCACCAAAAAAGCCTTACCATGGACAAAAGAATTACTGGAACTTAAAAACATAGTAGAAAAAGTAACAGGGGAAAGTTTTAATTCCTGTTTGCTGAATTTATATCATGATGGACAAGAAGGTATGGCGTGGCATAGTGATGGAGAAACAGATTTGAAAAAAGACGGCGCTATCGGTTCGTTGAGTTTAGGGGCTGAGCGAAAATTTGCTTTTAAACACAAACAGACCAAGGAAAAAGTAGCATTGGTTTTAGAACACGGTAGTCTGTTGGTTATGAAAGGCACTACGCAAACACATTGGTTGCACCACTTACCCCCGACTAAACGTGTTATCAAACCAAGGGTGAATTTGACATTCAGAACCATTGCAACCTAAGTCCTTATATAAGTTTTTTTTAGCAAGGACAACAAAATATTAAAATAAAAACAAATGTATCAAGTTGGTTTATAACGGTATTTACCAATTTTAGCCACCATAGCTTATTCATAAAACCATAGATGAATAGGTATTCTTTATTAGGTTTTCAACAGATGATTATTTAATTATTACATCAATAATTTGTGTTTTTATCACATGAATGGGCTATAAATTATATGTATTGAATAATAGTTTATATATAGTCAGGAGCTGGTTTGCTAATTTTGGATATAGAAGTTGTCGTAAAGCAATATGATTTGGAATGTTTGTTCAAAATGGATTGTTGATATGAAAGCAATCGATATAGAAGCGCCCTTAAAGATGCAATGAATGAACAGAACGAGGGGTGAAAAGTTAATGCGTTTGGTGCTGTCAATATTGCGAAACCAAAGTGAGAGTATTCCACAAAGAGGAAGTACCAGTTAAAAATAACCATGATTGATCCGGGGTGTGGTACTGGATAAAATAGAAGCGCTGATAGATGGGAGTAAAAAAAGAGAATTCATATTTCGGATCGTTGGAAACTAAAATAAATAAATATTAACTAGGACTGATTTTATGTTTGAAGTAAAAGATAAAGTAATTGTTATTACAGGAGGTACAGGTGTTCTGGGGAGTAGTATTGCAAAATCCCTTATTTGTGCAGGAGCTAAAGTGGTGATCATTGGACGTAACCCAGATAAACTTAACAGCATCACCAAATCCTTGGAAAATAAGGAAAACCTGATCGGCTTTTGTTGTGATGTCCTGGACGAAGGCAAACTATGTGAAGTCAGGGATCAAATTCTCAAAAAATGGGATTCAATCCATGTGCTGATCAATGTAGCCGGGGGAAACATGCCAAGGGCTAATGTCAATGATGAACAGACTGTCTTTGATGTGAACATAGATGAGCATAAAAAGGTAATAGGCCTAAACCTGGATGGGACAATAATACCAAGCATAATTTTCGGAAAAGTAATTGCTGAAAGTGGAGATGGAAGTATTATCAACATATCATCTATGGCAACATATTCAGCCATAACCCGGGTTATGGGTTATTCTGTCGCCAAGACCGGAGTTAACAATTTTACGCAGTGGATGGCTATGGAAATGGCGCTGAAGTTTGGAGATCGTGTTAGGGTCAATGCAATCGCCCCGGGCTTTTTTATTGGGGAACAAAATCGCAATGTACTGATCAATCCGGATGGATCTTACACAGAACGCAGCAAAAAAGTGTTGGCCCGAACCCCAATGAAGCGATTTGGGAATATCAACGAGTTGAATGGAGCAGTACAGTTTTTATGCTCTGATGCAGCTTCATTTATAACTGGAGTGATTCTTCCGGTTGATGGAGGTTTTAGTTCCTTCAGTGGAGTGTAAAAAAGAGAGTAGTAACTCAACCTATTGTGAGTCACAGAGTATAAAACTATAAATGAAAATATAGATGAGAGTAATGATTTAAAGTTATAAACTATCTCATCAGAATCTGCCGATATCCAATTGAAGTAGAAGTTTATTCTATCAAACAAAAATATTGATTATGATAAATCAAAATACCCGACTCCAACAAAAATCCTTGCGTTTTGTTGTTTTTACGATTGTCTTTCCAATACGTAGGATACAGTAACACACCATTTCTTATGTAAACTTATGCTTGTTACCAGATGAGATATATGATGATGTTTTTTATGTGTTGAATGAGAGTGTGCTTTAAAGCATAACTAATAAAGAAGAGAGGAGCCATCCTCAATTGGAGTGAATCTGTGGTTGAGTCGGGTATATGAATTACAATTTCGTGGTGCATTTTAACAGTCAATATATAGACATAATATAATGAGTAAGAAGGAACCAACAATATATGATTTAGCAGAACATCTCAATGTATCTGGCTCGACAATTAGCCGCGCATTGTCCAATCATCATTCTATAAGTAAAAAAACCAGGAAAAAGGTAGTTGAACTGGCTAAAGAAATGGGGTACAGAAAGAATAGTTTTGCATCTCAACTCAGGAACAAAAAGACTTATAATATTGGTGTTATCATTCACGAGCTAAATAGTGATTTCATAACTTCTGTACTCAATGGAATAGGAAAAGTAGCGACTGAAGCCCGGTATAATATTATTATCGGACATTCTTCCGAATCAAGCACAAAGGAAATAGCCATTGCAGATAACCTTTTATACCAACGGGTGGATGGATTGATAACCTCATTGGCATATGATACGGTAAACTTAAGTCATTATGATCCATTTATAGAAAGAGGGGTGCCGATTGTTTTTATTGATCGGGTACCCGTGGATGCATTGGGGGTTAAAGTAGTAATTGATAACAAAGCAGCCGGATACAATGCTACAAAACATTTGATTGAACAAGGTTGTGAAAGGATTATGCATATCACTGCAGATCTGTCTAAGAATGTTTATTCAGATAGGTTTGAGGGATTCAAAAAAGCATTGATGGGACATAATATGGTATTTGAACCCGAACAACTTCTCATCACAAATTTGAGTGAAAAAGCGGGGGTTAAAATAGCTCAGCAAATCCTTAATATGGAAAGAAAACCCGATGGTCTTTTCATTACCAATGATCTGTGTGCATCGGTATGTATGTATCATCTTAAAAAAAATGGGATTAAAGTGCCGGAAGATATAGCTATTGTTGGTTTTAACAACGATATTATTAGCAGGATAGTTGACCCCAAATTAACTACTGTTAATTATGAAGGAGAAGAAATAGGTAAAGTAGCTGCTACTAATCTTATCAATCAGTTAAGCGACAATCCCAGCAATTCAAGCTACACCATCGTTCTGGATTCCGATCTACTCATAAGGGAGTCGTCCCAGATAAAACAGCACGATATTCTGAATGATACTATAAATAAATCATGACACATAATTAGAAATTAAATAGAATGAAGTTTAGCTATACAATAATCCTTTTGACAGTATCTGTTTGTAGTATGGCACAGAGTCAAAGAGAGAAAAAGAATTTTGATTTTGACTGGAAGTTTTTCCATGGCGATACCATTGAAGCCAAAAATTCCGGTTTCGATGATAGCAAGTGGCAGGAAGTTCAGTTGCCACATGACTGGAGTATAGAGCAAGCCGTATCAAAGGAAAATGCCGGTCAAGGATGGATGGATGGTTCAATGGGCTATTTGCCGGGAGGTACTGGGTGGTACCGAAAAAGCTTTACGGTTCCTGTGACCTATAAAGATAAAAAGGTCGTTATTCAATTTGATGGGGTATATCACCAAAGTGATGTGTATGTCAATGGCAAGCATTTAGGGTTTCACCCTTACGGTTATACCACATTCGAATACGATCTAACCTCTTACTTGAATTACGGGGGAGAAAATACTATTGCTGTCAGGGTAGACCATAGTGATAGCCCTTCATCGCGTTGGTATTCAGGTTCAGGAATTTATAGACATGTTTGGTTAAAGGTTACCAATCCAGTTCATGTAGCCACATGGGGTACATATATTACTACTCCGGAGATTACAGAAAAGGAAGCCAAAGTCAACATAACCACCACCATTAATAATGGTTCTAAAAACCCGGTAGAAGTTTTGGTCGAAAACCAAATCAGTGACATGCGGGGAAAGAAAATTGCAGCGGAAAAGTCAAAGCTTCGTGTTGGGGAATCAAAACAGGAGGCATTGAAACAATCTTTAAAACTTAAGGAACCTCTGCTTTGGTCTATTGAAACCCCAAACTTATATGTTATGGAAACCACCGTGAAAGCAAGTGGTAAAATAGTGGATAAATATAAGACCACGTTTGGTGTAAGGGAAATTAGGTTTGACGCGAAAAATGGCTTTTTCCTCAATGGAGAGAATATCAAAATGAAGGGCGTGAATCTTCACCCGGATGCAGGGTCATTGGGTACGGCAGTACCAGATCAGTCTTACCTGCGCAGGCTTCAAATACTCAAAGAATATGGCGTTAATGCCATCCGTTGCTCGCATAATCCCCCGACCTCGGAGTTCTTAGATATGTGTGATAGCCTGGGATTTGTTGTGATCGACGAGGCTTTTGATAAATGGAAGAGCGGCTATTATAAAGAATATTTTGATGAGTGGTGGCAGAGGGACATGGATGCTATGGTGTTACGGGATCGCAATCACCCTTCTGTTGTTCTTTGGAGTATTGGTAATGAAACAAGTGAGCAATATGATAAGACTGAAGAAGGAACGAAGCGTGCTGTGATGCTAAGGGATTATGTACATGAGCTGGAGCCTACCCGGTTGGTTACGGCTGCACTTCAACCTGATAAGTCAAGACAGTTTAATAAAAATGGATTTGCACAGTCTCTGGACGTGGTAGGGTATAATTATCAGGAACAATGGTTGGAGGATGAAAAAGAACAATTTCCGAATAGGATTATGTATATATCCGAGGCCTATCCATACTATCGTGGGAAAGGAAAGGAGTATAATGCTTTCTATCCTGTAAACCCATGGTATGATGTAGCAAACAATGACTTTGTTTTCGGACAATTCATTTGGGCAGGGGTCGATTATTTAGGGGAAAGCAGTGGTTGGCCCAGCACTGGGTGGCCGACTGGTCCGTTTGATGTCTGCATGTTTGAAAAACCATCTGCAGCATTTCACCGTTCCGTATGGAATGATACCCCTATGGTCAAGATTGCAGTGGCCGATCAATCATTGGATATAGATCCCGGAAAGCCCCACTGGAGTTGGCCGTTTCTGGCAGATCACTGGACTTTTCCTCAATACGAGGGACATGTCATCCAGATTCAAACCACCACTAATTGTGACCGTGTGGAATTAGTCTTGAATAACGAGTCTTTAGGGATAAAAAACACTTCAGATTATTCAAATAACACCATCAATTGGTACGTGCCTTATGAAAAGGGCACCATTGTCGCGAAAGGCTACAAAGCAGGTCAGGAAGTGATTTCTTATGAGTTGAAAACCGCTGGTGAACCGGTACAGATTCTATTGTCAGCAGATAGGACCCAGATCGCCGCTGATGGTCAGGAATTATCCCACATTACGATCGAGTTTGTAGATGACCAAGGTGTGGTAGTTCCAAATGCTGATCAAGTAATTACGGTAGAAGTAGTTGGCAATGGTAGATTGTTAGGTCTGGACAACGGGGATTTAAGAAGGGATTCCTTCACCGGAAACTCAATACCAACCTATTTCGGGAAAGTATTACTTACGGTTCAATCAAAACGTTCAAAAGGGAACATAAATGTTATTGTGAAATCTGATAACATCCCCAAGGCGACCTTACAAATTGCAACAGAATAAAAGCTATCAGGATGGACTTATCAGTTAGATCAATCAAAAAAAATTAACCATTAAACTGGTTTAAACTTTTTTGATTGAAGCGAAAAATACTCCTTTGTACCGGCTGGCTCGTTCGCTAAAATAACTCACTGGGTTATTTTTACACTCCGCCCTGTCCCAGATGAAGGTGTATAGCCTTAGCTAGGGAGTAAGAAAAAGGTGAAATATGTGGTCAAAACCCGTATTGCTGCCCCCTTTACTCTAATACGAAATGAAGAATTGATAAACAAACTCTATTAGAAATGTGAGTTTAACATTTATTTTTTTTGATTTGTTATTTTTTTAACATAGTTTTAACATCAAATTAATCAACCTTTTATTGTAAGGTTTTTTACTGAGATGGGATATGAAGACGAGTTTTTTTTTATTGCTTTCATTTATTTGTTTATGGGGACAGGCACAATATCAGTACACCAACCTAAAGTTTGAAAACTTATCTACAACTGAGGGGCTTTCCAGTAGTACTAGCACAGAAATATTTCAGGATAGTGATGGTTTTCTTTGGTTTGGGACAATAGACGGACTAAATAAGTATAATGGATATACTTTTACCGTGTACCGTCCCATATTAAATGATGATACATCGATTAGTAGTAACCGGATAAACGCTATAACAGAAGATAAAGAGGGAAAATTGTGGATTGGTACTAGTAATGGACTAAATGTATTAGATAAATATACTGAAAAGTTTACCAGGATCAGCTTTGGATATAATGAAGCAAGCAAGGAAAGGGGAGTAGATGTGATAAACACACTTTTTTATGATAAAGATGCCAATGCTATGTGGATTGGCACCAAAAATGGACTTTATAAGTTATTACTGGATAATGTAAGCGGTCCTTTATTAGAAGATTTAACATTTACCCGTTATACCCACATACCTAATGTCCCGGAATCTATTGATAATAATGATATAACAGGTGTTTTAAAAGATAAGGAAGGAGATATCTGGATAAGTACCGAAGGACAATATCTGAATCGCTATATTCCTGCATCTATGAAACAAGCTGGTGATTCTTCAAGGAAAATAGATAAGTTTCAAAGAACATTTATAGATATTCCGAAGTCTTTTGGGCTTGACCATTTACCCAAAAAAATACTGGAAGATAAAGAAGGGAATTTCTGGATCGGTAATGATTTGTCCGGTTTAGTATTATGGGACCGTAAAAGCAATTTATTTAAACCACTAGAAACAAGTTTAGAAGGAAATATTCCGATTTTTGATATCTACCAAGATAGTAATGGTACAATTTGGATAGCTACTGATGGCCATGGTCTGTACCTTTTTGATAAAAAAACAGACAGCTTGCAACACATAGAGCATGACCCTTCAGATCCTTTTTCTCTTCCGAATAACCAACCTTCTAAAATACTGGAAGATAAAGAGGGGACATTATGGATTGCTTCTTATAATAAGGGAGTGAGTAAATTGGCATTGTATAGGTCTTCATTCGAGCATTATTTCTATCGGGCTGGAAACCCGAACAGTCTTAGTGCAAAAATTGCTCAATCTGTAATTCAAACAGCTGATGGAAAAATATGGATAGGTACCGATGGAGGAGGGTTAAGTGTTCTGGATGAGAAATCTGGGCGTTTTCAACATTTTAGGTATGATAAAGATGATAGATCTACCATAAGCTCCGATAAGATAGTTTATCTGTATGAAGGGCATGATGGTACGATATGGGTATGTACATGGGATGGAGGACTTAATAAATTTAACCCCAAGACCAAAAAAGCAAAACGTTTTTTACACGATTTGGATAATCCTTATTCCATTGGGCAAAATACAGCGTGGTGTGCAGTAGAGGATAATGATAATAGATTGTGGATAGGGACTCAGACGGCAGGACTTAATTTATACGATCCAGATTCAGAAAGGTTTTATGAGTTTAGGCATAAGCAGGGAGATCCTTATAGTATTGCAAGCGATTTTGTTTTTCATCTTTATAAAGATTCAAAAAGCAGATTGTTGATAGGTACTTCTTCAGGACTTTCAGTTTTATATTTAGATGATTACAAGAGAGACACTGATCTTACCGATTTTAAATTTCATAAGGTTGAGGAGAAATCCATAAAAGGTAACCGGATTAATTATATAACGGAAGACCATCAAGGAAATATATGGTTGGGGACGGATATAGGTATGTATATGCTTGACCCGGACCTAAAGTTACAAAGATCTTATTCTACGCTTGATGGGCTACCTAACAACCTAGTGGTGGGTATAGAAGAGGACGACCTTGGGAATATTTGGATAACTACCAAAAGTGGGTTATCCCGCTTAAATCCCGAGACCCGTGAATTTAAAAACTACAATACCCATGACGGTTTACAGGGCATGGAATTTCAAAGCAAATCTATAGATAAGGCAAAAGATGGCCGCATAATTGTAGGAGGGATCAATGGGTTGAATATATTTCACCCCCGTGAGATGGGAATTACAAAAGATACTATCCAGCCAATGATGACACAGTTCATGCTTTTTAACCAACTTGTAAGGAATAAAGATACGATGAATGGGCGTGTGCTTATGGACAAACCTATAGCTGAAACTGAAGAGATCAGGTTGAAATATAATGAAAACCAAATTTCTTTGGGTTTTGTTGCCCTTCACTATCAAAATCCGGAAAGGGTACAGTATGCCTATAAAATGGAAGGATTGGATAAAAACTGGATATATACAGGGACAGATACCAAGGCAAATTATTCTAATCTTGCTGCCGGAGATTATGTTTTTAAGGTAAAGGCTTCGGTAAATGATACCTGGGAAAATGCATCTGTATCGCAGGTAGCAATAAATATATTACCACCTCCCTGGAAAACTTGGTGGGCATATTTTTTATATGCGGCTTTTGGTTTCATCGTGTTTTGGGGTGTAATGAGGTATTACACCGGTAAGATAAGGGAAGATAAAGAACGGGAACTCGACCAGATGAAACTCCGGTTCTTTATAAATGTTTCCCATGAATTCCGTACTCCCCTGACCCTGATACTGAATCCTGTAGAAAAGATTCTGGCAAGAAATAATACTGAGGATGTTAAAGATTCTGCTCTTACTATTCAGCGAAGTACCAGAAGGTTATTGAATTTAACAAACCAGTTGTTGGATTTCAGGAAAATGGAACAAGGAAAAATGCCCCTTGAGGTTGCACAAGGAGATATTGTAAAGTTTTGCAAGGATATTTTTGTGTTGTTTTCTGATATGGCTAATAAGAAAGGGATTGAGTTTAATTTTAATGCTACAACTGATGGGGTTATTGCATGGTTTGACCCCGATAAAACGGAGAAGATAATAACCAACCTTTTGTCTAATGCCATTAAATACACAGATGACGGTGGCAGCATTACGCTAAGTTTGTCAAAGATACAATGGAAAGGTAGGAAAAAAGGTATTTTTTCTTTCTTTGACATTAAAGGCAAAAAAGAAAAAAATATTAGCGGGGTAGAAATAAAGATAGAGGATACAGGTATCGGTTTTAGGAAGAAGCATCTCAAGGATGTCTTTTCAAGGTTTTTTCACACAGACCATACAAAAACAGGTACCGGGATCGGACTAAACTTTACCAAAGGTTTGGTGGAATTGCACGGTGGGGATATTCATGTTGAAAGTGAGTATAAAAGAGGAAGTACTTTTATAGTCAGGCTACCGGTGGATAGCAGGCCGTATGCTGGTAAAAATGTTAATCGACAAGTATCAGGGTATGAATATGATACTGATGCTATAAGATCTTCAGAATATGATGTGTCAATTTCGAGAAAACAAAATAAATCAAATACAGAAAAAAATTCAATTGAAGAGCGTTCTAAAAAACCGGTGATATTAATTGTAGAGGACAACAAGGAACTTAGGGACCATTTACGGGATGAATTTAAAAACAACTATCGTATAAAACAAGCAGTGGATGGAAAAGAAGGGGTAAAGAAAGCCAGAAAGTTTTTCCCGGATATTATTATTAGTGATGTGATGATGCCTAAAATGGGTGGGTTTGAACTATGCAGGACATTAAAGGATGATTTGGAAACCTGCCATATTCCGATATTATTGCTTACTGCCAGAAGCCTTGCCGAAGATAAGGTAGAAGGATATAAAACCGGAGCGGATGGTTATTTGCCTAAACCTTTTCATATAAGTGTATTAAAAGCCCGTATAAATAATTTACTGGAGGCAAGAAAACGGTTAAGGGAAAAATATGCAGATGTATCAGGGGTCATTTCCTCAGAAGAAATTACTACTAATTCCCTTGATGAGGCATTTCTCGACAAATCTACTAAGATCATTCATGATAATATAGGTGATCCCGATTTTGACCTGAAAATATTACTTAAAGAAATAGGAATGAGCCGTTCCCATTTTTATAGAAAAATAAATTCGCTAACAGGTTGTAACCCTAGTGGTTTTATAAGGAATGTACGTTTAAAATATGCTTCTGAACAATTACTAAAAGGTACTTATTCAGTAAAAGAAGTTGCTTTTATGTGTGGTTTTAATTCTTCAGCTTATTTCAGTAAGACTTTTCGTGAATTGTTCGGAATGGCTCCCAATGAATTTGTGGAAAGCAATAAAAAAACGAAGTATTCTTCCTCCTCAAACATTTAAATGATTTTTCCAAATTATATTGTTATATACCTTCAGGCTTTTTAAAAAGCCTGAAGGTTTGGCTAAATGTACAGGCTTATCCCTATTAAGTGGTAAAAGTTTGTATCAAATATTTCAATTCATTTGCTTCTATTTATTCTCCTACTTCCTTACGGGAGATATTAGTGATGAACTTATTCACGATCAACTAAACAAAAGCTGATATTAACAATAAATTTCCATACTTATCAATATAAACGCTTAAAAATTACCATTTTAACTATAAAATAGGTCATAATTTATCAATGTAGAATCATAGTTTATATTTCCGAAAACGTTTTCTTAGTACAATTGTAACGTAAAAATCATTGCTGTTTGAGATGCTATGTTTTTACGCGATTTGCCCATATGTTTTTTACAATTATGGGAGAAAACCAACCTAATTAATATATAGGCACAGAACAACAGGTCAGGTAAATGTTTTAGAAGGTATTCATTTTTTCAACCAAAAATATCTAAAGGATAAAGTCCTTTTTGATTTTGGTTGATTGGAGAGCCAATCCTTAAGGATCCTAAATACAAAATTGAGAACTGAAAATACAAAAAACAAGTAACAATGGCTTTAGAAAAAACATGGCGCTGGTTTGGTGAAAATGATCCAATCACATTGAACCATCTAAAACAAATGGGTGTCGAAGGGGTAGTCACAGCTCTACATCATGTCCCAAATGGGGAAATGTGGATGAAAGATGAAATCCTGAGGGTAAAAGAGAACATTGAAAACCATGATATGCGTTGGAGCGTAGTTGAAAGTTTACCAGTAAGTGAAGGGATCAAAACCTACTCTGATGATTGGTCAAGGTTAATTGCAAATTACCAACATTCTATTCGAAATTTAGGTGAATGTGGATTAGATACCGTATGCTACAATTTTATGCCAGTACTTGACTGGGCAAGAACAGACCTAGAATACCAATTACCAAATAGTACGGAATCCATGTACTTTGATTTCTCCACCTTTGTGGCTTTTGATGTTTTTATTCTCAAACGGCCTGGTGCAGAGACCCAATATTCTGCAAAGTTGGTTGAAAAAGCGAGAGTAGTATATGACAATATGACGGAGGAAGATGCCGAAAAACTTGTTCACAATATTATTATTGCCACACAGCAATTTATTGATGGTGTTGTTAATGGTTCAAGCCCTGACCCAAAACAAGAATTTCTCACATACATTGATGTTTATAAAAATATCGACAAAAAAAAGTTACGAGAGAACCTGAAAGCGTTTTTGAATGAGATCATACCTGTTGCTGAGGAAGTAGGTGTAAGGCTGGCCATTCACCCGGATGATCCTCCGTTTTCACTATTGGGATTACCAAGGATTATGACCCAACTTGAAGATTATGAATGGTTGCTGCAGGCCAATACATCTCAAAACAATGGCATTACTTTTTGTAGCGGATCACTTTCTGCCCGTAAAGACAACGACCTGCTCAAGATTATTAACAAAACGAGTGAACGTATCCACTTTGTGCATTTGCGCAATACCCAACTTTTGGATGATGGTAGCTTTTATGAATCAGGTCATTTAAAAGGGAGCCAAAATATGGACGGGATCCTACTAGCATTATTAGAAGAGCAACAACGCAGAAAAGATTTGGGACGTAAAGATATCCGAATGCCATTTCGTCCAGATCATGGATTGAAAGTGCTTACTGATTTCGAGAATGAATATAACCCCGGATATCCATTAATAGGCCGCCTCAAAGGACTATCAGAGATTGACGGATTAATGAAAGGCCTGGAATATGTTTTAACAGCAAATAGACAAACCAAATTAATTTGAAAATGAACTATCTGTTTTTAAATAAAAAATTATAACCAAAACACTTTGATTATGAAAAAACAACTACTAACAGTGATACTGTTATTCGCCTTAGCAGGGAATGCCTTATCACAAGAATTTATGCATCCGGGAGGCCTCCATACCCTAGAGGACCTCAACCGCATGAAAGAAAAAGTCACTGCCGGGGAAAGCCCCTGGATAGAAGGCTGGAATGCGCTGGTTTCCGACGGGAAATCAAGTGCCACATATGGTATATCTGGTGGCGTCAGGGAAAATGCCAACCAGCGACAGAACATGAACAGGGACGCACAGGCGGCTTACCTAAACGCGCTCCGCTGGTACATCTCCGGAGACGTAGCCCATGCAGAGAAGGCCATAAGCATATACATGGCCTACGCCAATACCGTTAACCAAATACCTTCAGGAGGAACTACGGATATATTGGGGCTGGGAGGTATAGGTTTTACAGCGATGGCCATGGGTGCGGAGATTATGAGACTCTATGAGGGCTGGGCTCCGGAGGACTTTGAGAAATTCAAGTTCATGATGAAGGAGTATTTCTACCCAGTAAGCCACGACTTCCTGACCAACCATCGCGGTGCCTGCCCTACGCATTATTGGGCAAACTGGGACCTAAACAATGTTTCTGCACTGCTTGCCATCGGTATCCTTGTGGATGACCGGGATATTTTCAACGAAGGCATTGAGTATTTCAAGAGTGGGGTAGGGGCCGGCAATATCCATAACGCTGTCCCCTTTGTCCAGGGAAACTTCGGGCAATGGCAGGAGTCCGGAAGGGACCAGTCACATGCCCTGCTGGGTATCGGGTTGATGGCGAATACCTGCCAAATGGCCTGGAACCAGGGAATAGACCTGTATGGCTATGAGGACAACCTCTTTTTAAAAGGTGCGGAATATGTAGCCCGTACCGGCGCGCTTTCACTCGAAGCGCCATTTTTTGAAGAATACAACAGCTGTTCCAATCGAAGGCACCGCTGGATAAGCAGCAATGCACTGGGAAAGTACCATGATCAACCTGTTTGGGAAATCGTCTACAATCATTATGTGGTGCAACAGGGGATGGAAGCGCCCCATGTGGAGGCCATGGCACAAATCATGAGGTCAGCCAAGAGTACCCGTGACCAGTTGGGTCATGGTACACTCACTTTTACACTGGATGCAGCCGCTTCCCCATTGGCCTTTACAGTACCTCCCGGGCAGCCGCAAGGTCTTATTGCAAAAGAAGGTATTGGCAGAGTGGAATTGAGTTGGAATGCAGCTGAAGCCATGGACACCAAAGGATATACCGTTAAGCGTGCCACCAGTCCCGGAGGACCTTACACTACCGTGGCCTCTTGGACAAGTAGAACGAACCCGCGATATACCGATACCAATGTGGAAAACGGCACGACGTACTATTATGTTGTTTCTGCCAATAACCACGCCGGTGATGGGCCAGAGTCAGTGGAGGTCTCAGCCACTCCTATGGAAGCGGTACAAGAGCTGCCAATGGGATGGACCAGGGCAGACATAGGCAACCTGAGCATTGAAGGGGAGGCAAGCTATGCAGCGGTCAATACCGGACACACCTTTATCACCAAGGGAGCCGGTATCGTCGGTGGAACTTCCGATGCCCTGGGATTCACCTACGGGATCGCTTCAGGAGATGTAACGCTCACCGCAAGGATAGCAGACTTTGGAGGAGTGCAAAAAACAGGGATCATGATCCGTGAATCCCTGGATCCCGATGCCAAAACCGTACTGATGAAAATTGGGGATGGAGGTTGGCGCTTAGCTGCAATGGGTGCGCGTACCGGGACAGGAGAAAACATGGAATGGATAGGCGGAAACCGCTATACATGGCGCCCCAATATCTGGTTCAGGATTTCCCGGACAGGAAATACCTTTACCGTGTATGAATCCAACAACAAGGATGTGTGGTTTGAAGTAGGCAGCCGTACCATCGAAATGGGGGGTGATGTCTATGTGGGGCTCTTCAACAGTTCCGGCAATACTACTTCATTGAATACTACACGATATGATCACGTCGCTATCACAGGACTTGATAGTAATACACCGGAAACGCCTGCTAACCTTACAGCTTCACCCGGTAATACTCAGAACATGCTGGGTTGGGATGAAGTAACCGGTGCTTCCAGCTATACCTTAAAGCGCTCTACAACTAGTGGAGGTCCCTATGAAGTGGTAGCTACAAACCTGAATGCCACCCAGTATACAGATAATGGGCTGGAGAATGGGACGACCTACTATTATGTGGTATCGGCTGCTAACCTTTCCGGAGAGAGTGTCAACTCTTTGGAGGTAAGTGCTGCGCCTGAATTAGCTATTGCACTGGCACCTGAAGAAGTAACCGCTGAGTCGGTATCCGGACAGCAAATCAATCTTTTCTGGAATGAAAGCTTAAGTGCGACAAGTTATAATGTAAAGCGGGCGAAAGTAAGTGGTGGACCTTATACAGTCATTGCCAGTCCGGACACCACGTCATTTAGTGACACGACGGTAACCCATTCTTCCACTTATTATTATGTGGTATCTGCTATAAACGAACTTGGGGAATCAGAGGATTCCGAAGAAGTAAGTGCAACTCCCGGACAGTTAGGTTACTGGAATTTTGATGAAATGGAGGGTGCCACAGCAAACGATTCATGGGGACTGAACAATGGAACCCTACAAAGTGGAGCAAGCTGGACTTCCGGTATAGTCAATAATGCAGTTAGTTTTGATGGAAGCAGCAGTGGGTATGTTGACCTTCCGGATAACATCATGAGTGATATAAATGGTGATTTTACCATAGCTATCTGGGTTCGGTTAGACGAAGTGGCTACATGGGCCCGCATTCTTGACTTTGGTACCAATAACGACAACTCCATGTTTCTGGTCCCGAAGACATCAGCCTCAGGCGAAGGAATTCGGTTTGCTATTAAGACCACAAGTGGATATCCAAAGCTATCCTATAACTATACCTGGCCACTGGATACCTGGACGCATATCGCTGTGACCCTGAGTGGCGATACAGCAACGATGTACCTCAATGGAGAGCCAGTAGCTTCGAGTACCGGTTTTAATAAACGACCTTCAGATCTGGGAAATACCAACAATAACTTCCTAGGAAGAGGACAGAAGTCCGATGATCCTATGCTGAAAGGTGATATCGACGAATTCAGAATCTATAACACGGCATTGAGTGGTGAGGAGATTTCAGATTTGGTTGGAGATTTGGTACCTCCAACGCCAACGACTATTCTTTCTGTTACCGGAGATGGACAACAGGTATCCTTAAACTGGGCAGAATCAATAAAAGTGACCAGCTACAATGTAAAACGTGCTGCCGTAAGTGGTGGGCCGTATACGACAATTGGAAGCGTTACAAGTACATCATTTAGTGATGCCACACTTACAGATGATAAGGTTTACTACTATGTGGTTTCTTCCGTGAACAAAAATGGAGAGTCAATCAACTCGGCCGAGGTAAAAAGTACTGTTTCGGGTAAAACAGGTTATTGGAAGATGGATGAAACGAGTGGTATGATAGCTACTGATTCGTGGGCCGATGGAAATGGAACACTTCATGGTGATACGACTTGGTCTGAAGGCATAGCGGATAACAGCGTACTCCTGGATGGTAGTGGCGACTATGTTACCTTTCCTGAAGGTTTGATGAAAACTACCGAGGATTTCACCATAGCTACCTGGGTACGGTTGGACGAAGTAGCCGTATGGTCACGCATTTTTGACTTTGGTACCGAGAATAACAATTCCATGTTCCTAACCCCAAGGACATCGACTTCCGGAGAAGGAATCCGGTTTGCCGTCAAGACCACAAGTGGATATCCGAAGTTATCCTATAACTATACTTGGACACCGGATACTTGGACGCATATAGCTGTGACCCTGAGTGGCGATACGGCTACGATGTATATCAACGGAGGGGCAGTAGCTTCCAGCACAGGATTCACCAAGCGACCTTTAGACTTGGGCAACACGACCAACAACTACTTAGGTAAAGGTCAGAATGCTCCGGATCCTTATCTGAAAGGTTCCATCGATGACTTCAGGATATATAATAGAGCCTTAAGTGAAACAGAGATTTCAGACATGGTAGGAGATGTATTGCCTCCAACTCCAACGACTATTCTCTCTGTTACCGGTGATGGACAAAAGGTATCCTTAAACTGGACAGAATCATTAAAAGTGACCAGCTATAATGTAAAACGTTCGGCCATAAGTGGTGGACCGTATACAACAGTTGGCAGTATAGCAGATACATCATTTAGCGATGCCACGCCTACAGATGATGAGGTTTATTATTATGTGGTTTCGGCAGTGAATGAAAATGGAGAATCAGCCAATTCTGCAGAAGTAAAAAGCTCCGTGTCAGGTAAAACAACTTACTTGAAGATGGATGAGCTAAGTGGCACAACAGCAGCCGATTCGTGGGCAGATAGTGATGGTAATGTTCACGGAGGGGCTAGTTGGTCTGAGGGCATAGAGGATAATGGCCTACTTCTGGATGGCAGTGACGATTATGTTGCCCTTCCTGAAGGTTTGATGACAGCTACCGAAAACTATACCATTGCTACCTGGGTTCGTTTTGACGGGAAGCCTGCAAGATGGGCGCGTATTTTTGACATTGGTTCAGGGAGTAATCTTAGCAATACCATGTATTTGGTTCCAAATACGGGAGAGACCAGTGACGGAAAACAAACTATCCGGTTTGCCATTTATAGCGATGGTTCCACCAATTCGAAATTGGCATACGATTATGCCTGGCAAGAAAATACCTGGACGCATATAGCTGTGACCCAAAGTGGTAGTACTGCTAAAATGTATGTAGACGGGGTGTTCGTAGCTGAAACTACTTTTGACCGGGGTGCTTCGAATTTGGGAAATACGACCAACAACAACATAGGTAGATCGCAGAGAGGTTCAAAAGATCCTTTTCTGAAAGGCTCCATTGATAATTTTAAGATTTATAACAGGGCCTTGAGTGCCGAAGAGGTAGCAGAAGCCATGAAGATAAAGCAGGTCATTAGCTTTGATCCATTGGAGTCGAAGCTAATAGGTGATCCGGGTTTTGCGGTAAAAGCGCATGCTTCCTCTGATTTGCCGGTATACTTTACCAGTTCGGATTCTTTGGTGGCTAAGGTTGTTGGTGATACGGTTTATATCACCGGGGTTGGCAATACGGATATTGTTGCTCACCAGGACGGTGATAGCCTTTATCGTGCCGCTGATCCGGTGGTACAAACCTTCACAGTACAGCCACTAGATCTCAAGGTCTTGCATAAAGATGGTGACCATAATAATACAGCAAACAAAAGCATAAAGCCTCATTTACGAATTGAAAACAACGACGCTATTGGTGTTGCCTATAGTGAAATATCAGTTCGCTACTGGTTTACTGCAGAAAATTTTGCAGGTATCAATACCTGGATAGATTATGCCCAACTGGGTGGAAATAAGGTCTCAATGAACTACGTATCTCTTCCGGAACCGCATGAAGGTGCCCTTGGGTATATCGAGTATGAGTTTGACGCTTCTTTGGGCGATTTATTACCGGGTACTGGCTCAGGACCAATCCAATCGAGATTTGCCAATAAAGACTGGTCAAATTTTGATGAGACTGATGATTATTCATTCCAATCCAATGCTTCCTACATAGAGAATGAACAGATTACGCTGTATAGGAACGGACAACTGGTATGGGGAACAGAACCAGCACAGGTTAATGCAGATTTGAGTTTGAAAGTATTTTCTGAAAATAAAAATGCGAATACCGATACCGGTACGATCAAGACTTACTTGAAGCTTGTCAATGAGGGCAATGTTCCGGTAGATTATAAAGATTTGAGTATCAGGTATTGGTTTACAAAAGACAGTGAAGCCGATCTGAACTATTGGATAGACCATGCGGATTTGGATGAATCAAATATATCGGGTCAGTTTGTAGCCCTTGATCCTGCCTTTTCAGGAGCAGATACTTATTTTGAAATTTCAGTGAATTCGGCAGTTGGATCGCTATATCCGTTAAGTAACACTGGAGAAATTCAGTATAGGATTACCAAAACTGATTGGTCTAAATTCGATGAATCAGATGACTATTCTTATTTGCCAAAAGCACCGTTTGCAGAAAACGATCATATAACGGTTTACTATCAGGGACAATTGGTATTTGGAACGGAACCTACTGGAACAGAATCCGGTATGGCCAAGAGGATACAGGCTGAAAAGAGTAATGAAGATAATCCTGAAGGAATTGAATCTATGGATATATATGTTTATCCAAATCCTGTATTAGATAAGGTTACTATTTTGCTTGCAGAGCCTTTAAAGAATGCAACCCTGTCTGTACATAGTAGTTTTGGCAGACTAATCAAGACAGAAAAAGTGAGTGGGCAAGAGTGCGAAATTGATTTAAGTACAGTTCCGCAAGGGGTTTACGTTCTTACGTTGACAAGCACAGAGACAGAGAGGAAAATTATAAGGAAAATAGTGAAGGAATGATAAGAGAGTTATAATAAAAAAGGGAAGATTGGAATAGTAAATATTATTATTTCGGTCTTCCCTTTTATAATCAAAAAAAATAACTATTTTGAATGTCCGTCAGGTCAGTATGTATATTGTTCGATCAAAATTTGAGTCATAATTTATCTATATTGAGTTATAATTCATATTTGTTATTGACCATTCTCTATAAAATTGTAATGATGTATTACGAACTCAACTTGCTTTCGAGAATTATGGTTTTAGCAAGTTGATTTTTTAATCTTGATAAAAATATTGATGATCAAATCGAAATACAGAAAATACTTTTTATTAATCCTGTTCACCGGGGTGATTATCAATTATGGGGTTGTTGCACAGGAAACAAAACGTTTTGAACAAAAAAATTATTCACCGGACAAAAATTATGAGTTGAACATAAGCAGGGATGCTACTACCGGTAAAATAACGTATCAAATCAATTATAAAGGAAAAACGCTTATCAAAAAGTCGCGGTTAGCCATCTCTCTGGACAACCACCTTTCCGAATGGGCGTTGGCTATTAAGGAAAAGCCTGAAGGACCGTGGATGGAAGGGCTGGTATTGAAAGAAACCAGAACAAACTCAGTAGATTCCAGCTGGACACCAGTTTATGGTGAACGTTCTGTTATACAGGAGAATTACAACGAACTGATCCTGTCATTCGAGCAAAAGGCCAGCGTTAACTACAAAATGGACATTCAGTTAAGAGCTTACAATGAAGGGGTGGCGATCCGGTATTATTTCCATACCAACCCAACAGGCATCTACTATCGTATCACCGAAGAAAATACCGAATTCACTTTTCCCGAAGGTACTCAAGCATGGTTCGAGCCATGGGCTCAGGGACCGTTTACCAAAATGCCTTTGTCTGACTGGCCGGCCGAAAGTGAGAGGCCCTTGACTTTGGAGCTGGAAAATGGATTGTATGCCTGTCTGGCAGAAGTGGCTATGGTAGATTTCGTCAGAACCAAATTTGAACTGGCCAAGGAAAAACCCAATACCGTGAAAACTGTACTTTATGAGTCAGTGGATAAAGTACCTTACTTTAGTACACCCTGGCGGGTAATCATGGCAGCAGAAACTCCGGGGGAACTGATCGAGAATAATGATATCTTACTAAATCTGAACGCTCCTTCCAAAATTGATCCCGAAACTTCGGAATGGATCAAGCCCGGGAAAATAGTTCGCGATAAGTCCCTCACGGATAAAGGTTCTAAAGAATGGATAGACTTTGCCGTTGAACATAATCTTCAGTATTTATTAATCGATTGCTGCTGGTATGGCGAACATTTTGGTTGGGATACGGATGCGAAAGAGGTGCAGATTGATATGAGCTTGAAAGAAGTAATTGAGTATGGGAATGAAAAAGGAATTGGCACTTTCTTATATGTGAATCAGCAGGCTTTGTCTAAACAGGATTTTGAGTTGTTCCCCCTTTATAAAGAATGGGGAGTGGTTGGTGTTAAATATGGATTCGTTCAGGTAGGTTCACATCGTTGGACCAAATGGCTACATGAATCGGTGCAGCGGGCTGCAGAAAATCAATTAATGGTCAATATCCACGATGAATTCCGTGTCACTGGAGAACAACGTACTTGGCCCAACATCATGACCGTAGAGGGTATCCGCGGCAATGAAGAAATGCCCGATGCAACGCATAACACAATCTTACCCTTTACCAGGGGAATAGCTGGAATGGGTGATTATACGGTATGCTACTACTCCCCACAGATCAAAACCACCCACGCCCATCAGTTGGCGTTATCCGTGGTGATGTACAGTCCGTTGCAAACCTTATTTTGATATGATAAAGCCTCCGATTACGAGGGCGAACCTGAGATTGAATTTTTCGAGAAGGTACCTACCGTATGGGATGATACCAAAGTGCTGGATGGTCGGATAGGAGAGTATATCATAACGGTAAGACGCTCTGGTGATGATTGGTTCATTGGAGGAATCACTAATAATGACGCCCGAGAGGTTGAGTTGAATTTTGATTTTCTTGAAGAAGGCAAAAAGTATGTTGCCACCATCTACGAGGATGATGAATCAATTAACACTCGTACACAGGTATCGCTTACACAGAAAAAACTGACCAGTAGATCAAAGATAACACTGTCACTGAAAGCTTCAGGGGGAGTGGCGATATGGGTAAGAGAGCGATAGGAATGGTAATTAAAATCTGTATGTTCTGTCCCTGTCCAAGAATGGGGTTTTACCTGTAAATTTAAATTTTATAAATAGATTAAAATGTATTCTAAGTCGATGAAAAAATTATCATTTATTATTGTTGTGTTTGTATGGTTCATGTCGGTGGACATGGTTTTTCCGCAGGACAGCCTTGTTACCTATGATGTTCCCAAGGCACTTTTTTATTCCATGCACAATGATGATTTTACCGTGCAGGTCAGAAAGCCGGGAGAGCAATGGAAAGACCTTTATGAGTACAATGTCAAAGTAGATATGGACACAGAGTCCAATGCTTCTATGGTTTATTTTGACTTTTCAGGGACTGTGGAAGTGAAAATCAGGAAAAACAATGGCTTAGTGGGATCAGTAGCTATTCGACCATTGTCTTATGAGATCACTCCTGAAGTGAAAGGGAATATCATACAATTTTCCCTCGACAGGCCCAGAAATATTTCCATCGAGGTGGATGGGGACAAGCTACACAATCTGCACCTGTTTGCCCAGCCAGTTGAGGAAAGCCGTCCGGATCCCAATGACCCGAATGTCGTATATTTTGGCCCGGGTGTACACGAAGCGCCGGATAAGCCGGGAGATGTCTTCTCGATCAAAAGTGGCCAGACGGTGTATATTCATGGTGGGGCTGCCATCAAGGGGAAATTGCTTTGCGATAAGGTGAAAGACGTGCGTATCATTGGCCGGGGTATGATCTTAAATCCCGAGCGCGGTGTGGAGATCCGGCATTCGGAAAATGTGGAAATCGACGGGATTCATGTCGTCAATCCCAAACACTATACTGTTTACGGTGGAGAGTCAAAGGGGCTAAAGATCAGGAATATTACCTCATTCAGTTGTGGACCGTGGACGGATGGTATTGACCTGATGAGTTGTTCCGATGTAGAGATCGATGGTGTCTTCATGAGGAACTCAGATGATTGTATCGCTATTTATGCACATCGTTGGGATTTCTATGGCGATGCAAGAAACTATAAGATCACCAATTCCACCCTTTGGGCAGATATTGCCCATCCGACCAATATAGGAGCCCATGGAAATACCGAAAATGAAGGGGATACGATTGAAAATATCACATTCTCTAATATTGACATTCTGGAGCATGATGAAGATGACCCGTGCTGTCTGGGCACTATGGCTATAATTGCGGCTGATAACAATCTGGTGCGAAATGTGACTTATGAAAACATCCGAATAGAAGATATCCAGGAGGGACGCTTGTTTGATTTGCGTGTGTTGAATAACCCGAAATACAACACTAAATCAGGAAGATCAATTGAGAACATTCATTTCAAAGACATTAGTTACAATGGCTCTGGTCTTCATCCTTCTCAGATAAAAGGATTCAATGAAGACCGGAATGTCAATGGTGTAACATTGGAAAATGTGAAGATTAATGGTGAAAAGATCATATCAGCAGAGCAAGGCGATATTATCATCGGGGATTTTGTGGAAAATATAAAGTTCAAAAAATAAAGTAGTATAATGAAGATTATGAATACATCAAAAACCCTTATCATGATTGGCACATTTGCGCTTCTGACAGGATTATCAAGTTGTAAAAAGAAGCAAGCCAAAGAGGTAGAAGAGTCAGAGAAAACTCCTGAACTAATCAGCAATCCTGTTTCAGAAATATCCTGTGCAGATCCTTCCTTTGTAAAGCATGACGGCAAGTATTACATCTACGCTACGGTCGACCCCTGGGGTGGGGAAGAGCTTGTGGTGCTGGAATCCACGGACTTTAAAAACTGGGAACGAAAGCATATTCAGTGGCCGAACCTGAAAGACTGTACCAGCCCCACATCACGGAAAGACAAAGTGTGGGCTCCGGGTGTGATTAAAGGCAAAGACGGGAAATTTTACATGTATGTAACCGTACACAATGAACTTTGGGTTGGTGTGGCAGACCACCCGCTAGGACCCTGGAAAAATGCCAAAGCCGATGGTACTCCATTGATTAGGGGCGATATGTTTCCTGAATATCACATGATTGATGGGGATGCATTTATCGATGACGATGGTCAGGCCTATTTATATTGGGGCTCAGGGCTCAATTGGGTAAACGGGCATTGCTTTGTGGTAAAGCTGGAAGAAGATATGGTGTCTTTCAATGAAGAGGATATAAAAGATGTCACCCCGCCAAACTATTTCGAAGCGCCCTATATGGTCAAGAGAAACGGAAAATATTACCTGATGTATTCCAACGGAAAATGTACCGATAGAACCTATGAAGTGAGGTATTCTGTCGGTGATACGCCCCTAGGCCCATGGACAGAAGGAATGGAAAGCCCCATACTTACCACTACTGCGGATTCTACCACATTAGGTCCCGGACACCACACTGTTTTTACAGAAAATGACCAGGACTATATCCTGTATCACCGGATCAGGGACAATAGCGAGTCGTTACTTCGTGAATTGGTTATTGATAGTTTGAATTTCGATGCAGAAGGAAATATCAGGAAGGTAATCCCTCGCGGAACAGCAAATTTTGCACTGTAGGGGAGGCGGTTGATGAAACAAAAGTATAACCATTAAGAAGTTAAGGGACATTAAGGATATTCTTAAGAGCAGCCTTAATTACCTTAATGCCTTAATGGTTAAAAATCTCCATCTTGAGGAGCAACCGGAATATGTGTTGGATTTTATTCGCAAGGTACCTACCACATGGGATGAAACCGTGTTTATCGATGGCTACCCAGGCAAGCAGATAGTGATGGCTCGGAGAAAAGGTGAACACTGGTATGTGGTGGCGGTGAATGGGGAAAAACAAGAGAAGGAGTTGACGGTAGCCCTGCCGATGCTGGCCAATCAGGAGGTGAACCTGATATTTGACAAGGAAAACCGCACAGCAGGTATTAAAAAACTGAAAGTAAGCAAGAAAGGAAAGGTAAAACTAATACTACTGCCGGAAGGTGGTGCGGTTATATATTCCAAGTGATACCGATGAACTCGTTTAGACTTTTTTAACCAATTGGAAAAAGTTTAAATGGGTTCGATAACAAATAAAAGAAATGATCATGATGTACAGGGCGATATTTTTAGTACTAATATTCTTGCCGCTATGCTTATTATCACAAACAGAAACAACTCTCATCCATTCAGCAGGGAAGGTTAGGGATAGTTCTTACACCAACCCGATTTTAGCTGGTGATTATCCAGACCCATCCATATTCCGGGATGGTGACGATTACTACATGACCCACTCATCCTTTGAGTATTATCCGGGATTACTGATCTGGCATTCTAAAGATTTGGTAAACTGGGAGCCGGTCTGTCATGCCCTTCATAAAAACGTGGGTTCAGTTTGGGCACCCGAATTTCTCAAGTACCAAGACAAATACTACATTTATTTTCCGGCTGGAGGCACCAATTGGGTGATCACTGCTGACAGTCCGAAGGGACCATGGAGTGACCCGGTCGATCTGAAGGTCGGGCAAATTGATCCCGGACATGTAGTAGATTTGGATGGTAAACGCTACTTGCATATGAATTATGGAAAAGTTGTGGAATTGTCTGACGATGGGTTGTCAGCAAAGGGTAAAGAAGTGTCTCATTCCTATGACGGCTGGGATATTCCCGATGATTGGGATGTAGCTTGTAAATGTCTGGAAAGCCCGAAATTAACCTATAAAGATGGCTATTTTTACCTTACTGTAGCCGAGGGAGGCACAGTTGGGCCGGCTACAGCTCACATGGTGGTGTCTGCTCGCTCAAAATCGCCTCTTGGCCCCTGGGAAAATTCTCCTCATAACCCCATTGTGCACACCTGGTCAAAAGATGAAAAATGGCATGCCAAAGGGCATGGCACGCTTGTAGAAGACCGGGAAAAGAATTGGTGGATCGTTTACCATGCTTACGAAAGGGACTTTTATACGTTGGGAAGACAAACATTAATGGAGCCGGTCGAATGGACAGAAGAGGGTTGGTTTAAAGTTCCTGAGGACATTCAAACTAACTTACCCATCAGGAAAAAAGTGGTTGAAAATGGAGGCCAGATGTTTTCCCTGTCTGATACGTTTGAAGGAGATAAGCTGGGGCTGCAATGGACTTTTTATAAGGAATACGATCTGTCAAGAGTACAGGTGGGCGATGGAATGCTGCAATTCAGGGCTGAAGGTGATAATCCCGGTAACAGTGCTCCATTGTTGTGTGTGCCATCAGATGAATCTTACGAAATACAGGTGAATTATGAGTTGGTTGGGGATACCCAAGGTGGACTTGTCCTCTTTTATGACCAGTCAATGTATGCCGGGCTAGTTGTAAACGAAGGAAAGTTCACAATATACCGAAGAGGTCAACCGCTTAACGCAGGCACGAATCTGATGGGGCAAACAGGCTACCTGAAAATCCGAAATGTAGGAAATACAGTTACTTTTTATTACAGCCCTGATGGAGAAGAATGGCAGAAAATTGAGCGATCGTTTGTAGTGGATAGCTACAACCATACTGCCTTTGGAGGCTTTCTTTCATTAAAGATTGGTTTGGTTTCGATAGGGGAAGGTTCGGTCAACTTCCGGGATTTTGTTTATTCGAGAATTGATTAAAAGCCTGTTTAGGAATTTGCCTATTATTTTTTTATGCGCCTTTTTGTGCGTTATTTCGTTAAAATTTTGAACCGTAACACGGCTATGCTTAAAAATTTTGCCTCGTACCGCATCAAAAATACCCTATAAAAATTCTAATCACAAATTCCTAAACAGGCTCTAATAATTTGGGCATAATAATGAAAAATTAATCAGGGCAAACTTTGCATTGAGACCAAAACCACCTTCAACTATACGACTTGTTAATATAAAGGCTTAAAAATTATCATATTGACGGTAAAATAGGTCATAATTTATCAGAATAGAACCATAGTTTATACTTCCGAAAACGTTTTCTTAATACAATTGTAAGGTAGAAATCATTGGCTGTTAGCAGTGATATGTTTTTACACAATTTAACCCATAAGGTTTATACAATTATGGGAGAAAACTAACCTAAATAAACATTATTTTATGAGACACTTTTTGATTAAAATGAGGATTATTTTATTATTCTCATGCTGGGGTGGCATCACTTCTATGTATGCCGGCTCCGGATTATTTGTTGATCCTGCACAAGATTTTATTGTGAAGGGGACTGTGATTTCTGAGACAGACAATATGCCGCTTCCGGGAGCAGCAGTTATAGTGAAAGGAACTTCTAATGGTGTAGTAACCGACTTTGACGGGAATTATGAAATAAAGGTCAATGATCCTGCCAATGCTGTTCTTGTATTCTCCTTTGTAGGGTTTACTAACATGGAAGTTAACGTTAATGGCAAGTCAACAATTAGTGTTGGCCTTAAAGAAAATGCAGAGGCCTTGGATGAGGTGGTCGTGATAGGGTTTGGTACCCAAAAGAAGACCGAAGTTACCGGTTCGGTCGTGAGTGTTGATGTAGAATCGGTGGAAAATTCACCCAATACAAATATCGGGCAGATATTACAGGGGACTGCTGCCGGTGTTAATGTAGGTGTGTCTACCAGGGCAGGTGGTACACCTAATATCCAAATACGGGGCAGGTCTTCCCTTAGTGGTTCGCAGAATGTATTGATTGTATTGGATGGTATCCAGTATAATGGATCCTTGTCTTCCATCAATCCGGATGATATTGCATCTATGGAAATTTTAAAAGATGCCAGTTCAACGGCAGTCTATGGGGCCCAGGGAGCCAACGGGGTATTACTCATTACCACCAAGAGAGGGCTTACCGGTGCGCCAAGAGTGTCCTATTCCACTGCCTATACGCTCCAAAGCCCCACGAAAAAATATCGTACTTTAAACCGTGCAGAGTATTTGGAAGAACTTAAATTTGAAAACTGGGACTTAGCCTTTTTGGCTCCGGAATATACTACCCCCAATCCCGATTACGATCCGCGGGAGGTGGCAGATGCTTCTATGGTAAATGCCGACAGAACGGAACTCCTACCTCATGATTTTGACTGGGTTAAGGAGGGGACAGCTAGTCCGTTTATTCAGGAGCATAATTTAAGTGTATCCGGAGGGATAAAAGACACGCTTTCCTATTTATTTTCTGCCAGTACGTTAAAACAGCAAAACTTTATTAAAGCGGATGAATTTAGCAGAAAGACCCTGAGGGCCAATTTGGAGGCTTCTCCAACAAACTTTCTAAAAATAGGTCTGGTGTCTTCCGGTTCTTTTGTAAACCAGGATGGTGCAGAACCTAACCTGACCGGGTTGGTTCGTATGGCTCCTTTGGTGGCTCCGTATGACGAAAATGGGGAGATTGTTACCAATCCATTTGATAATGTGCAACTTAACCCTTTACTGTCTAATCATGTAGATGACCATGATAGGGTTCAATATTATTTTGCCAATATCTATGCCGAATTAAAAGTACCTTTTATCAAAGGGTTGAAATACCGGATCAATTACGGGCATAATTTAAGACAAGGCCAACATTATTATGCCAGCGAATTTGATGCAGGTTTAGATGGTTTGGCGTATAAGGAAAATAACCAGTATTACGACTATACTTTTGATAATATTATAACTTATGAACGTGAGTTTGGTCAGCACAAATTTACTTTGACCGGTCTCTATGGGGCCATAGAAAGGAAATCTGAAGGGACCTATTCTGAAGGAAAGGGATTTGATAGGTTGGACTTGGGCTACAATAGTCTGGAAAGTGGTAATATTTATACCGTCAGGTCTAATGCCTGGTCAGAATCTTTAGAATACCAAATGGGGAGGTTAAGTTACAACTTTGCAGATAAATATCTGCTTACTGCTACCGTTAGGAGGGATGGTTTTTCCGGTTTTTCCGAAAATAATAAATATGGTGTTTTCCCTTCCGCTTCTGTAGGTTGGGTAGTATCAGAGGAAGGTTTTATTAAAAATCTGAATGCGGTAGATTATTTAAAATTTAGGGCAAGTTATGGTACTATCGGTAACCAGACCAGTAGGTATTCTTCATTGGCCCGTGTATCTACCAGGGCAGCGTATGTATTTGGTGATGGGGGAACTACTGCTTTTGGCCAACAAGTAAACTCATTGGCCAATCCGGATCTGAAATGGGAACGTACAACCGGATTAAACCTTGCGGTGGATTTTGCAGCACTAAATAATAGACTGAGTGGGACATTGGAATATTACAACAACGACACAAATGATTTATTGTATAATGTGAACATACCTTCTTTAACCGGTTTTTCTTCTATAGCAACAAATTTGGGAAAAATCAATAATACCGGCTTGGAGGCTTCCTTGACCTATTATGTTCTTGCTAATAATGATTTTAATTGGTCAATAACGGGTAATATTTGGCGTAACACCAATAAGATAGAGAGTTTGCTCGGTAAAGATGTTGATGGAGATGGCAAAGAAGACGATTTAATAGCCAGTGGTTTATTTATTGGTGAATCCATCGGGACCATTTACAGTTACCAGGCCGGGGATATTTATCAATTGGACGATGAAATTCCGGAAGGGTTTTATCCCGGAACATTGCGAGTGGAAGATTTGAATGGAGATGGTGAATTTGAAGCAGAGAATGACCGGAAAATATTGGGAAGAACCGAACCGGCATATAGTTTTAGCATCTATAATAGCTTTTCGTACAAAGGGCTGGGATTAAGCTTTTTAATCAATAGCGTCCAGGGAGGAAAAGACGGTTATCTGGGAAATTCGCTGGTGTATTTTTCCCGGAATGACAATACGATCCGTGAAAATCAATTACACGGTATAGACTATTGGTCTCCAAGCAATCCGGACGGCAAATATCCCAGGAACATATCGGGTAGTAATCCTACGGTTGTTCCGTCAATGTATGAATCCAGAAGTTTTGTCCGCTTACAGGATATTTCTTTGTCCTACAACCTGCCCGCAAGTGTGTTGAATAAGTTTAAAGTATCACAACTTATGCTTTATGCAAGTGCAAAAAATGTATATACATGGACAAAATGGGACGGATTGGATCCGGAAACCGGCTCAAGTTCAGCCTTTGGAAGGCCCGTTATGCGCCCGATAACCTTAGGGCTTCGAGTATCTTTTTAATGCTTATTAAGTAATGAAAAATCGTATTATGATGAAAAATATAAAATTAATTTTAATATTGGGAGTCCTTGTATTTACAAGCAACTCCTGCGAAAAGGACTTTTTAGAAGAAGAGCCATTGGATTTTTTAAGCTCTGCCAATGCGTTTAATTCCAGTGCAGGTTTTGAATCCTCTACCAATAACTTATACTTTTTGGTGCGGGATATGTTATTTACCCGTAATGAAACCACACCTTTTGAATATTCTTATCGCACAGATATAGGTTTATTTGTACCCTCCTCCAACCCACCGAATTTAGATGGGGAATTGGCGCCTACAGGAGGTATGCCGACCAATCATTGGAATAGTTGGTATAAAGTGGTATCAGAGGCAAATACCATTATCAGCAGGCTTGAATTTTCGGATTTAAAAGAAGAAGAAGCTAAAATATTTGAAGCAAGGGCTAAGTTTTTCAGGGCTTATGCTTATAGTCGTTTGGCCTATCTTTTTGGGGGCGTACCCATTTTGGCAGAAGAGGTGACTTCTCCTAAAACAGATTATGTACGGGCAACTCGAGAGCAAGTGTATGCCCTGTGTATAGAAGACTTGATTTTTGCCGGTGAGAACTTAAAAGGAATTACAGAAGTAAAAGACGGAGAAGTTAGTAACCTTGCCGCAAAGCACTTATTAGCAGAGGTGTATAATACCAATGGCAACTATGATAAGGCCATAGCTGCTGCTTCAGATGTTATTAATGACCCGGCTACAGCTTTAATGACAAGCCGTTTTGGTAGCAGGCAAAGTGAAACGCCCGGAGATGTATATTGGGATTTATTCCGTAAAAACAATCAAAATAGGAGCGCTGGTAATACAGAAAGCATTTTGGTGATGCAAATTGAGGACGATACTCCCGGTGGTGCCGGTGACACCACTATTAGTGGCTGGCCATTTAATAGTGTTTATAACCTGGAAAGGGTACATGAGCCATTGATTCGCGATGTCCGTTTGCCGGATTCAGATGGAAATTTACTGGCAATGGCTTATTGGCCAGCATCCGATTACACCAGTGGTGGAAGAGGGGTAGGATTTCTTGCACCTTCAGACTACTTTGTACACAATGCTTACCAAGCCGGTGACCCATCAGATTTTACTAACGACATTAGAAATGCCAATCATAATTTTGTGAGGAAATTTGAAGTTACCAGACCAGGTAATGATTTGTATCCGGTTGGTACATTGATTGATTTTGACGATATACCGGAAGGCGCTAAAGGTTTCAGCGGAGCCGATTTGGTTTCCGGTGATGTTTTCAATCGTGCGATGTATCCCTTTCAAACAAAAGCTACAACCATTGGCAATCACCCTTCAAATTTATACGAAGGAAGCACAGAGTATCCTGACCTGTTGAAGCATAGTGCTGCCGGTACATTTAGGGATGAATATCTTTTCCGTTTGGCAGGAACCTACTTGCTACGCGCAGAAGCCTATCTAGGAAATGGCGATTTAACTAGTGCAGCTGCGGATATTAATGTGGTTCGGGCAAGATCGAATGCCTCTGCTATTTCATCCTCGCAAGTAGATATAGATTTTATTTTGGATGAGAGAATGCGTGAGTTCGGTATTGAGGAAAAAAGAATGTTTACGCTAATGCGTTTGGGAAAATGGTATGATAGAATTATAAAATGTAATCCATTTTATGCACAATCTGCTGAACAGCGTTATAACCTCTGGCCCATACCTTTTGCCGAAATTGAAAGAAATACGGATACGGAATTAGAGCAAAACCCGGGATATTAAAGATGATTAGGTTTTAACATTATCGTATAAAAACAGGTCGTATCTTAATCGTGCGGCCTGTTTTTGTTTTATTATATTTGAAAAAAAAGTAAAAATGAATAATCTGAAATGACCAAAAACTTTTTTAAACAGATGAAATATATATTCACAACTTTTTTCTTGACGTTATCTTACTTGAGCATAGCACAAAGCCCAAAAGCGACCCATAATTTTGATTTTGATTGGAAGTTCTTACTTCAAGACATCACAGAAGCCAAAAATGCCAATTTTGATGATAGCAATTGGCAGGAAGTTCAGCTGCCGCATGACTGGAGCATAAAGCAACCCGTGTCAAAGGAAAATGCCGGTAAAGGTTGGATGGCAGGAGCAATGGGCTATTTACCGGGAGGCATTGGCTGGTATCGTAAAGGATTTCAATTGCCCAAAAGTGATGAAGGAAAGAAAGTTGTCATTCAATTTGACGGGGTTTATCATCAAAGTGATGTTTATATCAATGGTGAACATTTAGGGTTTCACCCTTATGGCTATACCACATTCGAATATGACTTAACTCCCTACTTAAACTACGGAGGAGAGAATACGATTGCCGTGAGAGTAGACCATAGCGATGCTCCTTCATCACGTTGGTATTCAGGTTCAGGGATCTACAGACATGTCTGGCTAAAAGTGACCGATCCGGTACATGTCGCCACATGGGGTACCTACATCACCACTCCGGAGATTTCAGAAAAGGAAGCACAGGTCAACATAGCTACCACCATTGAGAACAGTAGTCAAAGTCCGGTAGAAGTTTTGGTGGAAAACCAGATCATTGACAAGCAGGGAAAGAAGGTAGCAGTAGAGAAGTCAAAGCTTCAGGTAGGGGCATCGAAGCAGGAGACACTGCAACAATCCCTAATGCTCAAGGATCCTCAGCTTTGGTCAATCAAAGCGCCAAACTTATATGCTATGGAAACCACCGTAAAGGTGAACGGCAAAGCAGTTGATCAATACAAGAGCACGTTTGGTGTTAGAGAGATCAGGTTCGATGCAGATAAAGGGTTCTTCCTCAATGGAGAGAATATCAAAATGAAAGGCATGAACCTCCACCCGGATGCAGGGTCATTAGGCACAGCAGTACCCGACAGATCTTACCTGCGAAGGCTTCAAATACTCAAAGAATATGGCGTCAACGCTATCAGGTGCTCACACAATCCGCCAACGTCTGAATTTTTAGATATGTGTGATAGCCTGGGCTTTGTGGTGATCGATGAGGCATTTGATAAATGGAAAGGCGGGTATTATGCGAAATATTTTGATGAGTGGTGGCAGGGGGACATGGATGCCATGGTCTTGCGGGACCGCAATCATCCATCTATAGTACTTTGGAGTATCGGAAATGAAACAGGTGAGCAGTTCGATACAACCGGAGAAGGCACCGAGCGTGCCATTATGCTAAGGGATTATGTCTATGACCTGGATCCCAGTCGGTTGGTTACGGCAGGACTTCGGCCAGATCAGGAGAGAAGGCATAATGCAAATGGTTTTGCTCAAAGTCTGGACGTGGTTGGTTACAATTATCAGGAGCCCTGGTTGAAGGATGAAAAAAGACAATTTTCCGATCGAATTATGTATGTATCTGAAGCCTTCTGTTATTATCGCAATAGAAAAAATAAGTTCAGAGCTTTTGACCCTGTTAATCCATGGTATGATGTAGCGAACAATGACTTTGTTTTTGGTCAGTTCCTTTGGCCCGGGGTTGATTACATGGGTGAAAGCAAAAGATGGCCCAGTATGGGGCGGGTGAATGGTCTTTTTGATGTCTGCATGTTTGAAAAACCTGCCGCTGCATTTCATCGCTCCGTCTGGAACGATGAGCCCATGGTGAGAATTGCAGTGGCCGATCAGTCATTGGATATAGATCCCGGAAAACCTCACTGGAGTTGGCCTTTTTTGGCCGACCACTGGAACTTCCCTCAATATAAAGGACGTATCATCCTGGTTCAAACTACCACCAATTGCGATAGCGTAGAATTGGTCTTGAATGACAAATCCCTGGGGTTCCGAAATACTTCCGATTACTCGAATAACACTATTGTATGGCATGTTCCTTATAATGAAGGCCGCATTGTGGCCAGAGGTTACAAGGCAGGTCGGGAAGTGACGAACTATGAACTAAAAACTGCCGGAGAACCTGCACAAATTTTGCTGTCTGCAGATCGCACACAGATCGCCGCTGATGGTCAGGACCTATCTCACATTGCAATCAGGATTGTAGATAAGAAAGGCATTGTAGTTCCTGATGCCGACCGAACAATTACGGTTGAAGTACTTGGACTTGGAAACGGTAGATTGTTAGGGTTAGACAACGGCGATCTGCGAGATTCCTTTACCCCAAACTCAATACAGACCTATTTCGGAAAAGCTTTGCTTACGGTTCAATCAGGTCGTTCAAAAGGAGCTATACAAGTAATAGTAAAGTCCGAGAGGTTGCCTGATGCTATCTTACAAATAACAACAGAATAAAAGCAATTCATATAAAAAGATATATACAATCCCTTCTTACAAAGTTTTTGCTCTGGTGGCAAAAAATCCGTTCTAAGCTCTAAACACGCAAAAGTCCTTAACGGAAAGTTGAATTTGGGACTGATTGGTTTCACATAAAGTTATTGCTTTGTTACTTTTGGATTAGCCTTTTAATTGTACTTAATCATATATTATGAACAAATATTCTCTTTTTATTATTTTATTTTTAACACTCTGTGGCTGTAATAATGAAAAAAACCACACCGGTGACAAAGAACAATGCACTGTTGTTTTTACCAGCGTCGATTCCATAGCCAATTTATCACTAAATGTTTATTTTGCCCCTAATTTTGAGATATTCAGGGCATCGAAGGATTCCATGGGCTTCATTACTTTTGAAATTCCGGGAATGAAACATGGAGTGGTCTCTATTCAAAAATCAGGGGTCTCCATTGATGTCTTTGTTACGAACAATGATACGATCAAGATAGAGACTTTAAATGATGGGGAAGATATCTCTTTTGGATTTGAGGGAAACAAGGCTCCACATTACAATTTTTTTAGAAAACAAAAAAAAAATATTAGTAGATATCAAAAGTTTTCTGGGGACATCTTCCTATATAAAGAAAGTTGTGAACGCAGTTTTCAGGAGAGAAAAGATTTCCTGAAAGAGTATGCATTAGATAATAAAGTGTCCTTGGAATTTGTTGATTACGTTAGTAAAATATTTAAATACAGATACTTATATGAACTGACCGTACCGCTTTCAAAAATCCCAATCGAAGAACTTCATTCGGTCGGTAAAGAGTACCTTGAAGATTTACAAGTAGAAGACTTTGATGATAACAGCATTTTGAAAATTCGGACAGCCACATTGGCACTTCACAAGTATTTAGGATACTACGTCACCCAATCTTATAGAGGGTATGAAGGGGGCGATGAATTTGAAAGGCATTTTGAGGAAATTACACGCGGATTAAACGGCCGGGTGCGTGAATATGCTTATACTGCCTTGTTGGAGGACTATTATAGAAACCTTTTGCCCAATAATATTAATTTGTTAAAAAAATATGTAAAAACAGTAAGAAAATCAGTAAAAGATACCGCTTTTTTAAGAAAGCTGGATAAAATTAATAATAGGCTACTTTCATTAAAAAATCCATTACCAGACAGTATTAAAAGCATACGGTTGATGGGATTGGATGATAAAACTACGTCACTAGGGACAATTTTAGAAAAACACAAAACTAGTACCATCGTGGTGGATAATTGGGCCAGTTGGTGCTGGGCTTGCCTTATGGATATGGAAGAGGCAAAAGAATTTAAGGAACAAATCGTAAAGGAAGGGATAGCGTGGATCTATATTTCAATTGATCAAGAAAAAGACATTGGTAAGTGGAAACAAACATCCAGGGAGAAGCAGAAGTTGGGGTTAATGGTAAATCAGTACTTGGTCACTGGCGATGATTTGAAAATGTATAATGATTTTTTTGGCACCACTGAGGGTATTCCTCGATACCTGTTTTTTAACAGCAAAGGTGAATTGTCCTTATATAAGGGCCCGCGCCCAACTGATCCAGTTACTTTTAGAAAAGTCCTTGACCAATTGAAAACAGATAAAATGAAAATTGAATGACGATATACATTGGATTATGGTCGAACCTTTTGCCATCTCGAATATTGCAAAAAGATGTGTTAATTTCTGGCGATGAAAACTTGTCATCTCGCCCATGTATCCCAGATGAATAATAGATTCACTAACTGTAATGAATAGATAGTATACCGATATGTTTATACATACCGCAAACCAAGGATTCGGAATCAATTTATATCTCCCGGATTATAATCCACTAGTCACTCACTTTTAAATACTTTTAGTTCGTTATCGTATTGAGAAACGATAAATAAATTCTCACCGGTAACAGACTTTAACTTTATCATGGAGTTAGATGCCCCGGGAACATAGAATCCACTTTTTTCTAATTTTATGGTCGTAAAATCACCTTTTCCATCACCTTTTAAAAATAGTCCATTTAAGGCGTCTAATTGCCCCACACTGGTTTCTATACCAAAATCATTGGTAAGGCATAAAATATCCTGATAACCATCCTGATCTAAATCTTCTACCCAAATTTTATTTACTGTAGACATTTGTGCTTCCAACGGCAGTTCTACTAATTTAAATTGATTGTTTCCTAAGTTAATAGCAACCGCTGAAGCCAAATAGTTTACTGTCATTTTATAACTTTGCTTCAATTGCTTTTCAGGAAAAATATCTTGAATGGTAGCATGGGCATAATCTTCATAATAAAGTAATTCTTTTTTTAAATAGGGCAAACGTTTCATTATTAAACCTTTGTTGTGAACCGGAAACTCTAAATATTCCGATTTTTTATCGTTTCGTTGATTTAGGACATATCGGGTAATGATGGGATCTATACTTTCATTTTTATCAAAATCATTTACATAGATAGAAATAGGGTGCGTTGGGTCTGCTTTATAAAAAGTATTTAAACCAAAATTTCCCAATACCAGATCCGGCAAGCCATCTTGATTAAAATCCCCTGTTGATACCGTTCGCCACCAACCGCTTATTTCAGCAAGATTGGTTTGGTTGGTAACGTTTACAAACTTACCATTTTGATTCTTAAAAAAAGTTATGGGCATCCACTCGCCTACAAAAATTAAGTCTTCCCAGCCGTCGTTATCAAAATCTATGGGTAAAATATCGGTAACTAAACCTAAATTTTTAAAATCCGGAGCTTGCTTTTGCGAAACATCCTTTAATATAAGAGAATCTTTTTCTGAGGTATTCTCATATAGAAATGAAGAAACGGGTAGCGGATACAGCCAGGCACGAACCTGTCCTCCCACTACAATGTCTAATTTACCGTCTTTATTAAAATCAATTGTTTTTGCACAAGATTTACTGACTAAATTTTTGGGTGCGCTTTGATAATTGGGCGTAAAATTACCGGCTCCATCGTTTAAATAAACAATATCCTGGTAAATTTTTGAACGATCCGGATGATGATTTCCGCCGGAAACAGCATAAATATCCAAGTCGCCATCATTGTCTAAATCTTTTAAAACAAGGTCGCTATGGATAGGGTGAGGTAAATTTTCAGATTTGGGAAGCGGAACACCTGTAAATTTCCCGTTTTCCTGTTGGAAAAAAACATAACCATTCAAAGACATTTGTCCCCCCACGACAAAATCTTCCCTACCATCCTGATTTATGTCCCCGGCAGTTATTATGGGACCCAATTCTGATAATTTATGGGGCAATAAGTTTTGCAGATCAAAATCTGAAAAGATATAGCTTTGTGGCTTATAATCAATATTTATATCTTTAGTAGCATCAGTGAAAAGTGGTTGGACTTTTTCTTTTTCCGGTTTTGTGGAAGTATTCTTCCCGTTTTGTATGTCAATTGTCAACATCTGATTAGGCTGCACATCGTACAAAACAGATGTTAAATTAGAGTGCCAACTTACTACTACAGAGTCTATTATTTCTAGTTTCGGTAAACCAAAATGAATGCGTGAATCTACGGTAGACGAATATCCCCTAAACGGATAAGAACGATAGGTTTGAAATTTATCCCCATAATAAATAGAAACTTTAGCGCCCAATGCAGCAATATTTGGATTTTTTCCTTTTAATTTAATTTTTAAATGATTGTTTACACCCTGTATTTTTTCATTATTATTTTTAAATAATAACGCTTCCATATTAATATTGTTCACCACCAAGTCCAAGTCTCCGTCATTATCCAAATCTACATAAGCCCCGCCATTGGAAAAGGAAGGAATATCCAGTCCCCAATCTTTGGTGGTTTCTTTAAAAGTATATCCTTTTTGATTATGGTACATATAATTGGGGGTTTTTACTATTGGGGCATGCTCTAAGATTTCTTTGTCATCCAATTGTGTTTGTGCATTTTCCCTAAAAGAAATAAAATCCCCATTGGTAATATCTTTAGGATACCCATTGGTAATATAAATATCCCTATATCCGTCATGGTCAAAATCAGCTACGATGGGGGACCAACTCCAATCGGTCTCGGCAATTCCAGACAAATACCCAATTTCTGAAAATGCGGGTCGTTTTATAGTTGGGATATTTCCCATGTTTAATTGAAAAGCATTATGAGGATATTTTACCTGATAGTCTAATTTTAATGCTAATTGATAAGTATCGTATGTTTTATTAGACTGCATAGTTTTTCTTCGGTAATTATCTTCCGGCATCATATCTAGTTCCACTATATCATCTAATCCGTCATTATTAATGTCTATAATATCATTACCCATTGCATTTTCTGCTGTATGTTTAAAATAGGTTTTCGTCTCATTCTTAAACGTTCCATTTTGTTGGTTGATGTAAAGCGCATTGTCGGGTGTAAAATCATTGCTCACATAAATGTCGTCCCAGCCATCATGATTGATATCGGTAATACTAGCAGAATGTCCAAAACCCGAAAAGGTAATCCCCGATTTTTGAGAAACATTGGTAAAAACCGGATGTCCCGATTCTTTGTTCCAATTATTTTCCAATAGTTTGTCGGTATTAGGGTGTTCTTTTTGAGTATTGGTTTCACGATACGTACCGGGCTGCTCTCCAGGAACAATTTCATTGTTCAGTAAATAAACATCTAAATCACCATCTTTATCATAATCAAAAAAATAAGCCATTGTTGTGTGTGCATCATCATCTAACCCATAGGCCGCTGCTTGTTCTCGAAAAACGGGTATGTTATTTTCATCTAACCCTTTATTGATGTAGAGTAAATTTTTACGAAGCGCTGATTTTTTAAAAATTGTAGCCGAGACATAAATATCCATCCAACCATCGTTGTTAATATCTAAAACGGTAACGCCTCTACAAAATCTACCGGATGCAGCTACACCGGCTTTTTCTGAAATATCTTCAAAAATAAAATCACCTTTGTTTAAATAGAGTTTATTGTTTACAAAGTTGCCGGTAAAATAAATATCTTGTAAACCATCGTTATTAAAATCTCCAATGCCTACTCCTCCTCCATTATATATATTGGGTTCTACTATAGCATTTAAAGAATCGGTATATTCTATCATGTTTTTAAAATGAATACCGGAATGTTCTGATGTTATTTTTTCAAACTGTTTGGTGGAAAATGTATCGCAGCTAAAAAAAATAATAAAACTGCAAAAAATAATTGTAGATGAAAAAAATCGTCTTGCTGTCGTGTTCATCATTTTAAAATTCATTTTGTGAAGTACACAAAATAGTGTATTTCTTTAAGCTATCCAATATCGGGGTCTACGACAGATTTCACTTTATGCAGCTTTTAATATTAACATCCTGACCTTATCCCATCGCTTACTTCTGTAGACTGTCCTAAGCAGGGCCGGCCGTAACGCGTGGACGCCAACCATAGAGGAGAAAGAAATCAATAATGAGTAAAGGCTTAAAAATTATCATATTGACGGTAAAAGTAGGTCATAATTTATCAAAATAGAACTATAATTTATACTCCCGAAAACGATTTTCTTAATACAATTGTAAGGTAGAAATCATTGGTTGCTATCAATGATATGTCTTTTACAATTATGGGAGTAAACTAACCTAATTAAACATTATTTTATGAGACACTTTTTAATTAAAAAGAGGATTCTTTTGTTATTCTCATGCTGGGGAGGAGGCATCACTTTTATGTATGCCGGCTCTGGATTATTTATTGATCCTACACCAAGGTTTTATTGTCAAGGGAACTGTGTTTCTGAGACAGACAATCAACCACTGCCGGGAGCAACAGTAATAGTGAAGGGAACTTCTGAAGGACTCCCATGGATAAACAGAAAAAAATAAACACGATGATATATAATATTTATAAAGTGGCAATAGCCCTATTCTTATTTACTTTTGGACTGTCCAATGTACAAGCACAAATAAGTTTGGTCAATGCTGCTGACAACGCCAAAGAGACATTTACTCTAGTAGAGGCCAATAATACGACCACCATTTATTACGATTCCTCAGATTTTGAGGTCGTCCATATTGCATCCAAACTATTGGCCGAAGATGTAGAACGGGTTACAGGCGAGAAACCAAAAGTTTCAACAGAAAAACCAAAATCCAAAACAGCGATTATTGTTGGCACCATAGGTTCCAGTAAAATAATAGATAGATTGGTAAAAAAAGGAAAATTAAGTGTTGATGGCTTAAAAGGTAGTTGGGAAAAATATTTATACAAAACCATAAAAGAACCCTTACCAAATGTTGATGAAGCTTTGGTGATCGTTGGGAGCGATAGGCGAGGTACGGTCTACGGTATTTTTGACCTATCGAAAGCAATTGGTGTTTCACCCTGGTACTGGTGGGCAGATGTACCTGCTGTGAAAAGAAAAGAGCTTAAGATCAATGCGGTTGATTTTGTTTCCAAAGAGCCTACCGTAAAATACAGGGGAATCTTTCTCAATGATGAAGATTGGGGATTAAAACCCTGGGCTTCAAAATTAATGGATCCGGAAATAAACGATATAGGTCCAAAAACCTACGCAAAGGTTTTTGAACTACTGTTGCGCTTAAAAGGCAACATGCTTGCACCCGCAATGCATGAAGTTACAGGAGCATTTTTTAAATATCCTGAGAACAAGGTCGTTGCCGACAAATATGCAATCATGATGACCAGTAGCCATGCCGAACCATTGCTTTATAACAATACAACGGAGTGGCACCATGACATTAATGGAGATTGGGATTATGTCCGTAATAAAGAAGGTGTACTTGCTGTATTGGATAAAAGGGTTTCAGAAGCAGCACCTTATGAGAACATTTACACCGTAGGAATGCGTGGTATTCACGATTCAGGGATGAGTGATGTACCTGAAGGATACACAAAAGCCAATGTTTTGGAACAAGTCATAGATGAAGAAAGAGGGATCCTAACCAAATATATTAAAGAACCTGCCCATGAAATTCCACAGGTATTCGTGCCTTATAAAGAGGTCTTGGGTATTTATGAAAGCGGTATGGAGCTGCCCAATGATATAACCATCGTTTGGCCCGATGACAACTATGGGTACATTAAAAAATTAAGCAACACAGAAGAACAAAAACGGTCGGGAGGGGCAGGAGTGTACTATCATGAATCATACCTTGGGTGGCCCAACGATTACCTATGGTTGAACACCACCAACCCTGCCCTAATGTATGCCGAAATGCAAAAAGCCTATACCCTAGGTGCCAAACAATATTGGCTTTTGAATGTGGGCGACATCAAACCCGGTGAAATGGGAATGCAAATGTTTCTGGACATGGCATGGAATATTGATGCATTCAACTTTGAAAATGCCAGCCGGTACCAGGTCGATCAACTGTCATCCATTTTTGGTGAAAAACATAAAAAAGAGCTTGCCCGTATTTTTGACAGATATTACTTCCACAGTTTTACCCGTAAACCGGAATATATGAGTTGGGACTGGAAATGGAATAGTTTGTTTCAACACCCAAAGATAAAAGATACCGAATTTTCATTCGTTAACTATAACGAAGCTGAAAACAGGCTAAACGAATATACCGAGATAGCAAACAAAGCAGAGGCAATTTTAAATCAATTACCGGAAGAACTGAAAGCTGCTTTTTTCGAGTTGGTCTATTATCCGGTAAAAGGAGCTTCACTTTACAACCATAAAATGTTGATTGCGCAAAAGAACAGATGGTACGCCAAACAAGGCAGGGCAATGACCAACACTTTAGTACAAAAGGTTCAATCATATCATGACAGTATAGCCCTTATTACGACAAAGTATAACAATCAGTTGAATGGAAAATGGGAAGGGATGATGACAGCTCCGGGGTTTTTACCCACGCCTCAATTGCCTCCTACACAGCAAATAAAATTATCTCAAAAACCTGAAATGGGTCTTTTTATTGAAAATCAAGCACACGATTCTTTACAAACTTATCAACTGCCACAGTTTAACAAATACTTTGATAAGTCCCATTTTTTTGAAATTTACAATAGAGGAGCGTTGCCTTTTACATGGAAAGCCACTCCTTCTGAAGATTGGATCAAATTGGATAGGATGGAAGGCACTACTGATACACAGCAACGGATTCAGGTAAGCATTGATTGGAATAAAATAGTGTCAACAGAAACAGCAAAAGGCAAAATCCTTGTTACGGATGGAAAACAAACAAAACGCATTGAAATTTCAGCTATTGCCCCTCAAGTGGGTGATAATTCACTTTACATTGAAAATAATGAAGTGATAAGTATCAATCCAACAAAGTTCCATAGGAAAAAAGAAAATGGGGATATCAAATTTACCGCGATCAAAGGTTTAGGGTATTCCAATGCCTCGCTTCAATTGGGAAATGCCAAATACGACTCGGGCAAAAATTCCTATGTGGCTTATGACTTTTATGCAGATAAAGCGGGCGAAGTAACCATTTACACCTATATGCTGCCGTTGTTTGCTAAGGACAGGTCACACAGTACGCGATATGGCATTCAAGTTGATGATATGGCGGCAATCACCCAATCCAATGATGTGGGAGAGTACTCCGAAGAATGGGCAAGCAATGTAATTCGAAACAGTGCAATTAACAAAACAAAGTTTGTTATTGATACCCCCGGAAAACATACACTAAAACTATTTTCCATCGATCCTGGCATGATCGTTCAGAAAATAATCATTGATTTGGGTGGATTGAAAGACTCATATATTGGTCCGGATATATCAAAGACTAAATAAACGATGAAAAGATCATTTTGCAGCTCATTGGAAAAAGTTTAAACGAGTTCTGTAAAAGAGCCATGATTTATTGGATATGGACAATAATTACTGTCCTATTTTAAATGAACTCCTTAAAATTGTATACAAAACAAGTTTAAGAATATAACCAACCAAAATTGTCCCAAAACATTCATTACAGTTAGTTTAATTAGTTAGTTAGATAAGAGATACAGAAAAGCCTAAAAAGTAATAATAGAATTTTTTAGGCTTGTATCTCTTTTAAAAACTAAAACATGAGATGAAAATAAGTGAAAAAACTGATTTATATATTCTTTGGTATAAGCTTAATGTTTTCGGCAAATGCTCAACTTCCTGTCCCTAATGATGTTGGAAAGGTCCATCCACGTTGTTTTGGAAGTGATATGTCCAGAGATGCTGTACAGAAACTGGTAGCAAACAAAGAATGGGCTGCTAAGGATGTAAAACGAACAGAAGAGCGGCTTGCAAAATATCTGGATTATTGTGAGAAAGAACCTGATTGGTTGCTGTCCCGGCTCCAGATGTATTGGAAAACCAAATCTACCCAAGTATATATCAACGGAGGAAGATATCATCATGCAGAGGGTGAAGCCCCTGTACCTACGGTAAGATTCCCGGGCACCAGAGACCACCGCACCAATTATTTTACACCAAGTTTGAAAGACATAAAGCCCTATATGGATGACGAGCGTGGGTTATACCTTCAAAGAAGGGATAACAAGCAATGGGAATGGACAGACATCCCGTCATCGGCCCGCATCGTAGAGTCTATCAACAGGAATATCCTTGGCATTGCAAGAGACGCAGCCTTTATGTATTGGTACACAGGTGAAGATGCCTATGCGCAGCTGGCCTATGGAGTACTAGACACTTATCTAACCGGGCTATACTACCGTACCGGGCCGATAGACCTGAGTCATGGACATCATCAGACACTTGTAGGGTTAACTTCTTTTGAAGTGATTCAGGAGCATTATATTGCTAAAGTAACCCAGGCTTATGATTTTCTCCACGGTTATCTCTCTTCAAATCATCCTAACAAGATTGCGCTATATAGCACCAGTCTGCAGAAGTGGGCAGATCAGGTGATCAAAAATGGGGTCAGCTTTAACAACTGGAACCTTTTTCAGGCAGGACATGTGTCACGCATTGCCCTGGTGCTGGAAAATGACTCGGTCTACGAAAACAGAAAAGGGGCACAATATTACCTCGATCAAATTATGAACCGGACAAGTACCCGACAGTGGTCCATGCAGAAACTGATCGACTACGGTTATGGAGTTGAGGGCATTTGGAATGAAAGCCCGGGGTATTCGTTGGGGGTGCTTAGGGATTTTATTCATTTTTCAGAATTTTATGATCGGACTTTTGATATTGATTTGATCAAAGAACTACCGATCTTGCGCCAAGCAGTACTTTCGGCAACTCAATACCTTTATCCTAATGGCTTTAAGGTGGCTTTTGGCGATGGACACTACGGAAAGCTGCAAGCAGAACCTGTACTTTATATGATCAAAAACGCCAAAAAATTTGGTAAAGAAGAAGATGAAATCCTTTTTACCCGTTTGCTCAAGACCCTGTTTGACGAAAATGTGTATGCCGGTGAATTTAAAGGAAAATATATTGAAGACCTCTTTACGGAAGGACCTCTCAAAGTAAGGGAAGATATTAAAGCAGGTAAGTTGGAAGGCTTTACGTCGCCATTGTTTTATACAACCAATTCCAGTTGGTTAGTACAACGGCAGGGAGAAGGAGATACTGGATTGATGATCAGTCAGATTGGATCGAAGGGGAACCACATGCATTCCAACGGGATTGCCATGGAGCTTTATGGAAGAGGACTTCCATTGGCTCCCGAAATGGGACATGGGTCGAGTTATTTTTCAATAGAGTACGCCGAATACTACACCCAATTCCCGGCACACAATACCGTAATCGTGAATGGGAGATCCAAATACCCTGAAATGAAAAGTAATCATGCGTTTAATGTGGTCACATCTTATCCTAAAAGTGGAAAAAAAGAAGGAAATGTGCCAGGGATCACTTTTTCAGATGTTGAATTTTTAGAGCCGGAAACCAATTCGAACCAACGAAGGGTGATGGGAATCATTAAACATGGTGAAGAGGAAGGATATTATATTGATGTTTTCCGTTCCAAACAAAAGGATGGAAATGATATCAAACATGAATATTTTTATCATAACCTAGGGCAGGAACTTCGGATAGTTGACAAAGAAGGAGAGCCTTTGGATTTACAACCTACCAATAAACTGGCCTTTGGGGATGGAGACCTTATGGCCTATGATTATTTGTGGGATAAAAAATCAATAAAGTATGATAGGGATTTTAAAGGACAGTTCAATTTAAATACAGATGATAGGGGTGTTTCCATGAATTTGTGGATGCAAGGAAGTTCCGGCCGTGAGTTGTTTTCTGTACTTTCTCCAAAATCTACTGCTTTTCGGCATGGTATATTATCAAAAGAATTGGCAGACAAACCTATTCCAACCCTTGTTGTGCGGCAGGAAGGAGAAGCTTGGAAAAAGCCTTTTGTAGCTATTTATGAACCGGCGCTTAATGGTGATAGCAATATCCGATCGGTAGATTATTTTGGAAATAGCGATTGGGTGGGGATACAAGTAAACAATGAATCAGAAATAAAGGACTTTATCTTCTCTTCATCAGAAGCTGATATAAAGATGCAGCACCATGATATAATAATAAAAGGGACTTATGGAGTGGTTAGTTATGAGGATAAAAACAATCGGTTTTCCTTGTTTCTCGGAAATGGAAAATCAATCCAAATGGGAGTGTTTAAGTTGGAGATGAATAAAGATTATGGCACTTCGGCATTGGTTCAACAGGAAGGTGGATTATATTTGACTTCTGAAGCCCCGGTAATATTAACCTTACCAATAAATAATATTAGAAAACAAAAAATACTCATAGATAAAAACGGGAGGTCCTATAAGGGAAAAACAAATAAAAGGGCTAAAACAGTCTCTTTTAAACTCCCTAAACTTGATTATGGTCCCGTTAAAATAATAGAAAAAAATTGAGAAACTTAGCATTCAAATTTGATTATAATACTCAAAGGATCTTAATACCTTGGTGTGTAGTATTGTTATTATCCATGTTTTTCGGATCATGTAATTTCCAGAAAAAACAAACGGAGAAAGATGAGGGGGAGGCAAATAATTCTTCCATGGAAAAATCAATAGAAAAAGGAAAAATTGATGTAGGCGATGCGAGGTTGTATTATGAAATTGTCGGGAGTGGCGAACCGGTTATTCTATTACATGGATATCCTCTGGATAACCGAATGTGGGATGTACAGTTCAAAAAGTTGTCTGATAAATATCAGACTATTCGTTATGATTTGAGAGGATATGGAAAGTCGGATATGCCTGTAGAAGAAGGTCATTATTTGCATGCAGAAGACTTAAAGGCTTTAATGGATTCATTAAAAATAGATAAAGCTCATTTGGTAGGTCTTTCCCTGGGCGCCTTTGTTGCGACCGATTTTATGGCCCTTTATCCGGAAAGATTATTTTCGGTTACTGTTACAGGAGGTGCTATATATGAAGTCCCCGGACCCAATGTGCTTCTTAGTAGTGGGGAAATAGCTGAAAGAAGGAAAAAAATAGTTGAAATAAATCATAAAGGATTGGATACCTATAAAAAAGAATGGCTTAGTTACTTACTAAAAAACACCGGTTCCCAAGGAAAACAGATAGAATCGGATCTTAAGGAAATGATTAGCGATTGGTCCGGATGGCAGGTAAGACATATAGGCCCCAAGTTGTTGTTGGGAAGCTCGGTAAAGAAAAAACTTATGGATAAACAGCCGGAAGTCCCTTTGTTGATATTGATGGGGATGGCTGATTGTAAGGAAAGTCAAAATTCCATGCTGGAGTTGGCCAATTTATTCTCATCGGTTAATATAACGTATTTAAATGATGCCGGGCATATAAGTAATATGGAACAGCCTGAATCATTTAATAAAGCTCTTTTGCTTTTTTTGGAGAAAAATAGTCAAAATAGAAATAATTAGGTAGATGAAAGAAAGATCAGGCATAAGAATTATAGCGATTCTTTTAACAATAATTACATTTTGGGGGTGTAAAGAGCATGATGATGTTTCTGAGAATAAAACATATACATTACCCAGACAACCTAACTATATATCAGAAGTATGGCAAGCCGATCAGGAAGATGGAACCTATAAAAACCCAATCCTCTATGCAGATTATTCAGACCCGGATGTGATAAGGGTGGGGAATGATTTTTTCATGACTGTCAGTAGCTTTAACTGCACTCCCGGTTTGCCTATTTTGCATTCAAAAGATCTGGTGAATTGGAGCATTATCAATTATGCAGTTAACAAACAAATTCCAGAAGAAGTTTTTAATATCCCACAACACAGCAAAGGAGTATGGGCACCATCTATGAGGCACCATAATGGTGAATTCTACATTTACTGGGGAGATCCTGATTACGGTGTTTTTATGGTGAAAGCTAAAGATCCTTCGGGAGAATGGTCAGAACCTATACATATCCTGAAAGGGAAAGGTATCATAGATCCATGCCCGATTTGGGATGGGGAGAATACTTATCTCGTTCATGCCTGGGCAGGGAGCAGGGCAGGAGTAAACAGTTTGTTGACCGTTAGAAGGATGAATGCAGAAGGGACTAAAGTATTAGATGAAGGAAAACATATATTTGATGGTCATGATAACCACCATACGGTAGAAGGCCCCAAATTGTATAAAAAAGATGGTTTTTACTATATTTTTGCACCTGCCGGGGGAGTAGAAGAAGGTTGGCAGTTGGTGTTAAGATCGAAGAATATTTATGGTCCGTATGAAGGAAAGGTTGTTTTAGAGCAAGGTAGTACAAGCATCAACGGGCCACATCAAGGGGCTTGGGTGACTACCCAAAGCGATGAATCCTGGTTTGTACATTTTCAGGATCAGGGAGTATATGGTCGGGTACTTCATTTGAATCCCGTTAAATGGATAGACGGATGGCCTATCATGGGCAAAGATCTGGATGGCAATGGTGTCGGTGAACCGGTCAGGACTCATCGAAAGCCAGATGTAGGAAAGGAATTTCCTGTGAACATGCCCCGGGAAAGCGATGAGTTTAATAATGGTGAGCCCGGTTTGCAGTGGCAGTGGTATGCCAATCCATCAGTGAAATGGAGTGCCCAAATTCCGGGAACGGATTACTTGAGGTTGTTTGCCATGAGCAAAAAGGAATTACCGAATCTTTGGGATATGCCCAATTTGTTACTTCAAAAGCTACCTGCACCCGATTTTACAGTAACCACAAAAGTTAAACTGAATATTGAATGGGACACTTCCGGAAAAACTGCCGGGTTACTAATGATGGGACAATCTTATGCCTACATCGGTATTGCTTATGAAGATGGACAGTATTGGGTGAAACAAGTGAACTGTATTGATGCTATAAACGGAACACCGGAGAAAGTAATACAGCAATTCCCATTACAAAACAATGAGGTAGTTTTAAGAATGGAGGTACAAGCGCCTGATGCAACCTGTCATTTCAGCTTTAGTGAAGATGGGGAAGAATTTATAGAAATAGGAGAAACTTTTAAAGCTCAAAAGGATTTGTGGATCAGCGCCAAAATAGGAATTTTTTCTGTGAGCGAAGATAATGTACGAATGGGTGGTTATGCTGACTTTGATTGGTTTAGGGTTGGTAAGTAGTTAATGTTTTTTGAAGACTTGTCTAAGCCGCCCGTAAGGTAACCAGGTCTTTTTAACAATACTTTAACTTGTTGTCAGGGAGATAAGGAATGGTCATTTGATTGATTTTGAATAAGGTAGTCGTTATGGGCAATAGTTTATAGTTTAAGAGCAATAAATTATCCTCTCTAAGAGCCAAATATTCTAACATTACATTGTATTTGTATATCCTTTGAATAGAACTCATCTTGACTTTTATGATTGAAGTGAAAAATGATAATTTTTGTTCCATATGAAGGCTTTTTTGAGCCGCATAGCTATAGCTACGTGGAGAGAAAAAGACAAATATGGGGCAAAAAGAACATTTTTTTAACCAATTAGGAAAAGTCAAGATGAGTTCATAATAAAAAAAATCATAATAAATGAAGTATATAACCCATCTCTTTCTGTTGTCTATTCTAATTTTGGGGTGCCAGTTTAAGTCCAAGCAAAAAAATAGTAATGAAAATTTAGCTAAAGAGGAGCCTACATTCAGTTTAAACGAGGCGATCAATTATTGTACAGCACAGGCATCACAGACACTTAAACTTATCCCTGAAGGAGAATTGCTACCGAGAAATATCACTAGGGAAAACAATAATGAGTGGAAATATGTTTCTTATAAAGACTGGACCAGTGGTTTTTGGCCGGGAATATTATGGTATTTATATGAATATACAGGTGATGAAAAATGGAGACAGGAAGCAGACCGTTATAGCCGTTACCTTATTCCCCTGTCCAACCAATCGGCTATAGATCATGATCTTGGTTTTCAGGTGTTCAACAGTCTTGGAAATGGATATAAGTTAACGAAAGAGCAAGAATATAAAGAAATTGTTTTACGAACAGCCGATACCCTGGCAACCCTGTATAATCCGAATGTAGGCACTATTTTGTCGTGGCCCCGTGAGGTGCCCGGAATGGAATGGCCCCAACACAATACCATCATGGATAATATGATTAATCTGGAATTGCTGTTTTGGGCTTCAAAAAACGGGGGTACGGATTCGCTTTATGATGTGGCGGTAAACCATGCCCAAACCACTATGGAAAACCATTTCAGGGAGGATTATAGCTCTTATCATGTAGTAGTGTATGATACATTAACAGGTAAACCAATTAAAAAAGTAACCCATCAGGGGTATAGTGATGATAGTATGTGGGCGAGGGGACAAGCTTGGGCTATTTATGGTTATACTATGGTGTATAGGGAAACCAAGGATCCAAAATTCCTTGATTTTGCCCAAAAGGTTACTGATGTTTACCTTAAAAGGTTACCGAAAGATATGATCCCGTATTGGGATTTTAATGTCTCTAATATTCCTAATGAACCCAAAGACGCTTCGGCAGCTGCTGTTACCGCATCAGCTCTTTTGGAGCTTTCTGATTATTTGGATGATACTGAAAAAAGTAATTTTTATAGGGAATCAGCAGAAAAAATGATTAGGGAACTGTCTTCCTCCCGATACCAGAGTAGAGAGAAGAATACGGCATTTTTACTTCATTCAACAGGCCATTATCCAAACGGAAGTGAAATTGACGCATCAATTATTTATGCGGATTATTATTATTTGGAAGCTTTGTTACGATTGAAGAAATTACAGGAAGGAGTTCCCGTAATTGACACAGCACATAATACAAGAACAAGTAGCGGACTATAGCTATTGATCTTTTTGTATTTTTGAGCATGAAAAAAATTTTAATAGGTTTCTTATTTATTGTTGGCCTCCAGTCAATAAATTCTCAACACCTTACTGTAGATGTTAAAATTATCGATGAAGGCTTTGTCTATCAAAAAGCACCGTTTTCACAGTGTCATTCCTCTACGTTGGTTGAATTGGATAACGGGAATATAATGGCCGCCTGGTTTGGCGGAACTCATGAACGGCATCCCGATGTAAGCATTTATAGTGCTGTTTATAATGGGGAAAAATGGTCAGAACTTGAAGAAATTGCCAATGGAGTTGTTGATGACTCCATTAGATATCCGACCTGGAACCCTGTGTTATTCAAAAACAATAACGGAGCCCTGTTCCTATATTACAAAGTTGGCCCATCGCCGAGCGAGTGGTGGGGCATGTACAAAACATCAGAAGATGATGGAAAAACATGGTCGGAAGCCAAAAAACTTCCTGATTCTATTTTAGGACCTATAAAAAATAAACCAATACAGCTTAATGATGGAACAATAATTAGTCCTTCGAGTACAGAGGATGGAAATATTTGGAGAGTTCATATGGAAATTTCTTCTGATGAAGGTTATACATGGAAGAAAGTTTCGGTAGATCCCGAATCAGAGTATAAGGCCATTCAACCAACCTTGATTAAACTGGCCGACGGAACTATTAAAGCATTGATCCGAAGCGATCAGAATGTGATTATGGAAAGTGAAAGTACCGATGAGGGAAAGACATGGACTAAGTTAAAAAAAACAGATATAGCCAATCCGAATTCGGGCATCGATGCAATAACGTTGAAGGACGGAAACCATTTACTGGTTTATAACCCGATGACAAGTGGAAAAAATTGGTGGGAAGGAAGAAGTCGGCTTCATCTGGCATTTTCCAAAGATGGAAGAAATTGGGACGATATTTATATTTTGGAAAACCAAGAGGAAGGAGAATACAGTTATCCTGCAATTATACAGGCCGAAAACGGAATGATTTACATAACCTACACATATGACCGTAAAAAAATAAAATACTATAAATTAAAGATCATGAAGTAGTTAGAAACTTAACTGATTTGTATGATTGCTTATAGTTGTTTATTTATAATGCGAAGTATTGGTACGGTTTTATACGATAAAATGATTCATCCTTTATGCCGGAGTGTTATGGTATCAAGGAGAATCAAATGCAATAATGCTAAAGAAGACAAAAGTCCACTCATTAAAAGTACCTTATACCCCAATTATCATATAATCGACGCACAATGTTTTATTGATGATGATAGACGGATCTATCTTTATTGGGGATCAGCTTTGCTGTGAAAAAAATAGAAGACCTACCAAAACACCTTATGTAAGATAAACTGTACGCTCCGCTAGCCTCTATACAGATTTCACATAAAATGTTGCATTAACATTTATTTTTTGTTTTATTAATAGTTTAATGTACTTTTAATTCTAAATCAACCAACCAGACCTTCTTGTCAAGAGGATTTTTTCTTGCTATAATACTTATTGTGTTATAGCAACAGGTTTTGATTTTACAATAAGGATTATGAAAAAGAAAATAAACATATTGATAGGCTTAGGCTTTCTATTGTTTTTACTAACACCTTGCAAAACTTCCGGGCAAACCATTTCCGGAGCAAAAGAACGGGCGTATTTTGTGAATATGCTCACCAAAATTGCAGATCCGGTGCTGGAGAATCTGAGTAAGGATCAGCTAAAAGAAAATATGCCTGTGGAAAAGGCCGTTCACCCCTATGGAGGCAGGGAAGATGTTACTCATCTGGAAGCTTTGGGAAGGACGTTAGCCGGTATGGCTCCGTGGCTTGAACTAGGTCCGGACGACACCGAAGAAGGCAAACTCCGCGAAAAATATATTCGATTGGCTTTAAAAGGGATTAAAAATGCTGTTGACCCTGATGCCAAAGATTATATGAACTTTACTAAAGGAGGGCAACCTCTTGTTGATGCTGCATTTTTGGCAGAAGCATTAATCCGCGCCCCGAATCAATTGTGGGAACGACTCGATAGTTCGACTCAGCATAATATTATAAAAGAGTTTAAAAAAACAAGGGATATTTCACCTTACTATATGAATTGGTTGCTCTTTAGTGCCACTATTGAGGCGGCTTTACTAAAGTTTGAGGGAAAGGCAGATATGGTCCGCTTGGAATATGCCCTCTTTAAACATGATGAATGGTATCTGGGTGACGGAATTTATGGAGATGGTCCGGATTTTCACTGGGATTATTACAATAGTTATGTTATCCAGCCCATGATGCTGGATATACTTTCAGTATTAAAAGAAAAGAAGGAGCATTTAAAACACTGGGTATATAAAAACAAATTTATAAACCAGGGCGATGTTTTTTTAGATCGTGCACAACGTTATGCTGCCGTCCAAGAACGGTTAATCTCTCCCGAAGGGACTTTTCCACCCATAGGACGTTCGTTGGCATATAGGTGTGGTGCATTTCAGCTGCTTTCACAAATTGCTTTAAAGCAACAATTACCGGATAATCTTAACCCGGCACAGGTACGTTCTGCATTATATGCGGTTATTAAAAAACAGATGGAAGCACCACAAACCTTCGATGAAATGGGGTGGCTTACTATTGGTTTTTATGGACATCAAAAAGAAATAGCAGAACCATATATCTCTACCGGAAGCCTGTATTTATGTACTGCTGCTTTTTTGGTATTGGGTCTGCCGGAACAAACCCTGTTTTGGGCAGCCCCATCTGCCGACTGGACACAAAAAAGTGTATGGGGAGGAGGTGAGGCACCAATAGATCATGCCTATTATCCAAATCAACTTAAAAAAGAGGAAGGTTGGGAAACTGTAATAGACAATGATTCTTTTGAAGATATACGGAAATTTAAGGCTAATTGGAATTATTTTTATCCCTGGGGAAATGACCATAATGGATCAGCAAGGATGTACAGGTCACAGGTTAAGCTTGAAAATAATTCACTGCATTTAAAAGCTTCACCTGTCGCAGAAAGCGAGGGGAAAAGTTCATCGCCACCACATTTAGCGATTAAATACCGATCTGGAGCCATACATGCTAAACACCAGATAAAAATATCAAAAGAACATCCCGAATACACGGTGTCAGGCGAATTTAAAGCTCCGACCGGACAAGGGACATGGCCGGCATTTTGGTTGACAGCAGTTGATGGTTGGCCACCGGAAAGTGATATCCTGGAATTTAAAGGAGATGCAATAAACTGGCAGAACACTTTTATAACACCAAATAATGTTACCACAATTAAAAGGACATTGAAGGATGCATCTGATAATTGGCATACTTATTCGGTTAAATTAAAGTACATTGATGATGAACATACTTCCATCATTTATTATATAGATGGAGAGCAAACAGGGATTCATTACACAAACTTTACAAACAAGCCTTTATGGCTTATCATCAACTTACAAATGGAGGGTTCTTCAGGTGAGCCTGGCCCCAATTCGGAAACATCCTATTTTGCAAGAAATGTTACAGTAAAGAGAAAACTAATGAATGAAGACAATAATTAACTCATAATCAATTAAAATTCTAACTTGTGAAAAAATCAATTTTATACCTGCTTATATTTTTAACAGGTGTATCTGTCAAGGGACAGGAAGACCTGATCAGTAATACCCAGGGAAGGGAAACAGTCTCCCTGAACGGAACATGGCATTATATAGTTGACCCTTATGAAACCGGGTTTTATGATTATCGTTTCAGGGAACGAAGGGAAACCGATGGAGGTGCTTACTGGAACAAATTTGTGAAAAAAAAGAAAACTGACTGGACCGAACACGGATACCAGGCACCCTACAATATAAAAGTTCCCGGTGATTGGAATTCGCAAGACCGGCAATTTGTTTATTATGAAGGGACTGTGTGGTACCAGCGGAATTTTGACAAACCCGAAATGTCTTCAGACGAAGATGTATACCTTTACTTTGGTGCGGTAAACTACGAAGCCCATGTGTATTTGAACGGAAAAAAACTGGGAATGCACAAAGGAGGCTTCACCCCTTTTAATTTTAAGGTTCCAGGAGAATTGCTAAAGGATAAAGATAATTTTTTGGTAGTCCGGGTAAATAACGAACGCCATCCGGAAGAGATCCCTACCGTAAATACCGACTGGTGGAATTATGGCGGTATTACCCGTGATGTAAAACTGGTCATGGTTCCGAAGCAGTTTATTCAGCAATATCATGTCCAGTTAAATCAGGATCAGGATATTATAAAGGCACAACGATCAAAAAAATATGGTATTAAAGGCTGGGTCAAACTGAACGAAGCCGTTACCGATGCAGAGGTTAGCATGGAAATTCCCGAGCTGAAAGTGAAGAAACGATATAAGGTGACAGGCGATTCCCTTAGGTTTGAATTCGATGTAAAAAGAATCAGCCTTTGGTCTACCAATAATCCGAAGTTGTATGATGTATCCCTAAAACTCAATGGAAGCTCTGTTACTGATAAGATCGGTTTCAGAAAAATTGAAGTGGACGGAAAAAAAATCCTGCTGAACGGCAAACAGATTTTTCTGAGGGGGATTAGTATACACGAAGAGATTCCCCAGGAAGCAAGAAGGGCCAATAGCAAAAAAGATGCAGCACAGTTGTATAGCTGGGTAAAAGAACTGGATGCTAATATGGTGCGTCTGGCACATTATCCGCACAATGAATACATGCCGCGTATGGCCGATTCGCTCGGTATCCTGGTTTGGACAGAGATCCCAGTATACTGGACCATTGATTTCGGGAATCGTGAAGTGTTGAAAAAAGCACAAAAACAGTTAAGGGAAATGATTTCCCGTGACCGGAACCGAGCATCGGTAATCATCTGGTCGGTAGGTAATGAAACCCCGGTTAGTGAGACCCGTACCAAATTTATGAGCACTTTGGTAAAAGAAACTAAAAAGTCAGACCCCACACGTTTGGTTTCAGCAGCATTAGAGGTAGGGTATAATAAAGGAAGAAATTACGTAGATGATCCATTGGGAGAGTATACAGACATCGTTTCTCTAAATGAATATCTGGGTTGGTATGGAGGTTTGCCCGATGCCTGTAAAACTGCGCAATGGGAAACAAAATATAACAAGCCTTTCTTTATCAGTGAAACCGGTGCCGGGGCAAAAGGAGGTTTTCACGATGAAAAGGAAATGCGATTTAGCGAAGAATATCAGAAATGGTATTATGAGGAGCAGGTAGCCATGTTCAAAGAGCGTTTCCCAGATAATTTTAGCGGTGTATCCCCTTGGATACTTGTCGATTTCCGTTCTCCCAGAAGAAACAACCCGGATTACCAGGAAGGTTGGAATCGTAAAGGGTTAATAGATAATAAGGGAAATAAAAAACTGGCTTTTTATGTGCTTCAACAATATTATAAAGAACTGAAAGAAAAGGCTGGGCATTAGAATATTTAAACAAATGAAAATAAGAACATCTATGTAAAATTTATAATTCTGGGAGAAATCCCTTGCCTTTAGGCGAAACTTCAGTTTGAAATCTAAGGTTTGTCCCCTCCTAACCTCCCCCAAGAGGCTCCTTTGGAGGGGCTGGGGGGAGGGCTCTTTAGCCAGAGAGTAGTTTATTTGATTTAGTGATTAGGATTGAAATTGATTATCTATGAATACCTCAAAGAAGATGGACTTTCCTTTTAAAAATAAACCAGCCGAGAGTACCGAAAAGCACAATAAAAATGAGTAGTGGCGTGTACAGTCTTGTTCTGTTTATCGGAGTTTCATCGGAAAAGACCTCCACCTTAAAATCATCCCAGTTTTCAGAAGCTACCGCAGCTTCGCTGAATATTTTGGGATAGAAGTAGAGCCTCAATCTTTCGTGAAACCGACCTGTTTCATCCAAAAAGTGCAATTGATTGTCCAAACCGGATTTAGCGATATCGTTAAGGGAAAGCTGTAAATGGAGTGTTGGTATAAATTGTGCAATCCAGGAAGCGGCAGTGTTTCTTTGCCCGAGCTTTTCCCTTAATGCCGTGGATTGCTCCGAAGTTTCGTCATCTCCCATTTGTTGCATGGCGTAATACCAAAGCCAGCTAAAGTCGCCTTCGGGCAATGTGAACTTTTTGAACTGGGGGTAGTGCGCATAGAATTTGTCCATGGTCAGTTCCTTATCCATATCCCATTTTTCGTGATATCCTCTTCGTTGCTTTACTGTGGTTTCAAGGGCTTCGGGAATCGGATATCTGCTTTGCAGATCATTATTGATGGCAGCGGGCAGGACAAATACAAGCAAGATCCATATGGAAAGAAGGATAATCGCATTGAAATTAGAACTTTTTTGCAGTGATGCCACAAAAAAACAAATAGCAAACCATACCAGGATATACAAAACAGAAACCAGGAAGAAGGTCAGAAAAGTCGTATCCGGTGCAATCCCCAATATCGGGACAGTAATGGCATATAAAAACAGTAAGGTTCCGATAGTAACCAGTAGTCTTACACCAAAAGATTTGAGGACAAACCCCAAGGGATTTTTACTCTGAACCGCAATAATCTTCCAGATACCGCTTTCTTTTTCTTCGGATATAATGTTATAGGTAAAAGAAATGATAAGCAGGGGAAACAGGAAAATAAGCACAAAACTAAAGTCAATATTGCCAATGAACAGATTGTATGGATTATTGAGATCTGAATCATATTTTTGGGCTTCCAGGGTGCGTATGGTCACACTTTTGACCGAGGGATTAACATCGCGCTGCCCGATGGACAGGGCATTTAATGCCGGGGTACTGTTTACCAGTGAAAACTTGATGTAGTACAACATCAGGCCCAGATCGTCTTTGTTGTATTCGGCATGGCGTTCTATATGCTCTTGCTGGTACCGAGCCGTTTCGTCAATGCTTCGGTTTATTTTTTCGATATGCTGTTTCCCGACCAAAAGACTTATGATACCAGCCAGAACGATAAAGGACAGCCCTATCTCTACACTGTTGGAGCGGATGAAATTTATAAATAATAGTTTCATTATAATATTTTTATGGTTTTAGAAAGTCGATTTAGGGTCAATACAAGTAGCAATACCCAGAACAGGAGGGATAAAAACGAAATGAGTTCGCTCCGTAAGGCCATGCCTATTTGGAGTGGCTGGTACTTAAAATCCTCGATCATGCCCCAGTGTTTTTTATCCAGGGCATAGTCGGGATCTGCCGAACTTTTGGCAGAATTGCTTACATGTTTTATTTGCAGGTCGTTCAGACTTTGAGCCAGGTGGTATCTGTATTGCTCTGCCTGATCCTGGAAATCCATAAAGGAATTGTAATCCGTACCAGTCAAAGCCATGGACAGGTTTTTTATTCCCATATAGGGATCGATAAAGGCCAGATATCTTGAAAAACTGTTCTGTCTGGCATATATCCCTCGTAATCTTTTGAGGTGGTCATTGTGAATTTCGGCCGTGATTTTCTCTCCTTCTTTCATGACAAGCCCACTGTAATTAAAGGGCAATTGTGTAACGGAGTCTACGTCATAAACTTCTAGGATAGAGTCTTTAAGGGCTTGATAATGCGTATCATCCGGGTTATGACTATCCCCGGTCTTCACGACATCGTTCTCTATTTGTGCATTGAACTTTGCTTTTGAAGGGGACTGATATAAATAAGAGCCTAGGGATTGACCGGCCCTTGGCAATAAAATGGTAAGCAATAACCAAACCCCTATAGATGATGTAAGTGCCGTTTTTGATGTTTTGCTCAATGCCGAGATAATCACTGATATGATACAAAAAACAGACAGGTAAACGAAATACATCACTACAATGAGCAAAAGCCTGTACACTTGATCCGTACTGATATTCACTTCCTGAAGCAGTGCCCAAAGAAATACGGTAATAATGATGATGGGAAAATACAAGGTGGACATTACCAGGATCATCCCCAAGCTTTTGCCTTCTAACAATTCCTTTCTGCTTAACCCCTGACTCATGAGTATTTTTAATGTGCCATTTTCCCTTTCGGAGGCGATACTTTGAAATCCTAAAAAGAAAATCAGCAAGGGCAGCAGTATTTGTAATATCATGGCAATACTTATTTCCCCAAACCGCAGCATCCCTGTAGAAAACTCAGCTTCGGAGAAGTTGGTCGGGTTCTGAACATGGGCTTCCAGAAAAATGGAGCTCCCCAGAAAACTTTCCATACCAAAATCAAAAACACTTAACGGGGTTTTGGGCCGAAAGGCATAATGCCCGTAGTGTGCCATTCTATGTGGGTGTTTGTCAGGATTGTCAAGCCAGTCCTGTCTGGCCTGTTCCTGGTACTTTATTCTGATCTCTTTCTGGGTTTTAAAATTTTCCCATCCGGAAAAAACAGCATAGGCTAATAAAATCCCAACGATAAAGGTCAAAATATAAACAGCCTTGTTCTTAAAGGTTATTTTCCAAAACAGTTTTGCGATGTGTACTTTTTTATTCTTTATCATAATTCAAGTTTTAGAAAGGGTCCTTAAAATTTATAATTCAGCACGAGCGATGCGTTTCTGGGTGCTCCCGGAAATAAACGCAGGTAATTTTGTGCCCCTAACCAATAGGTGGTATTAAACAAGTTTCCGATGTTTAAAGCCACCTGAACATTGCTACTGCTTGGCGAATAATACACGGCAGCATCAAAGATGGTAAACCCCGGCACTTTAAAATCACGTGTAAACCAAGGGATTTTACTGCTCTGATGCTGTACGCCAAAGCCTATTCCCAGGTCTTTCAGAGCTGATGAATTCCTGAAATTATACTTGGTCCAAAGGTTGGCACTGTTTTTCGGGGTGTTTTCCTTTCTTTGACCGATCAGATCTTCATTAGCGTCATTTACGATCTTCGCTTCTATATAGCTATAGGAAGCAATGACCTGCCAATCTGGATTGATATAACCTGTGATATCCATTTCAAAACCCCGGCTTCTGTCAGCCCCCCGCTGTACCAGTAAATCAGACTGGGATGGATCATTGGCGCTCATAAGTATGTTTTTCTGATTGATCTCATACACAGAAGCATTTAGACTCATGTGTTTATGGAACAGATCGATTTTTGCCCCTACTTCCTTGAGGTTACTGATCAGTGGATCGAAGAGTGCCGCAGAGACGTCCGACCATAAATAGTTGGCCGTACTCGGTAAAAGTGTTGTTGTATTCGACTGGGGTTGAAACCCTTCCAGATAAGTACCATATACGTTAATATTGTCGTTTAGGGCATAGGTGAGCCCTATCCTCGGTATAAGCCTTCGGTTTTCAAAAGAGGTTTCATTCGGGGTTTCGTAATGGGTGATATCCTTAAACCACTCATGCCTGAGGCTGAAAAGCAGGGTCCATCGCTTAAATTGCAATTGCTCTTGTATGTATATGGCATTATTTGTTGTAAGAGCAGAAGGTATTGATATACGCGAGTTCATCGTATAGTCTTTGATACTTCTGATCTTATGGTCGGGGTTGTTCAGATTTGTATGGTCGACATTAGGTCTCGGTAATGTAATTCCGTCAATTTCTATAGTTTGATAATCATCAGCATTAGAAGCACCAAAAGTCCGTACTGCTGAGCCGTCCTTTAGCAGGAATCCCCGCGCCGCATTTTGTCCGCCACCCTTTGTTTTTTCCCAATAATGCAGGTCATAGCCCGCCAGGAGTTTGTGATCGATGCTTCCGGTTTTAAAATCAAAATTGAAATAGCTGCTCAGGTTGTCTATATTCCAGTATTGTTCGCGTTGTACAAACTGCATGGCAGCTAAGGAACTGACAGGATCATTATTGATATCTACTGCAAATGCCCCCGTGGTACGGTGTTCCTGGAGGTCTTCGGTCCACGACTGCTTCATGTAAGAAGTATTGAAGCTGATATTGGAGTCGAATTTATGGGCGATACTCCCCATGATAATAAGCTCTTTAGATCTGAAAAAATCGTTTGGGGCACTCAAATTCATGCTAATAGGGGTACTTTTTAAATCAGTAATCCCGGCTTCTGCTCCGAAAATTGGTTGTCCCCTGTCCAGAACGCCGTTCATGTCATTGTAGATAAGCTCGGCATTAATGGCTGTTTTATCATTGGGGATATAACTGAAGGAAGGAGAAACCAGGATGGTTTTATTGCTGACCAGGTCTCTGTAGGAACGGGCTTCCTGGTAGGCCCCGTTGACACGGTATAGCAATGTCTCCGATTCATTTAAAGGACCGGTAAAATCCAGGGTTCCTGTGAAGGTGCTGAAACTCCCCACACCTATGCTTACTTCTTTTCTGTCTACAGGCAGTGGCTTTTTAGTGACCATATTGATACTACCTCCCGGGTCTACACTGGCGAAAGTAGCACTTGCAGGGCCTTTTATAACTTCCACACGCTCCATGTTGGTGGTTAATGGTTGTAAAAAATAAAACTGGCGTGTACGCATGCCATTAATGATCTGTCCTTCTTCATTCTGGCTGATTCCTCTGATATTGTATTGGTTGTAGTAACTGGAAGGCGTGACACCACTGACCACTTTTACCGCATCTGCCAGTTGAAAAGCCTGCCTGTCGGCGATCAATTCTTTGGTGACGGTACTTATAGCCTGAGGGATATCCTTATTTTCCATGGCTGTTTTGGTGGCAGAAAACGAATATTTGCTGTCGTAGCTTTTTAAAGTTCTGCCCACCAGCTCAACGGTTTGCAGTTCTGTGACTTCAGGAGCTAATTGGATATTCAGAAAACTGCTGCCCGCTTTAATCCGGTGACTTTTGTACCCGATGTAAGAAACCAGGATGGTTCCTTCACCTTCCAGTGAAAAATTGCCATCAATGTCAGTAACGGTTCCGAGATCTGTATCCACAAGGGTTACAGAGGCTCCATAAACAGGAACGCCGGTCTCCATATCGGTGACTTTTCCGGTTATGGTTTGTGCCCAGGAGCAATTGAAAAGAATGAGGAATGCTATTATAGTGAATAAACGTGTCATAAATTTATTGTGGTTTTATACGGTTTTTAAATACAGTTGCTCCAGCTTATTGGCTGAAATTTTTTGGGCTTCCAGTTCACTTACGAGGTTTCCTTCGTTCATGATACCTATGCGATGGGCGACTTCCCTGGCACGGAAGATATCATGCGTGGCCATTAAAATGGTCGTTCCGCCAGCTGAAAGCGATTTCAGGGTTTCTGAGAATTCATTGGCAGCCTTTGGGTCCAGACCGGATATGGGTTCATCCAACAACAGGACTTTGGCGTTTTTTGCCAATGCAATGGCAATACCCACTTTTTGGCGCATCCCTTTGGAGTAACTGCGCAAAGACTTTTGATGCGCAACTTCCTGCAACCCTGCCTTTATCAGTAATTGTGACAATTCATCCTTGTTGATTGTATACCCGGCTAGGGATGAGAAGAATTTCAGGTTTTCTATCCCGGTCAGGTTGGGGTATAGGGTTACTGTTTCGGGGATATAAGCCAGATACTTTTTGGTTTGCGAAGCATTTCCGGTTACCGGATAACCGTTTATACTGACCTGTCCGGAAGAAGGGGAGACAAACCCCAGAAGAATATTAATGGTAGTGGTCTTTCCTGCTCCATTGGCTCCGAGCAGGCAATAAATTTCTCCCGGTCTTACGTGTAGGTTTAGCTGGTTTAATGCGGTAAATTCACCGTATTTTTTGGTGAGGTCTTTTATGATTATCATATGTTTGAATTTCAAGTGTTAAGATATACCGTACAATTGCAGAGCCCATACCTGGAACTAACCAGACTTTTTAATGGTAAACTCATGGTTGTGTATGATGGTTTTCCCGTTTCCGGATAATGTGATATACGGTACGGTAATTGTTAATACTATAGGTTATAATGAAAATGATGTGAACAGGGAGATGACCCGAAAAAACTTTTTCAGGGTATTCTCACAGTACAAAGACTATTCTTATTTTAGAAAAGGAGAGGAGGGGGTTTGTTAAAATAATATCCCTGTGTCTTAAGCTTTAACACCGGAATGACATAGACTACAGGGAGGTGCTCAGCAATTGGAAAAACAGGAAGGGTAAATTCTGGGGATTCAGGAGTAAAGGTGACAGGATTATGATGTTCTTTAGTAGTATGTAAAACACATATATCACACTTTCCAAAATGGTCATCCTGATTGGAAATATGCTCATAAGCATGCAGGTTCACTACTCTCAATAGGAAGAAAGCAGCGATAAAGAAAAAACTGATGCTATGTTTGTAACTTTTAAAAAGCATATTGCAGCCAAAAGTAAAATATTAAAATCATACCTCCAAAACATTAACTTTAATATAAAATTGATGTTTATTGCGGAAGTTTGCCCCTGAAAAATTATTTACCCCCTTAACCAATGTTTAAAGGCTGAAGCCCTATTCTTACTGATAATAATATTTATGGGAGATCTTGGGTTAAGTTCTATCTTTAACTGATTGTTTCCATATTTGTATATTTTGTCTATGGCATTTACCGAAATAATAAATTGACGGTTAGCCCTAAAAAATAAAGTACTGTCCAAATCAGAAAAAATTTCCTCGAGGCTATTGTTGCTATGGAATATTTTGCCATCGAGACAGCATATGTAGGTGATACTATTTTCAGTATAAACGAACGCTATATTTTCCTGTTCGATGGATACAATTTCATCTTTTACATAGGTTAAAATTCTTTTTTTAACCAAACTGTTTTCTTTTTTTTCTTCATGAGTATCATCGGGTCTTTCTTTTTTCTCTTTGTATAACAACAGATCGTTATTCAATTTGGATAAGGTTACTACTTCTTTGGAAAGCCCTTCATTTTGTTTCTCCAGGTTTTTCTCATACCGTCCACTAATAAGCCTCACCATAAACAAGGATATGATAATGAGGAGTATTCCGGACATGGTAAAGGTAATTATGAAATTGGTTTTGAGCTTCTGCATCCTGTCCTTAATATGGTTGATGTTGGCATGTGCTGCCATAATCCAATCTGTGCCCTTTACCGGGTATAGGTAAATAATTTCAGAACTTCTCCCTTCTTCTGAGAATTCCCTGATCCCTCCTGTTTCTGCCTTGTTTTTTAAAAGATTATAAAAATCCTGCGGGTTCAGCTCATTGTACATTACCGGTTGAACAAACGATTCTTCCGGTAAAACCTGTTGTCCTATTTTTTCAGGATTTGGATGGCAAATCTCAACGCCTGACCAATTGAACATACATACAAAACCGGATTCCGTATTCGTGTTTTCAATGCTGCTTTGTAGGTTTTTTATGATTGTATGTTTAGGAAGACCATTTTCTACCTGATGTTGAATGAGTAATGAAATTTCATTGGCTTCACGTTTACTCGATTCGATCTGGGTTTGTAAAAAATGATTGGTTGAAATTTCCAGAAGGTGATTCATACTGAAATAACTCACGACGGATGTAACTACGGCCAATCCTAAAAATGTAAGCAGGTATACATGGTCTTTCTTCATTGTAGGTGATTGATTTTAAGCGTTTTGATTTATTTGGTTATGTAGCAAGTTGGAAACATAACGGGTGCTCAGGAGATAGATTGCATTCATTTTGGTGAAAAATTTAAAACTGTTTTTTTCCTTTTAAAGCATCATTTTTCCCCTTTCACCCATATTAATACATTGTATAGTGTCAATTTTGCATTTATTTGTAGGCAAATCTAAAACAAATAATAATCATGAAAAAAACAATCTATTCATTAGTATTAATAGTCTCGGTTTTTTATAGCTGTAGCAGTAGTGATGATTCAGACGACGGAACTACGCCCACCGATCCTGAAACACCGGAAAACACCGTAAAATTATCCGAAGATGGAACCTTTGGGGAAATTCTTACCGATTCAGAAGGAATGACCCTGTATTTCTTTTCCAATGATTCTAAAATGACTTCTACCTGTGAAGGGGAGTGTTTAAGTGCATGGCCCGTTTTTTATGAAGAAGAACTAACACTGGATGATGGCTTGGATGAAGCAGACTTTGGAACCATTACCCGTGAAGATGGTGAAAAGCAAACTACATATAAAGGTTGGCCATTATACTATTATGTAGGGGACAGTAGTGCAGGAGATACAATTGGTGACGGTGTAGGCAATGTATGGTACGTTGCCAAACCCGATTATTCCCTAATGTATGTAAATGCTCAATTGGTTGGTAATGACGGAAATAATTATGTGATTGATGATAATGGCGATTATGTAGAAGGTGATGGAGCTACTCTTTATATTACTGATGCTCTTGGAAATACGCTTTATGCTTTTACCCCTGATACAAATGATACAAATAACTATACTGCCGAAGACTTTTCCAATGATGCAGCTTGGCCGATTTTTCATGAAGATCTAGGTAGCATTCCAAGTATTTTGAATGAAAGTGATTTTAATGTGATCTCAGTGCATGGAGAAAGAAACCAATTAACATATAAGGGCTGGCCGTTATACTATTTTGGGGGTGATGGACAAAAAGGTGACAACAAAGGGGTAAGTGTTCCTGAACCGGGGATATGGCCTATTGTGAATACAGCTACTGGAGTTGCTCCGGCGGAATAATAAATTTAGGTTAATATTTAAAAGCATAGGGGATATTTTTCCCCTTGCTTTAATCCGTCTAATACATGAAAATTAAAATGATGAAAAACAATACTGTTATATGGGGAATCATGTTTCTTTGCCTTTGTCTTATCTCTTGTGAATACAATGTAGAAGAAGATGACTTTACGGGGACCTCTTGTGATCCCAACCTATCTTTTTCGGATGTTATCAGGCCGATTATAGACGATAACTGCATCCAGTGTCACAACGGTACGATACATCCCTATGATTTCAGGATATTTAGTATTGTACAAGAAAATGCCGAGACTATTAAACAATTAACCCAAGCCAGGATAATGCCTAAAGAGGGGTCTTTGACTTCTCAAGAGATTGATCAAATAGCGTGTTGGGTAGAAAATGGGGCGCAAAACAATTAAAAGTAACCAGTGCATAATGAAACGGATAATTAATATAGCAGGCATTGTAGTTGTCGCCGGAGTTCTGATAACTTTGTTCATTTTTGTGAGGCTATATAATAAACCACATACCGATGTTCATTCCTCAAGACCCATTCATCAGGTCACCGGAAAAAGTATTGTGGATGAATTTAAAAATAACGAAGACAAAGCCAATGATACATATCTGGATAAGGTAGTAGAAGTCGAAGGTACTGTAAAAAATATTGATACAGCAAATGGCAATGGCATTATCACCCTGGGTCCGGATGGTTATATGGAAAGTATAATTTGCAATATGGAACCTACCGAAAACAGAAAGATGTTAAGTCTGAAAAAGGGACAAAAAATTAAAATAAAAGGAATTTGCACAGGCTTCTTGATGGATGTAATCCTGATAAGGGGCATAATCGTTAAATAATTATTAAAAATGCGTTTAAAACTTATATTGCTATTATTTATAGTTTGCTTCGGTAGCTCGCTTTCCGCACAGGAAAAATATCTTACCAAGCAGGGATATATCTCATTTTATTCACATACCTCTGTAGAAGATATAAAAGCTGAAAATAATCAAGTCTTAAGTATTGTAGATATATCTACAGGTGGCGTCGCCATTACCATATTAATGAAATCATTTGTTTTTGAAAAAGCCTTGATGCAAGAGCATTTTAATGAAAATTATGTAGAATCTGACCGGTTTCCGAAGGCCAGTTTTTCAGGGAAAATAATGAATTTGGAAGAGATAATCTCCGGAGATAATACTATTGCCAGGATAAAAGGGAAGCTTACCATTCACGGAATCACTAAACCAGTGGAAATAGAAAGTAAAATGATTGTAGAAGAAAGTGAAGTAACCCTACAAGGTAAATTCAAGATCTATGTCGCAGATTACAATATCAAAATCCCAAGAATTGTACGAAATAATATCGCCGAGGAAGTTGAAGTTTCCTTTAATTTAAAACACCAACCATATAAGTAGAATTATCTATGATGAAAAATGTAGTTACCCTCCTGTTCCTGTTGGTTATACAAACCTATACTTTTGCCCAGGATCTGATGGAAATCCTCGATGAGGAAACACCTTCACAAACAACATATACAAGTGCTACTTTTAAAGGCACTAGAATTATAAATGGACATTCCGTTGAAAACCGGAAAAAGGGAGTCCTCGAATTCCTGATCTCACACCGCTTTGGAAAGATCAATGACGGGATCGATGAACTTTTTGGTTTGGATGACTCTAATATCCGTTTTGCTTTGGAATATGCCCTTACAAATGACTTGACGCTTGGGGTTGGAAGGAGTTCTTTTGAGAAAACCTATGATGGTTTTGTTAAATACAAGCTATTAAAGCAAAGTACGGGAGAAAAAAACTTTCCGTTAAGTGTATCTCTTTTTGGAAGTGTTGCCAAAAAAACATTGAAGGATTATGACCCCGAAGAAAAACCAAGCTTTAATGACCGTTTGTTTTACACCACACAGGTTTTGATTGCCAGGAAATTTAGTGAAAACCTTTCCCTTCAGGTTTCCCCCACTCATGTACACAGGAATTCTGTAAGAATTGATGCCGACCCACACGATATATATGCTATAGGTGCGGGCGGGCGTTATAAACTCAGTAAAAGGATGTCGGTAAACGCGGAGTATTTTTATACCATCAATCCATTAAAATCTGTAAATACCAAAAATGCCGTTGCATTAAGCCTTGATATAGAAACAGGAGGACATGTATTCCAACTGATGGTCTCTAATGCAATTACTATGATAGAGAAAGCTTTTATTACAGAAACGACTGATGATTTCTTTAAAGGAGACCTCCATTTTGGTTTTAATATTTCAAGAGCATTCCAGATTGGGAATAAAAAAAATAAAATTCCTAAAGCAACTTATAGCGATTAATGAACTCGAAGTTATCTTGACTTTTTTTGATAAAATAAAGGGGTTGCAGAAATTTGTGTTGCAAAACATAAGACCACAACCCTATGCATCAGGTAAATTATGAAAAGAATCTATTTTCCATCGATAACGGCAACTTTTGCTTTTTATTCACGTTATAATTTCTTATGAAAAAACTAAAACAACGCTGGGGAGTCCGATCCAATGCCCAGCTTCTGACCATTATAGCTGTTTTTGCCGTTACGGGTTCTACCGCAGTCAAACTCGCCGGGCCTGTTTTGGATTTACTGGGGGTGCAAGAACATCCTGCCTTATTATATTGGCCGGTAAGGATTCTGGTGATTTTCCCATTGTACCAAATTCTTCTGGTTTGCTTTGGGTGGCTTTTTGGCCAGTTCCGTTTCTTCCGGGATTTTGAAAAGAGAATGTTAAAACGAATCGGCTTAGGGTTCCTTTTTGTCAAACGATAAATCTGTTCAATAACAAACATTAACATTATGAGTTCTATTAATATCATTTCATAAATAATAACTTAAAAACAAAAAACAATGCCCAGATTTATTTACAAATCCCTGACCTACTTAATTTTGTTGTGTGTACTTTTCTATACAGCATGTAATTCTGATGACAGTTTTAGCAACGAAACAGAAGAACAATCCACAGACAATCCAATAGATTCAATAGGAAATCAAATAGACACATTAGATAATCAAACAGATGCATTTATACATCCCGGGATCTTTAATACCCAATCCGAATACGACTACATGGCTCAGCAGGTCAATGCGGGTGTTCAACCATGGAAGGGAAGCTATGACAAGCTTGTTGCCAGTTCAGAAGGACAACTCGGCTGGTCACCTCGTGCTCAGGAAACAGTCATACGGGGAGGTGACGGTGATAATGTTGGCCTATTGTACAGAGATGTTGCAGCAGCCTATCAGCACGCTTTGATATGGAAAATCACCGGAAAGAGTGCTCATGGCGACAAGGCTGTGGAAATACTGAACGATTGGTCTGCAACACATACTAAGCTTACGGGGAATGCGGACAGGTATCTGGCTTCCGGACTTTTTGGTTACCAGTTTGCCAATGCAGCTGAAATGATGCGGGACTATCCCGGATTTGAATTTGAAAGGTTTAAAGATTACTTGCTTAATGTCTTTTATTACCCCTTGGTAGAACGTTTTCTTTACGGAAATAGTTTTGGATTGGATCACAATGACGCATGTATTACCAATTACCGCGCGAATTGGGACCTTTGCAATATGGCAGCGATGATCGCTATTGGGATTTTATGTGACAATCGCGAGATTTACAATAAAGCTATTGCATATTTTAAGACGGGTGGGGGAAATGGATGTATTACACATGCGGCTAATCGTGTACATTCGCCCACTCTGGCACAATGGGAAGAAAGCGGCAGGGATCAGGCCCATACCCAAGGCGGGTTAAGTCACATGGTCATGTTCTGCCAGATTGCGTGGAACCAGGGCGATGACCTTTTTTCTTATGATGATAGTAGGCTTAGAAAGGGTGCGGAATATGTGGCGAGTTATAACAATGGAAAAGAGGTGCCCTATACCGAGCATTGTTTTGAAAGATCGACCAACTGCAGTTGGACATGTGAATCTACCATTTCACCTTCACAAAGGGGGAATCTCCATAATATATGGGAATTGATCTATAACCATTATGCCCACAGGGCAGGGGAGGAAGCACTTATACCTAATGTAGCGGCACTAGCCGCCCAGCAAAGGCCGGCTGGAGGGCCTTCAGTGTCCATACATCCCAGCACTTATGATTATCCCGGCTTTGGCTCTCTTACATTTTCTTTTAATCAATAATGATGAGACCTAAAACGTATTAAAAATATTAAAAATGCGTTCAGTTAGAGCGCAGTCAGGAACTAAATCTATTAAATCCCATTAAGTGGGTTATACCTGACTGCCCTGCCTTTGTTGGCAGGCAAGATTGCCCCAAGGTAGTTGATTATTAATAGGCTTCGACTGCGCTGCAGACATAAGGTTGTGTGCTTTATAGTTCATTTCTTTTAAAAAATCATCTACAATACAATAGATTCCTATAACTTTGTTTTGGAGAATTTCGAGTTGGTTTTTGATTTATCAACTCAAAAACGCCAAAACTTGACTGCTCTTGTTTATAGGAACCCCGGGTTGGTTATAGTTTGGTACCATCAAAATAAATTAAGAAACAATTATCCTACTCGCATATGAAAATATCACCAAAAGTTTTATTAGCGGACGATCATGCTGTTGTACGACAAGGAATGTCTATTATGCTCAGAAAAGCTTTTAAAGATGTGCAGGTTTTTCAGGCAGAAAATATGACTGAGATTTTATATAAAGTTAAACAGGATATGTATGATTTGCTTGTGCTCGATGTTTATTTCCCTGAAGGGAGCAGCATTGGGATTATTACACAAATTAAAGAAATTCAGCCTCAGTGCAAAATACTTATATTTTCTGGTTATAGCGAAGAACAATATGCTCTGAGGTATATTAATAGCGGTGCTGATGGCTTTTTGAATAAGCTTAGTTCGGAAACAGATGTTTATCAGGCGGTGACGACTGTTCTTAAAAACAAAAAATATGTTAGTACCACAGTAAAGGATAAAATATTAGATTCTGTATTAAATAATCATGTACAAAATCCCTTGGATACACTTTCTAATAGAGAACTTGAAGTGGCAAGGCTCCTTGTTAACGGAGAGGGAAATCTGGAAATATCAAATATACTAAATTTGCAAAAATCTACGGTAAGTACATACAAATACAGAATTTTTGAAAAATTACAAATAAGCAATGTGGTTTCTTTAGTTTCCCTTTTTCGTGAATACAATAAAACTATTTGATATCAAAGCTAAGCGTAATTTTGGTTCCCTCGCTTGTGCTGTCAATTATTATATTACCGTTGAGGACCATTATTATTTCAATGATCACCTTTAGTCCTAAGCCCTTGATCTTTCTATTTTTAATTTCCTGTTCATTATTATCTCCTAAAGCCTGATAATAGGCTACCAGATCGGGTTCCATACCAATTCCGGTATCTGTAATTGAAAAATAAATCTTTTCATTTTCAACAAAATAGTCAAAAACTATTTTTCCATGATATGTGTTCTTAACGGCATTATCCAAAAGATTATGTATAATGATAGAGAATAACTGCTTGTTAAGTTTTATAACAAAATCGCTATGAATATTGTTTATAACTAATATTCGTTTAGATCTTGTAATGTTATGAAACAGGCTCACCTTATCATTAACCAGATGATAAAGATTGAATTCTTCTATATTGGGTTCATTAGTGTTCAGAAAAGCTTTACTATAATCAAGTATGTTGTTTACAAAGTGATATAGCTGGAATGATGAGGTGTAAATGGATTTTATATTTTCTTTTAATTCTTCATCGGAATCATTGGGATTAATATATATATGCTGACTTGTTATCGTTAAATATTTGAGTGGACTTTTAATATCATGCGTTATAGTACGAATAAGCCTTTTTTGATTTTTAATCTGGGTACTTAAATCATCTTTGGTTTTTCTGAGAGAGCCTATGATGTTTTTTAATTGAATGGTATGTTCAGCAATCTTTTTTTGTAAAAGGATATTTTTATAATGGATATAACGGGTGCGGATCCTAATCGATAAATAAATCGTTGCAAGTAACAGGGTGCATACAAGAAGCTTGAACCATAACGTTTGCCAGAAAGCCGGAGGAATAAAAAATGTAATGGACTTATAGGTGTAATCAGAATTAAAGCCTGCTAGTTTTCTGGCTGTTAAGGTGTGCTTTCCAGGAGGAAGATTGGTATATGAAATGGTCTGTTTTTCATTAATCCGGTTCCATTGTTGACCGCTGGAACCATCTAATGTTACTTCGATATTATTGTTATTGGTGTGTCCGTAGTTTGGGCTGGAAATGTAGAATGTAATCCGTTCAACGTCTTGGCCTATTTCAAGTCCATCTTCCATAAACTGTTTTGTCCCGTCCATTTCAATTTCATCAAAATAAACAGTCCCTTTTGGGAGTACCGGTTTGATCTCAGAAGCGTTAAAACTCACCACTCCGTCAAGAGACGGCACATAGATCTGATCATTGGGGAGCATTATCCCGCAAGGGTAACACCCTCCATTAAATTCGTTGGTTAGAAAACCGGAATTCTTATCGTAATAGTGATAATATGGAATGTCTATCTTTCCGTTTGCATAATCGTAAAGAGATTGTTTTGATACCTGAAAAAGCCCTTTGTTGGTCGTGATCCAGAAGAAGCCTTTTCGGTCTTCAATAATACAATGTGCAGTGGCGAGATAGTTGTTCTCATCATGGGGAAAGGCCACAGTTTTTTCTTTGTTGTACAGAAAAAAACCTTTGTCATAAGTAGTTACCCAGATATCTTTCCCAGTTCTATAGAGGCTCCTGATATTGGCAGTGCCCAAGCTATCGATCTTTTTCAGGGATTTTTTTTCTTTATCGGGGTCAAAGCTATAGAGTCCGTCCCAGCCTCCTATCAAGTATTTGCCGTCATAATTTGTTGAAATACACGAAATCTTAAAATAGATATCCAGATGTTTTTTTGGGATGGGTTTTTCGGTGGTAATATCCAGGGAGAAGATGCCTCCAGTTATTTTATAGTGAGTATCGGTTCCAACCCAGAGTATATCCTTTTGATCGAGGAAAAGGGTCATGATCCTGCTGCCAAACGTTATGGAATCTGCTACTTCATAATCATTTCCTTTGCTGAACTTATACAGTGTAGAACCCTTTATGCTCCATATATTATCATTTCGGTCTTTTAAAATACCATACTTGTCTGTTTGATCCTTTATATCCCATTTGTCGGTAAGTTTATTATTGATGACAATTCCTCCAAAGGCTGTGAGAACTGTGGAGTCATTGAGTGCTGCCATGGCATATTCCACATTGTCATTACCCCCGGGGTTGGTGTGGATGTTATTAAAGTAATTTTTTTTCACAACAAACAACCCACTGGATAAACTTCCGAGGTACAATATCCTATTTTGAGTGTCGTAGCAGACAGAGATGATCATTTTAGATTTTAAGTCGAAATCTTCAAAAACGAGTCTGGTTTTTATGGTGTCGGTTATGCTTTCAATAAGATATAATGCCTTTTGAGTGTGGGAATATAGAAAGGTCTGATGGTTGACATCGTTGGAGTAGACCGTAATATCGTTGCCTAATTTTTTGTCAGGATACTTGTTTGAGACTCCATCCTCATTAAAAGAGATGAATTTGTTGTTGTCATCCAGGACGTGTAAGCGATTATCAAAAAGGAAAAATTGAGAGGTAGATGTTATGGGGAAAAGTTTATGATTTTTTAAGTCTCTGTTTTTGTCATATTCCCTGATGGTATCTTTTCCTATTGAAAAATAGCCTCCATTATGTTTGTACAATTGCAAATATAAATTCTCAGGTATAAAATGATATCCGCCTATCATTCTGTTAGTGTTAATATAATCAGGGTTGTCTGTAATAAAATTTCCCGGAGAGTATATGGAGTCATTAATTCTTTTGGCAATTCCCTTATGTATGAGAACAAGCTGATTCTGATTATCAAAAGTAAACAGGCTGTCCGTTTGCATATTTCCTTCCAAAAAGCGCATTCTGTTGGATCCAATACCCTGAATGTTCTCTGTGTTGAAAATTTTAAATTTTGATCCGTCGTATCTGGCCAGACCATTTTCTGAAGAAAGCCATACATAGCCATAGCGGTCAAGAGCAATATCTTTTATACTGTTTTGGGGAAGTCCTTCACTATCGGTAAACCAATTAACACTATAAGTGGATTGAGCGTTTATCCTGTTTGAGTTTAATAAAAGGAATATCAGGAGAATCAAAGAAAATGTGTTTGAAAAATCTGAGGAAAATGTTGTTTTCAATAAAGACAAAGCATATAGGTTATTGATGAAATATACAGTAATAAAATTTTTACAAACATAAATATATAGAAATTGAATGCATAAGATGTCGATATGATATGTAGGAATAGTTCTACAATAGTATAAGCTGAAAACTACACTTTTTTATATAAAAAAAATAGATATTGTACCGTGCTAAAGAGTAAACATGCATTTGCCCCCCCCCTTTTTTTTTGACCTACGTTTAATAGATTGTTAAACTGATAGAAAAATACTCATGAAGAATTCTTAACTACTGTTTACCTTTTTCCTCCCCCCCCCCTACAAAACATTTTTTCGAAAATTAACAGAGAATTCTGGTCAATTCACAACATATCATTTTCTGGTTTGAAGTGATATATTCTAATTGAGCCTGGTGAATTATATATGTAGTAATTGTTGCCAAATTATGGAAATAAATGTCCTACTGCCGTAATAGTGGTATGTCCAATTTTTTTAAAGTTTCAAATAATTATCATAAATGTTATTACTAAATAAACTAAAAAGACTAAAGGAACATCGTATTCTGATTTTGATGTTATGGGGAGTGTTTATGGGGTTAACCAGTGCTTATGCCCAGGAAGAACCCTTTGATTGTAATGGTTCGGCCTATTTGGTGAGTTCGCCAAGCGGTACCACTCCGTCCACCCTGTATATCGTGGAAGCAAACAATCCTACCATAGTTAACGCAACGATTACACCTTCGATTCCCGATCGCTATAATGGGATCGGTTATAATTTTGAAGACAACTTTATTTACGGCATGGCAGCGGGAGATTCACCTTCCCTTACCGGAGCCGATATTGTCAGGATTGATGCAGAAGGGACCGTAACACGATTGGGAGCGCCGCAACCCACACCGGGACAAACGCCCGGGTTGGCAACCTGGACGGGAAACGTTAATGTCAACCCCAACGGCGGACGTGTCACTATAGCGCCGGGAGTGGTCGGTTTGGACCATAAGCTGTATACCATGGCGGTTACAAATAACAACACGGCTTTTTTGGTAACCGTTGACCTGACAACAATGAGGTATACTACCGTCCGCCTGAGCCGGGACATCAATGTAGCAGATTTGGCGTTTTCTCCCTATAACGGCTTTTTATATGGAATTGCCGGAGGACAACTTATCCGTATTAATCCGAATAATGGAAATCAGGCCATCATTAACCCGTCGTCCGGATCTGTACCCGGTGTGCATGCAGGCGGTGCCTGGAATGATGTTCAGGGACGGGTATATTTTTATACCAACAGTTCAAATACCGCAAACGGAGGTGAACGGCTATACCGGTATAACCCCGCGAATAATGTTTTTGTTAACGTCAGGGCAGTAGATCCGTATCGTACCTTCGATGCCACGGCCTGTTTTCCCACACGTTTGGAAAAGCAGATCAGCATACCTGCTGAAGGTCTGGTGCCCGGAGATGAAGTGGAGTTTGAATTCAGCATCTATAACAACCAGATGTTGCCCATTACGTATGATTTTGAAGACGTGTTGGCATCATCTGATCTAAGCTGGGTCTCCGGTTCGGTGGAGCCGGCCACACCGGGGGGAGGTACAGTGAGCATTTCGGGACAGGTATTGACCATCAGTGGAGTTACGGTACAGCCAACGGCTGCTACCGGAGAACCGCTGACGTTCCGGGTTTCGGTCAAGGTTGCTGATAATGCTTTGTATGGAAGCTGCTATTCCAATCAGGCTACCATTTCACAGGGAGGCACCACGGTGGTCAGTGATAATCCGGAAACCGAAGAACATAACGATCCCACCCTGTTTTGCCTGAACGAATGCGAACTGCCCGCACCGGTCAGCGGTGGCAATATCCAGCAATGTGCAAACGATCCTATTCAAAAAATAACAGCAACGGCTACCGTGCCCGATGGCGTCCAGTTGATCTGGTATGATGTCCCTGCCGGAGGAAATGTGGTAACAGATCCGAGCTTGGAAACGGTTGGTTCCGTCACATATTATGCCGCGGCGGACGACGGTACCTGTATCAGTCAGAACAGGACACCGGTTACACTGAATATTCTGCCGACACCTGTATTAGATGAAATTGAAGATGTAAATGAGTGTGTATCTTATGAACTCCCCGAGATCACGGGAACCGATCTTACCGGAAATGAGGCTTACTATACAGAACCCAATGGAGGAGGGACAAAATACCTTCCGGGCGATGTTATCGATGATAGCGGTAACACTACGCTTTATGTCTATGATGCCATGGAAGCGGAGGATAACTGTGAAGGAGATCTGACAGTCGCATCCAATACAGCTTATGTCATTGATGATCTATTTGAAGATGGTACCCATCACCAATACCCGGGAGCGACCAATCCCGGTTTCTGGCAGGGTACCGCAAATCAACAGATATTATACGATAGCCCCGGGACACCTACAGGTGGACAAATTTATCTGGGGCTTGTCGGTGATGTGTCGATTGACGATACATCCGCTTGTTTCGGAACCGAGGTCAATATAAACGCACAGGTTACTGTCACGAATCAAGGACCCGGGAGCGGAGCAGGGTATTCCGGAAGACTGGGAATAATTGATAAAAGCACCGATCAGATATTGTATCAGACTCCGTTGACCGTTAATTTTCCCGCAAATACAGCGATGACGCCTATAGTGTCGGGCATAGTTCCTGCGGCCGATGTGCTGGCAGGAAACATCGCTATCGTGATAGCTGTGGAAACGTATCAGGGGAGCTTTAAAAATTGGCAGTTCTCCGGTTTCAGTGCAGATTATCAGTTCCAGCCGGAAAGTACACAGGCGTGCTCAGATGAACAAAGTTTTGAGTTGACTATTAATGATCTGCCGGAGCTGGTCATCACAGATCCTGATCCGGAGTGTTTGCCCGCAACGGTGGACCTCACCGATGCAGCCGTGACAACCGGAAGTACACCCGGTTTGATATTTAGCTATTTCGAGGATGCAGAAGGTACGGTGGCATTGAGCAACCCGGAGTCCGTTTCGGAAACAGGTACCTATTACATCCGCGGAGAAGATCCGACGACAGGCTGTAGCACCATCATGCCCGTGGAAGCTGTGTTGATCGATGCCCCAGAGGTCATTGTCGGCCAACCGTTCTGTATCAATGGTCAGGGCAGCATCGAAGTAACCGATCCATTGGGTACCAATTTTGAATATTCCATCAACGGAACAGATTATCAAGCTGATCCGGTATTTGGCTCAGTGGCACCGGGGACTTACCCGGTAACGGCCCGAAACATGGTGACCAATTGTGTTAGTTTGGAAACAGAAGCCACTGTTAATGAAGAACCGGAAGCACCGACACCAATACTTACCCAACCAGATTGTGAGGTAGCTACGGGTACCATTTTTATGCCGAAATACACGGGAGCTACTTATTCAATCGATGGGGGTACCACATTCGGGTCGGAAAACGAATTTACCAGTCTATTACCAGGGGATTATACAGTAATCATTAAGGATGAGTTTGATTGTGAGAGCGATCCTGTTAATGTAACTATTGATGAAGTACCTGAAGTACCGGCAGCTCCCGTTAGTGGTGGAGATCAAACGGTTTGTGCAGATAACCCCATTCAGAGCTTAACGGCTACCGCTACTGTAGCCTCAGGAGAAACACTTGTCTGGTATGACGCCTTGACAGGGGGTAATGTGGTAACAAACCCGATCTTGGATGACATTGGGACTGTTACTTATTATGCAGAAGCAGTTAATGCCAATTGCCCAAGTTCAGACAGGACTCCGGTGATGTTGACTATTGAGCCGGCTCCACATATTGACCCTTTGAATGACCAAGAAGGGTGTGTGGAATTTGTACTACCAACTATTACAGGTCTAACACTTTCTGGCAATGAAGCATATTATACCGAGCAAAATGGTTTAGGTACTCGATACGAGGCCGGTGACATCTTTACCACTATTGGCACAACAACCCTATATGCCTATGATGCAATAGATGGATGTTTCGATGAACAAATGTTCACTGTAACGATTTATGATTCACCAATAGCCGAGGCTGGGGATGATCAAATACAATATGACAATGGTACCTCTACACTGGATGCCACAGCTCCGACTTTGGGGACAGGCGAATGGAGTGTTATCGATGGCTCGTTATCCGGAACGATTTCAGATGTAAACGACCCGAATGCAACCGTTACGCTCAACCCGAATACTTCGGTAACATTGCGCTGGACGGTAACCAACGGTACCTGTAGTGTCTTTGATGATGTTGTATTGAATTATGTTTCGCAGGCAGATATTGTAACGGTAAAAGTGACAAGTGATGCCGGACAGACAGAATACGTTCCCGGTGAAACTGTTGAATATACAGTAACCGTAACGAACAACGGTCCGAGTGATGCAGAACAAGTAAACATTGTAGACGTAGATCCTGCCGGAGCGGAAATCGCAGGTTGGACGGCAGAAGTTGTGGCTGGTACCGTGACCTTACCGAATACGTCGGGAACCGGCAGTATTGACGAAACCATCGATCTGCTGCCTGCTGGCGCTGAAGTGATGTACCACGTTACTGTTCAAACGTTCCCTCAGAGCGTGGAAGAATTGGTGAACGTGGTTCAGGTCACCGGCCCAACACCCGATCCGGATCCGGATTGTGAATATTGCGAAACACCTCCGCTGAACCCGAACCCGCAGGCTGATATTGTCACAGTGAAAACTACGAGCGATGCTGGACAGACGGAATACGTTCCGGGCGAGTCGGTAGAATATACGATTACCGTTACCAACAACGGTCCGAGCGATGCCCAGCAGGTAAATATCACGGATACAGCTCCTGTGGGCACAACGATAACAAACTGGACTGCCGAAGTAACAACTGGTACAGTTATGCTTCCGAATACCAGCGGTACGGGTGATATTGATGAAACTATAAATACATTTCCGAATGATGCACTTGTGACCTACACGGTTACGGTACAGACCCCGGCGGATTTTACAGGCGACCTGGTCAATGCCGTACAGGTGACAAGTCCGACCCCGGACCCGAACCCAGGCTGTCCTGACTGTGAGACGCCTCCATTACCACCTGATGCCCAAGCCGACTTGGAAGTTGTCAAAGAGACAAGCGATGCCACTCAGACCAGTTTTATTCCAGGGGAGGCAGTAGAATATACCATTACGGTGACCAACAACGGACCAAGTGATGCCCAGGATGTAAACATCACCGATACGGCCCCAACGGGCACGACGATTACCGACTGGACAGCAGCAGTGACCAATGGTACGGCTACCTTGCCTAATACCAGCGGCACAGGAGACCTTAATGAAACCATCGGGACACTACCCGACGGAACAACAGTCAACTATACCGTTACGGTACAGACCCCGTCGGACTTTACAGGCGACTTGGTTAATGCCGTACAGGTGACAAGTCCGACCCCGGATCCCAACCCGGGCTGCCCTGACTGTGAGACCCCTCCATTACCACCGGAAGTCCAGGCCGATCTGGAGGTTGTCAAAGAGACAAGCGATGCCGGTCAGACCAGTTATATTCCCGAGGAGGCTGTGGAATATACCATTACCGTTAGGAACAACGGACCAAGTGATGCACAGCAGGTGAATATCACGGATACGGCCCCTATGGGCACAACGATAACAAACTGGACTGCCGAAATAACAACTGGTGCAGTTACGCTTCCGAATACCAGCGGTACGGGTGACATAGATGAAATAATAAATACACTTCCGAACAATGCAGTAGTGACCTACACGGTTACGGTACAGACCCCGGCGGACTTTACAGGCGACCTGGTCAATATCGTACAGGTGACAAGTCCGACCCCGGATCCTAATCCGGGCTGTCCTGACTGTACTAGTACTATACCTATGGCGAACTCGGAAATAGCACTAGTTAAAACGGCTAAATTTAATGATGAGAATCGTAATGGGGATACTGATATTGGAGAAACCATAACCTATGAATTTATAGTAACAAATGTTGGTGATGTACCGCTACAGAATGTTGTTATTACCGACAGCCTGCCGGGGATAGATATGGAAGGAGAGCCATTCGATCTGGAGGTTGGAGAGCGTAAAAACAGTGGTTATACGGGAACATATGCCATCACCCAGAAAGACCTTGATAATGGAGTAATTATTAACCAGGCAACAGTTACTGGAAAAACTGTTTCAGGAATTACAGTGAAAGATATTTCAGATAATGCAGATATGTCTGGTGACGAACCTACTGTTATGGAGGTTCAGAATTGTACCCTCGAAGTATTTAATGCATTGTCACCGGACAATGACGGAATAAACGATTTTTTCAAAATAGATGGAATAGATTGTTATCCGGATAATATAGTGAGGATATATAATCGATGGGGAATTTTGGTTTTTGAACGTTCCGGATACGACAATAAGACAGGGGTCTTTAGAGGGATCTCTAGAGGGCGGGCCACATTGCAACAGGAAGAAGCACTACCGGCCGGAACATATTTCTATGTGATCGAATATTATACTGACAGTGGAAGCAGGGCATCAAAGCAGGGATATTTATATATAAATAAATAAAACAATACAATATAAGATGAGATCAAGGATATTAGTTGTAGTAATAGGAATATTTGTTGGAGTTGTAGCGCACGCGCAACAGGATTCACAATACACACAATACATGTATAATACAATCACGATAAATCCTGCTTATGCAGGAAGCCGTGGATTGTTGGGACTTAATGGGATTTATCGTTCACAATGGATTGGATTTGAAGGAGCGCCCGAAACATTGGCTTTTTCTATGAATAGTCCGATAGGTCGTGGTGGACTGGGAGCGGGACTTTCATTTACAAGTGATAAAGTGGGACCATCTTCTGAGAACATGGTAGCGGCAGATATTTCTTATACCATTCAAACCTCTGATAGGGTTAAACTATCATTTGGTATTAAAGCTGGTTTTAGCTCCCTTGATGTAGATATGGATAAATTAAATCCTGAAGAAATTAACGATCCGGGTATGCAGGATATTAACCGTACCGCTCCGGTTATTGGGGCAGGTGCGTATCTACATACCAATAAGTGGTATATTGGATTATCATCTCCCAATTTTCTGGAAACAAACCATTATGATGATGTATCGGTTTCTTCCGTAACCGAAAAAGCTCATTTCTATTTAATAGGTGGGTATGTTTTCGATCTGAACAGCAGCCTGAAGCTTAAACCGGCTGTATTAACTAAAGCCGTGGTAGGAGCTCCCTTGGCCGTTGATGTATCGGCAAATCTCCTGTTTAATGATCGTTTTACCCTTGGTGCAGCGTATCGTTGGGATGCTGCTGTAAGTGGTCTTCTCGGATTTCAGGTTACAGACCGTTTAATGCTGGGCTATGCTTATGACTATGATACAACTGAATTAGGTAACTATAATCAGGGCTCTCATGAAATCTTTCTCAGGTTCGAACTGAATACAATTATAAGGAACACTGTTAACCCTAGATTTTTTTAAAATAGAAACGAATGGTATGCAAAAGTTATATTAAAGGATGGTTGATAATGATGTGCATGTTGCTTGTATGTACAGTAATTGCACAGGAACAAAAGTTAAACCGGGCAGAAAAGGAATATTCCCGTCTTGGGTTTATAAAAGCTTCAGATATTTATGAAAAGGTGGCAAACAAAGGGTATAAGTCCGCAGAACTCTTTAAAAAGCTGGGAAACACTTATTATTTTAATGCTAAGTATGAAGAAGCAGGCAAATGGTATGAACAATTATTTGAATTAGAAGAAGACGTAAACTTTATATACTATTTAAGATATTCCCAATGTCTCAAAGTTACAGGAAACGATAAAAAGGCCCGGAAGTATTATGACCTTTTTATGAAAAAGGGAGGTGTCATGAACAAGGATTTTACCTCCTCAGCGAATTACTTAGATATTATAGAAAAACATTCCAATCGTTATACGATTACGAATCTACCAGTAAATACCGATGGTATCGATTTTGGATCGACAGTGTATGATGGATACCTGATTTTTGCTTCCACCCGCGATACAGGTACGGTGATCAAGCGAAAAAGTGCCTGGGACGGACATACTTTTTTAGATATTTATAAGACTCCTGTCGACTCGGTTGAGAAGAAAAATATTAAAAAAATCAAGGGGGAAGTGAACACACGCTTCCACGAATCATCTGTTGCTATTACAAAAGATGATAAAACCATGTACTTTACCAGAAATAATACAACACCTCAGAATCTAACCGGGAAGCTCCAGACACAACACCTCAAAATCTATCGTGCTACCAATATTGATGGAAAATGGGTGAATGTGGAAGATTTGTCAATTAATGGAGACAGGTTTTCAACGGCGCATCCTGTTTTAAGTCCGACCGAAGATAAATTATATTTTGTCTCCGATAGACCTGAATCGTTGGGCGCTACGGATATCTTTATGGCAGAAATACATTCCGACGGAACCTTGGGGAGGGCAGAGAACCTTGGGGAAAAGGTTAATACCAGAGGAAAAGAATCGTTTCCTTTTGTGACTGAGAGGGGAGAACTTTATTTTTCATCCGACGGGCATTTTGGTTTGGGAGGATATGATGTGTTTTATGTCATTCTTAAAAATGACATGCCAACCGGAAGCCTGATCAATGTGGGAACTCCTGTAAATTCAGAATTCGACGATTTTGCATTTTCTATAGATACTGGAACCCATAAAGGATTTATAAGCTCTAATCGAACAGGAGGGAAAGGATATGATGATATTTACGCATTTTTAGAACAAAAGGATATAAGAGAGCTGTTAAAAGCTCGCATTTATGGAAAAGTGATAGATAAGAATACCCGTGAACCACTTGCCGCAACAACAATCATTTTTTTTACTGATGAAGGTAAAGCAATAGAGATCCATACTGACAATGAAGGAAGGTATGACCAAGAGACCGATAGATATCAAATATACCGGTTAAGGGCAGAAAAGGAAAATTTCAGTACCGATGAGGCCATTTCCCAAAAAGATGTACCAGAACAGGAAATCAATTTCGAATTGCAAAGGGATAGATTCCCAATAACTGAGGGACTCGATCTTGCAGAATATTTAGGAATCAAGGACATTTACTTCGATTTTGATAAATGGAACATAAGACCTGATGCAGAAGTGGACTTACAGAAAGTATTAGTCGTATTGCAACAATTTCCGGATATGAAAATTTCAATACATTCTCATACAGACAGCAGGGGGAATGATGCCTATAACATGCAGCTGTCGGACAAACGGGCAAAAGCAACCATGCAATATTTAATCGATAAAGGAATAGCTCCTGAAAGATTATCTGCTAAAGGATATGGAGAGACTCAATTATTGAATGATTGTGGTAATGGGGTAAAATGTAGCAAGGAAGAACATCAGCTGAACAGAAGGAGTGAGTTTATAATTATTAAGTAGACGTTCTAGTTACTTTCATCCTTCTGGTTATACTCATTTTTTATATCTAAAAAATTCCTCGAGGCTCTGCCTCGGGGATAGCCGGTTTCAAGAAATTTTTTATTACTCCCAAAGGTTATTTATACTGCGATGAAAATACAGGAAGCCCCAGAAAAAATTAGTTGCCCATTATCTTCCTTAAAAAGCGGATGACCTATGAAATACGTGTCTAAATCAGTATCTTTATTGTCCTAAAAAGCTGGATAGTGGAAAACAAGGGCCTGATATTTATACCGGACATTAGCGGGTTTTCACGTTTTGTGAGCGAAATGGAAATTGAGCATAGCCGCCTCATTATAGGCGAACTATTGGAAATTCTGATCGATGCCAACCACACAGGTCTTACCGTTTCCGAAATCGAGGGCGATGCCATTTTATTCTATAAATTCGGAGAACGCCCGCCTTTGAAAGAAGTTTATGGGCAGGTAAAGGGAATGTTCGAAGCATTTCACAAAAATCTGATGACCTATGAAAATAGGCGTTATTGCCAATGTAAGGCCTGCATGTCCGCCATTGGACTTACCTTAAAAGTCATTACCCACTACGGGGAATTTACCGGATATAAGGTCAAGGATTTTAATAAGCTGATCGGCAAGGATATCATAGTGGCTCATCGGCTCCTTAAAAATGATATAGCAAACCACGAGTACTGGTTGGTTACGGCCGAGCTTGCAAAAAACAATCCTCTATCTGATCTGGACGAATGGATAGCATGGCGCGATAGTAAAAAGCTTACTGAAGAAGGTCCGATAGCGTTCCGCTATGCCCAACTAGGCCCCCTTAAAGAGCAACTTCCCCAAGACCCGATCCAAAAACTAGACCTGACCGAAAAAACCAAGGTACTCACATTTACAAGGGAATACAAAACAGATATCATTACCTTATTGCATGCCGCAGCGGATTTCAATTACCGGTCCCGTTGGATGCAGGGTGTAAAGAACGTGCAGGTCGAAAACCATTTTCTCCCCAGAATCGGTTTGCGATGTAAGATTATTTCAGACCGTGGGGAAGCTTTCACCTATGCTAACCATTATTCCTATCAAAAAGAAAGGATAGAATTCAGTGAAGTAGAAGAGGGAACGGAAACACTCTCACATTACACTTTGAAAAAACTAGGCGACCGGAAAACAAGACTGACCCTCGACTATTATATCAAAAAAAATCTGTTCTCGAAACTCATGTTCGATTTGAGAAATAAGGATAAGGTAAAGTCCACCATTACTAAGTCATTGCAAAATCTCGATGGGCTTGTCGGGAAAATAAGGGTACCGGAAAGCTCTGTAAGGATTTAAAATCTTCATTTTACCGGACAGGGAGTTCAGTCAAGTTTATGGTTAGAAACTATATATTCTTATTGTACTTGTTTCGGTATTCAACTGGGGTCAAACCCGTTATTTTCTTGAACACATTGCGGAATGCCTTGGTATCGGTATATCCCGCATCGAACATCACTTCAGTAATGTTCTTGCGGGTGGATTCAAAGCTGCGTTTGGCGGCCTCTACTTTTACCCGTTGATGGTATTGAATGACCGTGTTGTTGGTAGCCTGTTTAAAACGCCGTTCAAAACTCCTGCGACTTACGGCCACCATTTCGGCCAGTTCGTCCACAGTTATCTTTTCCTGATAATTTTCCTCTATGTATTCCTGTGCTTTTTTCACTTCTTCATCGTTATGACCTTTCTGTCCCGTAAACATCATAAAGGCAGACTGGCTTTCCCTGTCGATATCGATGGCAAAATATTTGGAGGCCAATATTGCCGTCTCCCTGTCCGTATATTTTTCCAGTATATAAAGCAATAGGTTCCACAATGAGTTCGCCCCACCACTGGAATAAATACCGTTTTCTTCGGTAATAACGCCTCCATCCACTACTTCCACTTCGGGAAACCGTTCCTTGAACTCGTTGTAGTAGGCCCAATGCGTAGAGCATTTTTTTCCGTCCAAAAGTCCGGTGGAAGCCAACAAAAAAGCACCTACACATAATGAGGCCACTTCCGCCCCGTTTTTATATTGATGGGCTATCCATGGAAGGGCGGCTTCGTTCAGCGTGATCGAATTTTCCATATCACCAAAAACAGGTGGCACGATGACAAGGTTGGCTTGTCCTGCATTTTCCAAAAGCACATCTGTTGAAATGGAATAGAACCCGTCTTGCACCCGTACCTCCTTTTGGCTACCTACCAATTGCACATTAAATAAGGCTTTCTTTCCAGCGGCCTGTAAAAATTGATTCGCCGTGGTAAATAGGTAACGGGGACCGGTTACACCTTCGGCGACTGCCGATTCGGGGACTAATATGGCTATGTTTTTCATACTTCAAATATAAAAAGTTTGGCGGGATCAACCCTCAGATTAGCCGTTATCATACCCGAATACTTTAAATTAATGTTCGCAAATTTGTACTGTAAACATTTAAAAACACATATCATGGAACGAATTACAGTAAAAAACACAGTAAACACATCTGCAAAAAAGGTATGGGATCTATGGTCGGGTCCAGAACATATTGTAAAGTGGAACACACCATCAGAAGACTGGCATACTCCCCATGCGGAAAATGATTTGAGGGTTGGTGGAGCATTTCTTTCAAGAATGGAGGCGAAGGACGGGAGTTTCGGTTTTGACTTTGGAGGCACTTATGATGAAATAGTACCACATAAACGAATTGCTTACACTCTTGGCGACGGGCGAAAAGTGGAAGTGGACTTTAAGGAACAGGATGGGCAAACGGAAATAGTCAGCACCTTCGACGCCGAAACCCAAAACCCCATTGAAATGCAGCGGGACGGTTGGCAGGCCATTCTGGACAATTTTAAAAAGTATGCAGAAGGCATTGACTAAAAAATAAATATTAACATAAAAAACAATAGCAAAATGAAAACTAACAAAATTATATTTTGGACGGCAACAATCATTATCTTCCTTTTTGAAGGTGTAATGCCGGCACTGACCTCTCAAACGGAACTTGCAAAAGAAGGCGTCCGCCATTTGGGTTACCCTGAATATTTTGGTACTGCCCTTGTAGTTTTTAAAGTACTCGGGGCTTTGATCCTGGTCATTCCAATTGTACCTAAATGGTTAAAGGAATGGGCATACGCGGGTTTTACTTTTAACTTCTTATTTGCTTGTATCAGTAATTGGGTCGTTGACGGGTTCGGATTTAATGCGATTTTTCCATTGATTATACTGGCAATTTTGTTGGTCTCCTACCGCTATTACCACAAAATCAATAAAGCCGTCAGTCCAGAGGTCGATGCGGTTAAAGTCGCACCATAAATTTAAACAGCCAAAAAGGTCAACCAACAAAAAATGTAGTGCAAGAAAACAATGACAGAAAGAACATGGGACAACTGATCATATACCTTACGTTTAATGGAAATTGCAAGGAAGCGATGGAATTTTATCAGGAATGCCTTGGTGGGGAATTGCATTTTCAGACGTTGGGAGAATCTCCTAAAACGGAAAAGCTGCCCGAGGGTATGAAAGTTTATATCGTACAGGCATCCCTAAAAAAAGATGATTTGATTCTGATGGGCACCGATATGGTGGATAAAGAAGTATTGCGGGGCAATTCGGTTTCTATTTTATTGGACTGTAACGATGAAGATGGGATCAAAACCTATTACAAAAACCTGAAAGCTGGTGGAAATACGACCCACCCCTTGCAGGAAACCCCTTGGGGAGAACTGTTTGGCGGGCTTACCGATAAATACGGGCACCATTGGCTGTTTCATTGCAAAAAAAGTTCCGCCCAATCGTTTAACAAAATTTGAAAACAAAAATCATAACGTTATGGACACTTTTAAAACAACACAGAAAATCACGCCATTTCTTTGGTTCGATGATAGAGCGGAAGAAGCGGTGAACTTTTATGTTTCCATTTTTCCAAATTCGTCAATTACTCAATTGAAAAAATGGCCGGAGAAAACACCATTTCCACCCGAATCTACCAAACCCGATACTGTACAACAAGCTGTATTCACCTTGGACGGATTACAGTTTTGTGCTTTCGACGCAGGTCCATTGTTTAAATTCAATCCCTCCATCTCTTTTTTTGCTGTCTTTGAAACCGATGCCGAAGTGGATACAGTATGGAACCGACTAATAGATGGCGGGCAAGCCTTGATGCCTCTTGACAGCTATGACTGGAGCGAGCGTTATGGTTGGGTCACCGACCGATTTGGGGTTTCATGGCAATTGATGAAAGGAAAATTGGAAGACGTGGGGCAGCGTATTTGTCCGCTCGTGATGTATTCCGGACAACAGCGTGGAAATGCTGAAGAGGCGATGAACCACTATATGTCCATTTTTAGGAACTCATCCTCGGATGGAATAGCAAAATACAATGCGGGCGACCCCGCTCCCGAAGGAATGGTCAAGCACGCTCAATGCCGGTTGACAGGTCAGACCTTTATGCTAATGGACAACGGTACCGAAAAGGATATGCCTTTCAGCGAGGCCATCTCGTTCTATGTAAATTGTAAGGACCAGAAGGAAGTAGATTATTTCTGGGATAAATTTACCGAAGAAGGCAGTGAATCTGTATGTGGTTGGCTCAAGGACAAGTTTGGGGTGTCTTGGCAAATTGTGCCCGAGTTCCTTACCGAAAAATTGGCTCTCGACGAACCTGAAAAGTGGCAAAAATTGTTTGAAGCCATCAACCGTATGAAAAAGTTGAATGTGGACGAATTGAAGGCAGCCTACGACAAGTAAAATAGTTTAAACTTTAAAAATGAAATTTACTGCAAAGGGATTATTAGCATGATCCTGACAGGTAATCCTGAGCAAGCATGAAAACCACACGCACTACGTGCGCTGGTTTTTTTGTTTTCCTCCACAAACAAATGGAAACAAGTTTCCTTTGTTTTGAAAAACAAAAAACCCGCACCTTTTTGGTGCGGGTTTTCTTTTGCGGAGAAAGAGGGATTCGAACCCCCGGAGGTGTGACCCTCAACAGTTTTCAAGACTGCCGCATTCGACCACTCTGCCATTTCTCCAGTAATTTTGGCCTTTTTAACGGAATTTCCCGCCAAAGCAATAGTATTTTGCGTAGGCGGGTGCAAATATAGAAACCTTTTTTTAATTCGAAAAGACGAAAACGGACTTTTTTTGACTAAAAAATATTTTTAGCTGTAAATCAGCACTATAATTTTTTTGAAAGCTAAGAATGTGAGGCATCAATAAATTTAAAATGTATTTTTGTGTAAAACAGATTGAAAATGAATATCATCAAAGCGTTAGAATGGCGCTATGCCACCAAAAAGTTTGATCCGAATAAAGCATTGCCTAAAAATAAACTGGAAATTTTAAAAAATGCATTCAATTTAACGGCAACTTCATACGGATTGCAGCCGGTTAAATTACTTATAATAAATGATAGGGCTTTACAATCGAAATTAAAAGAACACTCGTGGAATCAACCGCAGGTGGAAGACGCGTCCCATCTTTTGGTGTTTTGTGTAGAACAAAATATTGGAGCTGATTATATTAAAAAATATTTCGAAAGGGTAAAGAACATTAGGAATACGCCCGAAAAGGTTCTTGAACCTTTTCAGAATTTCCTGATTGAGGATTTTGAAAATAAAACTGCAGAGGAGATACAGCAGTGGGCAGAAAAGCAGGTTTATCTCGCAATGGGAAATTTACTCACGGTTTGTGCGGTGGAAAACATAGATGCCTGTCCAATGGAGGGATTCTCCTCGGAGACTTATGACAAACTTCTGAATTTAAATGAGAAACATTTAAGGTCGGTTTTGGTTATGCCGGTAGGCTACCGTGCAGAAGACGATATGTTTGCCGAATTTAAAAAAGTACGTAAACCGATGAGCGATAGCGTTGTGGAACTATCTTGATCTTTTCAGTTTGCCAAGAGGCAAATAACAAACATCAAAATAGCTTTATAAAACGCTTGCTTTTCCATAATTTTGTTTCTTTATTTAATCAATTACCTCAGGAATAAGCCTGTTTGCTGACAAAGAACAGGTTAGCGAGGTATTAAAATGGACAAACCTTAATTCATTTCGACGCAGGGCGTCGGGGAATTAAACCCACTTAGTGGGATTAAAAAATACTGATATGCCTGGATTTGAACTTTTTGGTGATTTAGAGAGAAAACATGTAAATGATGTCTTGGAAAGTGGCGTTTTGATGCGCTACGGATTTGATGGCATGCGAAACGGACATTGGAAGGCTGTGGAGTTGGAAAAAGCCATCTCTGAACGTATGCAAGTTAAACATACGCAATTAGTGAGCAGTGGGACTTCTGCATTGACTATAGCACTCGCGAGTGCCGGAATAGGGGCAGGGGACGAGGTAATCATGCCTACTTTTACCTTTGTTGCCAGTTTTGAATCCATTATCGCTTTGGGGGCTGTGCCCGTTTTAGTGGATATAGATGATACGCTTACACTTGATCCTGAAAAGGTGGAAGAGGCCATTACGCCAAAAACTAAAGTGGTGATGCCTGTACACATGTGTGGTTCTATGGCACAGCTGAAAGAACTGAAAGCCATTTGTGAGCAACACGATTTGTTGTTGTTGGAAGATGCTTGTCAGGCCATCGGTGGAAGTTATGACGGAAAACCATTGGGAAGTTATGGTGATTTAGGCTGTTTTTCTTTCGATTATGTAAAGACCATTACTTGTGGAGAAGGAGGGGCGATTATAACAAATAATGAGACTTATGCTACCCATGCCGATCATTATTCAGATCACGGACATGATCATGTGGGAAAAGACCGTGGTGCGGAAACCCATCCTTTTTTGGGTTATAATTTTAGGATTTCAGAATTGAATGCGGCGGTTGGTTTGGCTCAAATAAGCAGATTGGATGATTTTTTAGCTATTCAGAAGAAAAATTATACTATTTTAAGAGAGGCTTTAATTGATATTCAAGGAGTTACGATGAGACGTGTTCCCGATGAAGGAGAAGAAAACTATTCTTTTTTGACCTTCTTCCTTCCGGATGAAGAAACGGCAAGGAATACACATAAAGCATTAGGTAAAAACGGCGTTGATGGTTGTTTTTATTGGTTTGATAACAATTGGCACTATGTCAAAAAATGGGATCATCTAAAAAATAAAACCAGCTTAGGGAAACTCCCTGAGGAAGTACTTAACGGCCTACCGGATTACCATAGCAAAGATTTTAGTCAGTCAGATTACTGGTTGGGACGTGCTGTTTGTGTGCTCATTAAACTGGGATGGACTGAAGAAGAAACAAAAGCGAGAGCTACAAAAATAAAAGAAGTGGTTCAATCGGTAAAATCAATTACCTTGGGGTAAGTCCCGTGAAATTCCTTCAGGAATATTTCACAGGGATAAGCCCGATAATAAAACCGAGCTTAGAGGGCTAAAAGTTAAAAATTAAAGCTCCCCAAAACAGAGTCATCAAACAAATCACAATAATGGCAATGATGTTTAAAACAAAACCGGTCGTTGCCATTTGTTTTATAGTCAACTTTCCGGCACCGTAGATAATAGCGTTTGGAGGGGTGGCGATCGGAAAGATAAATGCCATAGATCCGGCCAAGGTCACGGGAATCATCAATAAAAGCGGATTGACATTCAATTCGTTGGCCAAACCTCCAACAATGGGCAACATCATTTCTGTGGTAGCAGCATTGCTGGTAAATTCGGTAAGAATGCTCATGGTTGCTGTGATAATAGCCATAAATTGGTTGGGTGTGGCTTCTACGGAAGTGATAATAACATTTCCGAGGTAGTTGGAGAGCCCACTTTCTACAAATCCACTTGCTAGTGCAAATCCGCCGCCAAACAATAGTACAATCTGCCATGGAATGCGAAGTGCGATATCCCAATTGGCCAAGGCTTTATTTTTTGTGGTGGACGGAATCATAAAAAGGAGAACTGCCATAAAAATGGCAATGCTTCCGTCGTTGATATATTCCGGTGTATTTAGCAGATTACTCCAACCGGGGACGACAAAATTTCCAATAGAAATATCAGCCCTAAAAATCCATAAAATGATGAGAGTGATGAAAAGCACTAAAACCCTTTTCTCTTCCGGGGTTATTTTTCCTAAAGATTTATATTGTTCAGTATAAAAATCAGGAGGAAGTTTTTGCAATGCGTTTTTGGGTTTGAACAGAAGATATAAATACCATAAGGTGATAGTGAATATGATAAAACTTATGGGTAGCGCAAAGACAAACCAATTCCCAAAACTGATAGAAGGATTTTCGGGAAACATAATTTCATAAATCCTAATAAACGAAAGGTTGGGAGGAGTGCCCACCAATGTGGATATACCACCTATGGAACATCCATAGGCAACCCCTAAAAGCAAACCGCTACTGTAATTCCCCATATCTTGTTCAGCATAAATGGTGTTTAAAGTTGTAATAACGGATAGGACAATGGGAAGCATCATCATGGCTGTTGCGGTATTGCTCATCCACATCGATAAAAAAGCAGAAGCAAACATAAAACCGAGAAGGATCCTAAAGGGACTTCCACCGAGAACTGACAGGATTTTGAGAGCGATACGCTGGTGCAGATTCCATTTTTCAATGGTAAGCGCCATGATAAATCCCCCGATATACAAGAAAATGATGTAGTTGATATAGCTTTCAGAAACCAGCTTTCCGTCTAAAATACCAAACAAAGGAAAGAGAATGAGTGGGAGCAAGGAGGTAGCTCCAATAGGAATGGCTTCGGTGATCCACCAAAAGGCCATAAGCAAACCAATAGCGGCAGTATAAGTGAGTTGTGGATTCTCGGGATCGAGATTGATAAACAGTACAAAGCCTATAAAAAACAGGATTCCGGCAATGATGAGTTTGTAGTTTACAGTGCCTGCTGTTTTATTTTGTGTCATATTGGGGATGTTTTACCACCCAAAATAACCTTAATAATTTACATATTCAACTATTTCCAGTCCGTAGCCAATAATTCCCACTCTTTTTGTTTGTGAGGAATTGGACATCAATTTTATTTTTGAAATATCGAGGTCGTGTAAAATTTGAGCTCCAATCCCAAAATCTTTGGCGTCCATGATGATTTTTGGAGCTTTTATTACTCCTTTCCCTTCAGCCTGCAATTTTTTCAGACCTGCCAATCGGTTCAGGAGATTTAAAGAATGACTTTCTTGATTGATAAAAACAATAGCGCCTGCCCCTTCCCGATTTAAAGACTTGAACATATCGTCCAGTTTTTTATCGGCGTTGTTGGTTAGGGTCCCTAAAATATCATTGTTGACCAAGGTAGAATTGATACGGGTCAATACCGGTTCGTCAACCTTCCATGTTCCTTTTGTAAGGGCGATGTGAATTTGATTATTTGTAGTCTGTTTATAAGCTCTTAATCTGAATTTTCCGAAGCGGGTTTCAACATCAAAATCTTCTTTTCTCTCGATCAGGCTATCGTGTTGCATTCTGTAGGCCACTAAATCTTCAATGGTAACGATCTTTAGATCTAACTTTTGGGCTACCTCATACAGTTCCGGAAGACGAGCCATGGAGCCATCTTCGTTCATGATCTCAACAATAACCCCGGCGGGTTTAAGTCCGGCCAGACGAGCAAAGTCAATCGCGGCTTCAGTGTGTCCTGTACGTCTTAACACTCCTCCTTCTTTGGCTACCAAAGGGAAAATATGTCCCGGTCGTGCCAATTCAAAGGATTTGGTGTTGGGATCGAGTAATGCTTTTACTGTTTTGGCTCTGTCCCCTGCAGAAATTCCGGTGGTTACACCTTTTCCCCTCAGATCGACCGATACGGTAAAGGCGGTTTCCATGGGGTCGGTATTGTTTCCTACCATGGGGTGTAAATCAAGTTCTTGACATCGCTTTTCAGTTAGTGGGGTACAGATCAATCCACGACCGTATTTTGCCATAAAATTGATCACTCCAGGAGTTACCATGTCTGCCGCAGCAACAAAATCGCCTTCATTTTCCCTGTTCTCATCATCTACAACAATGATAACTTTTCCTTTGCGGATATCGGCTATAGCCTCTTCTATGGTATTGAGTTTAATATCTGATGCAGCCATTGCTGTATTTGTATTCATTGCAAAATTTTATCAAAGATACTTAATTTGATGTTTTCGGTTCCTTTTTCTTAAAGAATCTGAAGAAACTTGATATTTTTTCTATAAAGTTGCTGGAATCAAACAGAGCCTTGTCTGCTGTAGCTCTTCGCGTTAAGAAAATTCCTAAGGGAAGCATAATAACTGTCGCCATCCATGCCCCGATAATAGGGTGTATACTTCCGTCTTCTGAATAGTTTTTGGCAAAAATACGAATGAAGTGATAGGTCAGAAAAAGACCGATGGCCAAAACCATGGGTAAGCCCAACCCTCCTTTTCTAATGATGGCACCCAGTGGTGCACCTACAAAAAACAGGATAAAGCAGGCAAATGGCAAGGAGTATTTTTGATGTAAAGAAAGAATGTGACTGTTGTAAAGCTTGATCCTTCTGTTGAGATCCCATTTTTTTCCTGCAAGGGTCGATTTGGTATTTCTTATGGTGTTTATCGCCATATCTACCAGTTGGTTTTTCCTGTAAACTTCAAACAGGTTGATGATACTGTCTATACTCCCCTTAAACACTACATCAGTTTTTTCTTTTTCTTTCTCCTGAGCAATCGTTTCTTTTATTTTTTCAGCTTTTACGGGAGGCGTTTTTTTGTTTTTGTTTACCCTTCTGGGGTTTAGGTTTAGGTTGGCAGCTCCTGATCTTTTATATACATTCTCTCCAAAATTGTTAAATATCTTTCTATGGTCTTCTTTTATAGAATCGATGGCATAATCAAGCTCTTTTACATTGAGCATTTTAAAGGTGTTTTTAACTTTTTGTTCTTCCAGATCAACATCATTTAGCTTAGAAAGATCCATATACATGGTATATTTCTCAAAATTGGCCTTTGCATATGGATAATTGTCGCGTTTGTCGCGGTCTTCGGTTTTTATGTCTTCGTAATAATTTCCGTCTATGAGCGCTAATTTCAGGATATTAGAAGCTTCACTACTGATCAATTCACCGTCTACAGATTTTATAACTTTGTTGTTCATGCCACCATCGGAAAGTTGATGGATAATGACATTGCTCAACTGTCGGTCATCTTCACCGTGTTTATCATCTACTTTCATGCTGATATCTTCCCCTACAGTACTAAAAACCCCTTCCGTAATAGCCATGGCTGGCTTTAGTTGGGCGATATTCCTTCGCAAGTTATACGATTTGTATTCAGCGGCAGGAATAATATTGTTGGCAAAAAAGAAAGTTCCTATACTTAAAAAGGTAATGAAGATGATAAGCCCTCGCATGGCTCGATACAGCGAAATGCCCGAGGCTTTCATGGCAGCAAATTCATAGTTCTCGGCCATAGCCCCAAACGTCATGATAGATGCCAGCAAAATTGTAAGTGGCAACACATTGGGGACAAGGTTAGGGGAGTAGTAGAATAAAAACTTCCCTACGATAACCAAATCGATGTCCTTTCCGGCAAATTCGTCTATAAAAAACCAAATCGCCTGAAAAATAAAAATGAACATCAGTATCACAAAAGAACTGATGAAATTATAGAGAAACCTCGATAAAATATACTTATCTAATATCTTCAAAGCTTAATTTCTTATGATATAATACCCTTCATCTTCATACTTGGCTTCATCAAAAATAAACAAGGATTTTGAAAGAGGTTGGTTTGTTTTAAAAGAATTAACAGTAATGGTCGTCTTTGTGCCATTTTTTCCAGTTTGAATCAGGTTATAGATGTGTTTGGTGTGAGCATCTATTCCTAATAAAATCTGTTTGATTTCTGAATTACTGTCAATAGGTGTCAATTCTACATATTGGATTTTTCGTCCTTTTACATTTTGTAGAATATCCATTTTGTAGTTGAATCCCTTCTGATAGAAAGTAAGCATTTTTGACGGAGTGATCACATCACCTTCATCATCAACTTCACTTTCAATAACAACCTCCTCATTTTCAGGAATCAGTGTATATGTTTTTTCTCCATCAAACATTTTGGTAGCGCCCATGTAATTAAAAAGGTATTTTTCTTTTTGGAGGGTCACATCCCCGCGGGTTTCTTGATGGATGTCTTCAGCATTATTGTCTAATGCATATTTAAAATCGATAAATATGTTGTCATAGCTTTTTACCTTGTTATAAACCTCGTCGAGCAAAGCTTTAGCCTTACTGTCGTTTTGGGCGTTTACTGATAAGGTAATTACTAACGATGCTATTAAAAATCCGATCTTTTTCATGTCTCTTTTCTTTATATTTTATTTAAAGTTCAAGGTATAATCCTTCGACTGTGCTCAGGATAACTGTTTAATGTTAGTTATTTTAAGTTTTTTCTGCTTAACCCGACTGTGTCATTCAGGTGGGTGTCTCGGCTGCCTTTGGCGACGGCTCGTAGACAGACTTGCTCCGAGGTAGTTGACTAAATTATATCAACTACTGATTAGCTTCATCACTCAACAACTGATCCAAAGCTACCATATCGGGCACTAAAACCTGTCTGGCTTTGCTGCCTTCAAATGGCCCTACGATTCCCGCAGCCTCCAATTGGTCGATGATTCGCCCGGCTCGGTTGTACCCCAGTTTCAGTTTTCGTTGCAATAAGGAGGCAGAACCCTGTTGTGCTGTAACGATCACTTCGGCGGCATCCCTGAACAGTGCGTCGCGTTCTGCTATATCTACATCAACTCCTGTGCCAGACTCTTCCCCTACATATTCCGGTAACAGATGTGCGTCAGGATATGCACGTTGTGATCCTATAAAATCGGTTATTTTGTCAATTTCAGGAGTGTCTACAAAGGCACATTGCAATCTTGTGAGATCGTTTCCTTGTGTGAAAAGCATATCTCCACGTCCAATAAGCTGATCAGCCCCCGGGGAATCCAAAATGGTTCTGGAATCAATTTTAGAAGTAACCCTAAAAGCAACCCTGGCCGGGAAATTGGCTTTGATAATACCGGTAATTACGTTTACTGAAGGCCTCTGTGTAGCGATAATCAAATGGATTCCGATAGCCCTTGCTAACTGTGCCAAACGGGCAATAGGCGTTTCCACTTCTTTACCGGCTGTCATAATAAGGTCGGCAAATTCATCAATAACCAATACGATATAAGGCAGGAATTGATGTCCGTCATTTGGATTCAGCTTTCGTGCTTTAAATTTAGCGTTATATTCTTTAAGGTTACGAACCATTGCTTTTTTCAACAGTTCATAACGGTTGTCCATTTCAATACAAAGAGAATTCAGGGTATTAATCACTTTGGTATTGTCTGTAATGATCGCATCTTCAGTATCTGGTAATTTCGCCAAATAATGACGCTCTATTTTGTTGTATAACGTAAGTTCTACCTTTTTGGGGTCTACCAGCACAAATTTCACCTCCGCCGGGTGTTTTTTGTATAGGAGGGAGGTCAGGATAGCGTTCAAACCAACCGATTTACCTTGCCCGGTGGCACCGGCCATCAACATGTGAGGCATTTTGGCAAGATCCACCACAAAAGTTTCATTACTGATGCTTTTCCCAAAAGCAATAGGCAATTCCATTTCAGCATTTTGAAACCTTTTGGAGGCGATAACCGATCGCATGGAAACAATGCTCGATTTTTTGTTGGGCACCTCAATACCTATGGTTCCTTTTCCGGGGATAGGGGCAATGATACGAATTCCCAAAGCCGCTAATGAAAGCGCAATATCATCCTCAAGGTTTTTGATCTTGGAAATTCTAATTCCGGCAGCAGGAACAATTTCATATAAAGTAATTGTTGGACCAATGGTAGCTTTTATTTGGGATATTTCGATCTTATAGTTTTTTAGCGTATCGACAATCCTGTTTTTGTTTTCTTCAAGTTCTTCTTGGTCGATGGTAATGCTTCCCGCTCCATAATCGTTTAAAAGTTCGAGGGTAGGGAATTTATAATTGCTCAAAGCCAATTTTGGGTCGAACTCACCAAAATCTTTTACCAGTTTGTTCGATAGCTTATCGGTATCGGTGACCTCTTTTTCTTCCTCTACCTTTTTAACCTCAATTTTCAGTTCACTATCTTCTTCTTTTCCTGTTTTTTTCAGGGTAGGGGCTTCTTCTTCCTCTTTGTTTAATTTGATTTCGAAGGAATTTTCTATATCGACATCAGAAGTGGTGTCAGCATCTGTATTTAAATTTGTTGTCGATTCCGGTTGAAGAGTGGTTGTACCGGTAACAGCTTCTTCTGTTTTTTCAGAAGAGCTTGTTTCAGTTTTCTCTTTTTTACTTGATCTAAAAGCGGCGTCGAATTCCTTTTGAGTGGATTGGAATAAGGATTTTATCTTTTGTGGAGTTATACCCAGACGGATTACCGAATAACTGATCAGAATAAACAACAACAATAAACCAATACCAATCTTACCGATATATGCACGAAGGAAATCGTTCATTTCAAAACCAACAACACCACCGAGAAGCGGAGCACTTTCTGCAAAAAAACCAAATAGAATGGCCAACCAAATACTTATGATGATTCCCCAAAACCATCTGTTAACCAATTTTTTAAACGGAAGGTTAAGGAAGAGGTGTAGCCCCGTTTGAAAGAGGAGTATCGGAAAAATAAAAGCCGCTATTCCAAAACCTCTGTAAATAAACAAATGACTGACAGATGCCCCGAATTTATTGAGCCAGTTCTTGGCTTCAGCTTGGCGATCTCCAAATTCTTTAAGTAAGCTTTGATCTTCTTGCCAAGTGGAAAAAAAAGAAATAAAAGCGATAACACAAGCAATACTTAGGAGCATTAACAAGCTTCCAAGAATGATTTTATGCTGATTGGAAATCTTGTTTTTCGGAAGTTTTTTAGAAGCAGATTTTTTATTTGTTTTGGTCTTTTTTTTGGCCATTGGCTACATTTACATTTAAAAGCAAAAATACAAATTACAAACGTACAGTTTCTATTTATATTTTTAAAATATTTTGGGAATGTAGATAATAGCCCCGATAATTATGGCGGCTACGGCAGCTATAAAAACAGCTCCGGCGGCAATGTCTTTTATAAAACCGATCCTGTGGTGGTGTTCAGGATGAATGAAATCGGCCATCTTTTCCACGGCCGTATTTAACCCCTCGATACTCATGACCAAAGCAATAGTTAGGATTTGTAATATCCATTCTGTGGAAGACAATTGGAAGTAGAAGCCGGCAATGGTCATTACAATAGCAATAATGGCTTGAATCTGTATACTTGTCTCCGTTTTTAAAAGCAGGTACGCCCCTTTTAAGGCGTACCCAATGCTTTTTATAGTGTTGTTGCGTTTCATTAAGCGTTTAGCGCTACCAAGGCGGATTTGTAGTCAGGTTCATCAACAATCTCTGCTACTTGTTCTGTGTGAATTACTTTTCCATTTTCATCCAAAACAATAATAACTCTACTTAAAAGCCCTTCCAAAGGTCCGTCGGTGAACTCAAGTCCGTAGTCCTTTCCGAATTGATGTGCCCTGAAATCGGATACGGGAATGACATTCTCCAGGCCTTCGGCTCCGCAAAATCTTCCCAAGGCAAAAGGGAGGTCTCTTGAGACACAAAGCACTTTTGTGTTTCCTAATTTTGAAGCTTCCTTATTGAAAGTCCGCACACTGGTAGCACAAGTCCCGGTGTCGACACTTGGAAAAATATTAAGAATTACCTTGCTGCCTTTATAATCTGATAAGGACGTAGCGGAGAGGTCTGTTTTTACTAATGAAAAATCGGGAGCTGTACTGCCTTTTTGAGGCAATTCCCCTGATGTATGGATTTGATTTCCTTTTAATGTTACTGTAGCCATAATGATTTTATTTTTTTTGGTGTGGAACTCTTTTAAATGAGTTTATAAAGGTATTAATAATTGAGGATATTTAAAGTATGACTTTTTACTTTTTCAGGTACTCATCAGGACGTTTATGGAGCCATTTTATCATAAGAAACTCTAAAAATCCCGCAATTTGAGTAATTTTCAGTTATAAAAATAGAGTAGTGTTGTGTCTGGAATCGATCTATATCTTCCCTTTCAATTGCTTGATCTTAATGTTGAAGGCAGCATAGAGCAATGTCATAAACGGACTTATATAATTGAAGAAGGCATATCCGATATATGCAGTAGTATCAACTCCTAAAACACCACTTTGATACGCACCACAGGTGTTCCATGGCACCAGAACCGAGGTGACTGTTCCAGAATCTTCCAGGGTTCTACTGAGGTTTTCCGGGGCCAAACCTTTGTCCTTATAGGCTTTGGCATACATTTTACCGGGAACGACAATGGCCAAATATTGGTCAGATGCCGTTACATTCAATGCTAAACAACTAGCTACGGTACTTGCGAAGAGTCCGAATACTGAATCGAAAGCAGTCAAAAGAGCTTTACTGATTTTTGCCAAGGCACCAATAGCATCCATGATGCCTCCAAAGACCATCGCGCAAAGAATGAGCCAAATGGTCCCTAACATTCCTGCCATTCCACCGGAGGAGAATAGGTCGTTTAGTTTTTCATTATTGGTTTCTACTACTGTGTCTACTGTTATGGCGTTCATCACTCCTTTATATCCTGAAATGAATGTCAAGTCTTGAGCGCCTGTGATACTTTTTACGATTTCAGGCTGGAAAAACAGAGCAAAAACGCCGCCCAATAAGGTTCCCACTAATAAAGCTAAGAGTGGCGGAGCCTTTTTAATAATCAGAAAAATAACCACCACCGGAACAATAAACAACCAGGGTGATATGTTGAATGATGCGTCGATTGTTGTGAGTAGCGAAGCTGTATCGGGAGTTGCCGAAGTGTCCAGATTTAAGCCTATGATAGTAAAAATAATAAGCGTAATGACAATTGTGGGAACGGTTGTATATGCCATATAGCGAATGTGCGTAAACAAGTCAGTTCCTGCCATGGCGGGCGCTAAGTTGGTGGTGTCACTTAGTGGAGACATTTTATCACCAAAATACGCCCCGGATATTACTGCACCGGCAGTCATCCCCAAAGAAATACCCAAAGCGTCGCCAATTCCTATCAAGGCGATACCTACGGTGGCAGAGGTGGTCCAACTGCTTCCTGTTGCAATGGAAATAATAGCACAAATGATTACACATGCCGCCAAAAAGAAAGTCGGATTCAAAATTTGGAGACCGTAATAAATCATGGAAGGAATCACGCCACTGATGAGCCAAGTGCCTGCCAAAGCTCCTACAAAGAGCAGGATAAGAATAGCTCCGGCAGTTGATTTAATGTTATTGGCCACTTCTTCCAGCATTTGCTCGTAAGATACCTTATTAAAAATACCTACGATAGCAGCCACAGCACCTCCAATCAAAAGGATAAACTGATTGGAGCCACTAAGGGCGTCATCGCCAAAAACAAAAACATTAAATGCCAAAAGGGCAACCAATATAAAAACGGGGATAAGAGCTTCCCAAATGTTGAGCTCTTTGTTTTGCTTAATCTTTTCGTCTTCCATTAAATATGTTTGATGTTGTAATGTTACGATTTTACGAATTGTTATGCAAGTTCTGCTTGCATACGCTAGTAGAAAATTTTATATATTAATTTTTAAATAGTTTAAAACCAGTATTTTGAATATTTTTATTTAAATTAATAATTTAATACTATATTATAACCTGATTAACAGCTTATCAGTTTACTATTTTTAGTTCTTGCATGCAAGATTTCATACGTTCATAGGTGCGTTCTATATCATTATCTATCCCAATAGAAAAACGAATCAAACCATCAGATAATCCCATTTGCTTTTGTTCTTCCTCAGGGATTTCAGAAGAAGTGGAACTGCCTGGAGCACTGAATAATGTTTTGTAAAAACCGAGACTTACAGCCAAATATCCAAGATTCTTTTCTTGCATCATTTCCATCAATTTATTGGCTTTGTCCAAGGAGCCTACATCGACGGTGAGCATACCTCCAAAACCATATTCTTGGTTCATTTGCTTTTTCATTGTTTTGTGTCCTGTGTGTGATTTCAGCCCGGGATAAACCACTTTCAATCCGTTTTTTTCAAAATTTTCAGCTAAATACATTGCATTTTCACTGTGTTTTTTTATTCTGATGTGCAGTGTACGCATATTTTTTAAAATGGAAGCAGCCCTTAAGCTGTCCATTGTGCTTCCCAAAAGCATTCCGGCACCGTCGTTAACATCTTTCAGACCTAAACAAAAATCAGTTGTCCCGCAAACAACACCACCTACGGCATCACTGCTTCCGTTTATAAATTTGGTCAAACTATGGATGACAATATCGGCTCCCAATGTTGCCGGAGCTACGCTAAGCGGGGAGAAGGTGTTGTCTACGACCAAAGGAAGATTGTGTTTTTTTGCAAGAGCGGCCAATGCTTTGATGTCGGTGATTTCCAAGAGCGGATTACTGATAGTTTCGCAATATAAGACCTTGGTGTTTTCTGTAATGACGGCTTCTACTTTTTCGATATTGGTGGTATCTACAAACGATGTTTTAATATTGAACTTTGGAAGAAAATTTTTCATAAAAGCATAGGTGCCCCCGTAAATTGTTCGGCTGGAAACAATATGGTCGCCTGCATTACACAACTGCATAATGACAGCAGAAATAGCTCCCATTCCGCTTGCGGTGACGTTAGCTGTTTCAGTCCCCTCAAGGGCCGCCATGGCTTCTCCGAGGTATAAATTTGAAGGGGAGGAGTGCCTGCTGTATAGGTAACAGCCTTCTGTGTTTCCTTCAAAGGTGTCAAACATCGTTTTGGCAGATAGAAAGGTGTAAGTGGATGAATCTGATATGGATGGGTTTACGCCTCCAAATTCGCCAAAATATTGTAGATCTTGTATGCGGTCTGCTGGATTGAATTTCATTGTAATTGATTTAGATTTATGTACTTTAAAATAAACATTATTAAGATTAAAAATCAATATATATGTAATAAATTAGTTTAATTTTCTATATGTTATTAATATTAAAGATATATGTTCTTATTTTTGCTAAAATGAATCTGGTAAAGCGAACAATATTCACTTTACAAAAAAACTGAGCAGATGAAACTAGATGCAACAGATAAATCCTTATTAGAATTACTTCAAGAAGATGCCAAACAGACCACAAAAGCACTGTCGGTACAGCTAAATCTTTCTAAAACTGCGGTTTACGAACGTATTAGAAAACTTGAAAAAGGAGGAGTAATAAAGGGATACACGGCATTATTGGATAAAAAGAAGATTAATAAATCCTTTGTTGTTTTCTGTCATGTCCGTTTAACACAACACTCCAAAGAACATGTCATCGGATTTGAAAATGAGGTGATTAAACTTCCTGAAGTTTTAGAATGTTATCACGTAAGTGGGGACTACGACTATATTTTAAAAGTGAACGTGGCTGATATGCCTGCCTATCGCGATTTTATGACTTCAAAACTGACCTCCTTAAAACACATAGGAAGTACCCATAGCATTTTTATGATCGAAGAAGTAAAAAACACCACTGTATTTAGCCTCTAAGATTAAAGACCTCCAAGTTTTTATAACATAAAGATCAGGGAAGGGTCATACTCTTAGATACTCCACGGATAAGATATAGTTATAACGTATTTATACCGTATATATGCCGTATATATATCGTATATATAGCGTGTTTGATATATACACCCCCTCTATTATAGCCCTGTTATGGTTTCACCCGTTACTTATATATACGTTTCATGTGGGTGAGTTGATGATAAACGTCTTATTTTAAGATTATTACTTCGACTTCGGACTCCTGACTTCCGACTTCGGGCTTCAGACTCCTGACTCCTGACTCCCCATCAAGTTATTATTATAACGTTCTTGTTGTGATGTCTTATGATTTTTAAAATGATAGGATGTTGCCGTCCCGTAAAACATTTGTATTTTTGTTTCTCCATATAATTAAAGTTAAAGTCATTCTAAAAACATAATATGAACTCATACGATGTAGCCGTAATAGGCTCGGGACCCGGAGGCTATGTTGCAGCCATTCGCTGTGCGCAACTGGGTATGAAAACAGCCATAATCGAAAAATATGATACCTTAGGGGGAACCTGCCTGAATGTAGGTTGTATTCCGTCGAAAGCACTTTTGGATTCTTCTCACCATTATGAAGATGCTGTAAGTCATTTTGAAGAACACGGAATCGAAATTCCGGGAGACGTAAAGATAAACCTTGAAAAAATGATTGCCCGTAAACAAGGGGTGGTCGATCAAACCACGAAGGGAATTGATTTTTTGATGGATAAGAACAAGATCGATGTTTACCACGGAATGGGAAGCTTTAAGGATGCTACACATATTGAAATCAAAAAAGATAAAAAAACAGAAGAGATAGAGGCTAAGCATACGATTATCGCTACAGGTTCTAAGCCTTCGGCTTTGCCTTTTATTGAAATTGATAAGGAACGTATTATCACTTCAACCGAAGCTTTAAAACTGAAAGAGGTTCCAAAACATCTTGTGATCATTGGTGGTGGTGTTATCGGTTTGGAATTAGGACAAGTGTACAGCCGATTGGGAGCTGAAGTTTCTGTAGTGGAGTTCATGGATAGGATTATTCCCGGTATGGATGGAGCCTTGTCTAAAGAACTTCAAAAATCGTTGAAAAAGAGAGGCATCAAGTTCTATACAAAACACAAAGTAAAAGAAGTAAGCCGAAAAGGGGATGTAGTGACCATCAAGGCTGACGACAAAAAAGAAAAAGAAGTATCTTTTGAAGCGGATTACTGTTTGGTAGCTGTAGGAAGACGTCCATATACAGATGGGTTGAACGCCAATAAAGCCGGTGTGAAACTCAACGATAGAGGGCAGGTGGAAGTGAACGATCATTTACAGACTAATGTCTCCAATATCTACGCCATTGGAGATGTGATCAAAGGAGCGATGTTGGCACACAAAGCCGAAGAAGAAGGCGTTTTGGTCGCTGAAACTTTAGCCGGTCAGAAACCGCATATCGATTACAATTTAATTCCCGGAGTAGTTTATACATGGCCCGAGGTGGCTGCCGTAGGAAAAACGGAAGAGCAACTAAAAGAAGCCGGGGTAAAATATAAATCAGGGCAATTCCCAATGAGAGCTTTAGGAAGGGCAAGAGCCAGTATGGATATCGATGGTTTTGTGAAAATTTTAGCTGATGCTGAAACAGATGAAGTATTAGGAATTCACATGATCGGAGCACGTACAGCCGATTTGATAGCTGAAGCTGTTACCGCAATGGAATTCAGGGCCAGCGCTGAAGATATTTCACGTATGAGTCATGCACACCCAACCTATGCTGAAGCTGTAAAAGAGGCTGCATTGGATGCTACCGATAGCAGACCACTGCATGCATAGATGAATTAGAATATCTATACAAACAAGAGACTGTCTAAAAAGCCCTAGGTATACCTGATTTGTCAGTCTGAGCTTGTCGAAGACCTATTGCTTTATAGTAAATTATGCTTCGACAGGCTCAGGATGACAGTTTGGTTTAGTTTTTTCTAGTATGTATTCAATTTAATCATGCCCTTTAAAAATCTATACTGATTGAGTATCTGGCATTGAAACTACGCTTAGCGTCCAGTTTTAAGATACCTTCTTTGGTTTCAAAATTTCCGTCGGTGTCTTCGTGATCGGTAATACCCAACCAAGGTTCGATACACACAAAATCACCATTGGTTTTGGCCCAAACGCCTACATAGTCAAAATCCTTGTAGCTTATGGTTAAAATTTTCCCCTTTGTTATGTGGTTTAGACTGATCTCTTTTGATTTCAGGTCTTTGAAAATAAGTGCATCATCTTTAAAAAGATCGTGTTTCAAAGGCAGCATATCAGTATTATTGAAAAAATCTTGTGTTTTTCCGTTTTGAAGTCCTTGATTGTTGATTAAATGCCGAATGGAATCTTCTTTCTTTTCAAATTTCAAAAAATAATCGTTGTAGTTTTCATTTTCCTGTAGCGGACATTTGAATGCAGGGTGCCCACCGAGGGAGAAAAACATGGGGTTTGCTCCGTGATTGATAATTTCATGATTGACGTTAAGGCTGTTATTGTCAAGAGAAAAAGTCAAATTGAATTCAAACTCAAAAGGATAATCCTTTAGGGTTTTCTTATCATATTTATACTGAAAAGTGATGCTGCTTTCTTTATGATCGGTAACAATTAGATTCTTGTTATGCCTTATAAATCCGTGTTTGGGAACACTGTATTTTTTGCCTTGGTAATAAAACTTATTTTTTTTAAGTGCGCCGATAATTGGAAAAAGCACTGGAGCATGACTTCCCCACACATCAGGATCAGCCTGCCAAATAAATTCCTGTCCATTTTGATTTGTGATACTGCAAAGTTCCGCCCCAATTTTAGTGATTTCTATTTTTAAAATGTTGTTTTTTATGCTAAGTTTTTCAGAATCTTTCATAGAATTTAATTAATTGATATGCACTTTTCAAAAGTATGAAAACCAGCTTATTTATTCGAAAAACTTCGGTATATTAGAATACTTGTTTAATCATTTTCTCAGAAAAAGCGGGGATTAATTTTTAAGTAATCATAAAATTTTAAACGTGTGAAAAAAGTTATTGCTTTCGCTGGAAGTAATTCTTCTACTTCTATCAACTACGAACTGGTTCAATATACGGTTACCTTAATCGACAATTTTGATATTCAACTGCTGAACATGGCTAATATGCCTTTTCCGATGTTTAGCGAAGACCTTGAAAAGGAAGAAGGATATAAAAATTCCTTGATCGAACTGAAAGAAGATATTGTAGAGTCGGAAGGGGTAATTATTAGTGTAAACGAGCACAATGGCAATCCTTCAGCTTATTTTAAAAACCTGATCGATTGGTTGTCGAGGGTTGATAGGAAGTTTTTAAATGAAAAACAGGTATTTTTAATGGGAACTTCCGGCGGCGGAAGAGGAGCCATAGGATCTATTACTGTTACCCAAAATATGCTACCGCGTTTCGGAGCTGTTGTTGATCATGTTTTTTCCCTGCCTTCTTTCAACGATAATTTCTCAAAAGAAGAATGCGCTATCACGAATGAAGAACTAAAAGCTCAACACAAAGAATTGTTGGAAGACTTTTTGAGCAAACTATAATTTTGAGAAGGCTGTGGGTTAGACAGCCTTCATTTTCTTTCTAATTTCGTCCAAACATAAATTACCTAAACTACCTTTGTGGGTGTGTTTGATATCCCTTTTCGGAACAAATTCACCTTTTTCGATCGCCATACCCATTTGTTTGTAGGCATCTCTAAAAGGAACTCCGCTCAATACCAAATCGTTTAATGTGTCTACACTGAAGAGGTAATCGTATTTTTTATCTTTTAAAATATCTTTCTTTATCTGGATGTTTTCGATGGAAAAGCTCATCATTTCCAAACAGGATTTTAACTCCTGAATGGCGGGTACAATAATCTCTTTTGTCAGCTGAAGGTCCCTGTGATAACCACTCGGTAAGTTGGTGGTCAACATCGCCAACTGATTGGGAACAGCTTGTATTTTGTTGCATTTCCCTCTGATGAGTTCAAACACGTCCGGGTTCTTTTTGTGTGGCATAATACTCGAACCGGTGGTAAGTTCGTTGGGAAACGAAATAAAATCAAAATTCTGACTCATATAGAGGCAAATGTCCATCGAGAATTTTGCCAATGTCGAGGCAATACTGCTGAGACCGAAGGCTGTGCTTTTTTCCGATTTTCCTCGGCTCATCTGTGCTGCAACGGCGTTGTATTTTAAAGTTTCAAATGATAATTCTGAAGTGGTGAAATCCCTATCAATAGGGAAAGAACTTCCGTATCCGGCGGCACTTCCCAGCGGATTTTGATCCACAATTTTTATGGCGGCATTGATAAAGTGAAGATCGTCTACCAAACTTTCGGCATAGGCCGAAAACCACAAACCGAAAGAAGAAGGCATGGCAATTTGCAAATGTGTATAACCGGGCAGTAATTCTTCTTTGTATTTATCTGCCAAGTCGATCAGGAGATCAAAAAGCGCCTTGGTGTTTTGTTTGATTTCAGATAATTCATTCTTCAGGTAAAGGTTTACAGCCACCAAAACCTGATCGTTTCGTGAACGGGCGGTGTGGATTTTCTTTCCGGTATCACCCAGTCTTTCCGTAAGCAGAAACTCAATTTTGGAATGTACATCCTCAAAATCATCTTCGATGGTAAATGTCCCTTCCTTTATAGATTTACCAATATTGGCGAGTTCTTTCACAAGTGCTTGCTCTTCTGTTTTGTCGATGAGTCCGATTTTGGACAACATTTTGGCATGTGCAGTCGAGGCAATAACATCGTATTTTGCGATTACAAGATCCAATTCCCTATCGGATCCCACGGTGAAAATATCTATTTTTTTATCTGTTGAAAAACCCTTTTCCCAAAGTTTCATAATGTTGTTGTATAGTTAATAAGCTGATCTGTGTGTAAAATTCAAGTTCGTCAATTCGATTTTTCATAATGAAATGAAGAATCCCGAAGCGTCGGGAGTATCGAAATTAAGAATTTTTAATCTTTAATATTCAATTACAATACCTTTTCCAGCAATTTGATGTACAGTTCGACCCCTTCTTTAATTTCATCTACATAAATAAACTCATTGGCTGAATGTGATCGTGTGGAATCCCCTGGGCCTAATTTTAAAGACGGACAACTCAGTGTTGCCTGGTCTGAAAGGGTAGGGGAACCATATGTGCTTCTCCCCAGCGCTATTCCGGCTTGTACCAAAGCATGTTCTTTGGGGATCGCCGATGAATTCAATCGCAACGACCTTGGTTTGAGCTCACACGGAGCCGAGGCTTTTAAAAGGTTGTATATTTCTTGGTTACTGTATTGGTCGTTTACGCGTACATCGACAACGAGATTGACTTCCGCAGGGACTACATTGTGCTGGTTACCGGCACTCATTTGTGTGACAGTCATTTTTACAGGCCCTAAAACCTCAGATACTTTTTTAAATTTGTAATCCTTGAACCACTGCAGGGTTTCGATGGTTTTGTAAATAGCGTTATCATCATTTGGGTGTGCAGCATGGCTAGGAGTCCCTTTTACCACGGCATCAAAAACTACCAAGCCTTTTTCAGCAATGGCAAGGTTCATCAAGGTAGGTTCACCTACAATGGCTACATCAACTTCCGGAAGGTGTTTTAAAACTGAATTAAGTCCATTGGGACCGGAATTTTCTTCTTCAGCAGAAGTAACGATAACAAGATTGTATTTTAAGCCTTTCTGATGGTAAAAATAGGTAAAAAGCGCTATGAGCGAGACCAAACACCCACCGGCATCATTACTCCCTAGGCCATACAATTTTCCGTCTTCGATATGTGCATCATAAGGGTCTTTTGTGTAGGCGGTGTTTGGTTTTACGGTGTCGTGGTGAGAGTTGAGCAACAACAAAGGCTTTCCTTCGGTATAATCTTCATTAAAAGCCCAAATATTGTTGTTTTCCCTTTGGAAAGGGATATCGTATTTTTTGAACCAAGCTTCGATAAGCAAGGCTGTTTTTTCCTCTTCCGTTGAAAATGATTGTGTACGGATAAGGGATTTTAAGAGTTCTATGGCTTCTTTGGTTAGTTGTTCTATTGTCATTTTTCTTAAAGTGTTATCGTTGTTTTTAATTGATCCGGATTTGCTATCATATCAATATTCCCGACAAAGACTTTTGAAACATTGTTTTTTACAGCGTTAAAACAATTGTGCAGTTTTGGCAGCATACCATCAGCGATGATGTTTTGTTCTAATAACTCCAAATAGCTTTTACTGTTGATATCGGTGATTACGGAATCTTTATCATCAATACTTCTCAAGACCCCTTTTTTCTCAAAGCAATAATACAATTCGGTTTCAAAATTATTGCTTAAAGCAATGGCAATTTCAGAAGCAATCGTATCGGCATTGGTGTTGAATAGTTGTCCGTTTCCGTCATGTGTGATCGCACAACATACAGGAGAGATTCCATTGTTGAGCAGCAAGGAAAACATCTTGGAGTTTACTTCGGTAACATCACCAACAAATCCAAAATCATACGTTTTTACAGGCCTCTTCATCGATTTGATGCTGTTTAGGTCAGCACCGGATAGCCCAACAGCGTTACAATCGAGCGCTTGTAACTTGGCAACAATGGTTTTGTTTACCAGTCCGCCATAAACCATAGTGATCACATTAAGGGTGTCTTTGTCCGTGATTCTGCGTCCGTCGACCATATGGGTTTCAATCCCCAGTTTAGCAGACATTTGGGTAGCCTTTTTTCCTCCGCCATGCACCAACACCTTAAGGCCTTCAATTTTACTGAAATTCTTCAATAAAGTGTCAAGGCTGTTCTCGTCTTCAATAAGGTTCCCGCCTATTTTTACAATGGATGTTTTCATGTGTTTAATTTTTTTTGCAATATCCAAAATGTGCAAAAAAATTGTTGCACACATGGAACCGCTTCACTCCAGCCTGCGGCAGGCAGGCTAACCCTCTCCAAAGGAGAGGGAACAAGGACTACAACTTCGGTCTTCTGACTCCCGACTTCTGACTTCAATCTTCAGTCTTCCAATATTTCTTTTAAAACCGCCTGGGCTGCATAAGTTCTGTTATTTGCCTGTTGGATTACGAGTGATTGATCACTGTCCAATATTTCATCAGCAACAATCATATTTCGTCTTACCGGTAAACAGTGCATAAATTTAGCCGCTTTAATTTTATCAAGGGTGAGCATCCAGCTTTCGTCGGTACTTTTTATTTGTCCGTAATCTTGATAAGAGCTCCAATTTTTGGCGTAAACGAAGTCGGCATCTTTCAAGGCTTCGTTTTGATTGTAAACGATTGGTGTATTCCCGGTGATCTTCGGATTCAGTTCGTAGCCTTCTGGATGTGTGATACAGAAATCCACATCGATCATTTGCATCATTTTGGCAAACGAATTGGGAACCGCATGAGGTAAAGCCCTTGGGTGCGGAGCCCAAGTAAGAACCACTTTAGGTCGCTCTTTTTGTTTGAATTCCTGAATGGTAATGGCATCAGTCAAGGCTTGCAATGGATGTGCAGTAGCACTTTCCATATTCACAACAGGGACCGAGGCATATTTTTGAAAGCTTCGTATGATTTGTTCTTCTTCATCCTTGACTTTATCGGTTAGAGAAGGAAAAGCCCTTAGGGCGATCACATCAACGTATTGTGAAATAACAGCAGCAGCTTCTTTGATATGTTCTGCTGTACCGGCATTCATCACGCTTCCATCTTCGAACTCAAGTCCCCAACCTTCTGAATTCAGATTCATGACCATGATATTCATCCCCAGGTTTTGAGCTGCTTTTTGTGTACTCAAACGGGTTCGCAAACTGGAATTAAAAAATAACATTCCGATACTTTTGTTCTTACCTAGTTGTTTGTGTGCAAAGGGATCGGATTTCAATTGTATGGCTTGTTGAATCAACTGATCAACATTGTTGATATCTTCTAGGTCGATATATTGTTTCATGTGTTGGTTTTTATTTTGGTAAATGGAATTTTGTTTTCGATGGCATTGATAATGAAATTCTCCTGCAATCCATTAACCACCCAGGTTTCTATATTGTTCGACATGGCTATTTCTATCGCCTCTATTTTAGATCGCATCCCTCCGGTGCCGTGTGATGATTTCGCATCGGCTACTTCTTTGATCAGATTTTCAAAACCGACAGTTTCCCGAATGGTCTCCGGTTGCTTGTTCAAAATTGACTGTTTGGTGTAAATGCCATTGGTATTGGTAGCGATAATAAGCAGATCGGCTTGAAGGAGTTCTGCAGTCATAGCAGCCAGTTTGTCATTATCCCCGAAACGGATTTCATCGGTGGCTACCGTATCGTTTTCATTGATGATCGGGATATAATCGTTCTGCAATAAAACGGAAATGGTGTTGATGATGTTTTCTTTGGATGTTTTGCTCTTAAAATCTGAGTAGGAGAGGAGGCATTGGGAAATGAGCAATCCTAATTCCCTGAAATTCTCCTGATAGATCCGCATCAAGTGTAACTGACCAATGGAGGCAAGTGCTTGTTTTACGGTGATTTCCTTTCCGTTACTTTCCAGATGAACAAATTGTTTGGCGGCAGCAACAGCGCCCGAACTCACAATAATAAATTCGTGTTGATCTTTAAGCATGGCAATCTGTCGGGCAATATCTTCTATTTTGCCACGGGAAATATGGTTGGTCTCCCTAGTGAGGGTATTCGAACCTATTTTTAATACTATTCTTTTTTTAGACAGTGGGTTCATTATCGGTTAGCCATACTGGCGTATAAAAATGCCCGAAAAGCAAAGCTTTCTTATTGAAAGAAGGTTTTTTATTTACTTTTCGGGCGTGTTTTATAGACTAATATTTAAAATTTTATCATTCAATTTTTGTAAAAGCCGTGTCTTTGTTGATGGAATTAAGGATGAAATTATCTTCCAATCCGTTAACGATCCATGTTTCAATATTGGCCTTATTTGCGATTTCCAACGCCACAACCTTTGAGCTCATTCCACCTGTTCCGTGTGTAGACTTGTCTTCATCTACCACTTCCTTTTTCAGGTCAGAAAAATTATCAACCTCCTCAATGGTCTCCGGATCTCCTTCTTTAAACGATTGCTTGGTATAGATTCCATTGGTATTGGTGGCAATAATCAATAAATCCACATCCAAAAGCGCAGCGGTCAAAGCCGCGAGTTTATCATTATCACCAAATTGGATCTCATCGGTAGCTACGGTATCGTTCTCATTGATAATGGGAATATAACCGTTGTCTACCAAGATGTTGATGGTGTTCACGATATTTCTTTTGGAGACATCTTTTTCAAAATCTGAATAAGAGAGTAGGCATTGTGAGGCTAATAAGCCTAATTCCCTAAAGCTCTCTTGAAAAATTCTGATCAAATGAGGTTGGCCTATAGAGGTTAAAGCCTGCTTTACATTGATGTCCTCGCTATAGGTGCTTTCGAGGTTAACAAATTGTTTTGCTACTACTTTGGCACCAGAACTTACGATCACAAATTCATAATTGTCTTGAAGTTCTGCGATTTGCCGACCGATATCTTCGATTTTACCCCGGGATATCTGATCGGATTCTTTTGTAAGCGTATTCGAACCTATTTTTAATAGGATTCTTTTTTTCTTCTTTTTTGGCTTACTCATTTTTTTGTTTTTATGTTTAAAATAGTTGTGTTCTTAAAAAATTACCGTATCTGTCCTGAACCGTGGATATACCATTTGTTGGTAACCAAATGTTCAAGTCCAATAGGGCCTCGTTGGTGTAATTTATCTGTACTGATGGCCAATTCACCACCAAGTCCTAATTGTCCACCATCCGTAAATCGGGTAGAGGCATTGTGATATACTGCAGCGGTATCTACGATGGTCATAAACAGATCTGCCATCTCTTTGTCTGTCGTGATGATAGAACTGGAGTGACCTCCCGAATAGGTGTTGATCTTGTTGATGGCTCCATCAATAGAATCAACAACACCGATCACTATCTTATAATCTAAAAACTCTTCATACCAGATATTGTCGTCTTTGATAACGGTTACATTATCAAGATCCCCCAATCCACTGTCTACATGAATATCTACGTTGTATTCTGCAAGTCCGTCCTGCAGTTTTTTAACGAAATCTTTGTAATTAGGGACATTAGTATCTATTAATACTTTATCCAATGCATTACAAGCCGATATTTTTGCTGTCTTGGCATTGACGATCACTTTGAGCGCCAGGTCAAGGTCGGCATCTTTGTGGACATAAACAAAGTTATTTCCTCTTCCACTTACAATAACCGGACAATTCGCGTTTTCTTTAACGAATTGAATAAGACGTTCTCCACCGCGAGGGACGATAAGGTCTATTTTTTGAGTCGGATTTTCAAGAAAAGCCTGTGTTTCCTGACGGTTGTATTTTAAGTATTCAACCCATTCGGTAGAAACACCGTGTTTTTTCATGGCACGATGCCACAGGTCAACGATCAAAAGGTTGGAGTTTAATGATTCTTTCCCACCTTTCAATAATATTTTATTTCCTGATTTGAAAGCAATTCCTGCTGCTTCGACAGTTACATCGGGCCTGGATTCATAAATAATCATGATGGTCCCGAAAGGAGCTGTTTTGTTGTAAACCTCCATTCCGTTGTTGTGTTGAAAGCGAAAACGCTCTTTACCCAACGGATCTTCCTGCGATGCCAATTCTTTAAGCGATGCGATCATCCCTTCAATTTTGGCATCATCAACCTTAAGGCGGTCTTCCATGGCAAGGTCGTCACCATTGTAGCCGTCAAGGTCTTTTTTATTCTCCATTATTATAGCATCCTTTTCCTGAAGAATCAGGTCTGCCATGGTCAACAATACATTATTTCTCTCTGAGATTGTTAGTAATTTATTCATTACAAATTGTGATTTTTCAAAACATCTGACAACGACTCAATAAAAGTGTCGACATGATCTTTTGTAATCGTTAAGGGCGGTAATATTCTTAATAAGTTCTTATTAGACGAGCCACCCGTAAATATTTTTTTCTCGTAAATAAGATCTTTTCTTATTCCTGACACGTTTTGCGCAAACTCCATACCAAGCATAAGACCTTTACCTTTAAGTCTTTGTAAACTCTTGATTTTCTTTACTTTTTGTTTAAAATAAGAAGAAATTTCGTTTACGTTCTCGATTAGTTTTTCATTTTCCAGTACCTCTAGTACAGCAATCGCAGCAGCGCATGCCATATGATTGCCCCCGAAGGTGGTGCCCAGCATTCCGTGTTTAGCTTCAAATTTTGGATGGATCAATACACCTCCTATTGGAAATCCATTTGCCATTCCTTTAGCAACTGTAATTATGTCAGGTTCTATGTCATGATGTTGAAAAGCAAAAAATTTCCCACTTCTTCCGTAACCGGATTGAATTTCGTCAAGAATCAGAACAGCATTGTGCTTTTTGCACAATTTCTCTACACCTTGTAAAAATTCTGTTGTGGGTTCGTCTAAGCCACCAACACCTTGTATAGGTTCAATTATAACCGCACAAACGTCACCGGCTGCTAATTCATAATCTAAAGAGTGAAGTTGGTTAAAAGGAAGGAATGTGGTGACGCTGTGCTGGTTATTAATAGGTGCGTTGATCGCCCTATTGTCTGTTGCTGCTACTGCTGCTGATGTTCTTCCGTGAAAAGCATTTTTAAAAGCGATCACTCGTGACTTTCCGGTCTTGAATGATGCCAGTTTTAATGCATTTTCGTTTGCTTCTGCTCCGGAATTGCAAAGAAATAGATTGTACTTCTCACAATTAGAAAGCCTTCCTAACTTTTCTGCCAATTCCACCTGAAGTGGATTTTGAACGGCATTGGAGTAGAAGCCAAGTTTGTTTACCTGTTCAGTGATGCGCTCTACATAAGTAGGATGTGCATGACCAATAGAAATAACGGCGTGCCCTCCGTAGAGGTCTAAATATTCTTGTCCGCTATTATCGTAAACATAAACGTCTTTTCCTTTTACAGGAGTAACGTTATATAAAGGGTAAACATCAAACAGGTTCATTTATTGTTACTTTAATAGTTTTATAACTTATAAACAGATAGCGAATAGATTTATAACTTTTTTACTATGCATGTTCACTATCTCTAATATTTTTAGTTTATGTTACTAATTCTTCCATAGGCAGCCATGATACCTTTGATCACAGCAGAGCTGAGTCCGTTGTGCTCCATGGCGTTCAATCCTTCAATAGTACATCCCATAGGGGTGGTTACATTATCCACCTCAACCTCAGTATGGGTGCCGTCTTCAATAAGTGAAGCAGCTCCAATGGCCACTTGAGCTGAAATTTGTTGTGCTTCGTGTGGGTGAAAGCCCATTTGTACACCTCCTTGGGTTAAGGCGCGTAAAAAACGAAGGAAAAAAGCAGTACTACTGGCACCAAGTACGGTAGCTGCCTGCATCATGCGTTCTTCTATAACCATGGTTTTTCCAATGGTTCCAAACATTTTTTCTACATATTTTACATCTTCATGATCGAGGTCGTTTGCACAAACAAAAGACATTGACTGCTGTTTTACTGCAGCGGTATTTGGCATGGCTCTTATCACTTTGTTAGCTGGAACTATTTCGTTGATCTCATCTATGGAAACACCTGTAACCGTTGAGATCAATATTTGGTCATCTTTTAAATGGTCTTTGATTTCGTTCAATACCAGTTTCAAAATCCTTGGCTGAATACAAAGGATGACCCACTTAGATTCTTTTACGGCCTTGATGTTGTCTGATGTAATGGAAACACCGGCCTGTTTTTTAATAATTTCAAGATTTTCTTCTGATTTGTCTGCTACTAAGATGTTCTTTGGACCAAACAAATCGCTGGATGCGAGACCTGTGATGATCGATTTTCCTAAATTTCCTGATCCAATAACTGTAACTTTCATTTCTTTTGTTTTTAGTTTTTTAGAAATAACTTCCTTTTAATTTTAATCCGTCACTTTCCTCAAAACCGAAAAGTAGGTTCATGTTTTGTACTGCCTGTCCTGAGGCGCCTTTTATTAAATTATCTATGACACTGGTGATAAGCAGCACGTCTTCGTGCTTGTGAAGATGAATAAAACAATGGTTGGTATTGATAACCTGTTTTAGGTGAACTTCCTTATTCGATATATGAGTGAACGGGTCAGTAACATAATAATCTTTGTATAAATTCCAAGTTTCTTCCAGACTATTTTCAAATTTCATGTAAGATGTTACAAAAATCCCTTTGGTGAAATTTCCGCGTTGCGGCAGCATGAAAATGTTTGGTTGACTGTTCTGGAGTTGTTCAATACTCTGATTGATCTCTCCCAAATGTTGGTGCGTAAAGGGCTTGTACCAGGATATGTTGTTGTTTCTCCAGCTGAAATGTGATGTTGCTGAAGGGGAAACCCCTGCACCGGTACTTCCCGTAATGGCGTTGATGTGTATATCGTCGCTCAATAATTTTTCTTTGGCCAATGGAAGTAATGCCAATTGAATTCCTGTGGCAAAACATCCCGGATTGGCAATGTTTTTTGCATTGGCAATGGCTTCTTTTTGCAGTTCGGGCAGACCGTAAACAAATGTTCTCCCGTTGTGCGTAGCATCTTTTTGTAATCGGAAATCGTTGCTCAGGTCGATGATCTTGGTGTGATCGGCAAATTGATGTTTGTCGAGAAACGATGTTGAATTCCCATGTCCCAAACACAAAAAGAGTACGTCAACTTCAGGATTGATGTTGTCTGTAAATTTCAAGTCGGTAGTGCCCAGAAGGTCTTCATGCGCTTCCGTAACGGACTTTCCGCTTTTTGTAGTACTATACACAAAATCGATCTCAGCCTTTGGATGATTCACCAATATTCTGATGAGTTCCCCGCCGGTATATCCAGATCCTCCTATAATCCCTACTTTGATCATGACTTAACCTTGTTTACAGATTGATGTATTTTCGCTGCATTGGCGTTGATTTTGATGAAACCTTTGGCTTCTTCAGCGGTCCATCCTTTGTTCATTTCTCCATAACTTCCAAACTTTGCACTCATCAAATCGTGTTCCGATTGGATACCGTCCACGGCAAATCGATATGGATATAAACTTACCCAAACATCCCCGCTGACATTCTTTTGGGAGTCGGTCATAAAAACTTCAATATTTCGCATCACCTCATCGAGGTAATTTCCTTCGTGAAGCAACATTCCATACCAGTTGGAAAGGTAATCTTTGTGTTGTTGTTGCCACTTGGTCAATACGTGTTTTTCCAAAGTATGGTGTGCCTTGATGATCACCATGGGAGCAGCAGCTTCAAAACCTACCCGGCCTTTTATTCCGATAATGGTATCACCTACATGAATATCCCTTCCGATAGCAAAAGAAGAAGCGATTTCTTCCAATTTTTCAATAAGCTTGACGGTTTTGCCTTTTTTTCCGTCGATGGCGGTCAATTCCCCTTTAGTAAATGTCAGTTTTACTTTTTGAGACCCCATATTTTCCAATTGACTGGGGTAGGCTTCATTAGGCAACGGCTGATGAGATGTTAAGGTTTCGTCACCACCTACACTGGTGCCCCAAAGTCCTTTGTTGATGGAATATTTGGCTTTTTCCCAAGACATATTGATGCCCTTCCCCTGAAGATAATCTATTTCTTCCTGTCTGGAAAGTTTATTGTCCCTTATGGGTGTAATGATTTCTATTTCCGGCGCTAAAATCTGAAAAATCATATCGAAACGCACTTGGTCGTTTCCTGCGCCCGTACTTCCGTGGGCTATATATTTTGCTTTGTTTTCTTTGGCGTAATTTACAATTTCAATGGCCTGTACAATTCTTTCGGCACTAACCGATAGGGGATAGGTGTTGTTTTTCAAAACATTTCCGTAGATAAGGTATTTTACAACCTTGTCGTAAAAGGTTTGTACGGCATCGATCGATGTATAGCTGGTCGCACCCAAAGCGATTGCTTTTTCTTCAATATGTTTAATTTCCTCTTTGGAAAAACCTCCGGTGTTAACACTTACGGCGTGTACTTCATATCCGCTTTCCGATAAAAATTTGGCGCAATAAGAAGTGTCCAATCCGCCGCTATATGCTAAAACTAATTTCTTCATTTATCTTGCTTTTTTTTCTCCTTTTTCAAGAAAAGGCTTTGTTTAATGTTTTTAAGTCTGGTGAATACTTTTGAGTCGTATTTATGTTTGTGTTTATGTTTTTTTACTGCCGGATCATAAAGCATTCCTGTACAAAGGCACATTTTACCTTCGTTTCTAGTCAGGATATCAAAATTTTTACAAGTCTTACAACCATTCCAAAAGCTGGGGTCGTCTGTCAATTCTGAAAAGGTAACCGGTTCGTAGCCCAAATCATAATTGATTTTCATTACGGGCAATCCAGTTGTGATTCCGAAGATTTTTGCATCGGGGAATTTTTCTCTGCTGTGCTGAAAAACTTTCTTTTTGATCTTTCTCCCCAATCCTTGACCTCTGAAATCGGGGTGTACGATCAATCCCGAATTGGCCACATATTTTCCATGTCCCCATGTTTCGATGTAGCAGAATCCGGCAAATTTATCCCCTTCCAAAGCAATTACGGCGTTGCCGTTTTGGATCTTGGTTGTGATATACTCAGGGGTTCTTTTGGCAATACCTGTTCCACGCTGCTTGGCAGATTCATCAATGGTATGACATATTTCCTGAGCATATTGAATATGCTGATCGTTTGCAATAATTATTTGCATTCAATTACCTAATTAAAAATTAATGATTTTGAAATTTGTTTTTGAGAGGGGAGTTGGACACACCTAACTCCATAAAGTTTATCGCACCCTTACGGGCGACGACGGCGTGGGAAGCGAACGTTGCGAACAGGAATCACAACATAAGCAGGGCTTGCCGTAGCAAACAATGCTTTAATTGTAGTGATTATATTTTTCAGTTCTTTTTGCATTTCGCAATGATTTGTTCGTTGTGTTAATATTACAGTGCAATATTATAAATAAATATTAGATTAAAAGCACTATTCTTTGTTAAATTTGTAACAACAATTAAAAGGCTTTCAACTTAATGAATCGAACAATTAAGCAATTTAACACAGATGCTGATGAATTATTTAAAAATAAGCTTTTGTTTTGGTCTACCGCTTTTGATGAGATTGTTTGGTTAGATAGCAATGATTATGAGCAGACTCACAGTAGTTATGATGCTGTTTTGGCGCTGGATGCGTTTACTTCCCTTAAAACAGATTACTACAGTGCTTTCGACGACCTCAAAGAATATCAATCTACGATAAAAGACTGGATCTTCGGTTATCTTACTTACGATCTAAAAAATGATGTTGAAAACCTGACTTCCAAAAATTTTGACGGCTTGCAGTTTCCGGATCTGTATTTCTTTCAGCCAAAAAAAATAATTCTTTTAAAGAAGGACCAAATCGAATTTCATTATATAGGAATGGTCGATGATGAAATTGACAGTGATTTTGAGGAAATATCAAACACAAATGTGGAAGTCGAGACTGATGATAATACTGAAAACGACATAAAAATAAAACTTCGCATCCATAAAGACGCCTATTTTGAAAAGGTGAATACCATGTTGAACCATATTCATCGCGGCGATATCTACGAAGCCAATTTTTGTCAGGAGTTTTATGCAGAAAACGTGGAGCTCGATACGATAAGAACCTTCAAAAACCTCAATTCTATTTCCAAACCTCCATTTGCCACTTTCTTGAAACACGATGATAAGTATTTGCTTTCGGCTTCGCCGGAACGCTTTTTAAGGAAAGAAGGAAACGAGATCATCTCCCAACCCATCAAGGGAACAGCCAAAAGGGCAGCTACCGAAGCAGAAGATAAAAAACTGATCACACAATTGGAAAACGATCCCAAGGAAAGGTCAGAAAATGTAATGATTGTCGATTTGGTACGGAACGACCTTTCCAGAATCGCCCTAAAAGGCAGTGTAGAGGTAGAGGAGTTGTGCAAAATTTACACCTTTCTACAAGTGCATCAAATGATCTCGACCGTAAGGGCAGAAGTAGTGCCGGAGGCCAACCCGGTAGATATTATTAAAGCGGCTTTTCCTATGGGGAGCATGACGGGGGCGCCAAAAATATCGGCCATGAAAATCATTGAAAAACTAGAAGAAACCAAACGCGGACTCTACAGCGGGGCGGTGGGATATTTTGATCCTGAAGGCAATTTTGACTTCAATGTGATTATTAGAAGTATTTTATACAATTATAATAAAAGATATGTATCTTTCTCCGTCGGAAGTGCTATTACCGCTAAATCAGTACCTGAAAATGAGTACGAAGAATGCCTTGTGAAAGCGAAGGCTATGCGGGAGGTACTTGAAAAATAATAACCTAAAATGAAGAAATTATTATTCTTGTTGCTTTTGGTAGCAAGCTGTGGCGTAAAAAAGCAAAACAACAATCCCGTATTTTCGGGTTGGTATGCCGATCCCGAAGGCATTGTTTTTGACGATCAGTATTGGATATTCCCTACCTATTCCGCTCCCTATGACGAACAAGTGTTCCTGGATGCTTTTTCATCACCAGATCTGGTTAACTGGACTAAACACGAACGAATTATTGATACAGCCGAAGTAAAATGGGCAAAGCGTGCGATGTGGGCGCCGTCGATTATTGAAAAGGACGATAAATATTACCTTTTCTTTGGAGCAAACGATATCCAGAGTGATGAGGAATTGGGTGGTATTGGTGTAGCTGTATCCGACACTCCCGGAGGTCCTTACAAAGATTTGCTTGGGAAACCGCTGATTGATAAATTTCACAACAGAGCGCAACCCATCGACCAATTTGTGTTTCACGACCAGGACGGACAGTATTATTTGATCTACGGTGGATGGAAACACTGCAACATTGCCAAATTGAACGATGATTTTACCGGTTTTGTGCCCTATGAAGACGGTACGATTTTTAAGGAAATCACCCCGAAAGGCTATGTAGAAGGACCGTTTATGTTCATCAGGGACGGAAAATATTACTTTATGTGGTCTGAAGGCGGCTGGACAGGCCCCGATTACAGTGTGGCCTATGCCATTGCAGATTCGCCTATGGGACCATTTAAAAGGATCGACAAAATATTACAGCAAGATCCGGAGATTGCCACAGGTGCCGGACACCATTCCGTAATAAAAGTCCCGAATGAAGACACGTATTATATTGTGTATCACAGAAGACCATTAACAGAAACCGACGGAAATTCCCGTGAAACCTGTATCGATATCATGGAATTTGACGAAAACGGACATATCCTCCCGGTAAAAATCACCAACGAAGGGGTAGAGGCGCATGATTTGGGAGAGTAATGAACTTATCATTAAAACTGATGATAAAGAAAATTTAACAGAACTAAAAAATATAACTAAAATAACAGAAAATTAAAGAAATGAACCAAAGATATATCGACTATGCCAACTATAATATTTGGGCAAATAACAGATTAATAAATAATTTATTGGAGCAAGATGACGAACTTTTAAACAAGGAATTAGTTGGAAGTTTTCCAACAATTCGTGCCACGGTTTCACATATTTGGTTTGCAGAAACAGGTTGGCTCTTTCGTCTACAAGGAGAGGGATGGAAAACATCAAGCGTTACAAACTTTACCGGAACCAATAAAGAACTATTTAAAGAATGGCAAGCGACTTCTGAGCGATTCAAAAAATTTGTAGAAAAAGTTGATTTGAAAAAAGAAATTCAATTTGAACATAAAGGAGAAAATTTTTCAATTCCATCACGAGAAATAGTTCAGACAGTTTTTAATCACGGAAGTTATCACCGCGGACAGGTGGTAATGATGATGCGACAATTGGGAGTTTCAAAAATATCACAAACAGATTATATTGAATGGGCTCGAGAAAAAGAAAGAGGTAATATCTAGAATCATAAAAAACTAGGATAATTACACAAAGTAATGGCATCCACCCTAAAAGCAGAGGAAAAATATGAAAGATTTAAAACCAAAAACAGTTGATGAATATATAAATGCAGCTCCGGAAGAATCCCGAAAAATTATGCAAGAGCTCAAAAAAATAATAGAATCCACTATACCAAATGCGGAAGGAGGAATAAGTTGGAATGTTCCTATTTATAAATACAATGGAATCCTAGCCGGATTTGATGTAGCCAAGAAGCATGTAAGTTTTGGTATTGACTCATTAAAAGATGAGGATCGAAGAATACTCGAAGAAAAAGGATATAAAACCGGAAAGAAAACAATTCAGATTAGATTTGAACAGAATGTACCGGCAGTAGAAATAAAACGGTTGATTATGGAACAAGCTAAACTGAACGAAGTTTAATTAAAAATCCTTCAAATGATAAAAATCACAGTAACACCTGATTGTGGAAATGCACCAAAAAGGGAATTTTTAAAAGAGATAAATATTGCCTTTGCAAAAGGAAATTCGGATTTTATAATCGAGAGTGTAACAGACAAAATTGTTTGGGAAATTATTGGTGATAAAATAATTGAAGGGAAAGAAAAGTTTACGGATGAATTGGAAAAGATGAAAGCTGAAAAAGCATCCGAATTGATACTCGAACGGGTTTTAACCCATGGAAGAGAAGGGGCTGTAAGCGGAATTATGAAAATGGCGAACGGGGAAAAATATGCGTTTTCAGATTTTTATGAGTTTAGCGGAGCGAAAGGGGCAAAAGTCAAAACCATTATTTCATATGTGATCAGAATTTAAGACTGCGGAAAAAGCAATTACCAATGACCATGAGAAAAACTTTACTACTCATTTCATCAATACTTATAGCTACGGCTTGTAATGAAAACTCTAAAAAAGAAAAGTCAGAAAAAATATCGCAAAGGACATCAACGCAAACCATTGACGTAAAAAAAGAAACCCAAAAACTATTTGATAGCTATGCTCCCGAAATTGAGAAATCCAATGGATATGTAATTGACAACAGTAAACTTCTAATCGGGGATTTGAATGACGACGGACATGAGGATGCTTTGGTTTTTTTCGTTTTGACCCCGGTGGGAGGAGGAAATATGATTATGGGAACCCAAATGGCTGTTTATCTGAATAGAGGTGATAAAATGGAAGTCGTGGCAGGTTACGATCCCCAAAAAATATTCAAACCGATTGAAATAATGAATAATGAGATTCACTTGATTGAATATGAATATGCCAATGAAGATGCCCCAAACAGACCGTCAATTGAAAATCATAAGTGTTTGATTTTAAACGGAAATAAACTTATGGAATCTGGCTTATGAATAAAACAAACATTAAAAAAAATATTGAATTTTTACCGACAAATGGAATACTGGTTTTTTGATGTCAATTTTTTCTATTTTTATAAATATACTTCCTTGAGTTTATAAACAAGTTATGGCAAGCCAAGAAATAAAAGCATTTGTAGCGTATTTAGAAATTGAATTTAAAAACAACGCCAATCCCAATATAGCTTCTGAACAAAAGAGCTATATGAAAAATCAGTTTGAGTTTTATGGAATAAAGGCACCAGAAAGAAGAAAAATCCAAAAACCTTTTTTTGCAAACGAATATTTGCCACCAAAAGAAAATTCAGCTAAGATTATAAAGTTGCTATGGGATAAACCACAGCGGGAATATCAGTACTTTGCACAAGAATTTGCATTTAAATATTTAAAAGAACTTGAAAATAAAGATATTGAGCTATTTGAGTTTTTGGTACTCCATAAATCGTGGTGGGATACGGTAGATTTTATTGCAGTCAATTTAATCGGATATTATTTCAAGAAATTTCCTGAACAAAGAACTACATATGTCCGTAAATGGATTGAATCGGAAAACATTTGGTTACAAAGATCTGCGTTGCTATTTCAATTAAAATACAAAGAGAAGTTAGACACGGAAATACTAAAGTTTACCATTGAATCTTTGTTGGGATCAAAAGAATTTTTCATAAACAAAGCCATTGGTTGGATATTGAGGGAGTACGGTAAAACGAATCCACAATGGGTACAAGAATATGTAAATGAGTTACCACTAGCAAATTTAAGTAAAAGGGAAGCGCTAAAAATCTTGAATAAGAGAAGCTCTCATAACTGACTTTACAGAGCTGTGGTCAAACCGGACAGCTATATTGTAAATTGTGCATCTAATAAAAAATGGGCAATTCCGAAGAAAAATTTATTCCAACTGATTTTTACGCAGAATTTAAAGAATAAAACTTGCCTCAGATAGTGTGAGCGTGGCACTTGTGCCCCTCGTTTTTTAGGATATTGAGAAAAGAGAGTCGTTTGGTGAAAGTTGTTGCGACAGCACACTTTCCTCAGTCGTAGCTCTAATTTTATAACTTCCAACACACGTACAGCCCATTTTTTTCCAATTTTCCACATTGATTTATATTCTTTTTAAAATTTATTGTTTTTCAATAAATAATTATTGATATTTACTATATAATTAAATTTGAATCAAAATGAAAGCCAAACAAATTTTAAAACTCCTTAAAGTGGTAACATGGATTGTTTTTATAGCGTTGTGCATAAAAACAGGAGCTATGATTATTTCTTTTTTTATAAGTCTATTTGTTCATCCGGAAGTAGCTAGCAATTTGTATTCGGGAACAGACTTGTCTGAAATTTACGATTATGGAAAATGGTATTATATCGCTATGGCATCATTGGTTATAGTACTGTCAGGGTTGAAATCCTATTTGTTTTACTGGGTGATCAAAATGTTTTCAAAGATCAATTTAGCGAAACCGTTTAACCAAAATGTAGCCAATTTGATTACAAAAATCAGTTATGTGGCCTTTGAAATAGGGATATTGGGCATAATTTCAAATGGCTATGCTAAAGGGTTGATGAAGAAAGGCCTTCATTTTTCATACGATGGTAATGGTGCCGAATTTTTGTTCTTGGCGGGAATCGTATATGTTATTGCCCAGATTTTCAATAGAGGATTGGAAATTCAATCAGAAAATGAATTAACGGTTTGAGATATGGCTATAATTGTGAATTTAGATGTGATGATGGCCAAAAGAAAGATGTCATTAAATGAACTCTCCGAAAAAGTCGATATTACACTGTCCAACTTATCCATACTTAAAACGGGAAAAGCAAAAGCTGTTCGTTTTAGCACATTGGAAGCTATTTGCAAAGCATTGGATTGTCAACCCGGAGACCTGTTGGAATTTAAGAATGAAACCAGTCAACACTAGTCAGGGAGGTGCAACGTACAGAATGAATTCCATGTCTCTCCAATCACCAAAACCATAGAGCAGTTGACAAGCAGAAAAATTCCATTTACAAAAAATAACGGCCAAGAAATAGCATTTTTCATTACAAATTCCGATTTTTAACTATTGAACTCATTTTAAATGAGTCTATTATAAACGATCCCAAATCAGTGATATGGAACACCAAGGTTTCGACTTTTTTTATCGCAATACAAAGCTGTTTGGCCAACATTGGCGTGAGGAAAACCCCAAGGCGGTCGTGGTTCTCGTCCATGGAATGGGGGAACACAGTGGACGTTATACCGGTTCGTTGATTCCCGAGCTGGTCTACGCAGGTTATGCCGTGATCAGTTTTGATCATTTCGGCCACGGTCATACAGAAGGAAAACGTGGACATTGTCCAAGCTATAATGCGGTTTTGAAAACCGTTGAGATGGTTTTTGAGGAAAAAGAGGAAGTATATGGCGACCTGCCTACATTTTTGTACGGACACAGTATGGGAGGTAATGTAGTGTTGAACTATGCCATGCGTTATGATCCCAATATTAAAGGTATTATTGCTACGAGTCCGCTATTGCGTATGGCCTTCGATCCGCCAAAATGGAAAATGACATTGGGAAAATTCTTTTATCGAACCTTACCTTTTATCACCTTGCCAAGTGGTGTGGAACCAAAATACATTTCCAGGAACGAAAAAGAAATCATTAAATACAAAGAAGACCCCTTAGTACACAACAGGATAAGTCCGAATTATGTTTTTCCTTTTATAAAATGGGGGGAATGGGTGATAAGCAACCCTAAGGAACTTAAACATCCGTTGTTGTTGCTCCACGGAACTGGCGATTATATCACCAGTCATTGGGCAAGCAAAGCTTTCGGAAAACAATCAGATTTGATCGATGTGAAACTCTACAAAGGCGGGTATCACGAATTACACAACGATCTTGATAAAAAAGATGTATTTGAAACCGTGACCAATTGGATGGATGATCAACTTTCTGAGTCAAAGGTTAGTGAGCAGTAGGCAGTCTTTTTTAAAAATCAAATCCCAAGCCCCAAATCCCAATTTGTGAAAATAATCTGGAGGGTTCTGAAACCCCAAACCATTGGTGAAAAAACAGACGTTTGGTGTCTAAACAATAAGTTTGTGTATTCAAACACCCCTTTCTCCGCCCTTGGCGGATTCATTCCCCTCCCTGCCTTTGCCTGCAGGCAGGTTCGTCTGAAGAGGGGAGCTATTGACTTCCGACTTCCACCCCCAAACTTTTATACATCGGGGTTTTAAACTCATTTTGCAGCCAATTGGAGAAAGTTTAAATGAGTTCTGTAACTTTGTGTTTTAAACCGAAACAACCCATGCAAATAAACCTTGTAAGCGATACAACGACCAAGCCTACTAAAGAAATGTTGAAAGTGATGATGAATGCTGAGGTAGGTGATGATGTTTTTAAAACCGACCCGAGCGTAAACGCATTGGAAGAAAAAGTAGCCAAAATGTTTGGCAAGGAAGCAGCTTTGTTCTTCCCCAGTGGTACTATGGCCAATCAGACGGCGATTAAAGTGCATACCCAGCCTGGCGAACAACTAATAGCTGATAAAGATGCTCATTTTTTTAATTATGAAGGCGGAGGTGTGAGTTTTAACAGTGGAGTTTCGTGTAAGCTTTTGGACGGGAATAATGGGAGATTTACAGCCGATGAGGTGATGAGGGCGATCAATCCACCTGATTTTTACCACAGTCCGCTGACTTCTTTAGTATGTATTGAAAACACAACCAATAGAGGAGGAGGGACTTGTTGGGATTTTAACGATATTGTGAAGATACGCAAGGTATGCGATGAAAATTCCTTAGGTTTCCATTTGGACGGTGCACGTTTATGGAATGCCCTGGTGGCCAAAAATGAAACCCCGGAACAATATGGAAGGGTGTTTGATACGATTTCTGTTTGTTTAAGTAAAGGACTCGGTTGTCCGGTAGGTTCTGTATTGATTGGCAGTAAAGCGTTTATTGAAAAAGCCTTGCGCGTACGCAAAGTTTTGGGCGGCGGGATGCGTCAGGTCGGTTATTTGGCGGCTGCAGGTATCTATGCCTTGGATTACCATATAGATCGCTTGAAAGAAGATCATAAAAAAGCAAAGGAAATCGCCGATGTGTTAGCGAAGGTTGCGTATATAAAAGACATCGACCCCGTAGAAACCAATATTTTGATTTTTTATTTGAATGAAGATGTGGATATTGCTGAATTTATGAATGCGCTTCACAAAGAGGGTATACACATCATTAATATGGGGCAAGGAAAATTGCGTATCGTAACCCATTTGGATTACAATGATGCCATGCATAAAAAGGTGCTGAAGATTTTAAGATCACTTCAAGTGAAGAAAAGGGCATAACCTGATTTTCAAATTCCAATCATCAAGCACCAAATCCCAATTTGTGAAAATAATCTGGCCCCTCCCTTTATCTGAAGGGAGGTGGATTCAGTTTTGCAATAGCAGAACTGAATACGGAGGGTTTTGAAATCCCAAACCATAGGAAAGAACAAAAGGTTTGGTGTTTAAACCAAGAGCTTTGGTTTGTCAAAAAACATACTCCTGACTCCTGTCTTCAATCAACCGTCAAATCCTTGATAACAGCTTTGGCAGCATTGTTTTTTACTGAATTGATCCCGTTTTGCATACCAGCTTCAGAACTGTACATCTGACTACTGCCCACTACTTGTCCGTTTCCTGATTTCAAATTGAAATAGAATTTCCCGTTGGAAGCCGTTTTTCTTTCATATCTACTGGAATCTTGAGCGTTGTCAATAACAGATTGTACCCCGTTTTGTGCACTACTTTTAGCTTCGTATGCCTGACTAGCTAAAATAATCTGACCGTTTTCAGCTTTTAGATGAAAATAAAATTTATCGTTTTTATCACTTGTAAATATTTCGAACATAGAGGAAATGGTTTCTCTGAATCGTTAATAAACAGAATTAATTGAGTTTGTATCTAAAGGTATAAACTTTTTACGATTATTTAATGCTCTAGAATTTGATAATTAACAAAGTAATACTTAATTTTATGTTAAAATTACCCCATTTATCACCGAGACTGATACCTCCTTATCTTAATTATTAACAAATTTTAATAGAAACATTATGAAAAGAATTACGGTATTATTTTTCTTGGTATCGGTCTGTGGTGTTTATGGCCAAGACCTTCCGGAAAACCCAGAGCCGGGAAAATGTTATGTACGTTGTACAACCCCCGATGTCTATGTCAATGAAGACGTAC
>NZ_JAPFGA010000010.1 GCF_026241135.1 Galbibacter kalidii
CAGGGAATCTCTTTGGCCATGTCCAATCCCGTGGCGGGCAACCATAACGACCTCCACAATATAGAAGTAGAGTTTGAAGTGGTTACGGGCACACTGGAAGATGCCAATATCTGTTTCAATAAGCGCAACGGGGCAAGGACAGGGACGAGTATTTTGACAAGGAACTTTATGATGAGCGCTATGCCATAGAACGAACCAATGCTTGGATGGACAGTTTCCGGTTATTGCTCAACAGGCTCGACACCACCATAGCTAGCTGGATAGGGTTTAACTTATTGGCATTTATGGTGATAGCATTGAAAAAATTCAAAAAGAAAAAGTTTAAATGAGTTCATTAATTATCCGTTCTTTTTTTTATTCACCTTTCTTTTTATTTTTCTATAAGTGTTCATGATTGTCGCGCAATTCATTGATGAAAAAACCCTTCGGCTACGCTCAGGATAAACCAAGCCAAAAAAATCTAGGCTGACGATAAAAACATAAGAAAATACTACGAAACCCCCAGCCACACCTGCCTGCCGGCAGGCAGGGATAAAAAGAACTCATTCCGCCTTGGGGCGGAACTCAAAATCTTCAGTGTTACGATAGAAATATCATGCCCTCGCGCCAGCTGGCTCCATCGCTAAAAACATCCACTGGATGTTTTTTTAACGCTTGGTCCTATCGTAGGCTGAAACCAAACCACAAACATTGAGGTTTTATCTAAAACCCAGAAAATCCAATATATTTCAAAATTCAACAAAAGTGTTTTGCCTCCTATTGATTCTACTCCTTAAAATATCCTTCTAATCCCGGTACGTGTTTTTTGAGTTCTTCTACTGCTAAATCGCATACTTTGAACGCTCCAGTAGGTGATAAATGGGTATTGTCTTCTTTCCCTTGCTGAAAACGCTCATACTCCCCCGGAAGATAGTGTAAATACAATTGCTTGGAACGTTCCTCGCCAAACGTCTTAACCATTTCCCGAGTGCGATCCTCTAAATCAAGTAAGGGAACGTCCAATTCTGAGGCGACTTCACGAACGACCTTTGTATAATCTCCATGAGTGTCTTTAAGTTCGCCATCCTCAAATTTTCGCCTTACTATTGAAGTGGCCAAAATAGGATTTCCCTGCTTTTCCCTTACTTCTTCTACAAAACGGATCAAGTTTTCACGATAATCTGTGTTCGCCTCTGCATAGCGCTCCGGTGACTTCTCCTTTTGGTCGTTATGGCCAAACTGTATTAACACATAATCCCCCGGGTTAAGTACGTCGAGTATTTGCTGCCAGCGGCCTTCATCCCTAAAACTCTTGGTAGAGCGTCCGTTCACGGCATGATTTCCTATCTGTAAACCCTCATTGACATACAACGAAAGTACCTGTCCCCAGCCCTTTTCAGGATTAGAAGGCGTATAAGGCTTATTGGCCATGGTAGAATCGCCTGCAAGATGCAACACTATTGTTGATTTTGACTGACTACAATAACTCAATGGCAATAAAGCCATTACGATCATAAATAATTTTATTTTTTTCATTCTGAATTATATTTTAACGGGGGTCTAATCTAAGAAAATCATGTGAGTTTAAGTGTTTTTAAAACACCAAAAATGTGTCATATACAACTGATCTTGACAAAAAACTTAATTGAATGGGCTGTATAGTGATAAAATTGGCATTGAAGTCCTAGTTTATTTTTAACTCCAAACATTTTTAATAAACCTGATAAAATTCCCATGCATAATCCCATCAATATCCTTTTTTGAATAGCCCCTGTCTCGCAACATATCCGGTATTTTTTGCAGGTCTGCAATAGTATCCAAATCAAGCGGAGATTGTTCCTTTCCAAAGCCTCCATCTAGATCCGATCCAATTCCGACATGATTGGCATTACCGGCCAACTGACAAATGTGGTCTATGTTATCAATAATATGTTTTAGCGAAGCTCCAGTACTTTCAGGAGTAGATTCGCCCTTAACCCAGTTCGGCACCATCATCCAGGCATCGAGTACCACTCCGATAACTGCATTCCTGCTGATGAGTTCTTTTATTTGTTCGTCGGAAAACTGCCTGTGGTCGGGTGACAACTCACGGCAATTATTGTGACTCGCCCATACATGTCCGTTGTATACATCCATGGCTTCCCAAAAACTTTGATCACACAAATGCGTAGCATCAAGAATCATATTAAGGCGTTCGATTTCTTTTAACAATGCCCTCCCATTTTCTCCGATTCCTCCAATGGAATCAGTGCCAAATGCGTAGGTTCCGGGACCGTAATGTGCCGGACCGATAGCTCTCAGCCCCTGCTTATACGAACGCTCTAAATAATCGATATCAACAATAGAATCTGCTCCTTCCAAACTCAAAATATATCCTATCGGTTTTTTACGATCATTGCTAGTATTATACCACATTTTGAGATGATTTTCCAATTCCTCAACATTAGTAATCTGAACCAACTCACCTATTTCTTCCATCGCCTTATACCACGCCAATTGACCTTGTGTATGTGCCCATGCTTGTCGGGGAGAGTTCCATCCTGGCAACGGATTTTCCTTTTTTACATATCTGGCTATTTGAGTAGCGACACAAAGACCGATATTTCCTTTTCGCATGGCATCAAAAGAGACGGTATTCATCCCGCGACCAGGAAGATCCGTCATTCCTTTTTCATAATTTCTGATCTCTTCAACAGACCAGGTAAGGTCTCTATTCCAATCCATCGCATTCATGGAAAGGTCGAGATGGGCATCGAGGATGAACATTCTTGTCTATTTAGTTTATTAGTTTAAATAATGTTTTGTTATTCTATCAACTGTTCATTTTTTCCATTGATGAAAAAACGAACCAAAAAAATCTAGGCTGACGAGAAAAACATAAGAAAATACTACGGAAACCCCAGCCACAGATGAAAAAAACTCCCCAGACACTTTCCAACGCTACAGCCAACTCAATGTGTGTCTGGGTCAAACAATTTTTCATCTTTAGGCCACCCTGCTTCCTTGATTTTCAATGTTTCTCTCGTAGGCCATTAAAAATATTGCCTCGTAGAAACAATTTGCACTTTATATCAGACCGTTATTTTTTGACCTCTGGCAGCTACTTTCCATTGATTGACCACTTTGTTGTTTTCAACAACCATCAACTCTTGATATTTGGCTACTGTCGGGCAAATATGCATAGGAATCGCGTACAGAACATCTCCAATCTTATAATCGCCCGGATTTTCTGTTTTGAAAACGAAATGCTCTTCACTCTGGCTTACTTGTTCTAAATCAGACGCATTTAATAATTCAACTCTCGGGAAAGGCATTTCTGATGCGAGGGATTTATGTCCCAGATCTGAAGTCAAGATTCCTTTTGAAGGTTTGCTGATAATTCGTGTCATCAGCACCGCTGCAGTCAACATTTTCATCTCTGGAAATAATCCTCCGTAACCGGCATCCCAAAGCAATACGGTTCCCGGGCTCAAATCTACATCCTTTCGTATGGCATGAACAGGAAATGAAGGTGAACCTCCGGCAATAATTTCTTTAACTTCTACATCAATATCTTTCAACCTATTTTTAAGTGCAACAACTTTTTCAAAAGCAGCATCACAATCTTTTTTTCTTTTGTCAAAATCGGGGTTACGCAAATGCCCGTCATACACATGGAAACCTTTTGCTACAATATTTTCATCAGCAGAAATAAATTGAAACAATTCTTCAGCTCGCTCATCGGGTTCAATTCCCGTTCTGTTCATCCCCACGTTAATATCTATCCACAATGAGATTCTTTTCTGTTCTTTTGAAGCAACCTCAGCAATACTTTTAGCATTATCGATATCGTCCACCAAAGTTGAAAATTGCGTTTCAGGATAAGCATCTTTCAACTTAAAAAAACGTTGAATGTTAATTCCCACAGGTTGCATGGCCAACAACACATCTTGTGCTTCACATTGCGCCAATAATTCAGCTTCAGCGATGGTAGCACATTTGAATTTGTTGATTCCGTACTGCATTTGCATTTTTACGATCTCGGCTGTTTTGTGTGTTTTTATATGAGGGCGCAATCTTTTTACATCTCCGGCAACAGCAATCATCGTTTTGATATTTTGCTCGATCCTGTCGGGATAGACCAACAAGGCCGGCGAAGCTATTTCATCGCTATTTTCTACTAAATACCAATCCGACTGTTTCATCATCTAATTAATTTGAAAAACTGCTTCAATTTCCGCAGGGATATTTTCGGGAAGCATCATTCCGACAGCACTTCGAGTCCCGATCCCGTTTTCTTTTCCGAAGATTTCGGCCATCAATTCGCTAAACCCATTGATCACCAAAGGATGTTTTTTAAAATCAGGAGTACAATTGACCATCCCGAACACTTTTACAATCCGTTTTATGTTATCGATATCCCCAAAATGTGTCTGAATGGTAGAAAGCATTGTCAATCCCACTTGTCGGGCCGCCCGATATCCTTCTTCCAAACCGATATCATCACCTACCCTTCCGGACATCAGTGTTCCATCGGTTTTTACCGGACCTTGTCCGGATACATACAAGAAATTATCGACTATCAAAACAGGGCGATAAACTCCCGCCGGTTTTGGAGCCGGAGGCAAGACTAATCCCAGTTTTTTAATTTTTTCTGATGGTTTCATCTATACAAAAATATTAAGTATTAAAACTCCAACTAATCCTATAACTCCAACTGTGGTTTCCATGACCGTCCACGTAGAAAGTGTTTCCTTAACCGAAAGGTTGAAATATTCTTTAAACAACCAAAATCCACTGTCGTTTACATGAGAGAGCATCAAACTTCCTGAACCGATGGCCAGCACCATCAATTCGGCACTCACCCCATCCCCGGAAACAAGAGGCAACACAATTCCTGCTGTGGTTAAGCCAGCTACGGTAGCAGAGCCCACGCACACGCGAATAACCGTAGCGATAAGCCAGGCCAAAAACAAAGGCGATAAATTGGTTCCTTTGATCAGATCAGCGATATAATCACTTACTCCGCTATCCACTAGAATTTGTTTTAAAGCTCCGGCTCCGGCTATAATCAAAAGCACCATAGTGATACTTGAAATGGAACTTGTGAGGGATTCCATCACCTCAGTCATTTTTTTTCCTCGGGAAAGCCCTAAGGTAAAAATAGCAACCAATACGGAAATCAGCATGGCAATAACCGGATTTCCTATAAAATCAATAATCTTTTTCAAGACAAAATCATCAGAAACAAAATGGTTGACTACAGTTGCAAAACCGATAAGGATAACAGGAAGCAATGCGGTAAAAATACTTACGCTCATACTCGGCATTTGTTCTTCCTTCAACTCCACAGGATTATAAAATTCTTTAAGCGGTGTTGCTGTTATCCTACTTATGATTTTAGTCCTGGCAAGTAAGGGCCCTGCGATAACAATAGCCGGAACGGCAACTACAATTCCGTAAAGCAATGTCTTCCCAATATCGGCACCAAACATAGAGGCAATTGCTGTTGGCGCTGGATGCGGAGGCAGGTATCCATGGGTAACCGACAAAGATGCCAGCATAGGCAAACCTACATACAGCAACGGCAGTCCTGTGGACATCGCCACAGTAAAGACCAGTGGAATCAAAATCACAAACCCGACCGAGTAGAACATGGGAATCCCCACAATAAACCCGGTAAGCACTACTGCCCATTGAATATTTCTTTTTCCAAACTTTTTTACCAATTTGGTGGTGATTTGTTGTGCTGCCCCACTATCGGCCACCAGTTTTCCCAACATGGCCCCTAAGCCCAATATTAAAACAAGAAAGCCCAATGTGTTCCCTATTCCATTTTGGATGGAATCTATCACATCGAGAAGTTGCATCCCACCAGCAATCCCCACAAAAAGTGATATAATGATGAATGAAATAAAAGCGTTGAGTTTAAGTTTGGCGATTAAGAAGAAAAGCAGGGCTATTCCTAATAAAACTATAAGTAATGGCATAGTTGGTTTTGGTAGTTTTTAAATTATTAACGGTTTTTTCTAACAAAAAATGAATTTGCTCTTATTTTTTTATGAATAGAACAAAAACCTGTCGAATATAAGAAAAATAACAGAAGAAGCTCAGGGCAAACGCATCCCTTTTTATCGCTAATATTTACGCAATAAAATATAAGGTTGATACATTTAAGCCCTATAGGGGTGCCATATTGTTCATAGTAAATCCATTCACCTTTATTTTGGATAATGCTAATATGCTGTGTTTTTTGTTTCTTTACAACCGTGAGACACACTCCTTCATATACGGTAGAAGAAGCAAAACGCAAACTGGAGAATTACTGTGCCTATCAGGAACGTTGCCATAAAGATGTTGTAAAAAAGCTGAAGGGAATGAATATGATTCCAATTGCCATAGACACCATTATAGCACATCTTTTGGAGCACAATTTCCTAAACGAAGAGCGTTTTGCAAAAAGTTATGCCCGCGGAAAATTCAACATAAAAAAGTGGGGGCGTAGAAGGATTGTTATGGAACTTAAAGCCCGTAATATATCCAAATACAACATACAATCGGCTTTAAAAGAGATTTCTGATAGTGATTATTACAACACCCTTGACGAATTGGCCAAAAAGAGGGCTTCACAAATTACAGAAACCAATATCTACAAAAAGAAAAAGAAACTGGCCGATTACCTGCTATACCGAGGTTGGGAATCGCATTTGGTTTATGAAAAGATCAAGGAATTGATTGGGTGATCAAATCCCAAGTTCTTCATGGGTTTTGGCGATAGCCTGCTCATTTTTTTGATCAATCCATGCCTGTCCTTTCCATTTCCGCATCAGATTATCATAATTACGCATCACAAAAAGATTATAAACTGCTTTGGCAAGGTGTTTCGGTTTTTTGGGGATCGATCGTAAACTCATCGAAAATCCGGGAGTTTCATATTTCATAAAATGCCAATACCCTTCGGGCATGTAGAGCATTTCTCCATGGTTCAAATGAGCGATGTATCCTTCAGCTTGTTTGAGTGCCGGCCATTTTTCAAAATCGGGGTTTTCAAAATCGATATCCTCTCTTGAAATCAAGGAATGTGGCACTTTATACATATATTTTGACTGATCCGGTGGAAAAATGATACATTGTTTCTTTCCGTGAAAATGAAAATGAAGGATGTTGGAATAATCAATATCAAAGTGCATAAACACCTTACTATTCTCACCTCCAAAGAACAACATGGGGAGTTGTTTTACCAATTTCAAACCAATATCAGGCCATTTGAAATCCTCTTGCAAGGCAGGCACTTCTTTCATTAAATTATAAAGGAAAATACGATAATTGGTAGGCTTGGATTCCAATAATTGGATGTACTCGCTCATCCTCATCTCTGCATGCGGTTCGTTAAAACCATCTTCATACGTCACCGGTCTATCGTCATACAAAGGCACGATTTTATCCCCGGCAACTTCGTTGATATAATCCAAATACCATTTTTTATAAGCAGGCCAATCCCCTGTTAACTCTTCTATAACAACAGGTTTTTGGGGCTTTACATAATTAGCTATAAATCCCTCTTTAGAAATTGTTTTTAGGCGGGGTATTTCATTCAACCTCATAAAATATCACTTAAAAAAAACTCCATAAAGGTACAAATTGTCTTCAATTTATATATTTAACATCAATCCTCCTCCATAGGATCATACGTTTATCTGTTCTTTTTTGCATCGCCCAAAAAAGAACCAAAAAAGTCTAGGCTGGCGATAAAAACATAAGAAAATACTACGGAACCCTCAGCCACAGATGAAAAGAACTCGACTCGCTTTTGGCGAGTCTCAAACAGATTTTCATCTTCTTGCCACCACTGCTTCCTTGATTTTCAATGTTTTTATCGTAGGCCGAAAACCAAACCGCAAACATTGAAATTTTATCTAAACCTCAGCAAGTCCTACTTTATTTCAAAAATTCAATAAAAGTGTTTTTAACGCTACTAGTTTTAAATCAATGTTAATGATTGTCCCCGTTTGTTGATAATAAAACGAAGCACAAAAAATATGTTTTACTATACCTCTTTAGTGGTTTTGGCGGTTTGCTTGGCCAATTCGTTCTTTTCGATCTTGTGTCCGGGTCTCGACCATTTTGGTTTTTCTCCCAAAGGCTGATATATAGACGCTTCTGCCTCTATCGTTTCAGGTTGTTCTTTCTTTTCAAAAGCTGCTTGTGGTTTTAAGCCGAGCATTTCAAACATTTTCATGTCTTCATTTACATCCGGATTGGGGGTAGTAAGCAATTTATCCCCAGCAAAAATGGAATTGGCTCCAGCAAAGAAACACATGGCTTGCCCTTCCCTACTCATCTGTGTTCGTCCTGCCGATAAACGTACCTGTGTTTGTGGCATGACAATTCGCGTAGTGGCCACCATACGGATCATTTCCCATATTTCCACCGGTTTTTCTTCTTCCATGGGGGTTCCCTCTACAGCAACCAAAGCATTGATAGGTACAGATTCGGGCTGCGGACTCAAGGTAGAAAGTGCCACCAACATTCCGGCACGGTCTTCTATACTTTCCCCCATCCCGATAATTCCACCGCTACATACCGTGACATTGGTTTTACGCACATTGTCTATCGTTTGCAAACGGTCTTCATAACCTCTGGTGGAAATGACCTCTTTATAATATTCTTCTGAAGTATCCAAGTTGTGGTTATAAGCATACAATCCAGCTTCTGCCAAACGTTTCGCCTGATTTTCAGTAACCATCCCCAGTGTACAGCACACTTCCATATCGAGTTTGTTGATAGTGCGTACCATCTCCAACACCTGATCAAACTCCGGTCCGTCCTTTACATTTCTCCAAGCCGCACCCATACAAACACGTGAACTCCCGGCCGATTTGGCGCGCAATGCCTGTGCTTTTACATGCTGAACGGTCATTAAATCATTTCCTTCGATATCGGTATGATATCGGGCTGCTTGCGGACAATACCCACAATCTTCCGGGCAACCTCCGGTTTTTATCGACAGTAAAGTAGATACCTGTACCGTATTCGGATCGTGAAATTTGCGATGTACTGTTGCCGCTTCATAAAGCAATTCCATCAAAGGTTTATTGTATATCGCTAAAACTTCTTCTTTAGTCCAGTTGTGTCTTATCTCACTCATAAGCTGATTTTATTCCTCTTCAATAGAAAATGAGGTATCCAAATTCAAAAATAACAAATAGATTCAAATCTATTTCCTTCTATTTTTTTAATTATCCAATAATCTTCAACATAACAGCTGAATCGGTTAGGGTTTTGACAGCAATACACTGACTGCATTCCCCCCAAAACCAACAGCATTTATCAAAATTTTTTTAATCTTTTCGGGCGATTTCTTGTTCTCAAGATACGGAACATTAATAAAATGCTCGTTTTGCATCATTAAAACACCCAATTCCAAGCTCAACAAGCCCGATGCTCCAAAAGTATGTCCAATTTTCCATTTATTGGTCGTCAATGCCGGAATCTTGTCTCCAAATACTTTTTCTATGGCTTTTACTTCAGACGAATCCCCTTTGATGGTTCCCGGGGCATGCATCACAATAACATCCACCTCATCAGGATTTGTGTCTTTTAGTGCCATTTTCATTGACTTCTGAAAGCAAATTGCATCATCGGAAATCGATATGTTGTGCTTCAACACCTCTGTAGCATAGCCAACGCCTTCCACATAGGCCAAAGTTTCATTATCTCCTCCGATTTCCATACAAATCACGGCAGCTCCTTCTCCCAAAACCATGGAGTTTCGCTTTTTGTTTAGGTCCAATGCTTTACATGGAAATGAATCATTCTTATTTTCAGCATAAATTTTCAACGCTTTCATTTGGGCGATGGTAAAGGGGGTTAACGAAGCTTCACTTCCGCCTACCAAAAACTTATCGCTCATTCCGCTTTTGATCCAGGCCACTCCATTCACTAAAGCGTGTAAAGCTGTTGAGCAGGTAATGGAATGTGACAACTCCGGACCTTCCGATTGCAAATCGTGGGCAATCCAGGATGAGATATTCCCCAAAGTTGTTGTGGGCGATGCCAGGGTACTCGATTGCTTTTCCCTTAAAAATTCTTCGTGATATTTTTCAAACAACCCGGTTGCTCCCCGAGATGAGCCTATGTTGATGCCAAAACAATCCTCTTTTTCCCAACCGGCTTGTTTTACTGCTAATCGGGAAGCCTGCATGGCATAAAGGACAGAAGCGTCCAGGGTTTTATATTTTTGATCTGAATTCCTGATTGATTTTACTGCTTCAGCACTGCTATCTGATAAAGGAGCCACCAAAGCGCTATCATCCCCAAAATCTTTTTCAACAAGATGGTGATCACTTTTTAAATAGTTCTTCCAGATTTCATCAGGGCTACAACCAAGTGGAGAAATTGAAGACAATGCCGTAATTGTAATTCGTTCTTCCTTCATTTATGATTCACTTACATTAATTCTTCCGTAGGCAAAACTACTATTATTTGACTTTTAAATCACCTCTTCCAGCAAGTATTCAATCTTATCATAAACTTTCTGAAGTTGTTCGTCGGTAATAACGTATGGTGCTGAAATATAAATTGTATTTCCCAACGGCCTCAAGAAGAGTCCGTTTTCAAGGAAAAAATTCAGTAACCGGTCCCGCAACCCTCCATAACGTTTCATTTCCACATCGAGATCGAATGCATAAATGATTCCGCATTGCCGGGTATTGGCAACCTTTGAATGATTTTTTATGCGTTTATCAAAATTTTTGTGTGCGTTTATCACCCTTTGAATGTTTTCCTGCATCTCTTCGGATTGTAAGAGTTCGATTCCCGCCAGTGCCGCAGCACAAGCAATCGGGTTTGCAGTATATGTATGTCCGTGGAAGAGGCCTTTCCCCATATCATCGCTGTAAAAAGCCTGATAAACAGCCTCTGTACAGCTCGTGATGGCCATAGGAACCATTCCCGCCGTCAAGGCCTTGCTCATACACATGATATCGGGGTGAACTTCTAAGTGTTGTGAAGCAAAATATTTTCCTGTTTTCCCAAAACCGGTCATGACTTCATCGGCTATGGTGATGACATTGTTTTTTTGACATTCCTCAATCAACATTTCCAATCCCAAAGCATCGTGCATCTTCATAGCTGCAGCTCCCTGAACCAAAGGCTCAAAGATAAAACTAGCTACATTCCCTTGGGAAATAAGTGCTTGTAATTGTTGAAGAACAGCTTCATTGTTCTCTCCATTAGGCACAGGAATGCGTTCCACAGCAAGGAAAAAATCTTCAAAAGGTCCGTTGTAAACCGACAAACCCGAAACGGACATCGCACCAAAAGTATCGCCGTGGAAACCTTCTTCAAATGCGATCAGAATATTTTTCTTTTCGCCTTGATTGAAATGATACTGTAACGACATTTTGATGGCCACTTCAACTGAGGTCGATCCATTATCAGAAAAAAACAATTTGTTTTGATTTTCAGGAAGTATTTTGATTAATTCTTCTGATAGTTTTACCACCGGTTCGTGTGTGAGTCCACTAAAAACCACTTGATCCAAAATCTCAACTTGCTCCTTCACCCGTTTGACAATAAAGTCGTGACAGTGCCCATAAGCCGAAGTGTACCAAGACGCTATTCCGTCTATGTATTCCTTTCCGTTTTCGTCAAACAGCAAAGCACCTTTGGCTCTGGAAATCCCAAGAGCGGTTGGGTGTGTTTTATGCTGGGTAAGCGGATGCCACAGGTGTTTTTGATCTCGCTCTGATATCGTCATAATTAATTCTTTCTCTGCGATACAAAGATGGGGATTAATTGTTGAAGTGATTTAAACTTTTTGACTTGGCTGAAAAATTACTCTTTTGAGTCTGCTTAATTTGTCGGCCTGCCGGCTTGGGGTTCCTTTTGCCCGAGCGCCGGCCGGCCCCTTCACTAAAAATGTCCACTGGACATTTTTTTAACGCTCGGTCCTACCAAAATCTTCTAAGGCGCTTTGGAATTTTTTAGCGTATTTACGGATGACTTCTTTGTCGAATTCTTTTTCTTCATCAATCCTCCCTATAACCGGAACACCTGTCATTTTATGAATGATCTGTTCGGTAGTGGGGTGTTCTTTTCCGCTAAATATAATAGCCACGTTAAAACCTTCTTGTTTCAACAAGTTCACCGTTAGTAACGTATGATTGATACTTCCCAGATAATGCCGTGAAACGACAATGATTTTATACTTAGGATCTATAATGTCCATTATAGTATTTTTCTGATTCAGAGGAACCAAAAGCCCACCCGCTCCTTCTATGACAAGTCCATTAGCTGTTTCGGGAAGGACAATCTTTTTGATGTCGATTTCGACTCCGTCGATCACAGCAGCTGCATGTGGTCCGATAGGCACCTTTAGCGCATAACTGTTGGGGTGAAACTTGGTTTTTGCATTGGACACCAATGCTTTTACTTTATGCGTATCAGAATTATCCAAATCGCCTGATTGAATTGGCTTCCAATAATCTGCTTCCATAGCTTCCACTATAATAGCTGAGGCAATAGTTTTACCAACCTCTGTTGAGATGCCGGTCACAAAAAAATTAGAATTCATAGTCGGTATTGTTAGTAATGTAATGATTGAGCTAATTTACAAAATGCTTCTTCGTAAAAATAGTAAGTATCTCCAAAACTTTGGAAATTTCTTCAAAATTATTAAAACTGTGAAGACAAAAACGCAATCTTTCAGTTCCTTTTGGCACTGTTGGAGACATAATTGGTTTTACATCAAAGCCCTCTGTTTGCAATTTTAACGCTATTGTTTTAACACGGTCATTTCCCGGGATAACACAACATTGAATAGCCGAATCACTCTCGATATACTGAATGTTCAGTTTTGAGTTTTGATCCACAACAAGCTTCATTCTTTCTTTAAAAAACTGAATGTTCTCTTTCAGTTGTATTATACTTTCAGACCTCAACGAAGATGGATTTTCATCTGTCATTTGATGATATGAAGACAAAATAACCGCCAATGAATGCTGCGGAAGCGCAGTAGTATAAATAAAACTACGGGCAAAATTAACCAAATAGGAAATCAGCTCTTTTGAACCTAAAACAGCTGCTCCATGAGCACCTAAAGCTTTTCCAAAGGTAATAATTCTGGCAAAAACCTGTTCTGTTAATCCTAAATGCTGCACCAAACCCGTTCCGTTTTCTCCATAAATTCCAATAGCATGAGCTTCATCAACTACCAAACGGGCGTTGTGTTTTTCAGCCAACCGGGCCATCGCTTCAAGATCGGGCGAGTCACCATCCATAGAAAAAACGGATTCAGTGACGATGAACAATTCTCCTCCTGAGAGGCTTCGACTCCCGACGCTTCGGTCGGGACAAGTGTGTTCAACCTGACATTTAACCTCCAAAGCAGACAAGTCATTGTGTTTAAATTTATAAGCTTTAGCATGACTCAGCTGCAATCCGTCACGGATACTTGCATGTATAAACTCATCATATAAAATCACATCGCCACGCTGGGGTACGGACGAAAAGAAACCGATATTGGCATCATAACCCGAGTTGAACACCAAAGCCGACGCACTTTTATGTACATCGCTCAACATTTCTTCGACTTCCAGATAAAGTTGATGATTGCCCGTAAGCAAACGCGAGCCTGTAGCTCCGTTTTGAACTATTCCCTTTTCTTTTAACAAAGCATGCGCCTGTTCAGCAATAGATGAGGACCTTGAAAAACCGAGATAATCATTGGACGAAAAATCAACCATATCCCCTGCTTCCGGTAATTGCCGAAATGCATTTTCTTCTTTTCTTTGTGTTATTTTCTTATGGAGTTTCTTTGGAAAATCACTCATTAATCCTTGCTTTGTAACAGTGAACTCAATTTATACTTTTCTAAATTGGCTAAAAAATTACCCTTTTGCACTCACTTTTTGTCTTTCGTGCATGCCGGCAGGCAGGTTCTCCTTCCGTCCGCCTGAGGCGGATGCAACTCAAAAAAGCCTTCAACCGAGCACAAAATGATTAATTTTCGCTTCAATCAAAAAAGCTTAAATGAGTTCAGTAAAAATAAACATCCCTTTTTGAAAAAGTAGTATATTGGAATGTTTTTAAACCCCACAAATCATACAAAGAACATAAAACTGTACAAACCTTAAAAGCAAACGACATTGAAACGAGCATGAATTTTATTAATCATAAATAGATAAAAACGTATGATTAATAAAATTCATGTGTGAGCGTAGCGGTTCCATATGTGCAACAATTTTTTTGCACATTTGTGTTATTGCAAAAAATTCAAACAAATGAAAAAGACTTTATTTCTTATTACATCCTTATTCATATTCACCTGTGTAACTGCACAAACACCGGTATCTTACAATATTCAATTTGAAAACGCCGTACACCACGAAGCCGAGGTTAGCGTTGTTTTTCCGAACAGTAACTCAGATTCGCTACATATACGGATGAGCAGGAGTTCCCCCGGAAGGTATGCCCTACACGAATTTGCTAAAAATGTATATGGCGTAACTGCCCTGAACGAAAAAGGCGATACCCTGAAAATAGTAAGAGAAAATCCGTATGAATGGGTTATTGTGGCCCCCGAAGGTGCAACTACGGTGCGTTACACCTTGTTTGCCAATCGTGGGGACGGTACCTATAGCCAAATTGACGAAACCCATGCTCACCTGAACATGCCGGCTACTTTTATGTATGCCCCGGCGCTGTTCGACAACCCCGTTCAAATTACTTTCCACCCTCGTGAAGACCTGGATTGGAAAATAGCGACACAACTTAAACACAAAACAGGGAATACCTATACTGCACCTGATTTCCAATACTTTATGGACAGCCCTACGGAAATAAGTGATTATAGAAAGCGTGAATTTACCGTAACATCCAACGGAAAAGACTACACCATAGAATTTGTATTGCACGACAACAGCCCGGAAACACTTCTCGACCAGTATTTTGAAAAAGTAAAAAAAGTGGTTTTGGCTGAAAAGAATGTATATGGCGAATTGCCCGATTACGACTTCGGAAAATATACTTTTCTGGCTTGTTATGTCGACAATGCAAGTGGCGATGGAATGGAACACCGAAATTCAACCATCTTGACCAGCAGCAGAAGTCTGGAAGAAGGAGGATTGGAAAGAAATATCGGTACTGTTTCCCATGAATTTTTCCACTCGTGGAATGTAGAGCGCATCCGTCCGAAAACACTGGAGCCTTTTGATTTTGCCAATGCCAACATGAGTGGTGCGTTATGGTTTGCAGAAGGCTTTACCAGCTATTACACCAACCTTGTGCTCTGCCGTGCCGGGATTATGAGTCCGGAGGATTATGCAAAAAGCCTTAATGGGACTTTCAATTATGTGTGGAATTCACCTGCAAGAGCTTTTTTCAATCCGATAGAAATGAGCTACCAAGCCCCTTTTGTTGACGCTGCTACATCAGTTGATCCGGTAAACCGGGGCAATACATTCATTTCTTATTATTCCTACGGAAGTGTTTTAGGACTTGCTTTAGACCTTTCGCTGCGTCAAAACGGATTGAACTTGGATGATTATATGAAAAAAGTTTGGCAGCAATACGGCGTGAAAGAAGAACCCTACACCATAGACGACCTTCATTTTACATTGAGTATGTATGCCGGAAAAGCTTTTGCTGATGATTTCTTCAATAATTATATCTACAAAAGTAAAATGCCCGATTACAAGGCTTTATTTGAAAGTGTTGGTTTTGAATTCACACAAGACAAAGAAAAAACCTTTACCGGAATGGTTCTTAACGGTAACGAAATATCACGAAATGTAAAAATAGGCACTCCGGCCTATGAAGCCGGATTGGAAAAAGGAGATCTTATTCTGGCTATAAACGACATAGCTATCGACAAAACAAACACTCTTGATAAAGTGCTTGAAAACACCAACGTTGGTGACAACATCACAGTCAAATACAAACGTTTTGGAGAAGAAAAAACGACCAGTCTAACACTTGAAAGCGATCCTACTTATACCATTTCATTGGATAAAAAAGCGAAAAGAAGGGTGAGAAAACACCGGGATGCCTGGTTGCATCAAGAGTAATGCATTAAAACAGCTTTTCCAAAGTTTGAAACTTTGGAAAAGCTAATATTTAGGATTTTCTACAGTCTTCTTCCGTGTTTTTTATAATTGCCATACATGGAGTGCTCATCAATTTTTTTGGTATTTCGACCAAACCAGTTTTTCATTCGGTTATAATCCAAAAAGTAAGTCACCCGCAATGACAGGCTGTGTAGTTGTGGTTGGTCAAAAAGAACATCAAAATTACGGTCAAAACTACGGATGGATTCTTCCTGATAACTTTCAATAACATTGCGATACAACAAAGTCAATTGACTTCCCGGAGCAAACCACCAAGAGAAACGGAGATCAATATTCCAATTGTTAAAAGTAGTATTGTGATTCATATCATAACCCGGATTTTCCAAAAGGTCTCCGTTATCTGCCAAGGTAAAGAACCGCTGGTAACTTACTTCGGAATAATAATGCCGGAAAGAAAGGTTCAAAGCAGCTTTATTATTAAAAATATACTGGGATTCAATAGCGTTTATGATGGTGTTCCGGTCCCTTTGTCCAAAGATGATATCATCCTCCAGATTATTAACATAACCGCGGTCTTCATTGTTCAGGATTATATCCGTGCTTAAAAATAGTTTCCATTTATCAGAAAAACGATAACGCGGGAAGAATCCAATATTTTTTTCATCCCTCCATCCTTCACTGTACACATACCAATCATAAACTATTTCAAAAGCAAACTTTTTTCTGAAATCCGTATTAAACCACGCCCAACCATCATAATAACTCGGCACTTTTACATACCTCCCCTCTTGACGGGGCTCATAAATATCATTTTCACCAAACGGCATAGTTTCAAACCCGCCGCCAAAAGACAAAAACTTTTTAGTGGTAAAGCTGGAATTAAAATTGAATTCAAAATAACTATACAAATCGGGTTCCAGCCGTCTTGTATAATTCAGGTTAAAATTCAAGAATAAGTTATTAAGGTTTCCCTTTGGTTTTAAGTACCGATAACCGTAATACCCATAATAGTTAATGTAATTTGTCCTGCCGGTATAGCCCAAATCGTCAATATTGTAGTCTTTTGTCCTGAGGTTGATTTCTCCTGACATGCGATGTTTTCCACTTATTTTAGATAGACCAGCTCCTCCTTCAGTCCCAAATTTGGTTTCACCGTTCATTACCCAGCTCCCTTCTGCCCTGCCCCAATATCTCATGGTATTTTTTTTATTGGTAAGATCCAGATAAAGTCCGGTAGCATTAGCATCCCGGAAATTGCCTTCGCGGGTTACATTGGTATTGACCAAAGAAACAGAGGAATTATCGCCAAAGCGCTGATCGAGTACAAACACATTATAATTGGCTAAAGGCTCCACCATAACATCGCGGGTTTCATTGCTTACGGTATCTCTTACATCGGCATAGGTACGCTCGGTAATCCCGTTAAAAAAGCCAATTCCCAGACCCTTATCGGTACGCCCCGAAACTTTCACTGCATTGAGCAAATCTACCGTTTGGGGATAATAGGTTAGCTCTTCATTTCCCTCCAATTGAACTTCACTTATCGGAGCATTTCCCACCCTTCGGGAATAAAACAAATTTCCTTTATTGAAAAGTTCCGTTCCTTCGGTAAAAAAAGGGCGTTGTTCATCATACTGAACCTCAAAAGCTGAAAGATTAAGTACCCGTTCGTCAAATTTGGTCTGACCAAAATCAGGAATCAAAATCATATCTAGAGTAAAGCCATCAGTAATTCCATACTTAAGGTCCATCCCTCCGTTAAAGCTCACATCTGATTCCCCGTCGAAACTGGTTGCATAAGTAGAAAAATAAGGTTGAAAAGAAAGGCGTGTGGGTGCGTCTATATTTTTAATATTATGGATCTCTCCGTCATAAATAGAGTAAGAGCCTTTACTGTTATCCACATGATTCCAGCTGTATCTTGTATTGGCCCTTTTAAATTCACGCTCCATATTCAAACCCCATGTTTGCACTTCCTTTTCCGGAAACCTAAGCTGTGAATATGGAATAAATATTTCTGCCACCCAGTGATCTTCATTGATTTTAACACCGCTTTCCCAAACAGCATTCCATGATTTGTCCTCACCATTGTCACTGGTCATTTTGGAGTCCCATTGAACTCCTGCAGCGGTTACCACAAATTCAAAACTCTGTTGACGGTCATTATATCCGTTAAGCAGAACAAAAAAGAAATCATCATACCCAATCTGGTCACGTTCCGTCAGTTCCTTTGCAATTTTTTCAGGGGAAGGGTCATTCATTATGGCACCAAAATAAATACCCAGATCATTATACACTATTTTAACTTCGGTTTTTAAACTATCGGGTATAGGGCGACCGTTATTGGGTGTACGTTCTACAAATTTATCGGCTATAGGAGCATCTAACCAAAAAGCTTCGTCCAGAACACCATCTATTTTAGGAACCTGATCGATACGAAGAACATTTATTTTTTTTCTGGGAATTGTATCTGTCTCCTGTGCAGTCACCAACTGCACACAAACAAGGAGAATAATTATCGTTGTAAGCCTCATTTAGTATTAATATACATTTCTTTTTTATAAAGACTCTGCAAAATTTAAAATGTTACAGTTGTAGCGGAAGTAAAATATATTATATAAACAAGTGCAATTGGGAAGTATTTTCTACAATAATCTTATAAAAGCTCCCTGAAAACAACAATTCATTGTCGACTTGGATGTCATCCTTGCAAAGCGAAAAATGAAAAGCAATGAACTTGCTGGAAAAATAGGCATTACAATCGCTAATTTATTAATCCTAAAAACGGAAAATGCCAAGGGAATTCGATTTTCTACCTTGGAAGAATCGGATTGTCAATCGGGGAATATTCTAGCATATAACAAGTAAAAACTGTTGTCAATTTTGCAGTCGCGGCTGGACTTTCTTCAGATTACGACTGATTGTTAATCAAAATATTACCTTGTCTGTAGCTCCTTTTAACCATGTGTTTCTTACTGCTCCCAAACCATTAAATCGGTATTGTATCCCCACTATTTCAGTAGGTTTGTTGGATATTTGAGCCGTATACACATGTCCATCGTCTATGTAAAATTTCATTACTCCATCTTTACATATTACTTTCAGCTTTGTCCATTCTTTTGGATTGCACCCAAAACCGCTCAAATCTTCCTTGTTGCTGTGGACATTGTATCCATAAGCAAACAAATAGAGATCGCCTATACAACCCTTATTAACAAGGGGCACGATAAGGACATCATTTTTTGCATGAAGTAAAACTTCAACTCTTTGGCAAGGATTTGTGCCATTGACATAGTCATTCTTAAGTTCAGTTTCAAAGGTAAAATCATTTGTCATAATTCCCTTAATATCTTTCTGGTTAAAAAATCTAATCTTTGGGGGTGAAAGATTGGGCTTTATATGATACTTATCGAGAACTTCTTTCGTAACAGCAACAGTATTGCGAGGCTCGAGAATATCAGCTTGTTTAAAATACAGAGGCTCTATACTTTTATTGGATTCTACCAAGCCAAGCCAACCTTCGGTTTTTATATGTATATCATGTTCAAGAATGATATCGCTGCCGACAATCAGTTTAGCACGAAAGTATCCGGGATAATAATAAATACTGGAATGATGCCTGTTATTTTTGTTAACCAGTGCTTTACGACGTGTATCCCAGCTTTGGGAGATATAAACAGAGTCTTGTTCATTTGCTACCGATGCGTCATAATCAAATACGACAGAGTTGGGCACACCTTCTGTCAATATCGTTTTAGAAGAAAAGCTGTAAGCCGAAGGGTCTCTCTCGGGTTCCCTTGAAAAAAAATTAACTACGATAAATCCCACAAGTATGAGAAAAGCAAGAAAGAATATAATTTTTTCCCACGTAAAGTGCCTTCCTTTTTTTGCCGGTCTTTGGTTTTCAGTAACAGATTGAATTTCGTTTCTTGACGTAATTGATTCTTCATCTTCTAACGAATTCATAAATACACGCCAGTCCTCAAAACCCACAAATTGAGCTAATGTATTTAACGTTGTCAATGAAGGCGTGCTTTTGTATTCAACCCGCCCAAAAACCCGTTTTAGGGTAGATACACTAAGCATCACGCCTGTTTTGTCCTGTACCATCCCTGCAAGTTTGTCAAAATCGTAATTGTTCCAACCTCTACTTTCGCCCCATTGTAAATGTTCTTCAATCAAAAGTTTGAGTTGTCGAAATGCGTTTAATTGCTTAAAGTCAGTCATAGTCGGCTATAAATTGTCCCTTGGACTCATTATGAACGATCTTGAACCAATTTTGGATGTGTTAAAAGACCAGAACATAACAAATTTGATGAAAACCTTTTTAAAAATGAAAAAAATTATTGCAATTGTTGTGCTATTGCTAGGAATAGCATTTCAAAGTTATCCACAGAAGAAACAAACAAAGTCTGCAACTGAAACCGTAGTTGAATTAACTCCAAAAAAATGGGGTTTTAAGGAAGGAAAAGTAGCCTTTTTAAAATATAAAGGACGGGATGTAATGAAAATTAATTCCGAGTCCGGCTATGTAGTACTGAAAGACTTTATTTTTAAAGATGGTATTATCGAATACGATATTGAGCCGATATTACCAACGTTTGCCCTAGCGGTTTATTTCCATCGAAAAGACGAAAAAGAGCAGGAAATTGTATATCTAAGAGCTCCGAAAATTGGCAATCCTTATGCCAACGAAGGCATACAATATTGTCCTTATTTAGATGGCGTGAATATGTGGGATATGTACCCACAATATCAGGCCCCGAGTAATGCAAAACAAGGACAGTGGAACCATGTTAAACTCGTGATTTCCGGTAAGCAGATGAATGTATTTGTCAACAACAAACTGGTTTTGGGAATACCCGAATTGGAAGGCCGGGAAACAGAGGGTGGTATTGCGTTTACAGGGTCCTCTTATATCAGCCATTTAAAAATTAAACCCGGGGAAACCGAAGGCCTCTCTCCATCCGAAGGGACGGATCTTACAAGACATGAATCTAACTACATTCGTAACTGGTCGATAACACAGGCGAGCGAATTGCCTACAGGAACAGAACCTACAACATTATTATCAATTCCTAAAAATGAGACATTTACTGAAAAGATTGATGCCGAGCGAAATGGTCTTGTTAATCTTACACGCCACTTTGGGAATAGCGATAAGCGAAGACTGGCATGGCTGAAAGCAACTATCATAACCAAAAAGCCCATAAAGACCAATCTGCAATTGGGTTTTAGCGATGAAATATGGGTTTACTTAAATGATAAAATTACGTATACAGACAAAAATATTTTCCCACAGAATATGAAAAAATACCCTAATGGGAGAATCTCAGTCCAAAACGGGAGTACAGAGCTAAACCTAAAACAAGGCAAAAACGAGTTGCTCATTGGGGTAGCAAATGATTTTTATGGTTGGGGTATTATTACCAGGCTTGAAAACACAAAAGGGGTAGAGGAAATTACGGCCTACAAGGCTCCTCCAAAAATCGCTATTGAAAACATAAAGCAATATATTGGTACGTATGCTACTTCTGATAAATCCTCTAAACTTATTTTTACTCAAAGTAATGGAGATTTGACAGTACAGATGTCGGGCCAACCTCCAATACTACTAAGCCATCTGGGAAACAATCTTTTCGAAGTAGGGTTAGGTATAGAACTTCAATTCGATTCCCAAACCAAACATGTAATATTAAAAGAAAACGGATTCGACTTGGAATATACGAAGGAGCAGGAAAAATAAATTTAGATTGCCAACCGGGGATATTTTAGCATACATGTGAATAAAAAAAGCGCCACAGCATTCAGTGTGGCGCTTTAAATATATTTTATTATGTAAATTAATCTGCTAAAACTATCACTTTATTGTTGTTCATTTCTACAGTTCCGCTAGTGATAGACAATACGGTTTCCCCATTTTCCCCTTTTGAAAATTTATCGGTAAACTCTTTAGCAATCGTAATATCACCATAAATTTTCACCTTTCCTTTTCCTAGAAGGGAAACAATAGGTGCGTGATTGTCCAACATTTGAAACTCACCGTCCACTCCCGGCACAGCTATCGAAGTAACTTCACCTTTGTATAATGTAGCTTCGGGTGATACTATTTCTAAATACATATACTTAGTTGTTTGTTGTTTGTTGTTCGTTGTTGGTTTTTCTGTCAACCATCAACCAACAACCATAAACCAAATTACGCTTCAGCCAACATCCTTTCTCCGGCCTCAATAGCTTCCTCTATAGTTCCTTTCAAGTTGAAAGCAGCTTCAGGCAGGTGATCCAACTCACCATCCATAATCATGTTAAATCCTTTGATGGTATCTTTAATATCTACCAATACACCCGGAATTCCTGTAAACTGTTCTGCTACGTGGAAAGGTTGAGACAAGAAACGCTGTACTCTCCTCGCTCTTGATACGGCCAACTTATCTTCTTCAGAAAGTTCTTCCATACCAAGAATCGCAATAATATCCTGTAACTCTTTATAGCGTTGCAAAAGCTCTTTAACACGTTGTGTACAACCGTAGTGCTCTTTCCCCAAGATATCCTCAGTAAGAATTCTTGAAGTAGAATCCAACGGATCTACCGCAGGGTAAATACCAAGCTCGGCAATTTTTCTTGAAAGTACTGTTGTTGCATCCAAGTGGGCAAAGGTTGTTGCAGGAGCAGGGTCGGTCAAGTCATCCGCAGGTACGTAAACTGCCTGTACAGATGTAATCGAACCTTTTTTGGTTGAAGTAATACGCTCTTGCATCGCTCCCATTTCCGTAGCCAATGTTGGTTGGTATCCTACCGCTGAAGGCATACGCCCAAGTAGTGCAGACACCTCAGAACCAGCTTGTGTAAAACGGAAGATGTTATCCACGAAGAACAGCACGTCTTTTCCTTGTGTATCTCCGGCACCATCACGGAAATATTCAGCAATAGTAAGACCGGATAAAGCCACACGAGCACGCGCTCCAGGAGGCTCATTCATCTGTCCGAATACGAAAGTTGCTTTCGACTCTTTCATAACAGCTTTATCTACCTTAGTAAGATCCCAGCCGCCTTCTTCCATAGATTCTGTAAAATCGTCTCCGTATTTAATAATCCCGGATTCAAGCATCTCTCTCAAAAGGTCATTTCCTTCACGTGTTCTTTCACCAACTCCGGCAAAAACCGATAAACCTCCGTGACCTTTTGCAATATTGTTGATCAACTCCTGAATAAGTACTGTTTTACCTACACCGGCACCACCAAACAAACCAATCTTACCTCCTTTTGCATACGGCTCGATAAGGTCGATCACTTTAATACCTGTGTAAAGTACCTCTGTTGAAGTTGTTAAGTCTTCAAATTTAGGCGCTTCCCTGTGTATTGGAAGTCCGTCTTTACCTACTTTAGGTAAATTTCCCAATCCATCGATAGCATCACCAATCACATTAAACAAACGTCCGTAAACATCATCTCCAATCGGCATTTGTATCGGATTTCCGGTAGCGGTCACCACTGTACCTCTACTCAAACCATCTGTTGAATCCATTGAAATAGTTCTAACGGTACTCTCACCGATGTGAGACTGTACTTCGAGTACAAGTATAGAACCATCTTTTCTTGTTATTTCTAATGAATCATAAATTTTAGGCAGTTCCGATTCTGAATTAAATTCCACGTCAACAACCGGACCAATAATCTGTGCTACTTTACCTGTAATTTCAGACATTACTTAAGTGTTTAATGTTAAGCTTATTATTTGCTGAAAAAAGTTCTAAAAACACTTCGTTAAAAGAAGCTTTTTTTCGCGCTGCAAAGATATATTTTTAATTAAAAAAACACTCCTAATTCAACATTTTTTTTCTTCTTTTAAATATACGCCCTCATTAAGGTAATGTCTCAGGATAAATAATGTTATAATCTACTGCTTTTAAACGAGGTAACACTGCATTGTATTTGGCTTCAATTGCATCAATGAATTTATTGGCAACAAAAGCATTGCCTCTGGCCGTAAGATGAATTCCGTCAAGAGAAAAGATTCCTCCAAACACCAAATCCCCGTTTAAGCCAAACTCATCAAAAGCAACTCCGTTTTGTGCCACTTCATTCAAAATAGTATTTGCATCCACCACAGCCAAGTCATTTTGTCCTGCCACAGCAGATATTGTTTCGTTATATGCTGTAACAGCCGTTGTTACAATTGCCTGTTCACTGGGGATAAGCACTGCATTATCCCGTAACGGGTAGGTAACCCCTATGGTATTGAATGGTGCCGGGATTCCTCCCTGTTCTGCTCCGATAATAGATGATGTTGGCAAAGTGATCAAGTCTGATTCCGTAGCATGCCTTGCTTGTCCGTACAACGCAGCCATCAATCCTGCCTGATCAGCCGGAACACCTGCTCCTTGCAAAGCTGCATTCAACTGAGCCGATAGATCAGTAAGGTCTTCATCTTGTATCATCAACGGATTTGAATCTCCGGGAACCAAGTTTACAAGACGGTCACCCTCCCCTAAAGCTGTCAATATTTGTTTTACCGGACCGATAAGTTGTGCATTCAACTGTCCGGCTGTAGCTTCATCCAAAGGCACCGGGTTGTATGGAACCGTTGTCAGGTAAGGAATAGTCGTCACATTCGGGATATTGGACACAATTCCTTTTGCTCCGTTGGCTGCCAATGCACCAACCAAACTACTGTACACCTGCGCAAATACATTTGGGTCTGAAATATCGCTGCTTCCGTATGACGAAGGGTCTGGATTTCCTGTTTGGTCAACTCCTGTCCCTCCTGAAATTGCATAGCCCAATACATCGTTGTTTCCGATCCACAAGGTGAAAAAGCTTGGATTTTGGGAAACAGCATCCTGAATCACTGAAGCATTGGCTCCGGATGCAAAACGAGCGTAATACGGATTGGCCAACCCGGCTTGAACCCCGGCAACATTTCCGTAGCCTTCTGCCAACAAATGGAAACTCTTAGCTCCGGGAACCCCCATATTATTAAAAGGTCCTGACAAGGTTTGTGTTACTTCAGTAGTACCACTTCCCGGTAATCTCATCGGTGTTGAAGCAGCTACATTAAAATACAATCTGTTTTCAGTAATGGGAATTCCACCCAACAGTAGTCCCCCTAAATTATCATTCATAATAGGCTGAGTGAATTCACCCCCACCTGCCATAGAGAATTGCTGAGCCAAAAGATTGGGAAAAGAATTGGCTTGTGAAGCCGCAAAAAGGGCTCCGTCTGAATATCCTGCAGTGAGTGAGTTCCCTACTGCTACATAATTTGAAAAATCGGCTGATCCGGAAGAATACTCAATAACTGGTTCGCTTGGAGTAGCATCATCATCAGAACTACAGCTTACCAAACCTATGATCAATATTGAAAACAGCCACCTATATATAGTCTTCATTTCTTTTAAAGTTTAATTAAAAATTATTGATTGTCCATGACGCATACACTTGCGAACCTATCCATCCGGTACCATAAGCGGTATAATATTCTTTTGCTCCGATATTGGTCGCTCCTATTTTAAAGGTCGATTTTATCGAAGGCACTCTGTAATTCAGCTGAGCATCGATCACGGAAAAGGCAGGAATATCTCCATCTCCGAACGAGGCTTGCCAAAAATAGGCGTCACTCCAGCGGTAACTCAGATTAAATCCGAAATTTTTGACAAGTTCTGTATGTCCAAAAGAAAATTTGGTTTTGTGCTTAGGCGTGTTGAACCCGGTTCTGTAATTCGGGTCATCCTGTTCAATATCTGCATAGGTGTAGTTTCCGGAGAGATCAAAGCCATTAAGAACTTTAGCACTTACTGCAATAGCAGCTCCGTAGGATTGCACCCCTGAATCCGCATTGGTATAGGCCTGAAAAACCTTATAGTCACCACTTTGCAACGCCAATAAAGATTGCGCATTGTCCCCTACCTGACCATACAGGGGAGCTATCACATTTTCATTAGCAATAAAATCGGTATAATCGGTATAATATCCACTTAAATCGATCGTGACTTTTCCTATTTGCCCTCTATAACCGGCTTCATACACAACTGCTTGCTCCGGTTTCACCAATTCAACATTGGCTGCCTCCGGGGCTCCGGCCTGTACCGAACTTGCTGTAAAAGCATTTTCATAAGCGGCCCTTCCACTAATGGTTGCTGTTGTATTACCTCCATTGGCCGCAGCATTATTCACCGGGAATGTCCTTACGTAACGGTCCAAGTTAGTTTCTGCCGACCCCACCAAAATAGCACGTCCGACATCCAGTCCGATAAAAAGGTCTTGTGTCGTTGGGTTTCTAAAAGCAGTCTGTATCGATGCCCTAATATTATGGTTCCTCTCCTCTCCGGCCGTATACCCCACCGAAAAACGCGGTGTAGCCTGTCCGTCGAACAATTCAGATTTGTCATAACGCATGGAGGCGGTCAACTTTAAACGATCGTCTATAAATTGCTTTTGAAGTTGTGTGTAAATTCCTAATTCGTTATAGCTGATAGGCCCGTCGTAATCGGTAAAAATAGTTCCGAAGGAATTCAATCTATACGTTCGGAACGAACCTCCTACCTGCACATCAACCGCATCGGTCAAATGAGCAAAATTGTAGTTTGCATCGACATGATACAACTGTGAACCATCCTGAAATTTAGATCCTTTCGACAAATCAGGGTCTTGAGTAACCTGATCAAAAGCCTGATCAAAAGCCGCTGTTCCCGGAATCAGGCGTCCTGTATCTGCTGTTTGTCTTGCTATGGCATGTGCCTGTTCGCTAGGAGCTCCAGCTAAAGTGGACTGAATATAGGCTCCGGCATATTCACCAAACCATGTGGGATCATCTTTCCAACTGCGGTTGATATTAATTCCGGTGAATCGCATATCATATGACTTTCCGGCATCTTCATCAGTCATATACCCCCTGAGGAAGAAATTATCGTTCTTTACTTCAAGTCTGTGTTGTTGCAAGAAAAAATCCCTGATGGAATAGCGGTTCGCCCCCTGATATATCGTAGTTCCCTTAGCGACCTTTGCTTGATAAATCAGTTCAAAATCATCTGCAAAAGGTCGGTAATGCAAAGCTGCATCAAATTTTATACTTTCTGCCTTATAATCGGTCAGATCACTTTCCAGATATCCTGTTCTACTTACATTTTCATCCGGTAGGATGTTGACTGCCCCTTCGGGGATGATCCCCATTTCGGCGAGGGCTATCCCCACTCCACGGATATTCGTGCTGACTTCATCTCCATATACATTCAGCCCATCATAATTCACATCTTCATTTCTTCCTAATCCAGGATTTTGAACGTTCTCCTCATTTATCGCATACCAGTCCGTTCCTCTCAAATAAGAGAAATTTGCTTTTGCGGCAAACTTATCAGAGAATTTTTTGGCAGCCCGTATTCCAAAATCCCAATATTCATTTTCGCCTGCTGCTTTTTGAGAGGTGATTCCAGTTTTTACATAGGCACTTATTCCGTCATCATCAAACGGACTTCTACTTCTCATAAACAAAATCCCGTTAAACGCATTGGCTCCATAAAGTGCTGAAGAAGCTCCAGGCAAAAGTTCCACACTTTGAACGTCAATCTCCGACATTCCCAACAAGTTCCCTAGCGGAAAATTAAGTGCCGGTGCAGAGTTATCCATTCCATCCACCAACTGAACAAAACGGTTATTGGCAAATGTGGCAAACCCTCTTGTGTTGATTGATTTAAACGTTAAACTATTGACATTGACATCAACACCTTTCAGGTTTTCGAGTCCGCCATAAAAATCGATAGAAGCTGTGTTTTTGATTTCTTTCAGACCAAATCGTTCCACAGTTACAGGTGATTCGAAGATCCGCTCCGGTGTCCTGGATGCTGAAATCACAATTTCCCCCAAATGGGTTGTTTCTTCTTCCAGCTGGATCGTCAACACCTCTCCGTCTGTTATATTGATTGTTTGTGAGGCAAAACCAATACTCGATACAACTATGTTAAAAGGTGGATCTTGGTCGACCGTTAAACTGAAATCACCATTGAAATCGGTTACAGTTCCCACTGCCTGCCCCAAAAGTTGGATATTGGTCCCCGGTATGGGCTGGTTCTGCTCATCTACTACTTTTCCCGATACGGTTGACTGCGAAAAACCTGCATAACCCAAAAGAAAAATAGAAGCAAAAAAGATTGTTCTCATCTCGATAATATTAGATTTAGATAAGAACAATATACATATTTTTTCAATTTCTTAATTTTTTTAAGGACAAAAATTAATAAACCAAAAAAACTATTCCACGGTAACTGACTTGGCTAAATTTCTAGGCTGATCGACATTACAATTCCTCATAACGGCAATATGGTATGACAATAATTGTAATGGTATCGTAGTTAGTAGCGGCGTGAGCCCTTCTATGGTTTCAGGGACTTCAATCACATAATCGGCCATGGATTTTACCTCTTTATCTCCTTCGGTAACAATTCCTATGATCTTACCTTTACGCGACTTTATTTCCTGAATATTGCTCACTACTTTTTCGTAATGTCCTTTTTTGGTAGCGATAACCACCACCGGCATTTGCTCATCGATCAAGGCGATAGGTCCGTGTTTCATCTCTGCAGCCGGATAACCTTCAGCGTGAATGTATGATATCTCCTTAAGTTTTAAAGCGCCTTCCAAGGCAACCGGGAAATTATATCCACGTCCGAGGTACAAGAAATTAGGAACGTCTTTATAGACCGATGAAATATATTTTACATGATCGTCGGACAACAATACTTTCTCCACTTTATCAGGAATGGCTTCCATTTCTGCAAGATATTGATGGAATTCCGTTTTAGATATCATCCCTTTAGATTGCGCCAATTTAAGTGCTATCAAAGAAAGTAACGTGATTTGTGTCGTAAACGCCTTGGTTGATGCCACCCCAATTTCAGGACCAGCATGGGTATAGGCACCCGCATGGGATTCCCTTGCAATAGATGATCCTACCACATTACAAACTCCAAATACGAAAGCTCCGTTTTGTTTAGCCAGTTTAATGGCAGCAAGGGTATCTGCTGTTTCTCCGGATTGTGAAATGGCAATCACCACATCCTTGGATGTAATCACCGGATTTCGGTATCTAAATTCTGAAGCATATTCTACTTCCACAGGGATGCGAACCAAGTCTTCAAAGATATATTCGGCTACCAAACCTGCATGCCATGAAGTACCACAAGCCACAATAATAATGCGGTTGGCATTGAGGAATTTTTCAAGATTGTCCTCAATTCCGGCCATCTTGATAATCCCCTCGTTGGTTCTTAAACGACCTCTATACGTATCTTTTATGGCATGAGGCTGCTCGTGGATCTCTTTCAACATAAAATGGTCGTACCCATTCTTTTCTATTTGATCCAAATTCAATTGTAATTCTTGTACGTAAGCAGCAACAGATTTATCATCTTTTATTTGACGCACTTTCACATCCCTGCCCAAACGGACAATCGCCATCTGTTCGTCTTCAAGATAGATCGCATTGTTGGTATATTCAATAAATGGAGAAGCATCTGAAGCGATAAAGAATTCACCTTCACCAACACCAATAGCCAGAGGGCTACCTAACTTAGCCACCACAATTTCGTCCGGTTTACTTTTATCAAAAACTGCGATCGCATAAGCACCAACAACCTGGTTAAGGGCTATTTGTACTGCTTTGCCAAGTTTTACTTGCTCTTTTTCTTTTATGTCTTCAATAAGGTTGACCAGAACCTCGGTATCGGTATCTGAATGGAAAGTATATCCTCTTTTTTCAAGCTCTTTCTTGATGGAACCATAGTTTTCAATAATCCCGTTGTGGATAATGGCCAAATTTCCCGAATTAGACAAATGTGGATGTGCATTCACATCGTTTGGTTCCCCGTGCGTGGCCCAACGGGTATGGCCCAAGCCTATACTTCCTGTGGTTATATTCTCACTTTCGGCTTTTCCTTTTAGATCGGTAACTTTTCCTTTGGTTTTACAAAGTTTTGCCTTTTCCCCGTCATAAAGTACAATTCCTGCACTGTCATAACCTCTGTATTCTAATCGTTCAAGTCCTTTTATTACTATGGGATAAGCCTCTCTTTGGCCTAAATATCCTACAATTCCACACATAATTTAAAATTTTATCGGTTAGTTCTGTTTCGGCTCTGTATAATAAATCTCCAGTTGTAATTTTTTTGCCTTTTCACTCTCAGGAACATTTGATCCAAAAAAAACAGTTCCGAACGGATTTGATATTGATGCTTGAGGAATTTTAATTTCTTCATCTTGACTGTTAAAAGCCGAAACATTCAATGCGTTCAAGATGCTATTGGTTGTCGATAATGCCAACTTTGTGTTGGTAGAGTCATTTCTTATCAGGTCATTCACATATTGAGTGATTCTGAACTTATAACGAGGTCCTATTTCATTATCTTCATCCAATTCACCACTAAATATAGCATAACTTGTTGAATCCACCCCAGTATTTCCGACCAAATCAATGTTATAATCTATCAAAGTACGTTCATTACCAATATCATAGAGATACATACGCTTTGGTAAGGTCAAATCGCTTTTCTCTGGCAAAGCAGCTTCATCTACATAAAACATCAAATTGGCTTCGTTGATCAACCATCCATTTTCTTTGGCTTGTTGAAAAGCTGTAGTAACGCTGGTTTGGCCTCCCAAGACATCGATCTCTACATAACTTCCGGCTCCTCCGCGAGCATATAGCCTTGAAGCATTAAGCCCGGGAGTCATTTCATCTTGAATTTCCTGAGAATAAGCTTCTTCCTGGATGTAATTCACTTTATTTCCGGTAAGGTTTAATCTGAAAGTATCTTCTTCTACAACCAAGGTTCCATCATCATCACTGTTGTAGTCATATTCGATTTCAATATAAGCATTGTTGAGATTGAACAACATAGCCAATTGATTCTCGGGCACCTCAACAGAGGTATAAACCCCTCTCAAAAATTCTTTGAAGTTGTTTTGGCTTGCCAACATACTACCTCCTTCATTGTCGATGATATTTTCCTGAAAAAATGCTTTGTCCAGCTCAACGCGAATCCGTGGTGACAGCCTTTCGGAAGGTATTGTTGTTTCATCTACATCTGTTTCCGGATCATCCTCTTCATTTTCAAAAAACAAGATTTCCTCTTCATTTATTGTATAAGAAGGGTTTTCATACAAAACAGTTGTTGCAAACATACTGGGGTCTTCGTCTGAAAAATACTCTTGAGACTCCTGAAAATTACTGCTGGGATCCAAATCCCTTAAATATTTTGTGAATTCCTGTACTTTCAAAGTAAATGTAACATCCCTGTTCCCTATGATGGAATCTACACGATAGGGTCTGCTCTCTGTTTCATCAACATCTGTTGTATCACCCACTACACTAAAAAAAGGAATATTCAGATACACCGCAGTAACGGTTTCGTTTTCTTCAGTATCCAACACCGCTTCATTTCCCGGTGATTTTGTTCCAAAAACAGGGTTAGCATTTCCCAATGTCAACTGGGCGGCAAACGAGGTTTTATACACACCAAAAACAGGGTGTCTATAATTCCCTAGTTGATAGGATGACAATCCGTCTGTTCTAACACTTTTCAATTTTTTATTGAACGCCTCGACGTTGAATGTCTTTTTATTCGTCGTTATATCTCCACTGTCGATCATATCGACACCAATGGTATTATAATCCCTCTCACAAGCCATAAAAAACACAACACTCCCAATAATGAGCAGTGCTTTTAGCGCATAACTTACTTTTAATCTCATCTCAATCTCGTGTCTTTGGATTTTTAACTTAAAACTTTTGTTTCGTAAAATGTATGATACGCCTCTTCGAATTCATAAATGGACACATAAGGCTGTACAGGGACGGAAAGTGAATCTATGTGTTTTTGCAGGTCTTCAGGAATTTCTTCTGAAGCGATGACAACGCCATCAGAATTATCTACTGCTACTTTTAACACATTACTATATGTTGGATCTCCCAACGGTTTAATTTTTTCTTCTTCAATCCCGTCAAACTTAATCTTGTTCATCATCTCCTTGTCTAACGCACCTTCAAAACCTTTGTTGTAAACAGAGGTTATTATTTTACTCTCGGCAAATAATGGCTCATCTGCATAATATTTTTTCAAATACAGTGGCAACAGTGAAGCCATCCAACCGTGAACATGAATAATATCAGGATTCCAGTTTAGTTTTTTGACAGTTTCCACAACACCTTTGGCAAAAAAGATGGCACGCTCGTCATTATCAGGGAATAAATTCCCATCCTCATCTGTAAATGTGGCTTTTCTTTTGAAATATTCTTCGTTATCGATAAAATAAACTTGAATTCTTTCTTTCGGAATAGAGGCAACCTTAATAATAAGTGGCATATCCATATCGTTTACCACCAAATTCATTCCCGACAAGCGGATTACTTCGTGCAGTTGATGCCTTCTTTCATTAATATTTCCAAAACGAGGCATAAAGATTCGTATTTGTCCACCTCTATCGTTCACCATTCTCGGACTCTCGTAAGCCATTGAAGACACTTCATTTTCGGGTAAGTAAGGAACCATCTCAGAAGCGACAAATAATACTCTTTTGTCTGTCATAAAATCAGTTTATTTCTTTAGACTAAGGTTTAAAGCACGCAAAAATACAAAAAATATGCCTAATTAGTTTAATTTATATAGCTTTGCACGCTGTTAATTTTTTACAAAATGCAAATTTTTAACCAAAAAGAAGCATTCATTTTATTCCTCAAAAAGGAAAAAGAGCAAAATCCGATCACAGGCCTAGTACCTACTATGGGAGCTTTGCACCAAGGGCACCTCAACCTTGTTCAAAAGGCTATTGAGGAAAACGAACTTGTGGTCGTGACTATTTTTGTAAACCCAACACAATTTGACAACAAAACGGATCTTGAAAAATACCCCAAGACCTTCGAAAAAGATGTCGAAGCACTGAAAACCATCAGTGACAAAATTGTTGTTTTCGCACCTTCTACTGAAGGTATCTATGACAATCAGGTGACTTCGGAAAAATTTGATTTCGACGGACTTGAATATGCGATGGAAGGGAAGTTCAGAACAGGTCATTTTGACGGTGTTGGCACCATTGTAAAAAAATTACTCGAAATCGTAGGACCTACCAATGCTTATTTTGGTGAAAAAGATTTTCAGCAACTACAGATCATCAAAAAACTAGTTGAAAAGAACCACATTCCTGTAAATATAATAGGCTGCCCCATCAGCAGGGAAAAAAACGGACTCGCCATGAGTTCGCGTAACGAACGCCTGCCGGATGCGTTAAGAAAAGAAGCTGGTTTTATATACCAAACCCTCCTTCATGCCAAGAAAAAGTTTGGCACAGAAAGTGCACTAGATACAATAAATTGGATAAAAGAGCAATTTGAGTTGAATCCGAATTTTTCTTTGGAATATGCTGAAATTACTAACGAAAAGACATTAAAACCTGTTAAAACAAAAGAAAAAAACAAAGATTACAGGCTTTTCGTTGCTGTTTACGCAAATGATATAAGACTGATAGATAATATTGCTCTAAATTAATACCTTTGTAACATGCAAATTGAAGTAGTAAAGTCTAAGATTCACAGAGTTACGGTCACCGGTGCCGACCTGAATTATATTGGGAGCATTACCATAGACGAAGCACTTATGGAAGCCGCAAACATCATTGAAGGGGAAAAGGTGCAGATCGTAAATATCAATAATGGCGAAAGGTTGGAAACCTATGCCATAAAAGGAGCTAAAAACAGTGGGGAAATTACACTCAATGGCCCTGCTGCCCGTAAAGTACAACGCGGCGATATCATCATTATTATTTCCTACGGGATCATGGATTTTGAAGAAGCCAAAAACTTCAAACCGTCTTTGATATTCCCCAACGAAAAGGATAATAGCCTGACATAAACTTGAAAAAGAAACTGATAAAAATACTCAAAACCATACTCCCACTATTGTTGGGAGTTTTTTTAATTTGGTATTCTTATTCACATACAACCCCGGAGGATCGAGAAAGCATCATCAATGCCATCAAAGAAGCGAATTACTTTTGGGTCATCGTTTCTTTGTTTTTAGGCTTTTTAAGTCATTTTTTTAGGGCTTTGCGATGGAACTTACTACTAAAACCCATGGGATACACGCCGAGTATTTTCAACAACCTCATGGCTATTTTTGTCGGATATCTGGCTAATTTGGGTATTCCGCGTTCGGGGGAAGTCCTTAGGGCTACCAGTATTTCTACCTATGAAGACATTCCATTTCAAAAATCATTCGGAACTATTATCGCTGAGCGGGTCATTGATGTGATCATGCTCTTGCTCATCATCTTCATCACCGGAGTGCTTCAAACAGAAATCATAGCCGATTTCTTCATGAGCAAGGACATCAATATTACTAAACTTATTATTATTACCGGTATCATCGGTATTCTGGGTTTATTCTTTTTATGGCTCGTCAAAAAAGCTAAAAATGGTTTTTTTGGTAAGGTCAAAACCTTTGTTCAAGGACTTATTGAAGGTGTCACCAGCATTTTCAAAATGAAGAAAAAATGGCTGTTTATCTTTTATACATTTTGTATCTGGATACTCTATATCGGCATGTTTTGGATCGTTAAATTCAGTCTTCCTGAAACCGCCAATTTGCCCATAAGTGCTATTTTGGCAGCATTTGTCGCCGGAGCTTTTGCCATGAGTGCCACCAATGGCGGCATAGGCCTCTACCCTATCGCTGTTAGCAAAATGCTCCTTATTTATGGTATTTCAAAGGCTTCAGGTGATGCCTTTGGATGGATCATGTGGTCTTCACAAACCATTATGGTGGTTATTTTTGGAGCCCTGTCTTTTCTTTTTCTCCCTATTTACAACAGAACACGTTCATAGAAAAAATAATTTTTCTATCTTTAAGCCACCAAATCTAATGCCATGAATGAGTCAATTACCTCGGGGGAAGCCTGTGAGGCACTAAATGGAAAAACCAAAAAACCTTTTGACGCAAGCCTGCCTGTTCGGCAGACAGGCGTCAGAACTTTTAAAATTAATGAGTCAATTTTTTATTCTATCGTTTTTCTGTGTGCCATTATTTCTAATGCACAAGTAACAAAGACCTCTATCGAATCCTATAAACTGGGAGAAAAAAGAGACCTTCAACTTTATGTCCCTGAAGATTATTCAGCTGAAAAGACATACCCTCTTATCGTTGTTTTGGACGCCGATTATCTCTTTGACATTGTTGTAGCTAACACAAAGTTCTATGCTTATAAAGATGAAATGCCGAAAAGCATTGTCATAGGAGTTAATCAAGATAAACTCCGGTATGACGATTGTTTTTATAACGACGATAATAGTTTCCCGGATAAAAAAGGAAACCTGTTCTTTGAATTTATCGGTATGGAACTCATCCCTATGGTTCAAAAGAATTACAATTTAGCCAATTTTAAAGCTGTAGTGGGACATGGCATTACCGCCAACTTCACCAACTACTACCTCTTCAAAAACAATCTCCTTTTTGATGCCTATGTCAATCTTTCGCCTTCATTTGCACCTGTCATGGAAAGCAAAATCCCTGAAAGGTTAAGTACTATTGAAAACATGACGTTTTATTATATGGCCACTGGAGAAAACGACAGGGAAAATAACCAACGCATCAACGTTTTTAACAACCAGATGAAAGGCTATACAAACAAGTCTATCGAATATTATTATGACAATTTTGAAAATGCCGATCACTATTCTGTAGCTTCATATGGAATCCCCAAGGCCTTCGATAAAATTTTCAAAATATATAAGCCCATCAGTGTTGAAGAATACAACAACAAAGTCTTGGAACACAACGGTCCTGTGGTGGAATATCTCACCAAAAAATACAACACCATAGAAGAACTTTTTGGTTTTAAAAAGCACATTAGCCTCAATGATATGATGGCAATCTATGCTGCTACCAAAAAGAAAGAAGACTTGCCTTCCCTTGAAGAACTGAGTAAAATTGCCAAAAAAGAATATCCAGACACCATGCTTGGGTTTTTCCTTCAAGCAGAATATTTTGAGCAAATGGGCGAACCAAAAAAAGCCATGCGTACCTATGAAAAAGCTTTTGGTATGCAAGAAATTGATTTTATTACCAAAGATCTAGCTCTGGATCGTATCGATGCACTGAAGGCTGATTTTGGATGGTAAGACCAATTGTGTTAAAACAGCACTTATTTTCGGGTAAATTTGTATCTTTCACTTCTTAACGGAAAATATCATTATGAATCTTAGGGTACTTCTATTACTGTCTTTATTTTTTAGCTTGTTTCAAGAAGCGTCTTCACAGTCCAGAACAATTTTAGAATTGTCTGACGGATGGAAATTCCAAAAGGGAAAATCGGAAAATGCTTTTCAAAAAGATTTTAACGATTCCCGATGGGAAACTGTAAGCGTTCCTCACGATTGGGCTATCTATGGACCATTTGACAAAGAAATTGACAAACAAGAGATTGCTATCGAACAAAACGGTGAAAAAGTGGCCACCGAAAAAACCGGAAGAACCGGTGCACTCCCCTACATAGGTGAAGCATGGTACAGAAAAGACTTTAAATTACCCCAGCTTGACGGGAACAAAAAAGTATTGATAGTTTTTGAAGGTGCCATGAGTCAGCCACAGGTGTATATCAACAGTGAAAAAGCAGGAAGTTGGAATTACGGTTACAGTTATTTCTATTTTGATATCACCGATTATGTTTCAGCAGATAAAGAAAACAATTTGGCCGTTCAACTATCAAACGTAGGAGAATCTTCGCGTTGGTATCCCGGTGCCGGCCTGTACCGAAAAGTCCGCATCATTGTAAAAAACAAGGAAAATTTTAACCAATGGGGAACTTTTATCACTACCCCTTTTATTTCTTCTGAAATGGCTAAAGTCAACATCAAAGCCAAAGTTTCAGGAGAAAACCTCAAACTAAAGACCAAAATTTTGGACGCTGACGGAAATGAAGTAGCAAGTGGTGAAGCTTCTACCCTCTTCGGAAATGAATTTGAACAAAATATTGCAGTTGACAACCCCAATTTATGGAGTCCGGAAACACCTTATTTGTATACCGCGGTATCACAACTTTATTCCGGTAACGAACTCAAAGATGAAAAACAAACCCGATTCGGCATTCGGGAAGTCAAATATGAAGCTGGGAAGGGTTTTAGCCTAAACGGCAAAGTGAGAAAATTTAAAGGTGTTTGCCTACATCACGATTTAGGCCCCTTGGGAACAGCAGTTAACAAAACCGCTTTGCGTAGACAATTACGTATTTTAAAAGACATGGGAGCCGATGCTGTTCGTAGCGCTCACAATATGCCTTCCATGGAACAACTCGAATTGTGTGATGAAATGGGACTCATGTTTATAGCTGAAAGTTTTGACGAATGGGCAAAGCCTAAAGTAAAAAACGGCTACAATCGCTTTTTTGAGACCGATGCGGAAAAAGATGTGGTGAATTTAGTTCGTGCCACTCGTAATCATCCAAGCATTGTGATGTGGAGTTCCGGTAACGAAGTCCCCGACCAATGGGGTTCAGAAGGGGTTAAACGCGCCAAGTGGCTACAAGACATCTTCCATAGGGAAGATCCCACACGTCCGGTGACCGTTGGGATGGATCAGGTACAAAACACCATGGAGTCAGGATTTGGTGCCCTGTTGGATATCCCCGGATTGAATTACCGTCTCCATCTTTATGAAGAGGCCTATGAAAAATTTCCACAAGGATTCATTTTAGGTTCTGAAACCGCTTCAACAGTGAGTTCAAGAGGTATCTATAAATTTCCGGTTGAAAAAGCTGCCATGAAACAGTATGACGATCGTCAATCCTCTTCTTATGACATGGAATATTGTAGTTGGTCCAACCTTCCTGATGATGATTTTGTATTACAGGATGATAAAGATTGGGTGATTGGGGAATTTGTATGGACGGGTTTTGATTATTTGGGCGAACCTACACCTTATGACGGAATGTGGCCATCCCGAAGTTCTTATTTTGGGATCAACGATTTGGCAGGTTTACCTAAAGATCGCTTTTATCTCTACCGTAGCCGATGGAATACCGAAGATGAAACACTACACATCCTACCCCACTGGAACTGGAAAGGACGTGAAGGCGAAACCACCCCGGTTTTTGTTTATACCAGTTATGATAGTGCCGAACTTTTCTTAAACGGAAAGAGCCTCGGCGTACAAAAAAAGAACGACAGTACTCCTCAAAACAGGTATCGCTTGATGTGGATGGATGTAAAATACGAACCCGGAACACTCAAAGTAATTGCTTTTGACAAAGACGGAAATCCCGCAGCGGAAAAAGAAATGAAAACCTCGGGAGCTCCACACCAGTTGGTCTTGGATGCCGACAGAACCACCATCAAAGCCAATGGAAAAGATTTGTCGTTTGTTACCGTATCTGTAGTTGACAAAAATGGAATCCCGTGTCCAACGGCTACCAATCAGTTAAAATTTGATGTAAAAGGAAAAGGGAAATTTCGAGCAGTATGTAATGGAGATGCCACTTCCTTAGAGCCCTTCCATTTACCAACGATGAAATTGTTCAGCGGGAAACTGGTCGTGATTGTCCAATCTTCTTCCGAAGCAGGGAAAATCGAACTCTCGGTTAAAGGAAAAGGACTTAAAAGTGCTGAGATTGTTTTGAAATCTGTTTCTGAAGATGAGTAATAAATAATGTGGTGTTTAAAAAACCGTCACGGAACCTGCCTAACGGCAGTCAGGTTCACGGATAATTTTTTGGTTTTATGAGACTAAAAAGGGGTAAAAGTTGTCAGTTCGAGCATTATTAAGATTTATTTTGAATTGAAGATACCAAGCAAAGCTTATCGAGAACTAATCGTATTGACTATCAATAGGTTTCGACTGCGCTCAACCTGACATTCAATAATCAAAAAGACTTTTTAGACATCAGAATAAAAAACATTCGTACTTCCGTGACTGACTTTGTTTTACAATAAGGCACAGCAATTCTACTTTCGGGCACAGTAGCTTTACATCTTCCCACGGTAATTTCACATTCTGGCATGGTAATTTTACATTGAGGCAAAGTAACTTTACATTCTTCCGAAGTTATTTTACATTCTTGCACAGTCATTTTACATTTGGAGTACAACGGTTTTACATTTTGCTAAAGTAGTTTTACATTCTCGTAAGGTAACTTTACATTTTTGCGAAGTAATTTTACATTTGAACACCGTAAGTGAATAATGCTTGGGCGGAAAGTATTTCAGTCTAACTGCAAGGAGCACAAAGAAATGCGCAAAGTACGCTAAGGCAACAAAATTTTTACAACCCTTCGAGGGATTGGAACCCTCGAAGGGTTCATCAGAACATTCCTGCATCCGTGGCTAAAAACAAAACGAACTAATTTGTACCTTTCCAACTTTAAAACTGTAAAAACGGAATGGCTAAAGTAAAAACCTCCTTTTTCTGTCAAAACTGCGGCACCCAGTATGCAAAATGGCAAGGACAATGCAGTGCGTGTAAAGAATGGAACACCCTGGTAGAGGAAATTATTCAAAAAGAAGATAAAAAAGGCTGGAAACCCACCGATACTGCTTCCAAAAGAACAGCCAAGCCGTTAAAAATCCACGAAATTGACAGTTCGCAGGAAATGCGGATGTCGTCCGGTAATATGGAGCTCGATCGTGTTTTGGGTGGAGGGATTGTTCCGGGTTCCGTAACCCTGCTCGGAGGTGAACCGGGCATCGGGAAGAGTACACTTTTACTACAAATTGCTTTGCAACTTCCGTTTAAAACCCTTTATGTTTCGGGTGAGGAAAGTCAGAAACAAATAAAAATGCGCGCAGAACGTATTTTTCCCGATAGTGAAAATTGTTTGGTGCTTACAGAGACCAAAACACAAAACATTTTCAGGCAAATTGAAGAAACCCAACCCGACATTCTTATTATCGATTCCATTCAAACCCTTCATACTGATTTTATAGAATCCTCGGCAGGAAGTATTTCCCAAATCCGGGAATGTACATCAGAACTGATAAAATTTGCCAAGGAAACCCACACCCCTGTGATCCTGATTGGACATATCACCAAAGACGGGCATATTGCCGGGCCGAAAATACTAGAACATATGGTAGATACCGTACTTCAATTTGAAGGCGACCGAAACCATGTCTATCGAATATTAAGAGCTCTAAAAAACCGTTTCGGCTCTACGGCCGAACTCGGTATTTACGAAATGTTGGGCAATGGTTTACGGGAAGTAGCGAATCCGTCTGAAATATTGATCTCTAAAACCGAAGAAGACCTCAGCGGAACTACGATTGCCGCTACGCTGGAAGGTATGCGTCCGTTGATGATTGAAGTACAGGCTTTGGTGAGCACTGCAGTTTACGGCACTCCGCAACGCACCACCACAGGCTACAACGTAAAACGTCTCAATATGCTTTTGGCGGTATTGGAAAAAAGAGCCGGATTCAGACTGGGTGCCAAAGACGTGTTTTTAAATATCACCGGCGGAATTTCCATAGACGAACCCGCTATCGACCTCGCCGTAGTGACTGCCATACTTTCCAGTAATGAAGACATCGCTGTTGAAAAAGACTACTGCTTTGCTGCCGAAATAGGTCTTGCCGGGGAAATAAGACCCGTACAACGTGTGGAACAACGTATTTTGGAAGCTGAAAAATTAGGGTTTTCCACCATTTTTATCTCCAAACTGAATAAAATCTCTATTAAAAATCCGAAAATAAATATCCGAAGGGTTGCCAAAATAGAAGATGTAGCTGCGTTTTTGTTTGGGTAAAAAGCCACTAATTCACGGATGATTTTTTATTGGAACAAACGAAACCTCACAGGTTTTCAAAACCTGTGAGGTTTGGTATTCGTAGGTGACTAAACACGACATGAGCCAAGAGGCTGGCACAAGCGTCCACGCTTGTGCCTTTTATACTTTCCCTTAAAACTAACTTTATTAACCAATAACCCTTAACATTCATTAAGGTGCAGGATTCGGAATCAATTCATGTATTTTATTGATCTCCATTAACAATTCCGGACTCAATTCAACATTAATACTATCAATATTCTCTTTAAGCTGCTCCATGCTTGTAGCTCCAATAATATTACTGCTTACAAACGGCTGTTGGTTGATAAAAGCCAGTGCCAATGTCGCTAAGGACAGTCCGTTTTCCTTTGCTAGGTCGTAATACATTTTGGTTGCTTTTAAGGCATTTTCACCGTTGTAACGAGCGAACTGTGGGAATAAGGTAAGTCTTGCATTTTCTATCCCTTTCTTGTCGATATATTTATCCGTCAGCCTACCGAAAGCCAATGGGGAATAGGGTAACAAGCCCACTTCTTCTTTCATGGATATTTCCGCCAGGCCGATTTCATAGGTTCTGTTCAATAAATTATACGGATTTTGAACTGTGCGAATACGCGGAAGGTCGAAATATTTACTTTCCTCCAAATAACGCATCGTACTCCACGGCACATCGTTGGAGAGTCCAATATAGCGGATTTTTCCTTCCTTTATATAGCCCTCCAATATCTGTAAAATCTCGTTGATATTATCTTCCCAAGCATCATCTGTGATGTGGGTATAATCCCGTTTTCCGAAGAAATTGGAGTTTCTATCCGGCCAATGCAGTTGATACAAATCGATATAATCGGTCTGCAACCTTTTCAAGCTATTATGCAGCGCATCGTCGATCATCTTTTTGTTGAACCGTTCATCATCGCGAATGCTGTGCCTATTTCTGTTGCTAGGACCCGCCACTTTGGAGGCCAACACAATTTCATCCCGTTTTCCGGTCTTTTTAAACCAATTTCCGATAATGGTTTCCGTTGTTCCCTGAGTTTCCTTTTCGATAGGAATGGCATAAAGTTCTGCCGTATCAAAAAAGTTGATGCCCTGATCAACCGCATGATCCATTTGTTCATGACCTTCAGCTTCGGTATTCTGTTTGCCCCAAGTCATGGTTCCCAGGCATATCTTACTTATTTCAACATCAGTTTTGGGTAGTTTAGTGTATTTCATGTGTTTATTTTTATTGTTTTTTAAAGGACACATGGAACCTCGCATTCATAATCATTTCTTTGTGTGTCGATTGCGACATGCTCGGTTTCATTTGTTTAGCAATTTTTTAAAAGGAAAAAGAAGTTGTCTAAAGAGTAATTCAAATTGCACATTGTCAGGTTGAGCGCAGTCGAAACCTATCGATCTTCAAAACCATTTAGTTCTCGATAAGCTTTGCTTGGTATCTTCAATTCAAAACATATTTTGAATCTCGATAATGCTCGAACTGACAGCGAATTACTTTTCAAACAACCTCTTCTCAAAAATAGTGATTTTATATTTTCTAGATATCGTTTAACAATTTTGTAATCTCATCGAGTTTGGGGGTTAAAATAACTTCAATCCTTCTGTTTTTTGCTTTTCCTTCGGTAGTCGTGTTTGTTGCTACAGGCACAAATTCTCCCCTACCGGCTGCTGTTAGGTTTGCCGGGTTTATACTACTGTTTGCTTGTAATATCTGAACAATAGCCGTCGCCCTTTTGGTCGAAAGATCCCAATTATCCTGTAGCGGACCATTACCACGATAGGGAACATTATCGGTATGTCCTTCAATAAGAACATTGATATCCGGGTTTTGCGCCAAAACGGTTCCCAATTGTTGTACTGCTCTTCTTCCGTTCGCGTTTACCGCCCAGCTTCCGCTTTGAAAAAGCAATTTGTTTTCCATGGAAACATAAACTTTCCCGTCGCGCTGCTCTACGGTAAGTCCTTTTCCTTCAAAATCCAGCAAGGCTTTGGAAATAGCATCTTTTAGGTTTTTCATCGCTGCATCTTTGGCGGCAATCATGCTTTCCAATTCGTCAACCCTTTTAGAGCGAACTTCTAACTGTTTTTTCAATGCTTCCAGTCGGCTACTTTCTGCTGCCAATGCTTTCTCCTTATCTTCCAGTTGTTGTAACAGCTCCCGGTTTTTTCTAGCATTCGCTTCAATGGCAGAGCTACTGTTTTCCTCCAAGGCATTGTATGAAGCCCGAAGGTTTTCCAGATTGTTTTTTGCAGCAGCATAATCTTGTCTCAAGCGATCTCTTTCGGCTGTAGCTTCTTCATAGGCTTTTTCCAATGCCGTGAGTTCGTTTTGCAAACGGTTTTTCTCAGATTCCAACCCCTGATTTTCATCTCTCAAGCCCTTACTTTCCTCTTTCAAGGCATTGTATTTACTTTCAAGATCGTTATATACTTTAGATGATACACAGGAACTGCAAATCCCTATAAAGATCAATCCTATGGTTATTTTTTTTAACATGTTTTTTTATTATTATTGGTTTAGTCAACTCTCTTGGGGCAAGTTTGTCTACCGGCAAAGGCAGGGCAGTCAGGTTAAATCTACTTAGTGGGCTTCCAATTCCACTAAAATCGGACAATGGTCGCTGTGTTTAGCTTCAGGTAATATAACGGCTCTTTTCAGCTTTTCTTGTAACGGTTCTGCTACCATATTATAATCGATACGCCAACCTTTGTTATTGGCACGGGCATTAGCTCTGTAACTCCACCAGCTGTAATTATGCGGTTCTTTATTAAAATGACGGAAACTATCAACGAATCCGCTATCAATAAAATTCCCAATCCATTCCCTTTCGACCGGAAGGAATCCTGAAACTTTTGCATTGCGCACCGGATCGTGAATATCAATAGCTTCGTGACAGATGTTATAATCGCCACAAATCACCAGATTGGGCACTTCCTTTTTCAATTTATTTACATATTCCTGAAAATCGGCCATATACTTCAACTTGTGTTCCAAGCGGGCCATATTCGTCCCCGATGGCAAGTACAAGCTCATCACTGAACAGCCGTCAAAATCTGCTCTCAGATTTCTCCCTTCAGCATCCATATAATCGATTTCTGTTCCGTAAGCCACATTTTTAGGTTTAGTTTTGGAGAGAATCGCCACCCCGCTATATCCTTTCTTTTCTGCGCTGAACCAATAGTGATACGGATAGCCCGCTTCTTCAAAAACAGAAAGATCCAATTGTTCTTTCAAGGCTTTAATCTCTTGTAGACAGATTACATCGGGGGTTGCTGTTTTCAACCAGTCGATAAACCCTTTTTTGATTGCCGCCCGTATTCCATTTACGTTGTATGATATGATTTTCATATGTTTTGCTGAGTTTTAGAGTGAATAATCAGCTAAAATAAGGATATTAATCCCTTCATTCAAGGAGCTCAACTCATAAAACCATCTTAAAATATTTCAGCTACTGCTTAAACTGCTATTTTTACATCCATGAACAGAATTACACTCTTATTATTGCTATCGGTTTGTGTGTTATCAGCTCAAAAAAAGGAGCAAGACACTTTGACCGAGGTTATTTTGGAATCAAAAGCCCTTGACCGCAATCCATTGGTTATTCCTATTGATCAGATCAATATCCGCGATCTGGAGCGTCACACCCCTTCCAGTCTTATCCCTGTGTTGAACGAAACTCCCGGGATTCATATTTTTTCGGGTGCACTTAATACCAACAGGCTGACCATCCGGGGTATAGGCTCCAGAACACCTTACGGAACCAATAAAATTCAAGCCTATTTTAACGGAATCCCGATTACCGGCGGAACCGGGGAAACTACCTTTAACAACTTCAACCCTGAAAGTTTTGAAAGCATAGAAATCATCAAAGGACCTAAAGCAACTCCCTATGGAACCAATTTGGGTGGTGCCTTGTTGATGAACACCAAACAACCTGAGTCAGGGAAAATTCAGCTAAATGAACATTTTACCCTTGGTTCTTTCGGTTTACTGAAAAACAGCCTTTCCGCAGGATATGGCAACGATTCTTTTTATTTTAATTTGATTTCAGACAAGATGTTAAGTGACGGCTATCGGGAGAACAGCCGTTATGATCGCGACGCCCTGCTGCTCGATATGGGATTTACATGGAATGAAAACAACAGCATTCAGTTTTTGTTCAGTCAAATAAACTACAAAGCCGAAATTGCGAGTTCTATTAACTATTCCGATTTTATACAAAACCCGAAAAAAGCAGCCAACAACTGGATGGCAGCACAGGGTTATGAAGATGATAAATCCACACTTCTGGGTGTTAGTTATACGCACACATTTTCAGAAAAGCTAAAAAACACTACTGCTGTTTTTTATTCCTATTCAGACCATTACGAGCCCAGGCCTTTTAATATTCTGGATGAGTTTACGGGCGGCTACGGATTTCGATCAGTGTTTTCGGGAGGCATTCCCGGCAAGCTTAAAAATAAATTCAACATAGGAACCGAATTGTATACAGACACCTATAACTGGAATACCATCGAAAATTTATATGAAGAAAACAACAGACAAGGAAGTTTGGAAGGTGCGCTGCTAAGCGACAATAGGGAATACAGAAGCCGGTGGAATACCTTTGCTGATTTCAGTTTGTGTTTCAACAAATTTGTGATGCAACTAGGGCTCAATTTCAACAGCACTTCCTATTCGTTTAGGGATTATTTTAATCAGGGGGAAACCAATAAAAATGCTAAGCGTGAGTTTGATGCGATTTGGGCGCCCAGTTTAAACCTGCAATATCATTTTACGCCACAACACCAGCTTTTTGTGAACTTCAGCTACGGGTTTTCATATCCAAGCCTGGAAGAAACCTTAACTCCGGATGGTGTTATCAATCCCGAAATAGGTCCTGAAACCGGGATGAACTATGAATTGGGTACTGAAAACTTCTTTTTCGACCGAAAATTGAAAGTAAGTGCTACTGTTTACTATATGGATGTTGAAAATCTTTTAGTGGCAGACCGTGTTGGCGAAGATCAATATATTGGTAGAAATGCCGGGGAAACATCCCATAAAGGATTGGAATTTCAGCTCAAATATATCACTGAAATTTTTCCCGGTGGAATTCTTCAACCCTATGTAAATGCGACTTTCAACCGCCATGAATTTGTTGATTTTGTGAGTGCTGACAATGATTTTTCGGGCAATAAACTCACCGGAGTCCCTGAAAATATCATCAATGGCGGAATTGATTTCAGACATCAAATCGGTTTTTATGCCACAGCAAGCTATCGGCATATCGGTAGCATCCCGATGAATGATGAGAATACGATTTTTAACAAAGCCTATAACCTCATCAACTTAAAAGCCGGCTATAAAACATCCTTATTTCCTGATTTTGATATTGAATTTACGAGCGGCATCAACAACCTGTTCGACAAAAAATATGCGGCTTCAGTTTTGATCAACGCTATAGGTTTTGGTGGTGCAGAACCTCGTTATTACTATCCGGGACTGCCTGTTAATTACTTTGGAGGGATTAAACTGCATTATGTTTTTTAAACAAAAGAAACTTATTTGAAAAAGCATAAAACCTATTGTCATGCTGAGCTTGTCGAAACATAATTCAATGACGTCTTCGACAGCCCTTCGACAAGCTCAGGGTGACAAATTAACTTCTAAAGATACTTTTTAGATAATTTCATCCTATTGCACCTTCTTTAGCCAGTGTTTTATATTCACTTCCTGGTCAACAAGATCACGAAGTTCTTCGATTTTCACCCGTTTTTGCTCCATGGTGTCACGATGTCTTAAAGTCACTGTGTTATCTTCCAGCGTATCGTGATCTACCGTTACACAAAACGGAGTTCCCGCAGCATCTTGACGGCGATACCTTCTTCCAACGGCATCTTTTTCATCATAGGTGATATTGAAATCCCATTTTAAGTCTTCGTAGATTTTTTTGGCAATTTCCGGCAGACCGGCTTTTTTCACCAACGGCAAAATAGCTACTTTGGTAGGCGCCAATACCGCCGGTAATTTCAACACGGTTCGCGTAGTTCCGTTTTCCAATTCTTCTTCCTGAAGTGAGTTGGAGAATACCGCCAGGAACATTCGGTCTAAACCAATCGAAGTTTCCAACACATAAGGCACATAGCTCTTGTTTTCTTCCGGGTCGAAATATTGCAGCTTTTTATTGCTGAATTCTTCGTGCTGACTCAAATCAAAGTCCGTTCTCGAGTGAATCCCTTCCAATTCTTTAAATCCGAATGGGAATTTGAATTCGATATCCGCTGCCGCATCGGCATAATGTGCTAATTTTTCATGGTCGTGAAAACGGTAATTGTCTTTTCCCATTCCCAGTGACAAATGCCACTTCAATCGGGCTTCTTTCCAATAGTCGTACCACTCTTTTTGAGAACCCGGTTTGATGAAGTATTGCATTTCCATCTGTTCAAACTCCCGCATACGGAAGATAAATTGTCGGGCAACGATCTCATTTCGGAAAGCTTTTCCGGTTTGGGCAATCCCAAAAGGAATTTTCATCCTTCCCGTTTTTTGTACGTTTAGGAAGTTTACAAAAATCCCCTGGGCAGTTTCAGGCCTTAAATAAAGATCCATCGCTGTATCTGCTGAGGCTCCTAATTTGGTCCCGAACATCAAGTTGAATTGCTTCACGTCCGTCCAGTTCTTACTCCCGGTATCAGGATCGGCTATGCCTAACTCTTCAATCAATGCTTTTACATCAGCCAGGTCTTCTTTCTCCAACGATTGTCCCAATCGTTTTAGGATAGCGTTTGCCTGTTCAGTATATTTTACCACACGGGGATGTGTGCTTACAAATTGCTCTTTATCAAAATCATCACCAAAGCGTTTTTTCGCCTTGGCCACTTCCTTATCAATTTTTGCTTCGATTTTGGCCACATAGTCTTCTACCAAGACATCCGCCCTGTATCGTTTCTTGGAATCTTTATTATCGATCATGGGGTCGTTGAATGCATCAACGTGTCCTGAGGCTTTCCAAGTGGTAGGGTGCATAAATATGGAGGCATCTATCCCCACAATATTATCGTGCAATTGCACCATGGCTTTCCACCAGTACTCACGGATGTTTTTTTTCAGTTCTGCTCCATTTTGCGCATAGTCGTATACTGCACTTAATCCATCATAAATTTCGCTTGAAGGAAAAATATATCCATATTCCTTCGCATGCGATATTACTTTCTTGAATTGATCGTCTTTATTTGCCATGTCGCAAAAATATACTTTTTATAGAGAAGTCCTTTAAACTTTTTTCAATTGACTACAAAATAATCGGTTTAGATATATTTACAACAATTTGTACCGCCCGCCTAGTGGCGGGCTTAAAAGACCTTTTACACGCCCTTTCTCTATCAATATTTCACCCCTAACGGGGTTTGATTAAAGTCCGTAGGACTGGAAAAAAACAGACTGCATAGGAGTTTAAGCCCGCCCTAGGTGGGGCAGCACATTTTAGTCTTGAGAATATGGATTAATGAATTAAGAATTACAAGTTTCGAGGGATAAACCCTTTTTATTTCAGTATAAAAGCAGAAGAGGCCAGCAAATTCTCTTTGTAAAACACATTGACGCGGTAATCGCCTTCCAGTTCGAGGTCTTCTACGACAATATAATCACAAATCCCCATGGGTTTGTTTTCGTAGTCGATAACAATTTTTTTGCTGTAAACAAGCTTTTTATTATTGAAGGTCACCGTATTCAAATTTCCCAATATTTTATTTTCAGGATCGACAAACTGAACGTAGAATTCCCTTTCGCCGGGTTTTAAGAGTGTTCCCGGGACAATATTAAAACAAGCCCTGAGGCGATCGGTTCTGGAAACCCTGTTGGTTTCGATCACCTTTCCGTTAGCTCTCGCCTTATATGCCATTCCACTCAGGATAGAAATATTTAGCTCGTAGTTATTATCAACCTGACGGGAAAGCTCGATGTTCTCGTTGATAAGTGAATCGGTAAACTGTGTTAAATTTTCGTTGGCACTTTTTAGTGCATTGGAATAGCGTTCCAACTCGATATACCGCAATTTGGTACTGTCTATTTCTTTAGACAAAAGGAAGTTTTGTTGCTTGATCGAATCGGCAATTCTGTGTAGCTGCTTATTTTCTTTCCTTATTTCGGCCAATTCCCTGCGATAGCGACCCAAAATCTGATAATCTACTTCCAAAAAACGGATGGAATCCATCAGCATGGCTATACGTCTTCTACTGTATTCTATCTCTTCAATGTGAGCATCGTTCTCTTTAGCCAATTCATCGAGATCACTTTGGATTGTTTCCAAATCCTCAACGATCATCCCTTTGGCATTCTCCAAAAAAGAAACCTTCTCCTCACTCTCGACATAATTGAAATAAGAAAAACCCGTTAGTGCAGCGATACACAGTAGTAGGATTCCCAATATTATTTTTTGCCCCAATTGCTTTTTTTGAGCACTCATTTAAAATAATTAGATTTGAATATAACTTAATGCAAAAGAATTGATTAAGGCCATAAAGATAGCAAATGATCTTCAAAATTTATTTTTTCCTACAACTTGTTTAGGGTGTGGCAAAATAACAGTCTCCAACGAAACAATACTTTGTGTTGAATGCCGCCATCAGTTACCGCTTACTCAATTCATTAATGAGAACGACAATCTTACCGAAAAAATATTTTTTGGAAGGATAAAAATTGAAAATGCGGCTTCTTTTTTACATTTTCATAAAAAAGGAGTCGTTCAACACCTTATTCACAACCTAAAATATAAAGGTCATGAAAAAATAGGTGCTTTTTTCGGAACATGGATGGGAAGCGAACTATCTCAATCCCATCGATTCAACGATATCGACATGGTTATTCCCGTTCCGCTACACAAAAAAAGACTCCGACAGAGGGGGTATAACCAAGTGTCGGAATTCGGTAAACATCTTGCCAAGGAATTACAAATTCCGTTTCACGACGATATGTTACAACGCACACGCCATACCAAATCACAAGCTTTTAAAGACAGTGCAGACAGAGCCACAATAACAAGTGGTGATTTTTTGGTTAGCAAAGATGAGCTATTGGTCAACAAACATATTTTAATCGTCGATGATGTTGTGACGACCGGAACAACATTAGAAGCTTGTATCAATGCCTTTCCGAAGGATAAAAACATAAAAACAAGTATCGTTACTATTGCAATTACTTCTTAATTGCATCGTTATTTAATTGCTTCTTTACTAAAAATAATCGTTATTTTGCAGCTTTAATTAGGTTTCATGAAAGCTAAAAGACTCTTAAGTTACGGCCTGTTTTTTGTTTTATTTTTCAGCTTGTTGAATTGTGCTAAGCGTGGAACACCCGCAGGTGGCCCTAAGGATGTGACTCCTCCGGCTATCACTTCTTCAAGTCCGAAAACAAACACCACAAATTTTACGGCCAAAAAAATCCGTATCGATTTTGATGAATATATCAAGCTTAAAGACCTGCAAAAACAACTGATCGTCTCACCGCCCTTGGACAATCAACCTTTGGTTTATCCACAGTCTGCTGCTAGCAAATATTTGGAGATCGAACTTATGGATACGCTCAAAGAAAACACCACCTATGTTTTTAACTTCGGAAACAGTGTGGTGGACAACAATGAAGGTAATCCTTATCCGTTTTTCAATTACGTTTTTTCTACCGGGGATTATATCGACTCCCTTCAACTGGAAGGTTTTGTGATGGATGCTGTTGATAAAAAACCCGAGTCGTTTATTTCGGTTATGCTTTATGAGGTAGATTCTACCTATACCGATTCTGTCATCTACCAAAAACCTCCTACCTATATCACCAATACATTGGACAGTTCTGTGATATACAGATTGACCAACCTAAAAGAAGGAAAATACAGGTTGATCGCAATGAAAGACGAGGCCAATAATTATCGTTTTGACCCAAAAACCGATAAAATCGGCTATCTCGATCATTTTATTGATATCCCCAACGATTCTATTTACGGATTGAGTCTTTTTAAGGAAGTGCTCGATTTTAAAGCTACCAGACCTTCAATCATCGCCAAAAACAAGATCTTTTTTGGTTATGAAGGGGATCCGGAAGGAATGGAGATCAAATTGCTTTCCGACAAACCGGATGATTATGAATACCGTACTTTTCCCGATATAGAAACTGATACCATTAATTATTTCTTTACCCCTTTTGAAGCCGATTCGCTGGTGTTTGAAGTAAAGAACAAAAGTTTTATCGACACTTTTACCGTGCGAACGAAAAGTTTATATCCCGATACACTGGTGGTTGCCCAATTGAACAAAGGATTTAAACTGAATGATTCTATACGGCTTCATGCAAGTACCCCTATGGAATCGTTTAACGAAGAGTTGATCACTGTGATCAACAAAGATTCTGCCGAGGTGGAATTTACAGCCAATCTGTATAAAGAAAAAAATATTTTCAGTATCAAATGGGACACCCAAGCTGATGAACAATATCGCATCACGCTACTTCCCGGTGCTCTTGAAGATTTCTATGGAGAAATTAACGATACCCTTAACTATAGTGCCAGAACCAAAAGCCTGGCCGATTTGGGAAGTATGCGTGTTTCGCTGAGGAATGTTGATCAATATCCGCTTATTTTACAACTTACCGACAACAATGGTGAAGTAAAAGAGGAAATCTATGTTGAAGAGGAAAAATATGCCTATGAATTCCTCAACATACAACCGGCCACCTATTCCATCCGGGTGATACACGACACCAATGGCAATGGAAAATGGGATACGGGTAATTTTTTAAAGAAAATTCAGCCCGAACGTATTAGCTACTATCCCGATCCGGTCGAGTTGAGACCCAATTGGGAGATCGAACAGGTGTTTACCCTACAGTCGCCGTGATTGTCGATATAATTACATTTAATGATACTTAGCGAACCTTGCGTATTTCTTTGCGTTCCTTGCGGTTAACTTTTTCCATAAAGAACATAAGGATTTTCACTTTATAGTAAAACTGTCCCTGTCAGATAAAAATTTAAGTTTTTCCCGGTATTTTTTCAATTCGGATTTATCGAGAGTGGCATAAAGTGTCTCTTCGGTTTCTGAATAGGTCAGTTGTTTCCCCAATGCATCATAAACTGTTGAATGTCCGCTGTACTCATAATCATTCCCGTCGAGTCCTACCCGGTTCACTCCTATACAATAGCTCATGTTTTCGATCGCACGGGCTTGTAGCAACACATCCCAAGCTTGAATCCGTTTTTTAGGCCAATTAGCGACATAGATCAACACATCATAATCTTCCACATTTCTGGACCATACGGGAAAACGCAGGTCGTAGCATATTTGCGGACAAATTTTCCAGCCTTTGTAATCAATAATCACTTTGTGGTTGCCTTTTGCATAAACCTCATCTTCTTTTGCCAGTGTAAACGTATGTCTTTTGTCATAGTGAAGAACCGATCCGTCGGGTTTTACAAACAGCAAGCGGTTATAAAAACAATCATTTTCCTTGATAACCACACTTCCCATTATGGCAGCATCCTTTTTTTTTGCCCATTGTTGAAGCCATGACACCGTTTTGCCATCCATGGTTTCAAAAACAGCAGCGGGATTCATCGTAAACCCGGAAGGAAACATTTCCGGGAGGACAATCAAGTCCGTTTCCGGAGTTACCGCTTCTATTTTCTGCTGTAAAACCTTTCTGTTTTCCTTTGGTTTTTCCCAAACCAAAGGGGTTTGTATCAAAGCTATGTGTAGTTGTTCTAGCATCACTTAAAGATAACGAAGTATTTTATTGTTTTGTTTTTGTATTAGCTTTTTTGTTCTGATTTTAGTCATACGTGGCACGAGCCAAGAGGCTCGCACTAGCGGATATAATTAATCAATCTTCAAAAACAAGTTTATCAGGGTTTTGTTTTGTGTGAAAAACATCAAGAATCAACACCCGCTCCGCAAAGTCTCCCGACTTTGCGGAACTCTTTTGTTTACATACCCTCCCATTAGTACTTATCATAATTTTTCCTTTTCACTACATTCTTTTAGGCTTACCTTTTAAACACATCTATCCAATACACAACGGTTGCCGTTATAAAATGTGCCTTACTTTGATCCCGTATGATATAGCCTTCTTTCAATCTTATTTCTTGTTTTTTGGCTTTTTTGCTTTGTTCTTCCGCGAAGTCGGGAGACTTTGCGGAGCGGAAGGATTTCCTAAAGAATTTCCTAATTCTAAGAGTGTATCTAAAACCATTTCAGCGTTTTGCGGACTGTCAGAAAAAATATAATCGTAAATATCTGTTAACGAATTTTTTGCTTCCTCTGACCAGACTACCAACACAACTAACGTTTTAATATAGAGTGCTTAATTTCTTGTGAAGTATAGGTGGTCGCACCTTCGCCCACACCTTGGCTAATGCCTTCAATATGCTCTATGTATTGACGGCGGGTCAACGGACGACCCTTTGTGGTATAGGCCACGATTTCGGTTTCGGTAAGAATGGCTTCTATCTTATCCAAAACATTTTTGTCCTGAACTTCCAGCAGACGTTTGGTCAAATCTATCTTACGTTTTGATGTGGTTTCCATAAAGCTAATTTACAAAATTTTAGGCATAAAAAACCAAGCAACACGTAAAGCCTTGAAAGGTTGCCTGAATAGGACTTCAACGGGCAACGCTCGCGCTAGCAATATCCACTACCATACTCCCGGTGAAAAATCTTCCGGAGCAATTTGAGGTTGGTTTGTCGTTCCTGCATCGCCGGTATCGTTGTATATCGTCCATTCAGAAAAGGTATAAACAGCGTTGTTTTGTGTCACTTCGGGGTTTCTAAGGGCTCTTCCGTCTTCAAATTCGTGGTTGGTTCCTCTTCCTTTTTCTCCGGGGACACCAAAGAGATCGACTACCATTCCGTTTCCATCGACCAGTTCGATATTATCGTCGCCATTGGAGTCGGCTGCTCCGCCACTACCGCCCTGCATATCGGGGGCAAAACCATAGGTCGCTTCAAAACCTTCTGCACTGGCAGCAATGACAAAAGTGGATTGTGGGGGGATGACATATGCCGAAAGGTCGATCACTCTGCTTTCTGTATATGCTGTATTGTCATTGGTATAACGACGAAGTGTCCAATTGGTCAAGTCCACAGCTTCGCTGCTGCTGTTGTACAATTCAATAAAACGCATGTTTGTATTCCTCATGCTGTTATCCGGATCGGCAATTTCAGAGATAAAGACAAATTCATTGGTATATCGCAACGAACAATCTTCATAAGGCTGATCGGAGGCAAAATCGGAAACATCGCGTACATAGAACCTGCCATCTATTGGAATTCCTGTTAAAGTTCCTTTTCCATCGGGAATGGCATCGTTGGCAAAGGTCGCTGTTTCTATTAATTCCACTGTACATTCTTCCGTACAGGTCGTCAGAACCGTATTGGTGGCAAAACTTCCTTCCAAATCTTTAAACTGCAGGTCGGGAATCTGAACGAGTTGGTTGTAAAAATCCCCTGAAAAGACTTCATCTATGGAAATTTCGACAGGCGTTGGTGAAATTCCCGTATTTTGACTGATCACATGATCCGCAGAAATATCAGAAATAATGATCCCGGTTTCCGTATTTTCCAAAACCGCATCGAGCAGCGCTACTTCAATTTCTTCATTTAAAGTCAAGTTATGGGTTTCATCAAAAACCACAGCAATTCCAGCGGTTTCATCCTGAAGGACTAAACGGTCAGGCCTGATATTTTGTGTTACTGCTGAAGAGGTAACTATTCCCCTGATCTTGATATTTTCTTCCACAGTTGAAGATGTTTCCGCGTAGGTCGTAGCCAAATAATCAATTGTCACTGCTGAGGCATTGTCAAAGACATTACATTTTTCTTCAGTCATTAAATTGACATCCTCAAGATTTCTGATCATCAGGCGATATTCATCGTCATCATAAGTCAGAATCCCGGTAATGGTTCCGTTTTTATCCAGCAAGGCTTGATCACCGTTTTCAAATTGACGTCTTGTTTTCAGCACAAGTTCGTTGGCGTAACAGTCGGTCAACGTACTGTAGGTATCCTTTCCATCGACTACAAAAGTGGTTTCTTCTTCAAATTGAACATCTTTAAAGCTTATCAACGAACCGATATGTTCTTCTGTCAATTCTGGAACCTCAATCAATTCCGGTGTAATTTCAACTTGTTCATCTTCCATATAGAAGAAACGGTAAAAGTCTTCCTCTTCTACTCCGCTTATTTCGGTTTCTTCCATTGTGCTCAGGACAAATCCGTCTTCTGTTTTATCCAACACCAAGCCTTTTGCGGCCAGTACTATTTTCCTGTTCAGCTGAAAACCTCTTTCATGGATTCGGATTTCGCCGATAAGCACTTTTACCCCTCCGGTTTCATCCTGAAGATAGATTTCCCTGCTGAAATTACCCGAAGCGTCATTCGCCACCACCGAAGTCGAAACCACCAGCCAATCATTTATTGTAATCGGCTCACCTTGATATATTTCTTTGATTTGCTGAAGCGTGGTATTGGCTTCCGGGGTTTCACAAGTGTATTCAACACCGCCACAACGGGCACCGTTCAGGTTGACATCTTCCGTATCGCGGATGGTCAACACAAAATCGTCTCTTTCGCGAGTGAGCACCCCTATAATACTTCCATTTCCAATTGGCATGGGTTCAGCATAAAAATCTGCATAACCACTATTTCTTAAAATCACGGTGTTTCCTTTACAATCATTCAATTCATGGTCTGTGGTTTCTTCGGGTTCGGCATAGTTTTTACAAAGACTTTCGGGTGATAATTCCACATTTTGTAAAGTCACCAAAGTATTTGTCATCGTACTGTCCAATTCAGAAATATTTACCTTTTTTACTTTGATCTCTACTGGCGATTCACAACTGACAAAAAGGTGCTCTTTCATTTTAGCGACCGGCAACCTTCCAATCATTTTATTTCCAAAAGCTGAAAAAACGCCACCCAATTTAAACGTTCCTTTATCGTTATCGAGGTATAAGCCTTTTAGTTTGATGAATATTTTTTGACCGATTCCGTAGGAAAGGTACAAATCCCATATGTCCAAATCGATTTGAAGACCTTGTGTCGGATTTGTGGGATGATCTTGAAAGTGCAGACTTCCAAAAATATTCCCGGTTTTGTCTTCAGAAACAACATAACCCTCTAGGATCAGATCATCGTGAATTTGCAAGATTTCGCCTTGGTATAATGCTTTTACGTCTTCAAAAGTGGTATTGCCTTCCAGTTTTTCATCAGCACACACATCTTTCGGAGTATCATATTCATCATCTTTCACACAGGAAAGCACACACAGGATCAGAGTGAATAAAATCCCTAAAATTTTCCCCGATTTGTAGATTTGATGTGTCATTTTTTAAAAACTTATTGCCAGATTTACAAAAAAGGTGCGTCCGTAGCCATACCAATATTTATTTCCGAACATGGGCGCTCCCCGTTTTACATCCTGATAGGCCTGTTCAAAATTCCCATTTCTACTCTGCTCAAAACCTCCGGTTCTGTAGGTCACGTCAAACACATTATTGATGCTCGCAAACAAACTGATGTATGTCCCATTATGTAACCATGATTTCCCTCCGGTAAGATTCAACAAATAGACAGGCGATAGTTTTTCCTGTTCCAAAAGTTCGCTGAGCAATTCACCTGTAGCCTCAGGGAAAGAACCGCCTTCGGGGTTTTCCAGAAAGCTGGCAGTTCGCTTTATGGTAGAAATATCTACATAATTATCATCCAGATAATTGGCGGTCATCCCCACCCACCAATATTTGGGTGCTCTGTATTCCACCCCAACCGAGTAAGCTTTTTGCGGACCGACGGCCACTTTATAATCTTTTATTGCTGCTGTCCCAAGATCCAATTCGCCATCGAGGTTGATCAGTTCTTCTTCGGCTCCTGCGGTATCAAAATTGATGGTAACCTCAGCATCATCCACATAGCTATAATCTCCATAGGCTGCAACAGCTGTTAGTTTTATTTCTGATGTTGCCTGATAGGAAAAACCCAGTTCAGCTCCGTAATGTTGTTTTTCAATACCAGTAACTACTTCTTGCACAAAATCACTTCCCACACCTGAATTCACATAAAAGAAATTGATATCGGTTACATCTTCAAAACGGGAATAATAGCCCGTAAGTCGGGCTGTCATGCTAGGCAGGCGCATGAAATATGACAATTCACCCGAATAAATGGTTTTAGATATCAGGCTGTCCACCACTTTATTGTTTTCACGAGCATTGACAAAGGTATTCCGAACCGTTGGCGCTTTAGTCAAATGACTAAAATTTCCTTTGAAAATATGTCTGTTGGTCAGTTTATATGAGAAACCCGCCTTAAAACCGGTGTCGGTAAACGATAATTCTTCGCTTTTCCCTTGTGAATCGTCAAAACGTTCATTTTGAAAAAGTCCTTCCCGCTGGTAATTGGTTTGTCCCACCTTGGCTGAAAGGTAGAATTTGAAGGCATTGAAGTAGATATTCGCTTGTATAAAACCGTCAACCACATCAGCATTCATGGTGTAATTGTATCCCATTCGGTCGCCTTCTCCCTTTTGTAAATTCCCATCCACATCATTTCGCGTATCGGAAAACGCATCGATATCCTCATGAAAATCCCCTCCCAAAAGGTCGAGTAGATGTCCGTAATTTTCCGCTTGAGACGAGGTGTAGTTCAATCCGTAATCCAATTGCAGTGTCGGACTTATGGTATGGTTCACCACGGCGTTGAACATTGTTCGTGTCTCGTCGGCGCTGTCTTCATACAGCACATACGAACTTTTCCCGTTACGTTCCGGATTCTGATTCACCGCATAAAGCGAAGCCCAATCCAGTTGTGGATTATTCTGAAAAGCCTCTTTCGCCATATTGGCATTGTCAAAATTGGCGCCCAGGCTGCTGTTGATATAAAAACTGGGCAAATAGCGGTAATAAACCGGGTCTGGACTCGGGGCGTTGTAATAACCCAACCGACTGTTTCCCATACCCCCAAACTGCCATGCCGCCCCAAAGCGAAGCTTGAATTTATCACCATCGTGATTGTAATTGAACATCAAGACCGGTTCCTCCACATTCCGCACCCTTGAATTGCGAATGTCACCATCCTGCTTTCCCCAATATGAATTGTATTTTCTCCCCGCCAGATCAAAAGCTTCAGCAGTAATTGGTGCCGACTTCCCCCGACGATTGGGAGTGTAAAATCCGGTGAAATACACACTGTTCTTTTTGTTGAATTGATATTCTACTGAAGTAAAAAATGAATACGAATCATATAAAGTCCCATCCTTATAGCCTTCACCCGCCCAACGTCTGGAAGCTGAAAGGGTGTAGGCAAAACCGCTTTTTCCAAGACCTGAACTGTAGGTCGCCATCAGTCTACCGAGATAGGTCCTGTTTGAAGCCGACGTACTCAACCGCAATCCCGGCCTGAATCCGGACGGACGCATATCGATATGTGTTGTTCCCAACATACCTCCAAAACCATAAGGTGTAGTTTCGAGTCCGTTGAAATATTCCTGATTTCGGGTTACGTCATTCAATCCACCCCAATTATTCCATTGCGGTCTACCGTTAAACATTTTATTCATACGGATGCCATTGATGAGTACGTCGCCGTATTGCGAATCATATCCCTTAACTTTAAAAAACGACTGACTAAAATCAAAAGCGGCACGGGTGAGGAAAACATCTCTCGTGGCTTGTAGCATTCCGCCGGATAAATCGATGTCCACATCATCTACAAAATCATTTTCCGATAGGGTGACCAGGTTTTCATTCTGAAGTTCGGTGACGTCCATCTCCAGATAAATCGCATTAAAATCCACTTCTGATTGACTTGAAGTACTGAATGGCAATTTTTTGGACAAATGACCTTCTTTGCTAACCCATAAAACATGTTTGCCCTTGGTGATTCCCCTGATGATAAAACTTCCTTCTGAATCGGTTTTTGTCTGAAAAAAAGTCCCTTCTATAACTATCTCAGCATTTTCAACAGGTCGTTTTGTCCTACTATCATAAACAATACCCTCAACAGAAAATACCCCTTGAGCATAGGAAAATTGAGATACACAGAGTATGAATAAAAGAGAATTAAGTAGTTTATCCTTCATTTATAAAATTTGGTTGATGCAATATATAAAAAATAAATTATATTTACAGCAAACTCTAAAAGCAAAATGAGTATAAAAACATCAATCATTAGCATATCTTACCTTGTTGTATTATTTTTTCTAACTGAGGTGAAAATAAATCTGATCGTTTTTCTTTTATTGTTGTTGTCCTATTTTTACGGCTATCCGCAGGAAAAACAATATTCGGTCACCACAGTGGCTTTTTACAATCTTGAAAACTTATACGACACCGAAAACGACAGCCTAATCCGTGATGATGACAGGACGCCTGACGGAAGATATCAATGGACAGAAAAACGATACCGCTCGAAACTCACGAATATGGCCAAGGTTATCAACCAGTTGGGATATAAAGCCATTGACACTGTTCCCGAAAACAATTTCCCCGACATCATAGGTTTGGCAGAAATAGAGAATAGAAAAGTGTTGAACGACCTCATCAGCCACCCCCTACTCCTCCCTGCCAATTACGGAATCGTGCATAAGGATTCGCCAGACGAACGCGGTATCGACGTGGCATTACTTTACAGGAAAGACAGTTTTATCCCCAATAATATTGATTCCAGAAGGTTAATCATACATAATGATGAAGCCTATAGGGATTACACGCGGGATCAACTGGTCGTGGATGGTTATTTAAACAACGAACGTTTTTGCTTTATCGTGAATCATTGGCCTTCAAGGAGTGGTGGCGAACGGAGGAGCAGACCTTATCGGGAAGCCGCCGCCCGGTTGAATAAAAAAATTATTGATTCGCTTCAGTGGAAGCATCCTGATATCAAAATCATCAGTATGGGGGATTTTAACGACAATCCGACCAACAATTCGTTTAAAAAAATATTGCGGACTCAAGGAAGCCGAAAACATCTGGAAGAGGGCGATCTCTACAATCCCATGGAAAAGATTTACAAAAAAGGAATAGGAAGCTTGGCATACAGGGATGAATGGAGTTTGTTTGACCAAATTTATTTTACTGAAAACCTGTTAAAAAACAACAGCTCGTACCGTTTTTGGAAAGCAGGAATTTATGATGTCGATTTTTTAAAGACTAAAAACGGCAAATACAAAGGTTATCCCCTACGAACTTTTGCCGCCGGGGTCTATACCAATGGCTATGCCGACCATTTTCCTGTGTATGTGTATTTGGTGAAGGAAAGGTGTGATTAGGTTTAAATGTTTTATTAGCTCTTCAAGGGTTTGAAACCCTTGAAGAGCTGGATTTTGACATACCCCCGAGGCGAGGCTTCGGGATGTCGTGTAAAAGAAGGGTTCAAAAACCTTCAAGGTCTGAGTTTTTTACCCTTTAATCAATTTCCTAACGGAATTACCATGATCGGTTTCCAAAACCACGGCATACATTCCCGGGGCAACAGCACTGATATCAAAATTAACAGTATATGACGTTTGTCCGCTCGCTGTTTTATGAGCCATCATGGTGTTGCTGGTTAGGTTGAACACTTTCAAACTGATATCCCCTCGTTCTTTTAGTTCAATACTGACATCAAACACACCGTTGGACGGATTGGGGTATATAAGGAATTCCTCGTAACTTTCTTCCCGCTCTGTTTCGGTATTAGGACCATCGATCGAAGCGTCATTCTCCAACACCAAGATCTTTTTTGTTTGATAGGCTTCACATTCCCCTACATGTGTTAGCATTGTGACTTCATATTCACCCGGGGCTTCAAAATACAACTCCATTTGATCTTGGTCTTGGTCTACCAGTATGGCTTCTTCGGGCACTATCCATTCAATACTGTCGGGCAAAGGATTGGTGACATCTATAGCGGTGAAGCGTTCACCTACAAACACCTGACTGGATACAAAGAATTCAGCATTTATAACACTATCACTTTCCTTGATTTCTACACTATCTATTCCAATACACCCCTTGCTGTCTGTTACCGTTACGGTATAAATTCCCACTTCATTTACGGTTATCATCGAACTCGTACTCGAAAAACCATTATCAGAACCCCATTGATAAGTGGCTCCGGCATCATCAATAGTTGCATCCAATATCCGCTCCTGATCCACGCATAATGTGGTGAGGTCTTCTCCAAGATCTATTATCAATGGTTCCGGATTTATCACTTCATAGGTACGCTCGATAATCTCATCGTAATAACCTTCAATAACCACCTTGTAACTCCCTGCACATAGACCTGATATTTCTGATGTTGTAGCTCCGCTATCCCATTGATAGGTATAATTCCCTACACCATCGTTTACCAAAAGGCTGATACTGCCATCACAACCATCTGTACAAGTTGGAGGGATAATAGTGGGCTCCACAATATCGGGTTGGGTTACCTCATAGGTTTTTGTAATCATACATCCGTTGGCATCAGTGACTTCTATATGATAATTTCCATGAATCAAGTTACTAATGGTTGATGTATTACCGACATAAGAATTATCTTCTGTACGGGTCCATATGATATCATAGGGCTCTAAACCTCCAATGATATCTACTGAAATAGCTCCGTCTGTACCCCTATATTCGCTGACATGAGTAACCAGTTCATTGGCAAACTCCAAGGGCTCGTACAGGTTTTCAATCAAATACTCTTGTTCCACCCAACATCCGTTGGCATCGGTGACCGTTACCGTATAATTCCCCGCGCCCAACTGTTCCACATCTTCTGTTGTGGCATTATTCGACCAATAAATATCGTATGGGGCTGTTCCCCCGAAAATACCAATGTCGAAACTTCCGGTAGTGTCCCCATAACACAATACATCCTGTTTGCTTTCAAGGCTAACAGATAATAAATCGGGTTCTGTCATTTCGTGTATTTCTGAAGTGACAGTAGCCTCGTTGGCGTCTGTAATTATCACTTGATAACTTCCCGCCTTAATATCCACCAAAGTAGCTGTGGTTTGATCTATCAGGGTTCCATCAGACACATCATACCACTCATATTGATAAGCTTCAACTCCACCACTAACATTAGCAAACAATTCTCCGTCATTATCACCCTGGCAAAGGAGGGAGAAGGTCTCTTCAAGGTCGACAAGCAATTGTTCCGGTTCGGTAATCGTGAATTCTTTAATAATCGAACAATTATTACTGCCCCCTTCTACTGCATTGGCATCTTCAACAACCAGTGTATAATTCCCTGGAGCCAGATTGGCTATATCTTCTTCAGTAGAAGTAAATCCGTTATCGGAGAACCATTCATAACTGTATGGAGCTGTTCCTCCCGTAACTGTAATCTCTATGGCGCCATCATTCCTTTCATAAGCCGTACTGTTACTCACCAAGGAATCTTCAATAACAAGAGCACCATCGGGTTGACCTACAGTTATGGTTTCTGTGTATTCACAATCATTGGAATCAGTAATGGTAACCTCATAATCTCCCGATGTTAAGTTCATGATATCTTCTGTTTCTGCACCATTATCCCAACTGTACCGGTAGGGCGAAACACCTCCACTGACTGCAATATCAATACTCCCTTGGTTATCGCTATAGCACAGGTTGTCTTCTACTATAGCTTCCAAACTAATCGCTTCAGGTTGGGTAATTTCTATGAATTCAGTAGTAAATGAGGCTGTTGAGCCCGATTCATCTGTTACAGTAACTCGATAGTTTCCTGCAGGAATATTGTCTAACACCGGGCTATCAACAGAAGTGAATTGGTCATTGCCATCTTGTTCCCATTCATAATGATATGGTCTTATCCCTCCCTCTGCCGTAACGGTAATGCTTCCTGTGGAAAAACCGTTACATTTTATATGGATTGGCTGAATATTGGTTATCAAAAGTTCATCGGGTTCGGTGATGATGATAGGGGCTGAAAGTGATCCTGTACATCCATTTTCATCGGTAACGGTTACTTGATAGCTTCCGGCAGGGAGGTTTGATAATGTGTTGGTATTTCCGGGATAAGCCGCTCCGTCTTTTTCCCAAGAATAAGTATAGTCACTTCCATTTGCTAATGTTCCCCCTTCAGCTTGTATTTCTAATGCTCCAGAATTGCCTCCGTAGATGGTGTTGTCAATATGGGCATCCGGATTTTCATAGACTTCGAGAGCGAAAGGCTCGTCTACCGTAATGGGAATTTCATAGGTAACTTCACAACCGTTAGTATCCGACACAATCAATGTTGTATTGTCAGTATAAACTTCTATCGGAATAGTGAAAGGAGATGGTCCAACTTCCTCAAATTCATTCATTCCATCCAGCTTGTATTTATAACCTCCTGTTCCCCCACTTACGGTTACGTTTATTTCTCCGTCACGGGCTCCATTACAGGTGATGTCATTGATTGTGACATCAGTTATAATTACTTGAGTTACCTCATCTATTACAAAAGTCTGAGAAACTGTAGCTGCGGGATTAGTAAAATCATTATTATCATCAGTAATTGTTACTGTATATTCCCCAGGGGAAAGCCCCTCTATTGTATGACTATCTCCCATTCCTTCTTCTAAAAATGGATTTCCATCTTTCATCCATCTATATCCATAATTTGGGCCATTTGTTGTTTCTGAATAACCATCTTGTGGAGTTACAGTGATACTACCATCATTAACATCATAACAGCTGATTTGGGTGTCAGATGAACTTGCAATACTTATCTTAGTTGGAGCTGAAAAACTTACCCCTCCCTGTTCTATACTACAAGCACCACCATTATTGGTTACCCGAAGGGTATGATTTCCTTCGGGAATTTCACTTATCGTCACATAATTTGACGTATCGGTAAATTCAGGCACAACTGAATTACCATTGGTATCCAACAACTGATATGTAAATGGCCCTACACCGCTAACAGTTACCTGAACCTCCCCATTTGTTGCCCCTTCATAGGTGGGTTGTTGAGTGATATTAACACTTGTTATGTTCAACGGATTGGAAACAGTTTCTATCTCAACAGTTTCCATATCCAGTGAAACACACTGAATTCCATCTTCCAAATTAATCCGAACATTGATGGTATGACTGCTCCCTTGGGGTAATCCTGTAAACACACTAGAATTCTGCCAAGTAACACCATTATCGATTGAATATTCGTATTCACCCGACTGAAAATCATCTCCCCCGGAAGCAGTTACTGTAATCGTCCCTGTATCATCTCCACATATCGGTTGTGTTACATCAGTGGAGAAGATAACCGGACTCGGCGATTCCACCGTAAAAGTCTCTGAAATCTCCCCGCTTTTTACTATTACATTATTTCCATCATATTGAATAGACTGATAGACTACAAAGTAATCTTGGGAATTTCCCGGTATATCCGGGTCTATATTTGAAGCTAGATTAGTGATGGTTGCCTGATTGGAAGCATTAAAATCTCCTATAATGGTATCTCTTGCCACATCCGGAAAACCCGGGTTGTCCCCGTCTTCTTCCAAATTGTTTGGATTGCCTTCAAAGAAGGCTCTATTGGCTTCAGTCTCTTCATAAATGTAAAAACGCATATCATAACCCTCCTCTAAATCTTCTGCAAAAGTAAAAGTTACAGTACCATCTGTACTATCGGAACAGGTGGTGTAATTGTTTTCTGATATAGATGAGAGTTCGGGGGAGCAAGCGATAAAGTCGTATGTAGCAGTTGAGTATTCATAATTAAGTGTTGGATTTTCCACATAATTCAAACGTATCGTAAATGCTTCTTCATCTGGCAAATTTGGAATATCACTATAATTGAGTGTAAATTTCTTAGGATGTCTTGCATAGGGCAAAAGATTATAAACATTGCCATTATTATAAATTATATCTACAGAATAACCCATCTTAGAATTATCAAAACAAGCTGGATAAGCCATAAACTCATGTGACTCACATTTTTTTAAATTGCTTGTTTCTGTCGAATAATTATTTAATGTGGCAAAATCAATTATTTGAATTACATTAAAATAATTGAATCTTTTTTCATAATATCCCCCCGAAGGACTACTACAATCTACAGTCCACTCAAATAATGCACTAAGTTCACAAGTTTGCGTAACCGTTCCAGATTCTGGTATATCCATGCAAGTTGTATATTCAGAAGGAACATTCTCTGCACTATGCCCCATCAATTTCCAATTAGCCTCTTCGTTAGTACTTAATATAAAATCTTCTTTATAATTCCCTAACTGATTTCCTCCCGGAATGGTAAAACGAAGCAAAGCATCTGAATATCCATTACTTGCACTCTGATCAGACAGTAAGCTAAGCACCTGATTTATTTCAGGAAATTCAAAAGGATAGCTGCCAGTCTCAACTATATCATACTCTATTTTATAATAGTAATTCTGTCCAATCGCAAACTGAGTAAATACAAATGCTATTATAAAGTATATTCTTTTCATTCCAAACTCCTTAATATATTATACTTATTCTTTTAATCTCAGACAACACCCCTCCGTTGGTCATTACTTGCAATCCATATCGGTATTGGGTGTTTATTTCCAACGCGTTATCTTCATAACGGTTTACGGTTCCATCTAAAGTTTTATACAACTTTAATTGTTTATCGTCTTGTGCCCGGTATATTTTATACCCCACGATTTCATCTGCTTTGGCCTTCCAGGTCAGGGTAATAAAACGCATTTCCCTATTAGCAAATCCGCTAAAGCGTATGTCCCCTGCCTTAATTATTTTCGCTTGGGTACGTACCGAGACCGGGTTTGCCGGGCTGCTTTCCAGATCGGCTTCGTCTATTGCCGTTACGGTATAGCTGTACGGCTTTCCATTTTCTATTTCAGTATCGTTATATTCATTAGGCGTTAGGGTATCAATAATGGCTATTTGCTCCCATAACCCATCGGTAACACCCAAGTTTTTCCTGTAAACAATATGTTTTGACACATCTTCACTAGAGCTCGGGATAAAACGGAGATCGACCCCATTTTCAGTTACTTCGTAATCTTCAATGACGGGCGGGGAAGGCGCAGACATGTCCGGCTTTTCCAATGTCAATATCTCAGAAAAACCGGAGGCATTGTAGCGTTGATCCTGGGCCAATATTTTATAATAAATGTTTTCATTTAGGTTCTTTACCGAAATAGTGTCCACAAATGTGGTTTCCGTATAAACTTTATTGGTTATCTGGGCAAACTCGGCCTCTATATTGTTGGAGCGATACACCCTGTACCCGGACAGGTCGGGTTCTGTATTCTTGTCCCAACTTAAATTTACGACCCCGGTGGTATCGATTGTCCCCTGAAGATTTAATGGAGCCTTAGGGGGAATGGAATCCACAGGCTGTACCATGGCGGCGAAGGAAGGATTCTCTTTTCCGTTTTTGCCCATGGCCACTACTTTGAAGTAATTGATACGTCGTAATTTATCATAGGTGGCCTTTCTTGTTTGCGGTGAAATGTTATCGAATACTGTTTCATAATTTCCGGTAGCTGTATTAGCCCTCCGCAGTTCAAATCCGTTGATTTTTTCTTCTCCTTCTTTGGGGAATTCCCATTCTATTATGGCTGTTTTGTTGTCAAGAATATCCTTAAAAATAATATGCGGATTGTACTTTAACAGCTCTCGTGCCTGCCCTTTTACGGGTTCTGTCGGTGGTCCTGTTTCCCCAAAAGAAGAGATTCCCCTTACCCGATAATGGTAAGTTTTATTATTTGGGATGGAATCTACCATAAAAAGGGACAGTGTAGGGTCATCGATGTTCTTTTCAGCATTAAAAATGGGCTGCTTGTTGAGTTTTTTATAAGTGCTACCATTATTCGATCGTTCTACTTGGTAGCTGGTATAGGTGTTTTTCAACAAGCTAAAATTCCAGCTTATCTGTGTTTCTTTATCGCCAAAAACCACGGCAAAATCCACCGGTTTTGGTAGAGCTTCATACATGTCTGTTCCTGCATATACGCTTCCTTCTTCTATTTGAAAAGCTTCCGGGTTGGCCACTTTTACCCGGTATAAATAGCGTTCCCCGGGGGTCACGGAGGCATCTTCGTAGCCCAAACCTGCCATTTTAGCCGCTTCATAGCTCTGTTCCGCAGCCAACAAACCAAAGGTAAAACGCTGTTGTTGTTGGCTATTGGCTTCCATAACGGCATCGAGCCCTACCCGTGCGGTTACTTCAAAACTGTCGCCATAAAGGGCTTGTGCCAGTACCGCAGCGTTATTGTCCGCATTGGCAATAGTTTCCCATTGTTCCAATGGGGCCGGTTTTATAGGGGTTTGGTTGAGCGTAATGGTTTCCAGGGGCAAAACCGCTTCTCCATTCCTCGAAACAGTCACCCGTTCGAGATAATACCCAATGGTATTCAGTTTATTCCATGCATAAGGGGTGGTTGGCGCCCAACGGAGCAACACTTTGTCTTCCAAAGAACGGGCCAGGACTTTTATCGCAGGTTTTTCCGGCTCTTGGGAAAACATCAATTTTCCAAGAAGTAAAAAAGCTATTATATGTATGTGTTTTATACGCATCAATTCAATCTTTAATCATTTTTATAATCGATATCATATCCTTTTTTATAGAGGCCGCCCGGAGTCCTGTATATCAGTTTTGCTTCGAACTTGCCTAAAGGTAATGGCGGGAATGTTCCGTTTATGATATAGTCATATTTATCAAACATGGCTTGGTTGACAGTTGAGCCACTAACATAGCGGTTTACTATCCTGTCCCTCAAATACACAAAATCTTCATTAAATTGATAAGGCAAGTTGTACACAAAAGGGATCCTGTTTTTTACCCAATACGAATTCGGGTTGTTTAAATAGTTTGCCATATAGTTGTTTGACAAATAAAAAGCCCGTACCGGTGGCAGACCGAGCACTTGTTCGTCCCTATTGACAGTTATGTTTCCATCCAGAGGATACTCTTCATAGATCAAAGGCTTTATTTTATTTCTATAATAGGATTCCCCTATAGTAGCCTGACCATAAACAAGGGCTTGCCCCCCGCTGTATTTCACTCCTTTTAATTCAGCTTCTTCAAAGATTTCATAGTTATCAACCACGATCGACAATGAATGTACATTGGCATAGATATAATTGGTCACATAGCTAGTGCTGTTTATCGCCCTAATTTTTCTGCCGAAAGTTTCATGCTTACTGGTATGGAAATTATAATCCAGCAAAGATTTTGGTTTGCCTGTTGCCAATTTTACATTGGCCGCTTTTTTATTTGATACAGTAGCAGTCGCCCCTTGCGTTTCTACGTTCTCTGTTCCTTCCGTATCCGGATTGTACCAATTCGTATCTCCTCCTTCCTGATCGAAATTCATCTCGGTTTCTTCTACAACAATTTCCGTTTCCACATTTTGACCCGGAGGAAATGCCATAACATTCATCTGGTAATTGGTATTGGTCAGCATTTCGGGAAGGTCAAAATGAACCATTTTCTTGCTGTTGTCGTAACTAAGTGTTGTACGGCGTATCATTCCTGTTTGTGCAGCCATCTCAGCCTTGATGGTATAACTACCGTCGAAAAGATAAGGCTGACCCCGTTTTAATTTTACATAGCCCTTATTGTATTCTTCCGGGTAAAAGTTTTGTTGATCTTTTATCGGATACATATAAGCTATGTTCTCTAGTGGGATATAATCCGGTGCTTTATCAGTTGTAAAAGAGACTTCCCTTTTTTCGGTCACTAATTTCCCGTTATCCGTTAGGGTTGTATACGAGCCATTTTTGTACTCGTCAAAACTTACTTCCACCAGCACATCCACACGTTTTTCTGAAGGCAGTACATCTTCGGAAACAAAGGTTACGGCATCGTTGGACGTGTTGTATTCCAATTTTCCTTCTAAAGCTTTTCCTCCGGAAGACACTTTGAATTCCTTCACCTTTATCCTGAAGGTTTTGGGCCCGTCTTCGCTTTCTACCGTGAAATTCTGGTTCACAGCATAATTAAACACCGCTTGTGGTGCGGTAAACACATCTACTTTGGCAGCATTGTTTTTTGGACTCACATCAGAGATTATGGGCACCCCTACACTTTCGGCCATGTTCTCCATAATACATTCTTCCCCAAACTCGACATGCATCCTGTACCTTCCTTTTACCAAACCGCCGAGAATACTGTAATACATCCCCACATAGCCTTCAATATAAACCGGGTTGGGGAACTGCCCCCGCAATAAAGCCGCTATCCCGGCTTGCAGAATCGGGAACTTCCCTTTTATAAAGAACAGATCGACCTTGACCCCAAATTCCCCATAGAGGTATGCATACACCTGTCCCATGGAATACCAGCCGTTGTTCCCTACCGCTCCGCTCCGTCCACGGCATTTTGTATCGGGATAATAGGCATGCATCACATCAAACCCGGCACCGGCCTCTACAAAAGCATAAAAGATCGCAAATTCAAAATTATAGCGGTACACAAAATTCAATCCGAAGGCAAAACCCCTTCCGGCTGCCAATTGATTATCCTTTCTGTTGTTGTTCAAGATATCATCCCCAAGGATCTGCATTACCCTTGGGTGGGGCGGTATTTGGTCTGGCAGCCTGTCCCCGGTCATAAAATAGCCACCAACTTCGATTTCCACCGGTGGAATGGAGAACACCAGCCCCAAACGGTTGACCGGAGTACCCACATAAAGGTACCATTCTTCCGGGCTGTCATGGATTACGGCATAGCCCGCACGGTTGGAAGGGCCGGCTCCGCGTATTCCTTTTAAATCCAAGTACAGTTCAAATTCGCCGTGGAAGGTATCTGTCGTAAAATCTTTTTCAATTCCAACATAGACTCCTATCATCCCACTTTGGGCTACTTCAGCAAGGGGTATGGCCTCTTGGCTAACATTCATAAAGTTTCCGCTGCCCATGAGTTTCTCTACCCGTTCTTTATTGTCTTCGTAGAAGTCGTTTACTTTTTTCAGTGTTTTTTCCAAACCACCAAAACCAGCCGGGCCACCTTCACCACCAGAATCAGAACCACCTCCACTAGCTCCTGACATAAATGATCCTTCTCCGGTAAAACCAATTCTATTCAGTCCGCCATGGTTATTGAACTGCATTTCCAAAAAGGCTTTTCCACTAAATGTACTTCCGTTGGGTGTTCCTATCTCCACACCTGCCCGCAGGCCGAGTCCGTAGTTTTCATCGGGATAATACACAGCTTCCGAAGGGGTGAAATTGCCCCCTGCACCAATTTCCCTTCGCATTCTATTGGAAAGTCCTCCCAAGAACGACTTGATCAAAAACTTACCTCCTCCGCCTTTATTGCTATCCGTCCAAACATCCACAAACCAATACCTGAAATCGGTGGCCCCAAACATAGCCTTGGCATTGGCAGTCATACTTAAAGCGTCTATCGACAGGGTCAATTCCCCGGCAAATCCGTCGCCATAGGTAGGGTCGTCTTCCATGACTTTTAACCCTCCTTTTAGGGTCATCCCCGCTTTATCAACATCTATTGCCGCGCCTTCCAGTTTTACTTTTTCAAATTTCCATTTATGGACACCTGCACCCGGTTCCAGCTCACCCAAAACAGCCAATGAAGTGGTTGCACTGATATCCGAAGCGAAATTGACCGTAAGATCAAAGGCCAATCCGGCCTGATTATCTGCCGGGGTGACAAGGTTTAAATTATCTATACTTACCGGGAAATTCATCAAATTGAATTCGTGATCAAACTTAAACCGTCTCACTTTTATAATGGGTTTCCCGGGTTCAGTCTGTAATTCCAGTTCCTGAAATTCTATCCCTACAAATTCGATCATTTTTTTCTTGCCATCATCGGCAGGGGCTGCTTCCTGGCCTATATCGGCACCAATGGTAAGCCCGCCCGTTAAGTTTGCAAAAGGATATACATGTTTTTCTTTTACTTTAATCCCAACGCTGGAGTTCTCTTTTAAGGTCATGGTCCCTGAAAAGGCGGGAACATCCCAATCCTTATCTTCTGCCAGCGTGACTGCCAGTCCGTATTCTTGTGGTGCTATCCAACCATGATAACCCATTGGCTCTTCAAAAGTCGGCACTTGGATCCCACCCTTTAGCGAACCTCCGCGCAAGGCATTCATACTTAAATTCACACTTACAGAGTCTATTCCAAAGGCCCATTTATCGGCAGCACCTTTTTCAATGGGAAGGATATTCTTTCCGTAGAAATATCCTGAGACCCCATAGCTGTCGATTATCAAATTTTGGGCTCCAAAAGTGACCCGTCCTTGTCCGCTTTCCTTTCGTTTGATCCCTTCCGGGAGCATCACCGAAACTTCTTTTGCATAAAACCCGCGCCATAAATTGGGATCAGAAGCCGAAAAAACATCGTTGTAGTCTTTGGGGAAGGTCAAATTGGACGAGTTTTTAAAATCGCTCAGATCCAACACTGCCGTATCCACATGGAAGCCCCAGCCTTTAAATCCGGTGACTTCAAAATCGGGCAGGGACACTTCCATGAGCAAGTCGTTCCAGCCTTCAGCCTTGATACTAAAGGATGTCCCTACATAACATTTAGCATCAAGGCCTTCGTTATCCGTACCATCACCGCAAACATAATTTCCCTCACTATCTATGGGCAACAACACTTTACGGGACACCCGCAGGTCGCCCTCCAATGAAATTTCTTTAAGGCCGCTACAATCAAAATCCACATAGGATTGTTCGCCATAGGCCCCGGTTTTAAGATCAATACCCCCTTTAAGGGTCAACAGCCAGTTATCCCCATTGATAGGAATAGGTACATCGCCCAACAGCACCAGACGCATATCGCCGATAAGGGCACCGTCGTGCGAGAGCTTAATCCCCTCGGCACCAAAATACAGTTGCTTTTCTTTTTGCGGGATAGTCAAGCGTGCCCAGGCTTTAAACTCTGCGTATTCAGGCAGGAACTTTACTTCACTTATCACCAGTTCTACCCTGTTACCCGAGGTGGAATCTGTTTTTTTGCTAAGCCCCACCGGTAACTCCAACAATTCATTGCCTGTGATGATGTCCACAAAATTTTGAAGCTCCTGTACTTTATCAAAGGCCTTTTTGGCTTGGTTGATGAGCGTGTCCACTTTGGGGTTGTTCGGGAAATTGGCTTCCAGGAATTCCTTATCAAACTCCGGGCTCATATCCTGAAAAGACTTATGGAAACCCTCGTTCTCGATAAGAGTGGCATCCAACTCGGGAAAGCTTTTAAAAACCTTGGTCTCAGCCTCCTTTCTTGGTGCTGTCCCCAGGATGCCCCCTGAATAGTTTGCCCTTTGCTGCAAATAGTGTAGTTGTTTTTGCAACGAGGAGTCCCTCTTCCGTCCTTCCGCCCGAGGCGGAGAGGAGAAAGCCCCCTCCTGACCTCCCCCCAAGGGGGAGGAAATAGAGTCGGTGGAGGTTTTCCATCCCCCCTCATTCCCCCCGAAGGGGGGAGGTGTGCGGTTTTCTTTACCTACAGGCAAGTGGGCAGATGACAAACTATCTTTACCGGGACTGTTCGAGCCGTTTCCGTTTGGGGCGGCAAATACCGAACATGTAAACAGTAGTATAAACAGTAATGTTGGGTAGTTTTGGTTCATGTTGGTTAGTATTTTAATTCTTTGTCATTTTTTTAGCTTAGTTTTATGTTTGTATGTTCTTTAAGCCTTGACTCAAAGGCAGTATCACTTTTAAACTGGTCGAATTCGACCAGTTTTTAATTGTGGCGAATTCACCATAATTAAAAACTGCTCCGCAAAGTCCCGACTTTGAGGAATTCCCGTGTTCATATGCCCTTCCATTAGTACTTATCATAATTGTTCATTGACGATGGTTTCAAAACATTCACAACTTTGCTATCCATAAGTTCGATATCGACCATGCCTTCATTGCCCACATAATCCCGCGCACTCGAATACAGATAATGTGATGCTTTTTCCACTATCCCGGCCTGTACCGGGTTGAAATGGATATAATCCAGCTTTGACCACATAAACCCACTCGAATATATTTCTTCTGCATGGTTGCCATACTGCCAAAATTGATAGTTCTTGTTCCTGCCATGTGTTTCTGTAGCTTTTTTAAAGTGCTCCAACATCCATTCCCTACGACTTTCCGGTTCTGATTGTATTTTTTCTAATATCATCCTAGCCGTATATTTCTTAAAGTCTCTTATCAAATCGGACAATTCTCCTTTTTCTGATTGCACGACCATATGTACATGGTTGCTCATTATCACATAACCGTACAGTATCATCCCTTTGTTCTTTATACAATACTTAAAACAATCTATAACCACATCTCTGTAGGCTTTCCTTGTGAACACATCTATCCAATCCACAACGGTAGCCGTTATAAAATGTGCCTTACTTTGATCCCGTATGATGTAGCCTTCTTTCATGCTTTGTTTTTATGCTTTTTTACTTTATTCTTCCTTTTTTATTGTTTACTTCTATTTAAGCTTTTTAACTGCATTTTCCCCGCGAAGTCGGGAGACTTTGCGGAGCGGGTTCGCAACCAGTTCTGAATGATATAATCAGTCCGGCTCGGATCTTTGTGCCTTGCTATATCAGTCAATGAAATATAGTCGGTCTTGTCTATGGTTATGGTTTTTCCCAGAACGCTTATTTGTTTATTTTTTATTGTTTTCAATTGTTTTTAAATTTTTCGCTTCGTTCTTCCCGCTTCACTTTTTATTGTTTACGTCTTATTTAACTTTTTAGCTGCATTTCCTTTCAAAGTCGGGAGACTTTGCGGAGCGGGTGTTGTTTTTTTATTCGTTGCTAGTTGATAGTTTTTTGTTTTTATTTAAACATTTTGAAAAATCCTTTTTTCCCCTTTGTTATCAAAGTATATACTATCCATGATTGAAACGCCAATGACAACATACCTATACTCAACATTACTATACCAACAGATGCTTTTCTCTTTTGATAAGGTATTATAATCTTGTCATTCACTTCCATTTCATACAATATATCTCTCCAATACAGGCATTTAAACTCTAAACCTTTTAATTTTTTATAATCCAATTTTACAGCATATGGGTTTAAAGGTCTTAGGCTAGGATCAAACTCATCCCATAAATCATTTAATCGATTTTCAGCAACAAACCCACCTATTTTTTTCGTTTCTGTATTAATAGTAATATAAAAGTTGTCTTCTTTTGTTATTTCCGCTTTTAAGCTAATTGGGGTTTCTTTAAGAACCTTAAGTTCATCTCGTTCTTTCATACTAGTAAGCCCAATTATACCGTACACTATTAACATGGCACTAAATAAAAACCACACAATAGACTTTAACCACCTTCTTCCATAGTATGTCTGTTTTGAAAGTATTACCATAATTAATTATAAAACTCATTTGATATTTTTCATTCTTCCTCTCCGATACTGAAAACTACCATTAACCCCTATAATGATGCCTTTACAATAGCTGGAAAAATTTCCCTATCCTTATAATCTTCATAGTTTTGCCTTATATTTTCTGAAATGGTTTTTAATAAATCCATTTTTTCTTCAGATGGAATCTCATCCTCAGCTAACCTAAAGCTTCTAAAACAATCTACTATTCCAGTAAAAACTACGGTAATTACATAATAATCATCAACGTTATACAGTGTAATCCCAACTTCGTTTATGTACTTCTTTTATCATTTACTATTAATTCTTTTCTAATTAAACGACATCTTTTTTCTGGAACATGTCCGCCAAAATCACGGTAAACTAAATAATAATCATGACCATCAAAATAAATCTCACTTCCACAATTGGGATAAAAATTTAAAGCAATAGGATAATCAATATCCCAATAATTTTTTTCTGTCTTATATTCATTTTCTATTCCATCAATTATGTTAAGAATCCCCTCCAAATTAAATTTTTCAAGATCTTCTTCTATTAGTTTCCTCCATCCTAAGTACTTCTTGCTTTTTGTAATACTGGGTAACATTTCTAACAATTCCTTTGGACTGATTGTTTTTGTGTCTTTTTTCATAACTTATCCCAATCAAATTGATTTTTTAAAGTTTCTATATTTTTGTCATGCAAAATTTGTTCAGCTGGGTCAGCTTCATTAATTAAAACAGCTTCCATAAAATCCCCCGATGTTTTACCTCCTGGCTCCCATAAACTATTAGCACCAATTTCATTTCCGTTCGGTATATCAAACCTATATTTTTCATTTTTAGGATAAAAAACAAAAAGACCTTCTTCTAAACCACTAAGATCACCTCTTGAATATCCTAAAGCATCTTCTAATTCATTAATATTTTTAGTATGCTTATATCTCAATATCGCTGATTGCATATCAGATTTCAGCATCACATATTTCCTTAAAGGAAACTTTTTATGGGCACCATTTTCTATCCAACTTTTAACTACAATAAACGCCCCTCCTTCTTCATTAAATTTATTTATATGATTTTGAATGTAATCGGCTTCTAAATATTCAGAAGGGTTTGGCCTACTTCCTTTATTATATGAAAGCACTTTACTTTTAGACCACCCTTGTTTATAAGCTACATCAAATTCTGAAAAATATCTTACTATTTTTCCTTCTTTAACTGTTAGGCGAGGATACTCTGGGTTTCCAACATTACCATTTTGCCTTCTTATCCATTTTTTTCCATCCCTAATATAAAACTCATATCCTATTGGTGCTTCTGTCAAGTCTTCAATTCTTTCTCCTATGGCACTTGACCAAGTATTACTTATGAATTTGTCAAACTTTTGCCCTGCTTTTGAAATCTCACTTTCTAGAAGCTCAGGTGAAAGCTCAGTTTCAATCTGACCTATAGAATTTTTGGTGTTTTCTATTAGTTTTTCTAAATCAGCATCGGAAATATCAGGTCTGTCTTTTTTGATGCTCCTTCTTAAAAGCCTGTAAAACTCATCTTCTCCTAATACGGTTTTTGAAGCAACTGTTTTAGCTATATCTTGTTTGTTAATTTTTGAAAGATCGTTTAAATCCTTTGCAGCAAAAATTAATTCTACCCCATTCCACCCCATATAGATATATTCCGCAGCTTCTTCTCCTACAAAATTTTTAACTTCATCTTTAAAGTTTTGGGCAATAGGATCTGAGAATGTATATGTTAAATCAGCAGCAGCCCAATACCATGCTGCAGAACCAACCCTAGCTGCTGCAAGCTCTCCACCTGACAAAACAATTCCGGCTATAGTTATGACATTAAAACCTAAATTTTCAAGCTTTTGGTTGTTCAGTTTTGTTTGCATATATTCAAGAAATATAGCTGGTACAATAACTGCTCTACCGCAAAATTGACTTTGATTATTATTACAAACCGGTAATATTCCTGCTTTATCTATAATTGTTACCTGTGCAAAATCTTTAAAAGGATGAAGAGGCTTTTTATCTATTTTGCAAATATTTACATCAAAACCTCCAAATTCTGTTATTTGTGTCTCTTTATAACACATTCCCGTTACTAATACTTCTCCATCTGAATAATCAAAACGGTAGTCATTAATAGGGATAGTAAATTTCAGTATGAATTCTTTATTTTCTGCACCCCATATTAAAGGCATAACCTCGCCATCCTCTCCCGGATCATATGCTAGTTTGGAAAGTTTTGTTAGCTTTAAAATAAAGTTTGTGTAATTTTCTGCATCTAAATGATCGTCGAGGCCGCTTGATAAATCATTAAAAAGTTCTGTCGATTGGCTTAATGAATCAAGAAATTCTGTAGCTTCACTTTTATTTTCATTAACTGAGTTAACCACCTTCATTACCATAGACTCATCATCCTTATCGGACAATCCAAGAAAACTTGAAGTTATAAAAAAGTCTTTCTCAAAAATTTTGTTTAATATATTTACCTTTTGACTTACTGATAGAGACTTAATAAAGTCATTATTTAAATAGTATATAGCAGCATATAATTGCTCTTTTTCAACATCTGCTGTTAAATTGGTATTATACTGACCAATCTTATCATTTATTGCAACTAAAGCATCATAATATTTTTCGAATGCATCTTCTGCTTCCCAAAATATATCTCTTGCATTCTCGTATTCTGTTGAATTACTCAACCAAAAAACATCATCCAATTTATTTGAAAAATCTTTATTCAGTTGAGAAACAAGAATTTCATAATACTGTGGATCCTCGCATACTAATCGACTAGTATTCATTAAAGCTTCCCTGCTGGGCTCGGTTTCTGCTAGATAGGCATATTTGTTGTAGAATTCCTCCCCATTCTCACACAAATCACAAGCTTGAGGTGAACTTATATTGGAAACTATTGGTTCTAATCCGGCAACGTAGTTTGCACTACTCATAGGCTCTCTATTACCTCCACTGTTCCATTCATTCTTATCTGCTTCGTTTGGAAAACTTCTTTTGTATAGGTCAATTCCACATACTCCATCTCCACTTGATAATATTCCAGAATATACCGTCACTTCTTCAGATAAATTCCTTGATATATCATCACGGTATACTACATCATTCCAGTTCTTGCTATTACCCACCTGTTTAAGATAACCTGCAAAACTGCCGTCATTTGTCCATTTAGTTGAAACATATCTTTCTTTCTTTCCGTTTTCATAAACGGTAAAAGCCCACAATCTTCCACTATCAAATGTTATATCTTCTACATTGTTTGGTAGTGTAATTATTTTACCGGCACTTGAAATGAATGAAATAGGGTTATCATCAATTTGTTCATCGTGTTGGTTGAACACACCAGGCACAACATTATACCCTATTAAATGTTCATAGGCTTCATATTGCCCCTCCTCATCATCCTGAAAAACATAAAATTTCAGGTCAGGATTATGCATCTGTGCCCAGTCCATATGGCTTAGGCCGTCCCCGGAGGTGTAGTCCATCAACCAAGGGGTGTGTTTTGTACCGTATTCGGTAAATGGGTGTTTTAGTGCAAACACACCATGGCCTATTTCATGGGCTATGGTTTTGGTCAGGGTCCCTTTCCCTTCCTCTTCTGCACTGGCGTTAAAAACAAAGCCAAACTGCCTTTGTAAAGGCATAAAACCGGCTATATCCTTACTTGGTTGTATATCACCGCCAAAGACAAAGAGGTAATATTTATCGTTTTCGGTTTGGCCGCTGTTCTTAAATTGGCTTATAAATGCTTTTTGTTCGTCGTTATAGCTGGCCAACCACGGGCTGTCGGCTATATCGATACCATTGGCGCCAAATTGCCCGGGGTCAATATTAAAACGGTCAGGAGCAATACTCACATTAACCGTGGTCACTCCTTTTTTAAAGATTTTGTATACCTTCTCTGTTACATCACCGCCTATTTCGGCATCGTTAACGCGTATCAGTTCTACATTTACTTCCCTGTCCGTCATATGCCAAAGGGTAAACGCTCCGGCCGTTTGTTGTTTTTGGGTGCTGTCCTTAGCCTTTACAACGGCATAGATAATCTCGTTTTCATAGGTATAATGTCCTTTCAGGTTTAGGCGCATCATGTTAGAGGAAACACTTTCAGCAGGCACTTCCACTCCTTGTTGGGTCTTAAAAAGGATATCGGATTGGTCGTAATCGCTGTTCTTGAATTCAATATGGGCTACAATGTTATCCGGTTGCCCATTTTCTACAGCTTTATGTGGCAACACATAGTCGTTGCCATCGGCATCCTTAATAATGGTATATTCATTTTTCAGGGCGTCTTTTTCCCCATCGGGCAGGGCATCAAATCCATAGTTGCTACCCTGGTCGTCTTCAAAAGTGACCAATACATCTTCGGATGTCAAAGAGGTAAGTTGTCCGTTATTGCCAACGCCCTCCACATTATCGGCTACTACGGCACCACCTTCGGCTATTTGTCCGCCTTGGGTTATTTCTCCTCCGGCATCGACGTGGTAGGTGTTTCCTTCACTATCAATGATAACTTTATCATCCCCTAATGGACTCGTTTCCGTTGCTCCGTTTGCGGGATTGGTTACCACGATTTCCCCATCTTCAATGGTAATGTATTCATTCTCTTTTCCGGGAGGAATCTCAAAATTCACATGGATCTCATCCAAGTCGTTATCCCCTTCAAACATTTCGCCGGTGGCTTCCACGGCATCTGCCACATCATCAATGGCCTCATCCACATCCAATATATTTTTCAGGCTGGGGTCATACTTTGTCACCACCATCCCTTCGGCCAGTTGCCTATCGGCATTGACAAAGACATTGGTAAATTCTACAGCTACCTTTATACTGCTCAGGTAGGGAACGGTGACATAACCCTTTCCGGTAAAGCGTCCGTTACTTCCACTTACTTCAAGTACTTTTACCGGGAAATCCCCGGCTTTAAAGACATCGCCTTTTTGTAGGTTTTCCAAGGGTTGCTGACTCGAAATATCGATAGCCGGCGGGATTCCGCAATTATAGAGTCCGGCCTCATCATCGGCGATAAAGGTGGTCAAGGTTTTTACAGGTGAATATTCGCTATTAACCAATTCACATTTTTTAGCTATCTGATATTCATAGACCGTTCCCGGGCGCAGGTCCCAAAGGGTCACCCAATTGGCCGTAGAGCGGGAGGTAAACCACTGGTTTCCTTCTCCCCGTTCACGATAGCGCACTGTATATTCTGAAATCTCCGTGGACGCGTCATCCCAATAGATATTAGCCTCCCGCATGCCTTTTACTTCATGGCTTACGTTTTGTGGGGTGTCACACGGAGCGGTATGGTTGAACCAAAATATTTCGCTGTAGCCGTTGTTCTTGAACAAGCCTATTCCTTCTGTACCTTGCATAGCCTTGGCTTGTACGCGCCACGCGTAGCGTTTGTTGGGCAACAAAAGTGGATCGGAAGGCCCGTAAACATAGGTGGTGCTACGGGTCGTGGTCTGGAATACCGGTGGCGAAGCCATAAAAGCAGCTTGCGGGTCTACATAATTATCCCAGATCTCCACAAGGCTCAATTCGTATTCAACATTGGTCACGTTGATATGCCTCGGTGTCCACTGAAAAACAATGTTTTGTGGATTCCGTTCTTCAAGGCTGCTCTTGTTTTGTGGAGCAATGATAAACGGGGGTTCATTTTGATAGATATAGGCCGTGGCGCAGCTTTTTTGCGAAAGGCGGTTACCACTCACGGCATCGTAAACCTCAAAACAGAAATTATAGAGTCCTTCGGGAATGGCCCGGCCGTAGTCTACCGCACTGATCCCATTGATATTGGAAAATTCAAAATAGGGCGCCAACTCTGCATTAGTAAGCACCAAGGGAATCCCTCCCTCCAGAAACAATTGGGGGGCTCCGCTGACTATGGAATTACTCTCAAAAGAAAGGCCATTGCCTTCAAAATAGGTTTTTAAACGGATTTCCCTGTTGGCTACGCTCAGGTCGTTGAGCAACAGTTGTACTTGTAACGGACTATTGATGGTGGAAGCGTCGGCATAGGAAGACAAATAAATGGGCGCCGGTTGCTTTACTTGTGGTGTCACACTCACAGGATAGGTCTGTGCACCGGCCGTCCATGTAGCAAATAATAAAATTAAAAGGCGTAAAAATCCCTTCATTGAGTAGGTTTTTAGTTCTTGGTTTGTTCTATATATTTCAATTCAAAATCATTAGGGTCGACTACATTTAATGACTTTTTGTAATAAAAGTCAATCATTTGCAGCTCTAAATATACACTAATTTCCTCTAAATCAGAATATTCTTCATATATTTTATATGCTTTTTCGGATTCCTTCTCTTTAAACTCCTCTAGTAAAGCGTCTGGTTCTTTTATGTGCTGTATGGAATTGTAGCCATAGATCTGCACTTCCATCCAGCGGTGACCGACCATTTTTTGCTGCCTTACCAGCAATTCTTTTTCATGGGCCCTGAAATCGGGCAATAATTCTTTTTCCGATTCGGTCAGGTTGTTGAGATCTTTATTTTTCAGCTCATGTCCATCCAATTCTGTTTTTTGATTCACAAAACGCTTTTCCAATCGATAATCAATATTGCGCATGTCCCTTTTCAGCTTGTTGATCACCTCAAAAACCAATCGATCGTACACTTCCAGGAAATCCCCAAATCTGTATAATTCCTCTAAAAAAATCAGGGCATTTTCCTTGAACGGCTTGGCTTTTTCCTGTTCTTTTACCGTTTCAAAAAGCAATTGCAGGGTACCGGTCTTTGACAATGGAATGTTTTCAAACTGGCTACTCGTCTGCACATTATCTAATTGTTCAATTACCTCCGTGAGCGTCCCGCTATAGGTCACATCCCTATACCTGAAACGCACTTTGGGTTCGTTGTAAATCGGGTCGCGAACCTTCCGATTACGGTTAAATTTCACCTTGAAATTGTCGAAGGTATAGGAATAAGCAAGCGTCGCCGTAAAATCGTTGCCACTACTGGTCGCCCCATTTCTGAAAAGGGATAAAAGGTTAAGGCTAAAGTTGTGCTTTTCGAGATAGACATAATTTCCCCCCAACCTAAAGTTGTACACACTGCCTTGCTGTTCGCCATTGGCCATGGTGGTGTTATATGAACTCGAAAAAGAGGTGCGCAGTTTTTTATCAAAAAATTGTTTCCCTACAGAAAGTGTTGGCCCCAATGTCAAGTTTTTGTCTTCCCCAACGGTATTGTAGGAAGCATTTCCCGCCAAAGAAACATTCATCGCCAACTGCTTATATCCAATAGTGTAAGCCGCCGATCCGTTGTAAAAGCTATTGTCGCCCCCTTCCATGGTCTCCCCTTCTTGTTCGTTTACCGAATTTTGATAGACCATGTTTATATTGATATCTTTTCTTTTTTCTTCTGAAGTGGATAGTGCGTAATTCACCCCCAGATTTGCATTCTGGGAAACCTGTCGATAATTCAGTGTGTCCAGGGTTTCATAGTCTGAAACCTGATTGATGTAATCAAACTGATCGCGTATATTGGTGTAGGACTGAAAATTGGAATAGGATCCGTTTAAGGATAATTTTTCTGAATGGGTATAACCCAAATTGACCGATCCTACGACACGTTGTAATTCCGAACTTTTTGATTTGTCGAGATTATCCCTTTGAAAACCGGCATTGACCCCCACGTTCAGTTTGTTGTCAAATACCGTCTGATTGGCATTCACGGTGATGTTTTCAAGGTCATTGTTGAAATAATAGGCTCCCAAAGTCTTATAATCGGGATCGATTCTTTCATACCCCACCCCTACGGATCCATTTCCGGCTGGGTAATTAAAAGCTGCATTAAAAGCTGAATAGTATTCGGTACTCGAATTTTCATTTAGTAAAAAAGAAAGCACACCTTCTTCCCCGGCTTCAGCAATACGGGTATCTTCCGTTACTCCCGACATCGCATATTCCACATGAAACTGACCCCTTTCAAAAAGCTTTACATCAGTTTCAAAACTGACCACCACATTTTCTTTGGGCAACAACTCCGATTCGGCCGGCAAAGGTTCGGACAAGGAATTTTCTTCATCCTTTGCCCTGAAAAAGATGGCCCCAACACCCACGGGACCAAAATCATAGGATGCTTTCAGACCATACCCCATCCGTTTGTATGCTGCCATTCCTTCCGGTACTTCGGGGTCGTATTCGGTGGCCTTTAAAAAGCGTCCGTACATCGCACTGAACTTAAAAGGTTTGTTTGGTGGCGACAGTTCTATCCCGCCCCCCGTAAACTGATGGCCGCTCAAGGTGTAGGGCGAAAAATTCATCGATACATCCCCGATATGGGCCGTCACCCATTTGTAGGATGGGTGTAAACTCAACCTGTTAAATTTAAACGGATTGGGAAAATCGAATTTTTGATTGGAATAGGTAAACGACAGTGGAATATTATAAAGGCCTATGATATTAAAATTTATATTCCCGCTTACATAATAGGTAAAAGGTTGCCTGTTTGAGCTCCCCGAATAGTAAACACCATTAGCAGAAATCCCTCCACTATAACGGAAAGGTTTTTTCTTATCAAACTGATTCAGATCAAAGCTTTGACCATAGCATAAGCCCGAAAAAAGCAGTAAAAAGAGTAGTAGTATTCTCAATAGCCCTGTTTTCGTTTACATGATTTTAGGAACCATAAATATAGTAAAATAGTTATTTTTTTCTACGGATATATGTTTTTTTTTAAATTTACCCAGTTTATAAGGGGATTGAGGTCTTCCGAAAAGTATTGAAGTTAGACCTTGAAGGTTTTACTTGTCCGGACATTTATCGTCTGGAAAACCTTCAAGGTCTGAGTTTTTAATCAAACCAAAGCATATAAGGAATCCTAAGCAGGATCAAAAACAGGCCAATTCCGTAGAACAGGGCTATTTTTCCAAATTTTCTCTGTGAGGTTTGTTCTTTTTTGTGTTTGCTCCAGCCTATGGTGATCAAAGCAATAGCAATGATATTGGTAACAGGGTGTTCTACCAGTACCAATCGCAGCAGACTATCCCCCATCACACCACCTGTTTGCCAGGAAGCGAACCGAGGGGAGACAAAATAGAGGATCAAACCGATAAGGAACTGAATATGTGTACAAATAAGTGCAAAAAGACTAATCCGTAAGTCTTTTCCCATGGCAAATTCTTTTTTACCTGCATAGCCTACTATAGCATTAATAACCGCTAGAACCAAAATAAGAACCGTTAAATAAGCCCAGTATGAGTGTAATACGTTGATTGTTGAATACATGAATGTGTTTGTTTTGTGAGTTTAATGAGGGTGTCTAAAAAGTTTGTTTTTATACAGATTGTCAGTCTGATCCTGTCGAAGACTATTTAACCTTCATTACATTACACTTCGACAGGCTCAGTGTGACAATGGTTTTCAATACTTTTTAGACATCGTCATCAAAAATAGTGATTTTTTGATCTTTAAGCACAAAAAACCCCGCGATTTGCGGGGTTTTTATGATTTATTTGTCTTAACAAATGATTAGAACTTATATCTTATACTAAAGTTCCATGTTCTTCCGAAACCGAAATAAACTTGATTTTCTACACTTATTCCTTTATAAGTTTCAACACCTTCCTCAACATGTCTATTAGTCAATGATTCCGCAATATATGTTTCGTCTAAAACATTATTCATATTAAATCTAAGCACAAGATTGTGATTATCTTTAACTTTCCAATCAAAGGTTAAACCGGCATCAAGCAAACCATATGATGGTAATTTAACAGACCCTCTGTTATCTGGTGTTGAAAATTCAGCATCAGTTGGCAAGAAACCAGCATATAAATTGTCATAGTGCAAATAGTTGGCATCAACACTTAATCCTCTTAAAAATTCATACTGACCACCAACACCAATGGTAAATTGAGCTCCATCACCCACCTTAACACCGTCTAAATATAAAGGATCCCCTTCAGCTACAACATTCTGATTGTCATCATATACAGTTTGCGATGCATTTCCATCATACTCCCATTGACCTATAGATGTAAAACCTTTAAACTGAAGACCTTGGGCTGGCCTCGCTGTAAAGTCTACTTCTATTCCTTGGTGGACTTGTTTAACTCCCTGAAATTGGTAAAAGCCTTCTCCTGTACTTAACGAGCCACTAACCACTCTATCATCCCATGTTGTTTGATATACATTTACATTTGCAGCAAATACAGAACTTCTAAAGCCATAACCGGCTTCAAAACCTGTAATCTTCTCATTAGTCAATAATGGATTAACATCATTTCTAAAGTTCAAGAACATATTGTCTTGATAGGGCTGACGGGAATAATGCCCTGCATTTACAAAAACATTATGTTGATTATTAATATTATAGTTAACCCCTGCTTTTACATTAAAGCCGGTATTAGTTACTTTCTCTGACTTTTCATTACCTTCTACATAATTGAAATAATCAAATCTCTGGTTAGATTGAGTTGAAACAGCTCCTTGCACAAAGGCAGAAAGCTTTTCTGTTGCATATTCAAATTGTCCAAATCCTCCAAAATATCTTATATCTTCAGGATTATCATATGCTATTCTTTGATCTCTTGGTGTATCGTGAAATGTTGCTTTCCATGGGTTCACACTATAAGATTCGGTTACTACATAATCACTTCCCAACTGTTCGTTGTTAGTATCATCATCCCAGCCATCTAGGCCTAAGAAATCAACGACTCTCCTGTAGTGTTCTCCATGATAAGAACGGCCATCAAAACCAACATTAAAACTAAACACATCGTTAATTTCATAATTAAAGTTTGAAACTACTCCATACCAGCTATGCTCATTTACACTAGATCTTAGTATATCAGCTCTTCTGTCATCAGCTCTTCTCTCACCAACTATTAAACCATCTGCGTTTGGTGTTATTGACCTATTGTAATTGTATTGACCTGTTAAATCAAAATTATCTTCTCTTTGAGAACCATAATTCCTTAACCCTATAGAGCCACCTCTTCCCCAAGAAGCGTAAAGCACGGTTGATAATTCTGCTCTATCACTAATATTCCAATCCCAGTTTAGGTTGGCTATAGGCTTGTGATAATAGTTTCCAGAAGTATTAACAATTTCGCCATTAAGATATCCCCACTGATCATTATATTTAGCCCCTTTTTCCAATAAAGTAGCTAAAGTATATCTATTTCTTTGGTTGTGCCTTTGAGGAGCTCCGGTAATTAAGAAATTGAATGAATGTTTATCATTTGGAACATATCCTGCTGAAATAAAATATGTCTGACCATTTCCTTCCATATGGTGGTTATACCCATCTCCTTGCCAATGTCCTAACAAAGTTGAAAACGACCATCCTTTTTCACTGAGACCAGTAGAATAATATCCTGTTGTTTTCAAATAGTTGTCATTCCCGACCATTGTTTGTAAAAACCCACCTTCTTTTGAATCAATAGTTTTGGTAACAATATTTATAGTTCCTCCGACAGAAGAAATAGCTAGTTTAGAAGACCCTAAACCTCGTTGAACCTGTACTGCATTGGCAACATCCATAACACCTTGCCAGTTTGACCAGTACATTCTACCATCTTCCATACCATTGATTGGCTGTCCGTTGATAAGAAATGCTGTATTGGATTGATCAAAACCTCTGGTTTGCATTCTTGAATCTCCGAATCCACCGCCTCCTTTACTTGTATAAATAGATGGAGTTGATTTCAAAATTTCAGGAAATTCCTGATTTCCAGATTTCAATGCAATTTCTTCAGCTTTTACAGTTGAAACCGCAATAGGTGTTTGCCTGTCGCGAGCAAGGTCAATAACCCCACTACCTACAACCACAACACCTTCCAATTCTTCAGCGTCGGGTTGAAGTGAAACAGTACCGATATTTGCTGTGCCACCGCTTAATGTATAGCTAACTTCCTTAGCTATGAATCCAATGTAAGAAACCATAATGGTTCCTGAGTCTTGTGAAACATCCAATGTAAAGTTTCCATCAAAATCTGTTGATGTTCCAGAGGAAGAACCTCTTACCATTACATTAGCGCCGGGCAAAGGTTCGCCCAGACTAGCATCTACTACTGTACCCGTTACTGTTCCTTGTGAAAAGGCTGTAGTAGTAATTAAAGCAATAACTGCCGTAAAAATCCAATTGTAAATTGTCTTCATTTGTTGTTTGATTTAATTTAACGTAGCAAAAGTCTTATATTAAATAGAATCCTGCATTAAGCCAATGTTAAATAATTTAACACCTTAACAAAAGTAAACAAAAATCATAACAAATTAATTCACATTGAATTAACAGGGTATTTTTTATATTCTCACAAAAGAATACTACCTATTTTTATAATATTCCAAAAGATTTAACGTAGAATTATCGTGATTGCTAACGCTTTCGGCCTTGATATCCTTCAATATCGTTGAAGCTAGCTGTTTTCCAAGTTCAACACCCCATTGATCAAAACTAAAAATATTCCATATCACTCCTTGAACAAATATTTTATGTTCGTACATGGCGATAATCTCACCTAAGGCTTGTGGTGTTAGCTTATCAATAAGAATTGAATTGGTAGGTTTGTTTCCGGCAAACAATTTAAACGGCAACAATTTTTCTATTTCTTCTTCTGATAGGGATTTTGCTTCCAATTCTTCCCTAACCTCTTTTTCTTCCTTGCCGTTCAACAAGGCTTCGGTTTGTGCAAAATAATTAGCCATCAATTTATCGTGATGGTCTTTATCGCCGTGTAAAGACTCCACAAAACCAATAAAATCAGCCGGAATTAATTTAGTTCCCTGATGGATCAACTGAAAAAAGGCGTGCTGCGAATTGGTTCCAGGTTCTCCCCAGATAATGGTTCCGGTTTCATAACCAACTGCTTTTCCGTCACGTCCGATGCTTTTCCCGTTACTTTCCATGGTTCCCTGCTGCATATAGGCAGGTAGTCGGTGCAGGTATTGTGTATATGGAATCATGGCTTCACTCTCTGCTCTATAAAAGTTGTTGTACCATACACTCAACAAGGCTAACAATACGGGAATATTCTTTTCAAACGGGGTTTCCCTAAAGTGAACATCCATGGCATGAGCGCCATTCAGTAATTTTTCAAAATTGTCATAGCCCACAGCCAAGGCAATGGAAAGTCCTACCGCACTCCACAACGAGAATCTTCCCCCTACCCAGTCTTCCATAGGAAAAACATTGGCCGAGTCGATCCCAAATTCGTCAATTTTTTCAAGATTGGTCGATACGGCCACAAAATGTGCAGCTATATCTTTCTGTGTAGCTGATTTTAAAAACCATTTTTTAATAGTCAGTGCATTGCTCAAGGTTTCCTGTGTAGTAAACGACTTGGAAACAATGACAAACAGGGTAGTCTCCGGATCTAATTTCTTGATGACTTCCTGAACATGATCACCATCCACATTGCTTACAAAGTGAACGTTCAAGTGGTTTTTATAATACGCCAAGGCTTCAGTGACCATAACCGGACCAAGGTCAGAACCTCCAATACCAATGTTTACCACATCGGTAAAAGCCTTTCCTGTATATCCTTTCTTTTCTCCGGAAATAACAGTTTCGGTAAAGGTTTTTATTTTTTGTTTCACTTCAAAAACCTCAGGTATCACATCTTCACCCTCCACAAATACTTTTTCATGGGATGCAGCACGTAAAGCGGTATGTAAAACGGCCCTGCCTTCGGTTTCGTTGATTAAATCTCCCGTAAAGTATTTTTCGATAGCTTCCTGAAGTCCTACTTCACTGGCCAGTCCCAACAGTAGTTCTACCGTGGTGTCGTTTATCCTGTTTTTTGAATAATCTACATAAAAATCATTCCACTGAATAGAGAACTTTTCGGCTCTTTGCGGATCTTGGGCAAACATGCCCTTCATTGTAGTTTTACTGAATTGGTTATAGTGATCTTGAAGTTTTTCCCAGGCTTTGGTCTTAGTTGGATTTATTGCTGCTAGTGGCATTTTTTTCGTTTAGTTCGGTTAAAAATTCTTCATCATTAATCGTTTCTTCAGAAGGAAACACCAAAGCGTCTAATTGATGTTTAACAGGCTGGATGTAATCCAAGTATTTTACTTTTAACGAATCTTCTATCGGTTCTGCTTTTGGAAGGTCTTGTTTGAATGGATCTACTTGCCTGCCATGCTTCCAAAAACGATAACACACATGAGGGCCACTAGTATTTCCGGTCATTCCTACCCAACCGATAACGTCTCCTTGCTTCACATATTCGCCTACACTCACCTTTCTTTTCTTCATGTGCAGGTATTGGGTAGCATAAGTGCTATTGTGTTTTACTTTTACATAATTTCCGTTTCCTCCCCTTCGAGCTGACTCTACAACGGTACCGTTGGCCGTCGACAAGATAGGAGTACCCACTGGTGCTGCAAAATCGGTTCCTTTATGAGGACGTATCCTGTTTCCGTAATAGGCAATGCGTCGTTTTAAGTTATAACGTGAGGAAATACGGCTAAACTGAACCGGTGCTTTTAAAAAGGCACGTCTTAAATTTTTAGCATTTTCATCAAAAAAATCAACAATATGTTTGGTTGAATCTGTTTCAAAAGGGAATGCGTAAAAAGCTTCGTCTTTGTGTTCAAAATAGGCTGCTTTTATCTTATCAACTCCTGCATAAATGGAATCATCTATATATTTTTCAGTAAAAATTACTTTAAACCTATCACCTTTCTGAATCCTGAAAAAGTCAACCGTCCATGCGTAGATATCAGACATTTTATAGGCAACTATCGGACTCAAGCCTTTTTCCTGCAAGGTTACGTATAGCGAACTGTTGATAACACCAGTAGCTTCACGCTCTACAAGTTTTACGTCTTTTTTCCCTTTTCGGACCTTGGTGGAATCAGTAAAATCGACCACCACATAGTCTATACTGTTGGGTTGATAGATAAAACATTTTGGAAGTTGAAGTGTATCTTCCTTTTTGCAAAGCAAGGTATAAGGTTTCCCTGCCCGTAGGCTTGCGATATTGAAAGAATCTTTAGCTCCTTCAACAATATTGTATATTTCAGGATAATTCAAGTTGTTGCGCTGCAATATCTCTCCAAAGCTGTCTCCCGCTTTGACAGTATCCCTCACCACCAAATAATCATTTAAATTATATCCGAATTCCTTAACTTCAACAGGCTCAATCTTCTCCGGCAGCGCAGCTACCGGCTCTTTTTCTTCCTTCGGCTCTTTACACGACACCACAGCAATAACGGTCAAGAGCAATAGTGCAACAACATTTTTGGGCATTTATTCTTTCATTTCAGGATTAAACATATGTTCTACCCACTGCTTTCCCCAGTCGGCTTTTTCACTTTCGCTCCAAATTTCAGGAAAAAATATGATTTTTTGAAAACTTGGAGGCAAATATTCTTTCCAATTGGTGCCTCCAGTAGCATCAATGGTCATTTTTTCTTTGCTTAGATGCTTATAGGCGGCCCCCATATGCATCAAATTCCAGTTAACATTCGCATTTACATCGAGTTGCTTCATCGCTGATACAAGCATCTTGTTTATTTTAACCTCTTCGGGCAATTGCAGATACTTTTCATAGATCGTTGTGCCTTCAACTTCCCTGGCTATTCTCATAAATCGAGGTGTGTATCTATACTCGAACTGCTTTAATGTAAGCGTTTTTTCTTCCGTTTTAGTATCTACGGCTCCTTTTTTCCAATAAATATTTTCATATAAGGTCTCCAAAGGGCTCTCCGGGGAGAGTTTTTCTTGTGCTGAAGGGGGTAATAAATTGTACATGGGGGTAGAATACAACTCGATCATACGGAATTGGGCCGACTGAAAACCACTTGCCGGCAATAAAGCCATTCTGTATTTAAGGAATTGTGCGCGCTCCATCCCATTGATCATCACATTAAAAGAATTGATCAATATTTTGTAATAATTATTGATGCGTTCTATTTTAGAAATGATAAAATCCGCTTTTTGAACCTTATCGTCTATGATTTGTTTTTGCTCATGAATAATCAGCTTAAAGTAAAGCTCCGTGATCTGATGATACATGATAAAAACTTTCTCATCGGGGAAGTGTGTACGTGGAATCTGCAAACTCAGAAGTGTATCCAAATGGATATAATCCCAATAAGTAAGGTAACGTTCGTATAAAAGTCCGTCTAAATATGAGCTAAGGTCCTGACCTGAATTCTTATACTTTTCTTCAAGTTTAGCTATTTGCGCTTCGATTTCAGGTTTTTTTATTGCCATTAATTCATTTGGATTTTAAATTGGTGCTTAAGTCCTTTAAAGGCATTAAGGTCTGCTTTTATCGATCCTACGAGTATCTCTGCTTTTATCCTCATCGGAATTTTATTCTCATCATCAGACACCCAAAGGGTTAAACTCTCCTCTTCTTCAAAGATACGTCCGGACTGCACATAAGGTCTGAACTTCAAACACTTTACCTTTCCGAATTTAGTGTTCAAGGTTTGTCTTCCCAAGAATTTCAATTTAAATTTAAAGGTCTCATCATCATCAAAAAGAAGATCCATCACAACTTCTTCACCAACCCTGATATTGTTGGTATCATAATGATCCCTTAAATAATAAAAAGCTGAAAGTAGGTCCTGTATATCATCAGGGGTAGAAAATGTCTTTTTCGTACCGTGCTTGTGGTCATTCACCACGGCTTTATTTTTGTTGTGATAAAAATCTATCTCAAGATCCTTGGTATGCCCTCCTTCGTCTATCTGCCTGATAAACTTATAAGGTCTTCCTGTTTCTTTATCAAAATAACTCTCGTAGTTATCCTCTACTTTAAAGAACAAACTCGCCAAACCGGTAGTTCGTCCGTGTCCTACGACATGATACACCTCTTTCCCACCCAAATAGTCATTTTTAAGGTGAAGTGTCGCATAACTCGCATTGAATATTCCATAGTGTATTCTGAATTGAAACCATTCACCTGCTTGATAAGCACTCGATTCCATTTCTCCGTTTTGGTTTGTAAAGGCCGATAACCAAAATACGATCAGGGCTAAAATTGTCTTTTTCATGTGTTTGAAATTTTTCTGCGACACCATAATTTGCAGAAAAATTTCTGCCACATGGAATCGCTTCGCTCTCTCATGAATTTATTTTAATCACACACGCTGTGTGTATTTTTTGATTAAAAAAATTCATGTTCGTTTCATCATTCAATTTAATTGTGAACCCGTTTTAGTGAGTCCAGTGTAAAAATAATAAAATCAATTATATTACCGTTCCTATAACGAGAATTAACAATTATTATTCCAAAACTACATAAAAGCAAAAAACTCGACCGAAGCCGAGTTTTTTTCATTAACCAACCAAAACTTTAAATTATGAAAACTTTACTTAAAGTCTGCAATAGGGCACCACCCCTTTTGCAAGTGCAAATATACGTCAAAATAAATGTTATGCAAGCATAACAAGTAAGTTTAACTTTTTTATAACTGAGAACGCAAACTGGCCTCCTGACAATTAATAATTTAATAAAAAATAAAACCTTTTATAGCGTACCTCGCATTTCTTGCTCACGTTCTATGGCCTCAAAAAGTGCCTTAAAGTTGCCTTTTCCAAACGATTTTGCACCTTTTCGCTGAATAATTTCAAAAAACATTGTCGGTCTGTCCAATACAGGCTTGGTAAAAAGTTGCAACAAATAACCTTCATCGTCCCTATCGATCAGAATTCCCAGCTCTTTTAAAGGAGCTAAGTCCTCATCAATTTCGCCTACCCTGTCCAAAACTGTATCGTAGTATGTTTCCGGAACGTATAAGAATTCAACGCCTCGTGATTTTAATTGCTTTACGGTTTCAATGATATTATCTGTAGCCAATGCGATATGTTGTACCCCGGCTCCGTTGTAAAATTCGATATATTCTTCAATCTGGGATTTCTTTTTCCCTTCAGCCGGCTCATTAATCGGGAATTTTATGCGTCCGTTACCATTACTCATCACCTTGCTCATCAGCGCGGTATAGTCTGTAGAAATATCCTTATCGTCAAAAGACACCAATTGTGCAAACCCCATTACTTTGGCGTAAAACTCACACCATTTCCGCATTTCGTCCCAACCTACATTCCCCACCATATGGTCGATGAATTTCAATCCGGTTTCAGCAGTTTTGTATTGAGGATTCCAAGCTTTAAACCCCGGCATAAAAGCTCCTTTATAATTGCTTCGCTCTACAAAAACATGAACTGTCTCGCCATAAGTATGTATACCCGACAAGACCACTTCACCGTTTTCATCTTTCAGGGTTTTGGGCTCCATATAGCTTTTGGCTCCCCTGCTTGTAGTTTCTTTATAGCTTTTAACAGCGTCGTCTACCCATAAAGCAATCACTTTTACCCCGTCGCCATGCTTTTCTATATGCCTGTTGATTTCTCCTCCTTCTGTAAGTGGCGAAGTCAAAACAAGCCTTATTTTATCCTGTTGCAACACATAAGACACCCGGTCTTTTACCCCGGTTTCGAGACCGGAATAGGCCATAGGTTGAAATCCCCAAGCCGATTGATAATAATGTGCCGCCTGTTTTGCATTACCAACATATAATTCCACATAATCTGTCCCGAGAAGTGGCAGAAAATCGGCGGCATCTTCTACTTCTTTATTTAATTTTAATGATGTTGTATCTAAAGACATTTTTTCAAAATTTAAAAGTTTACCATAAATTTAACTCCTTTATACTCCCTCAAATTCTCCTTGTATAGCGTTTACCACATCGCTCTTAAATGGGGTGTTATGTCAACTCTGAAATTCAGCATCAATACATATCTTTTTCTTATTCAAGCCACGACTTGTGATAGGATTCATCGGCAATTTTCATGGCTTCTTTCGTTAGTTGCAACGGTTTAAACGTATCTACCATCACTGCCAACTCATCGGTTTTTGTTTTTCCTATGCTGCGTTCTACGGCACCGGGATGAGGCCCGTGCGGAATCCCTGCCGGATGTAGGGAAATATGTCCTTTGTCTACATCATTTCTACTCATAAAATCACCGTCTACATAATACAAAACCTCATCAGAATCTATATTGCTGTGGTTGTAGGGTGCAGGAATACTCTTTGGATGGTAGTCGTATAAACGCGGTACAAAACTGCAAACTACAAACGCATCGGTCTCGAAGGTTTGATGTACGGGAGGTGGCTGGTGTATTCTCCCCGTTATGGGTTCAAAATCGTGGATACTCAACGCATAAGGATAGTTAAATCCGTCGTAACCCACCACATCAAAAGGATGTGTTGCATAAACCATATCGAAGATTTCATCCTGTTTTTTGATTTTCATTAAAAACTCCCCTTTTTCATCAACAGACTCCAATTCTTCCGGCTTGCGGATATCGCGTTCACAAAATGGCGAATGCTCCAAAAGTTGCCCAAACCAATTTCGGTATTTTTTTGGCGTATAAATAGGGCGTCTCGATTCAACAATAAAAAGTCTATTGTCTTCTGTATCAAAATCAATTTTATAAATGATTCCTCTTGGGATTAATAGATAATCACCATAAGAAAAATCTAAATTCCCGAGATGTGTGCGCAGTTTTCCGCTTCCCTGATGGATAAAAATCAGTTCATCAGCATCGGCATTCTTGTAAAAATAATCCTTTACCGACTTTTTGGGCGCTGCCAATTGTATGGTACAGTCTGAATTGGTCAAAACTGGCTTTCGACTGTCCAGAAAATCATCTTCCGGCTTGACCTTAAATCCGTGAAAGCGATACGATTTTATATTATTCGCTACGGAAATCTTTGGTGCTACATTTTTTTTACCCTTGATCTCTTTAACCTGTGTAGGTCGGTGGATGTGATACAAATTTGAATACATCCCATCGAAACCAATGGTACCGAACAATTGCTCATAATACAGTCTGCCATCTGGTTTTTTAAAGATGGTATGTCTTTTAGGCGGTATTTTACCTAGTTTATGATAAAAAGGCATAACGAAAACGTTTGATCCCACTAAGTGGGTATTATTACCCCCGAACCGTCGGGGCTGCATCGAAATAGACTATGGTTCATTCGTTTGAGTACCTCATGGTCCTATCCCGAGGTAGTTGACTATTACAAATATCGTAATAATTAATGGAGATTTCCACTAATTATTAAATATATCTAGTTATAAATCGTATGAAATAACAATATCAATAATGTTAAACTTTTTCTGAATTCAATAAATATACTTATATATTGTACAATATACAATACAACATATTATGCTGACAGCAAACGTATCTGACTTCAGAAAAAACATAAAATCATATTTGGATAGAGTTACCAAAAACTTTGAGACTTTGATTATAAATCGCGGAAAAGACTCTGGAATTGTTGTGATGTCCATAAACGAATACAATTCATTGATGGCGACAAATTACGAATTATCATCCCGAAAAAATGAAAAGAAATTAGATTCAGCTATCAAAAAATTAAAAAGCGGAAAAGCGTTTGAAAAAGACTTAATCGAAGACTAAAATGAAGTATGTTTTTGTAGATGAGTCATGGGAGGATTATTTGTATTGGCAAAAAACAGATAAAAAGAAACTAAAAAAATCAATGCACTGCTGAAAGATATTGCACAAAATCCATTTGAAAGAATTGAAAAACCTGAACCCTTGAAACACAAATATTCCGGATTTTGGTCAAGAAAAATTGACCATGAACACCGGTTGATTTATAAATATAATGAAGGTGAGATTTTAATAGCAAAATGTAGATTTCACTATGATTAAAACCAATTATGTCCTAAATAAATTTCACCTGTTCATTTTTTCCATCGATGAAAAAACCCTTCGGTTACGCTCAGGATAAACCAAGCCAAAAAAATCTAGGCTGACGATAAAAACATAAGAAAATACTACGGAACCCACCGCCACACCTGCCTGCCGGCAGGGATAAAAATAACTCATTCCGCCTTGGGGGCGGAACTCAAACAGATTTTTATCTTCTTGCCACCACTGCTTCCTTGATTTTCAATGTTTTTATAGTAGGCCAAAACCAAACCACAAACATTGAAATTTCATCAAAACCTCAGCAAATTCAGTATGTTTAAAAAATTTAATGAAAACGTTTTGGACGCTATTAGATTAAAACCAATAACCTATACTGAATGTAAGGAAGCTTTCCTCCACTTCAGGAGACCAATTGAATTTTACCTGAGCGGGGCCGACGAAAGACTCATAACCATAACCTATGGAATAACCAGAATAATCGGGTAATGTAAACCACTCTCCCCGTTCAAAGATATTCTCACCGGCATTGGCGTAATTGACAGTAAAATTCAGGTGGTTTTTCTTTACAAATTCCCAATCGGCATTGAAAGTTCCTTTTACATAACTATCCCCACCAAAACTTATATAGTCGTAACCCAAAAAAGGCGAAATGTTGTTTATAAAATCATTTCCATATCCGCCGAGAACAAAATCCAGTGCCCTAGTTTCGGTACTTCCAAACTTAAATCCGCCTTCAGTAAAAAGGTCGAAAGAAATATTATGGGTGATGGGAACCGCAAAGCCCGTTTTTGCTTTTGCGATGGAAAATTGACTAAAATTACCATCAAAATTGCTTCCGAAGAGGTATAAGTGAAAGTCTCCATCGAAAAAGAAACCTTTGGAAGGAAAATACTTATCGTCTAACGAATCAAACTTTAAAAAGCCATAACTACTGAAATAATCGTGGCTTTCCAACACCATATCATCACCATTATCATCAGTAATAGTTTCTGTTTGGGCTTTTAAGAATTTGTGTTCCAAACCTACTCCAAAAGTAAATTCTTCCCTTAAGACAGTTTGCATATATATTTGATTCGTAACATCAGACAATTTTACATCAAGACTGTTCAAATCCGGGAATTGTTCTGCTAAACTTTCCGGTAAAAAATCGTAATCAATATCTTTTTCAAAATAATTGAACCGGGATTTTACACCAAAACTCCAATAAAAGCCTTTGTCGAGGTAGTATTCAAAATCATAGCGCACATTATCGCCCATGATAAAATCAAAATACAATACATCATCATTAAAGAACAAATGTTTTTTGGTGATCCCAAACAATGCTGCAGATTTGTACAATCCGTCATAATGGACCCCCATTCTCAACAGCATTTCATTATGACTTTCAGAAATGGGAAGCGTTAACGCATAGCCCTTCCGATTGGGGCGAAGTTCATATTTAATACCGTTAAAGTTATTGGTAGCCATCAAATTACTCATCCCCTGTTCCAAATCATCAAAAGCGGTAAGTTCTTCTGTGGTATAACGCAGCTTTCCTTTAATATATGCCCGGGTATACTTTTTATTACCTTCCAGAGCCAATTTATCAATCAAAAAACTATCCCTGAGCTTTATGGAAAGTCGTTTTTCAGGCTTCTTTATCTGTAAACGGGCAATGCTGTCTAATTGCGGCATTTTCATTTTTGCGGCCTCATATCCATTTTCTATGATCACGCTCCCTTTACTGAAAGACATCATATTGAATCCTTTAATGTCTGGTCTTATATGAAGATCTGTTTTCTTCAACTTCTCCTTCATATCGTTTATCGTATTATAAAAATTGATTTGCGTTAGTACGTCTATAGCAGAATTCAGATTTTCCCTGGTCGCCAACGAGTCTTGCACATCGATACCTATAATAATATCGGTCCCCATAGCTATCACTTCATCAACGGGATAATTATTGTTCACTCCACCGTCTATCAACAGGCGTTCACCATACGGAACGGGTTCAAAAAAAGATGGAATGGCTGCACTAGCAGCAATGGCCCTTGGCAAATACCCTTTATCCAATTTGATCTGCTCACCCGTTTCCACGTCTGTTGCCATACAGAAAAAAGGAATGGGAAGTTCGTTAAAATCTTCTGTATGATTGTAATCAAAAAGTAATCTTGAGAGTAGATTGTATAGATTCTGTCCCTTGGAAAGCGATGTTGGGAAAGACACTTTAAATTTATCAAACGGCAAAGTCAAGGCATATCGTTCATGACTTTGTTTTTCGTAAAAAGACATAGCTGTACGCGGCACCTTATCCTGCAACAGTACATCAAAATTGGTTTCCTTAAAGATAGAATCCAATTGTGAAGGTGCATACCCGGTCGCATACAGTGCTCCTACTATGGCTCCCATACTCGTTCCACCGATATAATCCACCCGTATTCCGGCTTCGTCTATAGCTTTCAATGCTCCGATATGTGCCAAGCCTTTTGCTCCGCCACCGCTTAAAACTAGTCCGACTTTGGGATCGTGTTGACTCACCTCTTGCGCAAAAAAGCGAACGGAAAGTAACATCACCGCTATTAATAAAAATCCTTTTTTAACCATAAAACCTATTTAAACGAGTTCAATGAAAAGCCTCGTAAATCTTTTTGGCTTTTGCATTACCCACAACTGCTATTAACCGTTCCATCGGAGCTTCTTTGATTCTTTTTACCGATTTGAATGTCTTTAAAAGCTCATTGGCCGTCTTTTCACCAATCCCTTCTATCTGCTCCAATTCTGAATTGATCGCTGCCTTGCTCCTTTTATTTCGGTGGAATGTAATTCCAAACCTGTGTGCTTCATTTCTCATATGTTGGATAATCTTGAGGGTTTCCGATTTTTTATCAAGATATAACGGAATGGAATCCCCGGGATAATAAATCTCCTCCAAACGTTTGGCTATACCTATAATGGCTATTTTACCTCTCAATCCCAACCTGTCCAAACTTTTTAGCGAAGATGACAGTTGCCCCTTACCTCCATCAATCACAATGAGCTGCGGTAAGGGCTCATCTTCTTCCATAAGGCGCTTATATCGTCTGTGTACTACCTCTTCCATCGAAGCAAAATCGTCTGGACCGGTGACCGTTTTTATGTTAAAATACCGATACTCTTTTTTACTCGGCTTTCCATCCTTGAAAACAACACAAGCCGCCACCGGATTGGTTCCTTGGATATTTGAATTGTCAAAACATTCAATATGTCGTGGTTCTTCCTGCAAACGCAAATCTTTTTTCATTTGCCCCATGATCCGTTTTACATGCTTGTCCGGATCGGTGATCTTGATTTGCTTAAAGCGCTCTTGCCGGTAAAACTTGGCGTTCCTTTCAGAAAGTTCGAGAATTCTCTTTTTATCACCCAATTTGGGAATGGTTACTTTCACCCCTTCTGCAACTTCTATCGGAAAAGGTACATAAATCTCTTTGGATTGTGAATTGAAACGTGTTCTCAATTCTGTAACAGCCAGTTCCAACAATTCTTCATCACTCTCGTCCAATTTCTTTTTGATCTCAATGGTGTGCGCCCTGATAATGGATCCGTAGGAGAGTTGCAGGAAATTCACATACCCAAAACTCTCATCCGTAATGATCGAAAAAACATCTACATTGCTTATCTTGGGATTTACAACCGTTGATTTCGCCTGATAATTTTCCAACACATCGATCTTCTCTTTCATCTCCTGAGCCTCTTCAAAACGCATTTCTGCAGCCAATTGCTTCATCTGTTTTTTAAATCCGGTCAAGGAATCCTTAAAATTCCCTTTGATGATTTCCCGAATGGCCGCTATCTGTTTGTCGTAATCTTCTGCAGAATGTAACGCTTCGCACGGACCTTTACAGTTTCCCAAATGATATTCCAGACAGACTTTGTATTTTCCCGCATCAATTTTTTCCTTGGAAAGGTCATAATTACACGTCCGTAAAGCATACAAACCTTTAATAAGGTCGAGGAGTGTCCTCACAGTTTTCATACTGGTGTAGGGACCGAAGTATTCCGAGCCGTCTTTTATCAGGTTTCTCGTCGGAAAAACTCGCGGGAAACGCTCGTTTTTGATACACAACCAGGGATAGGACTTGTCGTCCTTCAGCATGACGTTATAGCGGGGCTGATATTTCTTTATCAAATTGTTCTCCAACAATAGTGCGTCAGTTTCTGTAGGCACCACTACGTGTTTGATGGTTTTAATTTTCTTTACCAGCACCCTGGTTTTTCCGTATTCTTGGTTTTTATAAAAATAAGAAGAAACCCGTTTTTTTAAATTTTTGGCCTTTCCAACATATAAAATCTTCCCCTCTTTATTATAAAATTGATACACTCCCGGATTTTCAGGAAGCGTTTGGAGTTGTATTTCTATCGGGGTTTTCTTCATTAGCCATTAAATTCTCTTTTCAAAGATAATTCAGAACTCATTTAAACTTTCCTTAATTGGCTATAAAATTGTTCTTTTGGCTCTGCTTTTTGCCTTTTTTTCTTTCCGTAGCGCTGCTATGCAACTCAAAAAAGCCTTCAATCAGAGCCAAAATAATCAATTCTCGCTTCAATCAAAAAAGCTTAAATGAGTTCAATATAAAAATATATCCACATCAAGTTTAAAATACATTCAATTCCAAAAATAATGTAGAATAAACACAATATAATTTACTGAAAAACATTATTTCCTTTTAATTTAGACGGATTCAAGCTAATTTTATAACGTTAGATTTTAAAAAAAAACTATATTTACCCACATCTAATTGTAGATTGTGACCCCTTAACTTAACAAAATACTGAATGAACCATAAAATAGACTTAGCCTGCATTATTGATGATGATAAATTATATGTAAAGATGCTGTCCCGCCTACTGGACATCAAGAAACTTTGCAAAGAATTTCTAGTTTTTGAGAATGGAAGTGAAGCTTTTTCTTATTTTAAAGGAGTGTTTGAACAGCCTGAAGAAGATAAAATTCCCCAAGTAATCCTCTTGGATCTCAATATGCCTGTTATGGACGGTTGGCAATTTCTCGATGAGTTTGTCAAGATCAAAAGTAAATTGAAACGTCCGATGACCCTATATGTAGTGAGCTCTTCCATCAACCCGGAAGACATTCAGCGCGCCAAGGCTTTTGAAGAAGTTTCTGACTATTGGATAAAACCTATTTCCTTGGGTGAACTGGAAGAAATGTTTCAACAAGTGTAAGACTTATGGACAAGAACCAGCTACGCGAAACATATAAAAAAAAGCGTGCTGCCCTTACCGATAATCAAATTGAAGACCTGAGTATCGCCATTGCCAATCAGCTTTTGGCTGTCGATATATGGAATAAAAAATTTTACCATATCTTTTTAAGCATCGAGACTCAAAAAGAAGTTGACACCTCATACATCCTGAGTATTCTTCAAGGAAAGGATAAAGAAGTTCTCATCCCCAAAAGTGATTTTAAAACTGGCTTACTTACCAACTTTCTTCTTACAGATAATACTGCTATATCAGTGAATAAATATGGTATACCGGAGCCCATAGACGGTATAGAAATCCCCACTCAGAAAATTGATGTTGTTTTCATTCCGTTACTGGCTTATGATGAAAAAGGTAATCGAATTGGCTACGGAAAAGGGTTTTACGATCGCTTTTTGGCTTCTTGTGGAAAAGATGTTGTCAAAATAGGACTTTCATTTTTCCCTCCCGAAGAATATATCGATGATATCACAGAAGAGGATATTCCATTGGATGCTTGTGTTACACCGGAAAAAACTTATCGCTTTTGAGCTAAAAGTCCAGGATCTTTCGGAAATGCTTTTTTGTTGAACAGGATTAAAATAGCCACTCCAACACTGATGGCAGAATCAGCAATATTAAAAACAGGGTCAAAGAAACTAAAACTTCGCCCCCCCAACACAGGCACCCATTCCGGCCAAACCGTATCGATCATCGGAAAATGAAGCATATCTACCACTTTTCCGTGAAACAATGAACCGTAAGGCTCATCGGCAAACAAAGTGGCCACTTGACCATAACTGTCATTAAAAATAATTCCGAAGAAAACAGAATCGATAATGTTCCCCAAGGCTCCGGCAAAGATCAAACTGACAGAGACTATCAATGTTCGTGTACTGTTCTTTTTTACACAGTCGTATAGCCAATACCCAATTCCGCAGATGGCAATAAGCCTGAAAACTGTCAAGAAAAGTTTTCCAGCTTCATCAGAAATAAAAGGGATGATATCGCTGATCTTAGTTCCCCATGCAGCGCCTTCGTTTTCTATAAAAAGGATTTTAAACCAGGAGAATACTTCGACATGCTCTCCAAGAACGAAATGTGTTTTTATGTAAATCTTTGAAATTTGGTCGATCAACAAGACCAGAACTATGATAAATGATGCTTTCTTTAATGACATATTTCCCAAATAATATAAAAAATCGCTAGGTTTCAACTGTGCTTACGGTATAGCTTCAGCGACACGCATGCGCTCAGCATAATTACCTTAGAACGATAATTTTAACGGCGGTAAAAATAAGGATATTATTCTTTTTTATTGATGTATATATCACCATTTACCGAATTTAACTCAAAATAACTGTGACCGTCTTTGACAAACGAACTGTTTACCGTCCCATATTTGGAATCGGCTACCATTTTCCCCTTAATATTTTCAGTTAAAATATCGCCATCAATAGTTTTTACAGAAATAGCCCCGGTAATATCTTTTAAAAACACCCATTGGCTATTGGTAACAGCTTTCAACTCCTTATAATTCCCCGACAATTTCATAGTTGTACCCTTGCCCTGCACATTTAATTCCATGTGTTCAGGTAAAGTAATGTGGAGCGCAACTGAAAGCACCTTATGGGCACTTAATTTATCATTAGGGTTGGCATACGACGGCCTAAATTCGGTTCCTATCCATAAGGTAGTCCCCTCTTCCTTTAAACTGATCATGAGTTCGTTTTGATATTCTCCCTCCATAAAGGCCTCTGCAATTATTTGATCGGCTTTATGAGTATCAATAACGACCTCAAAAACATTTTCCGCATCCACCTGAACAAAAGTAATCTCTTTTACACTGATGGATTTACGAACCTCTTTTTGGGCATAGCCAGTAATACCAACTCCTATAAAAAGAATAAACAACAAGAATCTCACACCATTAATTTTATGTGATATAATTTACAACAAAAAACGCCCTTTTTACAAGAGCGTTTCCCAATATTATGATAAAAGTCAAGGCTTTTGGCCTTATTGCATGTTTTTAGCTTCGATGCTCAAAGTTGCGTGCGGAACCAGTTTAAGCCTGTCTTTGTTGATCAGCTTTCCGGTAACCCTACAAATACCATAAGTTTTGTTTTCAATGCGCACCAAGGCATTCTTCAGGTCTCTGATAAATTTTTCCTGACGTAGCGCCAATTGTGTATTCGCTTCACGGCTCATAGTCTCTGAACCTTCTTCAAAGGCTTTAAAAGTAGGCGATGTGTCGTCCGTACCATTATTACCGTCGTTTTTATAAGAACTCTTTAAAAGCTCAAGGTCTTGATAGGCCTTTTTAATCTTTCCTTCAATTAAAGCTTTGAATTCTGCTAAATCTTTATCTGAGTATCTCACTTTTACATCTGTTGCCATAGGATTAGTGTTTTTGAATAATTAATTTGGTGTTTACCTCGTCAAAAGCAATTTCCATACCATTATCAAGATGTTCTTCAAAATTAAGCTGTGCTGTCAGGGTTTCAGTTTTAATATAATCCAAGTTATTTTGTACAGCTTTTTCTACTAAACCATCTTTTTGTAACCTCACATCTATCTTATCTGTCACTTCAAACCCTGAATCCTTACGAAGGTTTTGAATTCTGTTTATCAATTCTCTTGCTACACCTTCATTTCTCAGATCTTCTGTGATCGTTACATCCAATGCTACGGTTATAGAGCCTGAAGAGGCTACTAACCATCCTTCTATGTCTTGTGATGAAATTTCCACTTCATCGATTCCTAAAGTAATGTTTTTTCCATTAATATCCATAAGAATATCGCCGTCTTTCTCTATTTTCTGGATTTCCGGTTGCCCGAATTCGGCTATCTTATTGGTAATCAATTTCATATCTTTCCCGAATCTAGGTCCTAAAACCTTAAAATTCGGCTTAATTTGCTTCACTAATATGCCTGAAGCATCATCTATTAGCTCAATTTCCTTTACATTTACCTCAGATTTGATGAGCTCTTCAACTTCTTTTATTTCTTTACGCCGGTTCTCGTCAAGCACGGGAATCATTATTTTTTGCAAAGGTTGACGCACTTTGATCATTTCCTTTTTGCGCAGTGAAAGCACTAAGGATGAAATGATTTGTGCTTTTTCCATTTTGCCCTCCAAGGATTTATCAACAAATTTTTCGACATATTGAGGGAAATCTGCCAAGTGAACACTCTCAAACGATTCTTTGTTGGTCACCGCTGTCAAATCCCTAAACAATCGGTCCATATAGAAAGGTGCTACAGGCGCCCCCAGCTTGGCTACGGTCATCAAGCAGGTGTATAACGTTTGATAAGCAGATATCTTATCTTTCCCGTAATCCCCTTTCCAGAAACGTCTTCTGCTTAAACGCACATACCAGTTGCTCAAATTCTCCTGAACAAAGTCTGAAATGGCTCTTGACGCCCTTGTAGGCTCATAATCTGCATAGGCTTCATCTACTTTCTTGATCAAAGTATTCAATTCGGAAAGTATCCAACGGTCTATTTCCGGACGTTCATCCAAAGTAATATCGGCTTCCTCATAGGTGAAGTTGTCGATATTGGCATACAAACTGAAGAAAGAATAGGTGTTGTAAAGGGTTCCGAAGAATTTTCTTCGTACTTCGGCTACACCGTCCAAATCAAATTTCAGGTTATCCCACGGATTGGCATTCGAAATCATATACCATCGGGTAGCATCCGGACCGTACTCTTCCAAGGTTGTAAACGGATCAACTGCATTACCCAGTCGTTTCGACATTTTTTGTCCGTTTTTATCCAGTACAAGTCCGTTGGAAACCACATTTTTATAGGCTACGGAATCAAAAACCATGGTTCCGATAGCGTGCAAAGTGTAGAACCATCCTCTAGTTTGGTCAACACCCTCTGCAATATAATCAGCCGGGAAAAAGCCTCCCCCCAACCCCCTCCCAAAGAGGGGGCTTTTTAATTCTTCTTCTATTTTATCAAGAACGGTATCGATATCTCCGATTACTTCTTCGTTAGCAAAACGGATTACTTTATACCCTAAATCTTCCAATATTTTTGTTCTGAGTTCATCAGCCTCCTTAATTTCAGGTAAATCGTGGTATCCTCCATCAACTTCTATAACCAAACGTTGGGAAAGGCAAACAAAATCAACAATAAATTCATCTATAATATGCTCTCTCCTAAACTTGTGCCCACCCAATTTCTTAGCTCTTAAAGCTTCCCAAAGGATCTTTTCTGTTTCAGTAGGACGCTTTTTACGCTCTTCTTTTAATTGTTTTAATAAATTATAAGATGACTTCCTTGCTGTTTCATATTTAGGAGAATTCAATTCTCCCCCTTGGGGGGAGTCAGAGGGGGACTCAAACGGATAATGCCATTGAGCATAGGGCATTGAGCCAGAATCGAACCAAACATCGATCAAATCGCTTTCCCGCTTCATTGGTTTCCCTGAAGGCGATACCAAAGTAATTTTATCGACAATATTTTTATGAAGATCGATTTTATCATAGTTCTCTTCACTCATATTGCCCACTTCAAAATCGGCAAAGATATCAGCCTCCATAAGGCCGGCATCCACTGCTTTTTTCATTTCGTCTTTCAATTCTTCGACAGAGCCGACAACAACCTCTTCTTTTCCATCTTCCGTACGCCATATCGGTAACGGAATTCCCCAGAAACGCGAACGGGATAAATTCCAATCATTTGCGTTTTGCAGCCAGTTCCCGAATCGACCTTCACCGGTAGCTTTTGGCTTCCAGTTGATGGTTTTATTCAGGTCATACATCCTGTCTTTTACCTCAGTTACTTTAATGAACCAAGAGTCCAACGGATAGTAAAGCACCGGTTTGTCGGTTCGCCAACAATGCGGATAACTGTGGACGTACTTCTCTACCTTAAAGGCTTTGTTTTCTTGTTTTAATTTGATGGCAATCTCTACGTCAACCGACTTCTCGGGGGCATCACCCTCTGTATAATATTCGTTTTTCACATATTTCCCACCGATCTCTGGAAGTTCTGCCCTGAAACGTCCCTGAAGGTCCACCAAAGGCACAGGATTATCATTTTCATCCAAGACCAACATAGGAGGCACTTCGGGAATAGCTTCTTTGGCCACTTTGGCATCATCTGCACCAAAAGTAGGTGCGGTGTGAACAATTCCGGTACCATCTTCGGTGGTTACAAAATCCCCGCTGATAACGCGAAATGCATTTTCAGGATTTTTACAGGGTTGAGCATAAGGCAATAACTGCTCATATTTAATTCCGACCAAATCGGATCCTTTACATTCCGCTACCACCTGATAAGGTATTTTTTTAGCCTTCTCGGTATAGTTTCCAAAGTCTTCTTCGCTTTCGGCTTCGTAATACTTTCCGCTGAATATCTTTTTAAGCAATGGTTTCCCTACCGCTACGTGAATAGGTTCGAAAGTATATTGATTAAAAGTTTTTACTAAAACATAATCAATTTTAGGCCCTACAGTAAGTGCAGTGTTTGACGGCAAAGTCCACGGAGTGGTCGTCCACGCCAAAAGGAAAGCCCCCTCCGTCTCCCGCCTTAGGCGGGGAGTGTAATTAAATGCCTTTTCAATAGAGTTACCTTCAGCTCCCCCTCCTTGGGAGGGGGTTGGGGGGAGGCATTTAAACTGAGCCACTGCCGTTGTATCGGAAACATCTTGATAAGTCCCGGGCTGGTTCAGCTCGTGCGAACTTAATCCCGTTCCGGCTTTAGGCGAATAAGGCTGAATCGTGTATCCTTTATACATTAAGCCTTTATCGTAAATTTGCTTTAAAAGCCACCAAACACTTTCCATGTATTTGGATTTATAGGTAATGTACGGATCTTCCATATCTACCCAATACCCGATTTTGCGGGTCATATCGTTCCAGATATCCGTGTAGCGCATTACCGCTTTTTTACAAGCTGCGTTGTATTCTTCTACAGAAATCTTTGTACCGATATCTTCTTTGGTAATTCCCAGCTCTTTTTCAACTCCCAGTTCTACAGGCAATCCATGGGTGTCCCATCCTGCTTTTCGTTTTACCTGATAGCCTTTTTGGGTTTTGTAACGACAAAAAATATCCTTGATGGCACGGGCCATTACGTGGTGAATACCGGGCAATCCATTTGCAGACGGTGGACCTTCATAAAACACAAACGGTTCTTTTCCTTCCCTACTCGTGATGCTTTTTTCAAAAATAGCTTGCTCTTCCCAAAACTTAAGAATCTCTTCAGCAGTTTTAGGCAAATCCAATCCTTTGTATTCTGTAAACTTCATTTATAATTCGGTTTCCTTATCGTAATCAACTCCCTTTGAAACATTCCAACGAAAAAATAACTTCTTCTTAAGTAGAACGCCTTGAAACTAATCCTGTTAGTGGGATTAAAGTTGGCAAAAATACTAAATTCCAGCGAATTGCTCCACCTTAAAAGCATTAAAAAATGGTATTGAAATGTCAAAAATAACACAGCTTCAATACGCTTTATTGTGTATTTAACTATAAAAGTTTGTTTCAGACCAAGATTTTCACCCAAAAACTTGTTGTAATACTTCCAGTGAACGTGGTTTTTTAAAGTCTGATAAGTGAAGTTGATAATAGCGAATCATGCTATCGAGCAATTCCGCCCGATGGGTTTTTCCCATTTTTATTTTAGCTGAAGTATCATAATCCCTATGGAGGAATTTTTTGAAATTCACCAAATTTTCTTCGGAAAGAACCTCATTGTAGAGCGATGTAACAAATTCGCCTTCAGCTAAGTCAAAATACGGATAATCTTCATGTGAGTTATCTGGATAAAAACCGAGATGTCGTGTGAGTTCAATTAAGAAACTGATATGAAAATTGGCAATCTCCTCGTTCATGTCCAACCACTGAAACGAATTTGAAATAAAATGATATAAAGTCTGATTGACTTCCTCCTCCTGAAGCGAAATCACCAACATTTCTGACAAGAAAAGAGCGATCGAACTTTTGCGTACATCAGTTTGTAGACTTTGGTAAAAATTGACGGTTTTCACCTCCCGCAGACTTTCGAGTGTTCCTTTATTTTTGTGATTTGCTACAATCTCCAATTGTGTCAAAGGCTGAAAGTAACCTTTTTTGAGCTTTCCTTTTTTTGAAGACAGCACTCCCTTCAGCATATATGATTTTATCCCATCACTCAAAGTGTAAAGCTTCACGATAAGACTGGTGTCTCCATATTTTATTGCTGAAAGGACAATGGCTTGTGTGGTAACGATCATAAATATTTCCGTAGATGTAACAAAAATAGAAAAAGAGGCTGTCACCCCAAGAATTTACGCTCAGTTAATGTCACACTGAACTTGTCGAAGTGTATATCATTAACACCTAATTAGTCTTCGACAGTGCTTGGACAGCCCTTCGACAAGCTCAGGGTGACATACTTAGCATGACAAAATCAACAAACTCTTCGACAGCCTCCTCTTTTATAATTTTTCCTTAAAGAACCTACACCACTCCTTGTGCCAAAATCGCATCGGCTACTTTCACAAATCCGGCGATATTGGCTCCTCTGACATAATTGATGTATCCGTCGGGATCTTCTCCATGATCGATACAAGAACTATGGATACTCTTCATAATTCCTTTCAATTTGTCGTCCACTTCATCGCGGGTCCAGCTGTAACGCAGTGAGTTTTGTGCCATTTCCAAACCGGAAGTGGCCACCCCTCCTGCATTGGACGCTTTCCCTGGAGCAAACAATATTTTCGCATTGTGGAATTCAGTAACAGCCTCCGGAGTACAAGGCATATTTGCTCCTTCACTCACACAGACACAACCGTTTTTCACCAAAGTTTTGGCATCTTCACCATTCAATTCGTTTTGTGTGGCACATGGCAGGGCTATGTCACAAGAGACATGCCAAGGCGTTTTTCCTGCGTGGTATTCAGCATCAGGATATTTCTTTACATATTCAGAAATCCTCCCGCGTTTTTCATTTTTAATGAACATCACATACGCTAGTTTTTCTGCGTCAATTCCGTCTTTATCGTATATGGTTCCCGATGAATCGGAAAGTGTAACCACTTTTGCTCCCAACTGTGTTGCTTTTTCTGTAGCGTATTGCGCCACATTCCCAGAACCGGAAACGGTGACCGTCTTTCCTTCAAAACTGTCGCCTTTCTTTACAAGCATGTTTTGGGCAAAATATACATTTCCATAGCCCGTTGCTTCCGGACGAATCAACGAACCTCCCCAAGAAAGTCCTTTTCCAGTCAAGACCCCGGTAAATTCGTTTTTAATCTTTCTGTACATTCCGAAAAGGAAGCCAACTTCTCTGCTCCCTACGCCAATGTCCCCTGCCGGTACGTCGGTATTCGGACCTATATGTCTGAATAATTCACTCATAAAACTATGGCAAAAGCGCATCACCTCATCGTCCGACTTTCCTTTAGGATCAAAATCGGATCCTCCTTTACCACCTCCCATAGGCAGTGTGGTCAAACTATTTTTAAACACCTGTTCAAAAGCGAGGAATTTCAAAATACTCATGTTTACCGTTGGGTGAAAACGGAGCCCCCCTTTATACGGACCGATAACAGAGCTCATCTGGATTCGATAACCTCTGTTGACGTGAATCTCTCCTTTATCGTCAACCCATGGCACCCTGAACATAATTGCTCTTTCCGGCTCTACCATTCTCAACAATATATTCTTACCGCTGTAAATTTCCTGCTGTGCGATATACGGAATTACTGTTTCCGCTACTTCTTGTACCGCCTGTAGAAATTCCGGCTCATGCGAATTACGGACTCTAACCTCGTCCATAAATGCTTTTATTTTTTTGTCCATTGCGTTCATAAAAAATGGATAATTAAAGATTTATTAATTTAAAGGCAAAAATATTCATTTATTTAAAATTTAAGGGGCTTATTTTTATAATTTATTAATATTTTACTATTCCGTAATCTATTCAACCGCAAAAAATCCGTCCAAAGTATGCGCAAAACTCGTTTAAACAAAAATAAGTGTTTACTTTTGGGCATCATAACAAACAGCTTAGCTTTATTTTACATTTAACAGTTATTATTTTATGAGGTCATTTTTCTTATTTGGAGCCCTTTTCCTTTTCCTACTTTACGGATGCACAGATGAACCTAAAATCAGTTTTATACAGCAAAACCTGGTGGAAAGCTCTTGTGAAGAGTGTCCGCAGGTGACCATTGACGTCCCACAAGCACAGGGTGAAGATACAGCAGTAGCAAAGATCAATCAGGAAATCCACGATTATATCATCCGGGTCTTTGATTATACTGAAGAAAATGAAATTTCTTCTATTGATGATGCTGTAGAAGCGTTCAAAAATGGATATCAAACATTAAAAAAGCGTTTTCCCGATGATATTGTCTCATGGCAAGCTGACATCACAGGTGATGTTGTTTATAGGAATAAGCATCTCGTCTCAATACGAATTGAAAATTATATGTTCACCGGCGGTGCCCATGGCTACAGCTATATTTATTTTTTGAACTTTGACATCAACACCGGAAAAGTGCTTGAACAAAGCGACCTTTTTACTGATTTGGGTGCTTTTACCGATCTGGCAGAACAGATTTTCAGAAAACAGGAAGGAATAGAACCTGAAGCCAATATCAATAATTCCGGATTTATGTTTGAAAACGACCAGTTCCACCTTCCCAACAGCATCGGTTTTAACGAAAAAGGCATCGAACTCATCTACAGTCCATATGAAATAGCTGCCTATTCAGATGGGTTTACGACAATCGACATCCCGCTTGAACAAGTAAAAGAATTTATAAAACCCGAATGGCTCGACGAAGTGCCATAACATAGCCCAAGTGTATGCCTTCGTGATAATTATTAAAAGTAATGGCATCCTCGATTGAGTTTAAGCTTATCCCCACACTAGTCGTGTAACTGTTGTATGTGGTAAATTTTGGGTAATCAGCTTTGATTCGGGAAACATTAGGCATCAATTCTTCCTTATACTTTTCAAATTCCTCTAAAGAAACCGGTTTTTCAGGATTTGGAGCCGTTCCTTTTCTGTAGTCTTTAATCGTTTGCTCGTCAACATAACCCTCTTCTCCCGCCAATTTATAGCAAATAAGCTGTTGTGTAATCAACACATGAATAACATTCCAAGCAATATTATTGTTAAACCCTTCAGGGATCTTATTGATTTCCTCTTCGGTAAGTCCTTCAATCAATTTTAAAAGCGACTGTCTGCTTTTTTCCAAAACTTCAAATTGATAATCCATTGTTTTTCTGTTTTTGAATGTCTTTTAATTACCATCAAATCCGATTCACAGGATTGATATTTCAAAGATAATTTGAAAAAATTACGTGTGCATTTCTTTATTGTTATAATTCTGATGAAAAGAAATTGTATCTCCGCAATTAGCTTTACATACTAATTCAAATACCCCACCATAGTTCATTTTGATGTAAAAAGACGGGGTTGTAGTCATAATGGGGCTATATTATGTAGTTCTAATATATCAAACACGCTATATATACGCTATAAATACGACATATACACGGCATATACACAACATATATACGGTATAAATAAACTATAACTATGTTTTATCCATGGAGTATCCAAAACAAAGAAAAGTAGACAAAAAGGAATGTATAGCTCTGCGATTATCTTTAAATTTGCCGTATGAAAAAAATATACCACCTAAGCACTTGCGACACTTGTAAAAGAATTATCAAGGAACTGGATCTCCCGGATGATTTTGCAAAACAAGACATTAAAACTGAAGCTATTACTGTTGAACAGCTTGAGGCTATGGAACAATTAACTGGTTCTTATGAAGCTTTATTCAGTAAGCGTGCCCGTTTGTATAAAGAACGAAACCTGAAAGCGCAATCCCTGACCAAAGAAGAATATAAAAACCTAATTCTGGAACATTATACTTTTTTGAAAAGACCGGTTATTTTGGTTGACGATGCCATTTTTGTCGGAAACGCTAAAAAAACTGTGGAAGCTGCAAAAAACGTCATTCATGGATAAAAGAGCTTTGGCCTTTTTGGCAGCTTTTGGTGCGAGCCTTATCTACGGAATAAACCATACGGTAGCCAAAGACTTGATGCCCACTTATATTGAGCCTTTCGGATTGATTTTACTGAGGGTTCTCGGAGCAGCCCTACTCTTTTGGGTTATCAGTATTTGGGGTCCAAAAGAAAAAATAGAGCGTAAAGATTGGGGACGAATGTTGATATGCGCATTTTTTGGAATGGTAATCAATATGCTAATGTTCTTCAAGGGTTTAAGCCTCTCTACTCCCATAAACAGTGCTGTTATTGTGACGATTTCACCTATTATCGTGTTTGTCCTTTCGGCTATTCTTATCAAAGAAAAAATCACTTTTGTACGCTCATTCGGGATTTTACTCGGATTTGCAGGAGCTTTGGGACTTGTTCTATTTAGCAACGGGGAGGCACAAAACAACGCTCCCAATATCGCTTTGGGAAATATTTTGTTTATCGTCAATGCGACATCATACGGCGTCTACCTCGTCTTGGTAAAACCACTCACTAAAAAATACCATGCCATTACCTTAATGAAATGGTTGTTTTTGACAGGTATAATCATCAACCTGCCGGTGACTATTTCAGAATTTACAGCTGTAGAATGGGCTTCCCTACCTTTTGACGCTATTTGGCGGATGGCATTTGTAGTTATTGGAACGACCTTCCTCACCTATCTTTTTAATATTTACGCATTAAAGCAGCTAAAAGCCTCAACCATTGGCGCTTTTATCTACCTGCAACCACTCATCGGAATTCTTTATGCAATTATTGTGGGGGCAGACCAATTGAATATTCTGAAAATTATGGCTGCTATTTTGGTGTTTACCGGAGTTTATCTGGTGACCAAAGTCAAAAAGGCTCCGGTATCTTAACTGACGTGAGTTTGATTTATACTATACTGTGAAAAAATGTAAAACCATTAAGAAGTTAAGGGAATTAAGGTATTTTATGTGTTCAAAATTATTGTTTTCTCAAAGGTCACATAGAACATCCATATAATCATCCCCGTTTTGTGTTTAAAAATTAAGCATGGATGTTTCATTAAGCAACTTAATTCCCTTAATGGTTATTTTAATCTTTTATTTTCAGATATTCAATTTTATAGGTCAACTCAGGTCTTTTGGTGTTTTGGCATATTTACGGGTGTCTTCCTTAGTAAGCACCCTGAAACCTTCTGCACGTTCTACTTTGTCGAACAGCTGTAAGACTTCACTGGATAAACCGATCAGTTTTCGGGTTTTCAGGTCGATCCATGCGCCCATAATTTCACAGTGCGCCACATTACGGCCTTTGTAATCATAGTAATTATGATGGAACTCAAAAAACTTTCCATCTTCACTCATTCCTTTCAATTCCAAACTCACGGTCACCGGTTTTCCTGAAAACACCTCCTTAAAATAGTAGATATGTTCATAAAAAACTACCGGTCCTATATTCAATTTTGTCAACAAACGTAGATCAAAACCCGCTTCCACCAAAAAAGACATACGCGTGTGGGCAGCAAATTCTACATAAGCCTTATTTGCCAAATGCCTGTTGGCATCAAGATCATTCCAGCGTATTTCAAATTCTTTTTTATACATAACTATCCCGTTTTATATTTTATAAATGATACGCAATCATTTCCTTTTGCTCCTTTTCTTTCAACAAATTTACAAAACAATTGTTATGCGCGCATAACAATTGTATGATTATGATTTCTATCTTTGAACTCATCATTATCTAAAAACGACCATGCCTGTTATAACTTCTACTTATAATCCCCCTCATTTTTTCAGAAATGGACACTTTTCTACCATTTATGCTGCTCTCCTTAGACAGGTAAACGGTATTTTACAAGAACGCGAACGGATTTTCACTCCTGATGATGATTTTATCGACCTTGATTGGAGTTATGCCAAAGCCAAAACCCGTAAACTTGCTATTGTATTACACGGGTTGGAAGGTAACGCCCAAAGACCTTATGCTTTGGGAAGTGCCAAAATATTCAATCAGAGCGGTTATGATGCTGTTTGTGTGAATTACCGGAGTTGTAGTGGCGAACCTAACAAACAATACCGAAGCTATCATTCGGGTGAAACGGGTGATTTGGAGTTCATCACCCATCATATCATTGAAAAATATCAATACGATACCGTGATTTTAAATGGATTTAGTCTCGGCGGAAATCTTGCGCTTAAATATTTGGGACAGCATCACCCCATTCCCAAAGAAATAAAAGCCGCTATCGCTGTTTCTGTTCCGTGTCATCTTTATGGGTCAATGTTGGAAATACACAAAACCAAAAATTACCTCTACGCAAAACGCTTTAAAAAAAACCTGATAGAAAAGCTTAGACAAAAACAACAATCTTTTCCGAATAAAATTTCAAAAACCGATATCAAAAAAATTGTCACCCTAAAAGATTTTGACGATTGCTACACTTCCCAAGCCCATGGTTTTAAAGATGCGTTAGACTATTATGAAAAAAGCAGTTCGCTTCCCTTTTTGCAAGCCATTAATGTTCCTACTTTGATCATCAACGCCAAAAACGATTCTTTCCTTTCTGATAAATGCTATCCATTTCAGAAAGTAGAAAAAAACCAAAACCTCTATCTGGAAGTGCCTGAATATGGCGGACATGTAGGTTTTTATGATAAGAACAATGTGTATTACACCGAAAAAAGAGCTATTGAATTCCTAAAAGAACTGGTTCCCCATTCATCACCACAAACAAAAAAAGCGTTATAAAACTTGTATTTCTATACCTCACACATCGCAATAGCCATAGAAATACTTATATTAGCATCCAATAAATAACTATTTGGAAAAATTAAATTTCACAACACTATGAAAATGTTAAGTAAAATAACTGCATGCCTTTTTGCTGTTGCTATTGTAAGCTGTGGTGATGCTAAAAAAGAAAAGAAAGAAGAGAAATTTCAGTATGAACAAGAAGCATCAAGTTCAAAGAAAGCAGACACTTCTGAAAAATCTGAGAACACCGTAGTAATTACTGCAAACGATATGATGAAGTTCGACAAAAAAGAAATTCGCGTAAAAGCCGGACAAAAAGTAGTCATCACATTAAAACACATCGGGAAACTTGATAAAAAAGTAATGGGTCACAACCTTGTCATCCTTAATAGTGGTGTAGATTTGGTTGCTTTTGCTACCGAAGCAGCTTCGGCTGTCGATAGCGAATATATCCCTGAAGGAACCGATGCTGTGCTTGCTCACACAAAAATGTTAGGCGGTGGAGAAAGCGCAACTATCGAATTTGAAGCTCCTGAAGCCGGCACATACGACTTTTTGTGTAGCTTCCCCGGACATTTTGCTTCTATGCAAGGTAAATTTATTGTAGAATAACCAACACCCAAATTATTTATGAGACATCCGTATCTACTTTCCGCATTCACACTTTTGTTTATACTTATTGGTTGTAAAGACAGTAAGAAAAAAGAAGAAGAACCAATACAGAAAAACGATACGGCTGTTGTAGTCCAGCCGGAATGGCAACAACTTTTCAACGGAAAAGACCTTTCCGGCTGGATTCCAAAAATATCCAAACACGAAGTCGGCGAAAACTATGCCAACACTTTTTCGGTCAAAAACGGAAACATCACCGTGAATTATGATGGTTATAACAACGTTTTCGACCGGCAATACGGCCATCTGTTCTATGACAAATCCTTTTCAGCTTACTTTTTGGCAATAGAATACCGTTTTGTAGATAAACAAATAGCCGATGGTGAAGGCTGGGCATGGAGAAACAGCGGTGCTATGTTACACGGACAAGCCCCGGAAACCATGCAGAAAGACCAAGATTTCCCCATCAGTATTGAAGGACAGTTCTTGGGTGGTGATATTGATAGTTCTGATGAACGTCCGACCCTGAACTTATGTACTCCGGGAACGAATGTTGTCATAAACGGCGAGCTTTTTACTCCGCATTGCACCAATTCCGATTCAAAAACATATCGTGGCGACCAATGGGTCCGCGCTACTTTTTTGGTGTTGAAAGATTCCATTATTAAGCACATCGCCGAAGGAAAAACCGTTTTGGAATACACCAAACCACAGATTGGCGATGGAGGTGTTAACAAGCACGATCCAAACGTAAAACAAGACGGAAAACCACTTACCGAAGGCTATATTTCCATCCAAAGCGAAAGTCACCCAATTGAATTTAGAAAAGTAGAAATTGTTGACCTTGACCCCATATACAACGATAAGGAAAAACTAAGTGCTACTATCGATGCTATCCTAGCTGAAGAACAAGCCAAAGCTGAAAGCAACTGATAAGAAATCATATCGTCTGCTCTTCGACGTCTCCTGACTTTGAATTGAAAGGGTTCTTTCGATAAAAGTAACTGTTCAAGAGTTTTACAGTTTTACGCTAGCGAAATCCAGGCTTTGTGCTTAGTAATGCTCCGAAGTGAGGACAGTTCGGAGAGCTGGTTTTTAACGAAGGTTTTTTACTTTCATCTTGATTTGATTAAAGATTAGAAGAAATAATGTAAAGACTAAAAATGAATGATTTTTTAAATTTTCTATTGATTCTATTAAATTAACAATTAATATAACAAGCACTAAAATACTTAGGGCCATGTATATTTTCTTAATTAAATTTCTATTATTTAATAAACTTAAGGACGAGATGAGTAAACCGAAAATCAATAAATAATAGAAACTAATATTCATCCATAATGAGCCTAAATTAGTAGTAAAATATGCATAATTATGATATATCAATGATGTAATTAAATATGCTAACACTATTGGTATTAGAAAGATTATTATTTTCACAGCATTAAGTGTTTTGAATTAAAAAAAGCTTTTTGGACATTAAACTTTCCAAATGGTATTGTTTCGAATGATAAATTAGGAATATTAAAAAATAAATAATCCTCATTCATTATTTTTCTACCAAACTGAAGTTTAATGTTATTGATCAATCTCTTAATGTCTTTATCTGTAACTCTATTAATATTTTGGTAATCAAGAATCAATCTAGTTGAGCTGTCATGGATTGTTTCTATAAAATAAAAGTATGGGATTAGAAAACTACAATAACAACTAAAAACTAACGAAAATTTTCTTTCACTTTTTAAAATTATTTGTAAAGCCATACTAGATTGATTTATTGTGAAATTTGTTTTGTCAATTGCATTTAAATGACTTTGATTATTAAATTTATTAATTAGAGTTACCCATTCTCCATATTCCTTTTTTGATGTTAGCCCTACTTGTTCTTTCAGATTCTTTATTTCTTTTCTTTTCATATAGGTATCATCTAGTCCATTAACACCTTTAGGATAGTATTTATAAGCTTCATTCCGTAAATAACTCTTCATTCTAAATATTTTATATTAATCACATTCCCAAAAGCTACTTATTATGTAAGCTTTATGTGGTTTTAATGGCCCTATCCAACCAAGAGGAGGAGAGGTTCCAACCGTGCCACCGTGTTGTGCGCTAATATTTTGCATTTGCTCTAAGAAATAATATTTTAATTGATTAGCTGTTGCGGTGGGGTTATTTGATTGAAATGAATTTGTAAGTTGTTCAGCTTCTGTCATGATCTCTTCCGCTACATATTTAGCATTATTGTTAGTTATATACTCTCCATTTGATAATTCTTTTGGTAATCCAAAATGAAGTTCGGGAAAATGTACATTTTGTATAGCAATAACTTTTCCAATTGTTAAAAATTGTACATTAACATTACTTAATCCTGCATTTTGCCAATTACTCCCAACATTAGTGAATTGAAAACTACTCAAACATACTTTGTCCATCAATGACTCAACTGCCTCCCTAGCAAGAGCCTTCGCTTCCAGACTATTCCCATTATTGGCCAAAAAAGTTTTGACCTGTTTATAGGTTGAACGCATGGAAAGCATATCCATAGTGGTTTGCCAATACAGCCATGTATTGGACCACGAAGGGTTTTTCGTTTTTAAAAAGTCCCTCTGTGTGGTATAATGATATTGCCAAATTTCCCTTATCGCCGGATTGGTCAGGTCTATATCGCTTGTAAACCCTGTTATGGACAACTGTTGGATGACCTTATTGTAATAAGTGTTGTCAAAAGGGCCTTGTATCTTACCGAGTGATTTGGTATAAACGGTCATTAAAGTAGCTGCCTTTGCTTGGTTTGAAAAATTATTGGCCATGCATAAAGAAAATAATAAATCTGCAAGCTCATCATCAGAATACAGGGTTTGACGGAACTCAAATTCGGTGATATTCAATGCTATGGCCAATTCGTCCGCTGTGGTCTTTTGGGGAAGGACACCTACCGTGGAGTCATCGGAACCATCACCATTAGAGGAAGAACCGCCACCGCCCGTGCCACTGTCACCGTCGTGCAAAGGGTCAGAATTGGAACCGTCTGAATCGGACCATGGGTCGTCTGGTCCATCATTGCTTGAGGAAGTGTCGTCATCAGGGCATGAAAAAGGCTCAACCTGGTATTGCGGCTCACCATTGGCATCAAGGTAACCACGGTACCGAAGGCAGTCCCCCACACCGTCCGGGTTATAGTACACCCAATCGCTATAGCTTCCTCCTGAACTTCCAACACTCATATCGGAAGAACCGGAATCTCCACACGCCAAGACGGTCAAAATGAGTAGGTTTCCCGATTTGCTTACATCAAAATAACAATCAGACGAAGAATCATAAAGCACCTTGTTTAAGTATCCGTCAAAAGCGCCTTCATTAATTTGGTTGCTATCTACTTTTTCCCGGGTTATAATATAAGGCATGTAGTTACTATAATCGCCCGTATTCTCTTTGTACCGGTAAATGTAGAATTGTATTTTTTGGCTATTTAATTTTTTGATCACAAAGTTTTCAAAAGTAGATCGTTGGTCTGTCGGTGTTTCAATCCGAAATGTGTATGTGGTTTTGTGGTTCTTTGTTATTTTAACAATCTCATCGGTAAGAATGGTAAAACCACCATCTGATGGTTTGATTTTTGAAGCAGCGCCCTTTTTCCCAACATAGTCAAACCTTGTTTCAATGTTTTCAATGGCAGAACTTAACAGGGCATCTTCCTGAATTTCACTTAGGGACACATTTTTGACAAGTATATCAAGTTTTTCCTCGGAAAGGGCCTCTTTATGGTAAACATCATCTTTTTCACAATTGGTAAAAAGCAGGGTTATGCACAGTAAAAAAAGTAAGCGAAATCCTTTGATCAGTACAGTGTATTTTTGTTTCATGACACGTAACTTTTACTATGGTTGATTGCTATTAAATTGAAAATCAACTAGTAATATAGTGAATATAATTTATGATAAAAGGGGAAATTTCCCCTTTTCGATGAAATGGAGGTTTAATTTTCTGTCAACTTTACAAAGAATCTGCTACTTGAAGCCTTCTTATTTCGAACAAATATATTCCCAAAAATGTCGGGGGACACTTCCCGGAGCTGGAATCAGGTGAGGCCTTCTCCAATAAAACCCATAAATGATAATTATCCAAGCGTTCCCAATATAGACAAAAAAGCCCTCGCTATCGCAAGGGCATAACCTAATCATGAAAAATATTTGGTAATTCCTATTGCCAACCCCCACCCAGTGCCTGGTACAGTGTTACAATAGCGTTCAAGCGTTCAAATTTGGTATTGACAAGGTTTAATTCTGAATTTAATGCGTTTTCCCTGGCGGTGAGCACTTCAAGGTAATTCGCCATTCCGTGATCAAGCAGTTCTGCTGAATATTCTGCAGCTTTGTTATAAGCTTCAAACTCCTTTTCCCTAATCGTTATTTTTTCTGAAGCCGCTTCATAATCATACAGCGCATCTGAAACTTCCCTTCCCGCTGTCAGCAAAGCTTTCTTGTAATTCAACAAAGCTTGTTCTTGTTGCGCTTTAGATACCTCATATTGTGTACGTATCCTTCTTCCGTTAAGGACAGGCTGGGTCAATCCGGCAACAAGGGTGTTGAAAATAGAACTTGCATCTATCCAATTATCAAACTCCAGACTTTGAAAACCGGCACTTGCACTTAAGGTTATAGACGGGTAGAAATTACTTCTCGCCAAATTGGTCAGTTCAAAAGCATTGATCAAACTAAATTCTGCCGCAGCTACATCCGGTCTGTTTTGCAGCAAGAGAGAAGGTACCCCGGTGGTTAAATCGGAAGTAATTTCTTGATCCTCCAAGTCAGTTCGCTCTACTACATGTGGTCCTTCAGCCAACAAAATGGAAAACGAGTTTTCAAGCAGTTTGATACTGTTCTCCAAATCAATTTTTATCGCCTGAGCGGTGTATAACTGTGCTTCGGTTTGCTTGACCGCCACTTCTGTGACCAGTCCGGCTGTTTTTAAAGCTTTGGTTGTTTCCAAGCTACTCTCCCGATTTTCAATGGTTTCATTGGTGATCTCTAATTGTTCATCCAAAGAAAGCAATTGATAGTAGATAGAAGCCACAGCAGCTACCAATTCGGTTTTAACTGCTTTATGCGCTTCAACTGATTGTAGATAAGTAGCTTCAAAAGCACGTTTATTGCTTCTGATCTTCCCCCAGATATCGGCTTCCCAGGAAAGGTTGGCCGTCATATCATATTGCTCCACAGCACCACTGAAAATACTCCCAAACTGACTGTTTTCTGAATTTTCCTGCCGTGTTACGGAAGCACTCAGATTCAAAGTAGGATAATTTCCCGCCTTCCCTTGTTTCAAGTACGCCTCCGAAGCAAGGATTTGTTGAACGGCAATACGAATGTCCAAGTTGTTCGTCAAAGCTGTTTCAATGTGCTTTTTAAGAATTTCATCTTGAAAAAGATCCCTCCAGGAAACCATCCCCAAAGAAGTACTGTCTTGAACAATTTGATCGGTTCTATATAAATTTTCCGTTTCTACTTCGGGGCTTTCATAATTTTTAGCCACAAAGCATGATTGTAGCATCAACGGAATAAAAAGACCTAATAAAACTTTTATTTTCATGTGTTTAAAATTTTTTGCAATATCCAAAATGTGCAAAAAATTTGTTGCACACATGGAACCGCTTCGCTCTCACATGAATTTTTTTAATCATGCGCTTTTGCGTATTTTATGATTAATAAAATTCATGTTCGTTTCATTTCTTTAATTTGAAATTATCATCAGATTCAACAACAGCTTCCGGTACTCCTGAAATGCGTTCTTGCAACCATTGGAAAACCACAAACAATACCGGAATAACAAATACTCCTATGACAGTACCGATAAACATACCTCCGGCTGCTCCCGTTCCGATGGAATTGTTTCCTTCTGCTCCTACTCCATTTGCCACTACCAGCGGCATAATCCCTAAAATAAACGCAAAGGAAGTCATCAAAATAGGTCGCAACCTTACACGAGCTCCTTCAATCGCAGCATCGACCAGTGACAATCCCTGCCGTCTACGTTGCAAGGCAAATTCCACAATCAAAATTGCATTTTTGGCTAACAGCCCTATTAACATGATCAGTGCGATCTGGAAATAGATGTTATTTTCCAAGCCTGCCAATTTGGTTGAGATAAAGGCCCCCATAACCCCTATCGGTAGGGAAAGTAATACCGACAATGGCAATATGTAACTTTCGTATTGTGCTGATAGGAAAAAATAAACGAACAGAATACTCAATGCGAAGATCAATCCGGACTGACCCGCAGAAGCAATTTCTTCCCGTGTTAGTCCCGAATATGCGATCTCATAATTGTTCGGAAGACTTTCCTCGGCTATTTCATCAATGACCCTAATGGCATCCCCGGAACTGTAACCCGGAGCTGCGGAACCGTTTAGTGTCACTGAATTAAACAAGTTAAATCTGCTTACCGTTTGCGGTCCGTAGACTCTTTCCAGTTTTACAAATTCTGAAACCGGAGCCATTTGTCCGTTGGCATTCCTTACAAAAATACTGTTCAGGCTGCTGATATTGGTTCTATCTCCAGGTTCTGCCTGAACAAAGACACGGTATTGTTTTCCGAATCGACTGAAATCTGTCGCATAAAAACCTCCGATATACCCCTGCAATGTCGAAATGATATCGCTTATACCAACACCTGCTTCTTTTGCCTTAGCGATATCAATATCCAATTCCAACTGTGGGAACCCTGTACTGAAAGGGTTGGAAGTCTGACCTATTTCCGGCCTTGCGGTTAAAGCAGCTGCAAAATTGGTCGCCACTTCATCCAATTCGGTCAGCGGTCTGGATTCCCTATCCAACAATTGTACCTCAAAGCCTTCTGATGCTCCAAATCCCGGGATACTGGGTGGTTGGAAAAAGACAATCTGTGCATCTGAAAGCCCTGCCGTTTTTTGGAATAACTGTCCGATAATACCATCGACAGAAGTTGCTTCTGTAGTACGCTTTTCCCAATCTTCAAGAATGATAAACCCAAGGGCATAAGAACTTCCCGCCCCGGAAAAGAAGTTATTTCCGGCGATTAAAGATGCTGTTCTAATCCCTTCTACGCCTTCAATGATATCGTATAATTCTTCCGTTGTTTGGAATGTTCTGTCTAATGATGCACCCTCCGGCAATTCAACATTTACAAAAATAACCCCCCGGTCTTCCGTAGGAACAAATCCGGTAGGCATTGTTTTGTTTGTCCACAAGATTCCCATAACCGCAACCAAAAGGATGACGGCCGTAATCCATTTATGTTTCAACAAGAAACCTAAGGCTTTTGTATATTTTTTTGTGGTCGCACTAAAAGCGGCATTAAAAGCAGCATAAAAGCGCTGTAAAAGATTCTTCTTTTTGCCATTCCCATTGTGATTTGGTTTAAGGAAAATCGCACACAAAGCCGGACTGAGTGTCAATGCATTTACCGCCGAAATCAAGATCGCAACGATCAAGGTGACCCCAAATTGCTCATAGAAAACCCCTGAAGGCCCTTGTATGAAGGTAATCGGGATGAATACCGCGGCCATTACCAATGTTATGGAAACAATGGCTCCACTAATTTCACTCATGGCAGAAATCGATGCTTCGCGAGCGTCGTCATATCCTTCTTCCATCTTGGAATGGACCGCTTCCACAACCACAATGGCATCATCGACCACAATACCAATCGCCAGGATCAAGGCGAAAAGCGTTAATAGGTTAATCGAATATCCGAAGAGCTGCAAAAAGAAAAACGTACCAATAATCGCAACAGGAACCGCTATGGCCGGAATCAAAGTTGACTTTACATCCTGAAGAAAGATAAACACCACAAAGAATACCAGTAAAAAAGCCTCTATAAGCGTGTTTTTTACCTTGTTTATGGATGCTGTCAAGAATTTATTGGTATCGTAATTAATTAAATATTCAACTCCGCTCGGGAAATCTTCTTGCAATTCATCCAGCTTCACATACAATTCTTCAATAATCTCCTGTGCATTGGATCCCGGAGTTTGAAAGATTCCAAAGTTAACCCCCGGATACCCCTTCGATCTCGATAAGGAGGAATATGAAAATGCATCCAATTCTATTTTGGCTACATCTTTCAATCTAAGGAACTTCCCATTACCAATGGATTTTATAATGATATTTTCATATTCTTCAGCTGTTTTGTAGCGTCCTTTATATTTAATCACATATTCAAATGAGTTCCCTGAGTTTTGTCCGATAGACCCGGCTGCCGCCTCAAGACTTTGTTCGTTTATCGCTCCGATAACATCATTGGAAGTTAGTGAATAGGCCGCCATTTTATCGGGATCCAACCAAACCCGCATCGAATAATCTTTGGCACCAAACACATTCACAGCTCCAACACCTTTGATACGTTGTATCTCCGGTTTTACGTTGATGTTCAAATAATTCTGAAGGAAAACATCGTCATAATCCTCATTGGTAGAGAGCAAGGCAACGTACATCAAGGCTGAATTTTCCCTTTTTTGGGTAGTAACCCCTGCCCGAATTACTTCTGAAGGCAAGGATGAGTTGGCCCTGGCCACCCTGTTCTGAACGTTTACTGCTGCAATATCTGGGTCGTAACCTTGTTCAAAATAGGCTGTAATACTCGCACTACCATTATTACTCGCACTAGAGGTAAGGTAGGTCATTCCCTCTACTCCGTTAATTTGCTCTTCAATCGGGATAATAACACTCTCCAGAATGGTTTCGGCATTTGCCCCCGGATAACTCGCCGTTACCTGGACAGTTGGCGGTGCTATATTCGGATATTGTGTGACCGGCAGATTTAAAACCCCCAATATCCCCAATACAGTAATGATAATGGATATAACAGTTGAAAGAACCGGCCTTTCAATAAATTTCTTTAACATGCTTTACTATTTAAATACGGTTTCAAAAGAATTTAAAAGACTGTCTAATGACATAGGTTGTGGGACAATTTTAGCGCCTGTTCTTACTTTATTTACTCCTTTTGCCAAAATAGCATCTCCTTCATTCACACCGCTTTTTACCACAACGAACTTATCTGTTTCGTCTAAGGGAATCAGAGCAGATTCATAAATGCTGTCGTTTTCTGCCACTTTATAGACAAAGCGTTTCCCTTGTTGTTCAAAAGTTGAAATTGACGGCACTATCAAAGCCCCTTCGTAATGCTGTGGCACCCTAACCGTTCCGCTGCTTCCACTTCTTAAAATTTCGACAGGGTTTTTAAAAGTAGCCCTGAGGGATACCGTTCCCGTTTGTGGGTCGATATTTCCTGAAATGGTCTCTATGGTCCCTTCTTCTTCATAAGTTGATCCATCTGCAAGAATGAGGCTTATTTTAGGAAGGTTTTTTGCTTTTTCTTCTAATGATTTCCCCTCCACATTTTTCATTAAGGTGATAAAATCCTTTTCATTCATGGAGAAAAAAGCATAGACACTTTCAATACTCGAAACTGTAGTCAACGGTGTTTGTGTAGTAGCACTGACCAAAGCCCCTTTACGGTAAGGAATAGAACCTACAACGCCATCCACAGGGCTTCTAACCGATGCATAACCAATGTTTGCGGTAATACTATTATAATTGCTTTTGGCTTGCGCCAAATTGGCCTTGGCCGTTTCCAATTGAACATTACTTATAATTCCTTTTGCTACCAAAGGTTTTAGTTTTTCAACCTCTACCTGTGCTACATTAACACTTGCTTTGGCAGCTCCTGCATCCTGACTTAAGCTCTGTGTTTCCAGCCTGAACAACAATTGCCCTTTTTTTACATTCTCACCTTCATCTACAAGTACATCTTGAATATAGCCCGTAACTTTAGGCCTTATTTCACTGCTCACCACACCTTGAATACTGGTAGGGTAGCTTTTTTGTGTAGTCACATCGCGCTTTTCGATCTTGACCGTTGGAAAAGGCATTGCTTGTTGCTGTGCTTGTTGTTGCTCTTGTTTACCTCTGCAACTTGATAAAACTACGGCAACACATATTAAAAATAGTTTTGACCTCATTACTGCTTTTTGTTGATTGTTGTTAAAATATTATTCTTTAATTTTTCTAAACTCTTTATCATTTCATCGGCAAATTCGACAAAGTGCTTATTCATGGATAATTCCACATTGTACTCTTCAACGGGCTTATCGCCCATTTTGAACATTTCCTGTCGATAACGATATACTTTTTGATGAAGTTGCTTCTCTTTTTCCCAAGAATTGATTTTTTCATCCAATCGGTTGATGGAGTTTTCAATAGAAATTTTGAAATATCGCTTTCGGTCACCCGGTTTTGTGTAGTAACCGATCCTCCCCATGGATTGTAACAGCTGTAAATTGGTCGATGCCGAACTCTTGCTCATCTCCAACTCCTCCAACATTTTATCAAAGGTAGCTCCGTCTTCACCACATAAAACCAGATAGGCAAAAATTCTTGAAGACAAAGGCGAAAGGTTACCATGACATTCAAAATAAACCCCCATTTCTTCAATAATCTCTTTTTTCTGCTTTTGCATTATTTTTTTTTCGGTCATTATTCTGAATACTAATACCAATTAGATTATAAAACACAAAAGTACGTTTGGTTCGGTAATTACCGAACCAATTAGAGGTTAATTGTTTGTTAATTTCGAACAGGTGGGTGTTAATTATGGAATTTTGCTGTCAAATATGAAGTGAAGTATTCTTTAAGCTTTTTCCCTTATAAAAATAGCGCCAGGTGTGATTTTCGGTAGGATAATGTTGGGAGTTCCGAAATGCTTCTCGATACATTTTTTACTTCGTTATCACTTCGTAAAAAACACTCGAAGTGACGGGATGAATCTATAAATTAACTGCCTCGGGGCAAGCCCACGAGGTATTCAAACGAACAAACCTTAACCCATTTCGACGCAGAGCATCGGGGAATTAAAACCCATTTAATGGGATTAAAGTTGTTTCATTTATAAATCAAAAAAACTATTCAGCTAACACACCCTCTACATCCATCACAGGGGTTTTGACAAGATTTTTTTCTGAAATCTGGTGTTCGTCGAAGAGAAATTTCTTTTCAAACAATTTACCATCAGCAAAAAAAGTAAGGAAAAATTCATTTTTAAGCTTCAATACTTCTTCCTGAAGTAATTCAACCTTAATAAACGATTTTGATTCAATCGTTCCGAAACCATGACGCATGGTCGATGTTTTTATATCATCACCATACCCTTTTGAAACCACAATGGTAGCTTCCATATTCTCGTCGCGGTTGTTGATGAGATAAACATTCCAAGATCTTGACAGGTGTTTTTCATCCCATTCGTATATCGCAGCTACATAGACTTCTTCTGCAATGGGTATTTCAATATCTTTCCTCATGGCTATAAAACCGACTTGAATTGTTTTAAGAATCGGATATCGTTCTCGCTTAACATTCTGATATCTGAGATCTGGTGAAGCAACAAGGCGATCCTGTCGATTCCCATACCAAAAGCAAAACCAGAATATTCTTTGGAATCAATACCGCAGTTTTCTAATACATTAGGGTCTACCATCCCACAGCCCATGATCTCCAACCAACCTGTTCCTTTGGTCATTCTGTAATCGGTTTCGGTTTCCAGCCCCCAATATACGTCCACTTCTGCACTAGGCTCTGTAAACGGAAAGTAAGACGGACGCAAACGTATTTTGGATTTTCCGAACATCTCTGTGGTAAAATATTGCAGGGTTTGTTTAAGATCGGCAAAAGAAACGCCTTTGTCTATATACAGACCTTCTACTTGGTGGAAAAAGCAATGCGATCTGGACGAAATGGCTTCATTTCTATACACACGCCCCGGAGAAATGGTTCGAATAGGCGGTTTGTTGTTTTCCATATACCGCACTTGAACAGACGAAGTATGCGTGCGCAGCAAAATATCAGGATCTGTTTGGATAAAAAACGTGTCCTGCATGTCCCTTGCCGGATGGTATTCCGGAAGGTTTAAAGCGGTAAAGTTATGCCAATCGTCTTCAATTTCCGGACCTTCGGAAACATTAAATCCGATACGGGAAAAGATGTCAATAATCTGATTTTTTACAATGGAAATAGGATGCCTTGATCCTGTTTCCAAAGGCATGGCCGGCCTAGTTAAATCTCCATACTTATTTTCATCGGCAACTTTGTTCTCCAAAGTTTCCTTCAAAGTATTTACCTTATCCTGCGCCGCTGTCTTTAAATGATTGATCGTTTGTCCGAATTCTTTCTTTTGCTCGTTCGGAACATTCTTAAACTCGGCAAAAAAGTCGTTCAACAAACCTTTTTTACCCAAGTATTTAATTCTGAATGCCTCTACTTCATCTACAGTGGTAGCCGTAAAACTTTCTACTTTTTCAATATGTTCCTTAAGCGTATCGATCATAACCATTTCTTTTGGAAGGGCAAATTTACAGAATTCTACAGAATATGATATATTTTAAGCAAAAGCTTTTTCAACTATATCCTTAGATAAAACCGTTCTCCCCGAAGTATTGAACCAAGGCCTCTTTCATCAAAACAGATTGTTCTCCGGATTTCAATGCGGGCAATTCTTCTTTTATTTTGTAATGCGGCCACCCGTCATCGTCGTAGAAGTCGAATTCATAATAGCCATAGGGTTCCAAAAGTCTGCAAATAGCAATATGCATCAGGTTCAATTTTTCGTCTTTCTTAAATTTCCTATGCAGTTGCCCCAGTTCTTGTACCCCTACCAAATAGATAATGGCATCAAGTTCCAGTTCTTCACCGTCGGCAAATTGGTCAGACAATTTTTCTACCAACTCATTCCATTTCTTTTTCAACTCTTCGTCTCTTGCCATCAGTTTTTGTTTTAGAACTCATCTTGGCTTTTTCCAATTGGTTAAAAAATTGCTCTTTTGAGCCTGCTTTTTGCCTTTCCTGCCTGCCGGCAGGCAGGTTCTCCTTCCGTAGCGCGGCTATGCAACTCAAAAAAACCTTCAATCAGGCTCAAAATAGCTAATTTTCACTTCAATCAAAAAAGTCAAGATGAGTTCTGCAAAAATAGAAAGTTCAAATGATTTATATTTGTCTAAATTCATTTTCATATGAACTTTATAGATATTGTTTTAGGTGGATTAATACTTTTTGGTTTGATTCGCGGATTTATGAAAGGGCTTTTTGTTGAAGTTGCTTCACTCGCAGCCTTGATTATAGGTATTTATGGCGCTATTCATTTCTCTTATTTTGCCGGCGGTTTTCTTCAGGAAAAAGTAGATTGGGAAGAAAAATACATCAACCTTGCCGCTTTTGCCATCACTTTTGTCATCATTATCGTTGCGGTATCGCTTATAGGTAAACTGCTCACTAAAATTGCCAATTTTGCAGCACTTGGTTTTCTTAACCGATTGTTGGGCGGTGCATTTGGCGGACTGAAAATGGCAGTTATCCTAGGAGCTATCTTGATCTTTATCGACAGAACCAACAACACCATTCAATTTGTTGAAAAGGAAACCCTGGAAGCCTCAGCCACCTATGAACCTGTAAAGGACATTGGCAGTTTCGTTTTTAAATGGGTTTTAAAGGAACGAGCCGACAACGAAGAAACAAAGGTGGATTCTACAATGTAAAAAGGCCATCTATTAAAGACGACCTTTTTTTAATGGGTTTTTACTTTCGATTCTCTTTACAGCAATTCCACTTTTCCAGTAGAAAGCATATACACGCCACCAACAATGGCTATTTCACCGGCATCCTCCATTTCCTTGAGGATAGGGCTTTTTTCACGGATGCGTTCTATGGTCAATTTCACATTGTTTTCTACTGTTTTGGCAACAAAGGTTTTGTTTTTGGAGTTGTGCTCTCCTGAAACCTCTGTCTTAGATTTTGTTACTGCAGGTTGAATGTTGTTCAACATAGCCGTAATATTACCTAGTTCAACACCATCGCAGGCCGCACTTACGGCACCACAACTTTCATGCCCCAACACGAGCACCAACTTACTACCCGCTACCTTACAGGAATATTCCATGCTACCTAAAATATCGGTGTTTTCAAAGTTCCCTGCAACGCGGGCAACAAATACGTCACCAATGGCTTGGTCAAAAACCGTTTCTACCGGAACACGTGAATCTATGCAAGATAGAATAACTGCCTTCGGAAATTGTCCTCCGGTAGTTTGCTCTACCAATGCTTTGTTATCCGTTGTGTTCAACTTATTCTCTGTAAATCTTTTATTGCTTTGTACCAAATCGTCCAAAACACTCTTGGGTGTTAAAGATGATTGGTCTGTTTTATTTAATGCTTTTGTTATATGTGCCATAATATTGATTTTTTAATGTGAATCTTTAATGTTCTCTTTAATCCAATCTGTACACTCTTTAAAAGTGTCAAATATTTGGTTCTCTGAAATTAAATCAGGAATAATGTCAATACGTTCCATCATATAGCGTGGTTGATCCAATAGTCCAACAAACAACACGATCGTGCCATTCTTTTTCTGAAGTTCCTGCAAGACATCTTCCATGGCATATAAACCGGACTGATCCATATACTGCATTCTGTCCAAACGAATAATCACTGCAGAGGCTGTTTTTGGAATTTGTCCGGCCAAACTATGGAAATCACTGGTAGATCCAAAGAACAATGGCCCCTTTATGTGTTTTATAAAAACTTCTTCTTTTAATCTTTCCGGGAAATTCTTTTCATCTTCCCAGTATTTTTCATGTTTTAAAGCTTTTACATCCGAACGCTTAGCAGTTTCATCCCCTATCTTTTTCATAAACATCAAAGCGGCGATTACCAAACCTATACCCACGGCATATACCAAGTTCCAAAATGTGGCCAAAAGCATCACCACAATCATAATAATTACCTCGGCACTAACCTTAAACGGCCCTATTTTGGCATCCCTTGGTAAATTAGGAATGGCTTTAATCCCTTTATAATCCATTACACCAATACCCACCGTTATCAAAATACCGGCCAATACGGCTGCAGGAATTTTAGAAGCAACGGGGCCCAATGCCAGAAGAATGACCAATAGCAGAAGCCCTGCAATCATACCGGACAATTTTGTTTTTCCTCCAGATTGGATGTTGACAACAGTACGAATGGTTGCCCCAGCTCCGGGAATACCACCAAAAAACGCCGCAATACTGTTACCAATACCCTGACCAACCAATTCCTTGTTCGGTTTGTGCTTGGTTTTGGTCATATTATCGGCTACTACACTTGTTAACAGCGAATCGATAGCACCCAACAATGCCAAAGTCAAAGCCGTAAAAATGTAAGGTGTAATGCTACTTAAACTAAATTGGGTAAAAACTTCCATTTTGGGAAGGGGTAATCCCGAAGGGATTTCCTCGATGGGGCGGTACCCCATGCCAAAGCCATAAGCCACACCCGATACCACAATAAGTGCCACCAAAGTACTTGGCACTGCTGTAGTGATACGCTTAAAACCATAAATGATAAAGATAGTGGCCAAGGCTAAAATAAGCTCTAACCAATTGATATTTTGAAACGCCCGAGGCATCATCTTAACTGCGCCGATAACACCTGAAGCTTCATTGGCTGCCAAGGTTTGAGATTCTTTTAAAATATCGGCTTCAGAAACCTGATCGGCACGGTTAATGGTCTCCTTGAAATCCTCCAAGACCAAAATGTCTTCCCCAGCTTCTTCTTTTAAGATATTTTCCAGAATAACCTCTTCGGCCTGAGGTTTAAATTCGTTAACAAATTCGGTGTCTTCTTTAGGATAATAGCCCAATATCGGCAATACCTGCGTGATAATAATGATAAGGCCAATGGCCGTCATAAAGCCCGACACCACCGGGTACGGAATGTAACGTATGTACTTCCCTAAGCCCAGGGCTCCCAAGCTTACTTGCATGAGACCGGCCAACAGGAAGACGGCCAAAATGTATGGCAATGCCTTGTTTACGTCTCCTTCGTTAGCGGCCACGATGCCTGCCACAATCACCATAGTCACGGCTGTCATCGGTGCTGTTGGTCCTGAAATTTGGGTGTTCGTCCCACCAAGCATGGAAGCAAAAAAACAGATAAAAATAGCACCGTACAATCCGGCGCTAGGTCCTAAGCCTGAACTTACCCCAAAGGCAAGTGCTAAAGGTAATGCTACAATTCCGGCGGTAATTCCTCCAAAGGCATCCCCTTTTATATTTGAAAATAGATTCTTCATTTGTTAATTTTTTTTGTTGGTATAAGTTGCAATTAGTCTAAATGATAATTATCCATGATATTCTCAGGAATACCATCAAAATCAATCTGAAGATCTAAACACATAGAAAACAGTGTAATTCATTCCCTATTTCCCAAATTTACATAGGTAAATTCATGGAAATCATTCAGATTGAAAATAAATTTAAAGTGTGTTTTAAAATTTTAACCCGCTAAAATCAAATGCGGTATTCGGGAGGGGGGATAACTACATCTATATATTGATCATAGTTATATTGAATATAATAATGGGCTTCCTCTTTTTCATTTAAAATATCAGAAAGTGAAAAACTTGCATCCTTTGGATATGGAAGTTCTTTTATATCCTTATATTCTGTGCTGGTATCTTTTTTTTCTTCCTCTGCTACATTATAAAAATAGGAAATATCTGCATTTTTTTCAATAACTGTAATCACAGACGGAGCTATTAAAAAAGCGCAGAAAGAGAATAAAAAAAAACAAGTTGTTATTTTAAGTTTTGTATTCAAATACCAGCAATTTCTTTTTTGAAGCCTCAAATATAAGGCAACTTATTCAACTTTTTTGTTAAGAACTCGTTTAAACTTTTTCCAATTGGTTAAAAAATTATTCTTTTGAGCCTGCTTTTTGCCTTTCCTGCCTGCCGGCAGGCAGGTTCTCCTTCCGTCCGCCTGAGGCGGATGCAACTCAAAAAAGTCTTCAACCAGGCTCAAAATAGTTAATTTTCACTTCAATCAAAAAAGCTTAAACGAATTCTAAGTATTTTTTAAAAGTCTTTTATTTCTTTCAGTTCAGAGGAGGGCAACCAACCTACCTTACCGTCATCCAGTTTTATTTTTTTCCATTCCCCAAGTTGATCAAGCACATTTACCTTAGTTCCTTCATGCAATTGAAAAATTTCACCACTTCCCATATTGGGTTCCGACATCACGGATGTTTCTGCTGCAAAAATAATGGCTGGATTATTTTTTTGCGCTACACCATACTGATGATAAGCAAAACCTAAACTTGTCAGCGCTATAATAACACAGAGAATACTCAGTGCAAAATAAAGGCGCTTTTTGGTGTGATAACTCGAAAAATAATACAGTAAAAATGCCAGCACAAACAAGATCATAAACGCGATGGATAACACTCCCCATGTAGCATACGAAAAGGTGCCGAGCATATTGTTCACTATTTTATCGATCCCTGTTTGCGGCAATTCCTCAATAGCATCAATGGTCATATTTTTTGCAAACTGCAGGTTGTTCTTCACATCAGCATCGTTTGGCTTGAGCAACAATGCTTTTTCGTAATAATAGATACTGGGCGCAATCTGATTCAGTTTATAATATCCATTCCCCAAATTGTAATATAAGGCTGCGGAATGCTGTCCGTTTTCTGATATCTGAAGATACTTCTCTACTGCTTCCTGATATTCCCCGTTGTTGTACAGGTCGTTTCCTTCTTTAAAAAGTTCTTCATTTTGGGAAAAACCAACAAACGAAAGTAACATTATGACCCATAAAACAGCTTTTCCACCTATTTTATTCACTAAGTGAGGTTTGATCCCGATAACTATCGGGACGGAATTGCTCCAAGACAGTTTACCTCTTTGCTTCATGATTTACTAAATTGTTTGTCAATTAAAGAAATAACCTGGGCGGCCTTATTATAATCTTCCTTCATTTCTGCTGATGTACTTGGAGAATATCGCGCCAATTCACAGCTTCCCAGCAGTAAAATAAATTCATCTACAACATGTTTTTCTACACTTTTAGACAAGAGTAATTCACTTATCTTTTCTTTACTGAACTCAGAGGTGACGATCTTTAATTTCGCTTTCAAATAATTGTGTAATGCTCGTTCCAGGGATTCGTAAAACGCTTCTTTATCCCCTAAGTTTCGTTTTGCCTCAGACAAGTATTTCTTAGCTAATCTATTGGCTTTTCTCACTCTATTTCCTACCACATCATTGGCTCTTTCTGTTCTCTTTTTCCCGGTAAAGATGGCGATGGGAATTAACAGTAACGGAACCAACAGAAGTATGTAGAATCCTGTAGATCCAAAAAATATACTAGCAGATTTCGGCACCAAAGATGTATCCAATTTGATAAACCTAAATTGATTTCCGGTGATGGAAACAGGTTGCTTAGCCACCGCATTGTTTCCCGATAAAGCCACATCATCGGACGCTCCTGTCGGACCTTCATACACATTGACGAGCATTTGATGTGACGACAGGGTTTTATATTTTTCCGCTTTAGGATCAAAATAAGAGAACACCACACTCGGAATAGGGTATTTCCCTTTGAATTGTGGCACAATGGTATAATTATCCGAAACCCTTCCATTCATTCCTTTCAATGAGGTAGATATTTTTTCTTCAAATTCAGGTTCGTACACCTCCAACGAACTTGGCAAAGTGAGCTTGGGTAATTCAAACAATTTAAGGTTTCCGCTTCCGCTTACTTGCAGCTTCGCTGTTAAGGATTCGTTTGCTTTCAAATCGGTTTTTGACGTAACGACATCAAAATTGAATTGACCAACAGCCCCGGTAAATCCGGCAGGTTTTCCTTCCTCCGGCAAAGGTTTTACCGTAATCGTCCTTTTCCCGGCCGTTACCACCTTATGGGTTTGTGTATACAGTCGTCCTCCGAAAATATCCCTTCTGTCTGTGGGTACATCCACGGTTACATCCAAAGACAAGGGTTCTAGATCGAGCTTTCCGGTTTTTTGAGGATACAACACCACCCGTTTTAAAACCACATAACGGTATTGTTTTCCTTTATACAAGCCTGTTTCCACTTGATATCTGGAAACTTTGATATCCTGCGACCAAAAATTGTTGTAGGTTGGATTGTCTTTTGGAAGAAAATTGGAAACATTGATTTGCGGACTCACATATAGTTTGTAAACCACACTGACTGCTTCATTCAGGTATGGGTTTGAATTTGAGACCTCAGCTACCAAATGCAGGTTTTCTCCAGCAATATCATCAGCAGAAGGAGGAGCATTTGGATCGTTTACCGCCTCTGTCACCGTAATGTTTACAGGAGTGGTTTTATAAGTCTCACCATCGATTTCTACGGCTGCTTGTTTGATCGTGAAATTTCCTTTGGACAAAGGAGAAAGCACATAGGAATACGATTTTGAAAACGATCTTTTGCCATTTATCCAACTATGGCTCACGGATTGATTAGGACCCATTAAAATCCGAAACCCTTCAAATTCAGGCGGTACAAAATTATCGCCATCCTTGTTCATGTTAAATTCAATACGCAAACGCTCATTGACACCGAGTTTGTTTTTGCTTACTTTGGCATCAAACCGTATTTCATCATCTTCCTGAGACCATACTATCCCGGAAACACAAATAAAAAACGTAAATATTAATAGTTTAACATTCATTTTTTACCAATCTTTTTCAGATTTTATCGGCGTTCCTTTTACTTTTCTGGCGTTTACTTTTTCTTGAACTTTTTTCTCTTCATTATTCATCGCCTCCAGAATATTCTTTATTTGCTGTGGTGATAACTGATTAGGGCGAGGCTGCTGTTGCCCTTGAGGTTTTCCCTCTTGTTTTTGCTGATCTTGCTTATTTTTGTTTTGATCACCTTGATCCTGCTTTTTATCTTCAGAATTCTCTCCTTGGTCATCTTTTTTATCGCCTTCTTTGTTTTCATCATCCTTTTTATTCTCAGAATCCTCGTCCTGTTTTTGATCCTGATCATCCTGATTTTCTTTATTCTGATCCTTATCTCCCTTATCGTCTTTTTTATCCTTGTTTTTATCCTCGTTATTTTTTTGTTCGTCCTGTTGTTTTTTCAGCATTTCCTTAGCCAGAGCAAGATTATACCGAGTTTCTTCATCAGAAGGAATATTTCTCAAGGCTTCCTTGTACGCCTCTACCGCTTTTTTATATTCCTTATTTTTCATAAAGACATTCCCCAAATTGTGAAAGGCCTTATGTTTATCTTCTTTGGAAATTGAAGCAAGTCCGGCTTCTTTATAACGCATAAAAGCTTCTCCCATACTATTATTGTTGTAATATACATTCCCCAGGTTGTATTTTGCCTTCCCGTTTTCTGAACTTTTGGAGATGGCTTTTCGATAAGCCATTTCCGCTTCCACAATATCGTTGTCTTCAGTCAATTCTTTATTTCCTTCATAGGTAAAGTCGATCGACTCCAACAATGCTTTCTCTTTTTGCTTATCCCCGTCACTTTCCTGTGCTTTTACCGATAAAAACGCAAAAAGCAGCAAAATAGATAAAATCCCAAAGCGTCGGGAGCTCTTTCTTCCCATTGCTTTTCCTTTTATAAAATTCTTAATCGATATGTGCTTCTTATTCTTCATTTTTTCCTTCATTAAACAAATTCAATTGCTGAATCCACCCTGTTTTTCTTTCCAAGAGGAAAATATCGAGGAACAGCAACAGAATAGCTCCTCCTATAAACCATTGAAACTGGTCTTTAAAATCGGCAAACTGCTTCGATTCAAACTCCATTTTATCCATGTTGGCCAATTCTTCTTTTACAAAATCGACCACTTCTTCCGTATTCGTTCCGCTTATGTACGATCCATTACCTTCTTGAGCGATTCCGTTTAACATTTGTTCGTTGAGTTTGGTAATCACCACATCGCCGTTCCTGTCTTTTTTATATGAATCGACAACCCCATTGATCCTGATAGGGATAGGACCGCCTTTTGTGGTTCCGACACCAATGGTGTATATTTTAATCCCTTCCTTTTTGGCTTTTTCTACTGATTCTATTGCCATATTGGAATGATCTTCCCCATCAGAAATCAAAATCAGCACTCTGTTGGTTTGCTCCTGATCGTCATAATAAGTGATCGCCATGTCAATCGCCTCGTTAATCGCCGTTCCCTGCGACGACATCATATCGGTATTCATACTCTGCAAAAACATTTTCGCAGCAGAATAATCGGTTGTTATAGGCAATTGCGGATGTGCCTGTCCGGCATAGGCAATGATCCCAATCCTGTCGCTCGCCAAATTATTGATAATTTCTGAAACAATACGCTTCGTTTTTTCCAATCGGTTGGGCGCAATATCTTCAGCAGCCATACTTTTAGAGACATCAATGGCAAAGACAATATCAACCCCTTCACGCTTTACCGTCTCCAATTTTGTGCCAATCTTCGGATTCACCAATGCGACAGCCAAACAAGCAATGGCCAAAAGTGCCAAAATAAGCTTCAACACCGGTTTTAAACTCGACCTGTTCGGACTCAACTTATCCATCAACAAGGGCGTTGCAAACTTTTTTCGGGCTCTTTTTTGCCAAAACTTAAACCCAAGGAAAAATAGCAACAATACCGGGATTAAAACCAGTACGTAGAAATATATTTTTTGATCTAATTCATACATAGACTATACTAAACTTCTAAAAACCGTATACCTCAATAAATATTCAAACATCAACAATCCCACTGCAAACAACGCAAAAAACCGAAATTTCTCTTGAATGTTGTAATATTTAAGTTCTTCGATTTCTGTTTTTTCCAATTTATTGATTTCCCCGTAAATTTCTGATAATTTTTTGTTATTGGTTGCCCTAAAATATTTTCCCCCGGTTTTATCAGCAATGTTTTGTAGCAACTGTTCATCAATTTCCACCTCGCGCATTCCGTAGCGGAAACTTCCATCGGGATTGTAGGCAATAGGTGTCAATGCCATGCCATTTGTCCCTATCCCTATGGTGTAAGTTTTAATTCCATACTCTACGGCCAATTCTGCCGCTGTTTGCGGTTCTATAAAACCGGAATTGTTCACCCCGTCAGTCAGCAAAATAATCACTTTGCTCTTAGCCTTACTGTCTTTCAATCGGTTTACGGAAGTAGCCAAGCCCATTCCGATTGCCGTTCCATCTTCCAACTCTCCGTACTTTATATCGCTCAGCGATCTTAAAACAATGGCTTTATCACTCGTGATCGGGGTTTTGGTATAACTTTCCGCTGAATATTCCACCAGACCGATACGGTCGCTTACTCTTTCTTTTACAAACTCTGCAGCCACTCTCTTCAAAGCGGTCAAGCGGTTGGGTTTCAAATCACGGGCCAACATACTGGACGAAACATCCATAGCTATCACGATATCGATACCGCGTGTTGTTTTCGTTCGTGTAGAAACATCACTGGTTTGCGGTCTCGCCATAGCAGTTATCAAAGCTGCCAATGCCAAAAGCCTTAAAACAAAAAGTCCGGGTTTTAGTTTAGCCAATACAGAAGATGATGCCTTAAACCCTTTAATACTCGATATTTTTAAAGAGGCCGTTTCTTTTTTCCGTTTAAAAATATACCAAACAATAGCTACTGGCAGCAATAACAGCAGCCAGAAAAATTGTGGATTGGCAAATTGTATATTTTCAAACATGATTAGCTCTCTGTTTTAAAATCAATAGAATTCGTAATTCGGTTTACAATTTCGTCTGCATAACGGTCACCTTCATCAAAAACCATGATTACCTGCTGAAAACCTCCGTTTTGAACAAAACTCAATATCACATATTCTGCATTTCTTTCTTTTTTAGCTTCCGGATCTTCAATTTTCAACGTCCCGAACACCTTCGACCCTTTCTTTCCGGTAGGGGTTACCAACTCTTCATCTTTCACAATCATATTCTTGGCTCCGGCAGCTTCTATTTGGGACACAGCAGCATCAATTGCTTTTTTACCGTCAAAATCGGCTTCTTTTTTATAGGTCGAAGCACTTACCTGAATAAAAAAGCCTTTGTACATGTTTCCATAGGAAAACACCTGATGGCTATCAGTTCCAATATGGGCTCCGTCTTCAACTTCTGTTTCCCGTTTCAAAATTTCAGGTGTTTCGAGATATATGGCGGGATATCCATAAGCACTTCCTAGCCATTCTTTTTCCAACAAAGATTTTACAGGATGCCCAAAAACAGTATCCTTCACATTACTGAAACCAAACAGATAGGTACTAACCCCTCCGGCCACGAGCAATACAGCGACACCTGAAGCAATAGCATATTTTATTCGTTTTTGCTTCTTTTTTTGTTTGAGTTCTTCTACATATTCCTCCTGCTGCATCAGTTCTTCTTCAGTAGGTTCGGGTAGAGCTTCTTTGGTTTTTACAACAATCTGTTCGACGGTTTTTCGATCACGGTCAATTAACGAATTTTCAGGAATCGATTTTGCAAACTTCACCAAATCGGCCGCTTGCAAGACGTTTTTGAACTGTTTAATGGTATCATCGTCGATCTTCAAGCTTCCGGTATCCCTTAAAGCTTCCATTTTGACTATCAATTCTTCCGTAGTACTTTCCAAAGCAGAAACGTGAACATCCTCTTCTAAATAAGATCGAACAATATTGGTCAATTCTGAATAATACTCCTTGTATTCCGACTTTATCAGGTATTTGGATTCGTCCAGTTTTTTTAATTCCATCAACGCCCTGTCGTATGGAGGAAGCAATGCGATTTTTTCGTCTTCGGTAAGCGGTTTTTCCCGAAAAACAAACCAATACAACAGCCCCCCGATCACAGCTAGAACAACAATGGCAAACAATAACCATTTCCACCAGTTACCTAAATTCTTTTCCACTTCGGCCAGTGATTTAATCTCGTACATCTTTTGTTTAGTGGTATCAACAGCTACGGTGCGAACCTCAACTTGTATTGAATCGGTAAAATACTGTTTTCCGTTGATGTCCACCAGTTGTCGAGGCAATGTATAGATCCCTGAGTCAAACTGCGTCAAGGCATATTTTTTTATCAGGTTGAGTTTGTCTTGGTTGATCACCGAATCAGTAGGTAGTGCTTCCACAAGTTCCAAAGGCATAAAAGTCTGCCCTTCCGGAAATATGACCTGAGCGGTCGTATCGGTCTCTACTTGTATTTCATAAGTGAACTGCTCGCCGATTTTGATGGCAGTAGTATCTGCAGAAGCCGTTACTTGACTATAAGAGACCAAGGAAAAAAACAAAAAGAATGCCGTTAGAAAAAACCGAAATCGGAAGTCCAAAGCCGGAAGTCTCCTAAAGCCTTTTATATATTTCATCTCAAATCCTAAACCCATAGCGATTAATTTCTTCTTTTGAAATATCCCAATAATTTTTTTACATAACTCTCATCTACCCGACTGCTCAAGGTACCGGCTCCACTCTTTCGGAACGTATTTTGAAAGTAGTCCACCCGATCTTTGTAATGTGTCGCATATTGATTTCGCAAACGCTTGGACTTGGTGTTGACCAACATCAGTTCCCCGGTTTCAGCGTCTTCCATTTGGACAAATCCGATATTGGGAATGTTTTCTTCCTTTTCATCGTAGATACGAATTCCGGTAATATCATGCTTATTAGACACTATCTTAAGCGTATGTTCATAATCATCAGCCATAAAATCTGACAACACAAAGGTGATTACTTTTTTCTTGCTCACACTCGATAAGAATTTAAGTGCTTGTGCAATATCCGTATTTTTATTTTCCGGATGAAATTCAATAAGCTCCCTGATGATCCTTAACACGTGGAATCTTCCCTTTTTGGGAGGAATGTAGAGTTCTATTTTATCTGAAAACAAAATCAGGCCTATCTTGTCATTGTTCTGCATAGCTGAAAATGCCAAGGTAGCCGATATTTCGGTAATAATTTCTTTTTTAAACTGATTGGTGGTACCGAAAAGTTCAGAGCCACTCACATCCACCATCAACATCATGGTCAACTCCCGTTCTTCTTCAAATACCTTTATAAAGGGTTCGTTATAACGCGCTGTCACATTCCAATCAATATTCCTGACATCGTCACCATATTGATAATTACGCACCTCACTAAAGGTCATTCCACGGCCTTTAAAAGTAGAATGGTATTCTCCCCCAAAAATATGATCGCTCAATCTCCGGGTTTTAATCTCTATCTTTCGAACCTTTTTCAGTAACTCCTTAGTATCCATAGTCCAGTATGCAGTTTACAGTATTCATTGTTCAGGTATGAAGTGTTCCTTAGCATTTTAACGCCAGCAATACACTTTACTGCGAACTGATTAAGGCACTTCTATTTCATTAACAATCTTGTTAATGATCTCTTCTGAAGTAATATTCTCTGCTTCGGCCTCATAAGTAATTCCAACCCTATGACGCAATACATCGTGTACCACGGCTCTTACATCCTCCGGAATAACATACCCTCGTCTTCTGATAAAAGCATAACACTTAGCTGCAGATGCTAAATTGATACTTCCCCTTGGGGATGCTCCAAAGCTGATTAGCGGTTTCAACTCTGACAGGTTGTATTTTTCGGGATATCGCGTAGCAAAAATGATATCCAGAATATATTTTTCTATTTTTTCGTCCATATAGACCTCCCTGACAGACTCCTGAGCCTTCAAAATTTGGTCCAGTGAAACTACTTGGTTCACCTTATTGAACTCGCCTTTGAGGTTGGCACGGATAATCAATTGTTCTTCATCCAGTTTCGGATAATCGATTACGGTTTTCAGCATAAAACGGTCTACCTGTGCTTCAGGAAGCGGATAGGTTCCTTCCTGCTCTACCGGGTTTTGTGTAGCCATCACCAAGAAAGGTTTATCAAGTACAAAGGTTTCGTCGCCAATAGTTACTTGTTTTTCCTGCATGGCTTCCAGCAAAGCCGATTGTACTTTGGCAGGTGCCCTGTTGATCTCATCTGCCAAAACGAAATTGGCAAAAATAGGTCCTTTTTTAATGGAGAAGTCGTTTTCCTTGATATTATATATCATCGTCCCCACTACATCTGCAGGCAAGAGATCGGGTGTAAACTGAATCCTACTAAAGCTTCCATGAACAGCTTTAGACAGCGTGTTAATCGCTAAAGTCTTGGCCAGTCCCGGTACTCCTTCCAACAAAATATGACCTTGACCCAAAAGGCCGATCAACAATCTTTCTATCATGTGCCTTTGACCTACAATCACCTTGTTCATTTCCATGGTCAATGCATCTATGAAAGCACTTTCTTTTTCTATTTTTTCATTAATCGCATTAATATCCAATGTAGTATTTTGCTCCATTTATGTCAATTTTTTCAGGCATCAATATAACACCATCAATCTTAGGACGCAAATTGAAAATTAATTTAGATTGATGCTGTTAACAATTGGTTAAAAAACGAAGAGTAGCCTACAGATTAGGCTACTCTTAATGTTTTTTTATGTTTTTTTAACTTATTCGAGGGTAATATCCCCTAGATCTGTGGTCTCTCCATCCACTACTGTCACATCTGCTACAGTATTGACTCCATAAGCCGATCCTTCTCCTGGTGTAAGAGTTACCGTATAAGTTCCGGCCGCAACACCTTCAAGGGTAAATACACCTGCTTCATCTGCATCTGCAGTTATTTCGGTTGCTGCTTCACCTTCTCCAACAGTTACTGATGCAGTTACGATAATACCTTCTTCAGGATTGGCAATTGTTCCCGTAATGCTTCCGCCTGTTTCAGCTTCAGCCATTTGAAGTTCAACAGCTTCTACTTCAGTAATTTCACCGTTTACAACTTCAACGCCTTCAACAACAGCCTCTGCATAACCGGATTCTTCATCAGGAGTTAAAACCAAATCGTAAGTTCCTCCGGGAACACCATACAAAGCATAAATACCGCTTTCATCAGCAATACTTGAAATAGTATCCTCACCACTAATAACAGAAGCCATCACCTGGAATTCTCCTACAGGACTTACTGATCCGGTAATGATTCCTGAATTCACTTCTGTACTGGCACGAATTACAGGTTTTAGATTGTATTCACCGGTTCCTTTAGCTACAACTGATTGATCAGCATCAAAATCAAGGATGATTTCGTAAGTGAACCCTTCTTCCAACATAGCATCTTCCAAATTGATTTTCAATCCGGATTGCTGTGCACTTGGGGTTTTCAGCATAATTTCTTCACCATCAACCACAACTGAGTTGTTTTCTCCCAGTACCAAACGGATTTGTTCAATCTCTCCGGCAGGTAGTTGATTATCGGCTAAAACCACATTGGCTCCACCTGTAAGTTCTAACAGGTCATAAACCCCTGCGTTGATTTCTCCTATGCTTTCCCATCCACCGGTAGTATCAGTTTCCTCTCCTTCGGCAGCTTCACCTTCTCTATTGATCATGACATCCTGAATGTCAACATTTACAGCCTCGTAATCCCCAGGGGCATCCACAAGTTTAACAACCAACCTTGCATTTCCATCTGCAGGCATTCCATTATCGTCATTGTCACTACAGCTAGTTGTAGCAAATAATACTACAAAAGCCATTAATAATTTAGTCGACAAATTTTTAAATACTTTTTCCATAAATAAAATTATAGGTTAATACTCAATTAATTACACATTATACATATAAGACACTTCAGCTGAAAAAAACCCTACCCCAAAAAAATATTTTTTTTATGTAAGGATATTATTACAGAAAAAATGTCGTGTAATAGGTACGCCGATTTAGGGTGTGTTAGATGTTAACGTGTGTTAATAATTATTATTTCGTCTAAAGCTCCCCGATTTTTTTCATTAAATTTCAATCATATTTATAATGACTTATTATATTGAAAATGAAGAACAAAATAGCACTTATAACCGGAGCCACCAGTGGTATAGGAAAAGCTACTGCTGTAGAATTTGCCAAACATGGCATTGATTTGATCCTCTGTGGAAGGCGAAACGATCGTTTGGAGCAATTAAAAGCCCAACTATCAGATCAGGTAAATGTACATACGCTCTCTTTTGATGTAAGGAATAAAGAAGCTGTGTTTAACGCTATTGCAACTATTCCGGATGAATTCAAACCCATCGACATCCTTATCAACAATGCCGGAAATGCACATGGACTGGCTCCCATAAACGAAGGGAGTATTGACGACTGGGAAGCCATGATGGACATCAATGTGAAGGGTTTACTTTATGTATCTCAAGCAATCATCCCTGAGATGGTCAAAAGAAAATCGGGTCATATTATAAACATCGGTTCTACAGCCGGCAAGGAAGTTTATCCCGGTGGCAATGTGTATTGCGCGAGTAAACACGCCGTGGATGCCATCAATCAGGGAATGCGAATCGACTTGCACGCTCACGGAATTCGGGTTGGAGCTGTTAATCCGGGACTAGTGGAAACAGAATTCAGCAAAGTGCGTTTTAAAGGAGATACTGAAAAAGCAGATGCGGTATATCACGGATTCACCCCTCTAAAACCTGAAGACATTGCCGAGATCATTTATTTTTCCGTTTCCCGTCCGCCGCATGTAAATATTGCTGACCTGATCGTTATGCCGACCGACCAAGCCAGCAGCACTATTGTAAACAGGAATTAAAATGGTTAACAAACGTCTCTTGGTAAAAAACTTATTAGCTCATAATGACGAAAACAGTTTTTATGACAAAAAGCGCTTTATCAATATTGGAGATAAGGAAGGAAAAGCAAAATTTATAAAACACCTCTGTGCCCTAGCCAACTCCAACCCAAAAAACAATTCTTTTATCGTAGTTGGGGTTGAAGATGAGGACAGTAAAATTGTCGGGGTAGACTTTTTTGACGACAGTAAGATCCAAAACCTGGTCAATGCCTATATTGAAAACGCGCCTTTGGTATCGTATGAGAACATCCCCTTTCCGCATCTGCCCGAAGGCAAGGTCGTTGGTTTGGTGACCATACGCTCTACCGGGAAACTGGCTGCTCTTAAAAGAAATATCTGGAAATATTGGGGCGGCAGTGTGTTTTTTAGGGACGGAAGCATGAGCATGCCCAAAGTGTTCGACATAGAAATAAAAGACACTAATTCTGCTATTGTTGCAGAAATTGAACAACACGCACAGAACAATATCGAATTGACCTTGGATGGGGTTGTTGACTTTATCCGTAACAAACATGCCGATCTGAAGTCCAATTACAAGGTGTTTAAAGAACAATTTGTGGTGTGTTGGGCTGGATATGTTAAAAAAGTGAATGATAAGACCTATTATTCCAGGGTAGATATCGAATTGATCAACGAGCAGGTAAAATTATTCTATTCCGCTTTAGATCAAGTAGAAATCACCTATGATCAAAACACTTTTACTACTACTGAATATGTAAAATTAGGACTCAACAAAAACAAGAAATTTTATCCGCTGGAAAAGATGGAGATCCGATTTAAAGACAATGGCACTTATAAAATAAGTAGTGACCTGATCTTCGACCCGCCGCAGTATGACCGAAAGATGTTGTACCACATTTTCAACACTAACAATACCATTTTAGAAAAACTGAAAAAAGGGCTTCCGTTGAGCAACAGGGACGAAAAAGACCTTAAAAATATCCCCGCTACACATCTTATCTGCTATTTAAACGGCTTTGAAGGTGCCAAGCAGATGTTGGAAGATTATCGTTGGTATGTAAAAGACCACAACAAAGAACTTTATCAATCCCTTAAGGAAGCTCTAAGGATTCTTAGAAAAGTACGTTACGCTTAGCTTAAAATCACTCCAAACTGCATTGACATCATTTAAACGGGATAATTGGCATAAAAAGCACCCCACAAAAGCATCAATCCCAACGCAACCCACAAACTCACTCTGTCCGTTCAATTTTGTAATCGCCACCGCCACATTCGTTGGTGCTTCACCTGCTTTTATAGTGAATTCATTAGCTTTTGTTAAATCCACTCCTTGGTTTTCGGCCACAAAATCAATTAAGAGTTCGCCAATACAATAAACTTTTTTCATTCCCAATCTTAAGTTGTAATTTCACCTCAAATTATACTCTAAAAGAAACTTTCATGGATAAAAGAACGTTTGTAATTGGTGATATTCACGGAGCCCTGAAGGCCTTGGAACAAGTTTTGGAACGTGCAAAAGTCACTACAAACGACACCTTGATCTTTTTAGGTGATTATGTAGACGGATGGAGCGAATCCCCTGGTGTTATTGATAAACTAATCGAATTGAGCAAAACCAACGACTGTGTTTTTATACGGGGGAATCACGATGCTTTGTTTTATGAATGGCTCACAAAGAAAAAGGACAATCCGGCTTGGCTTTTTCACGGAGGTCAAGCTACAATAAATGCATACCGCTCTCTATCAGAAGCTACACTCAAGACACATATTCGTTTTATAGAATCCCTTAGCGATTATTATTTGGATGATAAGGGACGTCTTTTTATCCATGCCGGATATACCAATATGCATGGTGTTGAGTATGAATCTTTTCCTGAAATGTTTTATTGGGATCGTTCACTTTGGGAAATGGCCCTGTCAATGGACACAAAAATAAAAGAAAGTGATATTAGATATCCACCACGGTTGAAGCATTATAAAGAAATATACATTGGCCATACCCCCACTATACGAATCGGAAAGACCGTTCCCGTAAATATTGATAGAATTTGGAATATGGACACCGGAGCCGCTTATAAGAGTCCGCTAACCATCATGAACATAGATACCAAAAAATTTTGGCAAAGTAACAATGTCAACGAATTATACCCCGACGAAAACGGAAGAAATTAAAAAAGAGGCTGCCTAAAAATTAGATTTTTCGACAGTCTCTTTTCTTCGATTTGGCTGGTTAGTTACCTCATCTATTTTTTTCCTCCCGAGAGTTCATCTTGCCAATCCAAGAGCTTTTTCCATTTCCCTTCATAAGCGAGTTTAGCCTGTTTTGACCATGTCCCCGGTTCATGCATACCAAAAGATTTACCTCCTGAATCAAGTATTTCCTGACATTTTTTTTCAGAAGCCTCAGAGAGTGCTCTCCATGTTTTTACGCCGTTCTTTTTAAAGAGTTCTTCTATTTTCGGGCCTATTCCTTCGATAATCTTTAGATCGTCTTTTTTGATTTTCTTTCCAAATACCGATTTTGCCAAATCAGCATCAAAAGGAATGGCCGCCGCTGCAATAGCAGTCTTAGCAGCAGTAGTTTTAGTACCACTACTTGCCGACAATTTTGACATGCAATCGGCCAGATCGGCTTCCAGTTTAGCATATTTTTTCTTCCAAGCATCAATCTCAGAAGTATCAGCAACTGTAGTCTCGCTGCCTCCGCCGGATAAAAATTTTCCTAATAAGTATCCCAAAATTGCACAAATAGCGCCTACTAATAATGGGATTATTAAACACCAGTTCATATGAATTACTATTTTAAAGTGATTACAATCCTTCTATTTTTTGCTCGTCCTTCTGCTGTGTTATTATCAGCTATGGGCTCTATGGAACCTTTTGAAGCGGTCTCTATTTTCCCTTCCGGGATTCCGTTTTCAACGAGGTATGATTTTACAAATTCCGCTCTTCTTTTTCCCAGTTCTTTATTCGCAAAATAATCTCCTATATTGTCGGCATGTCCGGTAATCATCACCGTTGTTTCATCTGAAATATCCATAGCACGAACAATGTCCATATACTGTTTTCGCTGTGCTTCGGTAAAGTTGATCGTGCTCCTTCCACTGTCAAAATATAAAACAATCGGTTCTTCTTTGATTCGCTCTACAATATCAGCAACATCATCCGAACTTGATAATTTATCAGATAATGAAAATGAAAGTGGTCCCAGATAGATGCTATCTTTCTTGGGCAGATCGGTTTCCAACACTCCATAGGTATTTATCTTTTTTGAAGAAAGCCCTTGGGTAATCAGATAATTCTTAACGGAATTGGCCCTTGCCAAGCCTAAATTCGGAAAAGCAGAATTGTTTCCTTCGCCGGCATCATAATATCCGGTAACATCTATAAATCTGTTATCACCATTTTCCAAATATGATTTTAATTCACCTACACCTTGGTTTACACTTTCGGGTACAGGCCTGACAATAAAAAAGTTGGATTCTTTGAATTTGAAATTATCTTCGGATTCGAAGCTAAAATCCCCGGCACTGTCTTTTATAAAGAAAGAACCAATAACAGGGCTTTCTGCTTCCACAGCAACCGGCTCCTTAGCATCTATTGCAGATTCACTTCTTGCTTCACAGCATAAGATCCAATTGAGAAAAGTACCGAACAAAATAACAAGCAGTATACCGGTTAAATACACTAACCTCATATTCTAATGTTTTGATTTATTAAGTTTTACACTCAAATTTAGTTAAATTTTAACATCTAAGCGTTAATTTCATAAAAAACTTTAAATCAGTCATTTATATTTTTTGTAACTTTAATATACTTATAAAGTCCATTTTTACCATTCTAATCTGCTTCTTATATTAGCCAACTTAAAATATTTATGGAGGCTCATGAAAATCACCCTTTTTTTAATATCCTTCATATATGAATAGAAAAAGAAAAACGGGAAAGTATTCGTATTTACAGCAAAGAAATACGACCTTTACCCCCATTAAAATCAGAACACTATGTCTCTACATAATATAAGACTGGAGGTGATGCAGACTATAGAAAAGAGGATTGATTCTTTTCTGGAGGCATACCTTATGCCTATTGAAAAAATATGGCAACCCACCGATTTCCTTCCCGATTCCCAAAGTGAAACTTTTTTTGAGGATGTGAGAAAGATCAGAGGGGAAGCAAAAGAACTAGGGTATGATTTCTGGGTAGTCTTGGTAGCCGACACAATTACCGAAGAGGCTCTACCTACATACGAGTCGTGGTTAATGGATGTTGAAGGTGTTGATCAACACGGAAGAAACGGATGGTCAAAATGGGTTCGTCAATGGACTGCCGAAGAAAACCGGCACGGCGATGTGTTGAACAAATATCTCTACCTTTCCGGACGTGTAAACATGAGGGAAATAGAAAAAACAACCCAATACATGATTGCCGACGGTTTTGATATCGGAACAGACAGAGATCCTTATAAAAACTTCGTCTATACTACCTTTCAAGAATTGGCGACCAATATCTCACATAAAAGAGTTGGGCAATTGGCCAAGAAAAAAGGAAACCCCATGTTGGCAAAAATGTGTAACATTATTGCGGGGGATGAAATGAGGCACCATATGGCATACAGAGAATTTGTAAAAGCCATTTTGGAATACGATCCCAGTGAAATGATCATCGCTTTTGCCGATATGATGAAACATAAGATTGTTATGCCGGCTCAATTTATCCGTGAATCGGGTGACCATATTGGTAGTGCATTCGAAAATTTTTCCAATGCCGCACAACGCTTGGGTGTTTATACCACTTTCGACTACATCAACATTCTTGAACGTTTAAACCAGTATTGGCAAATCGACAAGATAAACTCCCTTAACGATAAGGGTGAAAAAGCAAGGGATTACTTGATGAAACTCCCTGATCGTTTAAAACGAATCTCCGAACGAATGTCCGTTCCTCAAGACCCACATATCTTTAAGTGGGTAGAGGCAAATGGGGTTTTGTAGGGGTAAAAACACATAAAAATTACAACGCATAGACCCGGCAGGTTTTTGAAACCTGCCGGGTCTACACATATTTAAAAATTTGTCAATCCCGGAAAATATTACCTTTGGTCGCAAATAACTATAAGCATGAGTGTAGTAGAAAAAAAACTAAAAGACCGTAGCGGCAGCAAATGTGAATTGTGTGGTAACGAACATGACTTGCAGGTATATGAAGTTCCACCAACCTCAACGGGAAGCCTTGAAAATAGTATTTTGGCTTGCGATGTTTGTGTGACACAGCTGGAAGACCCGGAAAAAGTGGATGTAAATCACTGGCGATGTCTAAACGACAGCATGTGGAGCGAGCATTTACCCGTGCAAATTGTTGCTTGGCGTATGTTAACCCGATTACGCGATAAAGGCTGGCCACAGGATTTATTGGATATGATGTATTTGGATGAGGAGGCTTTAGAATGGGCAAAAGCTACCGGAGAAGGCGAAGATGAGGAAGAGAAAATCGTTCACAAAGACAGCAACGGTAATATTTTACAAGACGGAGATTCTGTTGTTTTAATCAAAGACCTCAACGTAAAGGGAGCCAATTTCACAGCAAAACGAGGTGCCGCTGTACACCGAATTTCTTTGGTTTGGGACAATGCCGAACAAATTGAAGGCCGTGTTGACGGACAACAAATTGTTATACTCACGCAATACGTTAAGAAAACAAAATAAAAAAAGAGGCTGTCTAAAAAGCCCTGAGTGAACCTGATTTGTCAGTCTGAGCTTGTCGAAGACATATTATATTGATTTTTAGTAAATTATGCTTCGACAGGCTCAGCATGACATCTGAATTTGCAGCTTTTTAGACAGCCTCCTTAAATAAAATCCGCGTTCTACAAATCAAATTTTATTCCTTGCGCCAAAGGCAATTCCGTAGTATAATTAATTGTATTGGTCTGGCGTCGCATATAAACTTTCCAAGCATCGGAACCTGATTCACGTCCGCCACCCGTTTCTTTTTCACCCCCAAAGGCACCGCCAATCTCAGCGCCACTGGTTCCTATATTCACATTGGCAATTCCGCAATCCGATCCACGATGTGACAAAAAGTATTCCGCTTCCCGTAAATTGTTGGTCATAATGGCTGAAGACAATCCTTGTGCAACTCCGTTTTGCAATTCAACGGCGTTTTCAACACCTCCGCTGTATTTCAGCAAATACAAAATAGGAGCAAATGTTTCTTCCTGAACGATCTCAAAATGATTTTCAGCCTCGGCAATGGCCGGTTTTACATAACAACCACTTTCATATCCTTCTCCGGAAAGCACACCACCTTCAACTAATACATTTCCGCCTTCCTTTTTAACCTTCTCCAATGCGCCCAGATATTTTTTTACAGCATCCGTATCGATCAACGGACCTACATGATTATTTTCATCTAGCGGGTTCCCTATTCTTAATTGCTTGTATGCTTGTACAAGAGCTGATTTTACCTCTTCATAAATATCTTCATGAACAATAAGTCTTCTGGTCGACGTACAACGCTGTCCGCAAGTTCCAACTGCGCCAAAAACCGTTCCGATAACGGTCATTTTCATATCCGCATCCGGAGTAACGATAATAGCATTGTTTCCTCCCAGTTCCAATAAAGATTTTCCAAGTCTGGCTGCTACAGCTTGCGCTACTATTTTTCCCATTCTGATGGATCCTGTAGCCGATACCAAAGTTACTCTCGGGTCGTGAGTCAACAATTCCCCTACTCTATAATCACCTGTAAGCAAGCAAGAAACACCTTCCGGCATATTATTCGCCTCAAGCACTTCAGCAATTAATTTCTGGCAGGCAATAGAAATCAATGGTGTTTTTTCTGAAGGTTTCCAGACACATACATCACCGCACACCCAAGCCAGGGCAGTGTTCCATGCCCAAACTGCCACCGGAAAATTGAATGCAGAAATAATTCCGACAACTCCAAGCGGGTGGTATTGTTCATACATACGGTGTCCGGGACGTTCAGAGTGCATAGTCAATCCGTGCAATTGGCGTGATATGCCCACAGCAAAATCGCATATATCTATCATCTCCTGGACTTCTCCCAAACCTTCTTGGTAGGATTTCCCCATTTCGTAGGAAACCAGCATCCCCAAATCAGATTTATATTCCCGTAATTTATCTCCAAATTGCCTTACCACTTCTCCTCGCTGTGGAGCGGGAACCATTCGCCACTCCTTGAACGCATTTTGAGCGGTCTCCAACACCTTTTCAAAATCCTTATCGGTTGTCATTTTCACTTGGGCTATCTCTGCTCCATCTACCGGCGAAGCAGAAACCAAAACCTCTCCTTCAGCAAACCACTTATTCCCTGTTGAACTTCCCTGGTTAAGTGTTTCAACTTTCAACTTTTTCAGTGATTCAGATATCCTTGATTTTTTGACTTCAGTAATCATTTATAACTTTTTATATGTTTTTTGTTTTAAATTTCACTAAATATATAAATTCTTTAAGGAAACCACCTAAGAAAATCACAAACTCTTTTTATTAGGTCCTACAGCTCACAATCTTAGCTAGATTCTCCATTTTATTTTTTTCAAAAATACTTATAAACTCTTTGTTTGAAGTAAGAAATAGTTCTATTTTTGTCCTTTATTTTTAAATAATCTAAATAAGAATAACTTATGAAATATCTTCTGATGCTAAGTCTCCTATTGAGTAGCTTTGCATATTCACAACAACCGACTGTGAAAGGAAAAGTAACAGACCAAAACAATGATCCCATTCCATATGTGTCTGTTTTGGCACAAGAAACCGGTAAAGGGACTACTACTGACGATCAGGGGAACTTCACCCTCAATATTGCCCAAGCAGGTAGCTATACACTTAATTTTTCCGCTATTGGGTTTAAAACCCTCCCTAAAAAAGTTCAGATAGAAGAAAACCAACAACTGGAATTGAGTGTAGTGCTCTATGAATCCATGGAACAACTCAACGAGGTAGTGATAACATCCAATAGGACTAGGGAAACCCTCGATGAAGTGCCTTCTTCGGTTTCAGTACTCTCTTCAAAACAAGTAGAGACCCTGGCACAAACCAGTAATTCAGTGGCTGATGTGCTGACCGAGATCCCCGGAATCTCCCTAAGTTCAAATCGAACCAGCAGTACTGGTCAGACTTTAAGAGGTCGAAACATGCTGATATTGATCGACGGTATTCCCCAATCTACACCTCTTAGAAAAGGAGGACGGGATATCAACACCATCGACCCCAGCTCTATTGAACGTATAGAAGTCATAAAAGGAGCCACCGCCATCTACGGAAATGGAGCCGATGGAGGTATTGTAAATTATATCACTAAAAAGCCCAAAGCAAACAAAAAACTGGAAAGCACCACTATAGTAGGATCAGAAGGTTCCTTGGTAGCGATTAACAATACAGTAGGTTCCAGAATCACACAAACTTTCTCAGGACACCTGGACAAGTTAAGATACGTAGCCAGTGGAAGCTTTAGACAAACTGGGGTTCATAAAGATGCCAATGGTGAGGTCATTTCTCCATTTTACGGTTTGGGAGAAACCAGCCAATATAGTCTCTTCGGAAAAGTAAATTATTCCATTACCGACAGCCAATCGATTGAGCTCATGTACAACTATTTCAGCAGTAACCAAGACTCTAGATATATACCTCAGGTGGGTGTGTATGGAGAGACCGCTACTATTGGTGTGCTCGGTGAAGATTTAGGTGAAGATCAAGGGAATCGCTACAACCACAATGTTCAGCTGACCTATGACTATAATCAAATTTTCCATAACACGGACTTCAGACTCAACCTGTATTCACAGGACTTTAGAACGGTTTACGGTTACACGGATAGTTTCTACAATCCTGAATTAGGTTATGATGGAGGGCAATCCTCTATTATTTCATCCAAAAAAGGAGCTCGATTTAATTTTAAAACATCCTATAATATTGGTAATCTCACTGGAGATTTGCTCTATGGATTGGATGCTCTTAATGATAAAACGGCTCAGGAATTAATGGATGGTAGATCATGGGTGCCTGAAATGGACATGAACAATTTAGCTCCTTATGCACAATTGAAAACACGCTATGGAAATTTTGTCCTTAAAGCAGGAATACGCTTTGAAAACATTAAGATAGAAATTCCCGATTATACGACCCTGGAACGGTACAGTGTAGGAGAAACCACACCAAATAGTGGTGGAGTTGCCATAGAAGGTGGGGAACTGGACTATAATGCCACTACCTTTAATGTGGGCTTGCGATATAATAAATGGAATACTTTTAAACCATTTGTTAGTTTTTCACAGAGTTTTTCTATTGCCGATTTAGGAAGAATACTAAGAGATGCTACAGAAAATACTGTAAGTCAAATCAACTCCGAAGCTGTAATCGCAAACAATTATGAAGTAGGATTCAACAGTCACTTAGGGGAAACCCGTTTTAGTGGGGCTTATTTTATCAGTACATCAGACCTTGGATCCACATACAGGGAATCGGAAAGCGGAGCTTTTGAAATCTTGCGCCAACCGGAAAAAGTTTATGGTTTTGAGTTCTCAATGGATACCGAAATTCTCAGGAACCTGAACTTTGGTACTTCTGTATCGCATACAGAAGGAAAAATAGATAGTAACGATGATGGGGATTACAACAATTATATGGGAGGTGACCGAATTCCTCCTATGAAAATAGTTTCCTATTTGTCCTACCAATGGCAGGATAAATTTGATATTAGATTATCCCACATCTACAGTGGCAACCGAGATCGTTTTGAGCCTGATTACACCTATGGAAAAGGGCCGGTGGACAGTATTAATATCACCAACCTGACCACCAATTACCAGCTTAGCCCTTCTACAAAATTAGGACTAGGTATCAAAAACCTATTCAATAATGACTATTATAATGTAATTTCGCAATGGAATGCAAGGGATTCCAATTACATTAAAGCCAATGGAACCCAGTTTAATATTTCTTTGACTGTAAACTTGTAATGTCAACAAGTATTTAGGTAATTAATTCTTTAACCCCTATTTATAAAGTGTGAATAATAGCCGGTAGTTTCCTTTTTATTTTGGGAATTATCGGTTCTATTTTGGTCTTCAACCAAGATATCGATAAGGCTTTGTTTAAAGACTATCAGATAAACGAATACCCTGATGCCTTAAACCACGATGGGCCGTATACGAACTGCAAAAAACATATCTGAATTGGAACACCCGTATAATTCATTTTGAAAAAGGCCAGACCATAGTCTTTAATATCCGACGTCCCGAAGCCATAAAATTGGTGTTTATCCATCCAAAAACCGGATAAATCATAGGGGCGATTGACGAAAGAACACATTTTACCAAACCAGCCAGCGAGAGAAGTTTATAAAAATAGCTACCCAATCATTATCCTTTAAATTCGACAGTATGATAAGCCCCTTATACTTTGGTCAATAGGCAGGTATTTTGGGGAAACTATTCTACTCCGTCATAGGTTTATCAGGCCCATTTTTATCTATTACAGGTTTTTTTATGGTAGTTAGAAATAGCTAATCCTCCTCGGCCACAAAACGCTCATCAACCGGCATTACGGTTCCACAGTTATCACAGGTACGCAGCTCCTCACTGTTGTAAAAGTGTTTGAAGTGTTTCAAAAAATCCTTTTCAATATCATTCAAGGGAAAGTAAACATCATACAATTTATGGTTACAGTGATCGCAATACCACAACAAGCCATCTTCTCCCGGAAGATCTGTTCGTTTACGCTCGATCACCAAACCAATAGAACCTTCTTTTCGCACAGGGCTATGAGGCACCTTTGCCGGATGTAAATACATATCGCCTGGACCCAATTTCATCGTTTTTTTCTCTCCCTCTTCCTGTATATGTACTTCTATATTTCCTTCGAGTTGATAGAAAAGTTCTTCCGTTTCGTTATAGTGATAATCCTTACGTGCATTTGGCCCTGCAACAACCATCACAATATAGTCGTCCGCATCTTTGTAAAGGTTTTTATTGCCAACAGGCGGTTTTAGAAGATCTCGGTTCTCTTCTATCCATTTATCCAAATTAAAAGGTTTTCTAATAGCCATCTATGTATATTTAAAGTCTCCTCTAAATTAAACATCTCCCCATTAAGAATGAAATAATCATTCGAAATATGCGGAATGATAGAAAATATTAATAAGTTCTTGTTCATTTTCAATTGAAAAAAAGTATTTTAGTAACTCAAATTCTTAATCGATACCGAGCACTATGAGAAATCCAATCCTCTGTATTTTTGCTTTTCTACTATGTTTTTCTTGTGTAGAAAAAAAAGTAGAAACTGTTGTTGATAGTAATGAAAAGAAAGTAGAGCAGGACAGTTTGGGGAACTTCGGTATTGTTATTCACGGTGGTGCAGGAACCATTTTGAAAAAAAACATGAGTGATTCACTCGAAGCCGCCTACAAAACAAAACTGAAAGAGGCTATGAAAACCGGTTATGAAATCCTAAAAAACGGCGGAAGCAGTATAGATGCTGTTGAAAAAACGATCAATATCCTTGAAGATTCCCCTCTTTTCAATTCAGGTAAAGGTGCTGTTTTTACCAATGAAGGAAAAAACGAGCTTGACGCTTCGATCATGGACGGAAAAACCCTCAATGCCGGTGCCGTAGCCGGTGTAACTACTGTAAAAAACCCTATCGATCTGGCAAGGGCAGTGATGGAAAAATCTGATCACGTTATGTTTGCCCGAGAGGGGGCTGAAGTTTTTGCCAAAGAACAAGGTCTTGAACTGGTGGATCCTTCCTATTTCTATACCGAAAACCGGATGAAAGCCTTAAAACGTGCTCAGGAACGGGAAAAAGTAGAATTGGATCACGATGACAAGACCGCTTTTTACGATCCGTTTATAAAAGATGAAAAATTCGGAACTGTAGGTTGCGTCGCACTCGATAAAAACGGAAATCTTGCAGCAGGAACCTCTACTGGCGGAATGACTAACAAACGCTGGGGACGTGTGGGGGATTCACCCATTATCGGCGCGGGGACCTATGCCAACAATAAAACCTGTGCGGTTTCTTCTACCGGATGGGGCGAATACTTCATCCGTGGTGTAGTGGCTTATGATATTTCGGCCATGATGGAATACGGTGGAAAAAGCCTAAGTGAAGCCGCAGTAACTGTTATTCAAAAGAAATTACCGGAATTGGGTGGTAGTGGTGGTATCATCGCTATGGACAACAAAGGAAACGTAGCCATGGAATTCAACACCGCCGGGATGTACAGAGCCACTATGAACAGCGAAGGCGAATTGTATATCGGTATATATGGGGAATAAATGTGATTGTTCAACAACATAAAAATCAAATAAAGTCTAATCATCATCTACTTATCAAAAAACTAAATAATGAGTTTTAAAAAAATCCTGTTCTTCATTGCAGCAATTCTCCTTATCGGCTGTAAAAATAAAGGTGAAGACATACAACAGCAAAGAGAAAACCTTTTTAAATTCAGACCCTATATTTCTGATGTTTCCCAGGGAATTATTTCAGCCCACTCTAATGTGCGAGTGGTATTGAAAACCCCCAGTGAAGATTTAAAGGACAACATGCCTCTGGATGATGGTATTTTAAAAGTCTCCCCGAAAACCAAAGGAAAAGTAGTTGCCCTAAACAACCAAACCATCGCTTTTATTCCCGAAAAGAGTTTTGAACAAGATACCGAATACACTTTTAAACTGGATTTGGAATCGTTTATCGATGATATCCCTTCAGAATTTGAAACTTTTGTTTTTAAGGTAAAAACCCTTAAACAAGAATTCAACATCACCACAGATCACTTGCAATCCTATGATAAAAATTGGCAATCCCTCAACGGTAGTCTGCGCAGCAGCGACGTGATGGATCTTGAAACCGCAAAAAGCCTGGTGACAGCAAATCAGAATGACAAAAAATTGACCATCAAATTTGATGAAACAGCAAAAGAAGGCAATCAACTGCCATTTACTATCGACAGCATTCAGCGTTTTGAAGAGGATTCCGAAATAGAAATCCATTGGGATGGAAATGATGCAGGAATTGAAGATAAAGGCAGTGCCAGTATTAAAATCCCCGGAAAGAACAACTTTTCGATTGTCGATGTAAGCACCCATGAAGGGGAAAACCAATACCTCGAAATCAATTTTTCAGATCCGCTTAAAAAATCGCAAAATCTCGATGGTTTGATTACGCTGGAAGGCAGTGAAAAGTTAAAGTTTATTATCGATGGAAATGTGCTAAAAGCCTATCCTGACACACAAATAAAAGGAGTCAGCAACCTTAGTGTTTTTCAAGGAATAGAAAGCAGCGATGGTTATAAATTGAAAAGCATTTTCAGTGAAAAAATAGCTTTCGAACAATTAAAACCGGAAGTCCGCCTGCTGAGTAGTGGTACTTTTTTACCTTCTTCCAATAATTTGAAGATCAACTTTGAAGCTGTCAACCTGAAAGCGGTCGATGTTTCAGTAATCAAAATATACCAAAACAACATCCTGCAATTTCTTCAAAACAATGACCTTAACGCAACAGGAAACGTAAGAACGGTTGCAAGACCTATTGCCAAAAAAGCAATTCAGCTACAAAGCAACCTGACTAAAAACACAGGGAAATGGAAAGCCTATGCTGTTGATTTACGAGAGCTTATCGCCCCGGAGCCCGGTGCCATCTACCGCGTGGAGTTTTCCTTCGGAAAAAAATACAGTGCCTATTCCTGCAATGATACTGAAGATACTGAAGCATTCGAACTGAACGATTTTGATAATTTTGAAGAAGACGTAATTGCTTCCAAGGAATGGGATCCAACCGATGATTCATACTACAACAATTATTATTACGATTACAATTGGAACGAAAGGGACAATCCTTGCAGCAATTCATATTACTACAACAAAACCGTAAAAACCAATATCATAGCCAGTGATATTGCACTTACCGTAAAAAAAGGTGTAAACGAAAGTTATTTTGTAAGTACTAACAATATTGTCACCACCGAGGCTTTGGCTGATACAAAGGTCACTTTTTACAACTACCAACAGCAACCCATCGGAAATGTTATCACCGAGGCATCGGGAACTACTATTTTTGATGCTGAAACCCCAGCTTATTTTGCCATTGCCGAAAAGGACAATCAAAAAACATACATCAAGCTCAACGATGCCAACGCATTGTCGGTAAGTAAATTTGATGTTTCCGGAGCCGAGCTTCAAAAAGGATTGAAAGGCTTTATCTATGGTGAACGTGGCGTGTGGCGTCCCGGCGATACTTTGTTCCTCAATTTTGTCCTAAACGATAAAAACAACCATATTCCCGATTCACATCCCATAAAATTTGAGCTCACTGACCCCTATGGAAAATTGGTCCATAAAGAAGTTAAAACCAACGGCATGGGCGGTTTTTACAATTTCAATGTGGTGACTGACCCCGATGCTCCTACCGGAAATTGGCTGGCAAAAGTCCATGTAGGCGGAGCTTCCTTCTCCAAAAGTTTAAAAATTGAAACCATTAAACCCAACCGGCTTAAAATAAAAGTCGATTTTGAAGAGGAAATCCTAAGTGCACAAAAACCTATCAAAGGTAAAATGGCGATTAGCTGGCTACACGGAGCCATAGCCAAGAATTTAAAAAGCGATATCCAGGCTCGCTTTTCATCTACAAAAACATCTTTTACGGGTTTTCCAAACTTTGTTTTTGACGACCCTACACGGAAATTTACCACGGAAGACCAAACCATTTTTGACGGTAAGGTTAATGCTGAAGGAAAAACCGATTTTAGTTTAAGTCCGCAACTAAAAGGCAAAGCCCCGGGAATGCTCAAAACGACTTTTATCACCAAAGCCTATGAGGATGGAGGTGATTTCAGTACCGATGTGTTTTCCAAAACCTATTCCCCATACAATACCTATGTAGGGATTAGGGTTCCCGATGGCGATGCCAGAAGAAACATGCTCCTCACGGATGAAAAGCACAACTTTGAAGTGGCAACCGTTGACGAAAACGGAAAGCCAAAAGCGGTAAAAAACTTAAAAGTGACCATCCATAAAATAGATTGGCGCTGGTGGTGGGATACTTCAGAAGACAACCTTTCCTCCTACAACGGAAGCAATTACCAAGATAAAGTCTTTAGCACTACATTGAACACCAATAGTAGTGGAAAAGCCCATTTTCAATTCGGATTGGAATACCCCGAATGGGGCCGTTATCTAGTTCGGGTTGAAGATCCGGAAGGAAAGCACGCCACCGGAGAGACCATCTATTTTGATTGGCCGGGCTGGGCAGGAAATTCCAAAAATCAAGATCCCGAAGCAGCTACTATGCTTGTTTTTTCTTCGGATAAAGACACATACAACGTTGGGGAGAAAGCTATTGTTACCTTTCCCTCAAGTGAAAGTGGAAGGGCTTTGGTCACTGTAGAAAACGGAAGCGAAGTGCTTAAATCCATGTGGGTAACCCCTGAAAAAGATGAAACCAAATTCGAATTGCCCATTGAAGCCTTGTACACCCCAAATGTATATATCCACATCTCCCTTATACAACCACATGCTTCCACCATAAACGATGCCCCTATACGTATGTATGGGGTTATTCCTATTACCGTAAACAATCCTGAGACTATTTTAGAGCCGACCATCGCCATGCCCAATAGCCTAAAACCGGAGTCGAGTTTCCAGATTAAAGTAGGGGAAAACAATAAAAAGGCGATGACCTATACGGTTGCCGTTGTAGACGAAGGGCTTTTGGACCTTACCCGTTTTCAAACCCCAAATCCGTGGGATACATTTTTTGCCCGTGAAGCCTTGGGCGTAAAAACCTGGGATATTTACGACGATATTATCGGTGCTTTTGGAGGCCGTATCGATCAAATTTTCAGTATTGGTGGAGATGGTATAGCAGCAGGTGCCAAGAACAAAAAAGCAAACCGCTTTAAACCCATGGTGGTTTATCTAGGGCCTTTTCAACTGGAGGAAGGCAAAACAAACACCCATACCATTGATGTGCCAAAATACATTGGTTCGGTAAGAACTATGGTCATCGCTGGGAACACTCAGGAAAATGCCTACGGCATTGCCGAAAAAACAACACCAGTCAAAAAACCGTTGATGGTTTTGGCCTCTGCGCCGAGAAAGATTACCCCGAAAGAAACCGTTACACTACCAGTCACTGTTTTTGCCATGGAAAAGAACATCAAAAATGTGACCGTAAGCCTCAAAAAAGACAAAACATATGAGGTTATTGGCGAAAGCAGCAAAACCATCACTTTTGATCAACCCGATGAACAAATGGTGTATTTTGATGTGCAGGTAAATCAGATTACCGGAATTGGCCAAGTGGAAGTTCAAGCAACAGCCAATGGAGAAAAAGCTTCCTATCAAGTAGAACTGGATGTGGTCAACCCAAATCCATATACCACCTCAATAAAAGAAATTACCCTTGAGGCCGGGACAGAACAGGAATTGACCATGGAAACCTTTGGGGTTGACGGAAGCAACAGCGCCCAAATAGAGTTTTCGACACTTCCTCCGATGAATTTTTCAGGAAGATTACAATACCTCATTCAATATCCCCATGGGTGTGTGGAACAAACCACTTCTGCAGTATTTCCACAACTGTATCTGGATGATGTTTTTGATCTTACTTTCGACAAGAAAAAGAAAATCCAAGAAAACATCGAAAAAGCGATTAACCGATTGCGTAATTTTCAATTGCCTAATGGTGGTTTTTCTTATTGGATGGGACAAAACCGTGCCAGTGAATGGGGAACATCATACGCAGGGCATTTCCTATTGGAGGCTGAACAAAAAGGATATGTACTCCCAATCGGATTTAAGTCTAAATGGATTCAATACCAAAAACAAAAGGCAAAACAATGGAGAAACTCCGGACGAAGTTCCGGACTCGTACAAGCCTACCGATTGTACACCTTGGCAATGGCAGGAAATGCAGATGTATCGTCCATGAATCGCTTACGGGAAACACCCAATATTTCCAATGAAACCAAACACCGTCTGGCAGCTGCCTATGCGATTATCGGTCAGCAACAAGCAGCAACATCGGTTTTTAACGCGGCCAATATCAGTTTTGATCCTGTTAAATACGATTATCACACCTATGGTTCCCCCGAAAGAAACGAAGCCATGGCTTTGGAAACGCTTGTGCTCCTCAAAGATAAAAACGAAGCACAAAAACTGGCCAAGACCATAGCTAAAAACCTGTCTTCCGATAGTTGGATGAGCACTCAAACTACCGCCTATTGCCTGTTGTCAATGGCTAAATTTGCCAACTATATCGGCGGAAAAGGCATTACGGCTTCTTATACCATCAATAATGGTGAAAACTCCGTTGAAACCGATAAAACACTGGCAAATCGGAGTCTTCCCATCCGCAAGGGGAATAACAGCATCAACATAGAAAACAAAAAAGACGGAACTGTCTTTGTGAGGCTAATGACCACCGGAAAGTTACCGGTTGGAGAAGAAAAAACCGAGCAGCGCAACCTGAAGACCATTGTAAATTATAAAGGCCGTGACGGTAATAGCATCAACATAGACCAGCTTTCCCAAGGCACTAATTTTATTGCTGAAGTGACCATTACCAATACCAAGACTGAAAGCATCAAAGATGTGGCGCTTACTGAAATATTCCCAAGCGGATGGGAAATTGTAAACACGCGTTTTACCGATTTTGGATCTTTTGATGAAAATGATGCAAACTATACCGATTTGAGGGACGACCGCGCCAATTTCTATTTCGATTTGAAGAAAAATGAGAGCAAGACGTTCCGGGTGCTATTGAATGCTTCCTATTTGGGTAAATATTATCTTCCCGGCATACAATGTGAAGCCATGTATGATAATGATTTTATGGTAAGAACACAAGGTAAATGGGTAGAAGTGATTCAGTAAATCAGAAAACAAACATCAGAGGCTTTTTAAGCGATCTCAGCGAATTCTTGTTTAAAAAACATCGTATAAAAAGCCTTGTCATTATCATTGTTCTGATCGGCTATTATTTTTGCCTGCCCAGTGAACTTTTCAACGCCCCTACTTCAACAGTAGTGGAAAGTAAAGACGGACAATTATTAGGGGCAAGGATCGCCGACGATGAGCAATGGCGGTTTCCCGTGAGTGATTCTGTACCCGAAAAGTTTAAGCAGTGTATTCTTCAGTTTGAAGACGGTTATTTTTACAAACATCCGGGTTTCAATCCGGTTTCCATTGCGAAAGCACTGTATACCAATTTAAAATCCGGAGAAATCGTACGTGGTGGCAGCACCCTTACACAGCAAGTGATCAGGCTTTCAAGAAAGGGGAAAAAGCGCACTTATTTTGAAAAATTCATCGAACTAACTCTCGCCACGCGTCTGGAACTGAGACATTCCAAAGATGATATCCTAAAACTTTATACGGCACATGCCCCTTTTGGAGGGAATGTTGTAGGCCTTGAGGTTGCCTCTTGGCGCTATTTTGGAGTAGCTCCCAAGCAACTTTCCTGGGCAGAAAGTGCAACCTTGGCTGTTTTACCCAATACCCCGGCGCTAATCTATCCCGGGAAAAACAAGGCAAAACTGCTCAAAAAAAGAAATAAACTACTTGAAAAACTATTAAAACAGCAGCAAATTGATTCCCTTACCTATCACTTGGCTATTGCCGAAGAGCTTCCCTTAAAACCATATCCATTACCTCAGGAAGCGCCCCATTTTTTACAATTTGTCTCTTCAAAACTCAAAGGAAGAAAATTAAAATCCACGATTGACTACAGCCTTCAAAGGCAAATTAATTCTATTGTAAAAAGGCATTACGGGCTGTTAAAGCAAAATCAAATTTTCAATATGGGGGTCTTGGTACTGGATATCGAAAGTAGGGAAGTGCTTGCTTATGTCGGCAACACCCCAACTACTGAAAAAAACCAAAAAGATGTAGATGTCATACAAGCCCCGCGTAGCACGGGAAGCATTTTAAAACCCTTTTTATACGCAGCCATGTTGGATGGCGGGGAACTGCTCCCCAACACATTGGTGGCCGATGTTCCCACCCAAATTGCAGGTTATAACCCAAAAAACTTTGACGAACAATATTCAGGGGCAGTACCAGCCAAAAAAGCACTGGCAAAATCACTAAATGTCCCTGCTGTACGTCTTTTGCAGGAATACGGACTGGAGAAATTTAGGGAGCAACTAGGTGGTTTCAAACAAAAGGATATCGATAAACCTGCCAATTATTATGGCTTGTCGCTTATCCTTGGAGGTGCCGAAAGCAATTTATGGGATCTATGCAAGGCTTACGCCGGAATAGCCTCTACCGTAAATCATTTTACGCAAACCTCCAGCGAATATTATTCAAATGAGTTTGTAGACCCTGTTTTTCTTCAGCAACAAAAAGCGGACTTAGGGAACATTCAACTGGAAAAACCGGTCTTTGATGCGGGAAGTTTCTTTTTGACCTTAGATGCTTTAAAGGAGGTCAACAGGCCTGAAGGTGACGAAGCCTGGGAGTTTTTCGATTCTTCCAAAGAAATTGCCTGGAAAACCGGAACAAGTTATGGAAACAGGGATGCCTGGGCCATTGGAGTCACCAAAAAATATGCAGTTGGGGTTTGGGTCGGGAATGCCGACGGAGAGGGAAGACCTCAATTAACAGGGGTAAATAGTGCCGCTCCGGTGCTCTTTGATGTTTTTGATCTCTTGCCTCAAACTTCGTGGTTCCAAACCCCCTTTGATGCTTTAACCCAAGTAGAGGTTTGTACCGATAGCGGATTTCTCGCCTCCCCTATTTGTCCAAGCAAAAAACGCAGTGTCCCCAATTCCGGAAGTCGGTTTAAAGTGTGTCCCTATCATCAATTGGTGCATTTGGACCGGCAAAAACAATTTCGGGTCAACGCTTCTTGCTATCCTATGGAAGAGATGATTACCCAGGCTTGGTTTAAACTGCCTCCACTTATGGAGTATTATTACAAAAGCACCAATGCGGATTATATGAGTTTACCACCTGTAAAACTCGGTTGTCAAAGCAGCAGCGAAAATCTATTGGATTTTATATATCCCAAAAACAACAGTAAAATTGTACTGACTAAAAACCTTAAAGGGAAGACTAACGAATTGATCTGTAAAATAGCACATCCAAAAAATGATGTGACCGTATTTTGGTATCTGGACGACACCTACATCGGGGATACAAAAACCTTTCATGAAATAGCAATACTTCCAGCTCCCGGAAAACATCAGATCAGTGTTGTTGATTCCTTCGGAAATGAAAAAAGTATTGTCATCGAAATTGATAAAACATAATATTGACATTCAGCTAAAATTTGTAACTTCCATCTACAAAAAACATGAATGACAATACAGAAATTCTCCAACCTCGATAGAGTTAAAATTGTTTCATCCTTACAAAACACTTCTTTTGACCTTGTGGTCATTGGTGGCGGTATCACTGGTGCTGGAATTTTACTGGATGCCGCTTCACGCGGGCTCAAAGTAGCGTTAATCGAGAAAGAAGATTTTGCTTCAGGCACCAGTAGCAAATCCACCAAACTTATACATGGCGGATTACGCTATTTAAAACAATTTGATTTTTGGTTGGTGAAAGAAGTGGGCACCGAGAGGTCGGTTGTGCATAAGTTGGCACCTCATTTGGTCATCCCGGAAAAAATGTTGCTCCCGCTGGTAGAAAACGGTTCTTACGGGAAATGGCTTACTTCCATCGGTTTAAAAATTTATGATATCCTCGCCCAGGTAGAGGGTGACGATCAACGAAGGATGCTGGAGAAGAAAGAGGCTTTGGAAAAGGAGCCACTGTTACCATCTTCCATTTTGAAAGGGGCAGGTTATTATGCAGAATACAGAACAGATGATGCGAGGCTTACCCTGGAAAACATCAAAACAGCATTGCAATTTGATGCCACAGCCATCAACTACACACAGGTAAAGGATTTTGTTTATGAAGACGGACAGGTAAAAGGCGTTCATGTCACCGATATGATTTCCCACAAGGGCTATACCATCAATACAAAATATGTTATCAATGCCACTGGACCGTGGGTGGACGATCTTCGGGAGGTGAATCAGTCGAAAAAAGGCGGTTCCCTGCATCTCACCAAAGGCGTACACCTTGTTTTTCCGCATGAAAAACTCCCGGTGAAACAATCGGTTTATTTTGATGTTCCCGACGGACGGATGATTTTTGCCATTCCGAGGGGGAAAATCACTTATGTAGGCACGACTGACACCAATTATACCGAAGATAAAAATGATGTTTATGCCAACATCACAGATGCTCTCTATCTGATAGAAGCTGTGAATCACATGTTCCCGAAAATTCACTTACAGCTGGAGGACATTCTATCTTCATGGGCCGGATTACGACCTTTGATCCACGAAGAAGGAAAATCACCTTCTGAATTATCGAGAAAAGATGAGATTTTTGTTTCCCAAAGCGGATTGGTCAGCATCGCAGGTGGAAAATTGACCGGTTATCGAAAAATGGCAGAGAGAACCGTGGATAAGATCACAAAAATGATCGATGACGATTATGGAATAAAAACCAAAAAATGCCATACCGATGATATCCCTCTTTGTGGCGGACCTTGGAAAAATTTTGCTGAAGTACAGACCTATATCAATTCAGTTTACAATAAGATTAAAGATGACGGATTCGCCGAATACGACGCTTGGTATCTAGTGACCACTTATGGCAAACAAACCGAAACTATTTTGGCATTGTACAACAGTCTGACTGAGCAAAAGGCCTATGAACGCATGGCCATCGCTGAATTTCGTTTCAGTGTAGATTATGAATGTATTGAAAATCCCGTCGATTTCTTTGTCAGAAGAACCGGCAGGCTATATTTCGATATAGAAAGTATCAAACCGTTAATCCCTGTTATCCTAAAGGAATACCAACAAGCTTTTCAAGCAGATACTGCTAAAGTTGAGGTGTACAGAAACACCCTCAATCAACTTATCCGTAAACATTCAGAAATTCGAGAGTGATGTTGTAAATAATCAAAATATTAGAGGTCAGTAGTTAGTTACTTATCAATTTCGATTGATATACAACATCACTATTGACCATTTTGGTAATAAGGTTATTAAATATTGTTTCCTTGCT
>NZ_JAPFGA010000100.1 GCF_026241135.1 Galbibacter kalidii
CTGCCGTCGGCATGCAGATGCGTCGAGATAATGCCCGGCTCTTCGGAGGCGCCCAGTACAACCGCGCCGGCGCCGTCGCCGAAAATAATAATCGTTCCGCGATCCGCCGGATCGCAGGTGCGCGCCAGCACATCGGCGCCAACAACCAGCGCATAATCTACCGCGCCGTTCTTCACATACTGATCGGCGACGCTTAGCGCATAGGTGAAACCGGCGCAGGCGGCGGCGACATCAAACGCCGGGCAACCCTTAACGCCCAGCATTGACTGGATCTGGCATGCAGAACTCGGAAACGCGTGCGTGCCGGAGGTGGTCGCAACGATAATCAGACCAATTTGCTCCGCGGACACGCCCGCCATCGCCAGCGCCTGCTTTGCGGCTTCAAAGCCCATCGTAGCAACTGTTTCATGCGCTGCGGCAATACGACGCTCACGGATACCTGTGCGGGTGACAATCCACTCGTCAGAGGTTTCTACCATTTTTTCCAGGTCGGCGTTTGTACGCACTTGCTCGGGCAGATAGCTGCCGGTACCAATAAT
>NZ_JAPFGA010000101.1 GCF_026241135.1 Galbibacter kalidii
AATTTTGCCAATTGTTAGCAATGCATCCCAAACCATTGGCAAAGGTAGCCACACGCCAACCGCATTTGCAAGGCCGAGCCCTTCGGGATGCCGAACATTTTTCCTTTGGGAAAAATAACCGCCCATGCCTTGCCTTTTCCAAAGTGTGGCCGTTGTTGCCCTGTTTTGGTAATGCCATTGCCAGGCAGCCAAAACAATAAATCATTGTTTAACTTAAAATTTTTCAATTATGGCAACAACAGTAAAACAAAACGGGATTGCAAAAAAGCAAACCACTTCATCCAAAAATGAAGTAAAAAAGAAGTTGACCGAAGAAGCCACTGGTAAACCAACGGCCAACGCAAAAACAAAAGCGAGCGTGAAAACGAGTAAGGCTTCCGTAAACCTGGATGACCGTATCCAAAAATTTGAGAAATTGCGTGGATTGGCCACTCAAAGGGAACGGCTGGTGCAGACCTTGAATGAACTCACCAAGTTCAATTACAACCAAGGCGATTCCAGTTCCTTTTATTTAAGGGATTCCCACGGGATGGAATT
>NZ_JAPFGA010000102.1 GCF_026241135.1 Galbibacter kalidii
GCTGGAACAGTTAAGTAACGCCCAGTGTAATGACCTTCTGGAGCTCATAGAGGATCGTTACGGACAAAGTAGCACGATAGTGGTAAGTCAGTTCCCGGTAGATAAATGGCATGGTCTGATGGAGAACCCAACAACAGCAGATGCCATCCTGGACAGACTGGTACATAACTCACACCGGGTGGTCCTTCAGGGAGAGTCACTGAGGAAAAATCCCCCGGTAGTGGAAAGCAGCGAAAAAACGCGTTAAAAAGCGGTAGAAAAAGTTAAGTTCCCGGTTGATCGAATGGATGCGAATCGCTGATCGGACTTCGATGCCAATCCGTGATCGAATAGAGCGGAATACGCAGTTGAGGCCAACGCCCATAATGCGGGCGGTTGCCCGGCATCCAACGCCATTCATGGCCATATCAATGATTTTCTGGTGCGTACCGGTTTGAGAAGCGGTGTAAGTGAACTGCAGTTGCCATGTTTTACGGCAGTGAGAGCAGAGATAGCGCTGATGTCTGGCAGTGCTTTTGCCGTTACGCACC
>NZ_JAPFGA010000103.1 GCF_026241135.1 Galbibacter kalidii
CCATGGTCTACGTGACCCACGACCAGCTCGAGGCCTCCACCTTCGCCGACAAGATCGCGGTGATGTACGAGGGGCAGGTGGTGCAGTTCGGCACGCCCCGGGAACTCTTCGAGCGGCCGAATCACACCTTCGTCGGCTACTTCATCGGCAGCCCCGGGATGAACTTCCTCGAGGTCTCGACCCGGGACGATCGGGTCATGGCCGGCGAAACCCCCATCGCCGTCGGCACGCGCCTGCGGGAGGCCGTGGCCGGTGCCCGCTCGCGCAACGTCAAGCTGGGTATCCGTCCCGAGTTCATCGAGGTATCCGGCGAGCCGGTGGAAGGCGGCATGGAGGCGGCGGTCGAGCACGCCCAGGACCTGGGCACCTACTCGATCCTCTACCTGCGGTTGGGCGAGTACGCCGTGAAGGCCCGTATCGAAGAGGACCAGGATCCGCCCGAGGGGCGCGCCTACCTTCGCTTTCCCGACAACCACGTCGGCCTGTACGTCGACGAGTACCGCGTGGAGACCAACCATGAATAAGGTCT
>NZ_JAPFGA010000104.1 GCF_026241135.1 Galbibacter kalidii
GATTTCGAGCCCGATGGCACCATCACCCTGTTCGATAACGCCACCGGCACCGGGGCGAGCAAGATTCGCAGCATTCGCCCGGGAGAGGACGGGCGCCAGGGAACTCAGGGTGACTTGCGGCATCAAACTGCGGTCCTTCAAGGCATGACAACACCAATGGCCAACGACACGTCTTGAAGATTCAAACTACCTCCTGGCCCGGCTTGCGCAGGGAGTGCCGGCGGGACCACATGGAGAAAGACACACGTGAAGACCGCGCTACGACGCCTCAGTCTCGCGTGGGGCCTGGCCCTGACCATGGATGCCTCGGCGGCCGCCCCGGATGAGCTGTTCGATCGGGTCACCGACCGCGCCCGGCAGCTCGCCGCCGAACCCTACCAGGCCCCCGACTCGTCCCTGCCGCCCGATCTGGCGGAGATGAACTACGACCAATACCGGGAGATCCGCTTCCGTCCCGAGGCGGCGATCTGGAAGGACGAGGGCCCCTTCGAGGTCCAGCTGTTCCATCCCGGCTTCCTCTAT
>NZ_JAPFGA010000105.1 GCF_026241135.1 Galbibacter kalidii
GTGGCGACCGGCACAATGACAAGAGGCGGCCCAGGGCCGCCTCTTGTCGTTCAGGGCGCGCGAGGGCTAGCACAGGGCGGCGGGCTGGGTGAGGCCCTCGCCGCTGGTCAAGCGCTCGCTGAGCACGCCGAGCTCGGCCTGTTTCTGTTGGACGATGGCGGCCAGCAAGAAGTGAAGGCTGGCGGGGCTGGCCTCACGCAGTTGCTCATAGAAGCATCGTGACGCCTCGGCGTCCATCAGGGCCTGGGTCAAGGCGTCGATGGCCATGTCTTCGCTGCCGATGAAATGGCAGGGAGCGGCCTCCTTCTGGCGCAGCTTGGCGTGGAGCTTGGCATAGTAGCGCTCGCTGCTCGAGAGCGGGTACAGCAGCTCCAGCCGCTGGGCGATGTGGGCCAGTTTCTTCAGGCGCGTTTCGCATTCGATGCCCAGGCCAGCCAGCAAGCGGCTGATCGCGGTATTGAAGGTCAGGAAGCTGAAGGCGAGGCGGCGGTAGCGAGTGAGCTCGGCCAGCTCGTGGCTGCC
>NZ_JAPFGA010000106.1 GCF_026241135.1 Galbibacter kalidii
TGCATATAAATGCACAAGATGCAATCATAATGCTTATCAAAACCGTAAAGGTTTTTCTCGGCAATGTAATATCTGCCACCATATAGAATCAGCCACTGCCAATACACTTTTCCATAAAGTGAAGTTTGGAGTCCGCAAAGCATTTTTCATTTGTTTTGAAATGGCAACGACCACCAAGAGTTTGTCTGCAAGCTATATGGCCGTGCGCTATGGTGTAACCGAAAAAACGGCACGACTTTTTATGCTCAAGGTCAGGGAGGCTATGTCATCAAGCAAGAACTATCCTATGGATGGCAATGTCCACGTTGATGAATTTGTTCTGGGCGGCAAGGACGAAGGCAAAACAGGGCGAAGTTATCACAGCAAAAAAAAGAAAGCCGTTACAGCCGTTCAGTTGACCCAAGACGGAAAGGTAAAACGTATGTACGCTATGAAGATAGATGATTTTTCTGCACGATCCCTTCAATATATATTTGTTGACCACATAAGCCGAGATGCTAAAGTAACAACTGATAAGT
>NZ_JAPFGA010000107.1 GCF_026241135.1 Galbibacter kalidii
GACCGCCGCGCCATCCGCCTGCGCACGGTGGGCGGCGCCTTCGCCATCCAGGCCGGCATCGGCGCCTTCGTGCTCTACGTGCCCGCCGGCCAGACGGTGCTCGCCACCGTCTCCGCGGCGGTCAGCCAGGTGGTGGCCTATGCCAACGACGGCATCGGCTTCCTGTTCGGCGGCCTGGCCGACGTGGAGGCCACCGGCTTCGTCTTCGCCATCAAGGAGCTGCCGGTCATCGTCTTCTTCTCCTCGCTGACCGCCGTGCTCTACTACCTGGGCATCATGCAGTGGGTGATCCGGCTGCTCGGCGGCGCCCTGCAGAAGGCCCTCGGCACCTCGCGCACCGAGTCGCTCTCGGCCACCGCCAACATCTTCGTCGGCCAGACCGAGGCGCCCCTGGTGGTACGCCCCTTCATCGCCCGCATGACCCCCTCCCAGCTGTTCGCGGTGATGTGCGGCGGCCTGGCCTCGGTGGCCGGCTCGGTGCTGGCCGGCTACGCCGCACTCGGCATCCCCATGGAG
>NZ_JAPFGA010000108.1 GCF_026241135.1 Galbibacter kalidii
GCCTGCCGATCCAGCACAGCCCCGTCTCGGCCGAGGCGCTCGGCGAACTGATCGGGCGGGTGATGGACGATACCATCAACGGCAAGGCGGCCAAGCAGGTCTTCCAGGCCCTGTGGAACGGCGAGGGGGCCAGCGCCGACGAGGTGATCGAGGCCAAGGGCCTCAAGCAGGTCACCGACACCGGCGCCATCGAGGCGATGATCGACCAGGTGATCGCCGACAGCCCCGCCCAGGTGGCCCAGTACCGCGACGCCGAGCCGGACAAGCGCGGCAAGATGATCGGCTACTTCGTCGGCCAGGTGATGAAGGCCTCCCGCGGCACCGCCAACCCCCAGCAGGTCAACGCGCTTCTCAAGGAGAAGCTCGACGCGCTCTGCTGAGACGCAACGGGAGGCTCGTCGTCCGGCGGCGCCCGGACGACGGCCACCGTCTGAACAAGAGGACATCCGGATGTCGGACGATGTGGGCGCCCGCCTGCGGGCCCTGCGCACCCTGCGCGGGATCTCCCAGCGCG
>NZ_JAPFGA010000109.1 GCF_026241135.1 Galbibacter kalidii
CAGGGGACGAGGACTGTTCCAGTGCACGCCCCAGGGCCTTCAAACCGCTGTTTAAGGCCGCCAGCTTCGCATTGGATCGCACCAGCGACGACACAAGCTCCCTAGGGCTGGCAGGCAGAGGATCTTCCACTGACCGCGTATCCAGGAGCTGGGCGACATACATCCCCTGCGACAACTCGGCCGCACGCGCAGCGCGGGCCAGCTTGGCGGCCCGGTCGGCGGGCATGCGCAAGGTCACCTTGGCGAAGGTGGCTTCTTTGTGAAGCGGAACCGACGCGGCAGGCGCCGTGCCCATCGCAGCGACAGATGGAGCGTCAACAGCCTGCACGTCCAGCCACTCGCCAAGGACGGATCTGGCGAGCGCAGCCGCGCTCATGCGGCGCGAGCGCGCAATAGCAGACAGTGCCGGGCCATGCCGACGGAAGTCGATGGTCAGCCGCTCGCGACGGCTGCTGCTGCGCGATGCATGGGCACGGGGCTGGCGGACGAAAGTGGCGTTTCCCATGACA
>NZ_JAPFGA010000011.1:0-16050 GCF_026241135.1 Galbibacter kalidii
CAAAGCTGACCGGAAAGGCATCCTTGGTATAGTAGACCGTTGTCCCCGCATAGGTGTTGGCCGTTGCCGTTTTCCTTACATATTGGTTGGAAGCTGCGTTGGCTGCCGCCTGCATTGCTGTCCTACTGCTTGTGTTGTTGGAGTCTATCCCTGTATAGGCTACCCTCCCAAAGGCATCGTAGACGGTGAACAGCCACTCATCGCCGTTCCTTTGAACGGCATCCTGGGTCAGCACCGGTTGGTCAAGGGTGTTGTACACGATATGTTCCCAGCCCTTGCCCGGTAACCTCTTCTCCACCAAACGGTTCCGTTCGTCATAACGGTACCGGTAGCACAGTTCGTTCAGTTCCGTCGCCGTCGGTTTTGCCGAGTGCGGCTCTGCCTTGGGCGGCAGTACGTACGTCAGGTTCCCGTAGTCGTCGTAGACATAATAGGTATCGTGAGCCCCCTCCGCCTCCCCCGAAGGGGGAGTGTAATTATATGTTCTTTTTAAGATCACACGCCCTTGTTTGTCCTTGAACTCTTCCGTGGTATGGTTTTTTCCATCACCCGGCTGCCAGTTCTCGTCCCTGGTCACCGTCTTGTACAGTGTGCCCGCTGTATATGACCCGTCCAGCACCAGTGAGGGCGTATAGACCTTTATGGTGTTGGCCGTCGTGACCGTTATGCTTACCCTGTACCTTTTTACCTCTGTCCCGGTATTGGCCTGGTAGTCCATCTTGATCTCCCTGCCTCCCCCAAGGCGCCAGTCATGGCCCGGGGCCGCCTGTTGCAGCACACGGTTCAACGGTGAGGCCTCAAAGCCCTTTTGGGAAAACGGGTTCGGGGCAGTGCCGGTGATATCCTCCGGGTAACGGGACACATAGTAATTGTTAGTGTTTACTTCCTGGTCCCCTGAGCGGTAGGTGCCCGGGGTGCCCGTGTTCTTGTACGGAAGCCACTCCTTGTCCTGCCTCCCGAAATCATCGTAACCGATATGGGTCACGAGGTCCTTTTTGTCCGGGGAGGCTTTTATCTCCACCTGCTGCTTCGCCCGGCCAAGGCCGTCGAAATAGGTCACGCTCTCAATGACGTCGCCGTTGAGCTGGATGCCGCCGGTGCCCGTCATCCCCCTTTGGTAGCTCCGGTTCAGGATGTAGTTCTCCGTATTGCTCAAGGTGATGTCGATATAGGCGTCCGGGACCACCTTGGCCGAAAAGCTGCTCCCCGCCTTGATCCACGTCATCGGCTTCAGGGTGATGCTCTGGGTCGCCGTATAGCTGTCGCTCTCACCGGAGTTCAGTGTATAGTCCTGTATTACCGGGTTCGGTGGCGGGGTCTGGGACCAGGCCGTCGTCGTTATGCTGAAAATGAGTAGTGCGTTGAGTAGTATTTTGGTCTTCATAGGGATCAGTTTTTATAGTGGTACTTGTATTCTTCCAAAAGCTTGCCCGTCTCGTCCTTGATGAACTCCAAACGGTTGAAGCTGTCGTAATCGTAGTCCGTCTTTACACCTCTTGGATCGGTAATGGTACTTACCCCCACCAAGGGGTCGTAGGTGTAGGTCGTCACCATCGCCCCGGACATGCTGCTGTGGTTCCTGATCTTGTTCAGTTCCGCCAGCTTCGCCGGTTCCGTACTAGTGGTACTCTCCAATACCGAAAGGTTGACCCCCGTGGCCATCACCTCCGCATAGGTTGCGTTCTCCACCTTCGCCACAGGGTACTGCCCGTTGTAGCCCCAAAAATAGCTGATAGTAGAGCCATTGACCTTTTTTACTTCCAGTGGGTTGCCCTTGGAATCATAAGAAAGGTATTCAATACGGTTTTTTAACGACTGTTTGTCTTTTGATGTCTGTATATACTCCGGCATTGTTATATTATTGGGCCAATTTCTGTAATTAGTACGTTGAACTGTTTTGGACAAAACAGTAGCGTTGTTATTCTTTAACGTGGTTTTGACCTGGACAGGAGAGGATATCCTATGCTGAAGAATCAGTTGATCAATAGCAGCTGATGCCCGGGAAGTTAAATTCTGAAGGGTAGCCTTATCAGGAGGATAAAAATAATTCGTTGTTTGTGTATATCCTTCTGTACTTGTCTCTAACTGTTTCTCCTTCATATTATAGTACGGACTAGGCCCATATGTATAATTTTCCGTAGTTGATACATCACTACTATTATCATATAACACTGTATGTCTTGATTTCAACCTTTTCTTTTGTATTATATTTTTGTATTGAGTAATTGAAATATTATCAACAGTTTCTTGAGGCACCCCTATTCCTGTATAATCAAAATTTTTGCTAAAAACAGTCGAACGCGATTCTTCCTGATGGACAATGGAATATTTATAACTTTCTTTTTTAACCTTATTAAATATATTGTTTTTATGCTCGTAGTAATTAACGGAATCCACCACTCCAAAAAACACATCACTTACATTCGTATATGGTGTATTAGGGATTTCTGGGGGTCTAATAATTGCAGGTTTGGAATCATTAACGTAGTGAAAATATCTTTCTATAGCCCCATTGTTATTTTGAGCTTCTTCTAATATTTCTGAAACTACCGAATAATAATTAGATTGCTTTCTGTTATTATATAGAGATTGAAGGCTTCCAACGGATATAAAATACCGTTCTTTTTCCAAAGAATTCAAATACATAACATCCGACTGACATGTAGCAAAACCTACACCTGATTCATTACTGCAACATTCGGGTACGCAATTTTTTTCAACCATATAAAAACTCGAGAATTTAGGCTCGTTAATAATATTCAAACTAGTGTTTTGAGCACCTAATTGTGCCATAGAATTATAATGGAAGCTTCTTTTATTATATTCATTAGTACCATCAAAGTCACTAATTTGCTTAACTCTTACTCCTCCTGAAAGCCCTATTTCTTCTACCTGTTCCGTTTCCCTGTTATACCATATATCTGCCCTTCCGGATATTTGACTAAATTTAGAACTTACAGTAAATGTAATTTCATAAGTATGACCGTTGACCGTACAAATAGGTTTATTATATTCATTATACCCCCCACACTGTAAGATGGGATCGGTTTTAACGTTTTCTCCCTGGTCTCTGGAAAATGCTCTTATCGTTTCCCCAGTGGTAAGATCTCTTATACTCAAAGAATATTGATCATGGAGCGGATCCGGTTCACTGTTGCATATATATGTATCAACAGTTGCGTTAACATTGTAATTTATTGGAGAACCATTTGAAACAAAAGTAAAAGAATCAGAGGCATTAGTTATTACATTGCATTCTTTGGATAAGTATATTGAATGCGATTCCTCGTCTTCACTATCTACCAATACAACATCTGAATTGCCTTCATACACAACCTCTGTATGTCCCCCTGTTGGATAAGTTATTTTGCTTAAAACCCCATATTTTGCTTGTTCCGGGTTTGGATCCTGATTGGCCCCTAACAAATAACTGGCATACCTTCTGGCTATCTCATAAGCTTTAGGATCTTTAGGATAGGCAAACGGTTTAGTATTGTTTGCTCCATTATAATATCCATAAATATCTTTATTATAACTAAGCCTACATGGCAAACTTTCTTTATTATAATATTCAAACTTATATTCATGATTCTTACTCCCTTGACTATTCTTTTTTATTAAACTCGAGAGAAAGATTCTATATTTAAGCGAATTATCCCCACTTAATTTATCGTCGAAATGGTTTGAAGATGTTGTAGTAACATGATTAAGTTTAAAAGACTCTATAGGATTATTATTGTAGTATAGAATAACTTGATCCAATAGCGCTCCGTTTCCGTTTATCATATCTAACCTATTGTCCAGATAGTTAAAAACTATCTTGGAATCATTCGCTATGATTTCCGAAATAATAGGAGCAGATATTCTATTATATGACACACATTTCTGATGGTTATAGTCATAGCTTTTAGCAGATGGAGAGCAATAACAATCTTCTTCTAAAGTAAGGTTATTTGAAATAGCAGTGGCATAATACAAAGAGTTTTTTTGATACCTAAAAGTTACCTGTCTATTTGTAGGTGAAATAATTTTTGATAAATACCAGGCCGATATATATGTATCTCTAATGTGACTGCATGTATTCGAGCTTAAATTAGTTTCTTTATACTCGTCCAGCCCTCCAAAAATATATTTATAACCATTTTCATCGGTAATTTCGAAGGAACTAAAACCGTTATTTGTAATTAGTATGGGACTATCACTATCAACTGTAATATTCAGATCTTCATCCATATAAAACTTCCCACTAATACCATTGACATTGAAAGAAAACCAATCCTGCTCGGTATCATAGCTTTGATCCTCACTTGAAGCCGCTGTCTTCACCTTATTATAATCTTGGCTAAAGTCTATCGTTGTTGGATACCATCTATACATAGCTTTTTCGTCGGGTTCATCCCTTACTACTCTGGAAATAACCCCCCCAGCATTTAGAACCCAATCTGTTCCTACAACAGAACTTAATTTATCTATTTTTACCCCGTCACTAAAATAGTCTAAAGACGTTTGTATTATTATATCCCCATTCTTTAAACCAAATAAGGGAACAGAATAATTAAATCCTCCGGTAGAACCATTCAAGGGAATGTTTCCAAATGTCGCGAATGCAAATGCATCAGGAGAGGGAGGAACAATATCTGGAAGTTGAACCCCTTCTGTTTCTTGTCCAAACATTAAACAACATGAACAAATAAAGGCTATAAAATTGTACTTCTTAATTTTGATCAAAATTTTCATTTTTTATTTATATAGTTTTTAACAGTTATTTTTTTATGTCCCTAAATACTTATAAAGAACTTGTCTTTTTAATCATTAATTTGTTTTTTAAGTTTTTGTATTTCCTTTTGTTGTTTAACAGTCTCTTTTTTTAATTCAATTACATATAATGTCAACTCCTCTATCTTCTGCAATAATTGAATTTGAAAAACACCGACATTTACTCCTTCGGCTTCCATCTCTTCTGCTGAAGGGATTTCAGGTAAATGCTTGTTTTTATTTACATATTTCTCAATTGAGTCAAGATTTGGCAAACTATAATCTTCTTCAAAAACAAAGTCGGCTGTTGGGGTAGTAGTTACTTTTATTTCCTTAGCCTCTAATTTTCCGTTTATAGCTTGATCTCCCCTATTGTTGAGGAGTTTCGCCCAACTTCCATTGCCATTTACATCAGTGCTCCGAAAATACATTGTAGGAGAAGCAGAGGAATTTTTTATGGCAATTTGCCCGGAATACCTATAATTAGCATTATTAGTACCGTGGTTCATGTTCAATCCCCAGAACCAACCATAAGGCTCAGGAGCATTTGCAGCTTCAAAGCTCTCATAAAATCCACTCTGCCATATGGTATTCCAGTCAGTAATTCTTAGTGGATCATTGAGCATTAACTTTTGGGCCAAAATATTACCAGATACATGGAGTTTTTCCAGTGGTGCAGCCGTTCCTATACCTACGTTTCCCCCTTGAATTTCTAAAATGTCATTTCCCCTTAATATCAATCTCATATCATAATCACTCAATGCATCATTACTAAAATCGATAAATGGAACTCCTGTGCCCCTTAGCTCTATGGAAGCACCTTGAGCATTTGATAATTCTGCTCCGGTTCCCCATGTAAGGGTTCCATTGATATCCAACGATGATCTGGGAGTTGTCGTCCCAATCCCTACATTATCACTTGTAGTCAAAGAACTTCCGTTATCTGTCCACTGTGCGTGCGACTTCATCATAATGATTACCAATATGAAAAATAGTATTCTTCTCATTTTTTAATTTTTTGTTCCTATTTATTCTTTTTTGACTCCAACACTAATTCTTCCAGTTTTTCTATCCGCTTTTGTTGCTCAATGGTATACAACATCAACTCCTCAATTTTCTGTAATAGCTTTGCATCCATTTCTCCTAGATAGATTCCATTTTCTTCTACTTCTTTGGCAGAGGGGACATCTTTTAAGTGGCCTTTTTCTTTAATATGCTGTTCTACTTCTTCAAGAGTCGGGAGGTCATAATCTTTTTCAAAAACGAAGTCACTCCAGTTGGTTTGCAATACAACTTTTACTTCTTCCGCTATCGCTTTGCCCCCTACGGCCAACACATAACCATTTGGTATATGATCAGTATTCATCCCGATCTTTCCATTGCTCTGCACTTTCATCCTAATATTGCCATTCCCATCTTCTAATTGCATTATTCTTGGATAATTTGTAGACTGGCTTCCTCCATAACCATTCTTAATTAGAAGACCTAAAGATTGTCCACCCCCATTTATAATCTTTGTACTCCATATATTATTGATACTTTTATTAACCTCAAGTACAGCGCTGGGAGTATCAGTTCCTATACCTACATTTCCACCATTAAAAAATGAATTTCCATTGGAGTGGATTAAGAATTTTCTTTCCACACTATCATTCCTTCCTGTAATATAACCATCAGACTGTCCATTCATAGCCACTCTATAACCTCCATCCCTAAGAACGGATATAAGTCCGTAGCCATTTATAATTCCAGCTCTTAAACGAGTGAAACTTGTATTATCATCAGAATTGAGAAAGTTTAATCGCTTATTATTACCATCATAATAGATTTTGACATGAGTGCCATCATCATAAGTAGCATTGTATGGCTGAATGGTAAAATAGTTACTCGTATGGTTTAGAATCCCTGAGTAGGTAGTTTGGGAAAATGAGATGGTTTGATATAAAAGCACAGATACTATGAGTAGGAATTTTTTCATTTTATTTTTCATTAATTAGTTGGGTTAATTTTTTTTCCAGTTCATCTACTTTTTCAAGTTTAGCTTCAAGAGTCTTTATCTTTTTCTCCTGCTCGATCGTATAAAGCGTCAACTCCTCTATCTTCTGCAACAACTTTGCATCCATCTCTCCCAAATAAATCCCATTTTCTTCTACTTCTTTAGCTGAAGGGATATTTTTTAGATGACCCTTTTCCTGAATATGTTGTTCGACTTCTTCAAGAGTTGGGAGTGTATAGGTGTCTTCAAAAACAAAGTCGCTCCAGCCATCAACATCCACTTTCACTTCTTTACTCACTAACCTCCCTTTTATACCTAAATTACCTGTATCCCCGTCCAAATACATGCTATAGTAATTGGGAGTAGATGCCGTATTTCCTCCTGTTCCCCAATAGAAATTGCCATTGGTATGCATTCCAAACATTAATTCATCTTCTTCGCCTGGATGAAATATAATAGCTCCAGAACCCCCATTTATAAATTCAACTCGATTTGAAAAGTTATTCACGGAGCCTGATGGATTACTGGAGTCTATGCTCAAACTGTTTACTTTTGTAACTCCATTTACATCCAATTTTGCTGTAGGGTTATTTGTTCCAACACCTACATTTCCGCCATTAAAAAAAGTAGGCAAATTATTAGCAGAAGCAATACGTATTCTTTTTTCATGAGTATTTTCATCTATAGCCTGATAGAACTCTAATCCGGAGTATAATTCCCCAGAGGAACTTCCTCCTGGTTTGAACTCTACTACGTTATGTGCATATCTCCCTGTTTTAGTTCCCATAACAAGAGAATGTCCTTTCCAGTTTAACCGTGAAACCCCCCTGCCATTTATAGTTTCTTGTCCCCATATCATAACATCTCCATGAATTTGAAGCTTAGATTGTGGGGTTTTTGTTCCTATTCCAACATTTCCACCCCCTGATGGGAATACTATAAAATTTCCCGTTCCTGTTTTGAATGTTATATCTCTATTTTGATAAGTAAAAATTGAAAAGTCATCTCCGTCACCAAAGCTGTTTTCCGCTTCGTTCCACATAAATCCTGCAAAATAATTTGAGGGATCTCCAAAACGGATAAACTTGTATGGCTCTGTACTCCCTAGTTTTGGATTTAAATACCCAACATCGAGTGTCTGTGAAAAACAGAGCTGAATGCTTAACATCCAAAACAATACTATAATCTTACTCTTCATTATTGCTTTTTTAGTTGGTTAATTTCCTTTCTTAATTCCTTTATCGCTTCCTCTTGGTATTCTATGATTTTTTGTTGTTGTATGGTATACAGCATCAATTCTTCTATTTTTTGCAACAGTTTGGCATCCATCTCCCCAAGGTAAACCCCATTCTCTTTTACCTCTTTAGCTGAAGGGATATCTTTTAAGTGGCCTTTTTCTTGGATATGCAGTTCTACTTCTTCCAGAGTTGGCAAACTGTAATCGTTTTCAAAAACGAAGTCACTCCATCCGGAGGCTTGAATTTTTACTTCGCGAGCACCTATGGAACCTTCAACGGCTAATTTGTGAGGGCCTGTGGTGTTTGTCCCTATTCCAATACTTCCATCACTTTTAACAATCATTCTTTGTTGAGTCCCTCCACTACTATTAGATGTTTTGAAAATAATATCCGCTCCAGGTGAATTGTTGTTCTCAATTTCTATCTCTCCTCTTGTATAACCATTATTAGAAACCCCTATCCTTACATTCCTAGATGTAGTGTTATTTGTCAGAATATAATTCCCCCATTCACCTTCGATAATACTTCCCTCATTCGGCAGCATAGATTCTTTTACTATGTTAAGACTATTATTAACTCTTAAACTATTATTCAACCTAATGCTACCTTCAGAATTCATTATAAAATAAGAAGCGTTAGAATGATGAAACCTTAAGCTCCCTGCATAATTATCAATTTTCCAAGAGTTGTAACTCTCGTTACTTTTCTTTAATATTATTTCGCCACCTTCTTTGTCAGCATCTTGAGGATTCACCACCAAGGTCTGTGAGAATGAACATGAAAAAATCAATAAAAAAGCTAAAAAGAATAATGTTTTCATTTATCAAGTGTATTTATAAATTGATTTAATTTCTTTTCTAACTCCTCAATTTTTTGAGATTGTTTTTTTAATTCGGCTATTTCTGCTTTAAGTTCTTTGATTTCCTTTTCCTGCTCTATATTTTCCGTTTCATGATTTTTGTTTACGCTTTGTTGCTGTTTTATTTCTCTTTCTTGCTCAATGGTATAAAGCGTGAGTTCTTCAATTTTTTGTAGCAACTTTGCATCCATCTCTCCCAGATATATCCCATTCTTTTCTACTTCTTCCGCTGAAGGAATATCCTGTAAATGCCCTTTTTCTTGAATATGCCGTTCCACTTCCTCAAGAGTTGGGAGGTCATAATTTTTTTCAAAAACAAAATCGCTCCAATTACTGGCTTCAACCTTTACTTCCCTAGCCCCAACAGACCCCTCCACAGCAAGTTTGTGAGAACCTGTATTAACTGTCCCAATTCCCAGTTTTCCTTTAATTAATGACATATAAGCTTCCGAACCATTGCCCCAAGATTGAACATCATCATATGGGTCTCTTTCCCACCAAGTTCTTGTGTTTACTCCAGGAGTTAAAAATGAAGCATCAATACTAATTCCGTTATGCAACCTTGCCTGCAGCCAGCCAGTTCCATTAGCATCTCTCAATAGCCAAGTATTTTCCATAAAATGATGGGAAGACCTTCCCTGAAGTCGATAAAGAAGATGAAAATCTCCAGCATTATTTCCTAAAATATCAGAATCATATATATGAAGTTTCGCCTGAGGGTTTGAAGCTCCAATTCCTACATCACTATTTTCATTAAGGATTATAGCATGAGATCCTTTTTGATAATTGTATAAACTAAACTTACCCTGAGAAGGGTAATTTGCCAGAAAACCCCAAGTTGTTACACCCGAATCTTGGAATCTTATAATAGAAGGATCCCCATCCGTGGCTGTATTAATATGGATTCTTGAATCCGAATTGACATCTGATTTAACTTCAAGTGTTGAAGAAGGGTTTGTAGTCCCGATCCCCACATTTCCTGAATCGGGAAAAGTATTGGTCTGGGACCAACTAAATATCGGTATCAAGAGATATAAAAAGTAAAGTTTTCTCATTTCTTATTCTTTATTGTTTCTATTTCTTTTTTTAGTTCTGCAACTATTTCTGTGAAATTTTCTTCTTGCTGCTTCAGGAGTTCTTGTTGCTCTTTTATCATTTTTTGCTGTGCTATAGTATAAAGCGTCAACTCTTCTACCTTTTGCAACAACTTAGCGTCCATCTCCCCGAGGTAAATCCCATTTTCCTCTACTTCTTTAGCAGAAGGAATATCCTTTAAGTGACCTTTTTCTTGAATATGCTGTTCTACTTCTTCCAGAGTTGGGAGTGAATAAGCATCTTCAAAAACGAAGTCACTCCAATCTGTATCAACTTTGATTTCTTTGGCATGGACTTTTCCATTTACAGCCAATTTTGAGTCAGGGTTCGAAGTCCCTATACCAACATTACCCCGGTCTATTCTCATATATTCAATAAAATCTTGTCCATCGGTTGATGTGCCACCTGCTCCGAAAATTATTCTTTTATCAGAGTCCAATGTGTTAACCTGATCGGCTATAAAAACCAACTTCATATTAGCACTTACAACTGTCTCCCTCAAAGCACTCACCTGTCTTAACGAACTACCAATATATGTGTCTCCCCATCCTATATTTCCTAAAACCGTTAGTTTCTTAGATGGGGTTACAGTTCCTATACCTACTTTCCCACTTCCGTCTATTATAAGGTTAGAGGCTCCACCCCCATCACTAAACTCTATTGCTTCTTGGTATTTTGAATTCATTAGAAACCCTCTCCCTATTTCATACACTATTGAAGGATCTGCTCCTTCTACATTAAAGAACAGTTTACTTAGCTGAGTTGAAGGGTTTTGCCATGTTTGGGAATTGACAAAACCCGGGCTTAATGACAATGTCATAATCACTATAGAGAATAATCTTGTTTTCATATCTATTTATTTTCTTTTAAATCATTCATTTGAACTTGTAATTTTGCAACCACTTCTTCTAAATATTTTAATCTTAGGTTTTCTTTTTTTAGCTTTTTTATTTCTTTTTCTTGCTCTATTGTATATAAAGTCAACTCCTCAATTTTTTGCAACAGTTTGGCATCCATTTCTCCAAGGTAAATCCCGTTTTCCTCAACTTCTTCTGCTGATGGTATATCCTGTAAATATCCTTTTTCTTTGATGTGTTGTTCTACTTCATCAAGAGTCGGGAGGTCATAATCCTTTTCGAAGACGAAGTCGCTCCAATCGGTATCAACTTTGATTTCTTTGGCGCGGATTTGTCCATTGACAGCTAGTTTCCAGCTACCGGGATTCTCAGTCCCTATTCCGATATTTCCCGTATTTGTAAATCTCACTATTTCCTTATACCCAAATCCATCAGTATTACTCGAAAACACCAAATCTCCCGACCCCCAAGGACTCCTACCCTGTCCTTGGATCTTCCAATGTTGAAACCTGCTCCTGTTGTCAGTAGCATAACCCGATGATTTAAAAACGATCCCGTAAGAATCAGTAGTCGTATTTGGGGTTGATGAGAGATTCGTATTCAGTAGTATATTTCCAAAGACATCCAGTTTCGAAGCAGGAATAGAAGTGCCGATGCCTATATTACCGTTACTACCATTTATGAGTAACCTAGTGCTCCCATTAAGGTTGAACAACAAATTGTTAACCATTGCATCTACACTCCCTATGTAAAGGTTATTGCTGCTGTTAATACCCAGAGTCCTTGTGTTGACTCCCGTATTTGTTTTTGCATATAAGTATTTCGCATTGTCGAGATACATATTATCCCCATTTTGTGATTGGGCAACCTGCAATAGCAGTAGGGTTATTATTACAACAATTGTTCTCATTTTATCTTATACTTTTTAAAGTGCTCTTCCAGTAATTCCACCCGTTTCTTCAACTCATCCATCTCCTTCAGCTTTTCCTCCTGTTGTAAGGTATATAAAGTCAACTCCTCAATTTTTTGCAACAGTTTGGCATCCATCTCTCCAAGGTAAATCCCGTTTTCCTCAACTTCTTCTGCTGATGGTATATCCTGTAAATGTCCTTTTTCTTTGATGTGTTGTTCTACTTCCTGAAGGGTTGGAAGGGCATAATTTTTTTCGAAAACAAAGTCGCTCCAATCGGTATCAACTTTGATTTCTTTGGCACGGATCTGTCCATTGACAGCTAGTTTCCAGCTACCGGGATTTGGAGTACCTATACCAACATTACCATTCTCCTTTATTATCATTTTTAAATCATGTCCTGTATCATTGACTTTTAGAAATTTTATTAAATCCCCGTTCTTTGCTCCTATGTGAAGTGTATTCATACCATATATTTCATTGGGATCCATTATCAAGCCACCGCCTATATTAACATAACTGTTATCTGGATTCCATTTAGCTCCTATTGTCCCTGTATCTACAATATGAAGTTTCCCTATTGGATTTATAGTCCCAAAACCTACATTACCATTATTCTCAACAGTAAGTTTTATATTTTGATTAGCAGCACTCGTGCCGCTTGACAGTCTTAATATAGGTATGGTTTCGTCTGTAGAGGCCTGATTGATATATACGGCCGCACCATTTCCATTTCTAACAAAATGGTGATAATCGGTATTTCCTCCAACGGTCTTAAAAACCCCTGTATAGGTCTGGGAGTATGAATGGTAGACGAAGAGTAGTAATACTGAAAAAAATAGTTTATACTTAATCATTATTGCAGTTTTAGTTAGGTTAGGTTTTATTTATTCTTTCATTCTGTGTAAAGTTTTTCCAAGGTTTCAATTTTCTTTGATTGAGTTTCTATTAATTTTTGCTGTTCTATCGTGTACAACATCAACTCTTCAATCTTCTGCAACAACTTTGCATTCATATCACCTAGATAAATCCCGTTTTCTTCTACTTCTTTAGCGGAAGGGATATCTTTTAAGTGCCCTTTTTCCTGAATGTGTTGTTCGACTTCTTCAAGAGTTGGCAAGTTGTAGTCATTTTCAAACACAAAGTCGCTCCAACCGGAAGCTTCAACCTTTACCTCTCGTGCTCCAATTGAGCCTTCGACGGCAAGTTTGTGGGAAGATGTTGTGCTTGTTCCTATTCCAACACTTCCGTTTCCATTTATTCTTATTCTTTCAATCCCATTTGTTGAAAAACCAAGAAATCCGCCTGAAGTAGAACCTCCCCTGTAAAAAGATATAAACCCATTATTCTCATTAGTATTATATTTAAGGCCTAGTCTAAAAACTTCTGTATATACTTCTCTTCCCAAGGACTTAGTGTACAGGGAAAATGCTGTTTCAGAACTATTGGCTAGGATAGCTCCATATGAATTATTTCCATTAAATATATGGAGTTTGGCTTGAGGACTTGTAGTACCAACACCTACATTACCGGAATTCGGGAAAGTATTTGTCTGCGAAAAGCCATAACCCGATACTATGCAAAATATGACTGAAAGTAATTTTTTAATCATTTTATTTTCTTTTTTATTGATTCAATCTGTTCACTTAATTCAATATTCTGTTTTTCGAGTTTTTCAAGTCTGGACAAAAGTGCTTTGATAAATTTATTTTGTTGATCATTCTGTTTGTGCTGCTCTATGGCATACAAAGTCAATTCTTCGATTTTCTCCAGAAGCTTCAGGTTCATTTCCTTTAGGTGGATTCCCTCTTCTTCCATTTCCTTAGCAGAAGGAATGTTGGGTAAATGGCCTTCACTTTGGATAAACATCTGAACTTCTTCCAAAGTTTTAAGTTCGTAATCCTCCTTAAACACATAATCGGGAGCAACCGCTCCGTTTAGATCTACTTTGACTTCTCGGGCATGGATATTGCCTTTTACAGCTAATTCCGAATCAGGGTTAAGAGTGCCTATACCCACTTTTCCATTTACTGCAAGGTGAACACCTACCGGTATGGCCTGTGATGCCAGATATCCGATAGCTACTCCCCTGTATTGCGACTTAACGCCGACATCAGGTTGCAAATGAAGTGATGAATAATATTGACCATAAGTTTCTTCACTAGCATGGCGTGACAATATCCAGGATTTTCTATCATTAAAGCCCCTAGAATTCCCAATTTCCAATTCATTATTACTAGTTCGAATTGATTGAACAATATCCCCTGAACTGGTTAAACTAGGATAACTAGCTGTAGCAGGTGGTAAATAAAGAGATAATATTGAGTTAGGATTGTTGGTTCCTATTCCTACATTACCAGAATCAGGAAAAGTATTGGTTTGAGAAAAAACAAACAATGGCATTAAAAACAAGGATAGCAATAAGTGATTTCTTCTCATTTTATATTCTTTTTAGTTGATGTCGAGACGGGAGTGAGGTATAAACCACTAGCGATTTCACCCGGACTTAAATTTTCAGGATATTGCTTTTGGGCATATGCCCCTGTATATATAATCGTGATTAAAAAGAATAAGAGAATATCCTTTGTTTGAAGATAAACAATCATAGTAGGTCGTCAGGTTTATAGGTTACAAAATTTAGAATGAGGGAATACTAAACCATGTATTTAGGCTCTAAAATATAAAATTTTCTTAAAACAAAAGAGAAGATGTGAAAAAAAAATTTTACATCCCTGTTCTTTTCTTTGATTAGGCTATTTGACTCTGGTAGAATTCCTTTAACTACTCTTTATTCTTTTTTAGCTTCTTCTTTAATCATTAAAATGGAGTATGATGCCACCCTGAGCTAAGCCTGTACTGAGTGTAGTCGAAGTATCGAAACATTTTCAGGAAGTAGTTGATGAAAGTTTCCAAATTCCAAAAAGGTTGTGAAGTCAGAAGTCAGAAGTCAGAAGTCAGAAGTCAGAAGTCGGGAGTGACTGACATAAGATACCGCAAAGTCGAGAAGCCTGAAGTTTCAGGATGCGAGGCAGCAGGACTAATTAGGGTCTGTTAATACTACACACTCAAAGCGGCTTTTTGGTTTATTTTCCGCCTCTCTTCGTTATTTTTTCCTCATTTGACGCTGCCAAATTCGTCAAAAATGCCTCGATAGACATAAAATATCCTCAAAAATCTATCATTTCTGGTAGTGTTAACAGACCCTAGAATCTAAATTTTATTTGTACGGTTAATTTCCGTACATTTGTATAGATCAAAGAAATGATGGAAGCACATTTAAGTAAAGATGAACGCATTGAACTAAGAGTATCTTCTAAGGACAAGAGAATTTTTAAAAGAGCTCAAAAGTTAAGTGGTGACAAGTCCTTTAGCAGTTTTATTGTAAGAATAGTCAAAAAACATGCGGAAGAAATTGTCTCAAAGAATGACAGGATCATAGCTACTGAAAAAGACCGACAGGTGTTTTTTGATGCTGTATTTGGGAACAGTAAACCAAATCAAAATTTGGTTGAAGCAGCGAAAAAATACAAATCGAAAACATCCTAAAAGTGGTGGTTACTTTATTAGAAAGGGCTCATAACAGGAAGTGTTTTGAATGTGAAGAACAATCCTTAACCGATTACATACGAAAACAAGTAAGTCAAGATATTAAAAAAAGATTGACAACTTGTTTTGTTGCTACTGACAAAGATCAAAATGTAATTGGTTATTATACATTGACAAGCGAGAGTCTTGGAAGAGATTTGATTCCCGAAAAATTTATTAAAAAAGTACCCAAGAACTATAACGCTCCGGTAATCTTATTAGGTCGGTTGGCGAGAGACATTACAGCCAAAGGTAGCGGTCTTGGAGAACATCTTTTATTAGATGCTTTGTTCAGGGCTTATACGTTATCTCAAAAAAGTATTGGTGCTATGGCCGTAGTGGTTGATCCAATCAATGAATATGCCGTAGCGTTTTATAAAAAGTACGGATTTGAGCAATTACCTGATAGTGAAAAAATGTTTCTTCCTATGAATGTGATTGGACATTTAATGAAGTGATTGGGGAGTAGTTATTTAAAGTTTAAAATTCAAGGTTCAAGGTTTAAGGTTTAAGGTTTAAGGTTTAAGGTTTAAGGTTTAAGGTTTAAGGTTTAAGGTTTAAGGTTTAAGGTTTAAGGTTTAAGGTTTAAGGTTCAAGGTTTAAGGTTCAAGGTTCAAGGTTCAAGGTTCAAGGTTCAAGGTTCAAGGTTCAAGGTTCAAGGTTCAAGGTTCAAGGTTCAAGGTTCAAGGTTCAAGGTTCAAGGTTCAAGGTTCAAGGTTCAAGGTTCAAGGTTCAAGGTTCAAGGTTCAAGGTTC
>NZ_JAPFGA010000011.1:16148-100499 GCF_026241135.1 Galbibacter kalidii
CAAGGTTCAAGGTTCAAGGTTCAAGGTTCAAGGTTCAAGGTTCAAGGTTCAAGGTTCAAGGTTCAAGGTTCAAGGTTCAAGGTTCAAGGTTCAAGGTTTAAGGTTTAAGGTTTAAAATTCAAGGTTTAAGGTTTAAAATGGAGAACAATGGAGCTAAGCAATGCCACCCTGAGCTAAGCCTGTACTGAGCTCGACGAAGTATCGAAGCATTGTCGAGTCACGAAGTTTTGTTTGACATAGGACTTCAGGACTTAGGACGTAAGAATAAGATTGCTGCATTTTCAGTTTGCAGTAAGCAGCTGAAAGGAATTCATAAAAGAACTAGCTTTTCCAAAGTTTAAAAGAACTTTGGACATTTTTAAAATTGAACTTTAAATTTGTCGGTTGGATATCCTCACCCCTGCCTACCGGCAGGCAGATCCTCTCCTACCGCGTGCCGCCATAGCTTCAGTGCCGGAGCACGATGGCGCAAGGAAAGGGGGTTATTTCTGCTTCTTTTTTGGCTTTTTTAATGATTCAACCAGCTTACACATAATCCACACCCCGCCCGCCGGCTGGCTCATTCGCTAAAACAATCCGCAGGATTGTTTCTTAACGCTCTGTCCTACCGGACTAATTTTTTACGTTCGGTCCTTATCAAATTCAAAATAAGACGTATGTAAATTCAAAACAAAGTTTATGTAATTTCAAAATAAACGGGATGTCATGCTGAGCAATGTCACCCTGAGCTTAGCCTGTACTGAGCTCGACGAAGTATCGAAGGGCTGTCGAAGCATCATTCACTAAAAACCTGCAAGTCTTCGACATAGCCTGACTGACGGCAGTCAGGTTAAAACCATTAATGGGATTAAAGGTAGATTACTCCGTAAGTAATTTTCTTTATAGCCTACTGCTTAAATCTTCAAAAAAAACAGCCATAAACACCCCCCGTATACGTCGAAGGGAGCCTGGTATGCAGCTCACCTGCTCTCTTGAACCGCTAACCGGGTTGCTTATGGTTTTATACGTAAATGCCTTTGCGGTTAACCGGGTTGTATTTATGGCTCATGGTGATGGGTATGGCGTGTAAGGGATCCTGTGTGCCGTATACGGCGTTGTGTGAACCACTTACCGGGTTGCTGTTTATTTCATACCCGTATGGGTATACCGCATACCAGAATAGGTTAAACCCATCCCGGATTATGTTTACGGCATACCGCGTTGGGCTAACTGCTTACCGGATTACTGTGGATGCCATACCGGATTACGTTTACGGCTCAGGGGGTTGGGTATATGGCGTAATGACCCCTGTTTGCTGCATATGCAGTTCTGTTTACCACTTACCGGGGTGCCTGTGAATGTATACGTAAATACAAAAGCGGCGAACTGGTTTCAGTCCGCCGCTTACCGGGTTGCCTTTGCGGCCAACCCGTCCCGGTTCAGTGAATATGCATTCCCTTAAATGGGGTTATTTGGGCTTGCCCGGGAATAACATCCCCAGCAGTTTCCATAACCGGGAGCGTTTCCGGATTACCCGGACAAGGATCATCAGGACTATAACCGCTATGACGATCAGCCACCACCCCCGGCCGGGGGTGCCGGTACGTTCTACGGCCTTTGCCTCGTACCGCTGTGCTTCCGCGGTATGGCTGCTGTCGCGCAGTCTGCGTTTTTCCTGTAGTATATGGTTATGATGTTCCTTTTGCAACGCATGGTAAACCGTGTTACGCCTGCCGTAAACCACCACTTTTTCGGCCTCCCCGCTAAAGCCCGAACCGGGGTGATAGCTAAAGCGGCCCACGGGGGTGATAGCCACCACCTCCAGTTGTTGGCCGGCCCTGTGTACCCGGACCACCGACAAGCTGTCGAGCTGTTCGACGGACATGGCGCGGAAGTCGAGTATACGTACTTCCCGGCGCTGTTTAACCTGGCTTTGCCGGTGGCGTTGGGTATTGCAGCAGCTTAAAAGGCAACAGCCGGCCCACAGGATCAGTAGTTTTAGTGGTGTGCCCATGATCATTCCTGTACTACAGCCCGCATGGATGATACGGGGCTCCACGGGCTTACGCCGTTTTTATTGCGCGCCCGTACCCGGAAATAATAGGTAACACCGTCCTCTACGGGCGCATGGAAATTGCCGCGCGAGTTGGAGCTGGTCCCGGCAGGCTGCCATAGGGGCAGCCCGGTCTCATCTACTTCATCGGCTACCTGCATCTCGTAGTCGTAGGCCTCCCGTATGGCCGGGAAATCGAGCAATATCTCGCCCGGTCTCCGCGAAGCACGGATACGCGTCCACTCACAGGGAGAAGGAACACTGGTGCTGCCGGGAGTAGCTACGGGAAAGAAGCCTGAACTGAGCTGCATGGAAGCCAGGTCAGTAAAATTGTTGATATAGGTACTTACCCGGCGCATCATGGTGATCAGGGCGGTGCGGGCTTCGTTTTTTTGTTTTGTTTCCCAGAGATTGCCGCCTGCGGCGGTAATGGCCTGTTTGCTCAGGTAATCCTGCGCCACGGGCTCGTATTCCGCAAAGGGCGGGTCCAGGTCCGGAAAATTAGTGTTTTCCCCCAGTGCATCCAGGGTACGTGTGGCCAGTACGGCCAGTTCGCCATCCGTCAGATAGCTGTAGTTTGTGATTAATTTTGGTCGTCTCATTTCTTTAGTTTTTAATATTAAACATTTGATTTATCAATCCGTCCACCGGGCAATAACGGCAAGGGTGCTTACAGGCCGCCGTTTACGTACTACGGCATTATCTACGTTGCCTTCTACGGTACAGGCCCAGTTGCCTGTCCACCGGTCTATAAAGCCGGCGTGGGCTATGCGGCCCGGGCGGGCATAGTAAAGGCCAAAGACATCGCCTGCCCGGGGGGTTTTCTGTTCCTTTAATCCTGTTTTGTTGGTGTAGATCACCCTACGGGAGGGGAAGAGGGAAGGGCTCCATGGAGTCCGGGGCTGTGTGTAGCCTGCCCTGTTAAAACAGAAGCTTACAAATGCAGCGCACCAATCGTAGCCCTCGCCCAGGCCGGTATAGCGGAGGTATTCGGCTACCCGCTTGCCATCGTTGTTCCCGGTGGCTTCCTTAACACCCACTTCGGCCGTGTATATCCGGCGCAGGGTGCTTACATCATTTGCGAAAGCCAGGTGGCCATACCCCAAAACAAGGATATATAACCCCCTAAGTAGATACATAGGTGTTGCCATGAGCTTAGTTTTATGGAATGTGTGGTGAAATTGCTGTCCAGCAGCCGTTTGAAGCTGTGGTACAGTTGCGTGGTCAATATGCAGGCCAGCAGGTGGCAGGCGGTTACGCCCAGCAATACCAGGAGCAACAGGCTCAGGGTACCGGCATCTACCGTGGCGGCGGTGCTGTCTACCAGCCGCAGCAGCGGGCCGGCATACAGGAAGGCCAATAACAGGGTAAGGATCAGGGCGGCCTGTTTTGCCCATCTTCGCAGGTGCCGGCGCCGTGGCCCCTGGGCCTGGTCGTGCAGGAAATCGACATAGTCGTCTTCCGGTCTTACTTTCCGCAGCGGGAACCGTTCCGGCTGCGGGAGTCTTCGGGTTTTGTGTTCTGTGTTCATCATTTTTTATGTTTTTTAAAAACAAAGCCACCAGATACGGTTACGCTTTTTTTATGAAATGGCGGCTTTGCACTGATTTGACTTTCGTTTGACAAATTTGAAGGGTTTTACCGGGAATCATTCGTAAGGCGTTCGTAGTTACGTATCAATTTTAACATTTTATTTTTGGGGCTGTTTGATACGATTTGAAAGGTTGAACCTGACTGTAAAAGCGCAAATAGGAATAAAATTAATGTACAGGGAAAGAAAAAGGGAAACACGTAACCCGTTCGTAATAACGAATACTTTTCTTACAAACCGGCATTTCCTTCATTTGGAAATTCATCATCCCTATCCATCTTTTCGTTGAACCGCTCAATCAATTCTTCAAGAAAGCGTGCCCTGCTCCCCTTCCTGGCCTTGATCTCCGAATAGGTTTTATATACATTGTCAAGTTTAGTGTCAAACAGCATCTCAAAAGTGGTGGCAATAGTCTTAATGCCCTCTTTGCCGTTATTGATCACCCGGGTAGTATAAAGGGCATAGATGAGTTCGGTAAGCGCAGCTTTGGAGGAGGTCCATTTAAGGGATTTTGTGTTCCTGCCCTGTGGGAAGTTGCTTTTGTCCATCAGTTCAAAAACCTTGATCAGGTTTTTTACATAGGTGATAAAATGGTTCATTCCTTTGACCCGTGCCCATAGCATATCGTGTGATGTAAAGAATTTAGGATCGAGGTAGCAGGCCTCGGGGAGCGCATACAGGGGAAAGACCTGGTTTTCTCTTGTGAAGTACTGTTTGTCGAGGTAGGTAAGTTCCTGTTCCATATAATGGACAAAATCCCAGTTCCGGTTAAAGAACTTGTTGATCCGCCGTATTTTCTTTTTCAAAAAGGACAGTTGGTTGTTAATGCCAATTTTGGGCATCAACAATTCACAGGAACGGACCTCACTAAAATATACCAGGAAACTTAAGGGTTCCGCTTTGACTTTTTTAAAGAAGTAAACCTCTTCTTCACTGTCTTTAAACCCTTTTTCTTCTACAATCCCTTTAAGTACATACAGCGCATTATTGCATAAATGGATCCCTTTATTGGCCTTTTTAAGGCTGAGCCTTTCACCGAACCCAATCCCATCCAGTTTTTTATGGAAACCTGCTATCACATGTTTATATTTTCCCTTCATCCGGCTAATTTTTAAAATACCTTGGGAGAACAGCAATACAGGCAGTTCAGTTCAAGGCATAGGTTCTAAGGGGTGTTCATTCAGGTTTGGTTATTTTTGGTTTTCCATCATTCCCATGAGTTCCATGGAATAATTGTCCTTGGCCTGTATGTAGGCCACCTTAGGTATAACTATTGCCCCGATCTTTTTCTTTTCAAAAACCGCTGTCATCCCAAAGTCGATATTTTCAAGCCCGGTCTCACCGGCCCTTTTTACTGTTTGGTAGAGCAATTGCCTGTACACCTGGTGCTCATGGGCATAGTCATAGTCCATTCCTACAAATGCGGGAACATAGGTTTGCCCACTGTTCTTATAACAGAACATGACTCCCACGGGGATTGTTTTTTTATCCTTGGTATGGTCTTTCTTCAAGCTCAGGACCAAAAATTCCCATCCCGGGCTGTCGGACATATTGCCCAATAATTTTTTGGGGAAGCCGAAGATATTGAGCCCCAGGTTGTTGTTCCTTACATTCTCAAAAAGGGCATGGAATATTTCTCCCTGTTCCAGGCTTATCTTATCCAATACCTCTATGGTGAAATGTGCTTCGAACGGGGCAATATCCTTCCTGAAATGCCTTCTCGACCTTGAAGAAAGTGAACCCAAATAGCTGTCCGGTCCTTTCCAGTCCAGGTTGTTTATTTTACAGGATTCCGGCATGGACACCTTGAAAAAACCGTGGTTGTGGAAAAACTCATTGAGCGTTTCGTCCTTTTCAAAATCCCTAAGGACGATCATGGAAGGGGCCAACTTGCGGTCCAGTTTATCCAATACATCAAAGAGCTGGTGCAGGGCGGTATGCCACAAAGGGTGTTCCTTGTCAAGGTAAAGGTGGTCACCTTCCGTAAACAGGCACCCCATGCCAAGCACATAAGAGGTCATATGGCAGGGGTCTTTTTTCCGCAAGGCCTCTATCTTTTTTGAAACGGGTTCCGGGGCAAGCATATCCTCCTTCCACAGGGCGTGGGTAAAAAAAGTGGCCAGCACGGGCCTGTCCAACTGGTCCCGGACGATATAATAATAAAAAACCCAGTTCGCTTCATCTTTTTCATTTCCGGAAAAAACGGTCTCAAGGAAGCGGAGGCCGTCCCAATCAAAAACCCCGCGGTCCCCAAAAAGGGCGTTCCATTCTTTTTTGTCGATCTTTAAAATGCTTTCTTCAAATTGGGCATTTAAACCTTGGGGTTGCTCCTTTACTGAGGTATCCCCGTACTTTACGGGCAGGTTAAAAGCCCTGCATACTTTATTGTGGGAGGTATGGGTGGCTTCCAAAGCCTTGGGGTAATGGTATTCCATGGCATCTACCAATGCCTTGATCTCTTCCGGTCGGTTGTGCCTTGAAATGGTGATCCGAACCCCGGTGTTCTTTACCGGAACTGCCGGGAAAATGCCCAGGTTCACGAAAAACCCTTCCTTCATCAGGCGGTTGACAAAATTATATCCGGTAATGGGCATCCCCGTCCCTATATAAAAAACCGGGGAATTGTTTTTGTCTATGAGCGGGAGCTCTGTTTTTCCCAACAGTGAATTAAAAAGCCCGACCCGTTCCAACAGCTCATCCTGAAGGGTGTAGATTTCCTCGGAAAGGTGGATATCGGCCGAGGCTATGGCCGCAGCTACAGAAGCCGGTTCCAGTTGGGCCGAAAAGGTAAGCGGGCCGCCAAAGGTTTTTATCTTGCTGTACATTTTTTTGTCGGAACACACCAAAACCGAGCCACTGGCTCCAAAGGTCTTGCTGAGCGTGCCAAAGAGCAGTACGTGCTCCGGCAGTTCCCTGAGCTTGCCCATCACGAACCCAGTACCGTTTTTGCCCGTCCAGCTCATCCCGTGCACATCGTCAAAATAAAGATGGAGCTGGGGGTATTTATTGCTGAGCTCCATAAGTTCGAGAACAGGAGCTTCGTCCCCGTACATGGAATACAGCCCGTCTGCCATATACCATATCCTTTTATGTTTGGAAGACAGTTTTTTGATCTTGTCCTCCAACATGTCCAGGTTGTTGTGACGGATCATTTCAATAGGGACACTACGGGTTTTTAAGGTTTTGGCGGCACTCTGTACGCTCCAGTGCACCTGGTGGTCCAGTACAATGGCATCCCGGTCGGCCACCGCGCTGGGGATGACCCCGATATGCCCCAGGGTGCTGTTTTTGGTAATGATGACCGGGCTGTTGTACATCTGCGTTACCTTTTCTTCCAGTGCCCGGTACAAAGGATGGGAGATATAGGTCTTTGACAGGGGGAATTGTGTGCCGTAACTGAAAATGGCCTCTGAAGCCGCTTTTTTCAGCCGTATATCCTGTTCCAGCCCCAGGTAGCCCGTAGTCCCGAAATGGAACAGGTTTTTCCCCTGTATGCTTATTTTCCTTCCGGTAAATGCATCCCCGTCCGCATACAGGTGCAATACCCCCTGCCGGGTAGCATCGGTAAATACTTCATCAACCGTATCCAGAAAATTGTTGTGTTTGATTTTTGCCATTTGAATATAATTTAAATGAAATTCCTATATCACCTGTAAAAACAGATGCCAATTCCCTAGAAATCAAGCTAACTAAAATCAATCACTTGAGCCTACCCCAACCCCTAAATCGGTACAAATAATCCGTTTTAGACAAAAAATAATCCGTTTTAGACAAGTTTTTCAAAAAATAAGGGGATTTTTCCCCTGTATATCGGTTTTAAAAAATCAGTAACTTGAACCCCCTTTTTTAAAAAGTGCCATGAAAAAATGTATAGAAAACAGCTATGCGTATATATCCATCCAAGGAGGTATACTATTCTTCGAATACAAAGATCAGGTAACAATCGGCCTTCAACAAGCCATTGAAGTGGTTGCTACCCGGATAAAATTACAAAACGGAATCCCCTATCCGATCCTATGTGATATCAGGGGCATCAAGAACATTGACAAAGATGCACGCAGATACCTGTCAACAGAAGGTTCGCTCCTGAGCAAGGCTGTGGCCCTTATCTCGGACACTCCATTATCCCATATTGTTTCTGAACTATATGTAAAGAACAATAATCCCCCGGTACCCACCAAGGTGTTTAATGAAATGGAAGAAGGGTTGGCCTATTTAAAATCATTTCTATAGCCTTGACATCAACGAAGTGCAACCCTCTTTTACCTTTTCAATATTAAAACTTATCATTACATGGATGCAGAAACAAAAGAGCGCCTTAACAAAGTATATCAATTATTAGTGGAAATGTCTAAAGGGAATTTCTCCTACCGCATAGCACGCAGTGACCAGAGGGATGAACTGGAGGCTTTAATAGCCCTAACGAACATGACAGCAGAGGAAATCGAGGATTCATTCCTCCACCAAGGTTATGTATCAATGCACGATTCTTATATAACCGTAACACAAACCCTCTTATTGCTCAATGATAAAGGGGTTATTTCCAAAGCTACCCCTAATAGCCATCAAAACTTACACTATCAAAAAAATGAACTGCCTGGTTTATCACTTAAATATCTACTCACCAAAAGCTCATATAATACATGGACTACTGCATTTAAAAAAGCATTAAAGGAAACCTCTCCTGAAAAGAACATAAAGCTGACTTTCAAAACAAAAAAAGGATTGTTGTTACCTGTTTGTTGTACAGTTGCAAGCTTTCAGCAAGCTATCAACCCTGACCGCACTTTTTTGGTGACCTTCCCTACTATAATGAGAAACAATGCGATCATGGAACATCGTTTAAGGAAAAAAGTTGACAAACACTTAAGCCGGATATCGAAAACCCTGGATAACACTGATTACAAACCCATTTTAAGCTATGAAGACATCCAAAAAATAAGATCGATTGGAGAGCACATTCAAAATAACCCTGAAGACCAGATTTCTTCACTGAACGGTCTCGCCCTGGAATTTGGCACCAACGAGTTCAAGCTAAAGAAGGGGTTCAGGGATCTATATGGCATGACCGTTTTTCAATTCCAGAAAAACGAACGGCTCCGTAAAGCACATATATTGGTACAGTCGACAGACAAGCCTTTTAAAGAGATCACAAAACTTACCGGGTTTGTAAGCCCCGCCCATTTTTCTACTGTATTCAAAAAAAGGTATGGTTACTCCCCCAGGAGCCTTAGGAAACTTCCATAACTCATACTGGCACTATCCTAAATAATCCGTTTCAGACAAGTAATAATCCCAGAGGGAAAAATCAACCTCTTTAACTTTACACCACTGAATATCAAATCAATGCAATTGATATGAAATGGCGACAAAAACATAAAAATATTATTGTTGAAATCATCAGTTTTTTATTTATACTGTTGTTTGTCTATGCAGCAATAAGTAAATTATTGGATTTTGAAAACTTTCAGATTCAACTGGGGCAATCCCCTATGCTGAGTGCCTATGCCGGAATGCTAGCTTGGATGGTTCCAGTACTGGAATTACTAATTGCCCTTCTTTTAGCTTTTTCAAAATCCAGAACAGTGGGATTGTTAGGCAGCCTCACCCTGATGGTGATGTTCAGTGCCTATATCTACATCATACTTGGGTTTGGGGCTTTTGTTCCCTGCTCTTGCGGTGGGGTCCTGGAAAAAATGGGATGGAAAGAGCACCTTGTCTTTAATCTGGTCTTTGTGTTACTGGCTGTTATAGCATTACAGCTTTCTATAAAACCAAGCCAAACTCTGGGACAGAAACATAAAAAGCTGTTAGTACCACTATCACTGTGCTTGTTTGGGATCTTAACAGTAAGTGGAATGTTCTTAAGCTCAGAGCGTATGATCTACCATGAGAATCCTTTTATCAGGAGGTATTCCCATGGGATTCCAAAAACAGCTGATATAGAACTTAAGGGAAACGCCTATTATTTTGCTGGAACCAATGCCGGAACCATATACTTAGGTAACTATAGCAGTCCTTTATGGGTTACTCTTATTGACACGGCACTTCAAACCAAAGAGGTAAAAATAATCAAAGCCCCGGAAAGGGATCTTCCCTCTATTGCCGCTCAGGTACGGATTAAGGAGCCTTATTTCTATCTGATAGACGGACAAATATCAAGAATTCTTAAAGGAAATACTTCGGATTGGAATACTATAAAACGAATGGATGGCAGTGTACAGTTCTCTGATTACCAAATAATCGGAAACGACAGTTTGGCCATTAAAGCTTATAACTCCAATGAGGACGCCTACAGTCTAGGAGCAATGCAAATTAAAGATTCCTTGCCCTATACATTAAGTCCGGGTATATTGGAAAAACAAGTGGACGGGATCTTTGATGTAGACGGTACCCTGAGTTATGATACTGACACCAAAGAACTGGTGTATGTCTATTATTACCGTAATGGTTTTACGGTAACGGACAAACGTTTAAACCTTAAACGAAGGGGACATACCATAGATACCATTGGGCAGGCCCAGCTTAAAATAGATACGGTTCAAACCAATAGTCGAAACCAACGAAAGCTCATTTCATCCCTGATGGTCAATCCTTCATCTTTTGCTAATAATGGACTGCTGTATGTACGGTCCAAGATCAAAGGACGGTATGAACCTCCTAAAACCTGGGAGCAAACAGAGACCATCGATGTCTATGAACTAAGTACCGGAAATTACAGAACCAGTTTTTATATCTATAAAGAGTCCGGAGCACTTGTAAGACGCTTCTTTGTCATAGGAGATCATTTCTATGGCTTTGCAGGGAATAAACTGGTGCGGTATGACCTAAAAAGAATGCTGTAAGGATAAAAAGATACAAAAATAAATCGTACGATTGAATTATAGGCGACTGATCATAAGCCTATAGAGTATTAACCTTTAAAACTGTAAAACAATGAGAACAGATTTAAAAAAATGGTTGCCCGTCATGATAATGGCGGTGGCCGTAGCAGGAGCTTTTACCACCCACGCAATGAGTGTGAAGGCTGAAGCAGATGATTTAGTTGATGGACGCATTCATTCTAGTGATCCTCAAGAACCCTGTGCTGTTAAAGAAGAATGTACAACCACGGTTACGGGTAATGTCTGTACGGTAGATTACATTGATAATGGAACACCTTTATTTCTGAAAGTAGGAAGTCAATGTACTCAAGAATTGTATCGTCCAATTCAACAATAATTAATATTGTTGATTAAATGAGAGATCGCCTGAATATGGCGATCTCTCTATATATCTACACTATACATTAAACTATTTTGACATCCAATCTATTTTAGAAGAATCCATAAGATAATAAGCCAACCATTGTTGTATCCGAAGACTTAAGTCCTTTTGATTTTTTGGATTGCTCAAAGCATGTGTCTCATTGGGGTATAAAAGAAGGGTATTTTTTTTGTTCATCCTTTTCAAGGCCAAGTGAAATGAAATACTCTGATAATAATTTACATGAAAATCCTCTTTCCCTGACCATATCAACAAAGGTGTACTAACATTTTTAGCATGATATACTGGTGAATTATCCAGATATCCTTGATAGTCTTCAAAGAGCGGTTTCCCCATCCTCAATTGATAATCTTCAAACATTGCAAAATTAAGCCTAGACTTATCTGCTATATAAAGATATTCACTTGGGTAATTACCTATTCCTGCTCCGGCGACAGCAGTTGTAAATAAATCGGTTTGGGTAATGGTAAAAAGTGTTTCATATCCACCAAAGGAATGTCCGACCAGTGCGACCTTATTTGGATTGATAGCAGCGGAGTTAATTGCTGCTTTGGTTCCAGACACAATACAATCTGCTGCTGAAAAACCGGGCTCTCCTATTTTATATTCAATGTCCGGTAAGAAAACAAAATACCCCTTATTGACAAGGTTCGCAGCATTAAACCCAACCCCATTATACATTCCTGGGTTCTTATATTGATGGAAATACTGTCTTTGTGTTTCATATACATATACTACCATTGGGTGAAGAGAGTCTTTATTATAATCAACTGGATAGCGTAAAATCCCAGAGAGTTTTTTACCATATCTATTGGTGTAATACACTTTTTTTGAGGTTCCATGCTTATACTGATTATAATGCGGGTTCCCCTGAAATACGGTGTCAAGACTCTCTGTTTTAGCGCTATACAACATAACCCTAGGAGGAACATTGTTATTTTCCTCTAAATAAGCGAATACAGAACCATCTTTCGAGCTATTTTGCCAAAACCTAAACATATAACTTTCTTTAAAAGTGATCTCTTTAGGTACTTCATTTGGTTTTTTAATAGCATATCCATAATTCATCTTATCCTCAGTATCTAGATAGAATAATAAGTGTTGATTATTTTTATAGATACCCAAACTTCCTTTGCTTTCGGGTTCTATTTCAGGCTTGGTAATGAGTTTATAGCGGATACCTTTATTCCTGCCATTAGTAATACGAATAGGTTTTCCCCTTCCCAGAGGAACCTTCCACAGATCAAACTCATCATACATATATATCGTTTTCTCACCTTCCCCCCAACCCGGGGGAAGGGATTTATTAGCCGAATTATAAGAAAGTGGTTCCTTCCTTATAATCTTAAATTTTTGATTTAAATTGATATGCCGATCTTTCTTAAGGTTATAATACCACCACTGATTTTCCTTAAAATAAACCAGATAATTTCCGGAAGGGCTTAAAAAAATACTTTTTGAACTATTTGGATGCCCCTTTAAAAGAAGCCTCATTTGTCCAGTCTTAAGGTTCTTTAGATAAAAATCAATTGGTGGGTTGGCCCGTGGATATGGTTCATAAGTGGCTGGATTATATACCAGTGCAAAATTGTGAGCTGCATTAATTACTGCCTTAGGAAATTTAGTATCTGTAACCTTAATAAACCTGTTGGATTCAATATCCCACATCCCAATCATATTGGTATTCTCCCAGTTCATCTGATAATCCATTTTCTTGTATATATACGGGTCATCTGCCTTCCACACCTCAGGAATGTCATTGGACATGAGCGGAGTTTTTCGTTTATAAACAAAGAAAACCCTTTTTCCATTCTTTGAAATCCGGAAAGGCAACTGACTATCCATAGCTAGAACATATTCTTTTGGAAAACCTTCGGCTGTTTTTAAATCAAGAAAACGAGGCTTTTCCTCTTTTACATTATAATAACCCAAAATTCCTGAATCTAAGGAATCCTTTGTTCCTTTTTTAGCCTCAAGCATATAAACTAGTTGGCTGCCATCTTCATTCCAATCAATTTTTTCAATCCTCCTAGGGTGGTTGGTAAAGATGTGTTCTATATGATCCAAATTATTGAGATGGAGTAGGTTTAATTCATTTCCTTTTGATCTATTTATAGCTATTGATACCATTTCCGATGCTTTGCTGTACTTAAAATCATAAACCTTATCATAAGTATTTGATCGGCCCGTTATAAGGTTTCTTATAATCAATTCTCTTTCTTGCTTTTTATAAAGTATCAAATAACGCTTATTCTCACTCTGTGTAATTTGAGTAAACCCCGGGAGTTTTTCGGATTTCCCAGTATCCAAATCCACCAATTGCAAGGTATTTTGAGTGTCTTTATAACTCAACCTATCTTTTCCAATAAATGAACACCTTGTTCCTCCCGGGAAAACATATCTTTTTTGACCTTGGGTTTGTCTTATAATTAAGGTGTCCTGAGCTTTTTTATAATCTAGTTTGTATCCTATCCACGAACCATTATCTGACACCTTAGGAATCCCTAGGCGATACCATTTATCGTAATCCTTGGGAGTAATGTTTTTTAACATATTTTGTTGACTAAAAGCCACTTGAGCATATAAACAAAATAGAATCATCCATAGTTTTCCCATAAAACATACCATTCTTTTAGTGGATATATTTATATGTTGATCTTTTTGACACATTAGTAACCCGGATTTTGTGGTTCAAGATTTGGATTTACTAAAAGCTCATCCTCTGGTAACGGCAATAGCTTATCTGTACTATCCCATCCTGGTTTTCCGTTTAATATTGCATCTAACTGACCGTTACGTTTTAAATCAAAAAAACGATGCCCAAATTCAGTAAATAGCTCATGCCGACGTTCTTGCAAAATCAGAGCTAATAAAGCTTCCTTATTTGAAGATTCAATTAGTGGAAGTCCTGCCCGCTGTCGTACCATATTTAAATCAGAGTCAGCACCTCCTAAATTTCCGAGCTGGGCTCTAGCTTCACTACGAATCAAATATTGCTCAGCTATTCTAAAAACAACAGTGAGTTCCTTTGTGGTTTCAGTAGTAACGTTTTGTTTATACTTATATGCATGATACCACATCTTTTCACCATCTGACAAACCTCTTATCCAAGAGGCTAACCTTAGGTCATCAGCATCAAAACTCTCCACTAGTTTTAATGTCAAAGCCACATGTCCCGGCGGTGGGCTGTTAAAAAAATATTCAGTGGCATCAATCGTATTACTACCATCTAATTCTTGTGACCACTGCCATATGGTAGTTTTACTTTCTTTTAAAAAAACAGATTCCAAATCATCACTCCAAGGGTACAAGTCCTGTTTGTTTATGACGTAGGTAGATGCTTCCTCTGCTTGTTGCCACTTACTATTATAAAGATAAACCCTGGCCAATAATGCCATCACTGTAGACTTATTGGGGTGTGTTCTATTATTGGTGGTGTATGAATCCTTAAGTAAATCAGAAGCCTTTCTTAGATCATCTATTATCTTATTGAATATCTCCGACTGTGAAGTTTTGGATATTACGGTGTTAACTTCATAATCTGTTGTTGTTACATATGGAATATCTCCATAAAGCTGAGATAAATAAAAATGTATTAATCCTCTGACAAACAGCGCTTCCCCTTTAATTTGATTTATATTTTCCCCTGAAAGATGAACTGACTTATCTACCCTTTCTATGATATCATTAGCGCAATAAATCTGATAATAAGCATCATTCCACCATCTATTGACAGCTAGATTTGAAGACGTAAGTGAGTTCTTATGAAAAAACTCAGGTTCAGAACTTGCGGTTCCGTAATGATCCAATTCATCACTGTAGTTCCCCATACGGGATCCTAAATACCCTAGTATTCCACTATCCCTCATTTCTGCATAAATGGCATTAAGGGCAGCTTTTGCAGATTCTGAATTATCGAATACATCATCTGCATTCAATTGTGAGGTCGGCAGTTCCACTTCAACAAAATCTTCACAAGAGTTTAAAAATAGCCCCCAAACCATAATTAGGCTCAGGAGAAAGGATCTTAAGAATAGGTGTAAATAAGAAAGTATATTTCTTTCAGTAAAAAATATATGAATATACCGTTTCATGATTTTGTGTTTTTTATGTTAAAAATTTAATTGCACTCCGGTAGTTAATACCTGAAGGGGTGGTAAACTATTAGTGTAGATAGATTCTGGATCATAACCATCGTATCCCGTTATGGTCAGTAGGTTTTGCCCCTTTAATAAAAAACTGCACTTTATTGATCTGAGTACTTCTTTAGGAAGGGTATATGACAAGGCAATATTTTTAAGCCTTATATAAGAGGCATCCCCAATCATGGCATTACTCTGATAGTAGTTTACAAACCTCTGATAAACTTCTGTATTTAACCCAGTTGTATAGGGTTGGTATGTAGCATTGCCGCCAGGTTGTTGCCACCGATCCTGAACACTCCTTAATTGGTTTGACATTCCACCAGGTAATCCTGTACTATAAACCCCCTTGTAATTGTCCTGCTTTACGAATTGAAATAAGAAATCCAATGTGAATCCTTTGTATCTAATATTATTTTGAAACCCTCCAAAATACCTGGGTGTAAAGTCATGAATGGCCTCTCTATCATCTTGACGAGAAAGGATTCCATCCTCATTATAATCGGTAAATTGATATAATCCACTTTCAGGATCTAATCCCAAATAATTATATTTTTTAAATATATTGAGGGGTTCCCCGATAACATAGCTATTGGCATACGTCGATTCTTCTAATCCAGGAAAAGCGACAAGCTTATTTCGGTTTAAACTAATATTAAAAGAAGTAGACCAGAAAAAATCATTCCCTCTAAGATTTTCAGAGTGTAGTGAGAACTCCCAGCCTTTATTTTCAACCGTAGCATTGAGGTTGGCTTGAATAGATGAGAACCCGGTAGTTCCCGGTAATGGGATTCCCACCAGTTGGTTAGAAGACCGGTTTTTATAATAGGCAGCTGTAAAGAATAGACGATCCTTAAAAAATCCTGCTTCTAATGCGAACTCCAGTTTTTTGTTTTCTTCCCAGCTAAAATTAGGGTTAAAAAGCCTTGAAGGCGCCATTACAGGTATGCCGTCGTATCTGTTTCCATTGACGACATAAGTATCCAAGTATTGGTAATCACCTATTTGGTCATTACCGGTCACCCCATAACTTCCACGAAATTTCCCAAAACTTAAGATCCCCAGATATTCTTTAATCCAAGGTTCTTCAGAAAACACCCAAGCACCTCCTATAGCACCGAAATTAGCAAACTGTTTTCCTGGGCCAAATCGACTGGAGCCATCCCTTCTGCCAGTTATATTTATAATATATCTATTCTTATAAGATAGGTTCAACCTTCCAAATACCGCATTGTATTTATAAACGGTTTTGTCATCTGTAATGACTTCCTGGTAGGAGGCTGCCGCTATATTTTCCATTAAGCTATTACTTGAAAAACCACTACCAATCATTACAAGTCTGGATGAGGCTTGTTTTTGGAATGTACCTCCAACCAAAAGAGAGGTTTTAAACTTACCGAATTCTTTTGCGTAAGAAAGCTGAGGCTCAATAATCCATGAATTCAAAACCGTCCGATTCTTTCGTATTAAAGTAAATTCACTGGTAAACCCCCAAGCTGGGTTATATCGGGTAGACGGACTAATAGAATGCTCCAAAAAGCGAGTATCAGTATACCCCATACTCGTCTTTAATTCCATACCTGGCAAAATCTTATATGAAATTAAAAGATTGCTAATTAGATTTTTACTATCTGAACTATAGATATCTTCCAAAGTGCTTAGTGGGTTTGTCCAGGTACTGTTCTCCCAATTTAGGCTTCCATCATCATTGTATAGGGCCGGGGCATTGGGAGCCAATTGATCAATTAGTGGCATAAAAGAACCTCCAAACAAATCATTATCTTGAATCGTAAATCCAGTTGACAAATTATATCTAAACCTTTCGTCCTTTGATTTGTGACTAATACTAGAGTGAACTCCAAGTTTATTATAGCTGTTATCACCGGGGAAAACGGTAGTTTCCCTATGATAATTACCACTTAACCTGAATTGGGTTTGTTCACCTCCTCCTGATATTGATCCGTTGATATCCATAAATTCAGAGGTGCCTCCTGTAAATACCTCCTGCCAATCTGTATAGCGGTTTTGATCCCAGATTCCGTTGATATCATATGCATTTGCAGGATATTCGGTAACGCCGTCATTCGCATAAGCTTCTCTCCTCATTTGTAAATATTCCTCCGTATTCATCAAATCAAAATAACTGTTAACCCTACCGGTTCCATATGAGTAATTTAAATTAAACTGTGGTTTTCCTTTTTTAGTTGTTATTAAAATAACCCCATTGGCACCTCTGGAACCATAAATAGCCGTAGCATCTGCATCCTTTAGGACTTCGATACTCGCAATAGAATTTGGATCAATATTGTTCAAAGGCGTCCTTAACCCCGGAATAGCACTATTATTTGTATAGGCAGACCCGATACTTTCCGATGAATAAGGAACTCCATCAATAATATAGAGGGGATCATTTCCTTCAGAGCGAAGGCTATTTTGTCCTCGTATATGAATTTGAAAACTACCCCCGGGAACTCCAGAGTTTTGGGTAATTAATACCCCAGGAATACGCCCCTGCATAGTTGCCAATACTTCAGTTACAGGCTGGGTTTCTATATCCTTAGAAGAAATCTTGGCAATACTCCCCGTCCGTTCCTTTTCGGAAACCGTATAATACCCGGCATTAACAGTTACAGCTCCCAAATCTGTAACTGCTTCTTTTAGTTGGACATCAATAATTGACTTCTCTCCTACCCTTCTTTCCTCAACCTGAAAGCCTATATAGGAGAAAGTTAAAACATCGGAAGGGTGTGCGCTGATTATGTAGGCTCCATCTCGGTTTGTGAATGTACCCGATCGGGAATTTTTAATGAGAACATGTACGCCCTCAATGGGAACGCCTTGACTGTCAGTGACCACACCCTCTATCCGATGCTGGTCTTCATCATTGGGTATTGTTGTATTTGCTTTAGTTTGTGCTATAACTGTAAAGCCATAGAGCAACAGGAGCAAAAATATCAGGCTCCTATACCTTATTGTTTGTGTGTTTTTCATATTTTTGAATTAGTTTTAAATGAAACGTTAGTTTTGTTTGAACCATGGCCTCCTGCGATACCTTCCACAATATTCAGGAGGCCTTTTTTATAGTACATAGTATTAACATTGTTAATTTACACCCCTAAGGTCCCCTCAAGGGGACAATCCCACCATTTAAGCGGAGTTGGTAGACCATACAGGAAAAAACCTTTTTCCCTTTTGTGTTAATTGATTTGTGACAATCTATCATCCTTGAGTTTTGATTAGTGTTAATTTTCAAGGTATATCCTTATTTTCGCACACCGTACATCATGTACGGGTATCACCATATCCCGGCTAGGCCGGGAAGTTCCCTGTCAGCAGTTTATAGGGTGTAAAACCGTTAAGAATGGTCGAAACCTTGGAGACCATTTAGGTTTTACACCCTGGTTTGGTTGCCTAAGCAACCAAAAAACCTCGCGACAGGGCGTCTTTTTCTTTGGTTCGTTTCTTTTGGACGAGCAAAAGAAATGAACAATAATGTCTATGTTTGTTTTCGTCACATGGCCGGTTGCCATGATTATGTGCAGTTCGTCAGTTACAGGAGATATACCATTTCTATTCCAGAATTGGTATATAATGTCTAAATACCGGGGCTGTATCTATACAGCCTAAAAGTCTATCGTCACTCCTTAACATAAAAAGGGCCTTACAGCCTGTATTGCAAGCTGCTTGCATAATTTGCCCGCACATCGGCTGGCCCCTCACTAAAAATGTCCACCGGACATTTTCTTAACGTTCGGTCCTATACAGGACACTTTGGTTTTTTAGGAAAAAGGATATAGTATACCGTAAACACAATACCATATTGCGCTTTGGTAATCTTTAAACCCTTATACCTTATGCTGTTTAATAGGTTTTCCATTTTTAAACCTTACGTTATTGCAAAACCCCAGTTAAAATGAAGAAACCAATGCTAAGAAATGTTGAGAAATCCTAATGTATATAAACAAATGGGCGTGGAAACTCAACTTATTGCATCAAAGGTACTGGTATACCCGCAAACAAATAAGAGAGAAACCCACGCCCGGGTCGTGAGCAAATCTGCTTATTATCTCGTTTGCTAAAAAATTACCAGTTTTTTGATGCGAGATTCAAAGCAATTGCTTCTAATATTTTTCTAAAAGAAGAATCACAAATATATGTTATTGAAACAAATATATGAAAATTATTCAATATTCGGATTTGAATCCGAGATATTTTTGTTGAGTCTGCTTTTCTTTGTTATAATGGTAGATAGGAATCGCAAAATAGTAGAGTATATTGCTGCGAAATGGATCAGTAAAGTAACAAATAATAGTGAATTCGCTGATAAAAACAATATTGGCGAAAAAACTGTTAGGAGTATTAGGGATGATAAATCGTATAGAACTAGTTTTGAAACTATTGAAAACATTTGTGTCGCTCAAAATATGAATTTATCTGATTTTTTTAAAGAAGCAGAAGAAATGTTTCCCGAAATAAAAATAAAAAAGTAAACAAAATATAAACTTTATGATTAGCCAATCCGATGGGATTGGTTTTTATTTTTGCAACAATTACTGTCATATAAGCGAATCTAAATTACTATATCTATCCAGTTTATCACCCGTTTTAAAACTTACCTTGTTTACAATTTTGTTGGTTATGGTATTGTATTCAACCTCGACAAAAAACTTATTGACCGCATATAATGCATATCTAGTTGTTCCTTCTAGATGGTGGCATATATTAGGTTTTTTGGTATTTATTGGGTTTATAGGGTTTATAGGGTATGTGATTTCCGTTTCTACATAATTTAACACCTTAGGTTGCGGAATCCCGTAATGTGCTTCAAAAACCATTTGTTTTCTTCGAAGGAATAACAAATAAATCTAATCATTATGTCAGTAAAACATATACCAACAGGAGAAGCCCATAAAGGACAAAAAGGAGGACAAACAGGTTGTGGATTTGACACTCGAGAAAATCCAAGTCATTGGGTAAACACAGATGAAAGAATTACATGCGATAAAAATGGGTGCAAGTAGAACAGGAGTAAGTGCCAATCTGCTGTGATTGGCTTTTTTGTTCTTATGGCTTGAATGAGTGAAGCTTACATGTGGTAATGATTCATAAACTATTAGGTTGTATAAAAATGAAAAAAAATAGTATGTTTACAAGAGCTAAGCATACTTTTTAAAATTATTGGCTGGGATATAAAGAATAAAAACCTGTGCATAGCCCCCAAATTTTCGGGATAAACAGGGAAATGTTGGGGGTATAAACAAGTTAGCGGCCATTTGTATGACAAGATCATTCAAGGTTTGCAACACTATGTATTACATATTAAGTGTTGTTTTAAACATATTAAAATTTAAGATTTAATTACAACCTTCGAGTTAACTTTGGTTATTGGCAACTTAAAAATAAATTTATCAAGCAGGATAATGATATTGAAATAAAATGAAACTTCTTCTCACTTCTGCCGGCATAAGCAATACGAGCATACGCAATGCACTTGTTGACCTCTTAAATAAACCGATTACTGAGGCAAGTGCTCTTTTTATACCCACCGCAATATATGCAATAGCCGAAGGTACTGACATAGCAAGAAAGGTGATTTGCGGAACATTAGGTGACCCTTTCTGCGAATTGGGTTGGAAGTCATTGGGAGTGCTGGAACTGACTACGCTGCCCAGCATTAAAAAAGAACTCTGGATCCCGACACTCCAGAAAACTGATGCTTTACTGGTTGGAGGCGGTGACTGCCAATATCTGTGTTACTGGATGCAGCAGTCCGGATTGGCAGAACTCTTACCATCGCTGCTACTCAAGACGGTCTACGTGGGTCTGAGTGCTGGGAGTATGATTATGACCCGCTTTGGAACGACCTATGATAACCATACTCTGCTAGGAAAAAGTGATAAATCTCTGGGAATTGTTGATTTTGCCCTACATCCTCATCTGGATCACGAATCGTTTCCAGAAAATTCTTTGGCAAATTTAGAAAAGTTAGCTACTACGATACCTGTACCATCTTATGCGATTGACGACAATACAGCCATTAAAGTGACTGATGGAAACATCGAAGTTATCTCCGAGGGACAGTGGAAGCTATTTGCTCCAGACAAAGCAACGAACCGCTAGTCGAGTAGGTAAAGGGGAGTCTCACCCCTAAACTTCTCTCAGAACCGTTGGGCAACATACAAAGAAAGCCCACGCACAAACAGGTACATTTGGTTTTGCCGACATACAAAGCCAACGCTGAAAACCAAATGTGCCTGCTCATCCGACCTCATAGCCTCGGTATATGGTTCGTGTTCCTCAGTACCGAAATTTGCTTAATATTGCTCATTATTCAATCGCAATAACCTTCACTGCATACCTCACGATATACCAGCTTGCGACTTGCTAATGGTTCAAAGAGCCTGTCCTGAGCGTAGACGAAGGGTTATCCCTGCCCATAAGGGACTTGCACCCTCTAGATTAATATCATATCTTCGATATAATAAAGATGCCCATGCTGGGCACACACAATAGTACAAACACTTAGGATATCATTCATGAGGCAATATTTTAATCCCAAGAAGTTTGAGTTTTACAAGAGCAAAAGCATTTATGAATTTTTGGGTATTAAATGGTTCAAAAAATACTTGATTACGGATGGGGATTTAGTAAGGCGTTGGAAAAACGTGAAACAAATAAGCGCCAGAAATAAAGACAGGTTTAATGAACTTTATAAAGCTGAGCGAAACACAAAAAAGTATGAGATAATCCACTTGATATTTTTACTCATCTTTATTTTGATTGTTGGTATGGAATACGAGAATATATCAACCTTTAACTGGGTTATTATTTTATTAATCAACTTATACGCTAATATCTATCCAATTTTCTTGCAACGCTATAACCGAATCAGAATAATTAGGGTACTTACAAAAAATGGATATAAAAGCCCATATGAATAAAACATTAGAAATATTAGACACTTTGGAACAGCTTTGAACTAACAATTAAATTTGACTGATTTTGAAGAAGTGAAGTATGGGTTACAGAGGCGCATATGAAACTCGGTAGATGAAAACTACGACACGCCAACATTATGTAAGAATCATAGCTGCACAAAGCCAGCTCGCGAACCCAAGCTACGATTCTTACATTTATTGTTGCCATTCATTGCGAAACGCACTCGGAAATGGAAAAATTGGATTCTATAAGAACTGATTTTTAACAAAGAAAATGCTTAGTAAATTAAGCTGAATTCTCGCTCAAATGCGGAATGAAAATCACAATGGAATTTAGCAAGTTCCGAAATCGCTCTCTCAAACAGAATTGAAAACAACTAATAATTGAAAAACAAAACGCTGAATTTAAAACGAAAATGAAAAAAACTTACTTTATATATTTAATAATTATCGGAAATATTGTGCTTATGATTTACAATATTTCGAAAGTTGACTTTGACAATCTTCAGGAAATACCTTTTAGTATTATTTCGAATGTCATTTTAATTATTGCAATGATAATTACAATGCTAGTTATAATGAGAGATGCAAAGAAAAATAATAATCAAAATTAAAAAGTTAATAAAACGAAATGCTAACCGAATTAATTCAAACGGTAAAAAACAGAAAACAAAATATAGTTGAATAGTTTAAAGCTTGAAAAACAACGAAATGGCAACAACGTGTATAAAACATAGCTATTATAGGATTTCCAAGAGGTTTTTGCTAATTTAGTAAGACCGCCAAATTTTTAAATTTGGCTTTTTGAGAAGTTTAAAATAAGAAGAAAAATTTAAAACTTCGACTCTGTGTTTAATCGAAAAGTTAGCGTCTTTTTACACGCTATTTGCACCCTCTAGATTAAAGTTACTTTTAGCGTAATTAAAAAGATGCCCATACTGGGCACACACAATTTGTATAATTCATAAGGGTTTCAGAGGTTTTCGAGCGGTATCACCTGCATCAATTTTAGTGATAATTGACAGATTTTAAACCCTCAATCCCTTACGAAATCATACACTAAACGTTATGTGCAAGCTGAAAAATGAACAGTAACAAAATTAATATATTAGAATTCCCTTCAAATTTAGGTCTAAAAAAGACTGAATCTGAAATTGAACCAGGCGTCAAAAAACTACCGGAGTGGTTAAAAAGACACGGTTTTCATAAAAAAATTAATCCGTATAATATTTTAAGAATAGAACCGCCTGAATATGCAATGGATTTCGACGTTGAATCAAGCGTCAGAAATGCAGACAACATAATTGAATACGCAATTAATCAAAGTAAAATGCTGTCCGACAAATTGGACGAAAATACTTTTCAACTAATCATTGGCGGAGACTGTAGCATTCTCATTGGCAACTCAATCGCCCTAAAACAAAAAGGCAACTACGGACTTTTTTTCCTTGACGGACATACCGACTTTATTTGGCCCGAACTTTCTGGAACTGGTGGTGCAGCAGGAATGGATTTGGCAATCGTTACTGGCTACGGGCACGATAAACTGTCCAATATTTTTAATCAAAAACCTTACTTCAAAGAAAAGAACGTCTTTTGTGTTGGCAATAGAGAATACGACCAAGAATATGTACGTCCGATTTTGGAATCGGAAATAAAATATTTCGATTTAAAAACATTAAGAAACAATGGACTTGCAAAAACTGCAAATCGATTTTTGGAATTAGTACGGAAAAATAATTTAGATGGATTTTTTATTCATCTTGACGTGGATGTTTTGAACGATAAAATTATGCCTGCCGTTGACAGCAGAGGAATTGACGGACTTACATATAAAGAGTTTAGGGAATTGCTAATCCCGTTGCTATCAAGCAAAAAAGCTGTTGGAATTGAAATTACGATTCTCGACCCTAATTTAGACCCAAAAGGGAAATATACAAATGAGTTTATAAAGAACTTCATTGAAATAATAGAATGCGGAAAAGCCTGCACATAACAATGGCAATCGTTGCACAAGCATTAATTTTATAAAAACAAGATACAAATCAGCCCTTTTAAGGGCTTTCATTTTACCGTGTAATTTAGTTGCATGCTAAAATCACGAGGATTAAAATGTGCCGTATGAGTGCTTTTAATACAAAACATACATCTTGCATACTTGCTGCGCCACTGAACGAAGTATCGCATGCTCTTCAAATGTTGAATAAAAATGAAAAAAAATAGTATGTTTACAAGACCCTAGCATGCTTTTTAAAATTATTGGCAGGGATATAAAGAATAAAAACCTGTGCATCGCCCCCCGAGTTTTCGGAATAAACAGGGAAATGTTGGGGATATAAACAAGTTGTGTAGCATAAAACAATAAATAAAATCAATGAAATTACGAGAAAAGAAACCTGCATTAATCCTAATAGATGTTCAAAAGGCTTTTTTAGATGAAGACTATTGGGGAGGGAACAGAAATAACAAAGATGCTGAAATTATTTGTGGTGAAATTTTGAATAAATGGAGAGAATTAAACTTGCCAATTTTTCATATCAGACACAGCTCCAAAAACTTGAAGTCAAAATTACATATCTCTAACGGAGGATTTCAATTTAATGAAAATGTAACGCCAACCGAAAACGAACCAATAATTACCAAAGACGTAAATAGTGCTTTTATCGGAACGGATTTAAAAGAGCAGTTAGAAAATTTGAATATCGATACGTTAGTGATAGTTGGAATAACTACAAATCACTGTGTATCTACTACAACTCGAATGGCAGGAAACTTCGGTTATGAAACATATCTAATTTCAGATGCGACTGCAACGTTTGACCGAATTGGAATTAACGGAGAAAAATATGACTCTGAAATTATACATTTAACAACACTTGCTAATTTAAATGAGGAATTTGCTACCGTGTGGAGCATTAAAAAATTAATGAAAGAATTATAAGACGCTGCACAACAAAAAATAAACGCCATTAACAACGGGTGTTTATTTAGAATGTTAGCGGCAAGCTAAAGCGAATACTGTAACAATAAATAAATAATCGAATCTTTAAAAGTGAACACTAACTGATTTCATTATGAGATTGACTATTCTAAAAATTTTGATCCTTTTCCAAGCTAATCTTATCGCTGCACAGACCTCACTCGAGGAAATTGACCTTGAAAACGGAAAATACAATGTAGGATTTCAACATTATACAACTTCTGACAGTACAAGAACTTATAGTAGAATCTATGACTACACCAACAAAAAGATAACAAGACCAATTCCAGTAAGTATATGGTATCCTTCTGAAGAAAATGTAGTTAACGGAGAGCCGTTGGTGGTTCTAGATTACCTTGAAATCCTAAAAAAAGAAGAAGAATGGGAACATTTGCCCAATGAACAAATATTAAACTGGTTTGATTATCCCAACACACCTGCAAATCAAAAACACCTTGTCGAACAAACAACAGCATATGCTAAAGCAGAATTCGAAAAAGGAAAATTTCCGGTGATTGTCTACGCACCAGGCCTCCACAGATCATCAATCGAAAACTTTGCCCTTTGCGAATATCTGGCAAGTCACGGTTTTGTTGTGATATCAAGTCCAAGTCGAGGAACCGAAACCCGTTGGTTCAGCAATAACAACGCAAAGGAAATGGAAACCCAGGCCAGGGATGTAGAGTTTTTGATGAAAGAAGCAGGCAAATTTCCAATTGCGAATTATGACAAAATTGCACTAATGGGTTTTAGCGCTGGCGGTTTATCAAATATCATCGTACAAAATCGCAATGACAATGTAAAGGCTATTGTTAGTCTTGACGGCAAAGAAAGATATGCATATGAGCTACTGAACCAATCACCGTTTTTTGATGCTCAAAATATAGATGTCCCGTACATTCATATGGCACAGAAAGACATTCCTGAACTCGTCTTGAAAGAAGATCATATTAATGCTGAACTTAACACAAAATTTCAGTTATTCGACAGTTTATCGAAGAGTAGGGCATATCGATTAAAGTTTCACAACCTTACACATGGCTATTTCAGTACTTTGGACGTTCTCTTTGCCAATAGGGATAAAAGACAAGACAAAAGCGATGCTGAAATCATGGAATCCTACAAATGGGTTGCGACGTACACATTGAATTTTTTGGAAGCCACTTTAAATAAGGATAAAAACGCATCAAAGTTCATCGAAAACAATCCGCGTAATCATGGAGCTACAAATAGCCTAGTCACTCTAAAAATTAAACAACCGGAAAAAGATGAGTTCACGTTTCGGGATTTTAACGACCTGGCATCAAACCGAAACTATGAAAACTTATTACAACTTTATGACTCCATAGCGAAAATGCATCCTTCGTTAGAAATTCCGGAAGGCCATTTAAATTACCTTGGACTACAACTTGTTTTCAATCCAAATACATCTTTGCAAGGAATACATGTATTTTTATTGGCAACCAAACTTTATCCGAATTCTGCGAATCTTTACGATAGCTTAGCAGAGGGATATTTGTTCATGGACAACAAAGAAAAGGCTATTGAAAGTTTTGAAAAGGTTTTGGAGTTAAATTCCCAAAATCAAAACGCCATAAGCCGATTGGAACAACTAAGGGAGTAAAGTCCGTCGCTAACATTGGCGGTAATCTTGAACATATTAATCCTAATGAAAAAATATTGCTTTCTACTTCTTTTTATTTCAACATCCTGTTTTGGACAAAAAGAACAAATTGATAGTATTCTAGATAAAGAATATAAACTAGGTCATTTCAATGGCTCTATATTGGTAATGAAAAACAACAAAATAATAACCGATTTAAACAAGGGTTTTGCAAATTTCCAATTTAAAGTTCCTATTGACGAAAAGACTAAATTCCCCATCGCATCAACAACAAAATTATTTACGGTAATTGCAATTCTACAACTTCAGGAAAAAGGAAAACTTAAGTTTAATGACAAAATATCAAAGTATATTGATAGCTTGCCAAAAAAATGTACGAATATTACAGTTTCAGACCTTTTACTCCATAAATCAGGATTGGCTAATGAACCCATAAAAGCTTATCTCTCTAAATACAAACTAGATAATTTTATCAAAAATTTTGTAAAGAGAAAACAACCACTTCACTCTATCAATTTTAATTATAATAACGTAGATTACATTCTATTGTCATTAATCATAGAAAAAGCCACAAACCTAACTTTTTCAAAAGCAATAGAAAATCAAATTTTAGAACCTTTAAATTTACCCAATACTGGATTTGTGAGTGAAAGTGAGGTAATTCCAAATCTTGCCTATGGATATCATAATTACACATTTGGGAGTGGGAAACCAAGCGACAAACTTTACAATGACAGGAGATTTATATCAAATTATTATGGCGCAGGTCAAATGTATTCTACCACTTGGGACTTATATCATTTAATAAAAGCACTAAGAAATGACAAATTTATTTCTGAACAAAGCAAAATTAAATATCTGACTAAAAAACAAGATAATAATTACATAGATTGGTTACAAGGTTACCCAACATTTGGGTTTTTCTTAGATGATAAAACATACAGTTTTCCTATTTTAAGAAGAGGCGGAAATATTGATGGTTTTAATTCAGAAATTATAACGGATAAAAAATTCAATAGAATAGTAATTATTCTTTGCAATACAGACACGGCAGACTTAAAAGAAATTAGCAATAAAATATTTAGCTTGATAGAATAAAAACTACCTCCAGCACCGGTAACCGATTTGCACAAGCCACTAGTTTTATAAAAACAAGGGATATATTTAAATTAAAACATTGTTAAAATAAAAAAGAATGCAATTACTGTAACAATCCAATAAAAAATGGCTCTTTATAATACGGAGAAGCTTAGCTTATTAATGACCAAAAACATATGAAATATTTTTTATCATCATTTAAACCCTTGTTTTTTGCAGTCATCCTATGTATCTCCTTTTCTGTTATTGCACAGGAAGAGGAATTATGGTTTGGGACCTACACCGATGAAAACGGAAAAATCCTTCAAGGGCGTTACCTGGTGGTTCAACAAGGAAGTGCCATTAAGAGCCTTAGACTTACACCTTACGGGAGAACTCCGGTCGATTTTAATATTATCGAAAATGATACAGGAAAACCTTAGGGAATATTCATCAATCAAAAATCATCCAAAATGAAACGGTATATATGTCTTTTACTTCTTTATACGTTTTCGCTATTTCCCTTACTTGCCCAGAAGATGAACGACCAATTGGGTTCGATCGTCGAAAACAAATTTTCGGCACAGTCCCCGGGAGCGGTCATTGCTATAGTTAAAAACGGGCAAACCCTTTATCAAAGGGCTATCGGTAAAGCCAATATGGAACTGGATGTACCTCTTGTCCCCGAACATGTTTTTCGTATCGGCTCCCTTACCAAACAATTTACAGCTGTGGGGATCTTACAACTCATGGAAAAAGGAAAACTTTCCCTTGATGACCCTATCACCAAATATATCCAGGACTACCCTGGGTACGGAGATTCCATTACTATTGCCCAGTTGCTGTCCCATACCTCCGGAATTGTCAACTATACCAGTATGGAAGGGTTTGCCTCCCCGGATATCCGTAGACAAGATATGACTCCCCAGGAGCTCATCAATTACTTTAAAAACGAACCTGTACGCTTTAAACCAGGGGAACGTTTTGAATACTCCAATTCCGGTTATGTGGTCTTGGGATATATCATCGAACAGGTGTCCGGAATGTCCTATGAAGATTTTATGAAGACCTCTATTTTTGAACCGTTAAAGATGTTAGATACACATTATGACCATACTTCCAAAGTCATTCCGGGAAGGGTTTCCGGATATTCAAGACACGGGAAAGAATATAAAAACGCTGATTACCTGAGCATGTCGCTCCCCTATGCCGCTGGTTCCCTGATCTCCAGTTCCCGGGACCTACAGCGGTGGAACCAAGCTGTTCTTAATAATACGTTGTTGGACACCTCTAGCTGGCATATGGCACTTCAGCCATATCATATTAATAACGGAACCCTTATTTCTTATGGTTTAGGATGGCGTATGGGAAACATCCAGAGTATCCCAACAGTAAAGCATGGAGGCCTGGTCAACGGGTTTGCCAGTTATTCACTGATCGTTCCGGAAGAAAAACTTTCAACGGTTATTTTAACTAATTGCAATTGTTATCAAAACCTAGATAAGCTCGCCACTGAACTGACAGCTATTATGATGGAAAAACCTTTTGATTTTCCCATAGTTAACGTTCCCGTCAAAGAACTGGGGGCTTACCAGGGACTTTATGAAAATGACCAGGGAGAAAGGCGGATGATACGCCTGGAAGACGGAAAACTGCTCTTGTTTTCCATTGGGGGGACCAAATCGGAACTCCTGCCTTTCCCGGAAAACAAATTGCATATCGCTAACACCCTGGATTACCTTATTTTTGAAAAAGAAGACAATAAAGCCAGTCGGACCTTCAAGTTTATGAATACCAATATCCCTACTAACTGGCAGCGTATTAATAACAAAGTTACTGCCAGAAAACCATACTCACTTTCCATCCGGCAACTGGATCGTTATGTGGGAAAATATAAGTTTTCATCCAAATTTATCCTGACCATTGAAAGACACCAGAAAAAACTATATGGTGTGGTAGGGAATGACAAAAAGGAACTGGTTCCTTTTAAAAAACATTCTTTCTTTGTCAGGGTTTTTGATGCTACCCTGGTGTTTCATCCGGGTAACAGGGGAGAAATAGTGCGTATGACTAAAATTCAGGGAGATGAGCAAATAGCTCAAAAATTGTAATGCAAAAAAGAAACTCATCAGGCTATTTCTTGTTTAAAAATCTTTTCTATTTTGGGAATACCCCTTGTAGCCTAAACCATTGGACGTAATTTTAAACAAACCCTCTTTAATGAAACTAAAAATCCTGATTTTAACAATATTTAGTCTTTGTTCCATTTTCTCTAATGCACAAAGCAATTGGCTGACAAAAAAGCAGATAACTGAAGACATTGAATTTCTAACAAAAACTCTAAATGAAAAATCGTCCTATGTTTACCTAAACGGATATGACTTCAATAACGATTTTGAAAATTATCTAAAAACCATAGGGGACTCCACCCGACTTGAAGATTTTGGTCTGTTTATTACCAAAACTTTGGCGAAAATCGGAGACAGGCATTCCTCCTTGTCAACAATAAGAGGTTATGATTTAAACGAATCTCTCTTTTTACCATTCATTTACGCACCTGTAAACGATAAGGTTGTTGTTTTGAATTTTGACCAGAACAAAAATTTAAAAATCTTCAACCCTAAATTTCCTTATCTCAAAAAGATTGAGGGAACGGATATTAATAATTTCCTGCAAAAAACACGTCCCGAAGATATAAAAGCCCCTAAAGAAACCTATTTTACATTGGCCGTCAGGGATATTCGGGACATCCAAAAAAATTATACACTTCTCGACAAACCATTACCAAAAGAAATCGAATTGACACTTTCAGATTCTGCTTTCCAAAATGACACTACTTTGACTGTTTCGGTAGTTAACAAATCAGAAAGATTACGCCCTTGGGACGAAAAATTTGAAAGAGATTATCTTTTCATAGAAGATGAAGACTTTAATAAACCTGAAATCTTTGAAAAACTATTTAGCATAAAAGACAACATTGCTTATATCAAGCTTCCTGAAATGGTCAACAAAGATGAAGCCCCTCTTCTTTTTGACAAAGTCAACTCATTTATGAAATCTATCCAAAATGACAGCAGAGCTTTGATTATTGATGTAAGAGCCAACAGTGGCGGAACCCGTGATTTGTTATATGAATTTGCAAAATATTTCATTCATCCCGATTCCGTGTATGTTGTAAACGCCACAAGACAAAAAGGTCCAATTCCATTACCTAAAGAATGTATAGAACGATTACACAGCAGGTTTTTGTTTTCCTTTTCTGAATTGGATAATAAAGAGCAAAAAAAGGCTACTGAATTTTTGGAAACCTTTAAACCAATCTATGAATTGGATGAAAAAAAATACAGCGAATATTATTTTGGATTGTTAAATGGAAGAAAATTAGCTAAACAGTCTTTTTACTACAATAAACCTGTTTACATTATGGCCAATGAAAAGACTTTTAGTGCAGCATCCGTTTTTGTTGCTGCTTTTAAGGGATTACCGAATATCAAAATTGTCGGTGTAAGAACAGACGGCTCAAGTGGTAACAGCGATTGGGTTGACTTGCCTAACTCAAAATTATTTGGAAAAATCAGCACAATGGTTTCTTTTCAAAAGGATGGAAAAATCCTTGATGGTTACGGAACAGCCCCCGACATAAGAATTGAAAGAGACCTTGATCAAGTTCTTTGGAAATCGGACACACAACTTGAAAACTTACAAAATTCAATACTGACCGAAAATTAAAAAACTAGGTACAATAGCTAAGCGTTCGTGTGGTCGGAACGGCCAAACATGAACGCCGTGTTGACTATGCTGGGTTTGCTTTTCTCATATAGGAAACCGAGAGATACTTATATTTAAAATAATACTTTTTATTTCCGTAAACATCAAAAAACCGGATCGTTCCTGAAAAGCTGTGGCTTGAAAAAATAAAAGCTGCCGGATTCTCTCTCGGCAGCTCTAACTAACACAAATAATTTAATCAAATTATATTAAAAAGGTTTTTCCTTTTCTGGTAATAAAATAAATTGCGAATACGTTTTACCCGTAAGATATTTTATTGCGGCCTCCTGCAATTCTTTAGCCGTTAATGAATCAGCAAAAGAATTATAATCCAAAATATCTTTAGCTTACATGGTAATGATTCATAAACTATTTAGGTTGAATAAAAATGAAAAAAAATAGTATGTTTACAAGAGCCTAGCATACTTTTTAAAATTATTGGCAGGGATATAAAGAATAAAAACCTGTGCATAGCCCCCCGAATTTTCGGAATAAACAGGGAAATGTTGGGGATATAAACAAGTTGTGTACAATTTGAAAATATTACCAATATTTGGTATATTTGAATAAAAATTTCCAAAATGGGGAAAAACACATCAATATCACTCGGAAATCATTTTGAGGATTTCATTAGAGAAGAAGTAAAATCTGGAAGATATGGTTCTGTCAGCGAAGTTATTCGTTCAGCATTGCGATTGTTAGAACGTGAAGAAAAAAAGGAAAGAGAACTGATTAAAGCTCTTGAAGTCGGCGAACAAAGCGGATTTGTTGAAAATTTTGACCCTAAACAAAATCTGACCAAATTACATCGCCAACACTTATGAGTAAAAACAAATATCGAATAAGTAAACAAGCGATTGATGATTTAAATGATATTTGGGCTTATACTTTTCACAAATGGTCGAAAGAACAAGCCGATAGATATTATGATTTGATAATTGCGGAAATTGAGTTTATAGCTGACAATTTTATGGCTGGAGAGTCAGCGGAACAAACTCGAAAAAATTATCGAGTGACTAAAATAAAATCCTATTTGATTTTTTATCGAAAAGCGGAAAACGACATCGTGGAAATCGTTAGAATTTTACACCAACGAATGGATATAAAAAAACGACTGAAATAAAAAACTCCACACAACAACAATAACCGTTGCGCAACCCTATAATTTTACAAAAACAAGATACAAATCAGCCCTTTTAAGGGCTTTTATTTTATAGTGTAATTTAGTTGCAAGCTAAAATTACGAGGCTTAGAAAGGAGTAAAAAGCGATGTATGATAACTTTTAAAGAAAAGCAAACACCCTGCAGGCTTATTGCCCCGCTTTTAGTGCATTTTTCGATGAATTTAAGGTGCTTTTTAAGGTTGTAGGCAATGGCAGCATTTTTATTTCCAGTAAGGCACGACCTAATACCATAAATTAACCCGCTTATTTCAACTTATCCAACTCCTTCAGATAAAAAGATGGTGGTATCCCATATTTTGCTTTAAATGCATTGGTAAAACGGGCTGTGGTAGTATATCCCGCCTCTTTGGCAAGGGCTTTAATAGAATACTTTCTAGCCATAGCATCCGTCTTAAGTAGCTCGATAATATAATTCAACCTTAACTCATTAAGGTAATCAGGAAATTTTTGCCCCCGAAAATGAGAAATGACCTGTGATACATATTTGGTATTGGTATCAGTATATACGGCCAGTCTTTCCAGGTTTATATCCTCATTTTTAAACTTCAGGCCCTTTTCAAATTTATCCAGCTGTTTTAAAATAGTATCAACGGTTTCTTTGGGTATATCCAGGGTTCCCACTTCTGCTTCCTCAACTTTTGTAGGGAGGCTTCCATGATACATCAGGGCCTTAAACCTTTCCCTATATTTCTTTTTGATGTTGTAAAACCGAAAAGCCCCGAAAAACAACAGTATAGCCAATAATGATGCTCCCCCGGTCAGTAGCACTTCTTTTCGTTTTTTCTTTTCCAGTAAATCCGTTACCCGTTGTTTCTCCCGAATCAGCTTTGCCGAATTATATTCCCTGTACATTTTGCCGGAGAGGTATTTATACCGTTCCTGAAGCACACTATCCACCTTTAGCAGCTGCTCTATATAATACAGGTACATATCCGTGCTATCTTGGTGCTGGTAATAATTCATCAACAGCCTATAATTCTCTTTCAACTCCGGCTTGATATAACCGGTTTTTTCAAAAATGGAATCCACCCGTTTAAAATGGGAAATCCCCTCTGCTTCCCTGTTCAATGCTTTATGGCTTTTCCCTAAGTAAAAATGGGTTATGGCAACATTGGCAAAGTCTTTTTTGGTTTTCACAGCCGGCAATGCACTATCCAGCTTCGCTATGGCCAATTTAAAATTTTGCTCCCCGTATTTATTAATGCCTGCCGATTGCATAAAATAGGGAACCATAGCGGTATCCCCCAATTGCTTCCCTTCTTTTACCCCCCTTCGGTTCAACTTATTGCTCATTCCATAATTTTTCATTTGGGTATGACACCGTGCCAATGCGTGCAATGATTTCATATAAGCTTTTGCCTGTTTGTCCCTAAAATAATGAAGACTCAAATTAAACAGCTTAACAGCATCCGGGTATTGTTCCAACTGATAATAAATCTGTGCTAAATTGTATTGTATTTTGTGTATCAGGTAAGGCTGCCCTGTTGTGGTATTAGCCAATTTTTCGGCTAACAGTAAATGATCCAATGCCTGTCTATACTTCCTGTCATTTAAAAATACCATCCCCTTAGTGACATGTGCAGCACTGATCAAGGCTGTATCCCTTGATGCTACCGCAGAAATGATCATACTGTCAACATAAACCAACCTCAGGGAATCCCCGGAAAAATGGAGGTAGTATTTATAGCCATTAACAATTTCTTTCCGGTTATTTTCCGCTTTCGCCTTATTTAAAAAGTGCTTAAGTAAAGGGCTCTTCTTGAATCGTTGTTGCTGTTGCGCTTAATCTTTACAAACAAGGCATCATAGGTTTCACCTTTAAGCGAATCGTGAATTTTATAATCAATTTCCTGGGCTGATAACCCGTTTGATAAAAATAAAGCTGTAATAAGTAAAAGTCTGTTCATTATTGTTCGGGTATGGGCAATCCACAAACCACCTAAACTGCCTCCCAGCCTCCCGCCATTGGCGGAGAGGAAAGGAGATACTCTCACTCCCCCTTTGGGGGAGCGGGAGGGGGCTAAGCGGACTCGGATACTTCATTCTTCAAAATATAGAGGGAATTCATTAAAGATACACTTAAAACCAATACAAACTATCGACTAACAAGGGTTTTTTAAGTAAAAACAGCTCCTTGGTTTTCGGAAAATCAACGTTGATTTTCCGAAAACCCACATACAACCATTTGCGACAAAGCCTACTATAACTATAGATTTGCTTCGAATTCAAACACCAAAAACCACCTGATCATCTCAGGTGAATAGTTCTGCTTATCCGGATAAAAGAACTGATAAAATCATCAGTAATCTTTTAAAAATTTAAACATGAAACATCTAATATACCTTATGCCCCTATTTGTCATATTATTAACTGCTTGCAGTCAAGACAGCAGTGCTTATGAAACGGAAAAACTTTATACTGCGCCTGCGGCAAACCACAATGAACCTCTGCATAACCTTATTGCAAACTCCCATTTAAGTCCGGAGGCGCAAAGCAGTCTTTTCTCTTTTACCGAGAATATACTCCAACTACAACACGGTTCACAGCAGGCACTTTACAGCTACCTTACAACTTATAAAGCCGGCGTGACCAACAGTAAGGTTTTAAATGATGAGGACAAACGTGTCATTCTCACCATGGTTTCTTTAAGCAAAAATCATTACGATTCGTTTGCACCCCATCAAATGGCTACCGGTGGTGAAGAGGGAGAAGATGACGATGATGGCGATCGCGAAGACCCTGATTGGGATTTAGTAGTAACCGATATGATTGATATGACAGAAAGAACCCTGGGAAACAGTATGTCTGAATGACCCAAGAACAATAGGCCTGAAGGTGTCTAAAAAGTCTGCTTTGCACATATTGTCATGCTGAGCTTGTCGAAGCACAGTCGAAGGGCTGTACTGAGCAATGTCACCCTGTGCTGAGCCTGTCGAAGCATCGAAGGACGTCGAAGACAATTTGATTTTCAATGAATTATAATTCGATACTTCGACTGTACTAAGTACAACATAGCTCAGTATAACAGCTGACTCTATAACTTTTTAAGCACCTTCTTCCCTATAGTTCCGTCCCCCCTTCCCTACTATTAGAAATCTTACTACTAAAACTTGAAACCGAAAGCCTACCATAACACACCACCAAACAGTTTTGTCGTTTATTTCCTGACCAGTACCGATCAGGTAAAAACAATCAACACTGCCCTTAACAGCCATGATTATACCATTGTACTGGTAAAAAATGGCAGATTGCGGTTAAAGGTCAACAAAGTATTTATAGTCATAAAAAAAGGAGAGGCGCTCATCCTTCCGATAAACGGTTATGGCACTATTGTAAAACCTACGGGGAAACTGTTTGCAGCTGTACTTTCCTTTAAAACAGCATTTATCTTCCAAAGTGTCAAATACCAAGAATCCATTCCCTTGTTCTTGTTTTTAATGCTTAAACCTTTCTCAAGGGTAAAGATAGATGAAAAACAAGCTGAACTGCTTGTCTCATTATTTAAATATTTAAGGAAAAACCAAGTAAAAAAATACTTTCCAAAACTACATCAACATATTATTTCAATAACATTTCAGTTGATACTATTGATCCTTTACCAACTATATTCACACCCGGATGAATCAAAAGTTTTAAGCTCCCCGCAAAATAAAAAATTAGTATTGCAATTTTTCCACCTCGTGCACGCTAACTTTAAAAAGGAGCACCGGGTTAAATTTTATGCAGATAAGCTATACATAACTACAGACCACCTTTATAAAACCATAAAAAAGGTAACAGGAAAATCTCCCATAAACTTTATACACCTATACCTGATAAGGGAGGCCTCCATACTATTAATAGAAGGAAATACCATAAAACAAATCAGCAACCACTTAGGGTTTAAAAGCCCTTCCCTCTTCGGAAAATTCTTTAAAAGGCACACAGGTTATACCCCCTCACATTACCAACAAACAAAAAATCAATAAAAGCCAAAATCATAAATTTTATACCATGCAAACCTTTTTAATAACAGCAAAACAATTAAATCATTTCAAACAAGAACTGATAGAAGAAATTAAATTACTGGTAAAGGAAACCAGAAAAAGCAGGGAAAGCCATTGGATACGTTCGGCCCAGGTCAGGGAAATACTGCAGATCAGTTCCAGTTCACTGCAAAAATTACGCAATAATGGTTCGATCCCGTTCACTAAGGTAGATGGCCTTATTTTTTACAACCGAAATCATATAGAACAATTGTTGTTAAACAATATCAACAAAACCGATGAAAATTCAGATGGTGATGGATAATAAGTATAACCAAAGGAGGGTTCGGTTAATTGAGTTGATTGGGGAATAGTTATTCAAAGTTTAAAGTTCAAGGTTCAAAATTGAAGATTAATAGGTGGGGATGGGTTAATTGGTCTTCGACAGAGCCTGACTGACAATAGTAGCATGATGAACAAAAGAAGTAGAATGTCATCCTGAGCTTAGCCTGTGCTGAACATAGTTTCAGTATGTCGAAGGGTTGACGAAGTATCGAAGGGCTTTTAAAGCACTGAAGTGCAAACAAAACGGTATGTCATCCTGAGCCTGTCGAAGGGCTGTGCTGACCGCAGCGTCAGCATAACGAAACATCACCAAAAAGCCCGGACTATGCCGGGCTTTTCCATACCTACTTTTTAAGTAGTCTGACCAACCATCTTAGAAGCATGGTAATTAAAAAACTAACTACCGCTCCTATGGCAGCCATAATAATGGTTAATAACACATCATCCGATCTAATGGTGGGCAGCATTCCAAAAACAGTTCCGCCCGTAAAACTAAATTTATAAATAGTATTATTTTCCATTATAATACTATTTCACTTTAGCTTCACCATCAAACACTACAGCCTGGCACACAGCAGTAGCCACCGTACCGGCCACAACCATATACGAAGCGATACTGACTACCGTAGCCGGCAACGCAACAGGTGCTGCTACTATAACACCTCCCGCAGCAGCCAGTGCCACTCCAACATTCCGAAACACCCTGAAAAACTTCGGTGTCGGTTTTTGATAACGTTCTATGATTTTCATGATTTTACTTTTTTATGATTAAACAATTTAAATCGATAAATGTTTGTTATAAACCAACCCTTGAAGGGTTAACACCAGCAAGAACCTTAATACTTAGTACTCAATACTTAGTACTTGATACTTAACACTAATGCGCTTTCGAAACAATCCTTAAAAACAATCCTTCCTTAAGCTTCCTCGACCGCTCGTAATACAAAAACAACCTGTCGAGTGCTGTTTTGGAAAAGACGCCTTTCCCCATACCCGTAAGCTGACTTACAGGCGCAATACAGCCCCTGAGCTCTTCGGGGGCGTTGTTTGCCGGATGTATCAGTATGCCGTCCCTGTCTGGCACCATCCCTATCTTAAAGTGCGGACCAAACCTATGGGTAGTCCGCAATGTAAGCGGGTAACATCCATCCGGGATACACGAAATGTTCCGTCGGTTCTCTTTCCAGGGCAACTCTATGGTAAAACAGATAAAGTCCCCTTGGTAATAGAGAGCACCAATGGTGCTCTCTTTAAAATGGGTTCGCAATAAAACCAGTTCCATTGGTTATGGTTTATCGATCCCCACTACAGCCAGGGCGTTAAACGACCCGTTCCTCAACGGGTACATCTGTCCGTTTACCTCTTGATAGAAGTTAACCCCCATGACCTGTAACAACGGTAAGGTACTATCGGCCGTTACATTGGCGCTCATGTCAATGGCCGGTACCTCTTGTGCACCCCAGGGGGTAATAGCAGTTTTATTGCTATTGAACACAAAGGCATTACCATTAAAATCGAGTTCTGCCATTCCGAGTACGATCTCAAAATGCATAGTTCCGCTCGGCGCGATAATATACTCGTTGGCCGTAAAAGCGTCAATTTGAAGCTGTAAACTTCCTGCCACCCTGTCCAGGTTTAAAGCATAAGCAGAGTATAAAGCGCTATCAAGCTTACCGTTGCCATTAAAATTAAAACCTTCGAGGGGTTCCATAACACCATCGGCTATAGTCCTGAGACCACGTCCGTTAACGGTATCGGTTTTAATAATAGCCAGCAGTTCCTTGGTCAGACGTGAGTTCACACGTGGGTCTTTGGCATTTTTAAGCAGGGGCAAAATAGCCTTTCGTATAAGCTTACTGCCCAGTCCTGCACGTGCAAATTCCGCATTGTTTTCGCGGGTACGCTGAAAAGCAGGGTGGTTTTCAAGCCGCTTTTTGTCTATGCCTCCCTTTTTGCGGGCCACATAGCCATCGGCAGTTTTGTAAAAGGTAACCCCATCCATGGTACCTTTTAGTTTAATAATTCCATCTTGTTTTGCCATAATAATAATTGTTATGTATTAAACTCCTGTAAGGCGCTCTTACAGTAATGGAAATGATCGAATTACTGCAGTATTTTTTCATTTCTGAGACGAACTTATAACAGTCAAAAACAAGAAGGAAATTTCCAATTCCGTTATTGCAGGTATTTGCCCATACCGACCTTTTTTGCCGACAAATACAAATAAGTATTTTTAACATCATAAAAAATCCAAACCTTGTTATTGGTCGAATTTTCTTACGTAAAAGTAGAGGTAAATCCTGTTTATTCTTATATTTAAAGGCATGTTCCCCCCTATCAACCCCCAGGATACCCCCTAGATAAGCCCATATGCGTATTAAAAGAGTGTGTATTTATCCAAAAGATATCCAACGGATTACGGGTAAGAGTATCCGTAGTTCCAGAAACCTGTATAAAAACATCAGGGAATACTTCGAAAAAGAACCCCATCAATTTGTTTCTATACAAGAATTTGCCATCTATTCCGGTATTGAATTGGAAATAGTTAAGGAATATATTACCGGTTGACTTTAACATGAATTGTACTCATTTTTAAGCATGCTGAGCAATCTAAAGTAAATTCCAATCCCCAAATTCCAATTTCCAAAAAAGATTAATTGAGTTAATTAGGATGATTGGTTAATTGGTCTTCGACAGAGCCTGTGCTGAGTTTATCGAAGTACTCAGACTGACATTAGTGGTATTATGAACAAAAGAAATAAAATGTCATCCTGAGCTTAGCAATGTCACCCTGAGCCTGTCGAAGGGCTGTACTGAGCTCCTGTGCTGAACATGGTTTCAGTATATCGAAGGGTTGTCGAAGGGCTCTGCTGAACTTAGTTTCAGTAGGCAAGGATTTGTATAGGAACAGCTTTTCCAAAGTTTTGAACTTTGGAAAAGCCATGAGAAATTCAACTCTTAGCAAGAATTTGGTTAAGCTCTTGTTTTGGTGCGTTTTTGGTGTATATTTGTATTAAATACACACAATATAGTATCATGGCAAGGCAAACAATAACAATTAACAAACCCAACGACCTTTGGATGAAACACCAGCTTGAAAAAAATGAATACTCAAGCAAAAGTGAATTGATCAACGATTTGATCCGTAGGCAAAGGGAACAGGAAGAAGAACGCATGTGGCTCAGGAATGAACTAATCAAGGGCGAAGAAAGCGGCATTTCAAACAAAACCATGGCCGAAATATTGCAAGTCGCCAAAGAACGTGCTAAAAAAGGTTAAATGAAGTATGTCTTAACGCGACAGGCAGAAGAAGACCTAATCCAAATATATCTTTATGGTTTAAGCCGCTTCGGAGTCTCACAGGCTGAAAAATACCATAACTCTTTTGAAAAAGCGTTTAAGAGAATAGCCAAAAACCCGGAAATGTTCCCCAAGGCTTTCCATATCCGGAAGAGATATCAATATTGTGTACATGTGTCGCACACCATCTTTTTTACCGTAGAAAACTCTATTAGGATCGTTAGGATTATTGGGAAACAAAAATTTCCCTAAACTTTTTTATAGGGGGAGAAGCCTTTTCTGTTTTGATTCCAAATAAATTTCAATTCTTCTCTTTATATTTGCTGAAGAGGCTGTCTAAAAAGTCCTGAATGAACTTGATTTGTCAGTCTGAGCTTGTCGAAGACTTGCTGGTTTTTAGTGAATTATGCTTCGACGCCCTTCGACAGGCTCAGGGTGACATTACTTAGCATGACATCAGAATTTACAGCTTTTTAGACAGCCTCTTGAAGTTAAAAAAACCATAATTATAAATGCTCTTTACCAGACAAGGCCGGTATTCCGGATTTTTAAAGCCCATTTCCTACGCCATTGATTTGGGTATTATTTAACTACTCTTCTTCTTTTTTAGCTTCTTCTTTAAACTCTCCATTTTCTTTTTCATAAACGTCTTTCGTTTAAGGTTAGCAAAGCTATAATCCAATCTGTAGAAAAGGTAGGCTATTGTTATACTTTTAAGATGTGCAATAATTATGTTTTTGTGTTGTACAAATATTATTTTATGTTGTTAAAAACAAATTAATAACATCCTTTTAAAAATCAACCACTTTATCTAAAACAGGATCGACAGTTACAAGAATTTTTAATGCCCAATCAAACCCAAACTCTACTACATTAATTTTGATTATAGGCGCTATGGGGTTCAAATTGAATGACTTTTCCAAAATATATGATTCATTAAAGGATAATGACATCCTAGATTTTAAAAAGAAAAATTCCAGAAAGAAAACTAAATAATGTATTGTCAATCTCTAGTGAATGGTTGTTTAATAAAGAATTAGGTAAGTGAATCCAGATTACTAAATCTATTTAATTCCTTCTTTTATCAAGCCTTAATCATAAAGTTTACTTATCAACAAGGCAATTAACATAAATTAATAATATCAAAGCCTTTAATTACTTAACAACTCCTTTTTTATTTTTGTTATACAACATAATTATATAGTTTCATGTCTAAATTTACACGAAAGTCAAAAAGTAATCATTCCCGTCGTCCTATAAAAACAAAAGGTGTACGTATGGGGTGGACTTCTATTGAAAAGGCTGTAAAAGTAAAACTACAAGACACTATAGAAGAAGGAAAGGTTGAAACAATTAATAAAAAGAACTCTCCTATCTTAGTACCTTAAATGCAAATCACTGCATCAGGATATCCTGTCAAATTTATTCAAACTCATCCAGAGAACAGCCAACATTGTAAAAGATATGTTTATAAGTTCTTTTCTCCAGAAACTGGACTACTTTACATAATTAACGCTGATTATCATGAACATGATTTTTTTGCAATTAAATTTTATGCAAAAAAGGACAAGCGCAGCGATAAGAAATTTTCCAAAGTAGTCAACAAAGGAGATGTAAGCAACATACTGGTTACTTGTGCTAGTGTTATACCACGACTTTTGAAAATGTACGCCAATGCTTCATTTGGATTTATTGGTTCAAGGACCATAGATATCAAAGCACAAAAAATTGAAAGTTATAAAAACAATCAACGCTATCGATTATACAAGTATCACATACCTCAATTAATTGGGGGAGTTACCTTTATGCACAAGTCCTATGAAAACATTAGTGCTTATATTTTACTAAATAAGAACTTACCGAATCTCAACTTACATGAAAAAAGAATAAAAGCTATGATTATTAAGACATATCCAAATATATTAAACATTTAAGCAGTTTCTCATACAGATATTTTCGATATGAACTCGTGTAAACTTTTCATCCCCTGTTCCGTTCAGATGGGCTGTCGAAGTATTATCGAATTATAAGGTTTTGACATAGGATTTCAAAACATAGGACTTAAGACAGAATTGTAACATTTTTAGTTGACTGGAATTTGTAAAAAAACTACATTTTTTTAACGCTCGATTTTGCCAACGCTCCGGCCTCCCCTATTTTATAATACACAAAACCGATTTCTTTCAGTTTGTTTTTATCGAGGATGCCGCGACCATCGAAGACAAAGGCCGGTTTTTGCATATTATTATATATCTTTTTCCAATCGTAGTCTGTGAACTCATCCCATTCCGTTAACACTGCAATCGCATGGGCTCCTTGACAAGACTCGTAAGGATCGTCACAGACCGTCAACCCTTCCCTGTTTTCTTCGGAAGAACGGGTATTGAGGTAATCCAGATCGGCATACATGCGTTCGGCTTTTACTTTGGGGTCATAGACTGCTATGTCCGACTGTTCGTTCAGCAGATCGTCTGCTACATAGATGGCCGCTGATTCCCGGGTATCGTTGGTATCCTTTTTAAAGGCCCAGCCCAAAAAGGTTATTTTCTTTCCTGAAACCGTATTAAACAAGCTACTTACAATATTCTCTGCAAAACGCCTTTTTTGATGGTCGTTCATAATAATTACCTGTTCCCAATAGTCGGCCACTTCATTTAATCCATAGGATTTAGCTATATACACCAGATTGAGAATGTCCTTTTGAAAACAAGAGCCTCCAAAACCTACCGAGGCTTTTAAGAATTTCGGTCCAACACGGGAATCCATTCCGATAGCCTTAGCTACCTCATTAACATCGGCACCTGTTTTTTCGCATAATTCCGAAATAGCATTAATAGAAGACACCCGCTGTGCCAAAAACGCATTGGCTGTTAGTTTTGACAATTCTGATGACCATACATTAGTCGTCAGAATATTATCCTTTGACACCCAATTAGCATATATTTCAACTAGTGCCTGAATAGCCTTTTCTCCTTCCGGGGTGGTTTCACCCCCAATCAGTACCCGATCCGGAGCTAAAAGATCTTGTATGGCTGTTCCTTCCGCTAAAAACTCAGGATTAGAAAGAATTTGGAATTTAAACCCATTCCCTGTATTCTCCAAAATACTCTTTAAAGTTTCTGCAGTTCGAACCGGTAAAGTCGATTTTTCAACTACAATTTTATCTGATGTAGAAACCCTAGCTATTTGGCGAGCACAAAGTTCAATATATTTTAAATCAGCTGCCATATCCTTACCCTTTCCATAGGTCTTGGTCGGGGTATTTACCGAAATAAAGATCATTTCGGCCTCGTCGATGGCTTTATCGACATCAGTAGAGAAAAAGAGGTTCCTGCCACGGGCTTCTTTTACCACTTCGTCCAGTCCCGGTTCATAGACCGGTAGTTTGCTTACATCCTCATCGTTCCAGGCAGCGATCCTCGCTTTATTGATATCGACTACGGTCACTTTTATATGCGGACACTTTTGGGCAATCATCGCCATAGTTGGGCCGCCTACATATCCTGCACCTATACAGCAAATATTCTTTATATTCATCATACAATAATTCTTTTTGAGGCTGACAAAAGTACTATATTTTAGTTTCCTTACAAATAAGCAGGTTTATAGAATTTTTTAGTCCGGTTTATTAGGGTGAGTATATTTTTAATGTACTCCTTATTTTTTAATATGCTTAGAAAAATCTTTATGTTCTTTCTTATTAAGTTCCTCCTCCGATAACGATTTAAAATAATCAAAAGTTAATTTCATACCCTTTTCTCTCCCTACTTTAGGTTCCCATCCTAAAATTTCTTTTGCTTTACTAATATCCGGTTGGCGTTGCAGGGGGTCATTTTGAGGTAGCGATTTATATACAACTTTCTGATTTGTTCCGGTTAGATTAATAATTTCTTCTGCAAAATCTTTAATTGTTATTTCATGGGGATTACCAATATTTACCGGTAAATTATAGTCGCTCATTAACAACTTAAATATACCTTCTATTTGATCATCAACATAACAAAAAGAACGGGTTTGGCTACCATCACCAAACACTGTAAGATCTTCTCCTCTTAATGCTTGTCCCATAAATGCCGGAATTACACGACCATCATTGAGTCTCATTTTGGGTCCATAGGTATTAAAAATCCTGACAATCCGTGTATCTACATTATGAAACCTATGATAAGCCATTGTAATTGATTCTTGAAAGCGTTTGGCTTCGTCATAAACCCCTCTAGGTCCTATGGTATTTACATTGCCATAGTATTCTTCGGTTTGAGGGTGCACAAGAGGATCTCCATAGACTTCAGAAGTTGAAGCTATTAATATCCTGGCTTTTTTATCTTTTGCTAAACCTAACAAGTTATGTGTACCCAAAGCCCCCACTTTCAGGGTTTGAATTGGGATTTTTAAATAATCAATAGGACTTGCCGGAGATGCAAAGTGCAAAATATAATCAAGTTTTCCGGAAACATGTACAAATTTTGTCACATCATGATTATAAAACTCAAACTTTTCAAGTTTGAAAAGGTGTTCAATATTTTTGAGATCACCTGTAATAAGATTATCCATTCCGATAACATGATAACCTTCCTTAATAAACCTATCGCAAAGATGTGATCCTAAAAAACCTGCTGCTCCGGTAATTAATATTCTTTTCATAATACTATTTTAAGGTCTTCCTATTAAAAAATATTTGTATTCATTTTGAGTAAGTCTTAATTAATCATATCTATTAAACAGAATTACCCTTTGTTTAATGTCTTTGATTATAGTAAAATAAGGTATTTTTAAATTCACTAAATTGTTAATACGCTTTTTCTTCTCCTTTAAACACATTCATTATTGTTTGTACTATTATTTTTACATCTAGCATCATAGACCAATTTTCCACATAAAAAATATCATACCTTATCCTATTTTGCATATCTGAATCTTTTTCTATCTCTCCTCTATATCCATTTACTTGAGCAAGACCCGTGATCCCAGGTTTAATAGTATAACGAACCATAAATTTATCAATTTTACCCCTGTAACCTGTTGTATGACTCATTAATAAAGGACGAGGTCCGACAACAGACATATTTCCAAGTAAAACATTATAGAATTGTGGTAGTTCATCTATACTTGTTTTCCGTATAAATCTTCCAACTTTTGTCACCCTCATATCTCCCTTAGTTGCTTGCTCTTTATCTGAATCCTTATTCATTCCCATTGACCTAAATTTATAGCAGGCAAACAAATCATAATCATTCCCATATCTCATTTGCTTAAAAAATATAGGCCCTTTTGATTCTAATTTTATCAAAATCGCCATTAAAGGAGTAAGCCATGACAGTAATCCAATAATTACAATTAAAGAAAAGAAAATATCAAAAATTCTTTTTGAAAAATGATTTACTATACTTTTTAATGGGATATCCCTTATATATAGTACAGGAACGTAATCATAATATTCAAACTTTAACTTTTTTTCAAAAATATGTTTGTTATCAGGAATAAACTTAAGTGTTCGTAAATTATTATCAGCGAAGTTAATTAACTTAGTTATTTGTTCATCAGACAACTCTGATACTGAGCAATATATTTCTTTAATATTATTTTTAATAATATAATCAAAACAATCTTCCTCTTGAGAAAAAAAGCTTTTAATATTAAATTGTTTTAAAACCCTATATCCATAATCAATTCGCTGATTAAAAATTTTAATTAGCTGATCTGTTTTTTTGTTTTTCCCTATAATTATAACATTAACAGCATTTCTGCTTTTATATGCTTTTATAAAATAAAAGGTTAGTATTTTTGTTATAGAAATACACAGAAACAACGTTAAATAAAATTCTCCAAAACCTAATCTGGCAACATTTGGTTCTTTAAAAAAACCTATAAACGCATAAAGAGCAACAAAAAACAAGATGAATTGATCAAGGGTTGCTCTAGCTAGCTGAAGTAAATTAGAGTAACATTTAGATGAGTAAAAATCATTCTTGACCGACAAAACAATCCACATCACAGATATATATATACTAAACAGAATAGGGGTTAATAGCTTAAAATTAAAGTAATAAGCTAATAGGTTTATTATCAACAAATCAATGATTGCAAGTGATGGTAATAAGTATTCTATATCATTTTTGTACTTTGAAAAAATCATGTGTATTACTTAATGTATATATTTAGTATGTAACTCTTCTAATTTTATTTATTATGCAGGTTGAACTCTGCTTCAAACTTTATTAATGTTTTTTTTTAATTTCTTCTTCACAACCTAGTAGAGAGGAACACTACATATATAAATTTTATCTCAATCTTTCGTGTAGTAGTTTTAATAACTGGTTTCTTCCTTTGTATCCTGACCCCCAAATATAATTGTAACTTTCACGACAAAAACATTAATCGCACAAAAATAATTTTATTTTTGTACATCCATAGAATAATCTGCCATTTATTATTTTTCCACACCAAGGAACAACTAACTATATGACAAAAAAGCTAAAATCTCTAATAATAAATTTCAGCAGTTATACAATAATAAATCTGTTCAATTCACTGACACCGTTTATTATTCTTCCTTTATTGACTAAAAATTTATCTAAAAGCGATATCGGAATAATTGATTTGTTTACAACATCTTCTCTGTTTTTAACCCCTGTAATTGGGTTATGCATGATTCAATCAATCAGCAAGCTTTATTTTACAGTATCAAATAAATCAAAATATTTATCTACTCTAGCTACATGCCTCCTAATAATAGGGGGAATAACCTGTATAGGAACTATTTTAATTTTATATTCAACCAACCTAATTCATTACCCTCCTGATAAAAAGTTATTAATTCTTTTGATTGTCATATATGTATTTGAAACCCTCATAATTGAGGGATATTTGATTTTAAAACGTAATGAAGAACAAATAAAACAATTTGCTTGGTTAAGACTTAGCAAAGCTGTCCTAGATATAATTTTAACTTTTACCCTTTTATATTATTACGACAATTATAACGCCAGGATTTTTTCATTAATACTTTCCTCTTCAATTACTGTTTTTATAATCTTATATCACATAATCAAAGCTCCTTATTTTAAGCTGCTTATTGACAAGGCTCTTATTCAAAAAATACTCATATATTCTTCCCCTTTAATATTACATACTTTCTTTAATAATATCCTTAATTATAGTGATCGGTACTTTATTAATGAGTTTTTAGGCACTTCTGAGTTAGGTAAGTATTCAGTAATATACCAAATGTGCATGATTATGAGCTTATTTATTAATTCATTTAGCATGGCATGGACCCCTTATTTTATGAAAAATATGGCAATTAACGAAACCACCTTTATGACAACTTTCTTTAGAACATACAAATACTACAGCTTACTATTATTGATTGGAGCTATTTTAATGTTCTTCATTATGCCTTTGGTTTATGAATTTTATATAGGAAAAGAATACTTAGTTGATAAATCAATATATTTCTCATTATTATTAGGGTATTTTTTTCAAGGTTTATACCGATTTAAAATAAACATACTTTTTTTCAAAGAATGTACATTCACCATAGCTAAATTATCCTTTATTAGCGCATCAGTTAATTTACTTTTAAATTTTTTCCTTGTAGATAAGTGGGGATTATTTGGAGCTGCCTTTGCAACATTAATATCCTATTTTATCTTATTTTTGTCCTTAGAGTTCATTCTGTTACTCATGAAAAAAAGAAGCAACCACCTATAAATAACAACTATAACGACTAGAATTTTAAAATGATATATATACTAATTATAATATACATTCTGAATATCTTTTATTTGAAGAAAAAGAGACTCTTTACTAGTTCTTTTATTATTCACTTTTTCTTTTTAACTATCGTTTTTATAGGACCGTGTATTTATTATGAATTAGGATTTACAGTTTACTCCAATAGCTTTGATTGGGTTGATGTTATCACATTTGAAAAATACAGCATCTTTGTTTTTTCCTGTACATTAATTTACTCTTATTTTCTTAGTCATACTAAAAAAACCATTTTAAATTCATTATTCAGTAACTATTCTCAAAAAAACAAGTCTCTATTATTTTTATATTTTATATTTTGGTATTCTATAGTTGCCTTATATCTTTTAATTTATTTTAAAGAACTACCTGTCATAAAATTTATATTCACCGGTATTCTTCCCGAAAGATTAGACAAATCTGAATCGGTAAAATTCTTTTACACTCTATCTTCAATCTTCATGGTTTTCATACCATCCGGCTACTTTTACTTTATTACCCTGCTCAAAGGTAATTTAACAAAATTCTTATTATTGCTATTCGTTATATTTATATTAACATCTGGAGGGCATAAAGGTTTAACCGCTTTTTTTATCATATTTGCTCTAATGTTTTCTGGCTACAAATTTAATTTGAAATACATTCTTATCTTAGGAATTTCAGTAATTGGCTTATTGTCTATTTATACAGTTACTAAGGGGAAAAAAATCAATAAAGAAACTCTGGTCTATTTATTAGAGTCCCCACCTAGACGTTTTTTTGTAACTCAAGGATCTGCATTTATTACAAGAATATCAATGGATCGCAAAAACCTATATAAAGGAAATGTCCATGAATACCAAGTAATTAAAAATGAAACCTATAAAGAAATTTACCCCCATTATAAGACATACGGGGCAGCGCCAACAATTTTCATGGGAGATATGCATGTTCGGTATGGTCCAGTTATAACTGGAATAAGTTATATAATTTTTTTATTATTTTGCTTTCCAATAATAAAAGGGCTTGACAATATGCCACAAAGAAAATTACATCTATGGTGGAATTTATTTATATTCTTTTTTCTTTTGGGCATGACAGAAATTTCCATGTTTAGTTCACTAAGATTAATATTAACCATCTTTAATTTATTTGCTATTTTAATACTTCCAAAATTAAAACTTAATGCGTAGTAAATCCATACTGTTAAAAATACCCTATACAATAATTTGTGTTCTATTATTTGTTACGCTTTTCACAAAAGAAAGCATAAACACATTGTTTTTTATTCTTTTTTCATTATCTGCTGGAATCGATCTCATTTTAATGAAAAATAAATTAGGCATAAAAAGGTTTCGTTTTTCAATTATTTTTATGTTTAGCTATTTTAGTGTAGCATCTATTGGTTATTTAATTAATGACAATTCAGATGAAAAATACTTAATCAGACTAATTCCTTTCCTAACAGCTCCTTTATTAATTTTATACTTTAAGCATCATAATAAGGATTTATCAAAAATTATATTCGCTTTTGTAATTTCAAACTTACTATTTCTGTTGTTTCTAGATATTTGGGCTATTTATGACATGATTAGAAATCAATCATTCTATATAACCGAAAATGGCCGGATGTATTATCGCTTCATGTATACTCGATATACTAATCCCGATTTTTTTAATCATATTTATCTAAGTATATATAGTCTTCTTTCTTGTATATTGGTATTACAATATAAACTATTCTCAAAAAAATTAAGATGGTTAATCATAATCTATATCCTAATTCATTTATTCATCCTCGGATCAAGAGCATGTATTATATCAATAATTATTGCGGTATTAATCTATTTAATCTTTTCTTCTTTTGTAAATAAAAAACACTTCAAGTATTTACTCATTTTTTTAACTTCATTAACCTTATTAGCGTCACTTACATATATTTTCAAGAACACTCTTCTATTCAATAGATACTCTCAAGTATTTGAATGGTACAACAAGAAAGACATAATACTTGAAAAAAATTGGTCCATAAACAATAGATTAAAAATTTACATTCTTGGTACTTCAAGTATACAAAATCCTAATTATATAGGAATTAATGGGACAGGAATAGCTGAGCACAAAATTAAAGAGGAATACGAATTAAATTATAAAACTAACTTTCCTTTTATAACAGACACCTATCACACACACAATCAATTTATAAATAATTACTTAGATTGGGGTATAACGGGAGTATTTCTATTATGTGCATTGTTGTTTTTGATTTTAAAAAAGACATTTAAACAAAAACAACTCTGGGTTTCTTATTTTTGGCTATGTTTTGCCATATTATTAATGATGGAAAATATGCTCATACGACAAAGAGGGATTATGCTTTTTATTCTCTTTTATGCTTTATTTATATCGACAAACACTTCATCTACAAAACAAATAGAAAATGAATAATAATCCTCTGGTTTCAATTGTTGTCCCAAATTATAATGGTAAAAAATATCTAAAACAATGTATTGATTCTGTAATAAACCAATCATACAATAATTGGGAATTAATTATCTGTGACGATAATTCAACTGATGACAGCAAAGAAATCATTCACTCATATCAAGATAAGAGAATTGTTCCTCCTATAATGTTGAAACAAAATCAAGGGGCTGCAGTCACGAGAAATATGGCTATCGAAAGGGCTAAAGGTTCTTTCATTGCCTTTTTAGATAATGATGATTATTGGTCTCCTACTAAACTTGAAGAACAACTGAAATTTATGATTGAAAACAAGTACTTATTTACTTATACCAATTATATCCAATTTTCAGAACACAAAAAAAGATATGTGAAATGTGTAAATAGAGTGACAAAAAGTAAGTTATTGAAAAATAACTACATTTTAACCTCAACTGTCATGTATAATGCCCAAAAGCTAGGCAAAATTTATATGGCAAATATTAGAAAACGACAAGACTGGAGCTTATTCATTAATATCATCGAAAAATCAAAATATGCCTACAACCTAAATAAGGATCTAACATATTACAGAAAACATAAAGACTCAATTTCTGCAAAGAAATTGGGCCTAATAAAATATAATTTTAACTTTTATCATAACGTATTAGGTTATAATAAGATTATAAGCTATTTACTAATGCTCCGCTATATCACCTACTATCTGTTGAAAAAATCCAAAGAAAAGTTCTTTTGATATCATAGGAGCCATTATTTCTTTGATTGATAAACTAACTTTTTCTCTATGATACTGTCTGCTTTTCAAATTGGAAATAATCGATTCTAAATCATTTTCATTCTTGGCATAAAAGTTATACTCATTCTCATGGATTAATTCTTTTAGATGCTGTGTATAAAGTCCTTCAATATCTATAGAGATGTTTGGAGTTCCTAAAGCTATACTTTCTAATGCGCAGGTTGAATATATTGTTATATGAAAATCACTATATTTTAAAAGTTGATATGTATTAATATCATTTCTCCTTACAAAATTTCCTTTTTCAGGAAAAGGTATTTTATTCTTTTTATTTCTAGGTTTGAAAATAAAATAAATCTCTGGGAATTTTTCAGTTATCTTATCCATGACTCTTAGCAAATGTCTGTCTGTACTTTCTAATTGACCCGTTACACAAATAACCTTATCAAATCTCTCATAAATTTTTAAAAAATCATCAGGTTTTTCTAATTTAGCATTAACCTCATGGAGGAAAGAATATCCATAGTTTAACGTCTTTTTTTTATCCACTAAGTTTCCATCACTTACTATTTTATTAAAGTAGTTTCCAAAACCAAAAAAATAATCCGGAAGAAAAAAATTTCCATAATTTTTATTGAAGTAATAAGCTCTATGTTCCTTTGTTACTATACCATGTTGTAATTCTATAACCGGTATATTACTTTCTTTACATGCTTTAATTAATCCAAAATTAGAATAATAACAAACCACAAAAACTTTTTTTGGTTTTTTAATTTTAAAAAGTAATTTATAAAATATACTTCCAGCATGATGTCTGTGATAAATCTTTCTTATTTTATCTAGATTAGTATTTAGATGTTCTTCTAAATCACTTAATCTTGATATTTTAGGACGTTTTGTTAATTTTATTATTACAAACTGGATTAGATAAATCCAAGACATTCCTATAAGGAACTCTCCCTTTTGTAATTTCCATTTCTTTGTTTTCCCTTTCGGGACAGGATTCTCAAATAAAATATATTCACCAAAATAGTTCAAAAGACTAGAAGTAATACGATCAAAATGCAAGTTATTTATCTCATATCTGCGCTCTGAATTTGTAAAAACCCAAATATCAGATTTATAAATATTAAAGAATGAAAAAATATCTGAAAAGATGTTTCTCAACAATATTTTGATATTATAACCAGATACCTCTTTTAATATTTCACTGTTCTGTGTATTTAAAGTAATTAAATAACTTTTTATTACTGGCCAAACACATATCCCTTTATGTTCAAGCTGTAAAACATTGTAATTCTTCTCTATTTGGTTTAATGAATTAAGCAAAATTAAATTTTTTAATATAATTTAGTAATACATATCTTTAACTTGCTGTCTCAGTTATCATAATTATACATGATTAACACCTAATTAAATTTCTATAGGTTTCTTTTGACAGACAAACAGCTCTCTGCTATCAACCAATCAAATTTACTGTCTATATCTACAGAACTTGCTTCATCCATTATATATTTTTTTGTCCTTTTAAAAACTAAAGAGTCTGTATCCTTAAACGATTTAACGCTTATAACGTAGATAGCCCCATTATATTCCCATACTTTTGGAGAATCCTGTCTTCTAGTAAAATCTCCTTCTTTTGATTTTATAAGAAAACCTTCTTTATCTTCCTCAAACAAAACATAATATGGGTTTGATTTTGTTTCTTTAACTGAAACCACCATGTCAGTAGAGTCATCAAATAATCTTAATGCCTCTCTAATATGTGTAGATTTTCTAAATGGTGATGTTGGCTGTAATAAAACTATAATTTCCGGATAGTAACCTTGATTTTCACAAAAAGTTAAAGCATGTTTAAGAACATCGTAAGTACTTACTGTATCAGTAGCTAATTCAGAAGGACGAATAAATGGTACTTTTAGACCTGTTTTTTCTGCACATGACTTAATATTATCATCGTCAGTACTTACTATTATATTTTCATCATCAAAAACCTTACGAGCAGCTTCAATAGTATAATGAATTAGGGGCTTTCCATTAAGTAACTTTATGTTTTTTCCCGGCAATCCTTTTGAACCACCTCTGGCTGGTATTACTACTAATGGCTTCATTTAAAATTTTATTTTAAATATATCCCTTTGTGCCTTTTCAAAATCTTCATGTTTTCCAATATCCAACCAATAACCTGCTAAAGGATAAGAAATCACTTTATAATTTTCTTTAATAAGCTTTTCCATTAGGTCAGTTGCGTTATAAAAGGAATCTTTAGGCAACAAATTTAAAATGGACTTCTTCATTAAGTAAATACCTCCATTTGAATAATAAGTATATGTAGGTTTTTCTTTAAAATTCATGATATGCCCATTACTGGTTTCAAGAACTGCATAAGGTATATTCACATTATAGGGTATGGTCACCACAGAGAAATCCGCATCTTGATCAACAAAATCCAAAAAGAAATCTTCATAATCTAAATTAGTAAGCAAGTCAGAATTGGTAACCAGAACATATTCATGTGCAAAATCTTTTATTTTAGACACTGCTCCTATTGTTCCCAAGGGTTCATCCTCCCATACATAGTGAATCTTTGAATTCCGGTCCTTTCCATTCCCAAAATAACTTTCAATCTGTTCTCCCAGATATTTAACCGAAATCCAGAAATCGTCTATCCCGTATTTTGCCAGCCTATTCAGATTATGCTCCATAATTGGTTTATCTCCAACTTTTAATAACGGTTTGGGAGTTGAATCTGTAAGCGGCCTTAATCTTTGCCCCTTACCACCGGCCATTACTACAGCATCAATAGGTAAATATGAACGTACCTCTCTAAAGTTAATCACATTTACAATTATATTGTTTTTATCAACCACCGGAAGAATTTTGAAATTCCCCTCCCTATATTCAATGATTTTTTGAATATCTACCTCTCCTTTTCTAATAAAACGAGGATGATCTTGAATAATCGATTCAACTTTATCATTTATTGAGGCTCCTTTTATCAACCCCCTACGTACATCCCCATCTGTTAAAGAACCTATAAGCTTATCCTCATCATCTACTACAAACAATATGGCATCTTTAGCCAACAGATCAAGCTTTACCAATGCTTCTTTAATTAGATTGCCTTTTATTAACAAATGATCTTTATAGTTTCTCATCTAACTTTTTAATTGTATTTACAATATTTTTTGCGGCTCCATTACGAAAATATACATTTTTACCAGTATAGCTCCCTAAACCAATCGCTTTATTTATCTTTTTATAAATCTCTTTCGAATCAAAAGGAGCATTTAAGATATTCATACTTTGTAAGCGTCCTTTTTGCCTATCCCCTACATTGACAACATACTTCTTAAAAGATGCCGCTTCAATAATGCCACTTGAGGTATTTCCAACCATAGCTTCAGCATATGTCATGGCCGTAAAATAATTTTCTTTTCCAAAGCTCTCTATTAACTTAACATCGTTAGGAAATTGTTTTTTTAAATCTAATAATTCTTTTCTGTAAATTGTTCCTTCCGTATCAGCATTAGGCATGGTGATTACAACATCCATCATCCCTATTATCTTATCAAGGGCATTTTTCATTTCAATGGCATAATCTACATTTCTAGTTACAGAAACAGTTTCCGGGTGAAAAGTTACCAGTATAAAGGGTTTATCCCTCAAGTTAAACTTTTTATAAAACTTTTCTTTAGCAATGGGTACAAACGCATCAATATCATCTAAACTTAAAGAACCAACAGTAAATATATTTGAATCATTACCAATGATAGAAGCAATCTTTTTTGAAAAAGGCTCTGCGGCTGTAAAATGTATGGATGAAGCCAATGTTATCTGATGTCTGTAAATATTATCTATAGCTCCTAAAGTAGTTTCTCCGCCATGGATATGAGCAAATCTAACCCCAAAAGGAATTCCAGCTTGTACTGCAGCACTCATTTCAAAACGATCCCCCAAACAAAAAACTATATCAAATGAATTAATTGCCCAAAATTCGGAAAACTTTAAAACAGTCAAACCATATGCAGATGCAACAGCCACTTCATTATCATTAGTCAGTATAGAGCTTATCTCATAAATTTTTGAGTACCCATCTTTATAAATATCCTCTACAGTATATCCATGAAATTTAGATAAGTGAGTGCCAAAAGCAATAATTTCCAATTCAAAATATGAATCTTCTTTTATAAGCTTTAAAAGAGGTAAATAAATACCGTAATCAGCTCTTGAGCTTGTTAAAACACCTACCTTCATAACAAATCGTCTTCTTCATAATCTTTTTGAGCTACACTCCCTATTACACTATCCCATTTCATAGGTGACAAACCATTTCCCGGCCTCTTAACAGTTATATTTTCCTCAGTAAATAATTCTCCTTTTTTAATTTGCTTATTTGCAACAATACTTTTCCTAGCTATCACTTTATTTTTAACCTCACTTTGACTAGGCTCTTTTCTTCCATGCCCTAATGCTGTCTCTATGTTTCTTATAGCCGTAACCATTTCTTTAAGCTCATGAGGTTCTAAAGACGCCTTATGATCAGGACCATCCATGGTTTTATCAAGAGTAAAATGTTTTTCTATTACCTCTGCCCCCATAGCTACTGCAGCAATAGGCACTTCTATTCCCAATGTATGGTCTGAATATCCTATTGAAACTCCAAACTTCTCTTTAATCGTATTCATTGCCAAAAGATTCACATCTCTCATTGGTGTTGGATATTCCGTGTTGCAATGTAATACCGTGATATTTTTTAATTGTGACCCTGCCTGAATTAATACATTTATCGCATCTTCTATCTCAATCATATCAGCCATACCTGTAGAAAGAATTATAGGCTTGTTTAAACTTCCTATTTTCCTGAGATAGGGCAAATTAGTTATTTCTCCTGAAGGAATTTTGAATAAACCAATATTCAAATCATATAAAAGTTTAATGCTTTCATCGTCAAATCCAGTAGATAAAAATTTTATACTTCTACTTTCACAATATTTAATCAACTCATAGTGAGCTTCTACGTTTAATTCTAGTTTTTTTAACATTTCATATTGTGATTCGACAGAGTCATTCGTATTGACCACTTGGTACTTTGCTTTCTTAGCATTCTTACTAGCTAAGTTTTTTGCTTTAAATGTTTGAAATTTGACATAATCGGCTCCAGCATTTGCCGCCGCATCTATTAATTTTTTTGCCAAACTTATATTCCCATTATGGTTTACACCAGCTTCTGCTATAATTAAACATTTATTCATTTTTATTACTCTTTAAAACTTTCCCTACCTTGAGTTTTCCTGTATATTCTATAACTTCAATATAAGAATCTCCGGTTTTAATATAAAATGTGTCGTTTTTAGTTTTACATAAAATCTGACCAGGCTTTCCTATATAGGATGGAGCATTTGGAATTAATTTTATTTTATTGATTTTGACTTCATTATTATCTAAATATGTTATTCCTTGTGGCCCTGGGACACAAATAGCGCGAATAAAATTAAAAACTCTTCTTGAAGGCTGATCCCAACTAATAATTTCATCCCCAATAGTTCTTATTCCACAATACATCCCCGTTGAATGAATTGATTCTTGTTTTATTCGAGGAACCTTACCATTACCCTCTAGAAAAAGTAAAATTGAATCATAAAGAATTGAGGCACATTCACTATAGGCAATATTTAAAAGCGTTTTATAATCATCATTATCTGTAATAGGAAATATCCTTTGGATAATAATATCTCCCGTATCAATACCTTCATCAACAAAATGAACTGTGATACCGAACTCTTTTTCATCATTAATTAAAGCCCAATTTAAAATATTCCTGCCTCTATAAAAAGGTAACTTCCCTGCATGACAATTAATTATTTTATATTTTGGAATATTTATTATTTCCGATTTAAAAATTTGATTAAAACTCATAGAGACAAATAAATCACAATTATATTTTTCTACTTTCTCTAAAAAACTTTTTGAGTTTATATCTTTAGCCATTACATAATCTATACCATATGTGTTGGCATATTCTTTCAATTTTTCATCCTTGGTATCAAATCTTGGAGTAATAAAATTAATCTCTATATTATTGTTAGAAATAATTTTTTCAAATGCTAAATGAGACCAAGGACCATCAGCAAAATATCCAATTCTTAATTTTCTCATTTTTTAAATTATTACACTACTTGGTATATTAACTATTCTTTTTTCTAACCACTTGGCATTATCTAAATTCCCTCCCTGTACTTTCTTAAACACTTTCAAACTGCTCATTAATTTCCAAATAGGTCTTGTCATAACTCCTCTATTGTTTGTTTGTTCCAAAAAAGAATCCCTTTCTTTAATGTCTTTTAATATTACTGCATTTAACCAATAGTTAGAAGACGTTCCTTCAGGCTCTGAAACAAATTCAACACCTGTTTTGAGAAAAAATGTTTTATAAAGATCTGCCAATTCTCTCTTTTTATCAATAAAGTAAGGGAGTTTTTCCATCTGCGCACATCCCAAAGCTGCATTAATATTAGGTAAACGATAATTATACCCTATCATATCGTGCTTATACTCCCATTTGTGAGGTACTTTTGCAGTAGTTGTTAGATGTTTTGCTTTTTTGGCCAGTCTTTCATCATTGGTAACAATCATTCCTCCTCCTCCAGTAGTAATTGTTTTATTCCCATTAAAGCTTAATGTTCCAAATAAACCATAAGTTCCTGTATGCTTTCCTTTATAATAACTTCCTAAAGATTCTGCAGCATCCTCCACAAGTTCAAGGTGATATTTTTGACAAATTTGAAGGATTTCCCCTATCTGTACGGAATGTCCAAAAGTATGCATAGGGACTACTGCTTTTATTTTTCTTTTTGAAGACTTGTTGATACATTCTCCATTAATAATTTCAGTATTCTTAGAAAGAAAATCTTCTAATTTATCAGGAGATAACCCCATGGTCTTCTTATCAACATCAACAAAAACCGGATGAGCACCTATATAACTAATAGCATTACAGGTGGCCACAAAAGTTAATGGCTGTGTTATAACCTCATCATCCCGTTCTACACCCGCTAACAAAAGTGCTATATGTAATGCTGCTGTACCATTAACAGTTGCTATTGCATGTTTAGCCCCTGTAAACTTAACAACCTCCTCTTCAAATCTATCTACAAACTTACCAACACTTGAAACAAAGGTAGAATCTATACACTCATTAACATACTCCTTTTCATTACCAATAAACCTAGGCTCATGGAGAGGTATAAAATCTTCGGTATTATATAATTCCTTTATGAAATCAACAGTTTCTTTGAACATCCTAATAATTACATTTTGCTGTCTAAATACTTACCTGTCTCTTTATGTCCAAAATTTGGTATCATATCATTAAACAAGTCAACTATTTGAACTTTAGACCATTTTTTTTCTTCTTTCATTTTAGCTATACTGGAAGCGAAGTTTTCTAGAAGGTTATCGTTATAATTCAATTTGTTTTTAATCACCCCCAAATTTTGAAATGAGCTCATATCCAATGTCTCATTTTCCGTAAAGAATTCTTCAAAATCTTTTTCCCCTGTGGTATCACTTGTTGTAAATAAACAAGGCCATTTATTTTCTTTAGGAAGAGTACTTACGAGAGTCCTGGCCTCAACCTCCGATTCACACAGATAGGGCTCATAACCAATTCCATTTAAATATTTTACAGCAATATCTGCAAATGAAATTAAATGTAAGTTTTCGCTAAGTTTTGGGAAAAATATATCCCTGTTTTCTCCAAAAATACACGACATCAAACAAAGTTCGCCGGATTCTTTTGGAATAACAAAGTACCTCTTAATATCATTAGGAGCTACAATAGGTTGCTTCTTTTTAATCCGCTGATCAAAACCATGTAACAGAGATCCATCAGAGAAAGCAACATTAGCAAAACGAGCTGTTGAAATTTTTATCTGCTGACTTTTACGCATTAAAAACATTTCCATAATACGTTTTGAAGCCCCCATCATATTCACAGGATTAGCCGCTTTATCTGTTGAAACACAGAAATATTTTTTTACTCCTTTGTCTATAGATTGTTGCAAAGTTTTCTCTGTATTAAAGATATTTACATCAATCATCCTCATTAAAGTAAAAGGATCTTTTTCGCTTCTCACGTGTTTAAGAGCGGATAAGTTTAACACATAATCATACTTCCCATCTGCCTCAATAAAAGCATCATATTCAACAGAACCAATATTCAAGGCAAATGTTTGGAAATCTCCATCGATATACCCATACGAGCTTCTTATATCCCTTACTAACTCAACAAGGTTATTTTCACTAATATCAACCACGTGAAGTTTCCGAGGATTCCTTTTAAATATTTCTTTGGTAACTGCCTGACCTATTGAGCCTGCCCCTCCAATAACTAAAAAAGAGGAAGATGACACCCTTGTTTTTAATTCATTTTCGTGTTTAGAAATATCACTAGTAAATAATTCGTCACTTCTACCAATTAAATTCAGAATATTCATTAAGCTTTATTGTTAGATTTTAACATCTTTTTATATATGAGTAATATTTATCCCATTCTTTTTGGCAGAGTACATTTTCAGTTTCAACAACTATCAAATTATTAATTCCAACACTATAACTTCTCACCTTTCTTTTAAAACATTACAATTCAAAACCCCCTCATTTTCAGCATCTCACATTAATGCTTACCTATGTATTTATTCTCACTTGATTACTTTTCAAAATATCAAAAAACACCCATTTTCATACTTGCTTGTATTAAAATAAGCTTTATCATGGGGGTTTCATCATCGGAAACAAAAATACGAGAATCATTCGGGTGGGCAAATGTTTTTTTTGGTTAGGTTGTTAATGTTGTTACGGAGTTATCATGTTATGGAGTTATCATGTTATGTTGTGGATGAAAGGCCGGTGACGGGAGTTTTATTTTTGACATAGGATATAGGACTGGGGTAAAAAACATCTCCCTGCCCACCGGCTGGTAGTTCCTTTTGCCTGCCCGCCAGCTGGCTCGTCGCTAAAACAGTCCACCGGACTGTTTTTTAACGCTCCGTCCTGTTGTGGTTGGGGATTGGTTAATTGTTATTAGTTAATGGTTAATTGGAAGGTTGGGAGACGGATAACCGAAGCTATGGGGTTATCATGTTATGGAGCTATGGAGTTACGAAGTTATGTTGTGGTTGGGGAAGTCGGGAGTCGGGAGTGATATTTTGATTGATATTTAAAACTTTAGAACGTAGAACGGGAAATGCCGTAAAGTCAGGAGACATTTGCGGAGCGGGTTTACACAAAATAAGGGATGTTTTAAGTAAAAGATATGTAATAAAGTAAGGGGTGTTATGAATGGAAATATGTGACAAAATAAGGGAACTGGGGTTTTTATCAAAAAGGTTTAAAATCAAGTTATTTGGTTAATTGCCTTCGACAGCCCTTTGATACTTCGTCAAGCTCAGCACAGGCTAAGCTCAGGGTGACATTGCTTAGGGTGACATTACGTTTTATTCACCAATGCGGCACTCGACTTTTTTATAGGCTTTTGTTATTGCTTTGTCATTTCGTCTTTGTTTCGTGCTTTTGTTCATTTATTCACGAACCTTTCTATTTTTTAATAGGTGTTCATGAATCTTCGATTTCTTTGCTTGTCCAAAGAAACGAACAAAAGAAAGGACACCTTTTACTCACGAGACTTATAATTGATTTTTATATGTGTTCGTGAATCTTTCGATTTCCAAGGGATTTCAGCCCTTTAAACTATTGAGCCGGGTTTGGCCTTTTGCAATGGGCTGAACCGGTTTGCAAACTCCGCGCTGATTGCCAACGCGGCAATCTGTCCCGTTCGCTAAAACAGTCCACCGGACTGTTTCTTAACGCTCCGAACTGCTGAATCTCGGAGCTTTGCCGCACCTGTCCTGAGGAAAAGGGGTTTTAACTTACACCCTAAAAAAACAATTAGGGCGAGTTTTAATTACTACTCATTTTAAAATGAACGTCCTCTTTCGATGCTTCGTCAAGCTTAGGATGGCATTGCTCTGCACAGCCCTTCGACTGCACTCAGGGTGACACTCTCCTGTATCACACTATCATCCCCGCAGCTACGGTTTGATTGGTTGCAGGGTCGATCAGGATTAAACTTCCGGTGCCTCTATTTTCCCTGTAGGAGTCAAAAAGCAATGGTTTTGTAGTACGCAGCTTTACCTTACAGATATCATTCATGTTCATCTCTTTATCCTCTCCGCTTCTGGCCAAGGTATTGATGTCAATCTTATAAATCACTTCTTTGACCATCGCCATTTGTTCGTTAGAGGTATGACGGACTATATATTTTGTTCTGGGTTTTGCCGATTCGTTGTTTAACCAACACAACATCACCTCTAAATCCTGTGCAGACTCGGGTTTGTTCTTGGTACGAACGATCATATCCCCACGACTTATATCTATATCATCTTCCAAGGTAATGGAAACGGACATAGGAGCATAAGCTTCATCTACTTCCTTTTCAAAAGTATCTATCGATTTTATTTTTGAAGTAAAACCGGATGGCATTACCGTAATCTCATCCCCTTTTCTCAATATTCCACTAGCGATCCTACCGGCATAGCCTCTATAGTCAATAAAGCCTTCGCGTTGCGGACGTAAGACCGTTTGTACCGGAAAACGGGCATCTACCTTATTAATATCACTGCTGATATGCATGGTCTCCAAAGTATGTAACAAAGGTGCTCCCTGATACCAACTCATGTTTTCGGAACGGTTGACCACATTGTCCCCCAGCAAAGCACTGATCGGGATAAAACGAATGTCTTTTACCAAGAGTTTTGAAGAGAATTCTTCGAACTGTCCGATAATCTCATTATACACCTCTTCCTTATAGTCCACCAGGTCCATTTTGTTGATACAAACAATGATATGAGGAATCTGCAAAAGTGATGCAATAAAGGCATGTCTCTTAGTTTGCTCGATTACCCCATGGCGGGCATCCACCAAAATAATGGCTGCATTGGCCGTAGAGGCTCCTGTGATCATATTACGGGTGTATTGGATATGTCCGGGCGTATCGGCAATGATAAACTTACGCTTGGGCGTGGTAAAATAACGGTAAGCCACGTCTATCGTAATACCCTGCTCACGCTCATCACGTAAACCATCGGTAAACAGAGCCAGATCCACCCCTTCGTGGCCTTTCTTTTTACTTGTACTCTCTACAGCCTCCAATTGGTCTTCAAAAATGGATTTGGAGTCGTATAACAGCCTTCCTATCAACGTACTTTTTCCGTCGTCTACACTTCCTGCTGTTGTGAATCGTAATAGTTGATTGTTGTCTAACATAAATGCTAATTAATGCGAATTTTTACGAATTTAATTCTCGTAATTATTTTATTTTAATCTTATGAGTTTAAAATCAAAGGCTCCTGAAGCAACACTTCTACAGATCCTGAAACGAGTTCAGGATAATAGTTCAGGATGACCTAATATAACTTGTCATGCTGAACTCGTTTCAGCACCTTTTAAATTTATCTTTTATATAATTTCAATATACAAATCCTTTAATTCCGGATTTACCTCCTTAATTAAATTCCATTTCCAATCACGATGCCAGTTTTTTAACTGTTTTTCTCTTTTTATAGCTTGCCTAATACCCGAAAACTTTTCAAAATACAACAAATCAACACAGCTATACTTCTTAGTAAAAATGGAACCTTCTTTATTCTTATGCTCCTGTATCCGTTTTCTCAGATTGGATGTTACACCAATATACAACACACTTCTGTTCTTATTGCTCACTATATAGACATAACCTTCTTTCATTATGGTGTCAACCGATTAAGGCTTGCTTTTAACTTATGTTGAAGGAGCTTTAAATGGGCATTGGTGTTCCCTCGACAGATCCTGAAACAAGCATTGAGCTCCGACTTAAAGATCCTGAAACGAGTTCAGGATGACAGTTCAGGATGACATTAAAAGTACCCTTGCTTCTTCCTATCCTCCATAGCGGTTTCAGAACGTTTGTCGTCGGTACGGTTGCCGCGTTCGGTTTGGCGCATGGCGGATACTTCCTGGGCTATCATTTCCACGGTATCGGCTTCCGACTCTATTCCTCCGGTAATGGTGATATCCCCCAGGGTCCTAAAACGGATCTTTTTGGTTACGACCTCTTCACCCTCATCCAACTGTAAGAATTCAGAATACGGAATCCAGGAATTGTTTCTCCATACTACCTTACGTTCGTGTGCAAAATAGAGCGACGGGATCTGAATGTTTTCCCTGCTGATATAATTCCATACATCCATCTCTGTCCAGTTACTTATCGGGAAAGCCCTGAAGTGTTCCCCTTCGAAATGCTTACCGTTAAAAAGGTTCCACAACTCCGGACGCTGGTTCTTCGGATCCCATTGTCCGAAGTCGTCCCTATGTGAAAAGAAACGCTCTTTGGCCCTCGCCTTTTCCTCATCCCTTCGTCCGCCGCCGATGGCGCAGTCCACTTTATTTCCTTCTATGGCATCCAACAAGGTTGTGATCTGAAGTGCATTTCTGGTAGCATTCTTCCCTTTTTCCTCGGCTACACGCCCCTCATCAATGGATTCCTGAACGGAACCTACAATAAGGCTTACCCCCAGGCTTTCAATAAGGTCATCACGGAATTTGATGGTTTCCGGGAAATTATGCCCGGTATCCACATGCATCAAGGCAAAAGGGATCTTTGCCGGATGGAATGCCTTACGTGCCAAATGGGTCACTACAATGGAGTCCTTTCCCCCCGAAAAGAGGATCACCGGATTGTCGAATTGCGCCCATACTTCACGCAATACATAAATGGCTTCTGATTCTAACTCGTCTAAATAATTTAAATAGTACTTACTCATTGTTTTTGAGTTCTAACTTTATTTTTATATTCTTTTTCCTAGTTGGCTTTAAAATAATCTTTTTTGTCCATGCCTCTCTTGATGCTTCGACAGTCCTTCGACAGGCTCAGGATGACATTACTCAGCATGACATTGTGCTCCTTTTGTTCATCATACCACTATTGTCAGTCTGAGCTTGTCGAAGACTCATCCAGCCTCCCTGTCGAAGACCCAAGCTGGGTATAATTTTTGGAATACTCAATTAGTCTATCCCAATCTTGTTCTATCAAAGCAATTTTCTTTCTCCTACTCCATCCTTTTAATTGCTTTTCGATTTTTATTGCTCCATCAGGGTCTGTAAATTGTTCTACCCATTTTAATTTTACCGGTCGTTTGTCATAAGTATATGATGACCTGTCCATTCCCACATTATGCTGATATACTCTTTTTTCTACATCTGATGTGATTCCTATATAAAAGGATTTATCACTGCATTCCAGTATATATACATAATATAGTTTCATTTAACATTTGTTTTGCCATTGTGCTTCGACAGGCTCAGCATGACATTCTATTTCTTTTGCTCATCATACTACCATTGTCAGTCTGAGCTTGTCGAAGACTCATCTGGCAACCCTTCGACTGTGCTCAGCTCAAGGTGACATTGACACAACATAAAAAGCCTAAATCACTTCAACTTGTCTTTAATTTTTTTATATACTTTTTCTACAGCTTCTTGTACACTATCATTTTCTGTAATCTCTACATCTGGAGCCTCTGGAGCCTCGTATGGAGATGATACTCCGGTAAGGTTATCCAACTCCCCCCTTCTGGCCTTTTTATAGAGCCCTTTTTGATCTCGGTTTTCGCAAATTCCAATACTGGTATTTACAAAAACTTCGACAAATATATTAGGATTTATTGTCTTTTCTACATATTCTCTATCTTTTTTGTAGGGTGATATAAAACTCGCCAGGACAACAGCGCCGGATTCCAATAGCAAACGGGCTATTTCCGAAATCCTTCTTACATTTTCAGACCTGTCTTTTTGACTGAAATTCAATTCTTTACACAAACCACTACGGACATTATCCCCATCCAAAACCATTGTTCTTATCCCTTCCCCATGCAATTTTTGCTCTAAAGCATCAGCTATGGTAGATTTTCCCGAACCGGACAAACCTGTAAACCAAACAAGCATAGATCGGTGCCCATTCAGTCGATTTCTATCCTGTTGGGTGATCTTAAATTGATATGGAAAAATATGGGTTCCCATTTTATAATTGAGCTTGTTTAAACTTTTTTTAACCTACCCTTTCATAGGCATTTGATTATTGTTTTGTCACTTCGTTTTTGTTTCATGCTTTTGTTCATTTATTCACGAACCTTTCTATTTTTTAATAGGTGTTCATGAATCTTCGATTTCTTTGCTCGTCCAAAGAAACGAACCAAAGAAAGGACGCCTTTTACTCACGAGACTTATAATTGATTTTTATATGTGTTCGTAAAATTGAAAATTTACTTGCCAAATTAAAATTCGGCCAAGCCAATCTTTCGATTTCCAAGGGATTTCAGCCCTTTAAACTATTAAACTAGGTTGGCCTATTTACAATGGGCTGAACCGGTTTGCAAACTCCGCGCTCCGCTCACCAATGCGGTTGATTGAGACCTTCAAGGTTTTGAAAACCTTGAAGGTCTTTTACGGCCGGTTTGCTCCATTTGTCTACACGCCAGCTGGTTATATGCCCACGCGGCAAACTGGCCCCTTCACTAAAAATGTCCACTGGACATTTTCTTAACGTTCGGCCCCCCGTCTTTTATCAAGGCCAAAGTTTATCTTGTACCATGTACGTTCATGTAAATAATACAACACCATTTTTGTCACAACTTCAGCAAAACCAATTTGTAATCCGACAAACGAATCTCCTGAGATCATCCAGGCCAATAGCATCGTGTCCACCGTCCCCAGCACCCTCCATGTAACAGTCTTCAGCAAATGCCTTCTTCTACTATCCGGCACATTGGCTTTGAACCACATTCGTTCGTGAAAATAGTATAGCACCATTTTAGTAATCACTTCAGCAATCCCAATTTTTAAACCGGTTAAAGGATTTCCTGAAATAATCCATGATAATAATATCGTGTCTACAGTCCCTACAATCCGCCAAGTTATCGCCTTGGCGATATGTCTTTTTCTAGTTTTATCTTGCACTTAATATATGAACTTATTTAAACTTTCTCTAATTGCCATAAAATGATTGTCAGTACAACTGCCTGTGCTAATTTGTCCGTGCGCCGCTCGGTTCTTTCATAGTAGGCTTTTGGTTATTGTTTTGTCATCATACTCTTGTTCTTTTTGCTTCCTAATTTTCATCCTTCAGCAACCCTTCGACTGTGTGTGCTTCGACAGCACTTCGATACTTCGTCGAGCTCAGTACAGGCTAAGCTCAGTGTGACATTGCTCAGCATGACATTGTGCTCTTTTATTATTATACTACTACCATTGTCAGTCTGAGCTTGTCGAAGACTTATTCGGTAATACTTCAATACTCTATCAACACTTCGATACTTCGTCGAGCTCAGTACAGCCCTTCGACAGGCTCAGGGTGACATTGCTAAGCTCAGGGTGACATTACGTTTTTTGCCCTCGCGCCGGCTGGATATCCTCACCCCTGCCTACCGGCAGGCAGGCCAACCCTCTCCTTAGGAGAGGGAGTTGTTTCTGCTTCTTTCTTGGCTTTTTCAATGATTCAACCAGTTTACATACTCCACACCCCGCTCGCCAATGCGGCAAGGCGGTTGATTGAGACCTTCAAGATTTTGAAAACCTTGAAGGTCTTTTACTGCTGATTTGTTTTATTTACCAACTAAAAAATAATTATTTAAAAGGTTTTCCCTGTTATATTTCATCGGTTTTTGGGTTTGTCTGTCTATTACCTTAAGCCCTACGGCTTCGCATATCGCCTGTCCGGCAGCGGTATCCCATTCCATAGTAGGGGCAAAACGGGGGTAAACATCTGCTTTCCCCTCTGCTACCAAACAAAATTTTAAGGAACTCCCAATGGAAACAATTTCCATTTTCTTATCAGGATTTTGCTGTTTTAGCTCTTCTATATACTCTTTAGTAAGCTCATTCATGTGGGAACGACTTCCCAATATCCTGATAAGACCTTCAATCTTTGAAGGGAAAATTCTATGTTCTTCTATAAACAATTCCTGAGGAAGCCGATGTTCCTTACTCAAAATTATTTTATAGGATTTCCCTTCTTTAACATCTCCTATATACAATTCCCTTGTTACTGGGACATAGATTACTCCGAATACAGGATATCCTTTTTTTATCAAAGCGATATTGACTGTAAACTCCCCATTTTTTTTAATGAATTCCTTGGTACCATCCAAAGGGTCAACAATCCAGCACTCATCCCAGTTTTTCCTTTCCGAATAATCAATTTGCTTATTTTCCTCACTTATAATCGGAATTCCAGTCTTCTTCAAAAAAGAATTAATCACCCTGTTAGAAGTCTCATCTGCTTCAGTTAAAGGTGATTGATCCGCTTTTTCTTTAACACTAAAGCCTTCGTTATATATCTCAATAATTTCCTTGCCTCCCCTTACTGCAGCTTCTATCGCAACATTATAAAAAGAATTAAGCCTCTCCATATTCATTAAATATGTTCTTCACCTTCTGCCCCTCCCCCTTCGGCAACACTAAAATAGTATCTTCCGTTTCTATAACTATCAAGTCCTTAATTCCAACTCCCAACACCATCTTTTTACTTAAGGCATGGCAATTCTTAACACCTGTTCCTTTAATAGTTTTAACAAGGTCTTCTTTATCATTAGATAAAAAATAATCCATCAAAGAATCAAAAGTTCCCATATCGCTCCAACTAAAATCAGAAAGCACCGTTTTAACCCGGTCACTTTTTTCAAAAACGGCATAATCCACACTGTCTTCAGGGATGGCACTCATGGTTTCTTTAGTAATTCCTTTTTGATAGGCTTCTACCGATTTGGTATATATTTCAGGGCTGTATTTTTTGATTTCGTTTAAAAAAGTCCCTGCTTTAAAACAGAACATTCCGCTGTTCCAATTAAACCTACCACTTTCCACAAATTCCTTTGCTGTTTTAGCATCAGGTTTCTCCCGGAAACTGAGTACCTCGTTTCCTTTGTATTCAATATAACCATAACCGGTTTCAGGATAGGTTGGTTTTATAGAGAAAGTCACCAAAAAACCTTTTGCAGCCAATTCGACCGCTTCTTTGACACATTTATCATACACATCCTTATCCGATATCATATGATCACTGGGCGTCACAAACAGTATATCATCCTTGTCAACCGATAAAGTTGCCAAAGTAATGGCCGGGGCGGTATTCCGCGCTACCGGTTCTAGTACTTTGTAATCGAATTGTTTATCCAATTCTTGCATCTGCTCCGTTGCCATTTTATAATGGCTCTCATTAGTCAAGATCATATTGGCATCCACAAGATCGGCATTTCGCAATACTGTATGCTGAAAGAGAGATCGATCTCCAAATAGCTGCAAAAACTGTTTTGGTTTTTCCGGTCTTGACAATGGCCATAGACGGGTACCAAAACCTCCACTCAATATTGCATTTACAATTTTATTCATTCTTATTATCTCAACGTCAGCCAACAAAAATACGAGAATCATTTCGGTGGACAAATGTTTTTTTGGTTAGGTTGTTATGAAGTTATCATGTTATGGGGTTATGTTCTGGTTGTGCGGTTGGTTAATTGTTATTAGTTAATGGTTAATTGGGTGTTGGATTGGTTGGATGGTTGGAGACGGATGATATGGGTAGTTGAAGATTTAAAATTGAAGATTAAAGGTTTAGGGCTTTGTTTTTGGTTGATATAGGGTTTTAGGACGTAGGACGTCGATGAAATGATTATGTTAATTGGGTTAACTAGTTAATTGAGTGATTGGGAAGTCGGGTGACCGATGATGGGGCCACGGGGGCGGGGACCGAAGTTATGGGGTTGTTATGTTGTGGTTGGAGTCGGGAGTCGGAAGTAGACAACGAGGGGCTTGTCGTATGCTGCTGAAGCATTTTCAGTAGGCAAAAAAAGGTTAATTGGTTAATTGAAGGAAGTGGGGAGGTCGGGAGCACGAAGTCGAAAGTTAGAAGTCATTTAGATCCCAACCGTAGATCGGGAGAGAAATCTGCCTATTGGGCACTGTCTTTTTTTTTGAAGAGATTCGAAATGAACTGTGCTTTTGTATTAAATCCCAAGCACCCTGTCCATCCGGTCAGGCGGGCAAATTCCAAAATTGGTTAATCGTTAAAAATTATTCCCTTAACAATTTTTTCAATCTGGTTTGATAAGCTTGCCTGTAGTTTCGCTTTATCTTATCGCTTAAATATGAAACATCGATCAGCCCTAATACTTTTTCTTCCCGGCTTGTCATATCTTTATAAACCTTTTGAACTTGCTTTTCGGAAATACCGGATAATTCTCCCAATTTGAAAAACTGATCTTTTACTTTACCTTTTGTCAAGCTAAGAGGTAAAAGACCTTCCTCTAATGCAAAATCCCTATCCTCTATATGGATTCTACTGTTTAATAAATCGTAAGCAGGGCTCAATTTAAAATCCCCTTGTGGTGTTTCTATAAGGGAGAAATTTTTAAAGTGTGCATCACCATTGGACATCAAATAATTAAAAAGCATCAGTTTGAACAGTTTGATTGCTTCAATCTGATAGGCCGGCACAAACTTCTTTAAAAGGTCAAACAGCTCTGAATAACTTCCCAAATACTTATAATTTCCACCATATGTTTGTGGTGTTCTGCCTGCTAAAGAGGCAAAATCTTCCTGGGCCAGTTTTTCGCCATTTTCTTTAACATCAAAGCGCTTAGTAATATAAGCCGGATCTCCATTCTTAAAAAACATCAAAGCGTTTGCTGCTGTTTCAATACCAAAAACCTGCCGGGCTATTTGCATGGTTACATGCTCATTGGCCGGCATCTGATCCGTATTTTTACCAACATTGGGAATGGGTTTTAAAATATAGGTTCCTTGTTCCCCTTCCCGAATCAAACGAATTTGGTTTTTGTCCAAGAGAACAGAAAACTTTTCCTGAACACCGGATATGGACATCCGTTTTCTATTATCAACAAATAAAGCTGCATCAATATTACTTGCGGGGGATTCATAGGATAAAATCGGACTTACTTTCTTCCCTTGAAATACATTTTTCAAAGCAACATTGCTATACCCCGAATGCCCTTCTTTAAGCAAACCCGGACAATATTTCAACTCCGTTACATTCATTTAGTCTATCTTTTTTATTTGGATGGCACCAATGGTATCAAACCTTGCCGTAGCGAGCAATAATCCAAACTCATCTTTTGGATCTATTCTAAGCTCAAAACAGACCACTTGCTTGTTCGATCCTTCCGGCAGCATATTGTAAAAGAATGGAAACAAAAACTCCGATGTATACTCTTGTCGGCGTTTGGGCAGTGTAAGACTAATTGCAGGTTTTCCGGAATTGTTATACCAAAGGTCATGATAACGAAAAATAAAACTTCCATCATCCAGCTGTGTTAATATTCCGGCTAATTCCTTTTTATAAATTACCTCTGCCTGTCTCATTGATCAGTTCCCATTTTTTTAATATGAAATGTAAGTTCCAATCCCAGGGCATCAGCTAACTTTTTGAGTGTTTCCGCCGTTGGGTTACCTTTACCACTTTCAAAAGTTTTTAAGGTGCGCAAACCCACTCCGGAAATTTCAGCCAACATTTCCTGGGTAACATGCAACGTTTCCCTTCGCTCTTTTATGATTTTAATTAAATTATCAAAGTGCATTATACAGCTCTTTTTTAAGTAAAAATAAACATTTTTTTTAATACTTGAATATAAAAGTGCATTTTAACACACTAAATAGCTTTTTCACTACGCATAACAGTTTAAAACCTTATAATAGTGCTGTTTATTGCATTATTCTTGAAAAAATAAATACGGAGTCGGGAGTTTTGGGATTTGGGTTAATGGGTTATTTGATTATTCGGTTAACTGGTTAATTGTTATTAGTTAATTGTTATTAGTTAATGGTTAATTGGGTGTTGGATTGGTTGGGTGGTTGAAGATTTAAAATTGAAGATTAAAGGTTTAGGGCTTTGTTTTTGGTTGATATAGGGTTTCAGGATGTAGGACGTCGATGAAATGATTATGTTAATTGGGTTAACTAGTTAATTGAGTGATTGGGAAGTCGGACGACCGGGGACGGGTGACAAGGGTAGTTGAAGATCTAAAATTGAAGATTGAATCGGGAGTTACGAAGCTATCATGTTATGGTGTTATGTAGTTTTCAGTGGCAGGGAATTGCTCAAAGTTCAAGGTTGGGTGTTTGAAAGTTGGAGTTACGAAATAAGAAATCGGTTTAGTTTTTGATTAAATTCATTATTAGTTTTTGAATTGTTTCTCTTTGTTCAGGAAGGCTTTGTGCAACTGCTAAAGCTAAAGTTACGAGGGTATTGTCATTAATTTTTCTTTCTCCTTTTTCGTTTCGGTGATATTTGTTTAGCTCAAGAAACCAAACAAAAATGAATGAACCAATACGCTTGTTTCCATCACTAAATGGATGTCCTTTGATGATCGAGTACAGCAGTTGAACTGCTTGCTCCTCAATTGTTGGATAGGCCAACTCACCAAAAACGGTTTGCGACACGCTTCCCAAAATCCCCTTAAATGAATCATCTTTCTCGTTGCCAAAAAGATCACCGGCTTCTCCTTTTTCAATGAGGTCGGACTTAAGCTTTTGAATTGCTTTTTTGACATCCTCATAGTTGATGACATAGATTACATCTTTGTTCAGGTTTTCTGAAGATAGTTCGTCTTTGTCATATTTGTCAAGTAATTCGAAGGATTTTGAATAGTGTGAAATTATTGACAACAAACCGCTAGTAAGTGTTTTTTGTGTTTCAAGCAACTCTTCGCTTAAGGTGTTTAGTTCTTCTTGTAAAACAGAAACTTTGTTTTTCTCTTTTTTAAGTAATTCCTGATTTATGGAGTATCCTTTTAATAAATATTCTTTGAGTTTTTGAGTTGCCCATTTTCTGAACTCAATACCTACTTTGGATTTAACACGGTATCCAACTGAAATTATGACATCTAGGTTGTAAATAGGAACTTTTCTGGATACTTCTCTCTTTCCTTCTTTTTGAACTTGGCGAAATTTTCGCCAAGTTGACTTTTTATCAAGTTCACCTTCTTCATAAATGTTTTTAATGTGATACTCAATTGTCCTCCTTGCTTTACCAAACAAGTCCATTATTTGCTGTTCAGTCGCCCAAACCGTATCGTGTTCACTATCAAGCAACACCTGAAATTCAGTCTGCCCGCTTTCCGGCTTGAAGACAACAACTTCACTATTTTTAATTTCAGATAAGTTCATTTTTCTACTGTATATTTTTAAAATCCATCATATCAACCAGGGTCTGCCAACACTTTTTAGAATATTACCGAAAATAATCAAATTTACTGTAATAATGGATGACTGAAGTACGAAGTTAAAAGTTTTGAATATCGGTCAATTCTATTTAGGGAAGTACAATTTTGAAAAAAGATCAATTTTAATGTTGAATTTTGAATGTTTTTGGTTTTGGACAACAAACTTTTCCAAAGTTTTAAACTTTGGAAAAGCTGTTTTATCCCTCTTACTGCTTTCCCTATAAGTCTTAAGGTAATATCCGTAACAATTTATGTCACCCCTACCGGGTTTAAGTCTGTTTGCAGCTTAATATTTTACTATAAATATTCCAGTCCTACGAACTTTAGCCCCGTTAGGGGCGAGATGTTTAACAGAAAGGTTGCTGAAAATATGATGCGTTTGCCTTGGAATTTGGTGCTTGGCTCTTTGGAATTTGTTTACAACCTCGCCGTCACTAACCCTTTGGGCAAAAAGCTTTTTACATCATAAACGATAGTGTCTGTGTTTGCTTTGATGTCTTCTAGGTTTAACCCGGCAAACTGATGATGGCCAATGGCCAAAACTATCGCTTGGTATTTATCTGTAATTTTATCTATCAATTCGACACCGTAATATTTTTTCACTTCTCCCTTGTCAGCATAAGGGTCGTAGGTATCGACCTGCATCCCAAAGCCCTTAAGTTCACGAATCACATCGATGACTCTTGAATTCCGTACATCCGGACAGTTTTCCTTAAAGGTGATCCCCAGAACCAAAGCCTTGGCATTTTTTACGGGTAGCTCGTTTTTCACCATCAGTTTAACGATCTTATTGGCGATAAAAACGCCCATATTATTATTGATACGCCTTCCCGAGAGGATAACCTGCGGATGATAGCCCACCATTTCGGCTTTATGCGTCAGATAATAGGGATCTACCCCAATGCAATGCCCACCCACAAGTCCGGGCCGGAAGGGCAGGAAATTCCATTTGGTGCCGGCTGCTTCCAAAACCTCAACGGTGTCGATCCCGATACGGTCGAAAATCAATGCGAGTTCGTTGATCAAAGAAATATTAATATCCCTTTGGGTGTTCTCTATAATTTTTGAAGCTTCTGCTACTTTGATACTGGAGACCTTGTGGGTTCCCACTTCAATAATACTGTTATATAGCTTATCTACCGTTTCCGCAATTTCCGGGGTACTCCCTGAGGTTACCTTAACGATATTCCGCAGCCTTCTTTTCTTATCCCCGGGATTGATCCTTTCCGGCGAATACCCACAGAAGAAATCTTTGTTGAAAGTCAATCCGCTCACCTTCTCCAATACCGGAACACAGTCATCCTCAGTACAACCGGGATAAGTAGTGGATTCGTAAATAACGATATCATCTGCCTTCAAGTATTTACCTACCGTCGCACTGGCGGTTAAAAGTGGTTCTAAATCGGGTTGTTTGAATTCATTCACCGGAGTGGGTACAGTCACGATATAAATATTGTAGTCGGACAGATCTTTTTCATCGGCACTATACACCAAATTATTAGCCTGTTGTAATTCTTCATCCGACACCTCTTCGGTCAGGTCTGTACCACCCCTTAACTCCGACACTCTCGTAGGGTTGATATCGAATCCGAGTACCGAAAATCCTTTTTTTGCAAATTCCACCGCAAGGGGCAAACCCACATATCCCAGCCCAATGACTGCTATTTTATATCTGTCTGTCATATGCCTTTATTGTTGAGTGTGTAAAAATAGGGTTTCTTTGGGAATATGAAGTAGTGAAGTGATTGGGGTGATTGAGTTGATTCGGTTAATTGGTTAACTGTGTATTAGTTAATTGGGTTGTTACGGAGTTATCATGTTATGGAGTTATGTTGTGGTTGAGTGGTTGGAAGACGGATGACGGGGTGATTGGTTGATCGTTATTAGTTAATGGTTAATTGGGTGATTGGGAAGTCGGGTGACGGATGACCGATGACTGTTGACTGTTGACTGTTGAAAATTTAAGATTGAAGGTTTGGTCAATTAAGTTATGGAGCTATGAAGTTATCAAGTTATGTTGTGGTTGGGAGTAGTTATTCAAAGTTTAATGTTCAAGGTTCAAAGTTTTGGAATTTGGTGCTTGGAATTTGGTGCTTGGAATTTGGTGCTTGGAATTTGGTGCTTGGAATTTGGTGCTTGGAATTTGGTGCTTGGAATTTGGTATTTGAATCCCCATTATTCATTCCTAATAATCCTACTGCTTAGGATGCTTCGTTTTTTAAGAAGTAATGGGATTATGATGGACAGGAACACGATTCCGTTGAAACGAACCAACATCGACTCAAAGAAAAGGGATATAAATAAAATCAGGAAAACGGAAAACTCATTGCTACTCCGCCGCATCCTGCTTGCCAGTATGACAAAAATACTTATCATAATCGCCAAACCGGGTATTCCCATCTGCATCCAGGTCTGTAAAAACTGATTATGGGCATTGTATCTGTTCTCATAGTTTTCTTGATACCCCAATTCCTTATACTTTTCAATCAGCACATCATTGGCATCTCCCACTCCGTAACCAAACAAAGGTTGTGACAAAACAACCTCCAAGCCCGAATCCCAAACTTTTAAACGTGCTTTTTCGGTAATGGTGGCATTGTATTCTCCCGGATTTGTGCTTTCAAATATCCGTGGATGCTTCAAAAACACGATCAATCCAAGTATAAAGACAATAAACATGGTATATCGTTTTCCGGTATCTGATATATTGAAGATCAGCATCAGTGACATGATTGCCAATATCAAATAGGCTGCCCTGGACGCTAAAAGAAATAAATACAAGAACAAGACGATCAGAATAAAGAATTGCAGTCCGGTTTCCAGTGGTTTTTTTAGATAATAACTCAGCACCAACAAGATATAGAGCGACACATAACTGGGACTGATCAACCTTGAGAACTGTGATCCCATAAAGTAATCCCATCCATCGTGAAAAGAACTGAAAAATAACTGAACCTGCCTAAGGGAACTTTCGTCAGGGGTACTATTTTTTACTACCAACCAGGCATCGTTAGCAGCCCAGGCAAAATTGATATAAAAAGACACTACCAAACCCATCAGCAAAAAGCTGAACAGCTTCCTGACCGTAAGCACATCTTCTTTTACAAACAGAAAAATCACCGGAAACAAGAGCAGCGTCAAGGAACGTTGTATAAGTGCCCAACCGTCGGACAGGTTATCCGTATATATCAAACTCAAACACATTACCACAAAGTACAACGGGAAAAGCAACAAGGGTCTGTTGTCAGAAATAAAATTCCTGGGGGATTGAAAAATATTTACAATCCCCAATACAATAGACAGCATAAAAAACGGTGTTGGCAGGTTGATATCCAACGGCAAAAGAAAGAAGCCGATAAACAAACTGTTCCAAAAAATATGCAATACAAGACTACTGTTCTCATCCCTGTAAAACATTTTTTTAAAATCCGATATCAAACTATTGTATGTGGTCAAATGTGTAGGTAATTGTAGTATTCTTAGTATGAAAAAACAAATATAAACAGAAGTATTTAGATGTCAGTATTGAGTTTTAGATTTAAAATTGAAGATTTAAGGTTTGGTGATGGGTTAATTGCGCTAATGGGTTAACTGGTTAATTGGAGAGATCAGGGCAGGGTTTGAATTTTGGAATTTGAGTTATCAATAAGCCTAAAAAAATACTTTTAATTCGTATTTTTGTGAAAAATATAACTTTATGCTCATTATTGGGATTACCGGGGGCACCGGTTGTGGAAAAACAACCGTGGTGAACCAAATTATAAACGAGCTTCCTGAAACCGAAGTCGGTGTTATCTCTCAGGATTCTTATTACAGGGATGTTTCCCACCTATCATATGAAGAGCGTACCAAAATCAATTTTGACCATCCAAGGGCTATCGATTTTGATTTGCTATACGAGCACTTAAAAGTGCTAAAAAAAGGAAAAATCATAGAGCAACCTGTTTATTCTTTCGTCAAACACAACCGTACGGAAGACACCATTGTTACACACCCCAGAAAAGTAATGATCATTGAAGGGATCCTGATTTTTACCCATACCAAACTGCGGGAACTGTTCGATATCAAAGTTTTTGTCCACGCCGATTCAGACGAGCGCCTCATCCGCAGGATCCGAAGGGACATTTCGGAAAGAGGAAGGGATATTGAGGAAGTGTTGCAACGCTACCAAAATACCCTCAAGCCCATGCACCAACAATTTATAGAGCCTACAAAAGAATTTGCCGATATCATCATTCCCAACAATAGATACAATACCGTTGCCGTTGATATTGTAAAGACCATTATAAATGAACGCCTTTTGTAATTATGACGCTTAGAGAAATAAAAAACACCAAATGGTTTAAATTCTTCAGCAATATCTACGTGTTGGTACTCACGGTTTTTGTGGTTTGGATGCTCTTTTTTGATACCAACTCCTGGTGGTTCACACATAGGGAGCTGAACAAGGAAATTGAAAAACTGAAGGAACAAAAAACACATCTTCAACAAGAAATAGAAAAGGATAAAGAGGCTTTGAAAAAGTTAAACGACAAGGAAGAACTGGAGAAATTTGCCCGGGAGAAGTACTATCTCAAAAAGGAAGGTGAAGAAATCTATATCATTGAATACAAAGACAGTTTAAAAGATTGATTTTGGATATATACAATCGTTCATATGAATAACTTATTGTCCGGTCGAGCGCAGTCGAGACCTCATTTTTAAATGACATTAAAATCAATGACCTCTCGACAAGCTTTGCTTAGTATCTTCAATTCAAAATATATTTTGAATATTGATAATGATCGAAGAGACAGTGATTTATGATTGATTACGGACAATCGGATTAATTTTTATTATTCCGAAGAAACAATAAAACCAAACCGAATGAAGCATTCACTATTTAGCGAATTTCAAGAGATTCCCGCAAAACAGTGGAAACAAAAGATACAGTCTGAACTTGAAGGAGCCGACTACAACGAAACCCTCGTCACCAAAACGCCCGAAGGTATCAACATCAAACCTTTTTACAGTGCTGAAGACCTGAAGGATTCTTTAGCCCCTACTCCGGTTGCTTCCTGGAATATCTGCGAAAAAATCTATGCCGGAAATGCTCTCGTAGCCAACAAAAAAGCCTTGCAAGCTGTAGGGAAAGGGGCAGAAAGCATTCTTTTCACCATTCCGAAGGAAGACATTCAACTGGATGCCCTCTTTGATGATTTTCCGTTTGAAACAATCGCTATCCATATTGAACCTCACTTTTTATCTGTTGGTTTTACTGAAAAGCTTATCCATTTTTTTTCTGATACAAAAGCTGATATTCACTATCATCTGGATATCGTCGGACATCTGGCACGAAGCGGGAACTGGTACTTCAACATGAAAAAGGATATCGATGTTTTTTGTCAGCTTCAAAAGCTACTCGCTAAAGCTTCAGAATTTAAAACTACTACAACGATTGAGACTTCCCTCTACCAAAATGCGGGGGCTGATATTGTTCAGCAATTGGCTTATGCCATGGCACATGCCAATGAATATCTGAATCTTTCAGGAGGAAACCCCGTTTCTTTCTGTTTTAAAACAGCCATAGGAAGTAATTATTTTTTTGAAATAGCAAAACTGAAAGCCCTCCGGCTACTTTGGAAAACCCTTGCGGGGGAATACAATATCGAGAATGATTGTCAACTTTTTTGTACGTCTACAAAGCGTAACAAAACCCTGTATGATTACAACGTAAATATGTTGCGTACCACCACCGAATCCATGAGCGCTGTCCTTGGCGGAGCAAATACCATCTGTACGCTTCCGTATGACGCCATATACCACAAAGACAACGAATTTGGTAGTCGCATTGCGCGGAATCAACTGTTGATTTTAAAACATGAAAGTTATTTCGACAAGGTTCAAAACCCCACTGATGGAGCTTATTACATAGAATCCCTCATCAAAGAACTCGCCGAAAAAGCCCTCACACTTTTTAAGCAAATAGAAGCCGGCGGCGGTTTTCTGTCACAACTGAAAGACCATATCATTCAGAAAAAAATAAAAGAAACAGCTGCAAGCGAACAAAAAGGGTTTCATGCCAACGAAAAGATATTGGTGGGTACTAACAAATACCAGAATCCGACAGACCGGATGGAAAACGAATTGGAATTGTACCCTTTTGTAAAAACCGAAGCCCGAAAGACGCTTCTCGAACCCATTATTGAAAGTCGATTGGCAGAATCCGTAGAGCAAAAACGATTAAAAGACGAACACCCACCCTCATAGAGGGATATAGTATGGTCAAGGCAATTGCCTCAACTGAAGGAAATGAATAAATCAATAGCTTTTAAGAAGTAGTGATTATTTGCTTAATTATGTAATCAAGTTAAAATGAAGTTTTTAATATAAATTTATTCTTGTGAAACAACGGAGGAACCTGCAACATATCACCTTAGAAGATGTCAAATCTCAAATTCCAAATTCCAAAAAAGAAAATGATGGAAGCAATGGGATTTCCAATCACAGTACTGCAGAGAAAATCAGTGTAAAATCAGTTTACGACAAAGAAGATGTTGATAAAGTTGATCACCTTCATTTTGCGGCTGGTTTTCCTCCTTTCCTCAGAGGTCCATATAGTACTATGTATGTAAAAAGGCCTTGGACCATCAGGCAATATGCCGGTTTTTCTACTGCAGAAGAAAGTAACGCTTTCTATAGAAGAAACCTGAAAGCAGGGCAAAAAGGACTTTCCGTGGCCTTTGATCTTGCCACACACCGCGGCTATGATTCCGATCACCCCCGTGTACAAGGTGATGTCGGGAAAGCCGGAGTCGCCATCGATTCGGTTGAGGATATGAAGATACTGTTCGATCAGATTCCTTTGGATAAAATGTCCGTTTCCATGACCATGAACGGTGCTGTATTGCCCATCATGGCTTTTTATATTGTGGCTGCTGAAGAGCAGGGCGTCTCCCCGGAAAAACTGTCGGGCACCATCCAAAACGATATTTTAAAGGAGTTTATGGTGCGGAACACCTATATCTATCCCCCCACACCTTCCATGAAGATTGTTGCCGATATTTTTGAATACACCGGAAAGCACATGCCAAAATTCAACAGCATCAGTATTTCGGGATACCATATGCAAGAGGCGGGAGCTACCGCAGATATCGAATTGGCATACACCCTAGCCAACGGATTGGAATACATCAAAACCGGGATTGAGGCGGGACTGGACATAGATGCCTTTGCCCCTCGCCTGTCGTTCTTTTGGGGCATCGGGATGAACCATTTTATGGAAATCGCCAAAATGCGCGCCGGGAGAATGCTTTGGACAAAACTGGTCAAGCAATTCAGTCCGAAGAAAGAAAAGTCACTCAAGCTGCGAACACACTGCCAGACCAGTGGCTGGAGCCTTACCGAACAGGATCCTTTCAATAATGTGGCTCGGACTTGCATTGAAGCCACAGCTGCCGTTTTTGGCGGTACGCAATCACTACACACCAACGCTTTAGACGAGGCCATTGCCCTTCCGACTGACTTTTCAGCAAGAATAGCGAGAAACACGCAAATGTTCCTTCAGGAAGAAACCCTGATGACAAAAACCGTCGATCCTTGGGCGGGAAGTTATTATGTGGAAAGCCTTACCCATGAAATTGCTAAAAAAGCCTGGGAATTGATCGAAGAAATTGAAGAACTCGGCGGAATGACCAAAGCCATTGAAGCCGGAATCCCAAAAATGCGTATCGAACAGGCCGCAGCCGAAAAACAAGCACGTATCGACAGCGGACAGGACATTATTGTAGGCGTGAACAAATACAAAGTTGAAGAGGAAGAACCACTACAAGTATTGGAGATTGACAATCAGTCCGTTCGTCGGCAGCAAATCGAGCGTTTGGAAAAACTCAAAGCCGAACGGGATGAGAATAAAGTAGCCTCTTCATTGAAGAAATTGAGTGAGACGGCGAAGGAGTCGCGTGGAGGAGATTCACGCCTCCGCGGGAATTTGTTATCTTTAGCCGTAGAAGCTGCCAGAAACCGAGCTACGTTGGGCGAGATTTCAACGGCTATGGAAAAGGTCTACGGCAGGTATAAAGCCAAAATTCAATCCTTTAGCGGCGTGTATTCAAAAGAGATAGATAAAGACAAAAGCTTTGAAAAAGCCCGACAAATGGCCGATCGTTTTGCAGAACAAGACGGGAGAAGGCCTCGTATTATGATTGCAAAAATCGGACAAGACGGACACGACCGTGGTGCCAAAGTAGTGGCTACCGCTTATGCAGATATCGGGTTTGACGTGGATATCGGTCCGCTCTTCCAAACCCCTCAGGAAGCTGCCAAACAGGCCGTGGAAAACGATGTACACGTTTTGGGGATATCCTCCCTGGCCGGGGGACATAAAACCCTGGTTCCGCAAGTGATCGAAGCCCTAAAAGAATACCAAAGGGATGATATTATGGTCATCGTCGGTGGCGTTATCCCGAAACAGGATTACCAGTATCTCTTTGATGCAGGTGCCATAGCTGTTTTCGGTCCGGGGACAAAAATCAGTGAGGCTGCCATTAAAATTTTAGAGGTTCTGATTGATGATTGAAGTTGGAAGTCAGGAGTCAGAAGAAAACCAATATATAATAGACATATAAAATATAAAAAAGGCAGGTATTGAAGATTTACAAAATTTAGCTTTTATTTTTAGTCAGCTTGATTTTGCTGATCTTGAATAATATTTGGATGAACATCAACTGAATTCCTATTAACAGTTAACAAAATAAAAATGAACTATACAGATAAAATGCTTCGCGACGGAGCACTCGAAGGCAAAAACATAGTGGTAACCGGTGGCGGAAGCGGATTGGGCAAGGCCATGTCCAAATATTTTATGGAATTGGGCGCCAAAGTGGCCATCACCTCCCGGAGTTTGGAAAAACTGAAAAACACCGCCAAAGAACTGGAAGCAGAAACCGGGGGAACATGTTTGCCCGTTGCCTGCGACGTGCGCAACTATGACGAGGTGGAAGCCATGCACAAACAAGTGATGGAAAACTTTGGAAAAGCAGATGTTTTGCTTAACAATGCCGCAGGAAATTTCATCTCCCCCACCGAACGCTTGTCCGCCAACGCTTTTGACACCATTATCGATATTGTCTTAAAAGGCACTAAAAACTGTACGTTGGCTTTCGGCAAACACTGGATAAACAGCAAACAAAAAAACACCAATGTCCTCAATATTGTTACCACCTATGCCTGGACAGGTTCGGCTTATGTGGTGCCATCGGCTACAGCCAAAGCAGGGGTTTTGGCGCTCACCAGAAGTCTTGCCGTTGAATGGGCAAAGTACGGTATGCGGTTCAACGCCATAGCCCCGGGACCTTTCCCTACCAAAGGGGCTTGGGACCGGTTATTGCCGGGTGATCTAAAGGAAAAATTCGATCTAGCTAAAAAAGTACCCCTAAAAAGAGTTGGAGAACATCAGGAATTGGCTAACCTAGCCGCTTATATGGTTTCTGATTTCAGTGCGTACCTCAACGGGGAAGTCATTACCCTAGACGGAGGTGAATGGCTGAAAGGCGCCGGACAATTCAACATATTGGAAGCTATTCCCGAGCATCTGTGGGATCAACTGGAGGCTATGATACGGGGGAAGAAGAAATGAGCAGTAGGCAGGCAGGATATGGTTGAAGATTGAAGGTTGAAGATTGAAGGTTGAAAGTTTCAAATTCAAGGTTTAATGTTGGGGAGGAGTGGCTCTTTTTTTAAAATAATAACAAGAAAAAATTGACTGTTCTAGCCTTATACAACGAACTGAGTTATGTAAGGGTTTTACATTGAACTCGTCTAAAAATAAGTGTTTACAGCAAATTCAAACTGCTCCATAAAAATAGTCTTAAAGGCAGTTATATTATTCTGTTCATAAAATAACAGCATCGCTTTTTTATATTCAATAGAATCTATTGTCCTGAATGAGACTGGGCAGTATTTATTATCTACCAATACAGCATTGCTTACAATACGAGCAGTTCTTTTATTTCCGTCATTAAACGGCTGAATATAAGAAAGTAGAACCAAGACAAGTAACGCTTTTTCAAATACACTTTTCTTTGAATTCACCAGTTCGCACATATTATGCAAAACCTCTTTTATCTGAAACTCATTGTCCAACGGACGGTAGTTTGTTCCGGAAATACCCACTCTTCGCTTTCTAATATTACGATCGATTCCTAAATCCTTTACCAGAATACTATGAATATTTTCAATCTTGCTAATTGTCAAACTCCTCAAATAGTCTGGATAAGCAAGTATAAAATCTAAGGCTTCCTTATGATTAAGAAGCATGATCGCTTCATCTTTAGCCTTGCCTTCAGCTGTTATTTTTTCTTTCAACAACCTTTCGGTTTCCAGCAAAGAATAGGTATTTCCTTCTATCTCTGAAGATTTCCAACTCAAGTCAATGGCTAAGCGCTCCATTTCTTTGTTAAATTCATTTTCACTCAGTTGACTACTATTCTCTTTGAAATGTGCCTGCAGGTCCCGTAAGTGCTGGAGCTCTTCCTCTGAAAACAAATTTACTTGATACAATGTTTTAGTTATCAAATGAAAATTAAATCCCGACTTAATATCTCTTTCATCGATTTCCTTTTTATAGTATTCTTCAACATCAATAAACCGTAATAATTCAAATGAAGGAGCGACTTTATATACAGTAGATTTTCCTTTCCCGGAAGTCTCAATAAGTCTATCTGCGATCAGCTTAGTAAGTAACCTTTTCGTTGTCGCATAACTAATATCCAAGCCTACCCCTTGGTGTATTTCTTTAGATGATAATGAAGGATGGGCATCAATAAAAGTAAGTATTCTATTTTTATTTTTCATGTTTCCCTTTACTTTAAAGCTCAAATGTAATTAAATTACAGCTCAAATTAAACTATTTTTGAGCTGTATTTAGATTTTTTGTGAGCTTAAAGTTTGTTTTAAGCTCAATTATTAACAGAATAGAGCTCAAATTAAAAACAAATTGAGCCTCATTTGATACATTCATGAGCCAAAATTGATAATTAAAAAGTTATTAATTAATAGGAATTATCAAATGATCTTTGTTTTGGCTATTGGGAGTTTGTTGATTTTTTTGGAAATTTGGTTTAACTATCCTCTAAATATATAATGAGAAGAATTTGACTGTTCAAGCTTTATACAACGAACTGAGTTATGTTGATCATTCCCGGGAAAAAAGGGTCTTTTATGCCAAGAAAGTACTTGCAAATCCGGAATTGGTCGGTAATCTGCTTCAGATTATGTTTATGGTAAACGACAAGGTGTCCTGCCGTGCTGCATGGGTTCTTGAGTTCGTATGTAGGGAAAAGCTGGAAATTATCATTCCGCACTTAAATCATTTCACCAAAAACATTCATCATGTTCATTTAGATCCTGCTGTTAGACCTGTGGCCAAAATATGTGAGTGTCTGGCAGAAGCCTATTACAAAAACAATAAAAATCCTATAAAACAAAATTTAAAATCCGCTCATATAGATCATATTATTGAATTTTGCCTTGATTGCCTGATCAACGACGAGAAAGTAGCCCCAAAAGCCCACTCGATGACCGTATTGTTCCTCTTCGGAAGGGATTACAACTGGATCCACCCTGAATTGATTTTGATCCTGGAACGTGATTTTTATAGACAATCGGCCGCTTTTAAAGCAAGGGCCAGACGTATTTTGAAGAAGCTTAAAAAGAATCAATAGTTGAGTTCAAATCAAAATGGATTAAAAATTGATATTTGGGTTTTGGAAGTCAGAAGTCAGAAGTCAGAAGTCAGAAGTCAGAAGTCAGAAGTCAGAAGTCAGAAGTCAGAAGTCAGAAGTCAGAAGTCAGAAGTCAGAAGTCAGAAGTCAGAAGTCAGAAGTCAGAAGTCAGAAGTCA
>NZ_JAPFGA010000011.1:100598-164827 GCF_026241135.1 Galbibacter kalidii
GAAGTCAGAAGTCAGAAGTCAGAAGTCAGAAGTCAGAAGTCAGAAGTCAGAAGTCAGAAGTCAGAAGTCAGAAGTCAGAAGTCAGAAGTCAGAAGTCGGGAGTCGGGAGTTTGTAATTTTGAAAACGGTCAACACTAATCAGGGAAATACAGATTTTGGAGTTACGAAATTAGAAATACGGAAATCCACTACCCAGTGGTGACACTTCACTCCCCAGAGGGGAATTTGGAAGCTTGGAATTTGGAATTTGGTGCTTGAAATTCCACACTTCGAATTTCAACATGTTAATAAACACAACAAAGAGTTATCAACTATTTGGCTTCCCTATAAAATAGTGATACTAAGGCATAGAAAAAAATATTGAACAACTGTTAACAAATTTCATTTTCTAAACTCACAAATAATCGTATTTTTACCTGACTGAATTATACCTTACTAAAATTGAACATACACCATGGGCAAAGTAATTGCTATAGCTAATCAAAAAGGCGGTGTTGGAAAGACCACAACATCTGTAAACCTTGCTGCTTCGCTGGGAGTGCTGGAAAAAAAAGTGCTTCTCATCGATGCAGATCCGCAGGCTAATGCCACGTCGGGTTTGGGCATAGATGTTGAAACGGTCGAAGGAGGTACATATCAATTATTAGAGCATTCTGCATCTGCAGAAGAAACTACATTAAAAACGGATTCCCCAAACGTTGAATTAATACCTGCTCATATTGACCTTGTTGCTATCGAGATTGAACTCGTCGATAAAGACGCAAGGGAATATATGATGGCAAAAGCCATTAAGAACCTAAGGGACTCCTATGATTATATTTTGATTGATTGTGCTCCTTCCTTAGGCCTGCTTACATTAAATGCACTGACCGCATCAGACTCTGTGATTATTCCAATTCAATGTGAATATTTTGCATTGGAAGGACTCGGAAAATTGTTGAACACCATCAAAAGTGTTCAGAAAATACACAACCCCAATCTGGACATTGAAGGTTTGTTGTTAACCATGTATGATTCCAGATTACGCTTGTCAAATCAGGTGGTAGAAGAGGTGCAAAAGCATTTTAGCGATATGGTTTTTGATACCATTATCCAACGAAATGTACGTTTGAGCGAAGCGCCGAGTTACGGAGAAACCATTATCAACTATGACGCCACTAGCAAAGGAGCCACAAATTACTTAAATTTGGCCCATGAAATAATTAAAAAGAATAAGCAAACGGTTTAATGGCAAAAGCAACAAAAAAACAAGCTTTAGGAAGAGGTTTATCAGCTTTACTGAATGACCCCGAGAATGACATCAAGTCGGTATCGGACAAGAATGCTGATAAAGTTGTAGGAAATATTGTGGAGCTGGATATCGATTCCATTGAAGTGAATCCGTTTCAGCCCCGTAGCAATTTTAATGAAGAAACCCTTAAGGAACTTGCTACTTCCATTAAAGAATTGGGGGTTATTCAGCCTATTACAGTTCGTAAAATAGAATTCAACAAATACCAACTGGTTTCGGGAGAACGGCGTTTAAGGGCATCCAAACTAGCCGGACTGGAAGTTATCCCGTCATATATCCGTATTGCTAATGACAGGGAATCACTGGAAATGGCATTGGTTGAAAATATCCAGCGTCAAGACCTCGACCCTATAGAGATCTCGCTTTCTTACCAACGCCTTATCGACGAGATCAACATCACCCAGGAACAATTGAGTGACCGTGTGGGTAAAAAACGCTCTACCATCACCAATTACCTGCGTTTGTTAAAACTCGACCCCATCATCCAAACGGGAATGCGAGACGGTTTTGTAAGTATGGGGCACGGAAGGGCGCTTATCAATATAGAAAACAAAAAAGACCAATTGGAGATCTATGAGAAAGTGATTTCAAACTCACTTTCCGTTAGGGAAACCGAAAAACTAGTTAGGGAATATCAAACAGGTAAAGACAAGAAAACCACCAAAAACACTGTTCCGGAACTGCCCGATTATGTCAAATCGAATGTTGATGGGCTAACCGAATACTTTTCTTCAAAAGTCGACGTTAAAGTAGCCAAGAATGGCAAAGGAAAGCTTATTATCCCTTTTCATTCCAAAGAAGACTTTTTACGCCTTACTAAACTTTTAAAATAGTGTTTTACAGATATCTCGCTGTCATATTTTTCTCTTTTTTCCAATTTTACGCCACAGCACAGGAAAAAGAAATCGACTCGGTTAAAAATACAACCGATTCTGTCGCTACGCACGAAATGACCAAAAGGGAATTGCGCAGACTGGAGCGGGAAAGGCAAGACAGCCTGAAACTGGCTCAGGTCGACAGCATTGATACTGACACTCTTACCAAAAGGCAACTTCGCAGGCTGAAAAGGGAAATGAAGTTTGACAGTATTGCAAAAGTAGCGGTGGATATCGACCCGCTTTCCCCCGCCAAAGCTGCTTTCTATTCGGCTATATTGCCAGGGCTCGGGCAGGTCTACAATAAAAGTTACTGGAAGGTCCCCTTGGTTTATGGAGCGATAGGAACCGGAGTCTATTTCTATATTAACAACACAGATCAGTACAATCGGTATCGCGATGCCTACAAAAGACGCCTTGCCGGATTTCAGGACGATGAATTTTATGATATCAATGGCGACGGTATTATTCCCGGAACGCCCGATGTAAGTGATGATGCGCTAAGAGATGCACAGGAATTCTACCAACGTAACCGCGATCTTTCGCTCTTGATCACTATCGGACTTTACGCCCTGAACATTATTGATGCCAATGTTGATGCACACCTCAAACAGTTTAATGTAAACGAACAACTTTCGTTTAAACCTTATCTTGAACAAAACCAAATTGATTACAGGACAAATTACGGGCTTACTTTGAGTGTTAATTTTTAAGGGAGCCTCCTATACAAAATAATAAAACCAAACAGATGAAGATAGCATTACTCGGATACGGAAAAATGGGAAAAATGATAGAACAGATGGCCATATCCCGTAATCATGAAATTGTGGCCAGAGTAGATGTAAACACCAAGGATTTTGATATTTCGAAAGCCGATGTAGCTATCGATTTCAGTATTCCTTCGGCAGCTTTCGACAATATTTCCCTTTGTTTGAACAACAATGTCCCTGTTATTTCCGGGACTACCGGATGGCTTGACAATTATGATAAGGCCGTAGCACTTTGCAAAGAAAAGAAAGGGGCTTTTATCTATGCTTCCAATTTCAGTTTGGGGGTCAATGTGTTTTTTCAACTGAATGAATACCTTGCCAAGATGATGAAAAACCTCTCACAATATGATGTAAGTATTGAGGAAACCCACCACACACAGAAACTGGATGCTCCCAGCGGAACTGCCATTACCCTTGCTGAAGGCGTTATCGACAACACTCATAAAACAGGTTGGAAACTGGACAAAGCAGCAGAAAATGAAATTCAGATTACAGCAAAACGTGAACCTGAAGTCCCGGGTACCCATACCATCACATACAACAGTGATGTGGATACCATCGACATTACCCATACCGCACACAGCCGGGAGGGATTTGCTCTGGGTGCTGTTATTGCAGCCGAGTGGATTATTGGCAAAACAGGTGTTTTCAGCATGAAAGACGTGTTAAACTTGGGTTAAAACCAACTGCTATAAGCTTTTATGATTGTTATTTTACCCATGAAAGTCAAAAAAAGACATATTTTTACCCTTAATAAAGCATACAAACTATGACGATAACACAATGGTTTATTTTCTTCCTTATCATTCAGGTAATTCATTTTCTGGGAACTTGGAAACTCTACGTTAAAGCCGGAAGAAAAGCATGGGAAGCAATCATTCCCGTATACAACGCAATAGTTTTAATGAAGATCATCAACCGTCCGTGGTGGTGGGTTATTTTGCTCTTTATTCCCATTATCAACCTCATCATGTTTCCGGTTATTTGGGTGGAAACTATCAGGAGTTTCGGAAGAAACAACAATGCGGATACATGGCTGGCGGTACTTACCCTCGGGTTTTACCTTTTTTATGTCAACTACGCCTTGGATGTCAATTATATTGAAGACAGAAGCTTAAAACCACGAACATCTACCGGAGAATGGGTAAGTTCGATACTTTTTGCCGTTGTTGCAGCAACCTTTGTGCATACTTATTTTATGCAACCCTATGTGATCCCGACCTCATCATTGGAAAAAACGCTCTTGGTAGGTGACTTCCTTTTTGTGAGTAAATTCCACTACGGAGCCAGGACACCGATGACCACAGTTGCTTTCCCTATGGTTCACGATACTATTCCAATTGTAAATAAGCGTTCATATCTCAATAAGCCCCAACTTCCCTATTTCAGGCTTCCGGGCTTTCAAAAGATAAAACGCAATGACATTGTCGTGTTCAGTTGGCCGGCAGATACAGTAGAGCGATTCTTCAAAAAAACCAATAAAAAAATCAGGAAACCCATTGATAAAAAATCCAACTACGTAAAAAGGTGTGTTGGAATTCCAGGGGATTCCCTATCCATTATTGATGGCTATGTTCATATTAATGGAAAACAGACCGTACTTCCGGACAGGGCAAAACCTCAGTTTTCATATTATGTACAAACTACAGGACAGTTGAGTCCACGATATATGTATGAACGCTATGGGGTCACCGGCGGATTCGGAAAGGTACAAGAAGGGATGTATTATTTTTCTGCCATGACAGCAAAAGCCGCTAAACAACTTGAAGACAACCCGAATGTCGTTAATGTACAACGAAATATTGAACCGGAAGGAGCTTCAAAAATAGCACCTGTATTCCCACAATTTGGTAATTTTCAATGGAATCAGGATCAATACGGACCTATTTACGTTCCGGAAGCCGGAAAAAAGGTAGCCCTTGATCTGGATATACTTCCACTTTACAAAAGAATTATTGAAGAATATGAAGGGAATACCCTCAAAGTACAAGGCAATCAAATCCTAATCAACGGACAAGCTACCGATAGTTACACCTTCAAACAGGATTACTACTGGATGATGGGTGATAACCGCCATGCTTCTGAAGACAGCCGTTATTGGGGATATGTACCCGCCGACCACGTTGTTGGAAAACCGGTATTTATCTGGTTTAGTTGGGATAGCAATGCCAGCGGTCCCTTCTGGAACAAAGTACGCTGGAAACGTGTTTTCACCACAGTTGGCGGCAGCGGAGAACCACATTCATATTTGATGTATTTCCTTATCGCTATAGGGGCTTGGATTGCTTATAGCAGGTTTAGAAAAAGGAAGAAAAGTTGATGGTGGTTGTTAGTTGTTAGTTGTTAGTTGTTAGTTGTTAGTTGTTAGTTTAAGGAAAATTATTTTTTAGCATATGCAGCCAATTATTCACCCCACCTATTTTCCAACCGTAGCCCATTGGGTGGTCATCAATAATGCTGAAGGAAAACTGGTCTTAGAGAAAGAAGACAACTATCAGAAACAAACTTACAGAAACAGAGCTTATATCTATAGCCCTAACGGCATCCAAATGTTGTCTATCCCTATAAAACACACTAAGAGCAAGGGACACAGAAAATACAAGGATGTTATTTTAGAGGATAGCTTCGATTGGAAAAAACAACATTGGAAATCGCTGCAAACCGCATATCGAACCTCTCCTTTTTTTGAGTTTTATGAAGATGAACTGGCTCCTTTTTTTGAAAAAAAGCACCGTTTTCTTTACGACATGAACCTGGAAAGTATGGAATTGATGTCCGAATGTTTACAGTTGGAACTTGATCTCACACCTACTCAAAGCTATGAAACACAAATAAGTGATTATGCAGATATGCGTTTTTTGGTCAACGCCAAAAGTGGAAAAAAATACGATTTCACCCCTTACACACAAGTATTTGGTGACAAACACGGATTTATTGAAAACCTAAGCGGACTCGACCTTTTGTTTAATGAAGGCACTAACGCGTTGAGTTATTTGGAGGAGCAGGGATTCTGAGGTGGTTAGAACATTTGGATTATAAAAACACCTACTACGTTAGCATTGACAGACAGGAAAAAATATAAAATTTTGACTTACCTAATTGGAGTGGTATGGCTTGTAAATGGGCTATTTTGCAAGATTTTAAATTTTGTCCCAAGACACGAACAGATTGTTGCAAGGATTTTAGGTGATGATTTCTCAAAACCTATTACCATTTTAATCGGACTCTCAGAAATTATAATAGGTTTATGGGTTTTAAGCAAGTTAAAATCACAGCTAAATGCTATTGCACAAATGACCATTGTAGCTTCAATGAATATTTTGGAATTTATCTTGGCACCTGACCTTTTACTTTGGGGGAAATTAAACGCCCTATTTGCACTAATGTTTATTATACTTGTTTACTACAATGAATTTGTGCTGCATAAAAAACTAAAACTGGAAGCCTCAAAATGAAATTCTTAAAAAATCATCCTTTTGCGGTTGAAGCATTTTTTGACAGTTCACTTGTACTGACATTCGCAGTTCCCAAAAAAGAACTTCAAAACTTGATTCCCGAAAGTTTAGAACTCGATACTTTCCATGATAAATGGGCTTTTATTGCTGTCGCATTGGTTCAAACAACAGGGCTAAGACCAAAAGGTTTTCCAAAATTCACGGGCAATAACTTCTTTTTAATTGGCTATCGCATTTTTGTTCGTTACACGAATAATGCTGGAAAAAGACTTAGGGGATTATATATCATCAAATCGGAAACAGATAAAAAGAGAATGGAATTTTTTGGTAATATTTTCACCCACTACAATTATACAACAACAGACATTCATCAATCAACAAAAGGAAATCTAAAAACAATAAAATCAGATAAATCAAAATTTAAGGTTACCATTGAACAAACCAATAATGAAGTAGATATCCCTGAAGGCTCTCCATTTTCAAATTGGAAAAATGCAAGAAAATTTGCAGGTCCTTTACCGCATACATTCACATATAATGAAGAAGATAAAACAGTTTTAATCATTTTAGGAGTTTGCAAAAACTGGAAACCTGAACCTGTAAAAATTGAAAGCTATAATTTTGATTTTCTCAATAGTTTGAAACTAAAAAACGTAGTTTTAGCCAATGCTTTTGAGATTAAGAACATTCCCTATTATTGGAAAAAAGGCAGAATAGAAAAATGGAGCTAAAACGTAAGCCCTTTCAAGGCGTATTAAACATCATTCACTTTAACTGGCATTTTTTCTTATTGTCAGCCTTGGTTCTTATTGTATTAACCCTTTTAAAAAATCAATTCTCAGAAACTATTCAAGATGTCTTAATCATTGGTGTGATCATTACCACATTCACGATCACTATTTCACTGCTAGTATCTTTTTATATTTATGATCTATCCGATCTTTATCAACTGAAGTGGCTTAAAAATTCCGGTTCCAATAAAATATTGAATATCAATGCAGGTTTTGATGAAACAAGTGAAATCATCAAGAACAAATTCAATAATGCTGATTTAACAATTTGTGATTTTTACAACCCAAGTAAACATACAGAGGTCTCAATAAAAAGGGCAAGACGGACATATCCACCACATCCAAAAACAATTTCTGTCCAAACAGATCAACTTCCATTCCCTGAAAATACTTTTGACAAAACACTTGCTATTTTATCAGCACATGAGATCAGAGATAAGCAAGAAAGGGCACAGTTTTTTAAAGAGCTCAACCGAATCACAAAATCATCAGGACAAATATTTGTAACTGAGCATTTAAGAGATTTAAATAATTTTTTGGCCTACACTATTGGTTTTTTGCATTTTCACTCAAAATCAAGTTAGTTACAAACATTCAAACAAGCTAATTTGGCTATAAAACAAGAAATTAAAACAACTCCATTTATTACAACCTTTATACTTGAAAAGAATGGAAATACACTTTAAAATAATAGGGGTTTTATTAATGGCTTTGGCATTAATTCATGTCTTTTTCCCGAAATATTTCAACTGGAAAGAGGAACTGAAATCATTAAGTTTAATCAATAGGCAAATGATGACAGTCCATACCTTTTTCATTGCTCTTGTTGTCTTTTTAATCGGCTTATTGTGTTTGACATCTGCTACAGACTTAATCCAAACTGAACTCGGCAAAACAATATCACTCGGATTTGGTATCTTTTGGACAATTCGATTGTTCGTCCAATTTTTTGTCTATTCATCAAAGCTATGGAAAGGAAAAAAATTTGAAACCACAATACATATTATGTTCTTGCTATTTTGGATCTATTTAAGTGGAGTGTTTTTATGGACAGCATTCCATTGATTATAATCAACTATTTTGGAGCAAATCCACATAGCGGGATCAAAACGGCACATCATCATCCCCCTCAAAATCATCGTCGTTCATGGAACTACCAAAAGCTTCATCGGCACTTGGAAGGCCTTTTGTGGTAAACGGATTATCATCCCCTGAATTCATTTTTGACTGGAACTCGAAAGGTGAATCAAAATCATCGAGATTATCAAACTTACCAAGATGACCGATAAACTTCAAGCGGATATTATCCAATCCCCCATTACGGTGTTTGGCCACGATAAATTCTGCCTGACCTTGTGTTGGCGTTCGTTCTTCGTCATCCCATTCTTCAATTTTGTAGTACTCCGGACGATAGATAAACGAAACGATATCGGCATCCTGCTCGATCGCTCCCGATTCACGTAAATCCGACAGCAACGGACGCTTACTTCCACCTCGCGTCTCCACAGCCCTTGACAATTGGGAAAGTGCGATAACCGGAACATCCAATTCCTTGGCCAGGGCTTTTAAATTTCTCGAAATGGTCGATATTTCCTGTTCACGGTTTCCTCCTTTTTGGCTTCCTCCGGCAGTCATCAACTGCAAATAGTCAATCACGATCAGTTTAATATCGTGTTGAGAAGCCAGTCGGCGTGCTTTTGCCCGAAGGTCGAAGATGGAGAGCGAAGGTGTATCATCGATAAACAGCGGAGCTGTTTCCAGAGCTTTTACCTTTACATTGAGCTGTTCCCATTCGTGTTTTTCCAGTTTCCCTGTTCTCAGTTTTTCTGAAGAAAGCCCGGTTTCAGAAGATATCAAACGCGTGATCAACTGTACAGATGACATCTCCAAAGAGAAAAAGGCCACCGGAATATTAGAGTTGACTGCAATATTTCTCGCCATGGAGAGGGTCAGGGCTGTTTTACCCATACCCGGTCTTGCCGCCACGATAATCAAATCACTGGGTTGCCATCCGGAAGTCAATTTATCGAGTTTGTCGAATCCGGAAGGGATTCCGCTCAAACCTTCTTTATTGGATATCTCTTCGATCTTCTTTTTGGCCTGTATCACCAAACTTTGGGCTGTCTCTGAAGATTTTTTGATATTCCCCTGGGTAACTTCGTAAAGTTTGGCTTCAGCCTTGTCCAACAAATCGAAAACATCGGTCGATTCGTCATAAGCATCTTCTATGATTTCACTGGAAATCATAATCAGGCTACGCTGAATATATTTCTGAAGAATAATACGCGCGTGAAACTCAATATGTGCCGAAGATGACACTTTTTTGGTCAATTGGATCAAATAAAAGTCACCTCCCACCTGTTCCAACCTTTTATTTTTCTTCAATTGGGCTGAAACTGTTAATAAGTCCACCGGCTCCGAAGTTTCAAACAATTGAACTACAGTTTCATATATGTATCGATGTGCATCTTTATAGAAAGCTTCAGGATGTAAAATGTCTATAATCTCGTCAACCCCTTTCTTGTCGATCATCATCGCACCTAATACAGCTTCCTCTAAATCAATGGCTTGCGGAGGTAATTTACCTTTTTCAAGCTTAATCACGTTGGATTTATCAATCTTGACTCCTTGTATCGGGTTTGTGTTCTCCATGAATGCGAAAGTATATAATTGCAGCCTCAAAAACCATTAATCACTGTTATTGGTTTTTAACTGGTCATCAACAATTTAACTGTTAATAACTTTTAATTCCTGTTAATAAAGTTAAAAAAAACCGAAGTAACAACTTCGGTCTTAACAATAAAGTAACAAACACGGGGGATTAGTCTTTAAAAACTCCCATACCTCCATACTTGTCCATTCGTTTTTTTACTAAATCTTCTGGGGATAACTTTTTTAATTCACTGTATGCCGATGAAATTTGTTTTTCAACGGTTTTGAAAGTCTTTTCCCTATCGGCATGTGCACCTCCCAATGGTTCTTTTACGATACTATCGACCAAATGCAGTTTTTTCATATCCACGGCAGTCAATTTTAAAGCTTCTGCCGCTTGTTCTTTATATTCCCAACTTCTCCAAAGGATAGACGAACACGATTCGGGGGATATCACGGAATACCATGTGTTTTCCAACATAAAAACCTTATCACCTACTCCGATTCCCAAAGCACCACCGGAAGCTCCTTCTCCTATGATCAATACAATAATAGGTACTTTCAAGCGTGTCATCTCCAAAATATTCCTGGCGATAGCTTCCCCTTGTCCTCTTTCTTCAGCTTCGATTCCGGGATAAGCACCGGGAGTATCGATCAAGGAAACTACAGGGATTTCGAATTTTTCGGCCATCTTCATCAAGCGCAGGGCTTTTCGATAACCTTCAGGATTGGCCATTCCGAAATTTCTGTACTGACGGGTTTTGGTGTTGTATCCTTTTTGTTGACCGATAAACATATAGGTTTGGTTTCCTATTTTACCCAAACCGCCTATCATTGCCTTGTCGTCTTTTACATTTCTGTCCCCGTGAAGTTCAAGGAAAGTATCCCCACATATCGCCTGGATATAATCCAAAGTATAAGGTCGGGAAGGGTGCCTGGACAACTGAACCCGTTGCCACGCACTGAGGTTTTTATAAATATCCTTTTTTGTTTTTTCTAATTTTTTCTCCAATTGCGTGCAAGTATCGGAAACATCAATATCACTTTCGGTTCCTAAAACCTTGCATTTATCCAGCTGCTCTTCAAGCTCTTTAATCGGTAACTCAAAATCTAAATACTCCATGAGTCGGTTTTGATCATTTTGTTAGCTTACAAATATAAAACTTTTAACTATTCAGTCGATTCAACAGGCGGTTTTCTTTTTACTGAATTCGTTTAAACTTTTTCCAACCTGCCCGTTTTGTTCAGACGGGTTGGCTGCAAAATTATCGTTTGGCATTTTTAAGCAAAAATATAGCCAATACCCCAAACAGAATATTAGGAATAGCCACGGCGAGCAAGGGAGAGAAATCCGATTGTTCGGCCATGGTGCCAAATACCTTATCAAAGAAAATAAAAATAAAGGCGAGGGAGATCCCCACGGCTAAATTCATCCCCATACCGCCCCTTCTTTTCATGGAAGATACCGAAACGGCAATAATGGTGAGTATAAAAGCTGAAATAGGCAAACTCCACCGTTTGTATTTTACGACCAAATAGGTGTTGATATTAGGCGATCCTTTTTTCCGTTGTTCTGCGATAAATTCATTCAACTCAAAAAGGTTTTTGGTCTCGGCAACATAAGAAACGGGTGTCAAATCATCTAAATCAAAACTGAAGAGTGTATCGAGTCTGTTTTGTTTTTCAATAATATCATCATCGATCCCTACAATTCTTTTTACATAGCCACTGAGTCGGTAGGTGCTATCTTTGTCTATCCAACGGATGTTGTTGGCTTTGATCTTGTATTCGAGTTCGTTGCCACTGAAATGCTCCAAGGTGAAATTGTAACCTATTTTTGTACTGGGCGTAAAACTGCTCACGTAGATATATTCATTATCATTGATCTGATTGAACAGATTAGTGGTTTCCCGGTTTTTATCCTTGCCCCCTTTCAGGTATTGTATCCTGAAGTCGTTATAACCTTCACTAGCATCGGGCACTATAAACATTCCCATAACAAAAGAAAATATGGCTATAACAGTCGCTCCAATAAAATAAGGCCTTAAAAAGCGCCAAAAGGAAACGCCTGAACTCAAGATTGCAATGACTTCTGTATTATTGGCCAATTTTGAGGTAAACCAAATAATAGACAGGAAAAGGAAAATGGGAAATAAGAAACTCGCAAAGTAAAAAGTAAAATCAATATAATAGGAAATGATTGCACTGGTAGGTGCTTCGTTGGAAATCATCTTGTCTATTTTTTCCGAAACATCCACCATAATCCCAATGGGGATAAAAAGCAAGATCATCGCAAAAAAGGTGATCAGGTATTTTTTTAATATGTATCTATCTATGATCTTCATTAACTACAAGCGCTTATCCATTTGCTTAACCATCATATTCTTCCACTCATAAAAATCTCCTGCTAAGATATGTTTTCTCGCTTCACGAACCAACCATAAATAAAAACCAAGATTGTGAATGGTCGCAATTTGTTTACCCAAATATTCGTTGGCTGCAAACAAATGCCTCAGGTAAGACTTTGTATAATAAGTGTCTACATAGGTCATCGCCATCTCATCAATAGGAGAAAAATCGTCCTCCCATTTTTTATTTTTTATGTTGATGGTTCCATGGGCGGTAAACAACATTCCATTTCTCGCATTTCGAGTAGGCAATACACAATCAAACATATCAATCCCCAAGGCGATGTTTTCCAATATATTGATCGGTGTCCCTACCCCCATCAGGTAACGGGGTTTGTCTTCAGGAAGGATCTCACATACCACTTCGGTCATGGCATACATTTCTTCAGCAGGCTCCCCTACTGAAAGTCCTCCGATGGCATTTCCATCTGCACCGGCATTGGCGATATATTCAGCCGATTGTTTCCTTAAATCTTTATAAGTAGAACCCTGAACAATAGGAAACAGGGTCTGCTCATATCCGTATTTTGAAGAGGAGTCGTTAAACCTTTTTATACAACGGTCCAACCAGCGGTGTGTCATATGCATGGAACGCTTGGCATAGTTATAATCACACGGATAAGGTGTACATTCATCAAAGGCCATGATGATATCGGCGCCAATGGTGCGCTGAATATCCATCACATTTTCAGGGGTAAAAACGTGGAACGAACCGTCGATATGACTTTTGAATTTTACGCCCTCTTCTTTTATTTTTCTATTGGCTGACAAGGAATACACTTGATATCCGCCGCTATCGGTCAGGATATTGCGATCCCAATTCATAAATTTGTGCAGACCTCCAGCTTTTTCCAGAATATCCGTTTTCGGACGCAGGTACAAGTGATAGGTATTCCCCAGAATAATGTCCGGATTGATATCCTCTTTCAGCTCCCGTTGGTGTACCCCCTTAACCGAAGCCACCGTTCCGACAGGCATGAAAATAGGTGTTTCAATCGTTCCGTGATCTGTGGTTACGACCCCTGCCCTGGCCTTGCTTTGTATATCTTTTCCGCTTAGCGTAAAATCCATCAATCTGTATTTTTGTGGTACCTTTTCAAGTCCGCAAAGATAAACAACTCTACCGCTCAATACTGATAAAAAAACTTTAAAACCTGATATTTGAAACAATAATGTTTAATATGTGTACAAAATTACTTTGTCAGGCTTTCTTAATGGTTTATTTTTGTCAAGAATTTAAATTAATCAATACAAATGCCAGACACACAACAATTAAACGATCTAGTAACCCAAGTAAGAAGGGATATCGTAAGGATGGTACACAAAGTGAACTCAGGGCACCCCGGAGGTTCTTTGGGATGTACAGAATTTTTTGTAGCACTGTACAATGAAGTTATGGAACTTAATGACGGTTTTGATATGGACGGAACAGGAGAAGACTTGTTCTTTTTATCAAACGGGCACATCTCTCCCATCTTTTACAGCGTATTAGCAAGAAAAGGATATTTTCCAGTTGATGAACTCAACACTTTCAGATTAATCGATTCCAGATTACAAGGGCACCCCACTACACACGAAGGGCTTCCCGGTGTTCGCGTTTCTTCAGGTTCTTTAGGACAGGGAATGTCTGTTGCCATCGGTGCTGCCTTGGCTAAAAAACTCAACAAGGACAATCATCTTGTCTTCAGCCTTCACGGTGACGGAGAGTTGCAAGAAGGACAAAATTGGGAAGCGATCATGTATGCAGCCGGGAATAAAGTAGACAACTTGATTGCTACTATTGACTATAACGGACAACAAATTGACGGAGCGACCGATGACGTATTGCCGATGGGCGACCTGAAAGCAAAATTTAAAGCTTTTGGATGGGACGTTATGGAAATAGAAAAAGGAAATGACCTTGAAGCTGTTATCGCCGGACTCAACGAAGCCAAATCGAGAACAGGAAAAGGAAAACCCGTATGCGTTTTACTGCATACCATAATGGGACACGGTGTAGATTTTATGATGGGAACACATGCATGGCACGGAAAAGCTCCTAACGACGAGCAACTGGAACAAGCTTTGGCACAAAATGCCGAAACTTTAGGAGACTATTAATCAATCGGATGTGAAAAACTCCTTCAATCAAACACTAATAAAAGAACATTAAAATGAAAAAATATACATATACTGAAACAATAGACACCCGTAGTGGTTTTGGAGTCGGCCTTGCGGAATTAGGACGAACCAATCCTAATGTTGTAGCCTTATGTGCCGATCTAGTTGGATCCCTGAAAATGGCCGAATTTATTAAAGAAAACCCTGAACGATTCTTCCAAATAGGAATTGCTGAAGCTAATATGATGGGTATCGCTGCCGGACTGACCATAGGCGGTAAAATTCCGTTTACCGGAACCTTTGCCAACTTCTCTACCGGACGTGTATATGATCAAATACGCCAATCTATTGCCTATTCGGATAAAAATGTAAAGATCTGTGCTTCCCACGCCGGACTTACCTTAGGCGAGGATGGAGCAACACACCAGATCTTGGAAGATATCGGTTTGATGAAAATGCTACCCGGAATGACGGTTATCAATCCTTGTGATTTCAACCAAACCAAAGCGGCTACCATTGCTATCGCAGAATATGAAGGACCTGTTTATCTTCGTTTCGGAAGACCAAAAGTGCCTAATTTTACGCCTGAAGATCAAAAATTCGAGATCGGTAAAGCTATCATGATCAATGAAGGTACCGATGTAACCATCGTTGCCACAGGACATTTGGTATGGGAAGCTATCCTGGCCGGAGAAGAACTTGAAAAACAAGGGGTTTCTGCTGAAATTATTAATATTCACACCATCAAACCTCTTGATGAGGAAGCTATTTTAAAATCAGTTGCCAAAACCGGATGTGTTGTAACAGCAGAAGAGCACAACTACTTAGGTGGATTGGGAGAAAGCGTTGCCAGAACATTGGTAGAAAACACTCCGGCACCTCAGGAATTCGTTGCAACACAGGACACTTTCGGAGAAAGTGGAACACCGGCACAATTGATGGATAAATACGGATTGAACAGTGAAGCTATTATAAAAGCTGTTACAAAAGTGTTAAAAAGGAAATAAAATACCGAACTTTCTGTTTATAGAATGAAGAACTCGTTTAAATGAGGTCTATTATTAACATCTTAAAAAGCAACATAATGAAAAAAGTATTTTTAATGATATGTGTATTAGTCGGATTCATCGGTTATTCGCAATCTACCTCGGGATTTGGGGTGAAAGCAGGATTTAACTTTAACTCCAATGGAGAGTTAAGAGATGTACAGAACATCAATGCTGATTCTCAAATTGGTTTTCACATTGGGATTTTTGGGAAAGTAGAGGACGGACAAGCCATCTTCTTTAAACCGGAACTGGTCTTTACCAAAACAAATTCTGATTATGACGGTGATAAATTTGAAATGAGCAAATTGGATGCACCTTTATTGGTGGGACTTAATATTGTTGGTCCGTTACACGTTTTTGCCGGACCATCGTTGCAGTATATCCTTGATACCGAATTAGAAGGAGTTACTCTTAACGATGTAGAGAATGACTTTACCGTAGGTTTAAACATGGGCGTTGGACTCAACTTAGGCGAAAGAGCCGCTGTTGACCTCCGATGGGAAAGAGGTTTTAGTGACAATGAAGCCGAATTTGTCGGCCTAAGTCCTGAAGGAGGAAGAATAGACACCCGACCATCACAACTTATTTTAAGTTTATCTGTGCAATTATAGACTTCAACAAGTTTGAACATAAAAAAACCGACATTCAAAAAATGTCGGTTTTTTTATGCTTAATTATTTCCTATTTGATTATCGGGATCCAGATAATCTGGGGTTCCATCGCCATCGCTATCATCGGGGACACCGTCACCATCGGCATCATATTCAAATTCCGTTAATATACCATCACCATCATCATCGGCATCCTGATAATTGGGGATTCCATCTTCGTCCGTATCATCATTCCTTGGATCGCCATCACCATCAACATCTTCCAAATGAGAAGGGATTCCGTCCGGAGATGAAGCTGTTTCAGTTCGGGAAATAAGAACAACATCTACATCCAATTCGTTAAAAGTCAATAAATCTACTTTAAAGATCAACGGGCTATAGGCAGGGATACCGGATTGTGCAGCATTAAAATAGCCTAATCCTGAAGGCACAAACACAGCTCCTATCCCATAATCTTGATTCCAAGTAATGGTACCATCCGGGTTTTCTGCCTTCCCTGTTCCGGTTTTTAGTTTAGGAAAAATATAGTTAAACCCATTCACACCATTTACAATTGGTAAATTAAAAGGCACTGCTACATTAGAAACATCAAATACAGTTCCGTTGGTCAGACTCCCCTCATATCTGGTAATCACTTGATGTCCTAAAGCAGGACTTTCCCCTTTCTCTTCATCACCTTTTCTTACAATCAAATAATAAAGTTTGTGTGGTACATCTTGAAAATCGATGGTCATAGTTTCTACCTGATCAGCCAAAGGCGTCCTGCCGGCATTTTCGCCCGCAATGGTATCAAATACGATTTTATAATCAAAACCTTCGGTAGGGGTTTGAAAATCCTCATCATTATAAAAATGTGTTTCTAGGTACAACTGGAGTTCGGCGTCATCTTCTGCTTCCACTTCAGCTACATCCCTCACCTCAACAGTGTTACCACCATCGTCATCGTTATTACAGGCCATAAAACCCAATGTCAACAAAAAAACAGGTATTAAACTTTTTATCTTCATCAATCTTGCTTTTTCTTTAGTATATTCCATAAATATAAGTGCGCAAGATACTATTTTCTAATATTTTTGCTTCAGCTATTAACGAAATTTTTTGTTTAGGGTTCGTTAACATTACCAGAAAAGATGGGTTTTTGAAGATATTTTTTGTCTATTGAGGCATTTTTGACGAATTTGGCAGCGTCAAATGAGAAAAACAACGAGAAGAGACGGGAAATAGACCAAAAAACCGCTTTGAGTGTGTAGTGTTAACAGACCCCTTAGTTTATGCGTATTGACAAGTATTTATGGTGTGTTCGTTATTTTAAAACCCGAAATAAGGCTACGGAAGCCTGCAAAAAAGGGCATGTCAAAATAAACGAACAGCAGGTTAAACCATCACGCGAGGTCTTCCCTACTGATAAAATAGAACTGCGAAAAAACCAGATCAACTACCAAATAGAGGTTTTGGACATCCCTAAAAACCGTGTGGGAGCCAAAATTGTAGACCTCTACCGCAAAGATACCACACCACAGGAAGCTTTTGAACATACCGGCTTGCTAAAATATTCAAAGGATTACTACCGAAAAAAAGGTAGTGGTAGACCTACCAAAAAAGACCGAAGGGATATTGACGATTATCTGGAAGATGGTGAAGGTTGAGTAGGAAGGAAATTTCAAAAACTGTTCTGAAAATTATGTACTTTTTCTCTGTAAAAAATTATGTATTTTTGGAAAAAAGAAGCCATGACCATACAGGAGAATAAAATTCTAAATCATCAGGAGATTCAGCACAAAATCAGAAGGATTGCCTATCAGATTTATGAGACCTATAGTGACGAAAAGGAAATCGTTATTGCGGGAATCGCCTCCGGCGGATTGGAATTGGCTAAAAGGATCAATAAGGTAATCCTTGAAATTTCCGATATCAAAACCGTTTTTTGTGAAGTAAATATCGACAAGGAAAATCTATTGATCCCTGTTCAAACTTCCATTCCCGAAAGCGAATATCAAAACAAGGCCTTGATTTTGGTGGACGACGTACTTAATTCGGGTGGCACACTGATCTATGCCGTAAAACACTTTTTGAATGTTCCACTGAAAAAACTCAAAACCGTGGTCTTGGTAGATAGAAATCACAAGCGTTATCCTGTAAAAGCTGATTTTAAGGGTATTTCCCTGTCAACATCCCTTCAGGAACATGTTGATGTTGTTTTCAAAAAAGGAAATGACGCCGTTTATTTAAACTAACTTCTTCTCTATTTTTTCCGATATCCCTTGCGGAGTTTCGTCACCAACAGTTATGATATGGTGCGACCTTAAATAGAAGAAATTCCTTTCAAACAAATGCTTTCTGATGAAATCGGATAAATCGATATCGGCAATATCTTTGATCAAGGGTCGGTGTTCCTTTTCAGCCTGCAAACGCTCTACTAGTTTTTCAACGGACAGTTTTAAATAGAATACGTTTTGGGTAGCTTCAACAACAACATCCATATTATTCCCAAAACAAGGAGTTCCTCCACCTAAAGAAATCACTGCATTTGGTTTTTCCTTGAGCAAGACCGACAAATAAGCTGTTTCTTGTTTCCTGAAATAAATCTCGCCCTTTTGTTTGAATATTTCCGGGATAGTGAGTTGCTCCTTTTCTTCAATATAATCATCGAAATCTATAAACCCCATCCCTCTTTTTTTAGCTATAACTTTCCCCACAGTTGATTTACCACTGCCCATATATCCTATTAAAACTACCATCATATACGATTCACTTTCTTAATAATCATTTAATTATATCGCTCCCACAAAAAAAAGACAAATTTATGGGAAAAAGGTCTTGAAATATAAATAAATGATATTATATTTGCACCCGCATTCAAGCAATGCCACGGATAGACCTGGTAGCTCAGTTGGTAGAGCATCTCCCTTTTAAGGAGAGGGTCCTGGGTTCGAGCCCCAGCCAGGTCACTTGTTGGGACAAGTCTAAAAATGATAGGCTTGTCCCATTTTTTTTACCCTTTAATTTATTGGTTTTAAAATAGATAAGGTCGAAAGCAGTATTTAGTCTTTGAGTTCGATGTCGGTTTCCGTCAAATAGCAGATTTTCGGGGAACATCGAACTTATGATTGTCCGTTTTTCTTCAATATCTCCTCTTTCGTATTGTTTATCAATACCTATAAGCTTTCTTAGGTTTTTTCGGAGCAGGTCGTTTATTTCAGAGTTGATATCAGAGAGGTCATTCAATTTAGATTCCAGTTCTTCTAATTCTTTATTCGTAAACTTCTTTATCTTTTGATAATCGTCATCGTCAAGTTTTCCATCGACATTTTTGATTAGTGCTCCCTTTAACCGACTATTAAGTTTATCAATTTGAGCCAACAGATCCTTTCTTTTCTTCCTATCTGTTTTTCTTCTATTATTGTATTCTTCGAAAAAAGAATCGAGATACATATCAACTATTGCTTCACTTGGGCTTAAACGGCGGAGTTGCTCTATGAAAATTTCATTAACCTCTCCCGCTTTAAAACGCGTGCCACATCGGCTTGTACAATGGTAATAGTAATAATATTTTCCCATTTTTCCTTTGGAGGCACTGCCAGTGAGCACCCTGTCACAGTTAGGACATTCGAGGAATCCCCGTAACGGTAGATTATCCAATGACAGGATTTTGGGTTTCACGACCCTTTTTCGGCCTTCGAGTATTTCCTGTACTTCATTAAACTTACGTTCACTGATAAGAGGCTCATGCTGCCCTTTTACATAATATCCCTCCTCCTCTTTGTAAGGGGGGACGAAAATTTTGCCACAATACAGTGGGTTACGCAAGGCTACCCAAAAGTTGTTTTTGCTAAACCTATATCTATTTCCACCCTTCTTGAGAAGAAGTTTCCATATCTGTTCAGTACTAAATTTATTCTCAAGGATCTTCTCAAAAGCCCATTTCAATAATGCCCCCTCCTTTTCATGTATAGCGATATATTTTTTCTTATCCTCCGACATTTTATTTACATAACCCACCGAAGCCGGCCCCATATAGCGCCCTTCTTTCTTTGCCCTTCTCATACCGTGGAACACATTAAGAGACCTACGATCATTTTCAACTTCAGGAGAGGCAAGATAAAAAGCAAGCATCATCTTGTTTTCGGGAACAGAAAGATCCAGGGGTTGTTCTATGGCACTCGGCTCCACATAGAGTTTCCTCAACCGGTTAATCATTTGATAAGCATCGCCGGCATTACGACTAAACCTATCCCATTTCGTAAACAATAGTAATGTAGTATTCTTAGCTTTTTGTTTCCGAAGGTTGGAAAGAAGTTTTTGCCATTCAGGTCTCTTAAAAGATTTGGCAGAATAATCCTCTATATACACATTCCGTACTTCCAGACCTTTTATCTGGCAGTATTTCCTTAACCGTTCTTCCTGGTCGCGTTGGGAATATCCCTTGTCGGCCTGTTCGTCCGTACTAACCCGTATATACAAATCCGCCCTTTTCATAACATACAGAAATTTAAATCAATAAATCACTTGGCTTTCTTTTCATAAGTCTTCAAGCCTTCCACTAAGATATTGATTTACTGCTATACGTGCAATCGTTTGTACAAACTTTAAGATAGTTTCTGCTTCTTCATAGGTTACAGTAGTTCCCTCATGCCTTAAATCTTCAATTACTCTCTCCGGTATTAATTTCCTTCTTTCACAATGATCCTTCTCCATTTTCATTTACGTAACCTTTCTTTTCAATTTTTACAGAAACTAAACCTACGTATTGGATAAAGTAGTTACTTAAGAGTGTCTTTAGGTGGCCAAATTTGGCTATGATTGTCTTCTCTATCCGGAAAGCACATTTATCTCCTTGCGCCGATCCCTCCCATAAAAGAGCTTTGTCCGGATGCTGCAATAAAGCCTATTGAAAAATGCCCCACACTACCCACAACACTATTTTCCAATACCCTTTCCGTGGCTTCCAAAGCCACGATTTTGAACAAACACGGTTAAATCCAGCGTATTGGTATGCAATATCCTTAACCACAACATACCATTTGAACAATCCCGTCTTCATTGCTTCCACGGTTTTTTTTAATCAAAGAGCCGGTATGCAGTTTTTGTCCCATTTCAAGAGCAAAGGTATTTACGTGTTCTTGACCCAGCCCCAAGGTCATGCAGAGTTTGGAGAAAAATCTCCACCCGCCAACTGGCGGGTAGTATTTCCCTCCAAAACCTTGGTGCTACTAAACACGAACCTTTTATGCTCGTGAAACGAGACTAAGCATACTCCGGCTCTTTAAACGAATAAAAAAAATGTCGGCAATGAAAAACATACAAATTGAAAATGATAAAAGGGTGAAACGAAACAGCACCTCCTCTCATTGCCGAATAAAAATCAAATCAAAATCAATAACTAAAAATGTAGAAATCATGAACATCACAGGAAGATTGACAGGGGACGCACAAGTCCACAAGCTAAAAGACGACCGACAGGTAGTGAACTTTTCAGTAGCGGTAAACGACAGCTACAAGACCAAACAGGGCGAACGGGTGGAACAGACCGCCTTTTTTGATTGCTCTTACTGGATAAGCCCGAACGTAGCCAAGATACTCACCAAAGGCACTTTGGTGGAACTCACGGGCAGGGTAAGTGTAAGGGCGTGGACGGATATGGACGGCAAGGCACGTGCAGGGCTGAATTTCCACACCTCCAATATCAAACTGCACAGCGGTGGCAAAAGAACGGAAACCGTACAGGCTACCATGACAACCCAAAACAGTAAGGTTACTGCACAAGGAACCGAGGACGACCTCCCATTTTAACAGGGAACATTCAATCATTTTTAAACCTTTTAAATCATTTCATTATGGCACACAACATTAATTTCAACAGCAGGACAGGGCGTTATTCATTCTTTAGTGTTAAGGAAAAAGCATGGCACGGCTTGGGGCAAATCGTAGAGGATTACCCGACAAGCGAGGAAGCTATCAAACACGCAGGACTGGACTATGAAGTCGTAAAAAGCCCATTGTTTACCAAAGGTTCGGGCATTACCGAAACGGCTGACGGTATAGAAATGGGCAGTAGCGAACTGGAAGTACCCAACTACTTTGCCAACATACGCACCGATAACAATACCGTATTGGGCGTGGTGGGCAAAGATTACCACATCGTACAAAACCGTGAAGCCTTTGATTTCTTTGACGCCATTGTAGGCGGTGGCGAGGGCATCCTTTACGAGACCGCAGGGGCATTGGGCAACGGGGAACGCATATTTATCACGGCAAAACTGCCCGGTTATATCCGTGTGGGCAATGGCGATGACGTGACCGAGAAATATATCTTCCTTACCACTTCGCATGACGGTAGCGGAAGCATTACCGCAGCGTTTACACCCATTAGGATTGTCTGCCAAAACACCCTGAACGCTTCACTCCGCAATATGACCAACGTAGTGCGTATCAAGCACACTTCGGGGGCAAAACAGCGTATCGAAAACGCACACAAGATTATGGGGTTGGCAAATACCTTGAGCGACCAATTGGAGGGCATATTCAACAAGTGGACTAAGATAAAGACAACAGACCAAGAGGTCAGAAAGCTCATCCAACTGGCACTTTGCCCCAACAAGGAAACCTTGGAGCATATCAAAAAAGGTGCGGATGATCAACTATCGACCGTGTTCAAAAACACCGCCAATGATGCCTTTGCCTATGCAATGGTAAGCGACACCCAACAAATGGACACGACCAAAGGCACATTGTACGGAGCGTACAATGCCGTAACGGGCTACTATCAAAATGTACGCAATTACAGGGACGATGAAGCCAAGTTAAAGAGTATTGTAATGGGCGGTACTGCCCAACTCAAATCACAGAAAGCATTTGAATGGTGCAACGCATTTGCAACGGACGGTGCGGAAATCCTAAACCTTAATTAAAAATAATTACAGGCTACTGCCTTAAACGGTGGTAGCCTATTTAAAACGAAGGAGTATGAAAACAAAATCAATAGACGAAGCCAAAGGTTTTGCCAAGACACAAAGCCTTGATAAACAATACAAAGACGTGGCTATATACATCATTCATTGTAACCGAACAGGACATTTCTATGTGGACACCAATAGCCTGATACGGCTATGGGAACAGCTTTTAGGCTACTATGTGAATGGGGTTTATACCTCTGAAAAAAAAGGAGATTAACGATAAAAACATTTGATTATGGCAAATTGGTGTAACAATACGGTTGTCTTCGAGGGCAAACCCGAAGCAATCGAGCAGGTACAACAGCTATTCAAAGCAATGGCTGAACAGGAACAAAAAGAAGAAAGAGGACAACTGCCCGACTTTGTAGAGGACAGTAATGGGGGCTATTTCTTCAACATCTATAAGGACGATGATGTTACAGGCGTGGTTCAGTACGAAACAAGGTGGTCGCCCAACCTTGAAATCGTACAAGCGATAGCGGAACACTATAACATGGATTTCATACAGGATTATGAGGAATTGGGTTGCTTAGTATATGGCAGGGCAACCTATATGGATGGTATATTGACGGACATCTGTTTGGATGATGAAGCGTTTGAAGCGTACAGCTATGACGAGGAAACCGACACTTACCGTTTTGAGGGGGAAACCTACGAAAGTGATTACGAGATACTGGAAACCCTGTTGGAAAGGAAATTGGCACAGCTATGAAGGTAACGGATTTGAACGGTTGCCAAATTGAAGTAACCGACCTTGACGAAGCTATCCGCATAACAGCGGAATACAAGGAATACGAACACATAAGCGAGGGCTTTTCCGAGTTTGATAAACGGCAAAAAACCTATTGGACGGATATGTACGGGAAACTGACAGCAATCAAAGAACAATTAACGACAACATTAAAAAATACAAGACAATGAACACAAATTTTTTCAATCAAATAGCACAGTTGGAGTTCACGGGCAACCTGCAATTGAACATTGCCAAAGGGGCAGGAAACAACCTGATTGTATCGGTAATGCTCCATAACGACGGGTGTGGGGACAGCGCCAAGAACCTTATTCCCCCGTTGATATTCAACGCCACCGCCCAAGAGTTTGACGAGGGATTTTTTAAGCAGATAACCACGCCCATCGAAAAGGTTTCGGGGGTCATGGTGGACATGGAAAAATACCTAAAACAAGTCGAAGAAGCCAAAAAGCAATCGGCAATGGAAAAGGAAAAAGCCGAGAAAGAGCGTAAGGAAAAAGAAGCCAAAGAGAAAAGATTCAAAGACGCTATGGCAAAAGCGGACGAACTCGAAAAAGAGGGCAAATTCCGTGAAGCATGGTCAAAAGTGCCCAACCCTGCCGACTACCCCAAAAAGGCAGACGAAATCCGAAAACGCAAATCGGAACTGTCCGCTAAGTTTGCCCCCAACCTTTTCGACAAGGGGACATCACGGGAAAGAACGCCAAGACCATCGGCAGAAGGGCATTACCCCGACTACCAAATAAAAGAGGTAGAACAGGAAATGGAATTTGGGGAAAAGGAACAACAGTAACACTTAAATCAAAGATGATGTTAACAGCAACACAATTGGAACGGGTATTTATACTCAAGGACAAAGGACAGGACATTAAACTGACCGACCCCGAACCCCGTTGGGGCGTGGAAGCCGTGTTGAACTTTTATGCCAACACATATCCCATATTGACAACGGCAAAAGTATCTGCACCGAAAATCAAAGATGATAGGGTCGAGTACAGATTTGAAAGTGTAATGGGGACAAAAGGTTAAAAGCCTCCCCCAACCCCTCCAAAGGAGGGGCTATTAAAATCCTATAAAAAAATGAAAGATGAAGCCACATATCCTATCGGGGACTATCGAGATCCCCGAACAGAAACGGCAACAACAATTGCACCAGCAGTTGGGCGGGTTCGCCCATTGGATGCAAAGACCAAAGGACGCAGGCGAAATACAGAAAGACAAACGCCAGTCCGTGCCGATAGGCATGTTGCCAATGGTTTTCTAAGGTGCAGCTTTCTGCCCAAGCTGAAAGAAACGCAAACCATACAGGCTTGCAGGAAATCACAACAAACGGAAAGGGATTTTTATCGGTCCCTTTCCCAATTAGCAGGGCATTACAACATTGAGCCAATGCAGACCAAGGGTTATGGTTACCCCTACAATATGGCTTTGGCGATGTGGGATATGGAAACCAAACTCAAACAGGTAAATGTAAATTGGGATGGTTTCCATCTGTTACAGGACAACGGGAAAACCTTTTTAGTCAGCAAGGAACGGTACGATACAGGCACGACCTTGTATTACATTCCCATTGTACCGCTCTTTCAAATGCTCCACGACCCGAAGCGTAAAAAGACCGCCCAACTGTTGGTCTCGGTTTGCAGCTACCTCTACCATATTGCCGACATCCCCTATTACAGGCAAGAAGGCAGTTATCTGTATTGGCAATATGAAATGTTCAGTGAATGGGTGGAATATGACGACTGTACGGACGATACCGAAAGCTACAAAAGCGAATTGAGAAAAGCCGGACAGCTTGGCGACATCATGGAACAGAAACTGTACAACCGTATCAATTTACAACTGTTTGAACAGCGGTTAAACCGTTTTAAAAGCCGTGATGCTTTTGATGAAGAATGCCGTAAAGTGGCTTGTGATGCCCTTGCACTTTATAGGGACTATCCGAACGCTACTATTTTCCGAAACGCCCAAATGCCCGGGCAAGTCCCCTATATTGATGATTACGGCAATGAAACCATTGGAATGGAAAAGTACATTTCGTTTGTTGCCGATACCAAAGGTTGGTTATATGAAAGACTTGCGGACTGCATCAACAACGAATTCAACGAATATGGGACAATTGAAGAACCGACCCTTTGCAAACGCTTTGACGGAAGCAAAATAACGGCAACCGACCTCGGTTTTGAGAACCGTTTGTTTGCCCTATTGGGTGACTTGTGCGGTTTACTGCATGAATATAAAACAACAGGAAAATGAACAGCAGCAACGATATAACCGAAAATTTCGGGACATTGTACAGCCCTAAATCCGCTTTGGTTTTTTATGAAACCAAAGGGACGAATCCCGATATGTATGTAGAGCATTTCGATATGGACAAAAACGGCAATCCCATCAATGCCCACCCCTTGACCGTAAGGGAAGCCAATGCGTTGGCAAAGGCTTTACGAACCGATAAAGAAAAGGACAAAGCCTTTTTAAAACCGAAAGGGATTTTGCCGACCAACATCCTGCACATCAACCCGAGCGGGAAAGGTTCGGTACTTTGGCACACCAAAGCTCAACAAAGGCAACTGTACTTTGTGAACAACTTGGGCATTCCCAACGGAAAGGCGCAGGTACCACCGATGCTTTGGTTGGCAAGTAAAAATAGCCTTTTTGTATTTGCCCTTGCATCGGACAGGAGACCTACCGAAAAAACACCTTTGCATTATGCCCCTTTTTTCAACATTTACGAGAATGGCAACGTATGTATGGGTACGGTAAACATTGAGATTAAAAAATCGGCTTCGGTGGAGGAATTTACCACCGCTTGGGAAGATTATTTTTTTAACAGCTATTTCAGCCATTTGTTGGGAGGGTACAACCCGATAAAAGGGAATTGCGTGAACCTTTGGAAAGACCTTATCCATACAGGCGAAGCCTTTCCGAAAGAGGTATTGAAAAAGAACAACAAAACACTTAAAAACCTATTGTGATGAACGGCACAGAAAAACAAACGCTTGATGGGCATGACCGAACCAAAGTCCATTTTACGGACAACTATTTGATAAGCCCGACCAATCCCATTACCGTTAACCTTATCGGTGCAGGGGGCACGGGCTCAAAGGTATTGACCGCCTTAATGGAAATGAACCACAGCTTGGTGGAATTGGGGCACGCAGGGCTGCAAGTCCGCCTCTGGGATAATGATACGGTAACCCCTGCCAATTTGGGCAGACAGCGTTTTGCGGAATGTGAAACGGGATTGTACAAATCCGTGGCACTGATAAACCGTGCCAACCGCTTTTCGGGAACAAACTGGAAAGCGGAAGCAAGAAAATTTGAAAAGGATCGTTTGCGCAGGTTGCCAGAATATGCACGGGCAACCCTTACCATTACCTGTGTGGACAGCGTAAAGGCAAGGTTTGGTGTTGCCGGGATACTGAAAGAAACAAGCAACCGCAGACATCACAGGGACGAGCCGAAATATTGGCTGGACTTTGGGAACAGCCAACACACAGGGCAAGTGCTGTTATCCACGATAGGAAGCATTCGACAACCCAATTCAGAAAAATACGAAACGGTGGCAAACCTACCTATGGTTACCGAAGAATTTGGCAAATTGTTGAAACAGTCCGAACAACAGGACGACATACCAAGTTGCAGTTTGGCTGAAGCCTTGGAAAAACAGGACTTGTTCATCAATTCATCTTTGACCCAAATGGGTTGCTCTTTGTTGTGGAACTTGTTCCGCAACGGAATGACTGAGTACAGGGGATTTTTCCATAACCTGAAAGATTTCCGAACCCGTCCGATAACAGTTGATTAACCCAACCCATTGAGGGCGGGCGGCGAAAAGATGCATCCTTCCATTGGTCGGAACCGTCTTTTCGCAATTGAAGCGGTGCAACCCCTTTGCCAAAATGTAATCCCTACGCAGTGTTCCCTTCATTACATTTTATCAAACAGGTTGCGGCATTATTGTACGGGATAATTATTATCCCGTTATATTGGTTTTGTAACGACTTCTTTTCTTTCCACACAAGCGACCAAAGAAAAGAAGCAAAAGAACGTCGCTTGTTTAAATTGAGAATTATAATATTGATAGTATGGTAACCAATGTTTTTAAATTATTTCTCCAATCGGAGAATTTTTAATACCTTTATATGTTTTTATATTAAACCCTATAGTTAGCCTACAAATGTAATATCTACCCATAGGCGTTTTATAATCAAATTGTTAGGAACTGCCCCAAATGTATATAAGCGTTTATGAATTTTTATTTGATATCCTTAATTGATAGAATACTGGAGGAAGCTATGATCAAGTTTTCAAAGTTTCCAAGGGGACAGTCTGCCTTTTATTATGACCAAGATGAATTTCTTTTACGCCATACCAGAAAAATAGTAGATTTTTATATGATGTTTTTCAGTGAAATTGATTTTTTATCTGTTGATTATGACTATTACAAAAGTGAGTTGCTACAAGAAGTCAACCTGGAAAATAAGGAATTTCCCGAATCAGATATACTCTTAAAAAGATTAACCACTTTTCCTAAAATCAAAAGGATAGAATTACCCTTTATAAAAGACGAAATCCTTCCGGTTCACCTGCACTGTTCCACAAAATCGGAGATATTGCTTATTATGGGAATAGTTGTACTGGAAAAAGGAGATATAAATGCGCGGTTTATCCTTCATAAGGTAGGAGTCCCAAGAAGCCTTATTAAACCAGCACCACGCCATCTTCAATACTTGCATAAGGTGCTGGAGCGATATGAAAGCAATAAACAAATGTCCATGGACAAACTATTGAGATACTTTGATAAAAATTACAATCAGTTCCAAAGGGATTGCAAGCATTATTTTGGGGATACGTTCTATCAGTTTTATACCAAAAAGAGGATGATTGACGGGGTGGGAGACATTTTGTTCAGCAAGTTAAGCTTAAAGGAAATTGCCTATAAGAACAGCTTTTCAGATTATAATAGCATGTACAAGGTTTTTAAAAAGTATGACAACCTGACACTGGTTAACATACCAAGGTTCTTGCAGGATATTTAAATTATCTTTCTCTTTTTTCCATAAGGACTACGTTTTCCTCCATATTTTTTACACTATTTACCATATATTTTATTCTTTTTTCCATTTTTTCATGGTTTACCTTTTAGGAACTTTGAGGCGTAAACAAATTAAAAATGAAGTTACGAAAGGTGTTTCCTGTCTTGGTCAGCTACCTGTTTATACTACTTTTTGTATATGCAGCCGTTAGTAAGTTGCTTGATTTCGAGAATTTTCGAATTCAACTCGGGCAATCCCCTTTGTTAAGTGCTTTTGCTAGTACTATATCCTGGAGCGTTCCGCTGTTGGAACTGGCGATAGCCTCAATGCTTATTGTTCCGAAATTCAGGAGAATAGGACTGTATATGGCATTCACCTTGATGGTGATGTTCACGGCCTATATTTTTATCATTTTGAATTACAGCATTTTTGTACCCTGCTCCTGTGGCGGTGTCTTGGAAAAAATGGGTTGGAAAGAACATTTACTGTTCAATGTTTGCTTTGCTGTACTTGCCTTTGTTGGTCTGTTTCTGATGAAACAGGGAGGCAACTCCCAAAAAGTTAAAATATTTAGGATAAAATCTTTTGTTTTAAAAACATTAAGCTGTTTTTTGGGAGGTGTCTTTTTGGTTACTACCCTGTACTTGTTGTCGGAACAAAAAATACATCGGAACAATGCTTTTACCAGAAGATATCTGCCCCACCCCATCCTAAATAAATATGAGTTGCCCATAAAATACAATTCCTATTACCTGGCCGGCCATAGTGGAGATACTCTTTACTTAGGGAATACTACAGCCCCCTTGCATTTGCTACAGGTAAACCTGAATGCAAAAGATACAGTGCACGTAAGAATTAAACTCAATAGGACCGACTTCCCTTTGCGTACTTTAAAAGTTAATGTCCAACCACCTTATTTCTTTGTAATGGATGGGACAGTCCCCTGTATTTTCAGGGGTAGCATTAAAAACTGGGAAGCGGACGTATGGATGAAAGACAAGGCTTATTTTAGAAAGGCATTTCCTGTTGACAGCAATACTATATGTATCAACACTATCAGCAGTAAAACCCAAATGGCGACCCTTGGGCTTATTGGGAAATCCGATGATGATTTCAACATTAGGTTAAACCCTGAAATTTTGGAAAAGCAGATAGACGGCATCTTTGATGTCAATGGGATAATGACCTCCTCCTCGACAGGTAAGGCTATTGGTTATATTTATTCATACCGCAATCAGTTCATGATAATGGATTCCAATCTAAATCTATTAAAAAGACTGCGAACCATTGATACGGTACAGAAAGCCCAAATAAAGCTTACACAACATACCAAATCAGAAATTACTCAAATGAAGGCACCTCCACTGCTGGTAAACAAAATGGCCGCAATGAGTGAACGCTTTTTATTCGTAGGTTCTGACAGGCTTGGTAAAAACGAGGACAAAAGTATGCTCAAAGAGGCATCCATTATTGATGTTTACGACTGGAAAAAAGAAACCTATGAATTCAGTTTTTATTTATATAACATCAAAGAGGTAAAGGTTAGAAAGTTTGGTGTCTATGGAAGATACTTGGTAGCCTTAGCAGGAGATTGGTTGTCAATTTACGAATTGAGAAATGAACTTTTTACCAGTAATGAGGGAAAAATAATTCTATCGGCCGATAGTGGGAAAAGAGATCGAAAACCCGTAAAAAAGAGTAGATCGGAATATTAATTTAAAATTTTGTTATCATGAAATTTTTAAAATCCAAATTTTTAATGCCGGTCTTGGTTGTTGCTTTTGCCTTGACCGCGAGCGCTTTTACTGCCATCGATAATTCGAATGCAGAAGACAATGCTATCCAGGGTTATGTTTTTAACGACAATCCACAACTTCCGTGCAATACGGTACAGGTTGAATGTGACATCACAGGATCCGAGCTGTGCAAGCACGAAGGGAAACAGGTCTACAGGTTTGCTGCCGGGACTATGTGTTCCAGTGAACTGTGGAGGAACTAATACTGGGAGCAGTTGTAAACCAAGGAAGGAGCCTATTAAAGCTCCTTCTTTTTTTGTTTTTTGTTGTGTGTTATTATAGTTTATCAATTAGTTTCATACATAATTCTAAATGCCCAATCGTGGGTTTGTCCCCTATTGCTTTTAACTTGACCTCAATACCTCTCCTTAGGGAAAACAGTTCGGACATCAAAATGCTTTTTGAATAGTCACTATAAAACCGATAAGTGTTATTTGGGTTTACGGTGGTGTAATTATTTTCCTGTGTAGCTGCCTTGACTAAAAGTTCAACATAAGCTCGTTGTAATTCTTGTCTTCTTCTTTCTACAACTATATTCGTACAATGGAGTTCCCTAAACAGCCCTGATCTTAACTTTGACAGCAGTGTTTCAGAAATCCCATTGTGGGAGCCATCCCCTTCCATTTGTTCCAATCTTTTTATCCTACGTGCGTCCAAAAGTTCCGACAACAACACTTTTTGATACCCCAATAGTTTATCGGTATTTGTAGAATATTGTATTCTTGGTAAGAAATCGGGTTTTGACAGCCACTTCGGAACTTCAAAGGCGTTGTTAAGCAGGAAATCCAAAGCTTCCTCTTGGGACTTCTTGGGGATTGGGCTATATACATCCCCTTTCTGCGAGCCAGATTTATATTGTATGGTATAGCCCCCTATCAGGGACATGACCTGTTGCATCTGCTGATACCATAATTCCAAAGCCTTATTATAAAGCCGTCCCAATAGAGCATTGTCCGGTTGTTTCTCGTTTATGGCCGGGAGTAATTCCAGCACCCGTTTTAGGTTTTTCAAGCTGAGATTTATGCTTTGCACAGGATTGTCATTCTCCACTACTTCATTGGTACTTCCCGGCCCAAGGGTTTCCGACTGCTGCAAATTGAACCTGTACCAAGGAACGGAATCTTGTTGTCGGACAATTTTTTCCAAATAGGGCAGTTCGTCCTTGGGGTTATTGATTCCAGAAAATGGTTTATATCCCCATTTAATCTGGTAACTATCCATAGGCCCCACTTTTTGAATGAGTAATGAAGGTGGGATGTTGTCCTCCGGTTGAACGACATGGTTATGTCTGGCATAGCTCATTATACTCGGTGTATGTCCCATTTTTTCGAGCCACTCCTTATTCCGTATCTTTTCAAAAGGGTAGGCAAACTCTCCATAATGACCATCCCTAAGCCCAAAGGCATGCCCGGCCTCATGGGCAGTAATAAATTGGATCAATTCCCCTACAAGGTCATCGGGGAAGGGGTATTGTTGAGCGCGTTTGTCCAAGGGGGCACACCTGACCATATACTGATCGGATAGGCTTTGGTATGAGCTCCCAATGATAATGTCTGCTTTGAGTATCTCACCCGAGCGTAGGTCAATAATGTGATCGGCGGTCGAACCTGATCTATCCTCGCCCCCTCGAATATCTGTGTAATTGGACCAGCGTATAACGGAATGGCTGACACTGTTCTTATGCCAGTTTTTATCGTTTTTAGATACTTCCCTAACCTCTATAGCATCCTTAAAACCTGCTGCTTCGAATGCGGGCAGCCACTCCTGTACTCCCGCTATGACATAGGGTTTCCATTTATCGGGCATGGTAGGATCCAAATAGAATACGATTGGATCGATGGGCTTGCTTAGCTTTTTATCTTTGTGTTTCTTTTCTAAACGCCATCGCAGCACACTTCCCTTTACTGTTTTGACCTGACTATTCACGATACTGAACTGATCTTCACAGAAAAAGCCCATCCTGTGGTCAAACAACCTTGGTGTCATAGGTTCAGGCAGTTTATAAAAGCTAAAAACTGCATCAATGGTCCTTTTATCGCCAAAATAGTCAACGGTTCTTTTGGTCTCAATTATGGTTTCGTTTTCCAAATACCTTATACCCTTTATATAGGAAAGTTCCCTAACTACCGTTTCAGAAGATTTCAAATTCCAACGGATATTGGTTTGCAGCATTAAATCAGTGACATCAACAAAAAAAGAATCTTTTATACTTTTCTCTTTTATGATAGGGAACCGTCCAATGATATTCGAATCAATCTTGTAATTAAAGTACAAGGGAATAACGGTCCCCGAAAGGGATTCAATCTTTGAGGTGGTCAATAAGATATGGTCGTTGTGTTTTGACCAAACCACTTGTTGATGCCCTGAACCGTGCCGTACAAAAAGCATAGGCGTGTCCAGCACTTCAACATCAACACCAATTATCAATCTGTCCTTTTCCAGATATGCCTTGATGCCATTATTGGCCTGCCCCCATAAGGAACAGGTTACTGACCCAATAATCAAAAAAAATAAAACCTTACTGAATCCCATTGTTCCTATTTTTAATTTAATAGCCTTCATTTTGTGGCAACAGATTAGGATTCAATGCCAATTCAACTTCCGGTATGGGGAGCCGTACATCGGTACTCTCCCAATTGGGTTTTATGGGAGACAGCACAGTAGTGGCCCGTCCCGTTCGTTTCAGGTCAAAGAAACGATGCCCTTGTTCGGTAAAAAATTCAATACGCCTTTCCTTGTAAATGGCTTCCAGTAGGGCATCCTGTTCCATTGATGTGATTGGGGGCAATTGAGCCCGGTTTCTCGTTGCGTTCAGGTATCCTGATGCTTCGGGTAAATTGCCCAGTTGTGCTTGTGCCTCAGCCGCCGTCAAATAGAGTTCGGTCAGCCTGAACAGGATAGAACACTCTTCTGTGGTTCCAGTGGGGGTGTTTAGTTTATATTTATAGGGAAAAAACCAAGTGTCCGAGCCATCTGAAACAGTCCCGACCCATTCATCAAAACGGGCATCACCGGTCTCAAAACCATTGAGCAAATGTTCAGAGAGAGCCGAGTTGGAAGGTGGCCCAGCAGCAATGACAAAAGTGTGCGCCTCGTGGGTGTTGGTGCCGGGAATCCCTGTATCCAACTGCCATATGGTTTCAGGACTGCCCTTTAAGAAAACCTGCCCCAAATCGGTGTTCAGTACATACCCCCCATTGGAAATAACGTGCAAGGATTCGTTCAAGGCCAATTGCCATTCTTGCCTGTACAAATAGACCCTGCCCAGCAATGCCGAGGCAGTCCAATGGTTGGGACGCAAGTTGGCAAGGCTGTCATCGGTTGTAGGCAATAGTTCCTTGGCGTTCAATAGATCTTCTACAAGCCTTTGATAAACCTGTTCCTCGTTTAGCCTAGAGACTTCGCTATTTGTCCTGTAATCTGTGGAGTCGATAAATGGGATATCCCCAAAAATATTGACCAAGTGAAAGTGTATAAAACCCCTCAAAAAATAAGCTTCCCCGAGAAACCGGTTCTTTTCTTCCTCCGAAAGTGAAGTGGAGGCTTGCACCCCTTCTAAAATACTGTTCGTAGCATAGATAATACTATACCCCGTATCCCACAGTTGTTTTATACTACTATCGGATGGCAGTACATTGTTATTTGAATAGGTTTGCACTCCCGGGAAGTTGGCGTAGAGTTCCAGTTCGTCCGTGTAATGACCCATCAGATACGAGAGCCCGGTAATAGCGCCATTGGTAAATGCGGTTTCCCTCATTTCACTGTAAATGTGAGCAAAGGCGGCATTGACCGTAGCTACATCTTCGAACACTACCGTTCCTGTCAGTTGGTTCGTTGGTGGCTCGATTTCCAAATAGTTTTCACAGGAAATCAGCACTAAAGCCATCAAAAAAATAGCTTTAGTTATATGTTTTTGGAACAGTTTATATGTTGAATCCATAATATTATTTTTAAAAGGTTAATCGTGTGCCCATAGTAATAAACCGCAACGGCGGTATGGTTTGGTTACCTGTTTCAGGATCCAATCCGGTGTAATTTGTATATGTCCACAGGTTTTGCCCTCTGAGGAACAATTGACAACCCCACCCGTTAGTACCCTTTTCATAGAGTTGGTATGCCAAGGAAAGGGTCTTTAACCTTAGATAAGAGGCATCCGAAATGGCCGCATCACTTTCAGTATAGTTTCGAAAGGCCTGGACTCCTTCCTGATTTGCCCCAGTGGTAAACTGTTGGAAGGGCTCTATATCTCCTTCTTCTTGCCAATGCTGCAACACTATGCTGGGCTGGTTTGACATACTGCCCACAATGGGCGGTCCGTTGTACCAGAAATTCCAATTCAGTTGTTTTGAGAATTGAAGCAATATATCCATACTGAACTTTTTGTAGCGGATACTGTTGCTAAATCCTCCAAAGTACTTGGGATCAAAGTTTTTTACAACTTGTTTGTCATCGGGGGAAGTGATTATACCATCGTTATTGAAATCCTCGAATTCATAAAGTCCGGTCTGTGGATTGACCCCGTTCAAACGGTACACTTTCCTGATGTTCAAAGATTCCCCTATGACCAATTGATTGGCGTAGGTCGAACCTTCCAAATCGGGAAATTCAAGTAATTTGTTCTTTGGTATGGTAAGATTGAATGAGGATATCCATTCAAGGTCTTTGGTTTTTATGTTGACCGTGTTCAGTTCCAGTTCCCAACCCGTGTTTTCCACCGTAGCGTCTAGATTGGCGTTAATGGAAGAGAAACCTGTTGTACCGGGAAGCGGAATGCCCACCAACTGGTTCGAAGAGCGGTTACGATAATGGTTGACGCTTATAAAAATACGGTCTTGCACAAACCCGAGCTCCAATGAAAACTCCAGTTTTCGGTTTGTTTCCCAACTAAAATCGGGGTTAAACAGCCTGGTCGGGTACAGGCCAAGAATGTTCTGGTATTGAGCGGTTCCAAAAGAATAGGTATCGAGGTATTGATAATCACCTATCTGGTCATTCCCCGTGGTGCCGTAACTGCCCCTTAACTTTCCGAAACTCAAGAACGGAAAGGTTTGGTCGATAAGGGTCTCTTCTGAAAATATCCAAGCCACTCCGACAGCCCCAAAGTTGGCAAAACGCTTATCAGTACCGAATCGGCTGGAGCCGTCCCTACGCCCAGTAATGTTCAAGAGGTATTTTCCCTTGTGGTTTAGGTTTATCCTACCGAAAGCCGCCTGGTATCTGTATTGTTCCTGTAAGTCCGATAAAGGGAATATGTTGGATGCAGCCGACAGGTTCTCAATCAGGCTATTACTTGTAAAACCAAACGCAAACTGAGATCGTTGACTGCTTTTTTGCTCTTGGAACGAAAGACCGACCAAGGCTTCCATTTTAGTTTTGCCCATGTCATAATTGAAATGCAATTGCGGCTCTACGATCCACGAGATATTTTGTCCTGTGTTATGAACAGCTGTTGAAGATCCTGGGCCTATACCATAGGCAGGGTCAAAAGCCGTGGACGGGTCAGTCCTGAGTTCTTTTAGGTGGTTTTCGGTATATCCCAAATTGGTGGTCAACTTCAAATTTTCGAGTATATTGTAACCCAACCTCGCATTGGCAACCAATGTGGTCGCATTGGATTCATAGGTCTTTTTAAGGCTGGCCAAGGGATTGGCCCAAGTTGATCCTTCCCAGTTTAAGCTGCCGTCATCATTGTACAGTTCCGGGGCATTGGGAGCTAAGCTAATGGCCTTGGAGACAAATAAGCCATCACTGGGCAGGTTGTTTTGGTTTGAGGTATAATTGGTTGAAAGTTGAAGGGACAGCCTATCGTTTTTTGACCTATGGCTTAAATTGGCTAAAGCGGATATTTTGTCGTTGTGGTAATTCCCGGGGAACACGCCCGTTTGTTTGTGGTAATTGCCACTGACCAAAAACCGGGTCTGCCCGCTGCCACCCGATACTGAACCCTGCACGTTGGTAAGGTAGGAGGTCTTCCCGTACAATGTTTTTTGCCAATCGGTCTCGCGATTTTCTTCCCAGGTGCCGTTTATGTCGTAGGCATAGGAAGGCAAAGGGTCAATACCGTCGTTTGCAAAAGCCTCCCTGCGCATAGCCAAGTATTCTGATGTGTTGAGCAAATCGAGTGCATTCGATACAGTTCCCAAACCGGAAAGGATATTGAACTCTACCTTGGTGTCCCCGTATTTGCCTTTTTTAGTGGTTATCAAAACGACACCGTTGGCACCCCGGGAACCATAGATTGCTGTTGCATCGGCATCTTTAAGTATCTCGATGTTTTCAATATCAGAAGGATTAATGTTGTTCAACGGGCTAACACCACTGCCTCCTGGCAATATAATAGAGGCTTGACGCTCACCAAGGCTTGAAGATGAATAGGGCACCCCATCTATAACATACAATGGGTCGTTACCGGCAGTACGGATACTGTTCCTGCCCCGTATCTTGATGTTGAAATTAGAACCCGCCAGACCGGAAGTCTGTTCAATTTCAACTCCAGCCACCCTGCCCTGTAAACTAGCCAACGGATTACTTACAGGTTGCTTCTCGATATCTTTGGCGGTAATGCGGGAAATACTTCCGGTACGTTCCCGCTCGGTTGTAGTGTAATAACCGGCGTTAATGACCACCTGTTGCAGCATGGTAGTGTCTTCTTGTAGCTGTACGTTTATTACAGTGCGCCCATTGAGCGGTTCTTCAACAAGTTGGTAGCCCAAATAAGAAAATACCAGCATGTCTGTGGGTTGTGCCTGCAATTGGTATTTACCGTCAATATCTGTGGTAGTGCCTTTTGTTTTGCCTTTAATGATAATGTTTACGCCCAGTATAGGCACGTTGGTGGCATCTGTTACCGTGCCTGTGATGGGTTGTTGCTGTATTTGAAGTGTGGTTGTGTGTATAGGGTATGCATAGGTTGGCGAATGCAAAAGGTATATGGTTTTTATAAGCAAACACCAAAGTAACCCCCACCCTTTGATGAGTGCAAATTTCTTCATAGTTTTGAATAGTTTAATTGAAACAATCGTTTTATTGAATTAAAGTCCTCTATGCTGGTTTGCCGACGAGATAGAGGGCTTTTTTATGCAAATATTTAATAGCCTGCTACTGTACTGACTAATTCAAATTAATAAGACAGCGCAGGCATTAAATAGCATATAGATTCTTTCCATAGGCACAATAGGTTATTAAATTAAACACCTTATTGCGAAACTCTTGTAAACTATGAAGTATGCTAAGAATGGTAAGGAGAGTGCCATGATTTTGGCCAAAAAAATAGGCGCGGAACTCAGCTTACTGTTATCGGGGTACTGGCGGTACCTTTACCACAGATAAGTGAGCCCACGCCCGGGTCGTGAGCTTTCTACTTATCCTCTCGTGGTAATTTAAAAACGCCAGTTTTCGATAACGAGATTCAAAGCGAATGCTTCTAATATTTTTTACTTAAGAAGTAATCGCAAAAATAAATAATCTTGGGCTAAGATATAAAAAAATATTTACATAGTCATATATATGTGAATAATATTCGATAAATCTCGTGATTTACATACATATATATATGCAGTATGATTGTAGAAATAATAATATCCCATATAGACTTCCATGTGATTGAAAGTTTGAGAGAGTTGAGAGTCAAATCAAACCCATACATAGATCAAGTAGAATTGGCACAACGTATTGGAGTGTCTGAAGGTTATGTTGGACAAATAGAAAATCCCAAGAGTAGAGCTAAATATAACATGAGAATGATGGCAAGAGCTGCAAAAGCATTGAGTCTAAAATCATATCAAGATATTTTTCCCGTAGAACTTTTAAAAGATGATTTGGTAAGAATTAGACTGAAATTACTAAAGTCTGATACCAAAAAACATGAAATTGATGAAAACGGGAATGTAAAAAAGCGGTTTGAAGTACTCTCAATCAAACCCCTAAATAATGATGAACTTATTAAATGGAACAATGGAGATTTAGAGTATTTGACTATAATTGAAAAGTAAATTGTTTAAAAACTATTTCTAAGTAGTAGAGATTGAGGGGTAAATTATATTTGGTGTGATGTAACGAGTTAGCTACCATTTGAACAAAAAACCGAACTTATGCCAAAAAGCAGAGGAAGAAAGAAGAAAAAAAAGAAAAAGATAAAAAGAGTTTACGGAAAAGCTTCTAGCGTAAAGAAGGAACTAGTTAATGGCATTGAGTTAAAACTTGAAGGGAAAAACCTTACAGTAAAAAACAAACGGACAAAAAAACAACACGAGGAATACGTACAACAAATAATATCGAATAGACCCAAAACGCTGGAGTTTATAGAAAATTCAATTAACAGAGTTGTAGAAATTTTTAAAAAATACGACAACTTTAAATTGTTAGGATTTCTATCATACAATCATTTCCTTAACCATAACAATCCTGAAGATGATGGAATGGCAGAAGTTTCATTAGAATATGCTACAAGTTTTACAACAGCCATAAAACACAATCCTACTGAATCACCATCTATAGAAATTTTTGAAGAGTTAAAGGATTTGCTTACAAATATTCGTATGGCTTACAATGCCTATATTTCCACAGAAGTATTAACTGGAACTTACTCTGAACAAGAAAGTCATTTAAGGTTTTTAACTGTGTTGGAAGCACTTCATATACGAGGAGACGGCTATATGAGTCACATCTATGACGTTTTCAAAGAAATGTTTTCTGGACACGACCAGTTTTTTACCGATAATTATGGATTTGATTCGAATGATATTCTTGAAACATTTATTCAGCTAGAGGATTCTTGGTACTGTAGAATAATATTACCAAATGGGATGCCTCATCCTCAATCATTTAACCGATTTAAAGAATGGCAAGAGTCAAAGGGCATAAAAATGTTCAGAGCAGATGACCAAAAACCAATGATTGAATTTTTATCTGACAATCCTGACTTTGTATCAAAGGATAACAAACCAACTGGATATTTAATAAATGACCCTGAACAATTTCAAGAATTACATAAAATACGATTTAGGAAAGAATCACATAAAAAGGTGGTTGAAGCTATTAGTCAAGATTTTGGAGAAAATGCAGATTTCCTTAATCCAAAGTTCCAAGGATTGCCACTAAATGAAACCTTAATTACCCAAAAACCTATAATTAAATACAAAAATGAATATTATCTTTTTGCGTTTAATCTTCTGACAAGGAATCTCTTTGACATAGCAGAATTCTTAATCAAGAATGCCGACAAAAAATACTATAAAGAAAAATATCTAGGTAATAAGTACTCGCAATCTAGAGACAACTATTTGGAAAATAAAACAGCAGAGTTACTAGATAATTTCATTAAGGGCTCAAAGTCATATCTGAACCTAAAATATAAACCTGGTATTTTAGATGAAAATGGGAATCCTATTGAAACGGAATTAGACTTACTAATTATTTCAGAAAAAGCTAATTATATAGTTGAAATAAAAGCAGGAGGTTTATCTGCACCATCAAGAAGAGGCGCATTAAAAAGTTTAACAGGACAACTATCAGATACTATAGGTTATGGTGCTTACCAAAGCCATAGAGCATATAAATATATCATTGAAAACGATAATAATTCATTCTATGATAATCAAGGAAAAACAATAACCGTTGACAATAAAAAGAAAACCTTCAGAATAACAATTACACTTGAACACCTGTCTGGGTTCATTTCAAATTTACACGAGTTAAAAAAACTAGGAATTGTGAAACCAGATGCGGATTTTGCTTGGAGCTGTAGCCTGTTCGACTTGATGATATTTTCAGAAATTTTAGAAAATGAAGATGATTTTATAGACTATTTAGAGCAACGTATTCCATTGTTCACCAACCCTAAAATGCGTGTAAACGATGAAATAGATTTACTAGGTTATTTTCTCGAAAATGATGAATTAATTGACGAAAAACAGTTGAAAAAGGTGGATAATTATTCGTTGAATAAGTGCTCTGCAGAAATAGATGAATATTTTCAAAAAGGAGGTGAAAAACCTAAGAAAAAACGGTAGCTAATATTGGTAACCGATTTGCACAAGCCTTTAAAAATGTAAACTATTGACTCTCGTAGCCGTCTTTTAAGACGGTTTTGCTTTTGCGAGAAACTGTAAGGAGGTTTTTGAGGTTGGGAAATGAATTATATTTGATGTAGATGAGAGATGGACTTAATATTAACTTAGAAACTGTATGCTTACAAAAACAATGATTGGGAACAGTATCGAACTGATTAATATCTATTTACCTAACCTATGGCTTTATTTGAACAAAGAGGAGTTTAAAACCTTCCTTTCCAAAGCATTTGAGCATACACAAAAATTCAATGGAGGAACTCCCAACAATAACTTCATAGTTACTTTTTTCAAATTAATTGAAGAACACAAGACCAATAATTCAGAAACCATTCGAAATGAATTTGGCTACTTTAATTATTTACTTGGGAAATTCAAGAAATACAAAAATAAAAGGGAGTTCAGGAACTTATTAATTGGAGTGCTTTATAATTTTCAGAGAAACAACTTTCATCATACTCTTGGAGAGATAGCTGTATGTTTAGGTTTAAGTTTAAAAAACACCTTTCAAAAATACGAACAAATACTTGACAACGAAAAGAGTATTGATTTTAAGTTCATTAACAATAAAGGAGAAACAATTCTTGTAGATGCTTTAACGATTGATTATAATAACAAGAAATACGAAAAAGAAAAGTTCAAAGCCTTTTTGAATGGCAGGTTAAGAGTTAAATTCGAGGATAAAAGCAAAAATTTAGGCGTGGATGTTAAAAGAAAAATTTTTGTCTTTCCTATTTTGTCCGGTTTCACGATTGGCATCATAAAGGAACAATCGGAATACTTAAAAGACCTTAGTAATTCGACAATCGAGAAAGATGGTTTTCAAACTTTTCCACCGAGAGCTTTTGGAAATGTTCAAGGCACTTTTTTTAGTCTTTTTACGATTGACGAAATAATTCATCCTGAAAAAATTAAAAGAAAATATAGCCAGCAGTGGTAACTGTAAATCGAAAGCGTTGAAAAAATGTTAAAAACTGCTTTCAAGTTTAGTTACATAATTTATCAAATTGAGATATCTTGCCTATATAACTAAACACTTAAGATTATGGACTACAAAAAGATTATTCAACGTTTAAAAAAATCTGAATACAAATCCTTAGAAGTATTATCAATAAAAAGAGAACTAAGGAATTTATCTATAACCGAGAGAACGGTTATCCTTGGCAAACTTCAAGAAGAAAAATATAAGAGTGATAATTCTGATGTGAACGACGTTATAGATGATATAATACAAGAGTTCAAACCAAAAAAATAAATGGAGATTATTTGGGGACTTGATTTAAATGAGGTTATAACTGTTGGCATAGCATTATTAGCAATAATTGTTAGTGTTTGGGACAGGATTCTCAACAATATTGCGAATAAAAAATCAAATAAAAAGGCAGAAGAAGCTATTAGGTTATCACAAGGAATTTCAGAAATGGAATTGAGAAATTCAATCAGCTCTGCTCGCAGTAAGATAAATGAATTTAGTTTTGAGTTAAAGAAATTTAAATCAGATAAACCCAAAGAAGATTATTCGTCATTAGAGAAGATTTTTCGTTCTATTCTTGAAGATTATTTTAACCACTATGATAGAGGCTGTCGGCTTTATTTGGATAAAAAAATTGACAGGAAAAGTTTTAAGAAAGAATATAAAAAGGAAATTAAGAACATCATCGAAAATAAAAACTACGGAGAATATTTTGACCCTAAAAAGAAACGCTACAAAGCAATCTTAAAGGTATATAAAAAATGGAATAAATAGCTACTTTACCATACTTGCAGTTGAGTTCCTTATCGAAAATCTTATCTTCGATGCACAGGAAAAATCCTGTAGATGTTTTCCACAACGAGTCAATTTGTTACCAGCAAACTAAAAAAATGAACGAATCAAATAATTGGAAATATAAGGATAAGAATTTAAATCTTCTTGAAAACTTCAATAGTGATTCTATGCAGTCAGAAAAGAGAGAAAAACTATTAAACATTATTGACGAATCTAAAAAGACTGAACTCAACGAAATTTTTGAAAACGGTTTGAACATAAAATATGAACAATTCAAAAGATACTTTTATGAAATAAATTTATTTATGTTCAAAGAATTGGAGTATAATATTTCCGAGTCTATTAACTGTTTAATAATCGGAGCTAATATTGCAAGCATTACGAATACAAATCTCATTTTAGAAAGAGCTTTGAAATTAGCCTTAATTCAGTATGAAGTAGGTAAACTTTGTGATTATAATGACAAAAAAATCATTAATGAATATATTGAAGCAGATAAAAAATATTCAAATGAGCCTATGGGAAAAAATATTCAAAAATGTAAAAAGTATAAAATTTTAAGCGAGGAAGAAGCGAAAGAATTGCGTAAATATAAGTTAAAGTTTAGGGATGGTTTTTCACACTTTACGCCAAGTAATATTTTAAAAGGCGAAAATAATTTGACATTTATAAGCCTTCCGATCAAAAATTCTGAATTAGATAAAAGTTTAAAAATGCCAAATTTTCAATCTGCCGAAGTAAGACAATTTGCAATAAATAATGCTGAAGAACATTTGAAGTATGTTTTAGGAATAATTAACCATCTACAACATAAGGTTTTAGAAAAATATAAAGAAATAAAATCATCTGCAGGTAACAAAAGTAACCACTCCACCATAAAAATATAAAACCAGAGCGTGACTGCGCGTAGCCCGTCAGTTGCCAGCAATAATATATGTGTAAACTTAAATCCTTAAAATATTTTTGTAGTTCATTAATGGATCCAATGTTCGAGGTGTTTGAGGCTTTAAATGATCATGAACATCAAGAGCACCAAAATATTCTAAGTGATATTAAATCTCTTGATTCTGATGCTTTAACTGAATTTGTTGCCAAGTTTCATCTAGACGAAATGATTGACAGACAATCAGACAAGGATATAGCAAAAAGAGCTCGTTTTTTAGTCTATATATTGCAAAATCAAATAAATGAACAACGCAAAGAAAAGCTTACTGAAATAATCGAAAGACGGGCTCCCTATAATTCATCTAACTTGTCTGAGATCGAAATCAACGATAATCAATTGGTCAAAATGGAGGTATTCGACCTATCTTATTACAACCTTATGTATAATGAAATGGTTTATATGATATGTCCTGTGACTGAAAGTTCAAATTCAAGCTACTGGCTATCACAAGTCATCTTCAAATTGCAAATCGAGAATAACGTAAATTTTAAGGTTCGTTTGGATCCCTTAAAAGAGATTCATAAAGACCAATACAATCCAATAATGTACAAAATGCATGTACATGGAAAACCTTTGGATTGGAATAAACTAAAATCCCTAAGATTTGACGATTTCGGTCAATGGTTCAACGAAAAAGACTATGAAAAAGCTGGGTTTACGGATTATGTATGGTCACCTAAAAAAGATAATACGATACACTTTACTTGTGAGGAAGTGCCTAAACTTGGATACAATGGTATTCTGTCCAGTAGATATTTTCATGCCATATTTGATAAAAACACAGGAAGAATAAATCATTGTGATGGAGCTATTAGGTTTTATACAGAAGAAGAATTGGCTAACCGAGTTCGATACCAAGTGAAAGACCCTGATGCTAGAAAAGTAGGGAAAAGAATTAAAATATTTCAATTTGACAGTAAAGACAATAATGATGTGGAGTTAGGACAAGATGATTTCTGTGACTTAGCTGTTAACTTCTTTGTCTGGAACCAAGATGTAATGAACTACTTTAATTAAAAGAGTTAGTAACAAAGCGGGTAACCGGTTCTCAATCTTTAAAATCTAAAATATTGACTTGCATAGCCATCGTCTAAGACGGTTTTGTTTTTGTGAGAAACTGTAAAGAGGTTGTTTAAGGTTGGGGAGTGAAGAGGGTAACAAAACGGAAAAGTGTTGTTGCCCCACAATTTTAAGGGGTAAATTGTTAATTTGGTAGTGATATAACGAGTTATGGACAAGTATGAAAAAAAATTGTGTCCTCAAGAACTTATCACAACTAATTATTATATAGATTTAACTTATAAGCTTTTTTTAAAGAATATGGATGACAAATTTCAATATAGATTATCTAAAAATCAAAAGAGTGAAATAGCTCAAAATCTGATTGAAATTTTACAGAAAGATGCTAATATAGCTGAACAAACCAGAATATTTATTTCTAATTGGATTCTTACTGGACCTGAAGAAAAAAGAAAAGCTTTCTTTGATGTATGGGATATCGTTTTAAAGAACTATTTACCAACAACAAGACCGATTTTGTTTAGGTCATGTGAAAAAATTAGCAAAAAAAATAAAATAACAAGTTTTACAGGACGATTAGAATGTGCTAAAAGATTTAGTGAAGGTAAAGGTGCATTAATAATATGTGACACCAAAGAAAGCCTCAAATTTGAAGAGGAACTTTATAAGGCTGGTAATTATAACCATACATTTTACCCTCTTGTTAGTGTTTTGATAAGAGCGAAAAATTCTGGAGGTTGTGGATTTTCTGAAAGAATCTTGAATAATTATATAGGTGAAGACGAATACATTATGAGGTTTGACTTAGAGAATATGCACAGCTTAAGATGGATTTAAATGACTTGTGAAAGTTAAAAAACCAGCCCATAACGAGTAGACGGCTCCGCCAGAAACTGACAGAGTGCACCCCTCACACCACAAAGTACGTACGAGTTGCGTATACGGAGGTTCTCTGTTCATTGAAAACGAACATCACCGTTAGGCTGGCTGTTCTGTCTTTATTTCCGGTTGTGGTTCCTTTCTATCTTTTTCGGATGAATATATACATAGAAAAAGAATCCCAAGAATTATCAGACCATATGCCAGCAATTTACCAATACGTTCCATAAAACGTACAAAAACGGATGCCTCAAAACTTGAAAATTCTTGAAGGCCTGCCACATTGCGCCTGTAAAACTTCCGGCGGTTAATCCAATAGATAATCCCTACCCCTAACGCAAGGGCTATTATACCAAGTATTAATTGAGAAGTGATCGCTTCCATAACAAATAAATTCTGAACTTATAAAATTAAATTAATTTCTCTTAAAGGAGAAATAATTTGTTTCTTTTGAGTAGTATCCATCTAAAATAAGCGGCTCATTACAATAGTATAAGCCGCTTATTATTTATTATTAACCTGGGTATTTTTTAATCACTACTGTTAAACTGAAAGCTCAATTGCTTTTCGTTTCCGAAATTGTCAGAAATCCACACCTCAAAGGCTTGTGATTCGGTTGATAAAGAAGTATAATACAACCGGAACTGTTCCATAGGTAACGAATACAAGTCGTTCGGCAGGTACGGCGGTTCATCGTAATACCGTAAACTTCCTTCTCCTTCAAACTGAAAATACCGTATAAAATATTCCGTGTTGCTATAATTCCCGGTTCTTTGTATGGTCATACGGATCTCAACGGTCTGCCCATTGGCAACTTCATTGGGAACCGGCATCACTTTGACCTCGAAAGGAAAATCATTCTGTATTTCCAGTTCGTCCTTATCACAGGACACCAATGTAACCGTGCTTACAAGGGCTACCAGCAGTAACCCTGTTCTGAATGTATTTAAAAATGCTATCATTGCTTTCTGTTTTAAAAGTTAACCCTTAATCCCACACCTGCTGATGGCCGGAACTGTTCCAGGTCCGTGCCCCAAAGGGCTTTTGTACGCCCATGCAGAAGCAATACAAAACGGTCGGACAGATAGGTTTCCAAAGTCAGCCGTCCACCGGCCCCATAAATGAAATTGTCCCCACTCACAATTTTCGCTCCGTCATGTAACATGGCTTCACCACGATTAATGCTTTCATAACCGAATACACCTGTTATGGCTGCATTCAGGGTGATATTCTTACGGGCATCTCCCAACAGGAAGAAACTGTAGCCACCTTCTGCCGTATAGGTTTCCTGTGGTATGCGAAGGCCTTTGTACTTATAATACTGGTGCGTATATTCCAACGCCCAAAGCCGGTAATTGCCGTTTTTACCGTTTACGGTCAAACCTATATTGAGATAATAGTTCCTGCCGGGGTTTTCATTCGACAAGGTTCCTGCACTTACTTCCAGTCCCTTTTGTTTGGGAAGCATCCTTTGTGCCTGTGTAGCCGTAATACCCACTAAGATGAGCATCACGGTATAGATATATGTTTTCATTTTTAAAATGTCTTAAAATTTCAGGTGCATATCGTTAATCAAACGTGCCTTGATCAAATCGGAGTTTTCCACCTGAAGTGTTTGGTGCCTACCCCCGTTCTTTTCAAAAATCTCAATTAGCAGCATTTTATCATTGGCAATGGTAAACCGGTCTAAAAGGAACACGTTCTGCTTGGTCGCTTTTCCCTTAATTCCATCCAACGGTTTATATGTTCTAAGTGGTGCCAAAGGCTTTTCCTGTATTACAGTACGTTTGGCTATCTTCTTATCCACTACTTTGAAATTGATAAAATCAATATCGAAAGGCACATTCGTTCGGTTCCTAACTTCCGTATGGAAATAGTATTTACCGTTGTGGACATAAATCCCTTTCAGTAAAAATTGGATACCGAAACTTTTAGCGCCGATGTGCTTCACCCTACGTTTGTCCTTTTTGTAAATGGTTTCCATAATCAGGTCAATAAGTGAAGGGGAACTATTGCCCAATTCTTCAAAAAGTACGTCATTACCCTTGGCTTTGTCCATTGCTTTCCGCATGGTCAAGAGGTCATAACTCAATACTGAAGGATGAGTGCTGTAAAACACGTTAAAACTGTAAAAACGCCCGTCATTGGTAATCACCGAAAAATTGGTCTCCTGCTCAAAATCCCTGACCGCAGCTTTTACACGAAGTACATTTTCCGCATCTTCCGCTTTTCCGGCAATCAGGTATTCACTGCCTAGGTCCACGTAACGGATAGCAGTCGGGAAAATCAGGTGCGAAGTCTTGTCATAGGTAACTTCCATTCGGTACGGTTCTATTTTGCCCAAAGTAAGCGGGGCCTTTGCGCTTTTCTGTGCAAAAGATTGTACGACAAAGCCGATCATTAGGGCAACTGCCCAAAAGGTTTTAAAATAATTTTTCATTGTTTGATGTATTTGAGTTCAACATTAATTTTTAGAAACAAGGAAGACTTGGTAGCCTGCCTTTAGGGTTATTTTGGGGGTTTTGACCTTTTTAGAGAAATAGCCCGAAATCCCCTGTACGACACCACGGCTAAGGTCTGCTGCAACCTGCTGTCCTGCGGATTGGGTCATCATCAGGCTTGCGCCGGAGGTCTGCCCCATATTGCCGGCCATTTCGGAAAGGGCATTTATTTCCGGTGAGTAAGGAACGTACAGGCCTTGCTGCCCGTCCAGATCGTAAATACTGATGTCAACCGGAATGATGTTGCCTTCCAGTTCTATGGACTTAACATTAAGTTGCAAACGATTTTTCTGGAATTTGGCATTCGCCGATAGTACCGTTCCCTTTGGAATGCTATGGTTAGGCGTTTGGGCAGGTTCCAACAGCCGCAACCGCACCCTTGTTTCCCCGATAACGGTCTGCGTTTCCTGAATACATGCTTTGATACTGTTTTTGGGTTGCACTACCCGCCCGGTAGTACCGGAAGTATAAAAATCACGGTTTCGGTGCCTTGTCCAGTTGGCCATAAATGTACTGTCAGAGGGTTCCCTGTATAACCTGGAAACAGGACTTTTCTTAACCGAGGTAAAGGCGACAAAGTATTCCTGTTCTGTTGAAGACGAAGCTGGAGTAACTTGGTTGGTTTGGGTATTTGCCGGAAGGTACTTGGCTGCCATTTTGTACGATTCCTCCATTAAGGCCAATTGATCTTCCACGGTATGCACTTGAGGTTCGTCCTTTTCTTCCAATTGTGCTTTCAGCTCTTCAATTTGTTCTTGAAGTTCCTGAGTTTCGTGATTATCGTCTTCATAGAAAGAACTCAACGTATTTTGTGCATAGCGGTAACTGTTCAAAGTCGGGTTTTGCTTTCTATGGGGAGGAGGTGTACCATACCCGGTTGTTTCCTCTTCCTCTTGGTATGCTTGTGGGATTTCCTTTTCCTCTTCATTGTTCCAATAATCGGAAAGGGACATCATGGCATTTCGTTTTTCCTGTACTTTCTTTTTGAACATCTCCTGTTCGTATGCCTTGCCCTTATCTTCGGGCAAGCCTTCATTGGTAGCCTGTGGGACGGCATCGTTAAGGCCAACGTTAATTTCCTCCTGTTGCTTTTCAGAAGGTTTAAAGATCAGGTACATACAACCAAGGAACACGACACCCATCAAAATGAATATCATTGGTTTTTTTAGCTTTTCGGCTTTGTTTTGCGTATTCTCTTGCAATACATCAGCGGTTTCGTTCGGGCTACCTTCAGTAACCCGTACAACCGACTTTTTGTCCTTGTTCTTTTCCATAAATCTTATTTTTTAGGTTTGTTTTTTGATAAAGTGCCCTGTACGGATACGGGACTTTCGTTCTTTTTAAGGACGGGGTTTTCGATATGTTCGATAACCATATCGCTGTCAAGCCTTCCGGCATTGTGCCATATTTTGAAAACGACCGCTGCGGTAAACAACAGGTAGCCTGCAAAAAAATACATGGTGTACCTGCGTTGTTTTCGTATGGGCAAAGCCTGCCAACTCTCGTCCAGTTTATCGATATAGCGGTCCGTATTTGTTCTTAAATTTTTCATGTCTTACACTTTAGCCGTTATTATAGTTTGAAATGCCGCTTGTTTCCGGGCATAGCTCTCTGCTTTATCCCATCACTGACCATAGCTATCGCCATATTGGCTTTGGGGACAGTGGCCACGGAAAGGCCTGTTAATTTTGAATGTTTCAGTAATTGACCATAGCGGTCATTTTTTGTCACCTCTATTTTTTGGAGATCAAAGGTTCCCTTTTCGTGCTTTACCCACATGGTACATTCAACACTTGGCCGGTCACTTCCCTCCCATTTGAGGTAACCTGTTATGGCAATTTCATCTTGAGGTAAATCCTCCGTTCCTTTTCGGCAGGCTTCCATATACCTGCCAATACTTTCCTTTAATTTGCCGGGGTAACCCGATTGGGTGAGGAAATAGCCATCGTATCCCTTGTCGGTAAGGATTTTTGTGAATGTGTTCAAATCTGTCAGTGTTTCCATAAGATTGTTTTTAGCGTTCTATACTTTCGATGTCCTTGTTTTCCAGTACGGTAAATTTTTCAATCGTAAAGCCCTGCGGGTTGTCGTCGGAGCGAACGGAGTTCAACAGGTAACAGGAAGTAATCAGGTTGCGTTTGGTCAGGTTGCTGGATCGGATGATAAACTGTTTGGCATAGGCACGAACTGTGTAAGGGTAGGTCTCGAAATTGCACACCACACTGTCAATCTCAATCCGCTGCTGGACGTTACCCGATATGATACGGCTGTAATAGCCTTTTTCTGAAAGGTCTTTGTAGTAATCAAAAGCCGATTTATCTGCCAGATTAAAAGCCCTTTTCATATTGCTTTCGATAGCATCCTTATTGGGGGCTAGCGTAAAAAATAGCTCGTGAAAGCGCCTGACGTGTTCCCTTGCTTCAACAGGACGGTTGATGGATGCGTCTTGGGAAAGTGCCAACATCAACGATTTTCCGTTGTCCAATACATAGATTTTCTGGCGTTGTTCCTCTGCAAAGTGGTAGGATCTCCAAATGGTAAATCCCACTATACTTATGCAGAGTGCGGCAAACACGATGGCGTATAACCTGATCTGCCGAAAGCTGTTTTCTATATTTCTTAAAGTTTTAAATTCCATTTTAAATGATGATTTGTTTTGATATTACTTCATAAGCTGTCCACCGATATTTCCGGCTGCGGAGCCCGCCCCGGCACTGGCCACATTTCCTGCCTTTTTGGCGGTTTGGTTGACATTTCGCGTAAAGTTACCGGCACCACCTGCCTGGATGATCCAGCCCGTAACGGTAGGAATGGTAAAGTATCCCACAATCCCGATAATCATAAAAATGGTATAAACCGTATTCGAGGTATCGGGAATAAAAGTCGGGTCGGCAAGCATTTCAATATCCCTTTCGACAATCAGTGATTGTATCTTGGCTAGCATGGCACTGAACAGATCGGCAACGGGCAACCATAGGTATATACTGATGTACCGGGTAAGCCACTGCGTGAGCGTGGACTGGAAACCGTCCCAAACGGATATGGCAAAGGCTATCGGCCCAAGTATGGACAGGACAATCAAAAAAAATGTCCGTATGGTATCGATGACCAAGGCTGCCGCCTGAAAGAGTACCTCCAACAGTTCCCGGAACCAATTCTTTACCGCCTGCTCCATTTTGTAGGACTGTCGATCCATATACATCCCGGACATGGTAACCAGGTCGGCCGGGGACCATCCCAGTTCCTCCAATTTTCTGTCGAACTCTTCATCAGATGCCAGATAGGCGGTTTCGGGATTACGGAGCATCGCTTCCCGTTCCAATAGGTCTTTTTTAGCCTGTAAATCATTCAAATCAAGTACCTGCCCCTCCAACATCCCGTGAGTACCCTGTACCACCGGACTCAATACAGCATTGATGCTTCCCAATACAATAGTTGGAAAGAACATGATGCAGAGACCAATGGCAAAAGGTCTCAAAAGCGGGTACACATCTATCGGTTCTGCCCGGCTAAGCGCCTGCCATACTTTCAGGGCGACATAGAACAGTGCACCCAATCCGGCAATGCCTTTTGCCACAGCGGCCATATCGGCCGACATGGGCAACATCTCATCGTACAATGAGCGCAGGACTTCATGAAGGTTTTCAAATTCCATGGCTTACCAGTATTTTTGATTGGCGGTTCCGTAGAGTTCCAGTACCCGCTGGGTATTGTTCTGTTTTTTTGCCCTCAAAAAGCTTACGGAGATATTCTTGTTGGTATAGTAGCGTACCAGGTTATGGTATTCCTTAACCTCTTTGTACACCTTATCAATGATTTCCATACGTTCCTTGTCGTTCAGCGAAAGGCTTGTGGAGTTTATGATCTGTTTGAGCTCTTTCAATAGTTCAGTACTTTCACTCAAAAGTGCAGAATACCCATTGCCGATGGCCGTCAATTCTTGCGGGGAGAAGTTCGGGTCGTTCATCATCTTCCCGAAATTGTTCACGTATATTTCCGAGACATCGCCCACCAAGAGCACGGTCTGCTGTACCTTACGGGCGTCTTTAATCAGATTATTGACGGCTTTTAATTTGTCATAGTACTCTTTGCCCTGCTTATATACTTTTTCCACTTCCTTGAAGTTTTTAACGACATTGCTTACAGTGGAAGACGTCTGTACGATTTCATTCGCACTGTTGAGAATACCTGAAGCGAGGTTCGCCGGGTCGGTAACTACAAATTGAGCTTTCGCTGATGGTGCTGCGGCAAGCATGAGTGCCGTACACACCAATAACATTGTTTTTTTACTCACATTCATCTTTATTTGATTTTTGTGTTCGTGAATCTTTGATTTCATTGTTCTTGATTTTTAAATTGTTACTAATTATTGATTTGCTTTATCACGCCTTTGCATCGCGATATGTTTGATGGCGAGTTCTACATTGCCGTCCAGTTCGGAAGCGAGCTGCATCACTTCCATCTTTTCAGTTTCTTCCGTGGTATAGGCCAAATATTCCTCAAGGCTCACTTCCGTGGCATAAACAGTGGAATGGGTTCCCCCCAGACCAATCCACACTTCCTTGTACAATCGTGACGGGTCATTGTTCATATTGATGGAAAGCACTTGTGCCTTCTCTTTGTCCGTAAGCCCGAGCATCGCCTGTATATCATCAAACTTGTTCATATACTTTCGCTGGTCGAGCAGGATTTTACAATCGGAATTGTTGATGATACTTTCTTTTACTATCGGCGACTGGATGATATCGTCCACTTCCTGTGTGACCACAATGGCCTCACCAAAGAATTTCCTGACGGTTTTGAAGAGGTACTTGATGTATTCCGCCATACCTTCCTTGGCAATGGCTTTCCAGGCTTCCTCGATCAGGATGAGTTTACGGACACCTTTCAGTCTCCGCATCTTGTTGATAAAAACCTCCATAATGATGATGGTAACAATCGGGAAGAGTATTTTGTGGTCTTTGATGGCGTCAATTTCAAACACGATAAAGCGTTTGGAAAGCAGGTCCAATTGCTTGTCTGAATTGAGCAGGTAATCATATTCCCCACCTTTGTAGTAGGGTTCCAGTACGTTCAGGAAATTGGCAATATCAAAATCTTTCTCCCTTACCTGTTTTTCTTCGAGTACCTTGCGGTAATCGCCCTGTACATACTCATAGAACCCATTGAAAGAGGGCTGAACATCATCCTTTTTGATATGTTCGATATAACCGCTTACCGCATTGGAAAGGGCAACCTCTTCAGAACGGGTTGGCGGCTCGTCATCACGCTTCCATAAGGTCAGTATCAGGGTTTTGATACTTTCCCGTTTTTCGATATCGAAAACACCGTCATCGGTATAGAAGGGATTAAAGGCAATGGGGTTGTCTTCGGTATAAGTAAAGTAAACCCCATCTTCGCCTTTGGTCTTGCCCTTGATGAGTTCACACAGGCCTTGATAAGAGTTTCCGGTATCCACCAGTAGCACGTGCGACCCCTGTTCATAATACTGCCGTACCATATGGTTGGTAAAAAATGATTTACCGCTGCCCGAAGGCCCCAAAACAAACTTGTTCCGATTGGTAATGATGCCCCGTTTCATCGGTAGGTCGGAAATATCCAGATGGATGGGCTTTCCGGTTAACCGATCGGCCATTTTAATACCAAACGGTGATGGCGAATTGTGGTAGTTGGTCTCTTCGGTAAAGAAACATAGAGCTGGCTCGATAAACGTGTAAAAACTTTCTTCACTTGGAAAATCCCCTGCATTGCCCGGTATCCCTGCCCAATACAAAGTGGCTACGTCCGTAGTGTTGTGTCTGGGTTTGCATTCCATCAGTGCCAAGGCACTTCCGCAATCGTTCTTCAATTGCCTGAGTTCATTCTTATCTTCCGACCAGGCCATGACATTGAAATGGGCCCGGATGGATGAAAGTCCATAAGAATGGGCTTCGTTCAGGTATTGTTCTATCCACTCTTTGTTGATTTGGTTGGCACGGCTGTACCTTGCCAGTGAGTGCATATTCCGTGCGGACTTCTCAAACTTTTGCAAGTTAGCTTCACTGTTGTCCAAAAACAGGTATTGATTGTAAATGTGGTTGCAGCTCAACAGTAATCCTACGGGGGCAGCAAAGGACAGCAGGCAATCGCTCCGGTCGGTGGACAGTTTTTCATAACGTGTATTGGACGAAACAGTCCCGGGGAGGTCATCCGTATCGGATAAGGTATGCAGGCACAACCTTTTGTTGCCGACACGGACTTCTTCCGCTCCCAATGCGATGTCCTGCATCGGAGTTTCCATTTCCCTTGACAGGGTTATGTATTGTTGCAGCAAGCCCTGTTTTTCTTCTGAGCCGATAATATCGTCTTCGGTCAAACGTTCGAGTTGTAGAAAACCAGAATCGTTTACAATCCGTTCAAATTGTGTGACCGCTTCCATAAACTGATGGATGGTTTCTTTGTTCCTGATTTCCTTGGGTATGAGCGTACCTTTGCAAAGCGATGAAAAATTGCTCTGCATCCGCATACGTTCCTTGGTGGTCTTGGTCAGGAACAAGTAACTGTAATGGTTCAAAAATGGACGTTCATTGAAATGACGCTGGTAAGACTTCGATAAAAAGCTTTGGTTTTCCCGTACCATATCAGGGGCATAATTTTCACTGATGTACCAATCCTGTTTGTGGATGATGGTATAATCCGGAAGCGTTTTTATGGCCTTGTGCCAAGCCGAATGGATCGCTTCATATTCTGCCGAAGCCACCGTAAAGAGTTCCGGAAGGTGTACCCGAAAGCAAGCGGTAACATCCGCGTCTTTCGAGATGATGCAGTTGTTCTCAACGGCAAGTAACGGGAACTTGCTTTCCAGGGTTGCGGTTTTTGCTGTGTTTCTCATACGGCAGGGGATTTAGTGAAAAACTTCAGATAACGGTGTACAGCTTTGCGGCACATGATGTATTTGGGGTGCCTTTTCTTTGCCCCTAGTTTCATCAATCCGTGTTCACCGTACTTTCGGTTCAGTAAAAAGGTTTGCCAGACGATCAGCGATGCCCCTCCTGCCCCGAGAAATAGGCAGATATAAGAGTTCACGCCAGCCATATACAGCACCATCACAAGAACAAGGATACCGAGCAGCCCTCCTGCGAAGATGAACAGGTACTGTGCTTTCAGCCCTTTAAATTCTACCGTCCTTCCAATGCCCTTGTTGATATTGTACGTATTCATAAGGCAATAGGTTAAAGGAAGAATGATTGTAGGATAGTAGCCGCTACGATCAAAAAGATACAGGCACCGAACCACGAAGCTGCCGTTTTGCTTGTATCGGGGTCACCGCTACTGAACTTGTTGTACACCTTGACCCCTCCAATGAGTCCGACCACGGCGCCGATGGCATAGATGAGTTGTGTGGCGGGACCGAAATAAGAAGTGATCATCTGGGTGGCATCGTTGATACCTCCCGTACCGTCTTGTGCAAAAACACTAAATACCGATAAGGTTGCAACCACCATCAACAAGCGTTTTTTTCTTTGTTTTACCATAATTTAAAAGACATTTATTTGTTAGCTTTTCCCCACACCTTGCGGGCTATTGGGGCAAATGTCTCATGGAAATCGACGGGTTATAACAAAGTGGCAGCTAGAGGAGTTATTTGGCAGGGAGTGGCGTTATGATTGGTGTTTAAGCAATAAAAAAACGCCAAAACGATATGGTTTTGACGTTTTTACTTTTTTGAGAATTTTGTAGATAAGTTTTTAAACAAACTCCCCAATATCAAAATCCCCCACATTATCATTCCGCAAAGTGGAAGAACTTGAACCATTTTCAATGGAAAGGTTTTGGTCCAATAGCTCGGCTATCTTTCTTGAAGCCCCTTCCATTGAATTTTCAAGCAGGTTGAATAATTCGGTTCCCTGTATTTTATGAACTATGGCTGCTGCTGTTTCCTTTTGGGTGGGCTCCAGTTTTTCCTTTTGGAGCAACATCCCCGCGGAGCTGAGTTCTTCAAAGGTAACCCCTGTGGCTAAACCGTCATCATTGCCTACTGTTCCGTGTCCCTGCCATTCTTCTTCCTCTTCTTCCAAATCGGGCACATTGGTGAAAACATCGTCCAGTTCTTCCTGCGGAATTTGAATACCGATTTCTTCATTTTCATCGTATTCAATGTCTAAATTAGCGGGATCGATTTCCGATTCCGGAATTTGACGTTCATTGGCTGGGCTTGGCACCGAAAGTCTTTTCAATGGTTTGGGTTGCCCCATAATATCAGGTAAATCCGGATTGGTTTTTTCCTTTGTTGGCTTTTGCTCCTGTCTTTTCTTGATTACAACCTTGTCCTGCAAAAGCAGCACAATTACAATGAGTAGGCATATCACAATTACTGTTTCCATAGCTTACAAAATGGGTTTAAAATGTTCATTGAAATACGTGGTGATGTCTTCCCCGAACTCCGAAAAGTGATGTTCAAGGATATTGTCGATATAGGAATAGAGCGTAATTTTTTCTTCCCTTGTCAGTTGGACCATCCGGAGCAAACGCTCGTGGTATTCGGGACGTATGTAAACGACCTTGCCGTTACGCCCCGAGGGGAACCGGTTGACCAGAAATGTTTCCTCATAATCCGGTTTCTTCGAAGAACTTTTTCGCACCCTCTTTTGGGACTTGGTTTTCTTTGTCTTTTTCTGTTGTTGATTGTCATCGGGTGATGAATCCGCTTCATCCCCGCTCATAATATTCATAAGAAGATCCTCATCAACATCGGGTTTTTCAAAATCTTTCCTTGTCTTGTCCATAGCCATATTTCAATGATTTTAAAGGTGAGTTATTTTTAAGAATTCCTCGACAAACCGATTCAGTCTGGTGATTTTCATCAGTTTCTTTTCGGCGGGTAACAGGCTTGACCTGAAAATAAAATTGATTGTGTCATCGGGTTCTTTACGGAAACGCTTACTGTCCATCAACCTTGCCTGCATAATGGGCAGATTGAGTTTTTCGATAACGTTTTGGTAGGCATCGTACAAGCCAGTTTTCTCCCTACCGTCCACCTGGTTCCAAAATAGCCACATGGCTTGTTTCTTGTCGTTGTCCTCGGTTTTCGGGAGCCGGATAAATGCTTTGATAAAGCTCAATGTACTCTCCACCACCAAGCGGTCAGCGGTAATGGGCGAAAAGATAAAGTCCATTGCCTTCAATGTGGTCAACACCCCTTTGGTATTTGCTGTTCCCGGCAGGTCGAAAAAGGTAATGTCCGGTTTCATGACTGATCGGCTTACGTAGTCCAACGCTTTCTCCAAAGCACTTTCAGCTTTACATTTAATAACGGGGTATGCCTTTTTGTTGATGGATTGAAACTGTTTCATTGCGGCCTTTTTGTGATAGGCATTCTGCATAATGGTCTTCATATCCCGCTCCCGCATATTGGACAAGCTGTATTGTGGGAAATCGCAATCCATTACAAGTACATTATACCCTAAGCGGTAATGCAGGACACTTGCCATTAATGTAGTCATCGTAGATTTCCCAACACCTCCCTTTGGAGTGGAGAAACTGATTTTTAAGGTTTTCTTTGTTGTTTCCATAATCTAAAAATTTATTGTTGTTTTCTTTATTGGGTTTACATGAATAGGTATTTGTGTACTTGAGCTTTTCTTTATTCCGATATTCCTATAGTTCCTTTTGCATATTCTTCTATACAGTTATTTGCTTTCATTTTTGCTTTTTAAGGTACATTCTTTAGCAAGTGGGAAACCCTACAAAAAGTAAAATGCTTTACCGCTTTTATGCTTTTACACTTTGGTGTTTTTAAAACCTTATGCTTTTACTGCCATCTGCTTGCCCTGAACCCTATTTTCCTTCCTTATTGGAATACATTTTTTACTCCTTGCATGAAAAGCATATAGCAAATAAAGCGATTGGTTCATTCGCTGTTTGATGCCTGGTATTCATTGGCATTCAAAGGCAATGTTTGACCGGGTACCGTATAGCAAGACTCTCTTGAACAGTTCTTTACTTTGTAAAGAGATTTTTATTGATGGATTTAATGAAAAATACACTGATATGTTTGGAGAAAATATGAACGGCTCGAAGCCGCTTTTCCTTGCTTTATTTAATCCTAATTCCGCCAGTTGGCGGACGGATTTTTGTGTTCACCAGAACACAGCAAGTTGTGTTTTGAGGCACTCGAAACCAGTTTCGTGCCCCAAAACAACTTGCCCTTGCAGGGGGCAGAAAACACCCTCCGAAGTCGGGGTTTTATGAAAATTAAAATGGATTTATGATGAATGATAGCAGGAGTAAAAAACGAAAAAAAGGTGGGCGTAAGCCAAAGCTCAATCCCCGTATCCACCGCTACGTTTTTCGGCTTACGGATGAGGAAAATGCTAAACTGTTATCCCTTTATGAAGCATCGAGGATGGATAATAAAGCAAAATTTATCACTTCCCTATTGTTTGAAAGGGAGATGAAAACGGTTAAAGTTGATAAGGGAACGGTTGATTTTTATATGCGGTTGACCTCTTTTTACAGCCAGTTCCGTGCTGTTGGGGTAAACTATAACCAAATTGTAAAGCTGTTATACCGATATTTTTCCGAAAAAAAGGCAGCGGTTTACCTCTATAAACTGGAAAAGCAGACGGCTGAAATGGCAACCTTGTGTCAAAAAATCATTCAGCTAACGGAAGAATTTGAAGCAAAACACCTGAAAAGATAAGTTTGAAATGGTTGCAAAAATAGGAAGGGGAAGTTATTTATATGGAGCATTGGCATACAATCAACTTAAAGTAGAGAATGAAAACGGACAGGTTTTGTTGACCAATAAGATGATAGAAACCCCTCACGGACAGTATTCTGCCAACCAATTAACCCAATCTTTTGAACCCTATTTAGTAGCCAATCGAAGAACGGAAAAGCCCGTATTGCACATTTCACTCAACCCTGATCCTAAGGATAAGGTAAGTGATGAAAAGTTCCGGCAAATGGCACAGCAGTATATGGAGGAAATGGGGTATGGGAAGCAGCCTTTTGTGGTGTTCAAACATACAGATATCAGCCGCACACATATCCATATCGTATCGGTTTGTGTGGATGAAACCGGAAAAAAGATTTCGGATAAGTTCGAAAAAAGACGGTCTATGAAGGTATGCCGTGAATTGGAAAACAAATTTAACCTGATACCAGCAACAGATAAGCAGCATAAACAAAACGACAAAATTTTCCGCCCGGTGGATTACCAAAAAGGGAATGTGAAAAGCCAAATCGCTTCGGTTGTCCGTCACCTCCCAAAATATTATCGGTTCCAGACCTTGGGCGAATACAATGCTTTGCTTTCCCTGTTCAACATTACTACGGAGAAAGTGGAGGGTGAACTGCACGGAAAATTGCAGAAAGGGTTACTCTATTCCCCATTAAATGAAAAAGGCAAAAAGGCAGGACATCCGTTTAAGGCTTCTTTGTTCGGTAAAAAAGCAGGGCTTCCCGCTTTGGAACAGCATTTTGAAAAATCTAAGGTAGCTTTAAAAGACAGTAAAACAAAACTTACTACCAAATCGGCAATTAATGATGTTATGGCATCATCAAGTGATGAACAAAGCTTTAAAAAACAACTGGCAAGCATGGGAATCAATGTGGTCATCCGCAGGAACGATACAGGACGCATATACGGCATTACGTATATCGACCATAATTCCAAAATGGCCTGGAACGGTTCCCGGTTGGGCAAGAAATTTTCTGCCAATGTTTTTAATGATTATTGGAGTAATAATATCAAACCGGACAAAGAAGAGTTAGAAGACCCCCAGCTTAAAATATCACAGTCAAACGCATGGCATAATTTACAGACCGAACAACCTCACGGACTTTTTAACTTTCTGTATCAAGACACGTCTGTATCCAGCACAAATAACACTAGTGTCATGGAAAGTCTGGGCGGGTTGTTGCCCGAAACACTGGGCGAAGATTACGAAGAACAGGCTTTTATCGACCGGATGAAGAAAAAAAAGAAAAAACGCAAGAGAAAGCAATAATTAAAGGGGCTTTATTGGTTACTTTTTAACCTTTGCCTTATTATAAATATGATATATTATTTCTTTTAAGGCATTTAAAACGCGTTTCTCTCCGATTTCTTCATTAACATCTATTCCACAAGAAGTACTCCCGTTTGATTTGGCGTGTAACGCCATATAATAAAGACCTCCTATCTGCAATGCAAGAGTAGCCCTTAAATCTACTCCATCTACATTTAAAAACTCTGGTTCTATGATTTTGAAAAGTTGCTCTCCAACTTCTTCCCTTTGGTCGGCAATCTTTCGCAGGACTTTATTTTCCCCTTCGAGTTCCCAATGGATGATTTTTCTTAACAATTCATCACTCAGAAGGCTTTTAAACTGACTTTCCAATAACGAATATATTTCGTTTTTACCTATTTCTTCCGGAGCTTCCATCAATTCCTGTATCACTTCTTTTTCGGCTACCCTCCAAAAATCCTTTTGCTGAAGGTATTCTTCCACAAGATTGTCAATCCCGCCAAAATAGGTCCATATCAATTTTTTATGTAGCCCACTTTCCTTGGCAATATTTGGTCCGGTGAGTGCCGCATAACCTTTGTTTTTAATTACTTTACCAACTGCCTCTACAAGACGTCCCTTAGTGCGGGCTTTATCTCTTATAGGCCCCGAATGGGTTTTTCTAGGCTTTTTTTTGGGAGTTGCTTTTTTTGTTTTGTCTTTGTCGCTGTTTTGCATACTGCTCATTAAAGGGTACTTGCAATATCCAATTTTTTATTGACATATTCAAACGCATTCAGGGCCTTGTCCAAGTGTTCTTTGGTGTGGGTGGCCATTAGGCTCATGCGTATCCTGGAATCTTTCATGGATACTGCCGGATACATGATGGGATTGGTGTAAATCCCGTTTTCGAGGAGTAATTTACCCGCTTCGCAGTTCTTTTGGATGTCACCAATCTTTACAGGGATAATGGCCGATTCCGTAGTACCAACGTCCAATCCAATATCTTGAAGCCCTTTCCGGTAATATTCAATGTTTTCCCATAGCTTTTTCTGCCAATGGGGTTCTTCGTCCACAAGGTCAATAGCCTTACTTACTCCGGTTACAATAGGAGTAGCAGCCGCTGAAAAAGCATATTGCCTGGACTGAAATTGTATGTAGGTAATCAATTCCGGGTCGGCTACAAAATACCCCCCTACATTGCCAAAAGTTTTACTGAACGTGCCGGTAATGATGTCCACTTTATCAAGGACATCATAAAGTTCCATAGCACCCCGTCCTGTTTCTCCGATTACGCCTATGCCGTGAGCATCGTCTACTAAAAGGATACCGCCGTATCGATGTGTAATTTCCAAGATTTCCTTTAGTTTGGCGATATCTCCGTCCTGTGAATACACCCCGTCTACAATAACCATTTTAGTTCTGTATTTATCTTGTGCCGCGGAGAGTATCTGTTCCAAAGCTTTGGTGTTGTTGTGTAAAAAGCGTTTGGTGGTAGTTCCTTGAATGCCTTCATACACACTGGCGTGTACGGCCATATCAACAATAGCGATATCATCCTTTTTCAATAAGCACAACAACGAAGCACTGTTAGCGGTATAGCCTGTTGTATATACAACGGTATAGCCTTTTGGACGCTTAAAAAAAGTGGATATTTTATCCTCCAGTTCCTTGTGGAACTCAAAATAGCCTCCGATAAGGGGAGAAGCCCCTGCACCGGTACCATATTTTTCAATCCCGGCTATGGCTGCTTTTTTTACTTCTGGATGTTGGGTAAACCCTAAATAGTCGTTACAGACAAAGCTGACATAACTCCCTTTTTTGAGATAACCATCTTCCGCCAGTTCAATTTCCGGACCACAACCAGAAGTGGCCAATAGCCGGTAATTCATAAAATTATTTACTTGAAGGTAATTGAGGTAACCTGTGTGGGCTTGCGCCCTTTGGTATACATCCAACTCTGGGATATCTTCGTAATCCTTAAAACTTGCATTGGTATAAGTTTGTCCCATAATGTTTAGTATAAATGGTTAGATGATAAATATATACTAAAAATCTCTAACCGGAGAATTAATTGTTAAAAACTTGATTTAGAACTAATAACAAGGGTGGAATATTCATCCGGCTCGTTTTCCTGATGAACATCAAGGAGGGATTCATGGGACAGGTTCTCCAGATAAGGGACTATCAGTATAATACCCTGTTTAAAACCATAAAGCATTAATTTCGCTTTTTTCAGTTATTACACAAAAAAGACCATTTATGACACGAAAAGGGCTTTTGGACACTTTGTGCTGTTGAAAGATGGAAAAATATTTTATGTTTGCCCTCTAAGATTTATTGTTTTTCATCCTGAAATTGTACAAAGCAGTCTGGTTTTAGGGTTGGATCATCAAAACCAAGGTTTCCTCAAAACCTTTCGGACAATGCGTTAGGCCTTGACAAAGACTATGTTGTTCTTTTATTAAAATAAAAAATAAAGGCATTAAATGCCCTTTCAGTTGGATGTGCCCTATTTATAAATATTAGGGCCTGTCCGGTTGTTGGTGCATTGTAATTTAGTTTATGTATGGGGAGAGCTTTACTGTGTATACTGTTTTTATCGTTTCAATTATCTTTTTCCGCTAACCTTTCGGGGCTAAACTGCCGTGTAAAAGAAAGTGATGTTATATCGGGACATGTCCCAAGGCCATTTTTATATAAGCCCCATGATTCAGTTCCCGGGAAAAATCCGGTAAGGGTACCTAAGGATTCCCTGGGGGTTTCCAATGATGGGCCTTTACAACCTGTTATTAAAAACACCACCACCCGTTCCTTCAAATCCCTGGACGGGGACCTCCCCCCAACTTCTTTTTCCTATCGTCCACCGGAGAGCGAATTCACCCCCGATTATATAAACACACATTTTCCCCAGGACAGTACCATAAATACCCATGTACTGGAGGCCAAGGCGGCCATCGACCAGCTGGAGGCCTCCCAGAACTTTCTCGACCTGGTCACGCCCCAGGACCTGGTGACCCTCCCGGTAGGGATCCAGGGGTTTTTAGGCGACAAAAACAACCCGGAGGGTAACGTTAGTTACATCCTTGGGATTAGCAAGGCCCGATTTACCCCGGAATATACCGAGGTCACGGCTTTTGTAAAGATCACCATTCCCCAACAAGGGGCGGACGGAAGGCCCAAGGAACTGTTCTTTGGGGCCGATAACATCAAGCTCTCCCATCAGGGCGGGATCTACGGGGAGGCCAATCTGGTCCTTTTGGGCGATGTGGCCATCCCCATCAGTGCCGGTAACGGACTGGTGGTCCTGCGTGGCGGTTTTAACATGCAGACCGGGGACACGGATAAAGAAACCTATGTCACCATCGATTGTAGCGGGTTTCGGGAGTTGGGCCTTTCGGCCGATGTGCTCTTTCCCCGCAGCATGCTGGAGCCGGTGGATCAAGACTATAAGGTCATCCCCGATCCAGATGCCAAGGTGACCGGGCATTTCCGGACCATTGTCAGCGACTGGAACGATATCATGGCCGAGATCAGCCTGCCCCCTTTTCAACTGACCAAAAAAGACAGTCAGGACGGTAGCGGCAAGGCCGGTCTGGTCTTTGAACTGAATACGGCCGTATTTGATTTCAGTGACCTGAGAAATTCTCCAAATACCAGATTCCCGGAGCAGTACAGGCAGCTACTGATCCCCGGCCAGGAGCAACTTTGGCGCGGGGTCTATGTCAATTCCTTAAAAGTGGTTTTGCCCGAACAGTTCAAAATACGGAACAGTGAGCAGCGGGTTTCCTTTCAGGCCGCCGATATGCTCATAGACGGCATGGGGGTCTCCGGGTATTTCTCCGTGGACAACCTCTTGCCCCTTAATGAAGGGGAAGCCTCCGGCTGGCAGTTCTCGGTCGACCATATCGAAGCGGATTTTGTGGCCAACCAGCTCACCGGCGCCGGTTTTAACGGGCAATTGGTACTCCCGGTCACCAAAGAGGTTACCACTGAAGAGCTGCAAAAGGCGGATACCATGGCCATCAGAAAAAAAGCCCTGGCCTACGGGGCCATCATTGACCCGGTAAACGAAGAATACATCCTCTCGGCAGGCTTGCAGGAGCATTTATCCTTTGATGTGTTCAAGGCCAAGGCCAACCTGGAGGCCAACTCCTATGTGGAACTGAAAACAAGGGAAGGGCGTTTCCGTCCTAAAGCCATCTTGCACGGAAGCCTGGACATCGCCGCCAGTAACAGCGATGACCCCGATAAAAAGACAGCGGATTTTAAAGGGATCGTTTTTGAGCACCTGCAATTACAGACCGAAAGCCCCTACTTCCAAGTGGACTATATGGGCTACCAAGGGGAGGTCAAGCTCGCCAATTTCCCGGTCACCATTTCCGAGATCGGGGTCACGGCCAATGAATATGAAGCCTCCCTTCATTTCGGGGTGGATATCAACATGATGGAAAAAGGTTTTTCGGGGGGCACTTCCCTGGCCCTGGTCGGGAAGTTCAGTGAAAAGGATGGCTACCACCGATGGAATTTTGACC
>NZ_JAPFGA010000110.1 GCF_026241135.1 Galbibacter kalidii
GCTTCCAGATACCCTCAGCGCCTAATTCTTCATTTTCAGGCGAAAAGAAAGACAGACGGAGCTGTAAGTCGTTCAGGGTATCTTTGAGTTTACGGCACTGTTTCTCAAACTCCTCTATTTCCACTTTAAAGGCATCACGCTCTTTAAAGACAAGGCCGATGCGCTTACGGGCGTCTTCATCAAACACACCGTTAAAAAGGTTTTTGAAAAATGTAGTCGAGAAAATACTGTTCAGGTCTTCATCCGGGCTGACCTCGATCAACCAGAAAAGACGGGAATCGTTGAGGTTCCTCACTTTATTGAGGAATGATTGCCTACGTTTTGATAAAAGCTGGCTACGCGGATTTTCACGCGCTGCCAGCTTTACCTTAGCGCCTTCAAAGTGAACATAGTATTGCGACAGCGTAACGTTAGCCGGTAACAACTGGATAACGTTGCGAATGAGCAGACTGATAGTCTTGCGCATTGATTCAGTCACCGATGAAGGGTCTAAGCCCTGAAGGGACA
>NZ_JAPFGA010000111.1 GCF_026241135.1 Galbibacter kalidii
GCCCGATGCGGTCGCAGTATTCCGCCTCATCCATAAAGTGGGTGGTGACCATTACCGTCACGCCTTTATCAACCATGCTATTGATATGTAGCCAGAACTCGCGGCGGGTGAGGGGGTCGACGCCGGAGGTGGGTTCATCGAGAAACAGAATATCGGGTTCATGCATCAGGGAGCAGGCCAGCGCCAGCCGCTGCTTGTAGCCGAGCGGCAGCTCGTCGGCGGCGTGGCGGGCGATACTTTTCAGGCCAAAGGCATCGCTCATCCGGGCGATTTTTTCATTTTGCGCCCGGCCGCGCAGGCCATAGACGCCGGAGAAAAAGCGCAGGTTTTGCTCGACGCTGAGGTTGCCGTACAGCGAAAATTTTTGCGCCATATAGCCCAGATGCTGGCGCGCCTTGCCAGAGCTGACCTTGAGATCCATTCCCAGCACCAGCGCTTTGCCGGAGGTGGGCACCAGCAGGCCGCACATCATTTTGAAGGTGGTGGATTTCCCGGCGCCGTTGGGGC
>NZ_JAPFGA010000112.1 GCF_026241135.1 Galbibacter kalidii
GGCGGCGAATTCGGCCAGGAAGCGTCGCCGTGCGCGGATCACCAGGTAGAGGCTCGGCACGACCACCAGGGTCACCAGCAGCTGCCAGGCGCCGTCGAAGACATGGTTGTCGAGGAAGGCGTCCTGCTCGCGGATCAGCGAACTGAAGATGAAGGCGAACATCAGCAGGGTGACGGTGGGCAGTTGCCTCAGCACCTGACGGGTATAGAGCAACAGCGCCGAGGCGATCGCCAGTAGCCCGCTCTGGGCCAGCTCGATGAAGCCGCGCTCCGAGAAGCGTGCCTCAGGGAAGTGGAGTGCCTCGAGGAAGGCCCCCTGGGCCAGGGCGGCGATCAGCAGGATATAGAGGGTGGCGCGCAGGCAGGTGGCGGCGAAGCCGATCGGCCAGGGCTGGCCGGGAGGCAGCTCGTGGGGCATCTGGGAGTTCCGCGGTGACAATGGCATGCAATGTTGTATCGTATTGTATCGTCATCGTGCCACGCTGCCTATGGCCGCGTTCAGTCCGG
>NZ_JAPFGA010000113.1 GCF_026241135.1 Galbibacter kalidii
GTAACGCATTTTCCGATTTCCTGCCTGCCTTCACAATTATTCCGAAGCAGGGAGCAATGTCAGCCGTTTTTAAATATCATCCGGAGTTTTCATGAATAATAAAAGAACGATTACCACTCGAGAGCAGATTAAAATTAATGGGGAAATTCGTGAGAGAACAGCAACCCATATTGTTACCGGTGCTCATGGGTACGAAACCCTTTGCATAAGCGGTTATATTGTCGAACATAACGAGATGGGTGAGGTTATCCATAACAGCGAAAAATTAGCGGAAGATTTGTTACCTGTTACCTGCCCCACATGCAGGGTCATTTGGTACCACACCCATGAATTTACACTCGATGATTTTGACACTCTTTCAGGTAAAGGGGATTTTGTTGTGACAGATTTGAAAGAACTGAATATCTGAAAAGTTCATAAGTGACCAGCGCTCAGTAATATGTTGCTGAGTGCTGGTGTTTCTCTCCGTAAAATCTATATGTCGTCCAGATGATTACGCATAAAGC
>NZ_JAPFGA010000012.1 GCF_026241135.1 Galbibacter kalidii
ATATTTGGCCATGAGAGAGGCAACCAAAAAATGGTCCATGCCAGTTAGGAACTGGGGCATTATTTTAAATCAGTTCCTCACAATCTATGAAAAAAGGGTCAGAATCTAATTAAGAATCCAACCCTCGATATTTTTACTTACACACTTTTTGGGATAGTGTCTGTTTTTTCAATTTTGCGTTTTTTGAAGCTTATTTATTCTCCTTCTTCTGGAAGAACAACACTCTCAAGTCTTTCACGCTCCTGCTTTACTCGCTCACGACCTTTTCTGATAGTCCCTTCAAGCTCATCAAGCTTCTCTTCAGCCTTGCTGACTTTACCCTCGCGTACTTGAATTTCTTCTTCAGAATACTCTTTTTCTTCTTTGGCTTTATTAAGATGCTCTTTCGCCTCTTTTACTTTTTGCCTTCCATTTTTAAGCTGAGATTCCTTTTCTGCCAGCATTTTTTCGTGAGAATCCAATCTGTTTTTAGCATCCTCAGCACGAGCCTGTCCAAATTCCCTTCCGGTCATGTCACCTTTGTTTTGTCCAAAGGCATTTGCAGAAGCCTCATCCATTTTCTCTTTGGACTTCTCTTTTGCTTTTTCAGCTTCATCCTTAGCTTTCTCTTTACCTTTTTCTGCCTTGTCCTTAGCTTTTTCCTTGGCCTTTTCAGCTTTGTCTTTAACCTTGTCCTTTTCCTGTTTAGCCATTTCTTTCATCTCTTCGGTTTTAGCTTCAGCATCTTTTTCTGCCTTTTCAGCTTTAACCTGAGCATCTTTTTCTGCTTTTTCAACCTTGGCTTGTGCCTTTTCTTTCATTTCTTCAGATTTTTCCTGAGCCATAACAGACTGGCTTCCTAGGAATAATCCCAAAACGAATACCATTGTAATTAATTTGTATGCTTTCATGTGCTTTAAATTTTAGTTTTTAAATAATCATTTCACTATTGAGATGATATCTTTAATTGAAATAGAAATAAAGGTGAAGTAAAAATTGGCATTACTTTAGATACTATCCAATTCCTTTATTGCTGCTTTAGCATCTTCAGATACTTCTTCAACATTTTCTGCAGATTCGTTTATCGCCGTTTCAACAGAATCAATTGTCTTTACAGCTTTTTCAACTTGTTCTTGCTCTTTTTTGGTGTCTTTACAGCTAACGACAGCTAATAAAATAACTGCTACCATTGCTAAAAAATTGAATTTTTTCATTTTAAAAAATTTATATTCAAAAGTTATTTGTTCATTGTAATATACGTTACAGAACCTATTTTAGATGTTTTATCCCCTTAAAATAACATGGTTTGTTTGAGAACTACCGCCATTCATTTATCTTTGCGCCTTGTAAATTACCTCGGGAGATTCCGATAGCTATCAAGATCAAATCTCACTTAGTGAATAAAGCCTGCTATGGGTGGAATTTGTACATTTGCAGGAAAAACCGCGGGGATTTTTATCAAAAACGAAAACTACAAGATCATAATAAGCAATACATGAAAATATCATACAACTGGCTAAAGCAATTTATTCAACTTGATTGGGAAACAGATAAAACAGCCGAACTTTTAACCGACCTGGGGTTGGAAGTGGAAGGTGTAGAAAATTATGAATCGGTTAAAGGCGGACTCAAAGGTGTTGTGGTTGGTCATGTTCTTGAATGTGTAAAACACCCGAATGCAGATCGGTTGAAACTGACAAAAGTTGATATTGGAGAAGACGAACCTGCTCAGATTATTTGCGGGGCTCCAAATGTGGATCAAGGGCAAAAAGTACCGGTGGCAACCATTGGCACTACCCTATATGATGACAAAGGCGAGACTTGGAAAATCAAAAAAGGGAAAATAAGAGGTGAAACTTCTTTTGGAATGATCTGTGCCGAAGACGAACTCGGATTAGGGGAAAGTCACGACGGAATTATGATCCTCGACGATGCGTTAGTCCCCGGAACGCCTTGTTCTGAAGTTTTTGAGATAGAAACTGATGCCGTTTTTGAAATCGGACTTACGCCCAATCGCGCCGATGCCATGAGTCACCACGGTGTGGCCCGCGACCTCAAAGCCGGATTACTTCAAAAAGATATCAGTCTGGAACTCATCACACCATCAGTAAGTAGTTTTCACGTAGATAACAGAACCCTCCGTATGGAAGTGGATGTTGAAGATAAAGAACTTTGTCCGCGTTACTGCGGAGTGACTATTTCAGGGATAAAAGTGACCGAGTCTCCCGATTGGATAAAAAACAGGTTGAAATCCATCGGTTTGACGCCAAAAAACAATGTTGTCGATATCACCAACTATGTACTTCACGAATTGGGACAGCCGTTACATGCTTTTGATGCGGCCAAGATCAGCGGAAACAAGATCATTGTAAAAACACTGGAAAAAGGAACAAGATTCACTACGCTGGACGATGTTGAAAGGGAATTGCACGAAGATGATCTCATGATCTGTGATGCTGAAAAACCGCTTTGTATTGCCGGCGTTTTTGGCGGGGAAGGTTCCGGAGTCACCGAGTCTACTTCTCAGATTTTCCTTGAAAGTGCCTATTTCAATCCGGTTTCCGTAAGAAAAACAGCCAAGCGACATGCTTTGAATACTGATGCTTCGTTCAGGTTTGAACGCGGAATTGATATTAACAATACAAAATATGCGCTGCTACGTGCCGCCCTCTTGATCAAAGAAATTGCCGGCGGAACTATCTCCAGCGATCCGGAAGATTTTTATCCGAAGAAATTTGAAGACTTCCAAGTGTTCCTGACCTTCGAAAAGATAAATTCGCTTATCGGACAGAACATTTCAACAGATACTATCAAATCCATTTTAAGTTCGTTGGATATCAAGATCAATAATGTTACCGAAACCGGTATTGGACTGACTATTCCTTCTTACCGTGTGGATGTACAGCGGGAAGTGGACGTTATTGAAGAAATCTTACGTGTGTATGGATACAACAATATAGAATTCACACAAAAACTAAATGCTTCTATTGCCTCCGTTTCAAGATTTGAAGACTACAAACTTCAAAATGTCGTAGGAGAGCAACTGGCTGCCATAGGTTTTTATGAGATTTTAGCTAACTCCCTTACCACTCCAAAGTACATGGAATTGTCTGGTAAGCACAAGGAAGAACACAATGTAGAAATGTTAAACCCGTTGAGTAGCGAACTTTCTGTGATGCGCCAATCCATGCTTTTCAGCGGATTGGAAGCTTTGAGCTATAACATCAATCGAAAAAGTAGTAATCTTAAGTTCTTTGAATTCGGAAAAACGTATCACCACTATGAAAGCGGCAGGGTTGAAAATAAACACCTTAGCCTTTTAATTACCGGAGACCAAAATGCCGAAAGCTGGAGAGTCCGCACAGAAGAAAGTGATTTCTTCTATCTGAAAGGTGTTATCGACACCATTTTAGAGCGTTTGGGAATATCAACACCAAAGTCCGAACCAATTGATTCTGATGTTTTTTCTGAAGGGCTCCACTACAAGGTAGGAAAAAGTAAAATTGTTTCTTTTGGATTGATCAGCAAGCGTATTTTAAAGCACTTCGATATTAAACAAGAGGTTTTGTATGCTGATTTTGAATGGGATAAGGTCATTGAATTGGTTGAAAAACAGCAAATCTCCTTTACTCCGATTCCAAAATATCCTGAAGTTAAACGCGACCTCGCCTTGTTGATTGATGACAAAGTAAGTTTTGCAGACATCTACAACATTGCAAAGAACAGTGAGCGCAAGCTGTTGAAAGACATCAATTTGTTTGACGTTTATGAAGGGAAAAACCTTCCGAAAGGGAAAAAATCGTATGCAGTAAGTTTCACCTTATTGGATGAAAACAAAACCCTTACCGACAAACAAATTGATAAGGTGATGAAAAAACTTCAGGGAGGTTTTGAAAGACAATTAGGCGCTACTTTGCGGTAATAATAATCAACGAATTGGGAGTTAACACTATAGGTAGTGTGATAAATTCTTTTGCCAAATAAAAGATTGTGATACATGGTCTGAATCGGCAAAAAAATTTACCCTTTAGAAAGTTATTCCTTAACTTCGTATCCGCAAAAATTTATTGATAAATAAAAAAACTACGATATGAGTAAATATGACGTAATCGTTTTAGGAAGCGGCCCGGGCGGATATGTAACTGCCATCAGAGCGTCACAACTTGGTTTTAAAACTGCTGTTGTTGAAAAAGAAAGTCTTGGCGGTGTATGTTTGAACTGGGGATGTATTCCCACCAAAGCCTTGTTAAAATCGGCTCAGGTTTTTGAATACTTAAAACATGCCGGCGATTACGGCTTAACCGTGAAAGAATATGATAAAGATTTTGATGCCGTTGTAAAAAGAAGTCGTGGTGTTGCTGATGGAATGAGCAAAGGTGTTCAATTCTTGATGAAAAAGAACAAAATTGATGTTATTGAAGGTTTTGGAAAACTAAAACCCGGAAAAAAACTAGATGTAAAGGATAAAGACGGAAAAACAACCGAATACAGTGCCGATCATATTATTATTGCTACCGGTGCACGCTCACGTGAATTGCCAAGTTTACCACAAGACGGTAAAAAGGTGATTGGTTATCGTGAAGCCATGACGCTACCTAAGCAACCTAAAAAAATGATTGTTGTTGGTAGTGGTGCAATCGGAGTAGAATTTGCTTATTTCTATCACTCCATGGGAACCGAAGTTACGGTTGTTGAGTTTTTACCGAATGTAGTTCCTGTAGAAGACGAAGACATCTCTAAGCAATTGGAACGCAGCTTTAAAAAGGCAGGTATCAAAGTGATGACTTCTTCTGAAGTGACTAAAATAGATATTTCAGGTAAAGGAGTTAAAGCTACCGTAAAAACCAAAAAAGGTGAAGAAGTTCTTGAAGCTGATGTTATTCTTTCTGCTGTAGGTATCAAGAGTAATATTGAAAATATCGGATTGGAAGACGTTGGTATTGCAACCGACCGCGATAAAATTTTGGTAAACGATTACTACCAAACCAATATCCCCGGATATTATGCCATAGGAGATGTGGTTCCGGGGCAAGCACTAGCCCACGTAGCCAGTGCCGAAGGTATCCTTTGTATTGAAAAGATAAAAGGAATGCATGTTGAAGCTTTAGACTATGGAAACATCCCCGGATGTACATACTGTACCCCTGAAGTTGCTTCGGTTGGTCTGACTGAAAAAGCAGCTAAGGAAAAAGGATACGACATTAAAGTTGGTAAATTCCCGTTTACTGCCAGCGGTAAGGCAAAAGCTGCCGGTACTCCTGAAGGATTCGTAAAAGTTATCTTTGATGCCAAATACGGAGAATGGCTGGGTTGCCACATGATTGGTGCCGGGGTTACTGATATGATTGCAGAAGCCGTAGTAGCACGTAAACTGGAAACAACCGGGCACGAAGTACTAAAAGCCGTTCACCCACACCCCACCATGAGTGAGGCTGTGATGGAAGCTGTAGCTGCTGCTTATGATGAAGTGATTCATATTTAGTATTGAGATATTAGTATTAAGTACTGAGTACAAAGTATTAAGATAAAAAAACGAGGGCGGTTGCCCTCGTTTTTATTTTGTGTTTAAAATTTATTTATGTCTTTACTGATTCCCCAGAATGATAGGCATTCCTTCATCACCACTTCCGATAACAATCACTTTAGAATTAGGGGACTCCGACAGTTTTACTGTAGCGTCAATACCTTTATCCCTTAATATTTCATCGGATAGTGAGGCGCTTAAGATTTCATTGGCATCTGCTTTACCTTGAGCTTCGATTCGCTGTTTCTGTGCTTCTTTTTCTGCTTTTTCAAGACGGAATTCATATTCCAAAGACTCCTGCTCCTGCCCCAATTTTCTTTCTATTGCATCTTTGATTGTTGGCGGAAGCACAACATCACGCACCAAGACTTCGTTCAATTGCACGTATTGATTACTCAAAAGCTTCCCGGTTTCTGTGTAAATCTCTTCCTGAATAACGTCTCTTTTACTGGAATACAATTGTTCCGGTGTATATCGGCCAACTACACTTCTAGTTGCTGAACGAACAGCTGGTTGCAATACCCTAGTCACATAATCAATCCCTCTTTCCTGATGTAGAAATCCTAACTTTGCATATTCAGGTTGAAACCAAATAGACGCTTCTAACTTAATTTGCAATCCATTTGATGACAATACTTGCATTTCTTCACGTATTTCCTGTTGCCTCACTTCATATACAAAGACCTTATTCCAAGGTGCTACAATGTGAAAACCTTCATTAAGTGGCGGTTTATCTGTCACTACCCCATCACTAAAGGTTTTAAACAAAACCCCGGCTTCTCCGGAAGAAATGGTTATAGTTGATTTTGCCACAAAAATGATCAATGCTATCGCGATTATAATAATAGGTATTCCAATTTTAGGTAATTTGTCCATGTTCACTATTTAATATTTAAATTAATCCGTTGTATTTCCTTATAAACCATTCGGTTGCCAATGCTACAACAATAACGATGAGCAACCATTTCCAATTGACTAAAGGTACAACATTTTCTTTACTTTTTTGAATGGATTGAAACCTAATATCGGCCATTAATTCTTCTTTTAACGCTGATAATCCTGAAGCTAAGGACTCAGGCAGCCCGGAGAAAAACAAAACCCCACCGGTATTTTCTGAAAGTGACCTCAGTCGGTCAATATCTGCATTCAAAAATTGTTTTTCCACATCGTATTCCAAAATCGTAAAACTACCCGACCTCGATAAATTAGCCGACAGCACCCTGACTGTAAAATCATAAGCTGAAGCTCCAAACGAACTTAGATCAACTTCATAATTATTTCCCTTCAACAGCATGGGGATAATTTTTGTTTCTCCTGTTGTTTTGTTTTTAATCACTATTTCAAGCGATGCATTGGGATCAAAAACAAAATTTTTATCAAAATAGGCTGCTGAAATTACTACAGTACTATTTCCATAATAAAACGATTCGTGATTTATGCTAAGTCGCTCGCGCTTTTCCGTTGAAGATAAATATTGTATCAATTTTCCAAAATAAGCATCAAAGTCCTCTGTATTTTTGTCCTCCAAAAAACTAACCGATCGCCATTTCCAAATTCCTTCCCCTGCCAGCAGCGCACTTTTTGTTCCATTATCTTCCATGACTGCCAAAAGTGGAGTCTCTGTGGAAACATTTCCTATTCGCTGATATAAAAGCGTGTGGTATGACATCAAAAAATCAATATCCCCTATACTTTTTGTCAAAGGTGGAAAGTTTTCAAAGTCAATATCATCAACTTGATAAACAGAAAAATTCGGGTTGAAACCCGGCAGGATTTCTTCTTCACTTCTTCCGAATTGTTTTAAATACCCTAACTCCATTTTATTGAGGAAATTCCAGTCAGTATCGACTCCGGAAATCACCCAATAACTACTTTTTTGCTTTAATAGTTCTTGAAAAACATCACTAAACAAGTGATTTGGTTGATACAATATAAATAATTGAAAATCAGTTGATTTTAAATTTCCATCCCTTACATTTTCAATCGTAGCTTTTCTATATTCGTTACTTTCAACAATCTTCTTCAACACACCAATATCCGGATGACGAACATCGGTAACGATAGCTACATCGGTCTTTTGATCGATCACCTCTACGGCAAACAATTTTGAGTTGTTGTCTTTGTTCTTTTCCTGATCCAAAGGCGTAATCTCTGCCCTATAGGTTTGCACTCCAACAGCTTTGGCAGGAAGTTCAATATTGAGCACTTGGGTGTTTTTTTCCGGTGAAAAATTTAATCGTTTCGAATAAACAGTAGCTCTTCCCTGATAGATACTGAACACAGAACTATGCTGCTCCTCCCCTTCATAATTCAGAAAAACCTCAACAGGAAACTCATTTTTCAAATAAGCATATTTATTGACATTGAGTTGTGCTACTTTTAAATCATTGTACTGCGTTGAATCGCCTAAAACAATCGGAAAAACAGGTTTTTTATAATTTCGGGAGCTGTATTGATAATCCGATCCATAGGTTTGATTTCCATCAGTCAATAAAAGCACCGCTCCGTTGTCCTCATTGTCTATGCTTTCGAGTGATTGCAAGGCTTTAGCAATATTGGTTTGGGGTTCAGAAAAATTAAGGTTATCCGCAGCCTTAATATCTCCTCCAAAGGAAAGTGTTTTGATATCAAAGCGATCGTTCAGTTCATCATCGCCTTCAATAGTGCGGATAATATCTTTTACAATACTGTCGTAGCCTAAATATCTAATAGAAGATGAATTATCAGCCAATATGGTAAGTCCGGGTTTTTCAGTATAATAGGTTTTTTTGTTATACTTCGGACTAATTAACAGCAGGAGAATGGTAAAGACGCTTAAAAAGCGAAGAAAAGCCAAGATTCGATACACTACCGACTTCCTCAATTGCTTTCTGTACTGAAAAAAAGCAATAAGAAGCGCTATAACTGCTGCCAAAACAGCATATAAAATCATATGGTTTTCAAGCATTGATCGTTTTCTTTACCTTTTGATGTGAATGATGAAGAGACTGTCTAAAAAGTTATAAAAGCGGAATTTGTCAGGTTGAGCGCAGTCGAAACCTATTGAATTTCAATAGTTATTTAGTTCTCGACTGCGCTCGAACTGACACTAAACAACCTTTTTAGACAGTCTCTTCTATTCCAAAATTACGATATTCCTTTCCTTATGTAAGCATCCCCCCGTCAACGTTCAACACCTGTCCGGTAACATAAGCGGAAAGATCTGAAGCTAGGAAAACACAAGTATTAGCAACATCTTCCGGTGTTCCTCCCCTTTTTAATGGAATAGCATCTCTCCAACCTTGTACTGTTTTCTCATCCAATTTAGCGGTCATTTCAGTTTCGATAAATCCAGGGGCAATCACGTTGCTTCGGATATTTCTCGATCCGAGTTCAAGGGCAACCGACTTAGAAAAACCGATGATCCCCGCCTTGGAAGCTGCATAGTTTGTCTGTCCGGCATTTCCTTTTATCCCCACTACCGAACTCATATTGATAATCGATCCTTTACGTTGTTTCAACATGGTTCGCTGTACTGCTTTGGTCATGTTGAAAACCGATTTCAAATTGACTTCAATAACCTTATCAAAATCTTCTTCAGAGATACGCATTAAAAGGTTGTCTTTGGTAATTCCGGCGTTGTTTATCAGTATATCGATAGCGCCAAATTCCTTTGCTACCTCTCCCACCAATTCCTGAGCTTCCGAAAAGCTGGCTGCATCACTTTTATACGCTTTTGCTTTTACGCCTTTTCCTATAAGTTCTTTTTCCAATTCTTTGGCCGGCCCTTCAGACGAGCTGTATGTAAATGCTACATTAGCTCCTTGTTCAGCAAACACCAAAGCGATACCTTTCCCTATTCCTCGACTCGCTCCGGTGATGATGGCGGTCTTACCTTCTAAAAGTTTCATGTATTTATGTTTATTGTTTTTTCAATGGTTACATGCCTGTCTGCCGACAAGGCAGGGAACATCCTAAATAATTATTCTTCTGTGTGTTTAAAAATTAATCAATGGATGTTTCATCTATTATAATTTGAATTTAGTCATTAGAAGTGATTTAAACTTTTCTCGATTAGTTAAATCACTTCGTAAACCAAATATAGCAAATCCAAGATTTAACCAACAAAAAACCCCACTAAAATAGCAGGGTTTTATATGAACTCATTCAAACTTTTTTCAAGTTATGGTTTCAATGGTTTCGGTTTTTCATAATTAAACAGATAATCGAGGTCGATTTCTTCTACTTCACCCAGCTTCTTTAGAGCTTCCATATCAACGTCATTTTTGTTTCCAACAACCATCACGTCATAGGTTTCTCCTTTGATGTTTTCGTTGAAGAAGGTTTGAAGATCTTCAAAAGTCATTTTTTTGATCTCATCATACATCGCCTGTCTATTGTCTTCTGTAAGTCCTCTTTTCTTTAAACTTTCGTATTGCCAGAAGATACGTTGTCTGTTAATCCGGTCAGCAGCCAATTTCTTTAAGGTAGATTCTTTTGCCGCTTCAAACTGTTCTTGAGCTTCCGGCATATTAGTCATCAGTTCCATCATCGCTTCAACCGCCTGAGGCATTTTATTGGCCTGGGTACCGATATAGGCATAAGTATAATTTGGTTTTCTTTCTTCTGACGCATTACTGTATGCTGCAAAAGCAGAATAGGCCAAGGACTTTGACTCTCTGATTTCTTGGAATACTATGGATGAAAGTCCACTCCCGAAATAAGTATTAAATAAAGAAGATGCTGCCATTTTTTTAGGATCGAAGGTTTCTCCTTTGGCCAGAAATAACATCTCTGACTGCACCATGTCGTAATCGACAAAATAAACGTGTCCGCCGGTTTCTTTTTCAAGATACACTTTGTTTTCCGGGTATTCTACTAATTCTTCCTGAATATTATGTTTTTCATCAAGTGCTGCAACAGCGCCTTCCAGATCATTTCCGTAATAGAAAATGCGCTGTTTATAATTCTTCAGGTCCTTGAAGATATCCACCAATTCCTGTGGATCGATTGCCTTGAGCTCTTCAATGGTAAAGATATCCCTAAGCCTTGAATTTTCACCATATTGTCCATAGCTCATCAATCCACTCCAAAGAATCCTGGACTTACTGGCTTTAGTGTCTTCTCTTCTTTTTCCAATGTTTTGCACGTATTTATCATAAGTTTCCTGATCGGCTACGGCATTGCTCCACAAATGTTCAAGAAGTGCTAAGCCTTTGTCCAAGTTCTCACTCAATCCACTAACATAAACATAAGAACGATCATTACCAGTTCTCACTCCGTAATTCACTCCAAGTTTGTAAAATTCTTTTTTAAGCTCATCCGGTGCATATTTATCGGTTCCCATATATTCCATATACCCAATGGCGTGTTCCAATTTCTTGTCGTTGTCTTTTCCCATATCAAAAATGATATTGAGTTCTGCCAAATCATTGATCTCATTTTCAATATATGACACTTCAAGACCGGCATTTGTTTTTGTTTCTTTAATCGCCTCCTCATAATCAATATGCTGCGGTTTGAGATTCGGGATTTCAATTTCGTTAAAGGCCTGTATAAATTCCGATTGTTTATCCCTGTTCAATTGAATGGGTGTAATCTTCGGATTCTCTACTTTTACCAAATTTTTGGCCTCTCCTTGTCTTTTATACACAACAGCGTAGTTGTCTTTATAAAACTCATTAGCATAGTTTACAAGCTCCTGTTTGCTTATTTTTCGCAACTCATCAAGTTTTTTTACTTCCTCACCCCAATCCTGAAAATGCACAAAAGCATTTACATAAGCATAGGCCACAGCAGAAGCATTTTCGTATTGCCTTATCTGGGACAATTTAAGGTCATTGATCACCGCATCAAGCATCCATTCATCAAACTCTCCTTTTTTTACCTTCTCTATCTGTCCCAACAACAACTCTTTCACTTCTTCCAAAGACTGATCTGATTTAGGGTATCCGTAGAACCTGTGATATCCGTAGTCGTTTTGAAATGTAGGAGAACAGCCAGCACGTTGCAACTTTTGCTGCTGATTCAAATTCAAATCTATCAATCCGGCCTCACTGTTGTTCAGGATCATATCGATTAAAGTGATATACTTCTCACCTTCCGTTCCTATCCCCGGGGTTCTGTATGCCAAGCTAACGCGAGCGGCTTCGGGTCCAAAGACTTCATTTTCAACCGGAGCCGTAATAGAATCTTCCTTCGGTCTTTCAGGGTAAGTAACTTCCTTAGGTTTGAAATCCCCAAAAGCATCGTTTACTTTCTTGATCGTTTCATCAAATTCAAGGTCACCAACAAGGACCACTGCCATATTGTTGGGCACATAATATGTATTGAAATAATCGTGAATGGCTTCCATGGAAGGGTTTTTAAGATGTTCTGAAACCCCTATCGTTGGCTGTTGTCCGTATGGATGCTTTGGAAACAGGAGTCTAAACAACTCGTAATATTCTTTTCTGCTATCACTATCCTGTGCTCTGTTAAATTCCTCGTAAACCGCTTCCAGTTCCGTATGGAACAATCGCAGCACAAGTTGACTGAAACGCTCACTTTCCAGTCTCAACCATTTATCCAAGCCATTGGAAGGTATTTTGTTGACATAAACAGTTTCTTCGTTCCAAGTCCACGCGTTGGTACCTTCAGCTCCCAAAGAACTCACCATTTTATCATATTCATTAGCAATCGATATTTTTGATGCTTCTTGGGAAACACTGTCTATTTTTCTGTAGATAGCTCTTTTCTTAACAGAGTCTGTTTCTTTTTTGTGTGCTTCATACAAGTCTGATATTTCTTGCAACAACACTTTTTCCTTTTCCCAATCCTGCGTTCCTATTTCATCGGTCCCTTTAAAAACCATATGTTCTAAATAGTGCGCCAAGCCTGTATTGTCTGCCGGATCGTAAACCGAACCTGCACGAACAGGAATAAACGTCTGAATCTTCGGCTCATCCGTATTTCTACTCAGGTATACTTTTAGTCCGTTGTCTAATGTGTACAAACGCAATCCGGTTGGATCGTTTGTTACGGTTTCATACGTAAACCCATTTGGGTCGGTATGTGTTTCTGTGGTTACCGTGGAATCATTTCCTTTTTTACAAGCCGAAACGACGAGTAATAACAGAAGGAAATAGGTAAGTTTAGTGTATTTCATCGTTATTAATATTAATTATTATTCATAAAAAAATCCATCCCCTGAATACTCAAGAGATGGATAAATATATCGATAATAATTTATAATTCTGTTATCTAAGCGACAACTTCTGCTACTTTCTTACCTATTTCAGCAGGAGAATCCACTACGTGAATCCCACATTCGCCCATGATACGTTTTTTAGCTTCCGCTGTATCTTCAGTCCCGCCAACAATGGCTCCGGCGTGTCCCATCGTTCTTCCTTTTGGTGCTGTTTCTCCTGCAATAAAACCGACAACAGGTTTTTTATTTCCGTTTTCTTTTACCCAATGGGCAGCATCAGCTTCCAATTGTCCGCCGATCTCACCGATCATAACAATACATTCGGTTTCAGGATCGTTCATCAACAATTCTACAGCTTCTTTTGTTGTTGTCCCGATAATCGGGTCTCCACCAATACCGATCGCTGTTGTGATTCCAAGACCTTGTTTTACCACTTGGTCGGCCGCTTCATAAGTCAAGGTTCCTGATTTTGATACAATCCCTACCTTTCCTTTTTTGAAAACAAATCCGGGCATGATCCCCACTTTTGCTTCCCCCGGAGTGATCACTCCGGGACAGTTAGGACCGATCAAACGACAATCTTTATCTTTTATATAATCTGCTGCTTTGATCATATCTGCAACAGGAATACCTTCTGTAATAGTAATGATAACTTTAATACCCGCATCGGCAGCTTCCATAATAGCATCAGCAGCAAAAGCCGGCGGAACAAAAATAATAGACACATCTGCCCCTGCCTTCTCTACAGCTTCTTTTACGGTGTTAAAAACAGGTTTTTCCAAATGCTCTTGTCCTCCTTTACCCGGAGTCACACCACCAACTACATTGGTTCCGTATTCTATCATTTGTTGTGCGTGAAAAGTACCTTCACTACCTGTAAATCCTTGCACTATTATTTTCGAATCTTTATTTACTAATACACTCATTAGGGTTGTTTTTTATTTTAAAGCTATGCAAAAATAGTTTTTTGGGGATGAAAAGAGAAATCTCCTCAAAAAAATAATTAATTATTTTACTTCTGTTATTTTTTCTTATTTATCGGGATAAAAGATTTTAGATTAACAGGGTTCTCATCTGCCAATTGACTGATCTCATATCCTCTGAACATTTTCTTGTCCTTAAACTCCCAAATTGTTATAAAATGTGCCAATGGCTGTTCCTCTTCAGGATTTTCTATCGCTTTTACGTGATAGGTGTAACGCACCGTTACAAAATTGCCTTCTTTTATTATATGGCTCACTTCTGTTCTGATGGAGTGATAGGCTTCCGACATGTTTTTGGCAAGCTCAATGAGTTGTTTCTTGTTCAACTTTGTAAATCCCTTACTACTGTTCCAGAAAAGTTCGCAATCATCATGCAAATAAACATGCATCAATATATGTATCTCTGCGGTTTCTAATTCATAAAAATTTTTTACAATCTTTTTGATCGATTGAGCCATATTGTTATCCTAATTTTTTGATAATTGATGGTATCTGCCGTATAGAAGCTAATTCTTTGAATTTCTTATTAGCCTCTTCTGCCGGAGAACCAAAATAGCTTTTATGAGGTTCCAGCGATTTCCCTACACCTGATTGCGCATACAAAACAGCTTTTGTTCCTATACGAATCGCACTGGCAATCCCTACCTGTCCCCAAATGGTAACTTCATCTTCAATAATAACACAACCGGCAATTCCAACTTGTGAAGCGATCAAACATTTTTTACCGATTATCGTATCGTGACCTACATGTACATTATTATCCAGCTTAGAACCTTCGCCAATTGTGGTGTCTCCCGTAACACCTTTATCAATAGTACAAAGCGCTCCCAAATCCACATGATCTTCTATGACCACCCGACCTCCTGAGAGGAGTTTGTCAAAACCTTCCGGTCTGTTTTTGTAATAAAAAGCATCAGCTCCAAGTACAACCCCCGCATGGATGGTCACATGATCACCAATAACACAACCATCATAGATACTCACATTGGCGTGGATCAGGCAATTCTTACCGATAACCACATCATTACCAATAAATGCACCAGGTTGAATAACCGTACCCTCTCCTATTTTTGCTGAAGGCGCTATAGCTGCCTCTGCTTTTTGAAAAGGTTTAAAAAAATTGGTAAGTGTATTAAAATCCCTAAAAGGATCGTCGGAGACCAACAAAGCCTTTCCTTTAGGGCATTCCACTTTTTTGTTGATCAAAACTATGGTTGCCGCAGATTGCAAAGCTTTATCGTAATACTTAGGATGATCCACAAAAACAATATCTCCCGGTTCCACAACATGTATTTCGTTCATTCCGTAAACAGGAAAATCTTCATCACCTACAAAATCGCAACTCAATATGGTTGCTATTTGCTTTAAGGTATGTTTTTGAGGAAACTTCATCTATTTAGTTGTAAGGTTGTAAGGTTGTAAGTAATCAAAGTCACTCTTCTTAATACTTCGTACTCAATACTTGATACTTCGTACTATTTATTCCTTAGCGCGTTCCATATATGCGCCTTTCTCAGTATCGATCTTTATTTTGTCACCTTCATTGATAAACAAAGGAACATTGATGGTCGCTCCGGTTTCAACAGTAGCCGGTTTGGTTGCATTGGTTGCTGTATTTCCTTTTACACCCGGTTCTGTATGTGTGACTTCCAAAATCACATGTGCCGGAAGGTCTACAGAAAGCGGCATACTGTCTTCTGTATTAAACAAAATCGTAACCACTTCTCCTTCTTTCAATAAATCCGGCGAGTCCAAAGTCTCTTTCTGAAGTGCGATTTGATTGTAGTCATCCGTATTCATAAAGTGATAAGTATCCCCTTCAGCATACAAAAACTGATATGATCGGGTTTCTACGCGAACATCTTCAATTTTGTGTCCGGCTGAAAAAGTATTATCCAACACTTTTCCAGTGGTTACGCTTTTTAGTTTTGTTCTTACAAAAGCAGGTCCTTTTCCGGGTTTTACATGTAAAAACTCAATAATTTTATATATATCGTTGTTGTAACGAATGCATAATCCTTTTCTAATATCTGATGTAGATGCCATATTGTATTTTTAACTGTTTGAACTAAAATATCCTTTCATAATCCCGCGCTGAGAGTCTTTGATAAACTGAAGGATTTCATCGCGCTCCGGAGTCGCTTCCATTTCAGCTTCTATAATTTCTACAGCTTGAGAGTTGTTGTAATTTTTCTGATATAGGATACGATAAATATCTTGTATTTCCCTGATTTTATCGGTGGAATACCCTCTACGTCGCAGACCAACGGAATTAATCCCAACATAGGACAAAGGTTCCCTTGCCGCCTTGGCATATGGTGGCACGTCTTTACGCACCAATGAACCTCCTGTCACAAAAGCATGGTTTCCTATGGAACAGAATTGATGTACGGCGGTCATTCCGGCCAACACCACATGATCTCCTACCGTTATATGTCCGGCCAGGGTACTGTTATTGGAAAAAATACAGTGATCGCCTACAATACAATCGTGTGCGATATGACTATAGGCCATAATCCAACAATTCTTTCCGATAACAGTTTTCATCCTGTCCTTGGTCCCTCTGTTGATGGTCACACACTCACGGATAGTTGTATTATCACCTATCTCAGCCGTAGTATCTTCATCGTTGAACTTCAAATCCTGAGGAATGGCAGAAATCACTGCTCCTGGAAAAATATTACAATTCTTCCCTATCCGGGCTCCTTCCATGATAGTCACATTACTTCCTATCCAGGTGCCCTCACCTATTACTACATTATTATTGATCGTTGCGAAAGGTTCTATCACAACATTCTTTGCGATTTTTGCACCGGGATGCACATATGCTAGTGGCTGATTCATTCTCTTAAGATTCTTTTTCTTTTACTTTAACAATTTGAGCCATTAGCTCTGCTTCTGTGGCCAGTTTTCCGTTGGTATAGGCATAGGCCTGCATGTGGCATATCCCTCTTCGTATAGGAGATATCAACTCCATTTTAAAAATAAGAGTGTCGCCCGGTTGTACCTGTTGTTTAAACTTCACATTGTCTATCTTCATGAAGTAGGTCAGGTAATTTTCCGGATCCGGCACAGTATTCAAAACTAAAATACCTCCTGTTTGTGCCATAGCTTCAACTTGTAAAACCCCCGGCATAACAGGTGCTCCTGGAAAGTGTCCCACAAAGAATGGCTCGTTCATCGTAACATTCTTCACCCCTACCACATGACGGTCTGAAAGTTCTAATATTTTATCAACCAACAAGAAAGGAGGCCTGTGTGGCAACATTTTCATGATTTGGGTGATATCCATCAATGGCGGTTGGTTCAAATCGAACTTTGGAACTTTATTTCGTTTTTCGATCTTGATGATCTTCGATAATTTTTTGGCAAACTGAGTGTTTACAAAATGTCCGGGTTTATTGGCGATAACCTTTCCGCGAATGCGTGTTCCCACCAAAGCTAAATCACCTATGACATCGAGTAGTTTATGCCGTGCCGCTTCATTAGGGTGGTGCAATGTAAGATTATCCAAAATCCCATTTGGTTTTACCGAGATAGAGTCTTTTTTAAAGGCCACCTTCAATTTTTCCATGGTATCCTGAGATAATTCCTTATCCACATACACTATGGCGTTGTTCAGATCCCCTCCTTTTATCAGACCGTGTTCCAGTAAAGTTTCAATTTCATGCAAGAAACTAAACGTACGGGAATCGGCTATTTCGGTTTCAAAATCGGACAAATGTTTTAAGGTCGCATTTTGAGTTCCCAACACTTTAGTCCCAAAATCTACCATAGCTGTCACTTGATATTCTTCTGAAGGAATCACAGTAATCTCACTACCGGTTTCTTCATCAGTATAAGAAATAACATCCTTAACGACAAACTCTTCCCTTTCACCCTCTTGTTCTACTAGACCGGCTTTTTTCAGGGATTCAACAAAATATTTGGAAGAACCGTCCATAATAGGGGGTTCCGGCGCGTCGAGTTCGATCAAGATATTATCGATCTCCAAACCAACCAAAGCAGCCAATACATGCTCTGAGGTTTGAATTTTAACTCCATTTTTTTCCAAGTTGGTCCCTCTTTGTGTGTTTACCACATAATTGGCATCTGCCTCGATAACAGGATGCCCCTCAAGGTCTACTCGTTTAAATGCGTAGCCATAATTTTCCACTGCCGGCTTAAAAGTCATGGTGACTTCCATTCCGGTGTGTAAGCCGACACCTTTAAGCGACACTTCTTTTGCTATGGTACGTTGTTTTTTAACCTGATTATTCATTACTTATATCTTCTTTTTCTCACTAAGTGAGATTTAATCCCGATAACTATCGGGAGATCCAACGCATGCGTCGAAATCTTTTTTTTAAGTTTTACACTTAACGCCTCACCTTCCGAGGTGATTTATTTCTTATTTTTTTCCAACTGATCGATCTTATCTACCAGCTTAGGTAAATTTTTAAAATGAACATATGACTTGTTGTAGTCGCCATAATTTAGGGCGGGAGAACCTTGAAGTATTTCGTCGTCTTTGACGTTTCTTCCAATACCGGATTGTGCTTGAATGCGCACCCGATCTCCTATCGTAATATGACCAACAATTCCTACTTGTCCTCCTATCATACAATTTTTACCAATCTTAGTAGAACCCGCAATTCCTGTTTGAGCGGCAATAACAGTATTTTCTCCTATCTCTACATTGTGTGCAATCTGAATCTGATTGTCTAGTTTAACTCCTTTTTTAATGACGGTAGAGCCCAAAGTCGCACGATCTATGGTAGTTCCTGCTCCCACATCTACATCATCTTCCAAAATCACATTACCAGTTTGTGGCACTTTTTGGAATTCGCCATTCTCATCAGGGGAAAATCCGAAACCATCTGCTCCTATAATTGATCCGCTGTGGATCACACAATTATTTCCCACGATCGATTCTGAATAGATCTTCGCTCCGGAAAAAACGACCACATTGTCTGCGATCTTTACATTATCCCCTATATAAACGTTAGGGTAAATTTTTACATTATTCCCTATAATCACATTATCACCCACATAAGTAAAGGCACCCATATAGATGTCGTCACCATAGCTGGCGGACTCCGATAGGTAAACCGGTTGTTCAATACCCGTTTTGTTGAATCTTACCTGATTGTAATATTCTAACAACTTAGAAAATGATTTGTAGGCGTCATCCACTTTTATAAGGGTTGTACTTACTTCGTTATCCAGATCAAAAGATTTATTGACAATGGTTATCGATGCTTTCGTTGTGTAGATATGAGGCTTGTATTTAGGGTTTGCTAAAAACGTTAGAGAACCTGTTGTCCCCTCCTCTATTTTAGAAAGCTTGGAAACTTCAACCTCGGGATTCCCCACGATTTCGCCTTCTAAAATTCCTGCTATTTGAGTTGCTGTAAATTTCATTTCCCCGCAAAAGTATGAAAAAAGTCCTATTTATTTTTTAGGATAACACAGGTAATATTTTGTTACTGGTTTTGACAGTGCTTTTATATTGAATTGATCTGATGCTTTGGCAACGTCAACTATCTTTCCTGATTTCATTAAAATATGTATGTTTTGTTTATCTATAGAGTAGGCCTGATTCTCTATTAACCCACTGAAAACGAAAAAACCAGCCTCTTCTTCAGAGACTCCGTGCTTCTCCATAAAAGATGTGATACGGGTTTCTATTTTTTCTTTTTTTATCGACTTTCTTTTGATTTTTACCTTCAAAAGATCTCTGTTCAACAACATTTGGCACAAATTAGACAACACAAAATCATCATTAAATTGCCATTCTTTCATGGCCGAAAGAATATCTACATCGTCCAAACGGGAAAATATCTCCAATATTTCCTTGTTGAATTTTTCTTTTCCCACTTCGTTATCCAGAAAAAATAACAACGATCTGCTCGCCTCCAAACGTTTTCCTTTATGGTGCAATTGTTTTGCTCTTTGCAATATCTTGATCAACAACTGCTCGGCCGCCAAACTGGTTTTATGCAGATAGACCTGCCAGTACATCAATCTTCGGGCCACCAAAAATTTTTCTACTGAATAGATTCCCTTTTCTTCCACCACAAGTTGATCGTCAACCACGTTTAACATGGAAATGATCCGCTCCGAATTAATATTCCCCTCAGAAACCCCGGTATAAAAACTATCGCGTTTCAGGTAATCGGTTCTATCCATATCCAATTGTCCGGAAATAAGCTGATTCATAAACTTACGCGGATATTCTCCTTTAAAAATCTGAATGGCCAGCGTTAAAGTTCCGTTAAACTCTTCATTCAGCATTTCCATAAATTGAAGCGAAATGTACTCATGGGAAATTCCATCTACTATACTGTGTTCCATCGCATGAGAGAACGGCCCGTGTCCGATATCGTGCAGTAAAATAGCCGCCAACAAAGCCTCTTCTTCCTCTTTTGAAATTTCAACTCCCTTAAAGCGAAGTGTTTGCACAGCCTTCCTCATTAAATGCATACAACCTATTGCGTGATGAAAACGGGTGTGATGTGCTCCGGGATAAACCAAATATGACAATCCCATTTGGGAAATTCTTCGCAATCGCTGAAAATATTTATGAGCGATTAAATCGAAGATCTGTTCGTTAGGGATGGTAATAAATCCGTAAATTGGATCGTTAAATATTTTTAGTTTGTTTGCAGTGTTCAAACTTGTTAAATTGTAAAGATTACATACAAATATACATCAATAGAATGAATGAAATAAAGATACTTTGGGTAGATGATGAAATAGAGCTTTTAAAACCACATATTTTATTCCTTGAAAAGAAAAATTACATGGTGAGTACTTGTCAAAGTGGCAATGAAGCTATTGAAGAAGCAAGGGACCATAATTTTGATATTGTTTTCCTGGATGAGAATATGCCCGGGCTTACAGGACTGGAAACCCTATCAGAAATAAAAAGCATAAAACCAACCCTTCCTGTGGTGATGATCACCAAAAGTGAAGAAGAATATATTATGGAAGAAGCTATTGGTTCTAAAATAGCCGATTATCTCATAAAGCCCGTCAATCCCAACCAGATTTTACTCAGTCTGAAAAAAAACCTGGACCATTCCAGACTGGTTTCAGAAAAGACCACTTCAAACTACCAACAGGAGTTCAGAAAAATAGCGATGGACCTGACTATGGTCAACTCCTACGAAGAGTGGATCGAGCTTTACAGAAAATTGATCTATTGGGAAATCGAACTGGAAAACATCGAAGACTCCGGAATGACCGAGATATTGGAATCTCAAAAATCAGAAGCGAATAGTCAGTTTGGGAAATTCATTGAAAAAAATTATGCCGGTTGGGTCAATGGTGATGATGCTCCTGTAATGTCCCACACCTTGTTCAAAGAACTCATTTCAAAAGAAATTGACAAAAAAGTGCCAACATTATTGGTTGTGATCGATAATTTGCGGTATGACCAATGGAAAGCTTTTGAGGGAACGGTGACCAATTATTATAAAAAAAGAACGGAGACACCATATATAAGCATCCTTCCCACAGCTACCCAATATGCCCGAAATGCCATTTTTTCGGGGCTAATGCCTTCTGAAATGGAGCGGATGCATCCCAAATTATGGAAAAACGATACCGACTCCGGTGGGAAAAATTTGCATGAAGCAGATTTTCTGAAAGATCAAATACGCCGATTGGGACTCAGCATTAATTGGGAATATCACAAAATATCCAATTTAAAATCGGGAAAACAGTTGGCGCAAAATTTTAAATCACAAAAGGACAACGATCTCACCGTGGTGGTCTATAATTTTGTAGATATGCTCTCCCACTCCAAAACAGAAATGGAAGTTGTAAAGGAATTGGCGTCCAACGACAAAGCCTATCGTTCGCTTACGCTAAGCTGGTTTAAAAATTCACCCTTATTGGACATTATCCAGCAAGCACAGCAACTGGGGTTTAAACTTATCATCACGACAGATCACGGTACCATTAATGTAAAAAACCCGTCAAAAGTTATAGGCGACAGGGATACAAGCCTGAATCTGCGATACAAAACCGGAAGAAGCCTTTCTTTTAACGAAAAAGAAGTGTATAGCGAGCGTAATCCAAAAGAAATACACTTGCCGACTATCAGCATGAGCAGTTCTTTTATTTTTGCTAAAAATGATCATTTCTTTGCCTACCCTAACAATTACAACCATTATGTGAGTTATTATAAAAACTCCTATCAGCACGGAGGGGTTTCGCTTGAAGAAATGATTATACCATATATAGTATTAACACCTAAATAGTGTATCCGCAACATTAATAAAGCGAAAACATCTATATTCTTTAATCTGTCGACTATACAATATGAACAAACTTATTACGATATAATGTCAATATTGTCAATAAGTTATGACTTGAAAATCAAGCTGCCCCTTCCGTTAACATGTACCATATAGATTTTCATACCTGTATTTCCCATCCAGAATACAGTTTAATATGTTGAATCAGCACACTGTAAGATTTTCAAAGACAAAACCCTCATAAAAACCTAAATAAGTAACTAAACGAAATTAGATAATCGGTAAAAAGTTAACATACAACGAAAAAACAAGTTATTTTGTTAAGATTTCATAAAAAAATTAAAATTCATTATGTTATACGTAGTTTTTTTTCTATTTTTGAATAACCCTCAAAAAAATAACACAAAATGACTAAAGCAATTGACAGAATTCACACAATTATTAAATCCTTAGGGATGAGCGCGAGGCAGTTTGACATGTCTATAGGTGCGTCTAATGGTTACACACTACGAATGAAAAAGAACAAAGCTTCTGTTGGAAGTGATGTACTTGAAAGAATCGTAGATAAGTACCCCTTCGTCAACATTACCTGGGTAGTAACCGGAAAAGGCACCATGTTTGGTCCGGAAGCTGAAGATGCAGGTGTTTATGAAAATGAAGACTTGGACAAAACACTTACCTATCGAGAGGTAGAAGCTATCGTTGAGCACAAAATAAGAGTGTATCAAGAAAGCCAAATGGAAAATTTGGTGAACAGAATCAAAAGTGAATTGAACGCAGCAGAAGAATCTTCAGAAGCTTAAAGAACTTTTTTCAAAAATCACAAAAAAAAGAGCACTCGTTTAGGCGAGTGCTTTTTGTATTACATATATCCACCTCATGTCTACGTTATTTATATATTGCATATTTAATTAGTTAATTCTGCAATAATAACACATCAACATGACCAATATCACATACAGCCTGAATGAAATCGACAAGGCAGCAAAAGAGATCATTCAAAAAGCCGGTAGCAAAATTTTGCTTTTCTATGGAGAAATGGGAGTAGGAAAGACTACATTGATCAAAGAAATTATAAAACAATTGGGCAGCACAGACAACATTTCCAGTCCCACTTATTCGTTGGTAAACGAATACAAAGGAACAAACGGTCCTATATTTCATTTTGACTTTTACAGAATCAATACTATTGATGAAGCTTTCGACATCGGCGTTGAAGACTATCTATACAGCAATGAATGGTGCCTGATTGAATGGCCGGAAAAAATAGAAGAGTTGCTACCTAATAATGCAACTGTTATCGATATAATAATACAGTTAGACGGAAAAAGATCGATGAACGTCAACTAATATATTATATTTACTTTTACATAGTAAATACGGAACCTGTTGTATATTAAAAACTTACTAATATACGACAAAGGTTTTTATTATCCGCGTCCTTTTTTTTGGTACGTTTGTAGTAACAAAAACAACTAGTAACCAAAAAATAAACTATTATGTCATTCAAAAAAATTATTTCCGCAGTATTTGCCATCGCTCTATTAGCTGTTTCAGCAGTCTCATGTTCTCCAAACAGTGTAGCCGACGAGGATAGTCTCTATGATAACCACCAAGGTGTTGAAAAAGCAAAAATCGTAATGCCTTCAAACGGATAAGATTTTCCTTTACATAACAATTCCATTACCAGATTTGTAAAGCATTACCTTAATTGCACAGCATTAAGTGTGATGTTTTTACTTTTTGGGAAAATGTTAGGGTAACATATATAGCTATAGGTTATTTAATTACACTTCCTCATAATCAAATCTGGTAGATCAACGGATTGTTCATTCAGTTCATAGATATAAATCACCTATCTGAAACATATATTTGTTTATATTTTTCAGATTCGTTTAATTTGCGTTTAGCATCCAAATCTAAACACAAGGTGAATCAAGAGTCAAATGACAACGTTATGCAGGAGAAAAAAAAGAAAGCCCGACTATTGGTCTTAGGATCCATAGTAGCCTTTATTATCGCTATTTCTCCTTACATCTTTTATTTATATGAAAGTTTTCCTCAGGAACAAACTTGGGAAACTTGGCTGTTTACATTTCGCTCTACATATTACCCTACTTTGTATATGGCTGCTTGGAACTTCATGAACAAGTTTGTACCGTTGTTATTGCTTATTATATGGTTTTTCACTTGTAAGCACTGGTGGTATCACGTAATTTTGATTCCCATAAGTATGTTCATATTCCAGTTATTCAGTTCATTGAATGATGATGCACAATTCGTCGACGAATTTGAGATCTACTATATTATTCCGGTAATGATGATCGTCATTCCTATTGTGTACTTAATCAGACTTAAATTGTTTGATAAGCTAGTACATGGAATAGACCTTGATAAAATCGATAAGGAATTAAAGGAATATGAGGAAAAAGAGAAAGGTATTTAAAAACTAATTCTGCTAGACTTAAAAAGTTTATTTACCTTTGGTTTTTTAAGTGTAAAGCATGGCTTATCCCAACACCCCCTTTACTGAACAGGAATTGATTCCGCAGGAAGAGACCCTTGAATTGTTAAAACAAAAGGGGGAACTGTTTATTGGGATCCCGAAAGAAGTTTCCTATCAGGAGAACAGGGTATGCCTTACACCGGATGCCGTAAACGCGCTTACCTCACATGGTCATAGGGTTATTATAGAGTCTGATGCAGGCTTGCATGCCAACTATTCGGATAAAGAATACAGTGAAGCCGGTGCTGAAATTACGACAGACACAAAAAAAGTCTTTTCCTGTCCTATTATCCTAAAAGTAGAGCCTCCTTCTTTAAAGGAGTTAGAGCTTATCAATCCGCAGTCTATTCTCATATCTGCCCTGCAGATAAAAACCCGTAGCAAAAAATACTTTGAAATGCTCGCCAATAAGCGCATTACTGCTTTGGCCTTCGAATTTATAAAAGACGAAGACGGAAACTATCCGGCTGTTCGTGCACTCAGTGAGATTGCAGGAACCGCCTCTGTTTTGATCGCTGCAGAACTCATGACCAACACCAACAGCGGTAACGGACTCATGTTTGGGAATATTTCGGGAGTACCTCCTGTAGATGTCGTGATCATCGGAGCCGGAACCGTTGGTGAATTTGCCGCCCGATCAGCTATCGGACTTGGGGCCAATATCAAAATATTTGATAACTCCATAACCCGATTGCGTTCTATTCAAACCAATCTCGGTCGTCCATTACACACATCAACCTTGCAACCTAAAAACCTTTTGAAAGCCTTAAAACGCTGTGATGTGCTCATTGGAGCGGTAAGAGGAAGTGACAGGGCACCTATTGTAGTCACAGAAACCATGGTAGAAAACATGAAAAATGATGCTGTCATTATTGATGTCAGTATCGATATGGGAGGCTGTATCGAAACCAGTGAAGTTACCTCTCATGATGAGCCTATCATAGTAAAACACGGTGTTATACATTATGGAGTTCCCAATATTCCTGCGAGATATGCCAGGACTGCTTCTGTTTCCATAAGCAACATCTTTACACCATATCTTCTGAAAATAGGGGAAGATGGCGGATTGGAGCAATCATTGCGATTTGACAGAGGCCTGAGAAACGGATTGTATTTTTATCACGGTATCCTCACAAGTAAATCGGTAGCAGAATGGTTTGACCTCTCTTACCGGGATATAAACCTTTTGATATTCTAAAAACCTATGCCATTATTAAAAAGAATTGGATTTTTTCTTATAGGAGTTTCTATCGGAATTGTTTTTCTCGCTTATTTCTTTAGGGAAAAAAGAGCAGAGTTTTGCTACTTACCCAATTGCAGGACACTGAAAACCATTCGCACGCAGGATGTTGTTAATTACAGTCCGAAAATGCAGCAACTCATCGATAACAATACAGTTACTTTAGAGCAGATCGATTCTGTTTTAACTTTTGGCGATGTCAATTTCTCAAAAAGTGATATCGCAAGAAAAAGAGATACCAAAGGTGAAAAATGCAGTACATACTATATCGACGGAAACATCAACAACAAGCCCATAGAACTTGTTGTTGAAAATTGTGATACCGTTGCTGAAATTGCCCAGATTACAATTAAATAAGCGTTTTTTACAGCTTTCTTCGTTTGCGTTCAGCAGATAAAAGACTTAACTCACGCGTGGTTTGTCCCGCTACTGAAGTATTCTCCTCTGCCCTACGGATCAAATAAGGCATCACATCCCTTACCGGACCAAAAGGCAGGTATTTCGCCACGTTGTATTCCCGAGCGGCAAGGTTATAACTGATATGATCGCTCATTCCGTATAATTGTCCGAACCAAATCCTTGGATCGTTGATCGAAATCCCTTTTTCTTCCATCAAAGACAAAACCAACAAAGTACTTTCTTCATTATGGGTTCCTAAAAACAAGCTCAAATCATCCAGGTGATCCATCATGTAGCGAACCGTTTTATTGTAATTGTCGTCTGTATCTTTTTTTGAAGCACAGATAGGCGTTTCATAACCCAATTCTTCTGCCCTTTCATTTTCTTTTTCCATATAAGCCCCACGAACCAACTTCATCCCTACAATAAAACCGTCTTTTTTGGCTCGGTCGTGCAATCCCTTCAAATAATCAAAACGATCCCAACGGTATAATTGTAAAGTATTAAAGACAATCGCTTTTTCCTTGTTGTATTTTCGCATCATCTCTTCAATGATACTATCCGCCGCATCCTGCATCCAACTTTCTTCAGCATCAATAAGCAAAGCGACATTCAGGTCGTGTGCTCTTTTTGAAACGGTGTCAAACCTCAGTTTAACACGATCCCACTCCTCTTGTTCTTCAGCGGTGAGTTTTTTTCCTTCCCCAACTTTTACATACAAATCAAATCGTCCCATAGCTGTAGGTTTGAATACAGCAAAAGGAATCGCCTCTTTTTCCTTGACAAAATCAAGCAATTTAAGCGTTCGGGCTACAACCGAATCAAATTCTTCTTCGGTTTCGTTACCCTCTACGGAATAATCCAAGACCGAACAAACCCCGGCTTTATGAATGGCATCAACCGTTTTCATACAGTCGAGTTCATTCACCCCGCCACAAAAATGATCAAAAACAGTCGCCCTGATCAACCCTTCAACAGGTAAATGTGCCCTGATAGCAAAATTGGTAACTGCCGTCCCTATTCGCACCAGTGGCTGATGAGCAATCATTTTAAACAAAAAGAAAGCTCTTTCGAGCTCAGAGTCACTTTTCATCCTAAAAGCAATCTCTGTATTATCAAAAAAATTTTTCATTCACATAAAAATCGCTATATATTTTTGCAAATATAATATTAGAAAATCTACATATTTACACGAAAAACCCGTTATTTTGTTTTTAAATTAAATTTATATCAAATTACCATGCTCAATTCCATATCCAGCAACGGTTGCGACATCCATTTTAACGACAAAGCCTATACTGAATTAAATCATTGGTTGACCGAGAAAAACTACTCCAAAATCTTTGTGTTGGTCGATGAAAAAACCCACGCCAAATGTCTTCCCACCTTTCTTGGAAAACTGAACAAGGCTTATGATATGGAGGTTATTGAGATAGAAGCCGGGGAACAACACAAGCAGATCGAAACCTGTAGCGAAGTGTGGAAAATCATTTCTGATCTTGGTGGGGATCGAAAATCGCTACTTATCAATCTCGGTGGTGGTGTGGTAACCGACCTTGGAGGCTTTGTAGGTGCCACCTACATGAGGGGCATCGATTTCTTAAACATCCCCACTACCCTGCTTGCCATGGTTGATGCTTCTGTTGGTGGAAAAACAGGGGTTGACCTAGGGCCATTGAAAAACCAGGTTGGGGTTATCATCAATCCGGTAATGGTGCTTATCGATATCGAATATCTGGGCACACTTCCGAAAAGTCAACTGCGAAGTGGATTGGCAGAAATGTTGAAACACGGACTCATTTATGATGAAAAATATTGGAATCAACTTCGCCAATTGGATGATTTATCGCTGGACGACCTCGATGCTTTGATCCACCGCTCTGTTGTCATAAAAAATGAAGTGGTTACTGAAGACCCAAGGGAAGTCGGGCTGCGTAAAATTTTAAATTTCGGACATACCCTGGGGCATGCCATTGAATCTTTTTTTCTTGAAAATCCGAATAAAAAGACATTGCTACACGGTGAAGCTATCGCCATCGGGATGATTATGGAAACCTATTTGTCTACACAGCTTACGGACTTCCCCGAAAACAAACTAGAGGAGATTAAGCATACCTTCTTAAATTATTTTGAAAAAGTCGATATCGAAGAAAACGATATCCCCGAGATTATAAAACTGATGCGTTTTGATAAAAAAAATGCACACGGAAATATAAATTTTGTACTTTTAAAAAGCATCTCAAAACCTGTTTTGGATGTGACAGTTAACAATGATTTAATAATCAGTGCTTTAGAATATTACAAAAAATAATTTTTTTTGTTGTTTCTTAGAAAAAAATAAAGATTTTTGTGTCCGGTTTTATCGAACTTTAATGAGATGTTTTTTAATCTCCGTGTGTGTAAATATCAGGAAGTCATATTTACATGTATCTCGTAAAACGAGGTCTCGGTTCATAGATTTTACTTCCGCCAAACATATCGTTATAAAAAATACTGTATATACAGCTACTCTCCCTGCCTATCTACGCATTTGATAGTAATTTTACTTTGTAACTAAGAATCAATCGGTTAAAAAAGTTTAAACTATTACATAAAAAAGCGACTATGAAGACGAAGTACTTAGATCTTATAGATCAAACGTATTACTTTCCGCAGGAAGAATTTACTTTAGACGACAATCAATTAAGATTTCACAATATAGATTTGATGAAATTGATTGAAGAGTATGGTGCGCCTTTGAAGTTCACCTACTTGCCTCAAATTTCAAACAACATAAAAAGAGCTGAATATTGGTTTAAAAAGGCTATTGAAAAACATGACTATAAGGGCAGTTATCACTATTGCTATTGTACCAAAAGCTCGCATTTCAGTCATGTGCTCAGCGAAGCCCTCAAAAACGACATCCACATCGAAACTTCATCAGCTTTTGACATTGATATTGTGAAAAACCTGGTTGCTAAAGGAAAGCTATCAAAAGATAATTATGTGTTGTGCAACGGTTTTAAAAGAGATCAATATATTGAAAACATAGCCGACCTGATCAACAGTTCGCACAAAAAATGCATTCCCATTATCGATAATTATGAAGAAGTAAACTTGTTGAATGAAGCCATTCACGATCCATACGATATTGGGATTAGAATTGCTTCTGAAGAAGAGCCAAAGTTTGAGTTTTATACCAGCAGATTGGGTATTGGTTATAAGAATATCGTTCCTTTTTACAACAAGGAAATAAAAGACGACGAAAAGGTAAACCTCAAGATGTTACATTTTTTCATCAATACCGGGATTCGCGATACGGCCTATTATTGGAACGAACTTTTAAAATGCTTGAAGGTTTATACACAACTACGAAAAGTATGTCCGACTTTGGATTCCTTGAATATCGGTGGCGGATTCCCTATTAAAAACTCCTTGGCTTTTGAATATGACTACGAATATATCGTAGATGAGATCATCAATCAGGTTAAAACCGCATGTGATGAAGCCGGTGTTCCGGTGCCGAACATCTTTACCGAATTTGGAAGTTTTACTGTGGGGGAAAGTGGCGGAGCCATATACGAAATCCTTTATCAGAAACAACAGAACGACCGGGAAAAATGGAATATGATCAATTCGTCTTTCATCACCACCCTACCCGACAGTTGGGCCATCAGCAAGCGATTTATCATGCTGGCCATAAACCGTTGGAACGATGAGTATGAACGTGTTTTATTGGGTGGATTGACCTGCGATAGCGATGATTATTACAATTCTGAACAGAACCTGAACGCCATTTATCTGCCAAAGTACAGCAAATCGAAACCGCTGTACATCGGTTTTTTCAACACCGGGGCTTATCAAGAAACTGTTGGTGGTTTTGGCGGACTTCAACACTGCTTGATCCCCTCTCCAAAACACATCCTGATTGATAAGGATGAAGAAGGAAACATAACGACAAAATTATTTTCAGAACAACAAACAGCAAACGACTTTTTAAAAATATTAGGCTACGATGAAACCGGCATGACTAAAACAATTATTAAACACACAAAGCAATGATTGTTTTAGTCATCAAAGGTTACATGTGACCGTTAAAAATAATAAAAACAAACACATGAATAAGAAGAATTACGCCGGAATCCCTGAAAAATATGCACGCCTGGACGATGCCAAAGTGGTATTGATCCCTGTGCCATATGATGGGACAAGCACATGGCAAAAAGGAGCCGACAAAGGGCCCGAAGCTTTTTTGCACGCTTCGGAAAATATGGAATTATACGACATCGAAACCCAAAGCGAGCCTTATAAAAAAGGAATTTACCTCGCTCCACCGGTTACAGAGAACAGTTCGCCCGAAAAAATGGTGGATACAGTGCATAAAACTGCCAAAAATTATATTAAACAGAATAAGTTTGTTACTCTTTTTGGAGGGGAGCATTCTATTTCCATCGGTTCTATACGTGCTTTTAATGAATCCTTCGATGACCTGACGGTATTGCAAATAGACGCTCATGCCGATCTTAGGGAAGAATATGAAGGAAGCAAATGTAATCACGCTTGTGCTGTTTATGAAGCCAGTCAGAACACAAAACTGATACAAGTTGGTATTCGAAGTATGGATATTAGTGAAGTTGATAATATGCTCGAAGAGCAAACCTATTTTGCCCATAATATTGTTCAGGAAGACGACTGGATAGACGATTCCATCAGTCAAATGACTGAAAATGTGTTTATCACCATCGATTTGGATGCTTTTGACCCCTCTATCCTTCCTTCAACGGGAACTCCCGAACCGGGCGGACTTCTGTGGTATGAAACATTGGATTACTTGAAAGAAGTTTTCAAAAAGAAAAATGTAGTGGGCTTTGATATTGTAGAACTGTGCCCTAATCCACAGGACAAATCTTCAGACTTTTTAGCCGCAAAGTTGTATTATAAAATGTTAGCCTATAAATTTAAATACACAAACACTAAAAATCTAAACGACGATGACGAAGCATAAAGGAGCTATCTCCAACTTTATAGAAAAATATTATTTGCATTTCAATGCAGCCGCTTTGGTGGATGCTGCCAAGGCCTATGAAGAGCAGCTCGACAAAGGAGCAAAAATGATGGTTACCCTTGCCGGAGCCATGAGCACGGGTGAATTGGGTAAGATCTTTGCTGAAATGATTCGCAGGGATAAGGTACAAATCATCTCCTGTACCGGCGCCAATCTGGAAGAGGATATTATGAACCTGGTGGCACACTCCCACTACAAACGAGTACCCAATTATCGGGATCTTACCCCAAAAGAAGAATGGGAACTATTGGAAAAAGGGTTAAACAGGGTTACCGACACCTGTATCCCGGAGGAAGAAGCTTTCCGAAGACTTCAGAAACATGTTTTTAAAATATGGAAAGATGCCGAGGACAAAGGGGAACGCTATTTTCCACATGAATTTATGTATAAAATGCTCTTATCGGGTGTTTTGGAAGAATATTACGAGATTGATCTGAAAGATTCATGGATGTATGCCGCAGCAGAAAAGAACCTGCCCATCGTTGTTCCCGGTTGGGAAGACAGCACCATGGGCAATATCTTTGCTTCGTATGTGATGAAAGGCGAACTCAAAGCATCTACTGTGAAAAGTGGTATTGAATACATGACCTATTTGGCAGATTGGTATACTGAAAATTCCGATAATGGTGTAGGTTTCTTCCAAATTGGTGGAGGTATTGCTGGAGATTTTCCCATATGTGTTGTACCGATGTTGTATCAGGATATGGAAATGGAAAACACCCCGTTTTGGAGTTATTTTTGTCAAATTTCCGACTCGACAACCAGTTATGGTTCTTATTCCGGAGCAGTTCCTAACGAAAAGATAACATGGGGGAAATTGGACATCAATACGCCCAAATTCATTGTAGAGTCTGACGCTACCATCGTTGCACCCCTCATTTTCGGGTATATTTTAGACATGTAATTTGTTAAAAAAATGTTGTTTGGAAAAATATTTTTCATTTACATTTACAACATACTTAACCAGTATTAATTATTAGCCAGATGAAACGAACATTAATAAATTTTAAAAATAAATTCACAAAAGGGAATGTTTAAGAGAGCGAGGGCAGCGAGCGCCTGCTTGCGGCAAGCAGGGTTGCATACGCTCTCAATTTTTTAATTGATTTGTTATTAAGTGATTACAAAATTTAAAACGTATGAAACGTGTCATTGTAGATTACAAAAAGTTAACTAACGATATCTTGTCGATGCTCGTAGAAAGATATCCGGACGGATATGACGACGACGATATCATAAAATTTAAAAATGCCAACAACGAGACTGTTGAAGCTGTTGAAGTCCGCACAGAAGATACAGTATACCTCGTTAAGGTAAGCACCCGTCTTGCCAATACCATGGAAAAATTTGATGATGACGACGACGATTTTAATAGTGAAGCATCATTGGAAACTGAAAATATCGAGATCCCTGAAGATGAAAGGGATGATGATTAGATCAATTAGATGGTTTACATCCTTGGTACAAATCCACCTACACCTTCAGGTATTTTTCCTTAATCACTTTTTCATGATGTTTTTGGTGACCACTAATGATAAAACCAATGGCGCGAACAGACATAGGATGTCCGCTCACCACCCCTGTTTCTTGTACAACTTCTGCTGGAAAAGAAGTAAACAAAGCCACAGAACTGTCCCTCACTATTGAAAACTCATCTATCAAACTCTTTTTGGAGCGCTCACCTGCCTTTGAATGCTGCACATAATGATCCTGTTCAAATCCGGGAAAGTTGGTTTTATCTCCTCTGGCAATACACAATGCCCTATACTGAAAGACTCTTTCCGCATCGATCATATGCAATAACAATTCCTTGATCGACCACTTTCCTTCAGCATAAGAAAAACCAAATTGAAATTTATTTACACCCTCCAATAAAGTGAGCATGGCTTTTTTACGACGGATCATTTCATCCAAAAGTTCTACTTCTCCTAAAACCTCAATATAGCCCCTATAAAAATCATGGTATTCTGTATGTTTTACTGCTGAAATATTCATAATTTCCTCATTTACGTTGTTATTGCTAATTTAAAGGCATATTTTTTCTTAAGCCATAGAATTCTTAATTTTTTTACATAATATTGTGCATCCCAATATGAAAAAGAATGACAATCAGGTTCAACTTTAACCAACCATATAAAATATTATTCATTTATTATAAAAGTTAATGTTGAAACCATTCAGCACATATTTATTACTCACAATCGTTTTTTGTGGACTAAAATCCTTTTCACAAAGTAGCCAGAAGATCGATGCTACTTTGCTCCCAAACACGCGTCAACTTCATATCCAGCAAGAGATCATTTTCCACAATACCACAAACGACACCTTAAACGCTTTGTATTTATACGACTGGAACCATGCATATTCCAGTAAAAACACCGCATTGGCTACTCGTTTTGGAGAAGAGTTTAACAAAAGCCTACACCTTGCAAAAAGAGAAGACCGTGGCCATACCGAAATTTTATCCTTAACCGATAAGAATTTCGATTTTTTAGACTGGAAACGCACCGAAAAAAGTGACATTATTAGGGTACAACTGAAATTCCCCATCTATCCGGACAAATATTATTCGCTCAAGCTTTCTTACAAGGTAAAATTACCCAGTGCACAGTTTACCGGTTATGGATTTACGAATGAAAATAATTATCACCTCAGGTATTGGCACATTAGTCCGGCCATATACGATGGAAATGGCTGGCGTATGTACAGCAATAAAAACCTGAACGACCTGAATAGTCTTATCAACGATATTGAAATCAAATTGACCTATCCGGGGATTTATACATTGATTTCCGATCTGGATATTGTAAAAAACAACACAGAGGCACTACATACAAAAACCATTTTATACGGGGAAAACAGAAGTGATGTCAGACTCTATTTTGTGAAAAATAAAGATGCTTTTTTTATTTACAAAAATGACGGATTAGGATTCATTACCAATATTGAAAGTAAAGATCTGAATGATTCTACTAAAATTGCTTCCGTTAGACGTGTTGTCAATTTTATCAAAAACAACTTAGGAAGGTATCCACACAATAAGATTCTTGTTACTGAAGATGATTATAAAAGAAATCCGCTCTATGGATTCAACCAGCTTCCCTCTTTTTTACGTCCGTTTCCTGAAGAGTTCCAATACGAACTAAAACTCTTGAAAACAGCTCTGGGTACCTATTTGGACAATAGTCTTTTTATGGACAACAGAAGTGAATATTGGGTAAAGGACGGTATCCAGTCCTATTTGATGATGAAATATACCGATACTTTTTATCAGGACATGAAAGTATTAGGGAAACTCTCCAAAATATGGGGTGTTCGTACTTTTCATCTAGCCCAGATGGATTTTAATGACAAATACCCGTATTTATACATGATGATGGCCCGAAGATATTCAGATCAATCTTTGACCACTCCCCGGGATTCCCTTATAAAATTCAACGAAAGAATAGCCAATAAGTCTAAATCGGGTATTGGTTTGGCCTATCTCAACGATTATTTGGACAACAACTATATCGACCGTAAAATAAAGGAATACTACAACTCCCTAAAAACAAAAAAGAGTAAAGCCGAGAATTTTGAATCTATCCTAAAAAAAGATGCCCCCAAAGACATTGATTGGTTTTTTTCAACCTATGTGGACTCCAATAAAAAGATCGATTATAAAATCCAAAAACATAAAAAAACAGACGATTCCCTTATCGTCACGCTACAAAACAAAAGAGGCACCACTGCCCCCATTACCATGTTTGGGATTGATAAAAACGACTCAATTCTGTTCAAAAACTGGTATACAGACATTTCAAAAACAAAAGAGGTGACCGTTCCCCGAAAAGATGTAAAACGTCTGGTACTTAATTATGACAGGGTTATCCCGGAATTTAACGAACGGGACAACTGGAAATCGGTCAACGGGTTTTTCTCAACCAACAGAAAATTAAAATTTCAGTTTTTCAAGGACATCGAAGACCCTTATTACAACCAGATTTTCTATGTCCCTGTATTCAGATTTAATATCTACGACGGTATCACACCGGGGATACGTCTCTACAATAAGACATTTTTGAATCGTCCGTTTATCTACGACTTGCAGCCCTCCTATGCTTTTGGAGAAAAAGCTCTGGTAGGTTCAGGATCCTTCCGCTACCGTAAATATATGGAACGTGGTAATATGTACAGGATTGACGCATATATGGCCGGATCGTCCTACCACTATGCCGACGGATTGCGATACAGCACCATCACTCCTTCCCTTAGTTTTCTGTTTAGGGATAACAACAACCTTCGTTCCAACGAGCGAGAGGTTTTAAACATGCGTTTTGTCAACGTAATCCGTGATTTTTCACCAACTATCGACACAGATCCGGACTATAGTGTTTTTAACGTACGCTACGCCTATGGCAACAACGGAATTATTGACTACAAATCCTGGTTTGCAGACGTTCAAGTGGCAAGGGATTTTGCCAAAGTAGCAGTTAATTGGGAATACCGAAAGCTTTTTCAAAGCAACCGTCAGCTGAATTTACGTTTTTTTGCAGGTAAATTCATCTATAACGAAACCAACTCAGATTATTTCAGCTTTGCGCTAGACCGACCAACAGATTATTTGTTTGATTATGATTATTTGGGTCGTTCAGAAGATACCGGACTCTTCAGTCAGCAGCTTATCATTGCTGAAGGTGGTTTTAAATCTAAATTACCCCACCCCTTCGCCAATGATTGGATCGTGACTTCCAACGCAAGTATCAATCTTTGGCGATGGATAGAAGTGTATGGCGACATGGGAATGATCAGAAATAAAGGTAGAGATCCCCGTTTTGTATACGATTCCGGTATCCGACTCAATTTGGTAACCGATTACTTCGAACTCTACTTCCCTGTTTATTCCAACAATGGTTGGGAGGTCGCGCAACCTCAATACGATGAAAAAATCAGGTTCATCGTAACCTTAAGTCCGAAAACCCTTATCGGACTCTTTACAAGGAAATGGTTCTAGTGTTTTTAACTGAAAAACAGTTGTTGAATAGTCTTATGCAGCCTTATCATTTTATTGAAAATAATTCAATGAAAAATAGATAATCGTTTGTTTTGTTAAATAAAATTCAATTTTAACATTCTTATTTATAAAATCCTCATTATAAAGGCGTTTCTTTTAATTGCAAAAACCATTCTTTTTAGCTATTTTTGCTTGCGTCTCATAAAAATAATATGCAAACAAAACCTTTTACCCAACAAGACATTTCTTTTGATGATTTCAGAAGTCAAATCCTAGACGACTACAAAATTGCTGTTACCAGCAGAGAATGTAGTTTGTTAGGAAGAAGGGAGGTCTTGACCGGAAAAGCAAAGTTTGGAATTTTTGGCGACGGAAAGGAAGTGCCACAACTGGCCATGGCAAAGGCTTTTAAAAAAGGCGACTTCAGAAGTGGGTATTACCGCGACCAAACTTTTATGATGGCAATCGGCGAGCTCAGTATAAAAAACTTTTTTGCCGGACTTTATGCCCATACCGATATTGAAAAAGAACCCATGAGTGCCGGAAGGCAAATGGGAGGGCATTTTTTAACGAGAAGTAACAATCCCGATGGTTCGTGGGTAGACCTCACCGCACAAAAAAACAGTAGTTCAGACGTTTCTACCACCGGAGGGCAAATGCCCAGATTGTTAGGTTTGGCACAAGCTTCAAAAATCTATCGCCATGTTAAGGAAGTAAATGCCGAAGGATTTTCTGTAAACGGAAATGAAGTAGCATGGGGAACTATAGGAAACGCGAGTACAAGTGAAGGTATTTTCTTTGAAACCCTCAATGCAGCAGGTGTAATGCAAGTTCCTATGGTGATCAGTATTTGGGATGATGACTACGGTATTTCGGTGCACGCAAAAGATCAAACGACCAAAGAAAATATTTCTGAAATATTAAAAGGTTTTCAGCGGAATGAAGATGAAGAAGGTGTTGAGATCATTGTGGTAAAAGGATGGGACTATCCTGCATTGATCGAGGCTTTTGATAAAGCAGGGAAAATTGCCCGTGAAGAACATGTTCCTGTACTTATTCACGTGACAGACCTCACACAACCGCAAGGGCACTCCACATCAGGATCGCACGAGAGGTACAAGTCTGAAGAAAGACTGATATGGGAAAAGGAACACGACTGCAACCTCAAACTAAGAGAGTGGATCATTGCTAATAAACTGGCTACCGACGAAGAGTTGGGTCAGCTTGAAAAACAGATCAAAAAAGAAGTCCGGGACGGTAAAAAGGATGCATGGAGGGAGTTTATAACTCCTATCAAAGCGGATAAAAAACAAGTGATTGCGCTCCTGACCGATTTGGCAAACAGCAGTAGCAACAAAAGTTTTATCAACAGGCTCAAAAATGATCTTATTTCCATAGAAGATCCTTCAAAACGCAATGTGATTTCCACCGCAAGAAAAGCACTTCGCTATGTGGCGCATGAGGAATCACCCGCAAAAGAATCTCTACAATCTTGGATCAATTCTTTTTACACCCATACACAACCGGAGTACAGTTCGCATCTCTATAGCGAAACTAAAAACAACGCAACCAATGTTGCAGAAATCCTACCGGAATACAGTGAGAACAGTAAATTGGTAGACGGACGCATTGTTTTACGGGACAATTTTGACAAACTGTTTGAAAACAATTCCAATGCTTTGGTCTTTGGAGAAGACAGTGGAAATATAGGTGATGTAAACCAAGGACTGGAAGGACTTCAAAAAAAATACGGAAAATTACGTGTAGCTGATGTCGGTATACGTGAAGCTTCCATCGTTGGTCAGGGTATCGGGATGGCATTAAGAGGCTTGCGCCCCATTGCAGAAATACAATACCTCGATTATATCTTTTATGCACTTTATGTGTTGAGTGACGATTTGGCCTCCCTGCTCTATCGTACTGTCGGGAAACAAAAGGCTCCGATGATCGTAAGAACACGCGGGCATCGTTTGGAAGGGATTTGGCATGCCGGGTCGCCTATGGGTGGACTCATACATCTTTTAAGGGGGATGTATATCCTTACCCCTCGAAATATGACCAAGGCCGCAGGGTTCTACAACACCTTGATGCAAAGTGAAGAACCGGCGCTTGTTATTGAAAGCCTGAACGGATATCGGTTGAAAGAACAACTTCCTGACAACATAGGTGAATTCCGCACCCCGATCGGTGTAGTGGAAACTGTAATAGAAGGAACCGATATCACATTGGTTTCATATGGTTCTACCCTAAGGATCGTAGAACAAGCTGCTAAAGAATTGTTGGAAGTTGACATCAATGCTGAAGTGATTGATGCACAAACACTACTCCCGTTTGACATCAACCACGACACGGTAAAAAGCGTGAAGAAAACCAATCGTTTATTGGTTATTGATGAAGATGTTCCCGGAGGATGTTCAGCATATTTGATCCAGGAGATCGTAGAAAACCAAGGCGCTTACCGATATTTAGACAGTGCTCCGCAAACACTAACTTCCAAAGCACACAGACCTGCCTATGCCAGTGACGGCGACTATTTCTCAAAACCCAATGCGGAAGATATTTTTGAAAAAGTCTACAGTATTATGCACGAAACTAATCCGGCGAAATTTCCTGAGCTGAGATAGATGTTTATTATCACACTGAGCAATGTTCATACTGAGCCTGTCAAAGCACAGTCGAAGTGTTTTTGGTCAGCTCTGATGAATCTTAGGTAAATTTAGATTTACAAACGATTAAAATCGCCTCTTCAAACCACTCTATTTTGCTTTTATTTCCTAAATTTCCTCTGTAAAAAACTAAAAATTATGTACTTTTCATTTCAAAAATAATAGTCAAGACTATGAGAATTGAAAATGAAGTAAAATTAGGTTTTAAAGATGTAATGATTCGTCCCAAACGCTCTACATTACGATCGCGAAACGATGTGACTTTGGAACGGGAATTTAAACTCAAACACAGTGCACATATCTGGAAGGGGATTCCCATCATTGCTGCCAACATGGATACGGTAGGTACTTTTGAAACGGCCAATGTGCTTTCTTCACAACAAATCATAACTGCCATACACAAGCACTACACCATAGACCAATGGAGCAATTTTTTAAGTGATAAAAGTGATGATGTCTATGATTACATTGCCGTAAGCACCGGCACAGGAAAACAAGACGCCAAAAAATTAAAGGAAATTATTGACCGCCATCCCCAGATAAAACTGATCTGTATTGATGTCGCCAATGGCTATTCTGAACATTTTGTTGATTTTGTAAGACAAACCCGTGACACTTATTCGGATAAGATTATCATGGCTGGAAATGTCGTTACCGGAGAAATGGTAGAAGAGCTCATTCTTTCCGGGGCAGATATCATCAAAGTAGGTATTGGTCCCGGAAGTGTGTGTACCACCCGTGTAAAAACAGGAGTGGGTTATCCACAGCTATCTGCTATTATTGAATGTGCTGATGCTGCTCACGGATTGGGCGGACAAATCATTTCAGATGGTGGGTGTAAAACCCCAGGGGATATCGCCAAAGCTTTTGGTGGTGGTGCCGATTTTGTTATGCTGGGTGGAATGCTCGCCGGACATACCGAAAGTGGTGGCGAGATCATTACCAAAAACGGGGAAAAGTTTAAGTCTTTCTACGGAATGAGTTCTGAAACGGCCATGAAAAAACATGCCGGTGGTATAGCAGAATACCGTGCCAGCGAAGGAAAAGCTGTTGAAATTCCATATCGGGGCGATGTGATCAATACGATTCAGGATATTTTGGGAAGTCTGCGCTCTACCTGTACTTATGTTGGTGCCGGAAGATTAAAAGAATTGACCAAACGTACTACCTTTATCCGGGTTGAGGAACAACACAACGAGGTTTTTTCGTAACGATTTTGCAAGACAATAGACTACTATTATAAAATCAATTCACCAACCGAAGCATTAAATAAAATGAATATTGAAGAATACCGGGATTATTGTATTCAAAAAAAGGGCGTTACCGAATCATTTCCTTTCCCCAAAAACTTACCCAATGTTTTAGTGTTCAAAGTTGGTGAGAAGATGTTTACAGCAACAGACATTTCAACTTATGCAAGTATTACGGTGAAATGCAATCCTGAAAAAGTAGATGAACTGAGAGCAAAATATCCCGCTGTTACACCACCCGTATATATGAGCAAAAAGCATTGGAATAGTGTTGTGATGGATAACTCAATTCCAGATTCGCTACTCTACCAATGGATTGATGATTCTTATGATCTGGTCGTAAAGAAATTGACAAAAAAAATTCGTTTAGAGTTAGGAATTTGATGTTTTCTAATTCTCAGTTTACTAATCCAACTCACATTATCCAAAAATGGTTGTCAGCAATTCTTTTAAAAGGTCAGCTTGAGAAATACTTGCAGCTCCTACCCCTTTACTTTTTACATCGACATCCCGCAAATGTGCAATAATCCTACTGCTTTGTTTCATGGGGTAATTTCGTGCAGCAGTTTGATATTCCCCAACAAAATAAGGGTTGATCTTCAGTGCTGATGCCACACTACTTTTAGAATGATCTTTTAGTCCGTGATATTGCAATAGTTGTGAAAAGAAATTATATAACAACGAAACCGTAACCACCAACGGATTATCCTTCGGATTCTGGGCAAAATAGTTCACTATACGGGTCGCTTTAACCACATTGCGCTCCCCTATGGCTTTACGGAGTTCGAAATTGTTATAATCCTTGCTGATTCCTATATTCTCCTCGATGTGTTGAGGCGTGATTTCTTGTCCCTGCGGAATAATGAGTTGTAGTTTTTCCAGTTCATTATTGATTTTCCCAAGGTCAGTCCCCAAAAATTCAACCAACATTTGCGCTGCTTTAGGGCTGATGGTGTATTTTCTTCCGGCCAACACGCGACGTATCCAATCCCCTACCTGATTTTCATATAATTTCTTACTCTCATAAATTAATCCTGTTTTTGAGATCGCTTTATAGAGTTTTTTTCGCTTATCTATTTTTTTGTATTTATAGCAGATCACCAAAACTGTTGTAGGCTGTGGCTGCAACGCATAAGCCTCAAGTTTCTCTATGGTTCGTGAAAGGTGTTGTGCTTCTTTTACAATAACCACCTGTCGTTCTGCCATCATGGGGTAACGTTTGGCGTTTGACACTATTTCGTCTATCGAAACATCCCTACCATAAAGCACCATCTGATTAAAACCCTTTTCTTCCTCAGACAACACCGATTGTTCCATATATTCAGCTATTTTATCAATATAATAAGGCTCATCCCCCATTAAAAAATAAATTGGCTTGATATTGCCTGCTTTTATATCGCTTACTATCTGTTTAATTTCATCCATAAAGAATAAGTGCTTTAATACGCTTTATTTAGTCTGCTATATTTCTGATATTTGCTATTATGCAAAAGTTGAATTTTCCGGAATACACATTCCGATTCAAAAATAGGGAAAATAAAATCCACATTTTTGATGAAGTCCGCAAAAAATTTGTGCAATTACAACCTGAGGAATGGGTAAGGCAGCACGTCGTAAAATTTTTAACTGACGAAAAGAAATTCCCCAAATCCCTTATCAATATTGAAAAAGAGCTGCTTGTCAATTCCCTTAAAAAGCGATATGACATTTTGGTGTATAAGCCAGATGGAAAAATCAAGCTCGTTGTGGAGTGCAAAGCTCCTTCAGTAAAAATCACCCAAAACACTTTCGATCAGATTGCCCGTTATAATCTTTCGCTTCAATCAGAATATTTAATGGTCACTAACGGATTGGATCATTATTTTTGTCAAATGGACTACCAGCAAGAAAAGTATGCTTTTCTCAAGGATATTCCGTCATATATACTTTAATTTGCAGACTTTCCCCTCATTAAGGGATTTGGCATAGCTAAGGTTATCGCTCTACCAAAAGAAACGAATAAAGCCTTATTTATGTTTAATATTGATCAAAATATATGAAAATAGCCGTTGTTATACTGAATTGGAATGGCAAGGATCTTCTGGAAAAGTTCCTTCCTTCGGTTATCAAGTTTTCTCCTGATGCAAATATCTATGTGGTCGATAACGCATCTACAGACCATTCGGTTGATTTTGTCAAGGAGCACTACCCAACCGTTCAGATTATTCAGAATGAGGTGAATGGTGGTTTTGCCAAAGGATATAACGATGCCCTGAAAAATATAGAAGAAGATGTTTTTTGTTTACTGAATTCAGATATCGAAGTCACCAAAGACTGGCTGACACCTATAGAAGATACTTTCAAAAAAAATCGTGAGATTGCGATCATTCAGCCAAAAATATTAGACTACAAGGATAAAACCAGTTTTGAATACGCAGGAGCAGCAGGAGGTTATATCGACCGTTTGGGTTATCCTTTTTGCAGGGGAAGGGTTTTTCAGACTATGGAAAAGGACCAAGGGCAATACGACGATATAAAAGAAATTTTCTGGGCTACCGGAGCCTGTATGTTTATAAAAAAAGAGGTTTTTAATGCCTTGGGCGGCTTTGACGAAGATTACTTTGCCCATCAGGAAGAAATAGACCTCTGTTGGCGGGCTCAAAACCGAGGTTATAAAATTGTGTATACCGGAGCTTCAAAGGTATATCATGTTGGAGGAGCCACATTGAATAATATGAATCCGAAAAAAACATTTTTAAATTTCAGGAATTCATTATTCTCTATCACAAAAAACCTTCCCCTGCGCAAGGTCATACCACTAATTGTCGCCAGATTGTTTTTAGACGGAATCGCCGGAATTCGCTTTTTATTCCAATTAAAATTCTTACATTTATTGGCAATAATAAAAGCACATTTTAGTTATTACTACTATTTTGTGAAAATTATAAATAAACGCGGGCAAATAAAGGATCTTAAGTATTTTTCATGCTCCTCTGTTGTAGTTGATTACTTTATAAAACAGAAACGTTATTATCGTGAAATCGTTAAGGAATAACAGTCTAAAATATGATAAAATCAACGCTGATTTAAGAGAAAATTAACGGAAAACGGCATACGAGCATTTGCTTTTTATCTATTTTTGCCTTAAAATGTTAAAACGTTAATTAAGTAAATCCATAATTATGAAAAAAATTTTTTTACTGGGCGCACTAGGCGCTATCTTTTTAACTTCTTGTGTTTCTTCCAAAAAGTATGCTGAATTGGAAGCCAAACAAAAGGAAACTGAAGATTTGTTGAATTCAGCCACTGTTAAGCTGAATACATGTCTTTCAGAAAAAGAAAGTTTGAAAGATCAAAACGCAATGCTGAAATCAAGCAATCAGGATTTGATCAACAATATGGGTAATTTAACTACCCTGACTGCTAAGGGAGCAGATAACCTTGAAAAATCCCTTGAAAGCTTGAGAGAAAAAGATCTTACGATCAGAAAACTTCAAAATGCAGTTACTCGAAGAGACTCTGTTAACTTGGCCTTGGTTCAAAGTTTAAAAGGAGTGTTGGGTAATTTAGATGATGAAGACATTAACATCAGCGTAGAAAAAGGAGTTGTTTATGTAAACATTTCTGATAAACTACTATTCTCTAGCGGAAGTACTACTGTAACCTCTAAAGCTAAAGCTGTTTTAGGAAAAGTAGCTACCGTAGTGAAAAACAAGCCTGATTTTGAATTTATGGTAGAAGGACACACCGATACTGTGCCGATTAAAACTGCTGCCATAAAAGACAACTGGGATCTGAGTGTTTTAAGAGCAACTGCCGTTGTTAGAATCCTTCAGAATGAATTTGGAGTATCACCAGCTAGAATGACTGCATCCGGTAGAGGTGAGTACATTCCTGTGGCATCCAACGATACTACTGAAGGGAAATCTAAAAACCGTAGAACCAGAATTGTTGTATTGCCTAAACTTGACCAATTCTACAGCATGATTGAAGAAGGAATGAAAGACCCTGCTATCAACTAAGGGATTTCATTTGATATATATTTTAAAAAGCACTCTTTTCAAAAGGGTGCTTTTTTTTATTATATTTAATAGCATGATGTCGCCTCCAACATCAAAGAAACCTATTGTTCAATAAAAACTGATACACATGAAAACTTATCCAAAAGAAAACCTATCGATCGTCTGGGAGGCTGAAAAGTGTCAACACTCCGGTATTTGTATAAAATTATTGCCGAAAGTCTACAATCCAAGAGAACGCCCGTGGATAAAGCAAGAAAACGCCACAGAGGAGGAGATTATCAAGCAGGTAAAACAATGTCCTTCGGGCGCACTATCAATCAAGTACCACGAAAAATAAAAAGCCCCAATCCGTAAGAATCAGGGCTTTTTTTATATTTATTTTGATTTTCTTATGACTTGAACAACGGTCTGTGTTCCATAAGTTCGTTCACTTGCTTTTTGATGGCTTCAACTTTGGCATCGTCATTTCGGTTGACTAGCACATCGTCTATCAAGTTTACAATGGTTTCCATATCTTCTTCAACCAAACCACGGGAGGTGATTGCTGCCGTTCCTATTCTGATTCCGCTTGTTACAAACGGACTCTTATCATCAAAAGGAACCATATTTTTGTTTACCGTAATATCAGCCCTGCCCAAAGCTTCTTCACCTTCTTTTCCTGAAATATCCTTGTTTCTGAGGTCGATCAACATCATATGATTATCCGTTCCATCAGAAATAATGTTGTATCCCCTATCGACAAATGCTTTGGCCATCGCAGCCGCATTTTTCTTCACGCGAATAATATAGTGTAAGAAATCCTCGCTTAATGCCTCTGCAAAAGCAATTGCTTTAGCAGCAATAATGTGTTCCAAAGGTCCGCCTTGATTTCCAGGGAAAACAGCACTGTCAAGCAATGAAGACATCTTTCTTAACTTTCCACTCTTCAATTTTATTCCAAATGGGTTATCAAAATCCTCTCCCATCAATATAAGTCCGCCACGAGGTCCTCTCAAGGTCTTATGGGTTGTAGTCGTCACAATATGACAGTGAGGAATCGGGTCGTTAAGCACACCTTTAGCGATCAATCCTGCAGGGTGAGAAACATCGGCCATTAAAATAGCGCCAACACTATCGGCGATTTCCCTGAATTTTGCAAAATCAATATCCCTTGAATATGCAGATGCTCCGGCGATGATCAATTTTGGCTGTTCTTTTTCTGCCACTTCTGCTATATGGTCGTAATTCAAACGTCCGGTCTCCTTCTCTACTCCATAAAACACCGGGTTGTATAATTTACCTGAAAAATTAACCGGAGAGCCGTGTGTAAGATGCCCTCCATGAGAAAGGTCGAATCCTAATATCTTATCCCCCGGTTTTAAGCAAGCTGCAAAAACCGCTGTGTTGGCCTGTGAACCACTGTGCGGTTGAACATTGGCCCAAACAGCTCCAAATAGCTCTTTTGCACGCTCTATGGCAATGCTCTCTACCTGATCAACTACTTCACAGCCTCCGTAATAGCGCTTTCCGGGATATCCTTCCGCATATTTATTGGTTAAAACAGAACCGGCAGCTTCCATAACTTGTTCGCTTACAAAATTTTCTGAAGCGATTAGTTCAATTCCTTCTAATTGGCGTTTTTTCTCAGCCTCAATAAGATCAAAAATTTGTTTATCTCTTTCCATTTTGGAGTATTTGTTAAAGAATGGACAAAAATATAAAATAGATTCGGTAAATTGATAGAAATTAATACCTTTAAATCCAATTTTATCAAACAATAATCAAGAATTTTGTCATGTCTGATACAGCAAACAACCCAAACAGAAAATCGTGGATTCCAGTTGAAAAAGATTCAGATTTTCCCATTCAGAATATTCCTTTTGGTGTCTTTTTAACCCGTGACGATGTGATTACCATTGGTACCCGCATCGGAAATACCGCCATCGACCTTGGCGCTCTACACCAATTAGGGTATTTTAATGATATTCCTCTTACTGACGATATCTTTTTACAAGATACCCTGAACGATTTTATATCAGACGGAAAAAAAACATGGAGACTAGTAAGAAATCGGATTGCCAAAATTTTTGATGAAAAGAACGAAAGCTTAAAAAATAATAAAGAACACCGCAAAATTGTTCTTTTTACTTTGGATGAGATCGAGATGCAACTTCCGGTTCAGATCGGGGATTATACCGATTTTTACAGCAGTAAGGAACATGCAACCAATGTTGGGACTATGTTCCGCGATCCGGACAATGCGTTGCTTCCCAACTGGCTTCATATTCCGGTGGGCTACCATGGAAGGAGTTCTACCATAGTTCCAAGTGAAATTCCAATTCGCCGTCCGATGGGACAAACCATGCCCGCAGGGGCAAGCGAACCTGTTTTCGGTTCGTCAAAATTGGTTGATTTTGAACTGGAAATGGCTTTCATCACCACCGACGCCAATCTCATGGGAGAACCCATCCCAATCGAAGAAGCTGAAGAATATATATTTGGACTCGTCCTTTTTAACGATTGGAGTGCGCGTGACATTCAAAAATGGGAATATGTGCCCCTTGGACCATTCCTAGCAAAGAATTTTGCTTCGTCCATTTCCCCATGGATTGTTACGTTGGATGCTTTGGAACCGTTTAGGGTTGAAAGTCCAAAACAAGATCCGGAACCACTTCCCTACTTGAAATATGAAGGCAAAAAGAGTTTTGACATTCATTTGGAGGTCGATTTGGCTCCCGAAAATGGTACGCCACAGACCATCACTAAAAGTAATTTCAAGTATATGTACTGGAATATGGCACAACAACTGGCACACCACACCATAAACGGCTGTAAGGTGAACAGTGGGGATATGATGGGAAGCGGAACGATTTCCGGTCCCACCCCCGATTCCTATGGTTCGATGCTCGAACTGACATGGAGAGGTGAAAAACCACTTAAAATGAATGACGGCAGTGAACGAAAATTCATCAATGATGGCGACACTGTTAGCATGCGAGGATATTGTGAAAATGATCAGGTAAGAATTGGTTTTGGGGAGGTCTCAAACAAGCTCTTGCCTCCTTTCAATCCGAAGAAAAACAAAAAATAGGGCCATAATCATTTCGACCAAAAGGAGAGGTCTTATCTTTTAAATGTCAACATGGCTTTATTCAGATAAGATTTCTCTCTACATATGGAATTCAAGTAGTTCTGGCAATGATACAAAATCATAACCTCGTTGTTGCAGCGAAACAATCAATGTCTCTAAAGAATCATAAAATTTATCTGTTCTGTCTGGATGTGTGCCTATATGGCTCAACAAAATAAAACCGTTTAATCCATTCTGCGATTCATGCTCCAGTATTGAATTAAAAATTTTTTTACTGGTTCTGTATTGTTTTGAATCGGGAGTAGTATAATCGGCATGCGACAATGTTCCCTGCGTAAAGTTAATAAGCTTAATATCCTGTTGATAAGCCCATTGCGTAATGATATTGTTATTCCATTCGTAAGGTGGTAAAAAATAAGGGGCATCGTTTTTAGAAATACCAAACTTCTCCATTTCAGCATAATTAGCCAATAAGTCGTTCGTGAAATCGTCATGGGAAATCAATAACTTTTTCGCCTCAGTCCAGTCGTTATATTGTAAGTGTTTGTCAGAATGCGCTCCAAGATAATGCCCCGCTTTTGTAGCTTCTTTAATAAACGGTTTAAAGTTTTCGTTTCTATAAAAATCACCTGTAAGAAAAAACGAAGCTGTTAAATCATGCTTTTTTAATGTTTTTAATATGGTTTGCGCTCCATCTGCAAACTTGTGACCGCTAAAAATCAAAGTTAGTTTCTTTTCTTCCTTATCACCTCCAACAATTGCCCCGGTATTGTCGAATGCAAGTTGTTGTTTTCTCTTTTTACCCTTTCTACCCTTTTTCTCAAGTGACGATAAATAATACACCAAACTGGCTGTACCGTCCATGGTTGGTTCGTTCGTGGAATAATCCCCGGCATCGTCATGATACACCGCTATATCTGATTGAAATTCGGCATAGACATCAGCATCATATAATTCCAGACCGATTAGGCTATTAAAAATTGAGCCGTAAACAGGCCCATCAACCAATCCCCCATACGTTTGATAATTATTCAACACCTTTAAAGAGGAATGTGGGTTTACAGGCGAGTCTGCGTTATCAGGAAGCCCTACAATCATAGTGGTTCCCCAAGGATTACAACCAAAAAGCCAATCTCTTAATCCGGCTTCCATTTCCATATAGGTCTCATCTCCCGTTAATTTTCTGTACAAAGAGCATTGGGTTACTGCTGCAGTAACAAAATTATTAGAACACCAAACAAAAGGCGTTCCTATAAAAAACGGATTCTCTTTCCCTCTTTGATGCAATAAATCGAGCCCTTTGTTATAAAAATCACTCAACTCTGCTTCCTCTTTACCTTTCAAGTTTGAGGCTAATTCGTAATGACCGGCATTCAAAAACGGATAATATTGATAGTGCCTTATGGTATCCCGCCCCATCCACGGAGAAACAGGCTCATCTCTAGCATATTTTATACCTTCGGTTTTATAAATTGTATCTCCTGTAAGTCTGTATAAACTACTTGCCGCCAACTCCATATCATCTTTCCAGTTCTCCTCCTCATAAAAATAAGGTCCTTTACAGGGAGCAGTTTGACTAACACCGGGATGCGCCTTACCAAACTTATAGGCATTTACGGAACGATTTGTAAGGTCTTCAGCATATGCTGGGTAGAATTCTGAAAGTACTTCGGCGCCAATGGCAAAAGAGGAAGCGTATTTCTCGGCAGTAGAAGCCACTCCGGTCGATCTGTTCTTGTATTTTTTCAAGCCTTGTTTTTCAGCTGATGCTAAATAAACAGGCCTTCCTTTATAATTTTTGTTATACACTACCGTATCTTTATTCGGCAAGCGGTAACCTGCATGATCCCTGTCGTCTGCAATCTGATTATAAAACTCATCATGTGATGGATTCATCTTCTTGAGCCAATCCATCCCAAATTTTGCCTCGTCTACAACATCGGGAATTCCGTTCGGTCCCGGCAAACCATTTGCTTGGTGCGTATCGCCAAAAGCCTCGGGGTTTTCACGGTAAGCAAACAGTAACTGAAATACCGCATTGGCCGAAGTTGTTGTATACTGCAAATAATCGGTAGCGTCGTGCCAACCGCCACGCACATCAATCCGCTGTCCGGTTTTTGTTGGATGATAAATAATATAGCCATCGTTTACATGGCATGAATCGGTTAAAAACGGGTTATAACCGCACCGTTGTTGCCGCATGTACTTTAAAAGAAAATCGGCTGCATGATCGTAAACATTATTATCAATTTTAAATTTTGGAGATTTGGTTTTTCCAACTTTTAGATAATATGTTCCGGGAGTTTTAAAGTCGGAAAAGTCAAGTCGAAACGATGATTTAAAAGGCCCGTAAGCTCCTTTTTCTTTTATTTTTCCTGAAGTATATACAACAGAATCTTTATACGCATCAATAATAGAAAAATCATCTACTTCTGGAGTCTCTTTCGATCCTAAAACGGCTACTTTTATACTTTCCGGTTGATATCCAAGGTTATTTATTCGTATCCATGATTTTTCAGGTTGCTGTTTGCAACTCATAAATGTAAGTAACGCAAGTATTGTATAGGCAAATGATTTAAAGCTCATAAGGCTTGGTGGTTAACTCTCTAGCTTTTACAAAAAACTATATGTGAATTGTAAATATAATGAATCGCTTATAAATGCTTTTCAAAACAAATACTGGTCTCCACCCCTGCGTATTGTCCGTAATTTGGGATTACTGTATAACCATTTTTTTTGTAGAGGTGAATGGCGACTTCGTTTTCCGTTCCGGTTTCTATGATGTATTTATGTGCTGATAATTCTTGTGCCCAATCTTCTAAAGCAACAAGTATCTTTACCCCAATGCCTTTTCCCCTACTTTCTGGTTTTACATACATCCGTTTTACCTCCATGACTCCTTTTTCATATTCTTTAATAGAACCACAAGCAACCGGAGAACCATCATCATAGGTCACAATTACATGTTTTATCTTATCCAGTTTGTTGAACTGATCATAAAAAGCATGGTTCACTCCATCTACTTTAGCCATATGAATGTCCAATAACTCCACTAAAGCGACAAAATCTTCATTTCTTGCATCGGTTCTTTGCAAACGAATCATGGTACAAACTATATATATTCAGCGATTTTTTCGGCATCAATCTGTCCGTGGGAAACATCATAAACAACCTTTCCTTCTTTAATTACCAACAATTGCGGACTTTCATGATAAATACCATATTTTTCGGCTATGGCGTTGGAGATCTCCCTGTTGCCCAGGATATCCAGAAAATAAAGTTTAGCGGAATCTTCCGGTAAAGCATATTGATTTTCAAAGTTGCTGAGGGAAAACCGGCTTATTCCACAGCGTGTACTATGCTTGAAAACAACCACAGTAGTCGACATCGATTCTGCATCAATGGTTTTAAGTTGTGAAACAGTGGTTAATTCATTCCAAGGAAACGATATAGACTCATTTTCCTTACTTCCGCTGAAAATAGATTTTAAAAAATTCATAACTTTATAGTAGCTCCTTTTCCATTATCCTTACATCTAAAAAAAAGACAAAATGTCATTTTAATTTAGAAAAAATACGCCATTTTGACATTTTTAATAATTGGAACATAAATTGACCAACAAAGATCGATAATAAACACCAGATAAAATATATGAACTTAAACAATTTTACCATAAAATCACAGGAAGCCATACAACAAGCGCAACAAATAGCGCAAGGGTATGGCCATCAGCAGATAGAGAACGAACACATTTTTAAAGCCCTTTTTGAAGTGGATCAAAATGTGCTCCCTTTCCTTCTTAAAAAATTGGATGTAAACGTCAACCTGCTGAAACAGGTTTTAGACAGTACGCTAAACAGTTTTTCAAAAGTTGAAGGAGGCGAATTGATGTTGTCTAGGGATGCAGGAAGCGCCCTGAACGAAGCCAGTATCATCGCCAAGAAAATGAAAGATGAATTTGTTTCGGTGGAACACCTGATTCTTGCCATCTTCAAATCAAAAAGCAAAATAGCCCAAATATTAAAAGATCAAGGTGTAACAGAAAAAGCCTTGAAAGTGGCCATCGAAGAACTGAGAAAAGGAGACCGGGTTACTTCCGCCAGTGCAGAAGACACTTACAATTCCTTGAATAAATATGCGAAAAACCTGAATCAGCTCGCTAATGACGGGAAATTGGATCCTGTTATCGGTCGGGATGAAGAAATACGTCGTGTGTTACAGATCCTTTCCCGAAGAACCAAAAACAATCCCATGTTGGTCGGTGAACCCGGAGTGGGTAAAACAGCCATCGCTGAAGGTCTTGCTCATAGGATCATTCAGGGGGATATCCCGGAAAACCTAAAAGACAAACAGATATTCTCCTTAGATATGGGGGCGTTGATTGCCGGAGCCAAATATAAAGGTGAGTTTGAAGAACGCCTGAAAGCCGTGATTAAAGAAGTTACTACTTCCGATGGCGATATCGTGCTCTTTATAGACGAGATACACACCTTGGTAGGTGCAGGTGGCGGACAAGGCGCTATGGACGCAGCAAACATCTTAAAACCTGCATTGGCGAGAGGTGAATTGCGCGCTATTGGCGCGACTACCCTTGATGAGTATCAAAAATACTTTGAAAAGGACAAAGCTTTGGAGCGTAGGTTTCAAAAAGTTGTCGTCGCCGAACCGGATACAGAAAGTGCAATTTCCATACTAAGGGGAATCAAGGAAAAATATGAAACGCACCATAAAGTCCGTATCAAAGATGAAGCTATTATCGCGGCGGTGGAATTATCCCAACGTTATATCACCAATCGATTTTTGCCCGACAAGGCGATTGATTTGATGGACGAAGCCGCTTCTAAACTCCGTATGGAGATCAACTCCAAACCGGAGGAGCTCGACGTACTAGACAGAAAGATCATGCAATTGGAGATTGAAATTGAAGCGATTAAAAGGGAAGATGACGAATTGAAGTTGAAATCCTTAAACTCCGATCTTGCCAATCTGAAAGAAGAGCGCAACGAAGTTTTTGCCAAGTGGAAAAGTGAGAAAGATATCGTGGATGAAATTCAATCTACCAAAGAAAGTGTAGAGCAATTCAAACTGGAAGCCGAACGTGCCGAACGCGATGGCGATTACGGAAAAGTAGCGGAAATCCGATACGGGAAAATAAAAGAAGCCCAAGAAAAATTGGAAACGCTACAAAACAAGCTTGAAGAAGAGCAAGCCAATGGTAGCAACCTTATCAAAGAAGAAGTAACCAATGACGATATTGCCGAAGTTGTAGCCAAATGGACCGGGATTCCGATAACCAAAATGTTGCAAAGCGAACGCGAAAAACTGTTGAAGCTTGAAGAAGTTCTCCACAAAAGAGTGGTCGGACAAGAGGAAGCCATTCAGTCGGTTTCTGATGCGATCAGAAGGAGTCGGGCAGGTTTACAAGACGCCAATCGTCCTATTGGGTCGTTCCTTTTTTTGGGAACCACTGGAGTGGGTAAAACCGAACTTGCTAAAGCCTTAGCTGAATACCTTTTTGACGATGAAGCTGCAATGACCCGTATTGACATGAGCGAATATCAAGAACGGCATTCGGTAAGTAGATTGGTAGGGGCACCTCCGGGATATGTTGGTTATGATGAAGGTGGACAACTTACGGAAGCTGTAAGACGCAGACCTTATTCGGTGGTCTTGTTGGATGAAGTTGAAAAAGCGCATCCTGATACTTTCAATATTCTTTTACAGGTATTGGATGAAGGAAGGTTGACCGACAACAAAGGTCGCTTGGCCGATTTCAAGAATACTATCATTATCATGACCAGTAATATTGGAAGTCACATTATTCAGGAAAAATTTGTAGCCGTAAAAGATATTGAAAGTGCGATGGAATCCGCTAAAGTAGAAGTTCTGGGCTTATTGAAACAAAGTGTTCGACCGGAGTTTCTAAACCGCATAGATGATATCGTTATGTTTACCCCGCTTAACCCTGATGACATCAAAAAAATTGTTAAACTACAGTTAAAAGGAGTCACCAAAATGGTAGCGAAACAGAACATAACGCTCGATGCTACGGAAGAGGCTATTGCATACCTGACCAGAATTGGATACGATCCACAATACGGGGCAAGACCTGTAAAAAGGGTTATTCAGAAAGAAGTATTAAACAACCTTTCCAAAGAAATTTTAAGTGGAAAAGTCAATGCTGAAAGCATTATTCTTCTAGATGAATTTGACGGTAAGTTGGTTTTCAGAAACCAAACAAATTTAATAGAAAATTAACAGTTTCAGGCTGTAAGTTTAAATCAAAATAAGCGACTGATTCTGTGTAAGTTAAAGACATTAAAGTAAAGTTAGGTAGTTCGTTTGAATTATTTAGTTTTAAGTTGGTTGGTTAGTTAAGGCACCCGTGATTTCATCACGGGTGTTTTTTTATGCCCCACCCAGAATTGCTAAAAAAAAGCAATTCTGATCCGCTTTAGGCGGAGGAGGTAAATTCGTAAGCCCCAAGGCATCCCGTCCCGATAATTATCGGGAGCTATCGGGGTCGAGAAATCCCTTTGGATTAAACCTATGTGGAATTGAAATGTCAGGGATCCATTATGCAATCAAATGTCGTACCTACAGGGTTATAACAATCTCTCCATCTAAAAATCTGCAAATATTTTAACCCTGTAGGGGCGATATATTCAATCATACAAAAAATTTTTGCTTATAAAAATGATACGTTTTCCTGAATTGAATTACCATAAAATACCTTTCAGTATTTTTTTATTATATTTGAAACTCAATAAGCCTAAACTAAAAATGACCACCAAAGCTGAAAAAACCACCCGGTTTATCGTTAAAACAGTTGCCCCTATCTTCAACAAGCAAGGTTATGCAGGCACCAGTTTGTCAGATATCACCAAAGCTACGGGCTTAACCAAAGGAGCTATTTACGGTAATTTTGAAAACAAAGACACCCTTTCTTTACACGCATTTGACTACAATGTCAACACAATACTTTCCAAGATCGAGCAATACATGGAAAAAGGAAATTCCCCGCTGGAAAAACTCATGTATTTTATCAAATTCTATAAAAACTATTACGGTTTTACGAAAGATTTTGGAGGTTGCCCTATTATTAACACCGGGGTTGATGCTAACAACATGTATCCTGAATTATTGGAAAAAGTCCGGGAAACAATTGCTAAAATAGAATCCTATATATCCGATCAAATAGAAGAAGGGAAAAGGATAGGTGAAATCAGAAAGGCAATAACAGGCCCAGTCTATGCAAAGCGATTTTACAGTTTAATTCAGGGAGCTGTCTTTATGAGTCAGACTACAGCTGATGAATCCTATATTATTGATTGCACAAACGTTATTATTGATACTATAAACCAAAGGTTTAAGTAGTTTTTCGAGGCACTTTCAGCAAAAGAAATACCCCTGCCAGAAAAATCACTCCCAGAATCACGATTGAACTTCGCATGCTTCCGGTAAGCTGTGCTATGAATCCGTAAAGGAACATCCCGATAACAATCCCTATTTTTTCGGCCACATCATAAAAACTGAAAAAAGAAGCGGTATCCTTGGTCTCAGGTAAAAATTTGGAATACGTTGAACGCGACAAGGCCTGAATACCTCCCATCACCAAACCGACAATCGAAGCGGTTATATAGAATTGTTGCGGTGTAACCACAAAATAGGCATAGCAACACACCAACACCCAAATAATATTAATACCGATAAGGGTTTTTATATTCCCGAATTTAGCAGAAGCCTTTGAGGTTAATGTAGCTCCCAAAACGGCTACCAATTGAATCAGCAGAATACTGATTATTAACCCGGTCGTTCTCTGACTGTCACTTTCCCATGCCAATTCCTCTTCAGCAAAATAGGAAGCCACCAACATCACGGTCTGTACGCCCATGCTATACACAAAAAAAGCAACGAGATAACGCTTTAATCGAATGTTCTCCCTTAGCAAACCCCATACCTTTTTAAGCTCTTTGAATCCGTTGAACAGTACTTCTTTGCGTATCTTTTGCCTGTTATCGTTTCCTTTGGGGAGGTAATAGAACGAATACTGACTGAAAACTACCCACCAAATCCCAACAAGAATAAAGGAAATTTTGGTCGGCTCCCCTGCTCCACTAAAACCAAACCACTCATATTTCATGATCATAGCCAAATTCAGTAGTAAAAGAAGAACACTCCCGATATAACCCAAAGAATAGCCTTTGGCACTGATACTGTCTTGCTGTTCGGGGAAAGCGACATCCGGCAGATATGAATTGTAAAAGACCAAACTTCCCCAAAAACCGATCAATCCGAAGAAATAAACCAGCAAACTCGTATAGATATGCTCCAAGCTAAACCAATACAATCCGATACTGGAAAGTGCACCGAGATAACAGAAGAACTTCAGGAAAACCTTTTTATTTCCCACAAAATCAGCAATTCCGGAAAGTAATGGAGTTAAAACTGAAATGACCAAAAATGCTGCTGAAGTCACATAGGTAATCAAGGGTCCGCGGGCTATTTCACCACCAAACACCTCTATCTTCTCTATTCCGGCTTCCCTGAACAAAGCCCCGTAGAACAAAGGAAAAATAGCTGATGCGATCGTTAAACTGTAAACTGAATTTGCCCAATCGTAAAACGCCCAGGCGTTGAGTAGTTTTTTACTTCCTTTTTGTAGTAGTACTGCCATATCTAAAATTAAAAGGTTGCCGAAAAGCTTAGGTATTTTTCAGCAACCTTTCAAATATAGATAATTATTTTGTTATCGAGATTAAGAAATCATTATTGGAAAGAAGTCACCCCATATCGTGCAGCTTCTTCTTTAGCCGTCGGCACCAATTGTTTTAATTTGGCAATACGGGTTTGGCTAGAGGGGTGAGTACTAAGCATTTCAGGGGGTGCTTCCCCTCCTTGCGCACTCATACGCTCCCACAACCTAACAGCTTCTTCAGGATTGTAACCTGCAATGGCCATTAGCCTAATTCCGATGGCATCGGCTTCCGTTTCGTGACTTCTGCTAAAAGGCAACATCACACCTACCTGTGAGCCTATTCCATAAGCTTGTGTGAATATCTGTTGTGTTTGTGGATTCTTACTCAAGGCTACACTACCGGCTACCCCCACAAGTTGTTGAAGTGTACCCGCACTCATTCGTTGAGCTCCGTGATCAGCCAAAGCATGTGCCACTTCGTGGCCCATTACCACTGCAATTCCGGTATCTCCTTGGCAGATCGGCATGATTCCGTTATAAAAAACAATCTTACCTCCAGGCATACACCAAGCGTTTACGGCATCATCGTCCACTAAATTATACTCCCAACGGTAATCGTTCAAATAACCTTCATATCCATTGGCGTTAAACCAACGCTCTGCTGCATTGGCAATTCGCTGTCCTACTCTTTTGATAGCTGCAGCATCAGCAGTTCCGGTTATCACCTTGTTTTCTTTTAAAAATTGATCATATTGTGCAAACGAAGTTGGAAAAATTTGATCGTTCGACTGAAAATTCAGGGTGCTTTTACCAGTAAACGGGTTTGTCGAGCAGGAAATCACCAACAAAACAAAAACCGCTATAGATGCGTATTTTTTCATCTTTTTAAGTTTTTAATGTATTGAATAAAATAGTTAATAAGAAGTTAGACACTAGTTCTATATACTAAGATAATTAAAATATTACACTCCTTTAATATGGAGTTCTGTAAATTCTTTTTTAATGATCATATTGTTATCCCCATTCAGTTTAACTTCACTTATTGGGATTTCAACATTATCCAGCTGAATTGATTTCACTTCAAAAGGTAAACCGATCAAATTCATTTTAAAATTCTCATAGCTTGTTACATATTTCCCTTCCTTGAACTGCTGAATAATCAACTCGTTCTCCTTTCCGGTCAGCTTGAATGTCCGCAGGCTATACCTTCCCTTTTTATAATCGAATCCATCGCCGGCATCTTCAAACACCTGCGATTTTTCTTCTCCTAATTTATAAAAAACGTCCAGTGTCAGTTGATCTATTTCCTTTTCCCCTACATATTGTTGCACCGGGTACTTGGGAATAATAGCCCCCTCTTTGATAAAGATCGGAATTGTATCAATATCAGCCCCGACCCAACGCTCTCTTCCGCCTTTTACAAGTTTTCTACTCCAATAATCATACCATTTTCCTCGGGGGAAATACATTCGCCTTCCTTTGGAATTGGCTTCCAGGACAGGGCACACCAAGATATGATTACCAAAAACGAATTCATCGTTACGGTAATGTGTATGCGGATCATCCTGATCATAATACACCAAAGATTTCAACATCGGGATACCGTGTTGGCTATACTCCCAAAACATGGTGTAGAGATACGGAAGTAATTGATAGCGTATTTCAATAAATTTTCGTGTGATATCGGTCACCTCATCGCCAAAAGACCAAGGTTCCTGATTTCCATGGTCACCACTTGAATGCACCCTGCAAAACGGATGGAACACCCCTAATTGAATCCAACGGGCAAAAAGTTCGTCGTTAGGCTGTTCAGCAAATCCACCAATATCCGAGCCTACAAAAGACATTCCGCTCATACACAAACGTTGTACTTGGATATTGGCAACCCAAAGATGTTCCCAAGTAGCCACATTATCCCCCGTCCACGCCGAGGTAAAGCGTTGTGTTCCCGAATAAGCAGACCGGGTAATAACAAACGGACGCTTTGGGAAAATATATCGTCTCACCCCTTCATGGGTGGCCCTTGCCATCTGCATACCGTAAATATTGTGTGCTTTACGATGACTGCAATAATGGCCGTCGTAATGATGGCGCACATCATCGGGGAAAGTTTTCCCGGGCACTTCCATCACAGCGGGTTCATTCATATCATTCCAAACCCCTTTTATTCCTATGTCTGCGATTAGCTCTTCATACAAACCAGCCCACCATTCGCGGACTTTTGGATTGGTGAAATCAGGAAAATTACATTCACCGGGCCATACTTTACCCTTCATATACGGACCGTCTGCCCGCTTACAGAAATAATCCTTTTCCACTGCTTCGTTATACACCCAGTATTCTTTATCAATCTTAATTCCCGGATCGATGATCACCACGGTTTTAAAACCGTCTTCCGCCAATTCGCTCACCATTCTTTTAGGGTCGGGGAAATACTCCTTGTTCCAGGTAAAACACCTGAAACCATCCATATAATCAATATCCAAGTAAATGGCATCACACGGGATCTGTAATTCTCGGAATTTTTTTGCAATCTTTTTTACTTTCCCTTCCGGGTAATAACTCCATTTACATTGATGGAACCCCAGCGCCCATAAAGGTGGGAGTTCCGGTCTTCCGGTAAGATCCGTATAACCAATAACCACATCGGGTACGGTAGGTCCGTAAATAAAATAGTAGTTCATTTCCCCTCCGTCTGCCCAAAAACTGGTAATATTCCTTCTTTCCTGACAAAAATCGAAATGTGATTTAAAGGTGTTGTCAAAAAATATCCCATAGGCGATATTGTGATGCATCCCCACATAAAACGGAATACTTTTATACAGTGGATCCTTTCCTTTTCCATAAGCATACTGATCGGTTGCCCAATTTTGAACCCGTTTACCTCTTAAATTCAACTGGGAAGGCTTATCGCCCAAGGCATAAAAACTTTCTGACTCTTGTGAAAACTTGCTCATCTTCACTACATTCCCCCCATACTCATAGCTTTCTTCCCAATGAAAACCCAATTCATCTTCATTGATGATCTTACCCTTGATGTCTAAAATAGTCAACCTAAGGTCTTTTTTGGCTACTCGTACTTCCAATTTGGAGGTTTTCATACTAAAGTGATCATCCTTCTCCTCTATCTCTAAAAAATTGTACCCATAGGTGGCATCCTCGGAAATCGCATATGAAAAATCGGACTCAAAATCTACTTCTGCTGCATATCTGAAACGCAACACGCTATCCCTCAAAAAAGAAATCTGCAAAGCGACATCATTCTCGGCATAAAAGGTAACCTTATCGACTTCTTTTTTGTGATCTATGATCTTGGAAGGAAATAGGTTCCCTTTTTGTTCTAGCTTAGTGTTGGCAATCATAGCAAATCCTTTTTCAATTTTTTACAAATAAAACAATTTGTTATCAATAAATGATGAATGTTTGTTTATAAAATTTTAAAGATTATAACGCTCAATGGCGGCAGGGTGACAACGGCAGAAAAAGGCTTTTCGTTCCACGGAGTAGCCTCGATAAGCACTTCATTTTCATTGCAAACCCCACTACCGTAATATTTTTTGTCATCACTATTGAAAACTTCTTTTATTTTCCCACCTCTAGGCATTCCTATACGATAATTTTCCCGTACCATCGGTGTAAAATTACAAATGACGACCAAATCGTTGTGCTTGTCGTGCCCCTTTCTGAGGTAGGATAGCACCGAGTTGTCAGCATCACTATAATTGATCCACATAAACCCTTCGGTACTGAACTGTTTTTCATACAATGCCGGTTGATTGGTGTAAAATTTATTCAAATCAGCTACCAAGGTTTTCACTCCCTGATGGCCTTCGTACTGCAGCAAATGCCAATCCAAACTATTTTGAAAATTCCATTCGCCGGATTGTCCGAATTCCCCTCCCATAAAAAGCAAATTCGTCCCCGGATGGGTAAACATATAACTGAATAGCAATCTCAGATTCGCAAAACGCTGCCACTCGTCACCAGGCATACGCCCAAAAAGGGATTGTTTCCCGTAAACCACTTCATCATGACTTAGCGGTAACATAAAATTCTCAGAAAATGCATAAGTCATGCTGAAAGTAATATCATTTTGATGAAAACGGCGGTGAACAGGCGATTTTTTGAAATATTCCAAGGTATCGTGCATCCATCCCATCATCCATTTCATTCCAAAACCCAATCCGCCCGTATGTACTGGTTTTGAAACCATGGTATATGAAGTAGATTCTTCTGCAATGATCTGTACTCCATCAAAACTGGTGTAAACAGCTTCGTTCATCTCTTTTATGAATACCATCGCTTCCAGATTTTCCCTTCCGCCATGAATATTGGGTTCCCATTCTCCTTCTTCTCTTGAATAATCCAAATACAACATCGAAGCCACAGCGTCTACCCTCAGACCATCTACATGGTATTTATCCAGCCAAAAAATAGCATTGCTAATCAAAAAAGAACGCACTTCATTCCTTCCGTAATTAAAAATAAGACTTTTCCAATCGGGGTGATAGCCTCTTCTCCTATCGGGGTGTTCATACAGGTGTGAACCATCAAAAAATCCAAGTCCGTGACTGTCCTCAGGAAAATGAGATGGCACCCAATCCAAAATCACACCAATATCCGCCTGATGGAATTTTTCAATGAGCAGCATCAAGTCTTCCGGTTTCCCAAAGCGGGATGTCGGCGCAAAATAACCGGTAACTTGATATCCCCATGAGGGATCGTATGGATGTTCCATAACGGGCATAAACTCAACATGGGTAAAGTTCATCTCTTTAACATAACTTACCAGTTCATCGGCCAATTCCACATAATTGAGCGAACGTCCGCCCTCTTCCACTTTTCTACGCCAGGATCCCAAATGCACCTCATATACAGAAAAAGGCTTATCCAAACCGTTTTTATCTTTTCTATAACCCATCCATGCGGTGTCTTGCCACTCATGTTCCGGCTTCCAAACAACAGAAGCGGTGTTGGGTCTTTCTTCACAATAAAACGCAAAAGGGTCTGCTTTTTCCGTTTCTATATCCTGATTGTGTGATTGTATCTTGTATTTATATATGGCACCTTGCTCAACCCTGGGGATAAAGCCTTCCCAAATACCCGATTCGTCCCAGCGCACCTGAAGTTCATGCTCACTGGCTGTCCAATAATTAAAATCGCCTATAACAGAAACTGTTTTGGCAGTTGGCGCCCATACCGCAAAATAACATCCTTTAACACCATCTTTTTCCATCGGATGCGCACCTAATTTTTCATACAGTCTATAGTGTTTTCCTGCCTTAAAAAGATCGATATCATAATTTGTAAACAGACTGTACGAATGTACTTTGCTCATAATTTTTCGGGTATTGTGTATTATGGTGGTTTTGAATGCTCTAAATATCTAATGATCGTTTACGCTCAAAAATATTCTTTCGACTAAATTTATAAAAAAGGATCGATAATTAATACCTTGCAAGTTCAAATTATTGGTAAATGGACACAACAAGTAAAGAAAACTACCAACAGAGCGTAAAAATACCAAAACCTATCGTCATATTTGCCAAAATACTGCAATTCATTTCGACAGCCTTGGCAAGTAAATTTGCTTCCAAATTATTTGCTACTCCCATAAAACATTCCATACCCAAACGGGAATTCCATATGGACGCGGATTCAAAACAGGAAGAAATCACCATTCCATCTATTGATAAAAAAGTAATTGTCTATAGCTATGGAAGAAGCAAAAAGAAAATACTTCTCGTACACGGATGGAGCGGTCGGGGAACACAGTTGGTTAAAATAGCCGATAAATTTCTCGAAATGGAGTACAACACTGTCAGTTTTGATGCTCCTGCTCACGGAAAAGCCCCCGGAAAGGTCTCTAATATGAGTGAGTTTATCGAAGCGGTCATGGAAATAGAAAAAAAATACGGTCCTTTTGAAGCTGCTGTGGGGCATTCTTTAGGAGGAATGACACTACTGAACGCCGTTAAAAACGGTTTGGATATTAAATCCATGGTCATTATTGGAAGTGGGGATATCGTAACTGATATCGTTTTTGATTTCACCGAAAAACTGGAATTAAAAAAAGAAGTCGGGCTACACATGAAAAACGTATTTGATGTAAAAATAGGAAGAGACATCGATGAGTTTTCCGCCAGTGTTTCGGCCAAAGAAGTCGATATCCCTGTCCTCGTGATTCATGACAAAAATGACATGGACGTACCAATTTCCTCTGCACACAATATCCACAATAACCTCAAAAACTCAAAATTGCTTGTCACCGAAGGATTTGGACATCGAAAAATATTGGGAAATAATGAAGTTATCGAGCAACTTTCTAGGTTTATAGAAAAATATACATTAAAATAATGTGAAAAATTTCTATTATTGCTTTTTTTTCATAGTTTTGGAAACTAAATCTTACTTAATACTTTTACTATGAAAAAAACTGTTTTCTTTATTTTAATGATGATTACTAGTACTTTTTACGAGGCAAATGCTCAAGTACAAGTAAAATTAAATGATATGTCTTATGCTTCCGGCGCAAGCATAGCGGCAGGGAGTCCGATTGAAATTACTAATGGGCAGTCTGTTAGAATATTATTTACCGTAGAATTAACAAAAACCGGATCAACCTCAGATGGGTATATCATAATATATACACGTAAAGGGTCTTTATCGCCCGTACAACAGGGAGCAAAAAGGTTTATCTCAAATAATTCATGGAGTACTCTTAATGTTCAATCTTATGATGTAACTTTAAATTCTTCTGATTTTTATAATACTAACAACAAAATATATGCTGAATTTGTAACAAATTCAGGTCTTAGGTATACAAGTAGAAATAATTGGTCCATAGTTATAAATGGTGGTGCCCCAGTAACTACACCTGGCCCGGGTGATAATTCTATATGTTGCAACCAATCCATAACCAATCAAGCAGATGTTCAAGAAATCAAAGGCCTACCACCTGTTTCTACAAACTTAGATGTAGCGTGGTATCGTTGGCAATATTATCGATCGCCAACCAGATATAGTGATGGTGGTTGGATAACAATTGGGATTAACACAAAAGATTTCCATCCAAATTTAATAAATAATGGTTATGGCAATACTACTACTAGAAGCAGACCACATACATATAACAGATCATATACATATAAATTTAGAAGAGTTTTAATGACTCGTAAGGGAAGTAAAATTATAAGTAACACTGTTGATATAATATATACTCGTCCTAGCACAACAATACCTCCAAGAAGAAGATCTGGATCTTCTGGTGATAGAGGATAACAAATAGAGTAAGTCATGATGCATTTAGTCACAATTTTTTTCATATTTTGGCATAACATTTGTATCTGATATAAAAAATCAATCTATTATGAAAAAAATAATCACATTACTATTTGTATCGCTATTTGTTTTAACTGCTTGTGAAGGACCGGAAGGACCTCCGGGACTAGATGCCCCTGTTGTTGAATTCTTTGAAAGAACTGTAAACTTCAATAGTGGAAATAATTATGCTGAACCAGTTTCAATTCCAGAATCAATTGAAGTATCTGGTTTTGATGTTGTCCAAGTCTATATTTTATGGGGGCAAACCGAAAACGGTGACGATATATGGAGAGCCCTTCCTCAAACAGTTCAAATGGCAGATGGGGATTTAATCTATAATTTTGATTACACCATTGCCGATGTTCTATTGTTTATGGAATCCCTTGATTTCGATTTAGGAACAGTGGATCCTGCTTATACAGATAACCAAACCTTTAGAATTGCGATTATACCTTCTTATGAAGCAGCTATCATGGATCTAAACGATGTAAGTCAAGTTTTTAAATCTAGTATTAAAATAGATTAATCAGTAAAATAACGAACAAAGCCCAAAATCCAATTTTTGGGCTTTTTTTATGCAATGTTTTTAACCCCTGTCCGACCAATTGATTGAAAATCAATAACTAAACACTTCTATTATGAAAAGAGTTCTTTTACTGATCGTATGCTTGAGCCTATTCTCCTGCAACACCAAAGCACAGGATAAAAAAGAAAAAAACACTGCCAAGGCTGAATTTCCCATCACTAAAACTGATGCCGAATGGAAAGCCGAACTACCTCCTGAAACCTATTACGTCATGCGAAAAGCGGGTACCGAAAGGGCTTTCAGTAGTGATCTCTTAAATATAAAAGAAAAGGGCACCTATGTGTGCGCCGCTTGTGGCACTCCCCTTTTTAAAAGCGAACACAAGTTTAAATCCGGTAGTGGTTGGCCAAGTTTCGACAGGGCCATTGAGGGCAATGTAGCTTATGGGGTTGATAATAAGATTGGTTACCCCCGGGATGAAGAGCACTGTGCCAAATGTGGGGGACACCTCGGTCATGTCTTTGATGACGGTCCGAAAACTACCGGAAAAAGACATTGTATCAACGGAGCCGCACTGAGGTTTGTCCCTGAGGAGTAGCGTGTTAAAATCAGGTTTTTGGTCGAAAATCGCTTGTCCTCAATACTTTTCTCTTTCATGAAAAAACTCGAATTGACGTGATTTTCTTATATCAAAGTATTCGTAAAATAATTATGAAATCCTTAAATTTGATAGGAAACCGTATCCGTAAAGCAAAAATCCATGTTTCGAAGGACAAATGTTGAAGAGAAACTAAGACACCATCGGGATAAACACTACGATGAAAGGGATATTATGGACACTGTTTATCGAATACTACAATCGGAAACGGAGCACAACAAAAGGATAGAAGAAGTTTTAACTTCAGGAAATAGTGCAGAAAAAAACGACTTTGTCTTTGATCTGCTCGAAACGGATAAGATCTATCACATTGATCAAATTCAAAAAATATGTATTGATTACCGGCTCAGGTTCTTGGACACCAAATATTTTAAAGGAACTTTCCCAAAAGAAGCCATTACAGCTATAAGGGATTTGGAAGAACAACACGACACCAGTCTTAACGGACTTAAAATCATAGCGCCTTCCAGGCTTTTTAAATTGGAAAATGCAGATGATCCCTTACTCTTTGCGTCTATCGGAAACAATTATTACTATCTCATTCATAAATGGGGAAATGACCTCCATCCGTTACGGAAATTATTGGTGCTTCCTTTTAAAAACTTTTTAAACCTCTGCATTACTGTGCTACTTATCAGTTGGTTGCTTACAGCACTTATACCCTTAGATCTATTTGTAAAAGACCACAACAGCACCCATTTTTGGCTCATCTACCTCTTTATGTTTAAAATGGTAGGAAGTCTTGTTATTTTTTACGGGGTGGCCTTGGGAAAAAATTTTAATCATGCTATTTGGAAAAGTAAGTATTATAATGCGTAACTTTAGTATATGGAAACGCAAGACTATATCAGAATATTTACCGGAGAACGTACCTATGCCGCTTTACTTGAAAGTAGGCTTAAGGATGTTTCCATAAATCCCATTATAAAAAACGAAAGCGAATCTGCCCGCCTGGCCGGATTTGCCCCTGCGGTCTTTAACCAAGTACAAGTGTTTGTTCATAAAGATGAACACGAAAAAGCACTTAAAGTCCTCACCGAGGTCGAAAAAGAGGTTGGTGAAAAGGAATAGTTCAATCTTAGTTTGCAGAAGCATAATACCTCTATCCTTATACCGATTTTAAATCCACACTATCAGGCATTAATATTCAATCGGGACGCTACAATACTCAATCAGAATACTATATCACCAAATGAAGATGTTCTATTGTGCTCGAACTAACAAGAAACAATCTTTTTAGACAGCCTCATAATTTTCTCCTTCACCCCATCATTCAATTAACACCTTCTTCCGAAACCGCTTTAAGTTTATCTGAATCCAAATTGCCAATAAAAACAAAGCCACGGAAGTAAAAATGGGGATATAAAAAGCCTCTTCAACGTCTACGTTAAATGTAATAATGAGTGTGCCCACAGAAATAAGTACAGCTGTCACCGCATATCCTATTTCGTCGTACAACCAGGCGTAGGGAAATAGGTGGGCTCCTGTTATCACGGCATAGGCCATTATAAAATAATCGGGGTATTTAATTAAAATGAACACCAGAAACGGAAAGTAAATAAGTTGAGCGAAATTCAGCCAAAGTCCTAACGGTTGTAGCGGATTATCCTTTATTTTCCAGTTTGTCTTTAATAGTTTTGATAGTCCTAATGCCAATGGAAGTAATAATGCACTGATGATAAAGGTAAAAACGCTCTTATCGTAAGATTGATAATCCAAAGTCCAAATAATATAGACCCCAAACCAAACGATACCTGCAGAAATTATAAAATCAATACCGTTTTTGGCATTCAACTGGAGTTCCCGTTTTAATTTCTCAAACTCTTTTATTCTCATTATTTAATGTTTTTTTGGTTTATATGTTGTCGAGTGTACTGACAAACACCCTCTCATTTATTTTCTTCTAAAATATGATTTTTTCTCGTTAAAACAGTATGCTTTGTTGTGAAGGCTGAGAATGTTGTTGTAAAAGGATGTTGGGAGTTTTTCAGTAGGCAGTGGGTATATAACTAAGAAGAGGCTGTTTAAAAAGCCCTTGATGAATTCGGTTTGTCAGTCTGAGCTTATCGAAGACATATTATGTTTCAATGAATTATACTTCGACTGCGCTTCGACAGGCTCTGCATGACATCTAAATTTTCAGCTTTTTAAACAGCCTCCCTAAGTTAAAGTATGTAATCCGTACTTACGAAGTTGGAAGCTTTACTGCCTAATAGATCATTCAAGATTCTATTGTTGTATTCGTTGTCTTTTGACGCTACAAAGGTTCTGATAGAGAACGAACGCAAAGCATCGTGAACACTTAGTGTAGCCACTGCGGAATCTTTTCTTCCGGTAAATGGATATACATCCGGACCACGTTGACACGAACTGTTTAGGTTTACCCTACATACCAGGTTTACCAAGGTATCGATAAGTGGTGCCAGCTGACGGATATCAGCACCGAACAAACTTACTTGTTGTCCGTAATTGGAGTCAGCTATATCGTTGAGGGGTTCGTCTATATTACTAAAAGGCACCACAGGAATCACCGGACCAAACTGCTCTTCCTGGAAAACCCTCATTTCTTTTTTCACCGGATATAACACAGCGGGAAAAATATAATTCTCAGTAGTTTCCCCTCCTTTTTTATTGATCACAGAAGCACCATTGGCTTTTGCATCGTCTATCAATTCTTGAATATATGCCGGTTTTCCCGGTTCGGGAAGCGGTGTGAGTTCTGCTCCCTCATCCCATGGATTTCCATATTTCAATCCGTCCACACGCTTTGCAAAACGCTTATTGAACTCCTCTACTATATCTTCGTGCACATACACCAGTTTTAATGCCGTACATCGTTGTCCATTAAACGACAAGGTTCCTGCAATACATTCATTAATAGCCAGATCGAGATCGGCATCGGGCAATACAATAGCCGGGTTTTTGGCTTCCAATCCCAAAACTAGACGCAATCTGTTTTTGTATGGGTGTTGATCTTGAAGAGCTACAGCCGATTTACTGTTCCCGATCAGTGCCAACACATCTACCCGTCCTGACTTCATTATAGGTGCTGCTACTTCCCTACCGCGACCAAACACTATATTGACCACTCCTTTGGGGAAACTGCTCCTAAAAGCTTCTAAAAGCGGTGTAATGAGCAACACTCCGTGTTTTGCCGGTTTGAAAATGGCTGTATTTCCCATGATCAATGCCGGAATCAACAAAGCAAAAGTTTCGTTAAGCGGATAATTATAAGGTCCAAGGCACAAAACAATACCTAGTGGTCCCCTGCGGATATGTGCATAGATTCCATCCCTCTTTTTAAAATTAGCCGAATCACGATCCAGTTGTTTGTAATCTTCAATGGTATCATAGATATATTCAACCGTACGGTCGAATTCCTTTTCAGAATCCGGGAGGTTTTTACCGATCTCCCACATCAAGAGCTTCACTACCTCGTCACGCTTGGTTTCCATTTGCTTTACAAACTTTTCCATACAGGCTACCCTATCGACTACTTTCATGGTAGGCCAAAGCCCTTTTCCTTTGTCAAATGCATTGGCTGCAGCCTCCAAGGCTTCATTAGCTTCAGGTTCAGACATATAAGGAATACTTCCCAAAAGTGTCGGTTTATAATCTTCTGTAGATGAAATTGTAGAATAGACTTCTGTCGTTTTTCCTGTCCACGGTTTTAATTGACCATTGACAAGGTATGATTTTTGGTGAATCAGTTCTTTTATCTGAAATTTCTCCGGAATCTGGTTGTGTGTTTTTGTTTTCGTAGTCATAATTTTTTTTGATTGATATAAAGTTCGGTATTACTTTATTAAAATTCAAATCGATAATGTCATCCTGCCCCGAGGCTTCGGGGTAGAAGACTTATCGTTCTCTGATGAAATACCCTTCGACAGGCTCAGGGTAACATCAAAGATTATACTTTATCAAACCAGATATTGAAACAGATCCGGTTTGTTGTTCAAATAATCCCCATAAAAGTTACGGGCTTTCATACGCGCTATTAAAGGTTCCAGATCGGCTTCATCTTTTAATTCGATACCAACCACGGCCGGAGCATATACCTTAGCGTTCTTTTTGGTATATTGGAAATGAGTAATATCGTCATTCGGACCCAAAATTTCGGCTACAAAATCTTTTAAAGCTCCTGCCCGCTGTGGAAAACGTACAATAAAATAGTGCTTTAGATTTGCGTACAAGAGTGCACGTTCTTTAATCTCGGGAGTTCGTAAAATATCATTATTGCTCCCACTCACCACACAGACCACGTTTTTGCCTTTAATTTCGTCTTTAAACAAGCTTAAGGCAGCTAATGTCAATGCTCCCGCCGGTTCAACGACTACAGCATCTTTATTGTAAAGATCAAGGATCTCCTGACATACTTTCCCTTCCGGGATCGTGATCATTTCCTTCAGCAATTGCTGGCAAATGGCAAAGGTTTTATCCCCCACACGTTGTACGGCAGCTCCATCAACAAATTTATCGATCTTGTCCAGTTTGATGTTCTCGTTGTTGTCCAACGAAGTTTTCATTGAAGGCGCCCCTTCTGGTTCTACCCCAATGATCTTGGTTTGAGGCGAAAGTACATGAAACACACTCGCCAGTCCTGATGCGAGTCCGCCACCACCAACTGCAACAAAAACATAATCGATTGCCTTTTTGGTCTGCTCCAGGATCTCAAGTCCGACCGTTGCCTGCCCTTCAATCACTTTTTCATCGTCAAAAGGGTGTACAAAGGTTTTTCCTTGCCTTTCACATTCGGCCATGGCTGCTTTGTTGGCATCGTCGAACGTATCACCTTCCAAAACAATATCGATATAATCTTCACCAAACATCTTTACCTGTTCAATTTTCTGTTTTGGCGTTGGTGAAGGCATATAAATAGTCCCTTTAATCTTCAGTTCCTTACATGAATAGGCCACCCCTTGTGAGTGATTTCCTGCGGAAGCGCATACAATTCCCTTTTCCCGTTCTTCTTCGGATAAAGAACTGATTTTGTTATAAGCACCTCGGATCTTGTACGAGCGCACCACTTGAAGGTCTTCCCGCTTTAAGAGCACATTCGCTTCAAAGGTTTTTGAATAGCGTAAGCTTTTGGTTAAAGGCGTAACTGCCGCCACTCCATTGAGAGTAGCAGCAGCCTTCCTTACATTTTCAATTTTTGGTATGTAAACTGTTTCTGTTTCCATATAGCTATTTAGTTTTAGAAGAATACAAGGCTTCGACAAGCTCAGCCTGACAGCTTAGGGAAATAAATCCGCCTTCTAAAATTTATACAATCTTTTTCATCGCTGTCATGGAAGAACGTAACCACGCTCCTACTTCTTCCACAGGATGATTTCTTATTTCAGCATTGACCGCGATCAATTCTTTATTGTCAACAGAATTGTTTGCAGCAAATGGCTTTCCGATGACATTGGTGTCGATTGTCTTCATAAAGTTTGCCAATAGTGGCTTACAAGCATGATCAAACAAATAACAACCGTATTCAGCTGTATCTGAAATAACACGGTTCATTTCAAACAATTTCTTTCTCGCGATGGTATTAGCGATCAACGGAGTTTCGTGAAGCGATTCATAATAAGTCGATTCTTCAATAATTCCGGCTTCTGTCATTGTTTCAAAAGCCAATTCCACTCCTGATTTTACAAAAGCGACCATCAACACTCCGTTATCGAAATATTCCTGTTCAGAGATGTTATCATCACCAGCTGGAGTTTTCTCAAAGGCTGTTTCCCCTGTTTCTGCTCTCCATGTATGCAAGTTTTTATCTCCATTTGCCCAGTCTTCCATCATGGTTTTAGAGAAATGTCCACTCATGATATCGTCCATATGTTTTTGGAAAAGCGGACGCATAATTTTTTTCAATTCATCTGAAAGTCTGTACGCTTCTATTTTGGCCGGATTGGACAAACGATCCATCATATTAGTGATTCCACCATGCTTTAGGGCTTCTGTAATGGTTTCCCATCCGTATTGAATCAACTTTGAAGCATAGCCCGGATCGACTCCTTTTTCAACCATTTTATCAAAACTCAAGATCGATCCCGTTTGCAATAATCCACATAGAATGGTTTGCTCACCCATCAAATCTGATTTTACTTCGGCTACAAAAGAAGAACGCAATACCCCAGCTCTGTGTCCACCGGTAGCAGCTGCATAAGCTTTTGCCTGCTCCAATCCTTTGCTTTCAGGGTCGTTTTCCGGGTGAACGGCTATAAGTGTTGGTACTCCAAAGCCTCTTTTGTATTCTTCACGTACTTCAGAACCGGGACACTTTGGTGCCACCATGATCACGGTAATGTCTTCACGGATTTTCATCCCCTCTTCCACGATATTGAAACCGTGTGAATATGACAATGTCGATCCTTTTTTCATCAAAGGCATGATCGTACTCACAACATTGCTGTGCTGTTTGTCCGGCGTCAGGTTACAAACCAGATCGGCCGTTGGGATCAATTCATCGTATGTCCCTACTGTAAATCCGTTTTCGGTAGCGTTTACATACGATTGTCTCTTTTCTTTAATGGCTCCTTTACGCAAGGCATAAGAAATATCCAATCCGGAGTCTCTCATATTCAATCCCTGATTGAGTCCTTGTGCCCCACATCCTACAATTACTACTTTTTTTCCTTTTAGTTTTTCTACACCATCACTAAATTCTGAGATGTCCATAAATTCACATACTCCTAATTGTTCTAATTGCTGTCTGAGTGAAAGTGTATTAAAATAATTTGCCATTTTCTGATCTATTATAATTTTAGTTGTTGTAATTATTCTTTTTAGTAAAGTTGAAATTCTTTTAAAATATTGGAGATTTGCATCTCTGATTTTGATACGGAAATCCTTCCCGATCTTACGAACTGCATAATTCCATAAGGTTTTAGCTGTTCATACATCTCTTCGATCTCTTCACGCCTTCCCGATTTTGAGATGACAAAGAATTCCGGAGAAACCGTTACAATCTCTGAGTGATTGTCTTTTATGATATTCTGAATCTGACGTTCATCAAACAATAGTCTTGAAGCTATTTTGAATAAACCCGTTTCCAAAAATATGGTTTCTTCGTCGGTGTGATAATAAGCTTTGATCACTTCGATCTGCTTTTCAATTTGTCCAACGATCTTACGAGCCCAATCTTCAGTAGAATAGATAACGATCGTAAATTTTGAAACATTATCAATCTCAGATTTTGAAACATTCAGACTCTCAATATTAATATGTCTCTTCAAAAATATTCCGGATATCCTGTTCAATAATCCTACGTTATTTTCAGAATAAACCGATATGGTGAATGTTTTATTGCCTTCCATTTTCTTATTCTTATAGTTGTTTGGTCTTGGGCTATTACCCTAACCTTCAAACTTTTATTTTTTTAACTCAAACGAACATCTGAAACCGAAGCTCCTGACGGAATCATCGGGAATACATTGTCTTCTTTCTCTACACATACCTCTAAGAAATATGCATTTGGAGAAGCAATCATTTCCTGAACAGCCTTAGCCAGATCTTCCCGTTTGGTTACTTTTTTAGCTTCAATATGATAACCTTGTGCTATGGTTATAAAATCCGGATTGGTCATTTCGGTTGAGGCATAACGCTTGTCAAAAAACAATTGCTGCCACTGACGCACCATTCCGAGAAAATCATTGTTAAGCACCACAATTTTTACAGGTACTTTGGTTTGGAATATCGTTCCCAATTCCTGAATGGTCATTTGATAGCCGCCGTCACCGATAACCGCTACAACTTCACGTTCGGGAGCTCCCATTTTGGCTCCGATAGCTGCCGGAAGTGCGAACCCCATGGTTCCCAATCCTCCGGAGGTAATGTTACTTTTTGTGGTATTAAATTTTGCATAGCGACAAGCGATCATTTGATGCTGTCCCACATCCGAAACGATTACGGCTTCCTGCTTGGAAGCATTATTGATTTCTTCAATAACCTCACCCATCGTCAAACCTTCTTTTTCCGGATAGATATCGTGTTTTATCACCTTCTCAAATTCGATCTTGTGTTTTTCCTTATACTCATTGTGCCATGCCTCATGTTTGTTCTCTTTAATAAGCGGTAGCAATTGTTGCAGGCTTTCTTTTACATCACCCAATACCGGAACATCAGCATGTACGTTTTTATTGATCTCTGCCGGATCGATTTCAAAATGCAAGACTTTTGCCTGTTTTGCATAAGTATTCAAATCGCCCGTAACACGGTCGTCAAAGCGCATCCCAAGAGCAATCAAAACATCACATTCGTTAGTCAGCATATTGGGTGCATAGTTCCCATGCATCCCTACCATTCCCACATTAAGCGGATGTGATGATGGCAATGCGGAAGCTCCAAGGATGGTCCATGCAGCCGGGACACCCGACTTCTCAATCAAGGTTTTTAGTTCCTCTTCTGCTTTTCCTAAAATAATTCCTTGTCCCCAAACGATCATAGGTTTTTTAGCGCTATTGATCAATGCCGCAGCTTCTTCAATTTTTGAAGTGTTTACAACTGGTTTTGCAGTATAACTTCTGATCGCAGTACATTTCTGATAATCAAAATCAAACTCTTCAAACTGAGCATTTTTGGTAATATCGATAAGTACAGGACCCGGACGACCAGATCTTGCTATATAAAATGCCTTTGCCATGATTTCGGGAATTTCAGATGCTTTTGTGATCTGATAGTTCCATTTGGTCACCGGAGTGGAAATTCCAATAATATCGGTCTCCTGAAAAGCATCAGAACCCAATAAATGGCGAGCCACCTGTCCAGTGATACAAACAATAGGGGTTGAATCTATTTGAGCATCGGCGATACCGGTAATCAAATTGGTAGCTCCGGGACCTGATGTTGCCATAGCAACACCTACTTTTCCTGAAACCCTGGCATAGCCTTGTGCGGCATGTGTAGCGCCTTGTTCATGACGTGTCAAGACATGGTGTAATTTATCCCTGAATTTATATAGTTCATCATAAATAGGCATAATTGCCCCTCCAGGATAACCGTAAACGGTTTCAATTCCCTCTGCCAAAAGGCAATGGATCACAGCTTCTGCTCCGGAAATCCTTATTGTGGTTCCGTTTATGCTTTCCCCTTTTTTTAGTGTTTTTACTTCCATAAGTAACAATCTTTTAGTTACGGACTGCGCCGCAATTATCAAATTGAGGCTATTGTTTAAAATTCATCGGTTACGCAGCCCTGAGAAGCAGATGAAACCGTTTTTGCATATTTATACAATACTCCTTTTTTAAATTTTAATTCAGGCGCCTTCCATGCCGCCTTACGTTTTGCTAATTCCTCCTCAGTCAATTCAACATTGATGCTGTTCTCTACTGCATCGATCGTTATAATATCTCCATCTTGCACCAAGGCTATGTTTCCTCCTGTTTGTGCTTCGGGCGATACGTGTCCCACCACAAACCCGTGAGATCCTCCAGAGAAACGTCCGTCGGTAATCAAAGCCACATCTTTCCCAAGCCCGGCACCCATAATGGCTGCAGTAGGCTTCAACATTTCCGGCATTCCGGGACCTCCCTTCGGACCTTCATAGCGGATGACGACGACGTCTCCTTTTTCTACCTCACCATTTTTAATACCGTCGTTGGCATCATATTCCCCTTCAAAAACCTTAGCCTTTCCTTTAAAATAAAGTCCCTCTTTTCCTGTGATCTTAGCCACAGCTCCCTCTTCAGCAAGGTTTCCATACAAAATGCGGAGGTGTCCGCTTTCTTTGATCGGATCTTCAACTGTTTTTATGATCTCCTGACCTTCGGTCAAGTCGTCAACATCCAATAGGTTTTCTGCCAGTGTCTTTCCGGTGACTGTCAAACAATCGCCGTGTAGCATTCCTTTCTTCAGCATATATTTCAATACTGCGGGAACACCTCCAACCTTATGCAGGTCTTCCATCACATATTTTCCACTGGGTTTTAAATCTGATATAAACGGCGTGGTATCACTAATTCTCTGAAAATCTTCCAAAGTAAATTCCACATTTGCTGCTTTGGCAATTGCCAAAAAGTGAAGTACTGCATTGGTAGAACCTCCCAAGACCGTTACCAAACGAATGGCATTCTCCAACGATTTTCTGGTTACTATATCTGATGGTTTTATATCCTTTTCCAATAAATTGCGAACGGCCTCACCCGCTGCTTCGCTCTCTATATTTTTCTCTTTGCTCACAGCCGGGGTTGATGAATTGTATGGCAATGCCATCCCAAGTGCCTCAATGGCCGATGCCATAGTGTTTGCCGTATACATCCCTCCACAGGCTCCTGCCCCGGGACAAGCATGGTGCACCACTCCTTTGAATTCTTCTTGGGTAATGGTTCCCGCCACTTTTTGCCCCCAAGCTTCAAAAGCAGAAACAACATCCAGTTTTTTTCCTTTGTGACATCCTGCAGCAATAGTTCCTCCATAAACCAATACTGATGGTCTGTCTAAACGAAGCATTGCCATCAATGCTCCGGGCATATTTTTATCACAACCAACCACAGTAACCAATCCGTCGTATCTCATCGCCTGTACTACCGTTTCTACCGAATCGGCAATAATATCCCTGGAGGGTAATGAAAAACGCATTCCTGGAGTTCCCATGGAAATTCCGTCACTCACCCCGATCGAATTAAAAATGAGTCCTACCATATCAGCATTCTGAACCCCTTTTTTCACATCTTTAGACAGGTCGTTCAGGTGCATATTACACGGGTTTCCTTCATATCCGGTGCTGGCTATACCCACAAACGGCTTTTGAAGATCCTCATCGGTTAATCCCAAAGCGTGCAACATGGCTTGAGCCGCCGGTTGCGTCGGGTCTTGTGTTACTTGCTTGCTATACTTGTTTAAATTCACTTTAAATGTTAAATTTTTCGACAATTATTAATTATATTCAAATTTATATTAATGTATTTTCAAGGTTTACTTCTTTTTATTTCTAATTTTAAATCCAACGTTCGATATAAATAGTTATCTTTTTGATAATCAGGCAAATAACTTTATTTTTTTAGGACATTCAACCTTTATTTTTTATACAATTTAATCCCCGATTGTTATTTATTTACCCCCAAATAAACAGCTCAAACATTCAAATCAACTGCCTCGGGACAAGCCTGTATACCGACAAAAGCAGGCCCACATGGTATTCAAATAAATTTTACTTTGGCTCATTTCGATGTAAAACATCGGAAAATTAAACCCTCTTAGTCGGCAACAAAAAAGCCTGTATCTCGATTGACACAGGCTTTTGTATAAAACATAGTCTCCCGTATCAACTCAGCACGAGTTAATAATGACGATAATGGCTATGATAATGTTCTTGATATTCATTCTGTTATATACTAAAAAAGCCTCCCGAATCCGGAAGGCTTTGTCTAATTATTTAAATAATACACATTCCTTCCTCTCACAGTGAAATAATCACCACGACAATGACAGAAATGATATTAATGATTTGCTTATGCATCACTGCAATATTAGATATAATTTCTATATTGAAAAAACTTTTTTAGTTTAAATTTTATGTCAGTAACCGCCCAAACTATTATTTCAGCACAGAAAAAATACTTTTCTGATGGCAAAACAGTCGATCTGAAGTATCGAAAATCCTTTTTGAAAAAATTGAAGGGAGAGGTCATTTCCAAAGAAAAAGCTATCTGCAAAGCCCTATATGACGATTTTGGAAAATCTGAATTTGAATCTTTACTGACCGAAACACAGATCATTATTGCCGAACTGAACGACGCTATAAAAAACCTTAAAAAATGGGCAAAACCCAAAAGAGTACGTCCGTCACTGGTTAATTTTCCTTCCTCAGCAAAAATCATTAAAGAGCCCTATGGTACGGTACTCATTATTGCTCCGTGGAATTACCCATTTCAACTTGCCCTTTCACCGCTTATTGGTGCGATTGCCGCCGGAAATACTGCTGTAATAAAACCTTCGGAATTGGTGCCGAACACCTCAAAAATAACAGCAGACATCATTAAAAATGTCTTTTCTGAAGAACATGTTGCCGTTGTTGAAGGCGGAAAGGAAACGGCGCAAGCTTTACTGAATGAAAAGTGGGATTATATCTTTTTTACCGGAAGTCCGAAAATCGGTAGGATCGTCTATCAAGCTGCTGCAAAGCACCTCACCCCTGTAACACTCGAACTGGGTGGTAAAAATCCGTGTATAGTTGACGAAACAGCCAATATTCGCCTTGCAGCCAAGCGTATTGTTTGGGGAAAATTTTTAAATGGCGGACAAACTTGTATTGCTCCCGATTACCTCCTTGTTCATCAAAATATACGATGTGAACTCATCAATGCTTTAAAGGAAGAAATTTTATTGGCCTATTCAGAAAATCCCCAAACATCTCCTGATTACCCACGAATTATCAATAACGGACATTTTGAAAGGCTTTTAGTGTTATTGGAAAACCAAAATGTAGTATTTGGAGGAAAAACTGATAAAAAAGAGCGTTACATAGCCCCTACCCTAATCAGCGAGCCTAAAATGGACAGTCCGATGATGCAAGAAGAGATTTTCGGTCCGATTTTACCCATCCTTAGCTATATAGACGAACAACAAATAAAAGACACTATCACAACCTATGAAAAACCGCTATCGCTTTATGTGTTCTCTAAAAAATCCGGTTTTTATAAAAAGATCATTCGTCAATACGCTTTTGGCGGTGGAACCATTAACGATACTGTAGTTCATTTTGCCAACAAGCGCCTTCCCTTTGGTGGTGTAGGCCATAGCGGAATAGGTGCCTATCACGGAAAAAAGAGTTTTGATACTTTCTCTCATCAAAAATCAGTTGTGAAGCGAGGGAATTGGCTTGATATTCCGTTGCGGTATGCTCCTTATGGAAAGAAAATAAAATGGGCAAAAAAGCTTGGGAAATTCATGTAAATCATATCCTTTTTGCGAAAATAAACCACTTTGAGCTTCAAATCCATAGGTTACAGACCGAAAGTTTGTTTTTGCCACGGATACACTAATAATTTTTAAATAGCCATTAGTGTATCCGTAGCTAAAGTTTATGAAAATCAATTCCTGTAATTATTGGGAGAAAAAGCTCCAAAATTTTGGAGGCTGGGTTTGAACTTATAATATAATAATAAATCACCTGTCAGGGTTATTAACTTTTTTTATTTTGAAAACCTTTTTTTAAATGGTAAATTGTAGTTCGTTGATAATCAGAATATCAAAAATTGAAACATCTACATATTAGGTTTGAGGCGCTTGTCAACCGGTATCCACGACATATGTGGATGCCCTTACTTTTTTGTGCCATTTTGTTATTTACATGTTGCGCCCCGAAATTAGATACGGTTGAAGCTCCTATAAACGACCCTCAAGAATTTTCATATACGGGAACGGAAGTAATTCCTGAAAAATGGTGGACTGTTTTTAATGACGACCAACTAAACACCCTTATAGATTCAGCCCTTAATCGAAATCTTAATCTTGCTGCAACTTGGGAGCAGGTTATGGAAGCTCACGCCATTAGACGAAGCGAAGCCTCATTTCTTTGGCCACAACTTGATGCAAATTTGCAAACAGGAATTAGCAGACCAAAACCAGATTTTGCCGGTGGGGAAAATACCCAGTTAGGTCTTTCTGCTTCCTACGAACTAGACCTCTGGGGGCGGTTACGATCCAGCAAACAGGCTGCCAATTTTCGTTTGGAGGCCTCTTATTTTGATTATCAAACTGCTGCAATGACCCTTTCTGCTGAAATTGCCACAACTTGGTTTCAATACTTAACGGCCATGCAGCAATTACAACTTGCAAAAAAACAGATTGAAACCAATGAGGATATCATGAAATTGATTCGTGTTCGTTTTAGTGGAGGAACAATACGTGGTACAGATATCTTGCGACAGCAACAGCTTTTAGAAGCTACTCACAATCAAAGAATAGTTTACGAAACCAATGTTGAATTATTTAAAAATCAGCTAGCTATATTGTTGGGAAAACCACCTCAAAATACGCTTCAATTAAAATCTGCCACATTACCAGAACTCCCTTCAATCCCGGAAACCGGTTTGCCGTTAGACCTTATTCGCCGGCGACCAGATGTGCAACAAGCATATAATCTAGTGCTAGCGGCAGACAGAGATATGGCTTCAGCCATTGCAAGCCGATACCCACGACTTACATTAACCGCTGCTACCCAATTGCGTTCCAACGACTTCAATAACTTATTTCAAGAATGGGCCTATACCTTGGGAGCTAACATAATAGCCCCATTAATTTACGGCGGCAGGCTTAATGCTGAAGTAGATCGTACCGAAGCTATTAAAAACCAGACCCTCTATCAATATGGACAGACAGTATTAACAGCTTTCCGGGAAGTCGAAGATGCCTTAATCCGGGAACAAAAACAAAAAGAACAAATTGCGGTGTTAGAGAAACGATTGGATTTGGCACAAAAGACAAATCGACAGTTGCGTATTGAATTTGTAAATGGTTTGAGCGAATATTTAGATGTACTGCTTGCCTTAGATCAAGAGCAACAATTGCGAAGGGATATGCTTTCAGCAAAACAAGAACTATTGAGCATAAGAATTTCGCTCTATCGTGCGCTGGCAGGAGCCTTCGAAACGAGCAGGGAAAGTGAACTAGAACAATAACCAAGAGACCATGAGTAGAAAAAAGATCATCCTTATCTGTTTAGTCATTTTATTTGCAGCCATCGTGATCATCACCATTATTTTCTTAACCGAACCAACGGCAAAAAGTGAAGGTGCAGTTAAAGAATCGGCCATGTTGGTAAACATTGTAGAAGTCGAAAAAGGCAACTTTAAACCTACCATTGTGGTAACAGGTACAGTTCGCCCCATAGAAGATGTAATGATAAGTCCGTTGGTAAATGGACAAGTAATACGCCGTGACCCAAACTTTGCTCCGGGCGGATTTTTAAAAAAAGGGGAAGCGCTGTTACAAATTGATCCTTCCGATTACCAAAATACTTTGGAACTCAGAAAAAGTGAACTGCTACAAGCTAAAACCAATGTAGAAATTGAAATGGGACGGCAATTTATTGCTGAGCAAGATTTGAAATTGATTGAAGGCGACACCCTTTCACAAAATCAACAAGATCTTGTGCTACGGAAACCACAGTTAAACGCCATTAAAGCAACCGTCATATCAGCGCAAGCTGCAGTGAATCAGGCTCAGCTAGATTTGAAACGAACTACCCTTCGCGTTCCTTTTGACGCACATATCATTAATCAAAATGTAACCGTAGGTTCACAAGTAGCTCCGGGCGATAATCTGGGGCGTTTGGTAGGTACCGATTTTTATTGGGTAGAGGTTACAGTTCCTCTTGGAAAGTTAAAATGGCTTTCTTTCCCCGATTCTAAAAAGGAACAGGGTTCAAGTGTAAGAATTAGGAATGTAACCGCTTGGCCCAAAGGAGAATATCGAACCGGTTTTTTAGACAAACAAATAGGGGCATTAAACAATCAAACACGTTTGGCAAGGGTACTTGTGCGTATCCCCGATCCATTAGCGCTTAAAGAATCGCAACAGGACAAACCAAAATTGATCATCGGTTCCTTTGTAGAGACCCGGATTCAAGGAAAAACTATTCAAGATGCTATTCGTATCGATCGTGATTATGTTCGAAACAACAATACGGTTTGGGTAATGGAAGAAGGAAAATTAGCCATAAAAGAAGTAACTATACCATTGACCGATGCTGAATATGCCTATATCAGTAATGGTATAGAAGACAATGCGAAAGTGGTGACCACCAATTTAAGCACTGTAGCTTCAGGAATACCTTTACGCACAGAAATAGATTCCTCCGAAACCAAAAAGAATCGACAAGAAATGAGTGATTAATGGCAGAAAAAAAGGAACATAAAGAAATCCGGAATGAAGGTGCCATTGCATACATGGCACGTAATTCGATTGCAGCCAACCTTTTGATGATTGTACTTATTGGCGCAGGTATTTGGACCATGTTCAATATTCAAAAAGAAGTATTTCCGCAATTTCAATTGGATTTTGTTGAGGTAAGTGTAGTTTATCCAGGTGCCGCACCCGAAGAAGTTGAGCAGGGAATTTTACTTCCTGTGGAAGAAGCCATTCGGGGCATACAGGGCATTAAGGAAATAACTTCCACCGCACAAGAGGGTTCAGGTAATGTTTCTATCGAACTTATTGCCGGTACCGATAGAATGAAAACTTTTCAGGATATCGATCAGGCGGTAAATCGTATCCGTACATTTCCAGACGATATTGAAGAACCTGAAGTTGCCCTGCAAGATCAGCAGCAGGACGTAATGCAAATAGCACTGTATGGCGATATCGATTTTTGGAATTTAAGGAAACTGGCCGAGCGTCTTCGAAACCGTTTCCTAAGCAATCCTGAAATCACGCAGGTAGAATTGGGCTTTGTTCCCGACTATGAAACCCGAGTGGAAATATCCCAGCATAATCTTCAGCAATATCAGCTCACCTTAGGACAAGTAGCCAATATCATAGCTAACAGCAGTGAAGATGTTCCTGCCGGGGCAATAGAAACACAGTCCGGGGAAATCCTTCTGCGAATGCAAGAACGCAAACAATGGGCACAAGAATTTGGCGAAATTACTATCATCTCTTCCGCATCGGGAGCACAAGTGAAATTGGCCGATATTGCTACCATTACCGATGGGTTTGAAGAAACCGGGTTTCACGGACAATTCAATCAAACGCCTTCCATCGATTTAGAAATATTCCGCGTGGGCGACCAATCGCCTTTGGATATTGAAAAAACAGTCTTGCAAATCATGGAAGATTTTCAATTGCCTCCGGGAGTCAATTATCGAATAGATTCCAACCGTGCCGAAGATTACAGGGAACGCCTCTCGCTTCTTACGGAAAACGGAATCTTAGCTATTTTTATCGTTTTACTCATCTTAGGGCTCTTTTTAGAATATCGTCTTGCTTTTTGGGTCATGGTTGGAATGACTATTTCCTTTATCGGTGGAATAATTTTCTTACCTGTGATTGGCGTTAGCATTAACATGATTTCCATGTTTGGGTTCTTGGTGGTACTGGGTATTGTTGTAGATGATGCCATTGTAGTAGGAGAAAATGTTTATGAATATCGCCAACAAGGTTTAAGTCCTATAAAAGCTGCTATCGAAGGAACAAAAGACATTTCAAAACCCGTTATTTTCAGCATTATAACCACAATTATAGCTTTTGTACCCTTGCTTTTTATGCCCGGTGAAACCGGAAAGTTTTGGTGGCCCTTACCGGTTGTGGTTATTGTAATTCTGGCGGTGTCCTTGTTGGAAGCATTATTTATTCTTCCCTCTCATTTAGCGCATTTAAAAAGAAAAAAGAAAAAAGGATGGTTGTTAAAACTGGAAAATTGGCAAGAAAAGTTTGCCCGTGGCTTTAATAAGATAATTGATAAACACTATCGTCCGTTTTTAGATAAATGCTTAAAATTCAGGTACATCACCTTAAGTACAGCTATTGCTATTCTCCTTGTGGTGGGAGGCTATGGTTATAGCGATCATATGGGGATGATTATGATGCCGGAAGTAGCAGCAGATGAAATTGAAGCCGGAGTGAGATTACCTGAAGGAACTACACCCGACCAAGCAGCAGTCGTAGCCGAAGAAGTTACAGCAGCAACCCAGCAAATGTTTGATGAACACAACTTATATGAAGTAGCTGAAGGAATAAAAACCAATGTTCGGGGACAAAATTTTATTGATGTGGAAATTGTAATGCTACCACCGGATAAACGCAGTACCACAGCCAGGGAAGTTATTGAGTTATGGCGCGATAATATTGGGGATATTAGCGGGGTAGATCAAATTACCTTTGAGGCAGAACGAGGCCCCGGAGGATTCCAACAAGCCATTAGTGTGGATTTAAGTCATAGCCAAATAGATGTGTTGGAACATGCCAGTGAAGCATTTGTTGAAAAGATGCAGGCATTTGAAAATACACGCGATGTGAATGATAATTTTAACAAAGGAAAACAACAATATGATTTTAAGCTTTTGCCTGCAGGAAGAAACCTGGGATTAACTTCTTCCGAAGTTGGGCGTCAGGTGCGTAATGCTTTCTTTGGTGCTTTATCCATGCGACAATTACGAACTATCAACGAAATAGAAATAAGAGTAAAACTTCCATTAGAAGAACGCAAAGACCTTCTGCATTTGGAAAACTTCCTTATCCGTACACAAGACAGCATTGAAGTTCCTTTGCTCGATATCGTTGAAGTTACGCAACAAGAAGCATTCACCAGCATAAACCGAAGAGATGGAAGACGTGTAGTAACTGTGGGAATGGATACTGAACCCGCTAATGCAGTAGGCAGGGTAATGAAGCGAATTAACGAAGAGGTATTGCCTCAACTACGTGCCGATTATCCCGGACTAACATGGTCTTTTGAAGGTAGCCAAGCCGATATGCGGGAATCTACAAACACTTTATGGAGCGGATTCATGATAGCCATGATGATTATATATGCACTATTAGCAGTAGCATTTGGAAGTTATATACAACCTCTGGTGGTTATGATGGCTATTCCTTTTGGAATTGTTGGGGCCGTAATTGGACACATTTTATTAGGATATGATCTCTCTTTGGTTAGCTTAATGGGTGTAATTGCACTTTCCGGAGTAGTGGTAAACGATTCGTTGATTATGATTGATTATGCCAATAAGAAACGAAAAAAAGGGGCTTCTATTTATGAATCTATTCACGAAGCTGGTCTCCGTAGGTTTCGACCTATCATGTTGACCACACTGACCACTTTTGGTGGATTGACCCCAATCATTTTGGAAACTTCAAGTCAAGCCTTTTATTTGATCCCCATGGCAATATCCCTGGGCTTCGGAATTGTTTTTGCCACTTCCATTATCCTAGTCATCGTGCCTTGCTTGTACCTTATTCTCGAAGATGCCCGATTGGTATTTCAAAAAGGGGAAACGGTCACACGGGATGCTACAGTTTTAGAATAAAAAAAGGGTGTCGAAAAAGACTATTTTTACACAAATTGTCAGTCTGAGCTTGTCGAAGACGATTTGATTTTTGTTACATTACACTTCGACAGGCTCAGTGTGACATAGGCTTTCAAATCTTTTTAGACACCCTCTTATGAACTCGTTTAAAAAAGAGCAATTACATAGCGCCCCATTCTTTTAAAGATTTTTTATTGAGCTCGACATAATCCTGATTTCCAGCTTTTTCTGCTGCTGCCATGGATTCTTTAGCCGTTTTAATCGCTTCTTTTTTATTGCCTCTTGCTGCCTGGATCAATGATTTTTGACGCAACATCCAAAAAGGAACTCCATTTTGCATGCTTATGGCCTTATCAATCCACTCTTGTGCTTGATCCAAGTCTTTATCCGATTGCAAATAATACACTGCCGAAGAGTAATAATCTCCTGCACTAGGACCATTCATTACCTTCTCGATACTCGCCAAGGCTTTTTCAGAAGTCGGTACCTCAAAAGGAACGCCTACATAGGTTTTTTCCCAAAAAATCCCTATAGATGCACCGTCGTTTGACAGATTGTCAATATCCATAGTAAAGGTTTCCACATCAAAAGGAAGGTTAAAAGTTTCAGCCGTAACTTTGGCCGCTACTTTACTATCGTCCCACTCCTGTGGATTTCCCCAATTGTCGGTAGCAGTATAAAAATATACTTCCCAACTTTCTTTTCCCGGTTTGGTATAGATGGCATAAGCTCCTTTTTTCAACTCCTTACCTCCTATTTTTACATCATCACTAAAAGTAATTACCGTATTTTCGTTGGCTCCGGTTCTCCATATTGCATCATAGGGAACCAAATCGCCAAAAATAGTTCTTCCACGCATAGACGGACGTGAATAATCAATTGTAACTTCCGTCAAGCCCACCTCCTGTGTCAATTTTGCTGAAGGACTGGGTTGTGGTGTTTCAACTTGTGCATTTGCTGTAAAGGATGCCAATACAACACATGCTGATAAAATTAGTTTTTTCATTTGTTCTTTTTTTAAATAGGTTAGACCTGCCTATGCCGGCAGGCAGGTGGAATTACTCTCGTTATTCCATTTTAGTTCAATAAATTAATTTATGCGCTAACGAATTTACGGAAAATAGATTAGTTAAATAACCAGAATGTTATAATGATTAGATTTTTAACACTAAGTTTTTTCTGAATATCCTTCAGCCTTTATTTCTTAGATGATTTTGCTTTGTCATTGAAACTCAAACACAATTCAACCCAAAATTCAAAATCTTTGTTATTCTTAAACCCTATCAGTTCAACATAACAATACCCTTCATACTCCCTCCCCTTCATTATCACAGGCATATAACCTCTTTTTTTGGCTATGTCTTGTGTTAATTTAGGGTCAAAACGACACATTAAGTTTTCTCCGCTTACGTTAACGCACATTTTTCCGTTTACCATAAAAGCAAGTCCGCCAAACATTTTCTTTTCCTCAACTTTGAGGTTGGGGAATTTCACAAGGTATTCTCTTATCCGGTCTGCAAGTTTTGTATCGTAAGCCATTTTTCTTTTGTACTGCTTTGGAAAGATAAATGTATTAAAAATTAATTGTAAACTACCTTTTGAATCCTCCCTGTCTCGGACGGGAGAGTTAGGTCGGGATGATTTTTCAAACCCCATGTTATGAAATCTTATGTCAACAAAAAAAGGCCGCCTCTTTCGAGACAGCCTTTTGCTTTTAAATGAACGGTGAAGAATTATTTTTTCTTCCCTTCCATTTTATCTTTCAATGCTTGTAGCTCTGCATTAGCATCTCCAAGCGTAGTTTTCTCTGCTTGGTTGCTACGTTTTGCAGCCGCTTTTACATTTTTCTCTTCTTCTTCTTTGAAGATCGCTGTGTGAGAAGCTACAACTCTTTTGAATTCTTTGTTGAACTCAATGATTTTAAAGTCTGCTGATTCTCCTTTTTTCAGTTTCTTGCCATCTTCTTTCTCTAAATGACGAGAAGGAACAAAAGCAACGATATCTTCGTTGAAATCTATAGTTGCTCCTTTGTCAACAATCTCAGCGATTTCCGCAGTGTGAACGGTACCTTCAGCAAATTCTGTTTCGTACTTGTCCCATGGGTTCTCTGTAGTTTGTTTATGACCAAGGCTTAACTTACGTCCTTCAACATCCAATTCCAATACTTCTACTTCCAGTTTGTCCCCTACGTTTACAAACTCAGATGGGTGTTTGATTTTCTTAGTCCAAGAAAGGTCAGAGATGTAAATCAATCCGTCGATTCCTTCTTCCAATTCTACAAACACACCAAAGTTGGTGAAGTTACGAACGATTCCTGTGTGTTTAGAACCTACAGGATATTTAGAAGTAATGTCTGTCCATGGATCAGGCGTCAATTGTTTGATACCAAGTGACATTTTACGCTCTTCGCGGTCTAGAGTAAGGATCACTGCTTCTACTTCGTCTCCAACTTTTACGAAATCCTGAGCGGAACGCAAGTGAGTTGACCAAGACATTTCAGAAACGTGGATCAATCCTTCAACACCGTCGGCTACTTCGATAAACGCACCGTAGTCTGCTATAACAACTACTTTACCTTTTACTTTATCACCGATCTTAACTTCTTCACCAAGGGCTTCCCAAGGATGCTTCTGTAATTGTTTAAGACCTAATTGGATTCTTGATTTGTTATCATCAAAGTCAAGGATCACAACGTTTAATTTCTGATCAAGCTCTACCACTTCGTTCGGGTGGTTGATACGTGACCAAGAAAGGTCTGTAATGTGGATTAAACCATCTACGCCACCAAGGTCGATGAACACCCCGTATGAAGTGATGTTCTTAACGGTACCTTCAAGTACCTGACCTTTTTCAAGCTGTCCGATGATTTCTTTTTTCTGTTCTTCGATATCAGCCTCGATAAGTGCTTTGTGAGATACCACAACGTTTTTGAATTCGTGATTGATCTTAACCACTTTGAATTCCATTGTTTTTCCTACGTAAGCATCATAATCACGGATAGGCTTCACATCTATTTGAGATCCCGGTAAGAACGCTTCGATACCGAATACATCTACGATCATACCTCCTTTGGTTCTGCATTTTACAAAACCATTTACGATCTCTCCTTTATCGTGGGCGTCATTTACTCGATCCCAAGCCTTAATAGTTCTGGCTTTACGGTGAGATAATACCAACTGCCCTGTTTTATCTTCGCGAACGTCGATTAAAACTTCAACTTTGTCTCCAACCTTAAGGTTTGGATTGTAACGAAACTCGTTTAAAGAGATTACACCTTCAGACTTTGCGTTGATATCAATAATCGCCTCTCTGTCTGTCAAGTGAACTACGGTTCCTTCTACAACTTCCTCGTCTGCCGTATCTACAAAATTCTCTTCAACAAGATTTTCGAATTCTTTTAATTTTGAATCTTCAACCTGCTCAATACCTTCTTCGTATCGGTGCCAGTTGAAATTCTCAAGAAACTCTTCCGGAGAAACAGTTTCTTTTACTTCTTGTTTTGCTTCAGCAGCCTTTGTTTCCTCAGCCTGCTTCGTAGCTTTTTCTTTTTTTTCTTTAGTTTCAGCCATCTGCTGATAAAAATTTGTATTCTGTGTTAAATCAAGAGGTTAGCAACAATTAACAACAGAAGATTGTTTTTAAAATAATTGATCTTCAATCCCTTTTCCCCCTTGGGGTTGCAAAAAGGAGTGCAAATTTATGATTATAATATTTGATTTACAAATAATTAGAACTTAAAAGTTGGTTTAAAGTATGTTGTTGACAAGTGTTGATTGTTTTTCGACATAAGATTTCAAGACTTAGGACGTAGGAAACAATATTGTCTAAAGCTCAATTTTACCTTTCCCCAACCCAATGTGGATAAATCATAGGTTGTTTGCTTATTTGATTCAGTTCCTCAAAATCTTTTTCAGGAAGGGACCAGTCAACGGCTTCCAGGTTATCTATCAGTTGTTTTTCATTTCGGGCACCTATTACGATATTGGAAACTGTTGCGTTTTGAAGCAACCAGTTAATAGCAACTTGCGGAATACTTTTGTTGTTTTCATTTGCAATTCGCTCCAAAACTTCAACCACATCAAAAATCAGTTCTTCATTAACAGGAGGAGCCCCCACATCACCACCGGATTTTATCCTACCATCTTCCGTAGCTTTATTCCGTTTGATTTTTCCGGTTAAGCGACCCCAACCAAGTGGACTCCACACCATAAGTCCCATGTTTTGATCCTGCAAAAGCGACATTAATTCTTGCTCATAATCCCTACCAATCAATGAATAATATCCTTGATATACAATATACTTTTCCAGATTTAATTTTTCAGAAACGGAAAGGGACTTCATTAATTGCCATGCCGCAAAATTGGAACAACCAATGTAACGCACTTTTCCGCTCGAAACCATATTATCCAAGGTTCTCAAGGTTTCCTCGATAGGAGTATCCTTGTCGAATCCGTGCATGAAATACAAATCAATATAATCGGTTTGCAATCGCTTTAAGCTGTCGTCCAAAGCTTTGGTTAAATGAAAACGGGAAGAGCCTTTATCATTCACACCACCACCCATTTGAAATGTAGCTTTAGTAGAAATAATAGTTTCCTGTCTTCTGCCTTTTAGAGCTTCTCCCAGTACAGCTTCAGAATCACCTTGTGAATAAACATTGGCTGTATCGAAGAAATTTACGTCGTGTTCTAAACAAATATCTATGAGACGGGAAGCTTCCTTGACATCTGTTTTTCCCCATTTCCCGAAAAACTCATTCGTACCGGCAAAAGTAGCAGTACCATAACTGAGCACAGGGACTTTCAATCCTGAGTTTCCTAAATTTTTAAATTTCATAATTTTCCTTTTTTAATCCCACTAAGTGGGTTTAACCTGACTGCCGTCAGGCAAGTTTCCCCGATGCTCTGCATCGAAATGAGTTAAGGTTTATTCGTTTGAATACTTCGTGGGCCTGCCTCTGTCGGCAGACAGGCTTACCCCCGAGGTAGTTGATTTCTAAATAAACTTTACAGAGCAAAACTATGGTGAATCAAACAGGAAATACAGGACAATTGTCACAGATATGATGTGAGATTTATCACACTAATTCAAGGGGTAAACCGACTCAAGGTTTCCCTACTAACCCCTAAAAAAGAAGCTATCATTACTTTGGGAACGCGTTGGATAAGCATTGGATCTTGTTCCAAAAGATTGTGATATCGGTCTTGAGCTTTGCTGCTAATAAAGCAAAGTACTCTCTTTTGCAGGGCAATGTAACCTGCTGTGGTCTTAACATGGAAAAAGTGTTCCATTTTGGGGAGTTCTTGACAAAGTTTAAGTTTGCTCTCCAATGTTATGACATAAGTCGTGGTATCTTCCAAACAATCAATGGTAAACTTGGAATTGGTTCCATTGTGAAAAGCTTCTAAATCGGTAATCCACCAATTTTCCATAGCAAATTGCATAATATGTTCTTTGCCATCGGAAGTGATTCTTGCAGATTTCATCAGCCCCTTCAGAATAAAAAAATTATACTTTACCAGATCATCCTGATGCACTACAATTTGATGCTTTTTGAATGTTTTTGGTATGAAATGTGGTAAAACACGAGCAAACTCATCATCAGTAAGCTGAACAATTTCTTCTATATGTGCTCTAAGGATTTCTTTCATTAAATTTTGAAGTTGGTTTTAAAAAACCATTGTCAACCATCAGCTTCCCCTTCAATTTGTTCAAAAATATCTACAAGAATGCAGGCTTCACTTTTTGGTACAATTCCGTATTCAGATTTAATTTTTTTTAGGATTTCATCGTTTTCCAAATCAAAAAGAAACTCTGAATCAAAATCATATAAAGAGCTTTCATCCGAGACAAAGCAATCGTAAAAATCAATTCCAATGATCTTATCAAAAAAATCAACCGCAATATGTTCGTACTTTCCAATTCGGTCAGTTTCTGAAAACTCTATTTTCTTTGGCTTGGATGTTGCTTTTCTCCACTTTTTCATAGAGTTGTTTTAGTTTTCAAAATATTCAATCGGATTCAAGTAAAACATTTTTTTCCAACCTTGTTTGTCAGAGTCGATTCTCCAAAAATATGGAATCAAAGTTAAAATAGCATAGTGCAGATGAGGCGATTTTCCGACTGCGTTTCCACTTGCCCCCACAGTTCCTATGATTGTTTCATGATCGACAAGAGATAAAGTCGAGGTGTTTAATTCGTCCATATGTGCATAGTAATGCAATCTCCACTTTGGACCAAGAACCAAAGCTATATTTCCACCCACTGCTATTTTTCCCGAATATAAAGTCAATCCGGCTGTAGCAGCGTTGATTTCAGTTCCTTTTTCTGCAAAAACGTCAACTCCTTTATGGGTTACTGATTTTCCCCAAGGGAAATACCAAAACGATTTTGAATTGTAATCCGATTTAGTTGCTTTATTCACCGGCATTTTTAAATTCTGAGGAATTAAAAAACCGATAATAAGGATTACCAATAAAAAGAGTAATATATTTTTTTGTTTTTTCAATTAAGGTTTTTGGAATTTGATGCTTGTCCCGAAGCTTCGGGATGGAATTTCTATCAGTTAATGGTTATCATTTCGTCATTCATTTTCGCTTATCTGTTTTTCAATTTCCATCTTTAATTTAGGAAGATGACTTAAAATTATTGCCCAAATGTTTTCATCTGATATGCTGTCATAAGCATGAATCACTTGATTCCTGAGACCAACTATGGCTTTGGCGTCCGAAATTGAAGTTTCAAAAGTACTATCGGTTTTAAGAATTCTATTTACTGCCTCTCCAATGATTTCCAAATCCCTCTCAACAGCTCTTTTTAACATGGTGTTTTTTTGATATTCAAAAAAGTCCATTTCCTTTCCGTCGAAATAAGATTCAATTTCTGAGATAGCAAATTTAATGTCATAGAGCCATTTTAAAATCCGCTCATCCATAAATTAGCTCTTTACTTTTGTTAATAGACTTAATCAGTATAGGGTTTTTTAAGGTTTGTTCCTCTACTAAATCAATTTCCCTATTAAATATATTTTTCAAGCTCTCTTTTAAAACCATATAATTCTCGAAATATTTAGCTAAGTCAATTTTTTTGAATTTCACTAAAAAATCTATGTCGCTTTCAGGTGAGAAATCATCGTTAGTAGCAGATCCGAAAAGGTATAACTTTTCCACATTGTGAGTTTTACACAATGCCCTTATTTCATTGATATACTGATTAATTGCTATCATAATACAAAGATAGTAAAAATCCCGCCCTAAAATCAACTACCTCAAGGTAAGCCCCTCTTAGTGGGATTTAGATGATATTCGTTAGATTGATTTTTGATTAAAAGTCTTAACAATTGTTTTTTTGAAGCATGGTGTTTTTCAATCCTCTGCCTTCTTCGTCCTAAAATTCACCAAACCATTCCCCATCGAATCGTCTTCCTCTTCCACTACTTCTTCGGGCTGCTGTGTATTTTTCTTCGGATTTCCTTCAAAGATCTTTTTCATCAACTCCCTGAACGTATTAAACTCTACCTGATAGGAAAGTCCGACTCCTTGTGTGTAGCCTTGTTGCTGGGCAAAAAACTGCTGGATTTCGTTTTCCCTGTTGAATATTCTTGCCGTGAGTGAACCTTCTTCGTTCAGCAATATTTGGACTTCAACATCACCTGCTACTACCGTTTCGGTAACGCCGCCAACCGGCACTCCTACTTTTCCGTTGATCAAAATACGGTCGTTGATTTGTGTAGAAACAGTTACTCCCAAACGATCTTCTGTGGCGTAATCCAATTCCGGATTTCTTTCACCGATCTCATAAGAAACACCTACATCAAACTTACCGTCGCCGGCATTAAGCACCTGATTGAAAAGGCTGGAGGCGGTTTGTACCAGATTTCCTGTTACGGCTGTCTGACTGATGTTCAGCTCGTTTAGAAACACCCCTTGCGACAAGAGTGAAAACGTCTGTAATTCCCTTTTGGCGTTATCGTCCAACCGGTATTGTAATTCCGCATTGATCACCGCATTGGTGCTTGGGAATTTTATTTCATAATCCAAGGTGGGTTGCATCAATTGCCCTTGAAGATTGATATACACATCGGTTTCAATTTTTCGGGTGATCTGCGCATTGTCCAACAAAACGGCCGGGTTTGCGTACAGAGAATATTTAGCCGAAATATTTACATCGGCATCCAATGGGTCTCCTTCCCAGTTGATAGTCCCTCCGGGTTGTACGATAAAACGTTTATTGATAAACCCTCCGTATTTAAAGTTATAATCTCCCGTATAGGTGATAAAGTCACCATACATCCTGAATTTTCCGTTGGTATTGATCTCAATCAAAAGGTTCCCCGCTCCTGTTCCCCGCAAAGTACTACGGGTCTGAGGGTCGATAACGATCTCTATTTCCGCCTGTGGCGTAACATCCAGGTCAAATTGCATCTCTATACCTTGCACATCTGCCAACTCGCGTTGTCCGGCTCCTTCGCCCGATTCATCTTTCTCTATAAAATGAATAAAGGAAGTATCACCTATTTCGGTAACATCACTCACCGGTATAATGAAAGTAGTTCCTCTTTCTGTGCGGGCATTCACATCGATATTGATCATCTCGTTGGTGAGTCCGTATATCTGAGCATCCCCGCTTATAAATCCTGTTCCGTAGTAAAGTGCATCTTCATCCGGACCGGTATTCAGCACCAAAAAGCGATCTCCTCCCGTATCTAAATACAGATCGAGATACCAATCTTTAAAATGGTCATAGGTAATCGAACCATTCAATGTGGCATTTGTCCTGTATCGCGTATCGACAAGGGTGATGTTATCAAATTTAAAAGAGCGTCCTTCCAAATTGACATTTGCCACCTTATCAAAATCCATATCCACGTTCAGGTAAGGCACTTTCATCCCTGCATCGACCAATTGCAAGGATCCGTTCATTTCCGGGTTTTCTACAGCCCCGGTAATCTTAAACTTCCCGGATGCCAGTCCTCTCATATTGGAAATAACTTCCCCTCCCAGTGGACTAAATGGCCTCAGATTGAGGCTTTCCAAATTGGCTGTTAGATCCAGTCTTGTATCCTTTTCAGAAGAAAAAATATCTCCATAAATATTCAACGCATCCCTCGAGTTTTCATTCACAATTTTTGCGTTTACCCCAAATTGGCTAAGGTTGTCGTTTCCGATAATGGACAAGAACAAGTTCCCCAATTCAAAATCGTTAACTTTAAAATCGGAGATCTTTACATTCGAAGAGGGGGTATAATTTTTATTTCGCTGTAAAATATTGAAATAGCCGTCAACAACACCATCTAACTTAAGGCTATCAATATCGGGCATGATCTGACTCAGGGTCACTTTCTCAAACTCCAAGTCAATATCTTTATAGGTACTATCGATAAGCGTTCCCTCCAAACGGATTTGTTCTTCCTCATAATTCATAACCACTTGCCGAATGTTGATGGTGTCCAGCGTTTTGTTGAAACTCACCTTGTTATCGGTATCATTATTTTCGTTGATAATCCAATCACGACCTTTAAACCCAAGTTCAGATCGCTTTAAACCAATAATCGATTCCTGTTTGTCATTGAAGGTGTGGTAAAAATTAAGGTTGTAAATATCGTTGAACTCCTCCCCTCCTTTAAATTCCGTTCTAAAGAAAAGTGTATCGTTAATCTTGGTGTTGATCAGGTTAAAATCAGTTACATCATAAATATCAGATTCAATACTATTGACTTCCACATAGGTATTGTAAAGTGGGTTTTTATTGTCCACCTGAATCTGGATATTGTCAAAGATATTCCCATTGGCGTTGATCATTGGTGAGTTAAACTCCAATTTGAAATCTCCTTCATCTGCGGCCATACTTCCCTTGATAAAGGTATTGCTACCAAACTCAATCTCGGGAAAGAACACATCGACAATCTTGTTGTAGATCTTAAAATTGAAATCGACATATTGTCCTTCTGAAATCTCCACCGGATTGTAATTGGTATAAATACTTCCTACCGAGTTCTTCACCAAATTGCCGAGTTCTTTGATATTGAATTTTCCACTCAACTCGCCCGTAATGATATCCGGGGAATTTACTTTTATGATCCGTTCTTCACCTTGATAAACCGAACTTATCGAAAAATCCTCAAAATAATAACTGTCGTTTTGGTTGGTATAATTGGTTTTTCGGAAATAGGCCTCTCCCTCCAAATCATACATATTGTTTCCCACCATATCGGCCATGATATTTCCTTTGAAGACTGAAACGCTGTCTCGTTCCACAAAATTGAGTTTGTTCAAATCCATCCTGTTCACCGAGGCCACAAACTTAAATTCATTGGTTACTCCCGACAAATCTGCCAATCCTTTGAAGTCCACATCAAAGTTTTCATCTCTCGAAGTGACAGTCCCATCAAAAAGCTGATCTTTTAAAATTCCCGAAACATTAACACCTTTGTATTCATAACTGTTATATTCCACTGTGATTATTTTTCCGATAACTTCTGTGTTAAGCGATTCCTGATCAAAACCTTTCCCGTCCACATCCACATCGAGTGTGGTTTTTCCAAGTTGTTCATTCTCAATAAAAGTCCCGAGGTCAAAATCCTGAAGTGATAAAAATCCCTTGTAGGAGGCGTTGTCAATGTTGTCGATATTGGTAAGCGTAAGATCTGAATAGCCCTTTCCTATATCTGAACTCATATCCACCTTGGCATAAACAGATTCTTCGGTGATCCTTACACGTCCGTTTACGTTCAATTGCCCCAACCTGCTAAACGACGACGGCAAGGCATTCCCTAAAATATCGGGCAACAAACTGGTGAGCTGATAGTAGTTTGAAGAGACATTGCGAATGTTACCATCAATACTGAAATTCTTATCCTTCTCAAACATATTATTGAAAACAAAATTTCCATCAATATGTGTGTTTTCTGAAGTCATGTCCAGACTCTTCAGTTCAAGTTTGTTCAACACTCCATTGATCTGTGTCGACAATTCCACCATACGTCCCCTACCAAACTCATTAAAATAAAGGTTGACCTCGTCCAAAGCCACCGTAGACTCTACAAATTGACCTGAAAGTTTTACTTTGTTTAAAAAATCCTGGAAATCTTCAACCTGATAATTAAAACTTAGATCTCCTTTAATAAGCGATTCTTGGGTTTCAATGGACAAATTATCGAGTCGCATTTCATTTTTGTCATACGAATAATCGGTTTGTAATCGCTTTACGATCACCCCTTTTTTAGTGGTAAAGTCCAATTCATCAACCCCGATGTTCACCTTTGGTCCCACAACACTGAAATCATCTGCTTCGATATGCAAATTTTCCAAACCTAAAATAACCGGTGCCTCCTTATTCTCATCAATCAATCTATACTCACTATTTTTTACTGAGATATGTGAAGAAGTCATCAAAAAGGTTTTTTCTGGATTCTGTTCACCGCTATCGAGTTTGTCTATGAAAATATTGAAATTTGTATCAGTCTCCCCTTTATAAGTCTTCATGTTCAGCAGCAGATTGTCAACATTAATTCTACCGAACTCCAAATCGCCTTTTGCAATATTTGACAAACTCAAAATGGAAGTATTCAGCTTATCAATATAAATAAGCGTATCCTTTTTATAATCTTCTACATATACCCCATTAACATTTACATCTCCTAAAAACGGCATAAAATGAAGTCTGTCTATGGTGATATGTGTACCAAAAGTTTCATTTAAATAGTTGGTGGCCCTATTGGCCAGCGAAGTCTGAACAAAAGGCAAAGAAAGGAATATGCTTGCCATGACCAATAAAAGGAACAGGACAAGCACCGTTCTAATTAATATTTTCTTCAGTTTTTTGATAGTTCTTAATGTTTTACCTTTGCATTCAAATTCCATTCCAAAGATAGCATGAATAAGGATGATGTTTACATACTAGCTATAGAATCTTCTTGCGATGATACTTCTGCCGCTGTACTCCACAACGATAAAGTATTGAGCAATGTTGTTGCCGGCCAGGAAATTCACGAAGAATACGGCGGCGTTGTACCCGAGCTTGCGTCCAGGGCACATCAGCAAAACATTGTTCCGGTAGTACATCAAGCATTGAGTAAGGCAAATATCGATAAAAAACAATTATCTGCCATAGCTTTTACAAGAGGACCCGGATTAATGGGATCACTGTTGGTGGGTACTTCTTTTGCCAAATCCTTATCCTTGGGGTTGAACATCCCCTTGATCGAGGTGAACCACATGCAAGCACACATCCTGGCACACTTTATAAAAGAACCGGAAACCTCTATGCCGGAATTCCCCTTCCTGGCGATGACCATAAGCGGCGGACACACACAGATCGTGAAGGTAAACAGTCATTTTGATATGGAAGTGATAGGCGAAACCCTTGACGATGCCGTAGGCGAAGCCTTTGACAAATCGGCTAAAATATTGGGACTCCCCTATCCCGGCGGACCTTTGATCGATCAATATGCAAAAGAAGGGAATCCAAAAGCCTTTTCGTTTCCAAAACCGAAAGTGAAAGACCTCAATTTCAGTTTTAGCGGATTCAAAACCGCTGTTTTGTATTTTATTCAGAAGCAAACCAAGGAAAACCCGAAATTTATTGAGGAAAATTTAAATGATATCTGCGCTTCGATTCAGCATGTGATTATCGATATCCTTATTGACAAGCTAAAAAAAGCATCTAAACAAACAGGGATCAAGCAAATTGCCATAGGTGGCGGGGTTTCTGCCAATTCAGGCATCAGAAAAACCATGAAAGATTGTGAAAAACGCTTTGGATGGAAAAGCTATATCCCTAAATTTGAATACACAACAGACAATGCAGCCATGATCGGGATTGTAGGATACTACAAATTCCTTAATGACGATTTTGCTGATATAAAAACAACCGCAAAAGCGCGATTTGCTATCGATCACGCATAAACCATCGCATATGCAGCTTTTTTACGCCCCGGACATTGAGCAGCCCCCTCAACAATATGCTTTTGATAAAGAAGAAAGCAGGCATATCAGCAAAGTGTTGAGAAAAAAGGAGGGTGATACACTTTTTATTACCAATGGCAGAGGATGGCTTTTTAAAGCTGAAATTATTCAGGCTGACATAAAGCACTGCACGGTTTCTATTGTTTCTTCTGAAATGAAACCCAAGAGGGATTACCATTTGCATATGGCCGTAGCCCCGACAAAAATGAATGATCGTTATGAATGGTTTTTGGAAAAAGCTACTGAAATAGGCATTGATGAAATCACACCGATTATCTGCGACCATTCGGAAAGGAAAGTTATCAAGCCGGAACGCTACGAAAAGATCTTGCAATCTGCCATGAAGCAATCGTTGCAATGCTACCTCCCTAAACTAAATGAAGCCGTTCAGCTAAGCACTTTTCTTACGGAAAACAAGTTCGACGGACGGTTATTCATAGCGCATTGTGAGGAAGAAGAGAAAGCAAGCCTGAAAGACCGTGTTAAAGCTGCTGAAGACACTCTTATTTTAATAGGTCCTGAAGGCGATTTTTCAACCAAAGAGATCGAATTAGCACTTCAACAGGGCTTTATCCCCATTTCTTTGGGAGAAAACAGATTGCGTACTGAAACAGCAGCTATTGTGGCATGTCATAGTATTGGGTTTACTAACGAAAAGTAAATCAATTTTTAAAAATTACTTAGGGAGTTGCGCTAGAAATGTTTCAGAATTATACACCGGGATTTCAGAAAAGTGGAAGTCACCAACATCTTCAGTAACAATCATCACACATCCAGAGTTTACGGCTGAATAATATTCCAATCCGTCCTCAAAATCATTCACTGCTGGATTTTTTGATGCCAACCTTACTGCGTTTCCATCAGCTGAAGCGATTTTTAATTTTTCAGACAGCAATGCTATTTTTTGCTTGGCTTTCTTCGAACCACTTTTCTTTTCGGCAAAATAAAAAGCAATTGCAAGGCAAATAGGCGAGGTAAACACTTCATAATTTTTTGAATCAGAAAGACTCAATACCCGTGCAGCAAATGGAAACAACGGATATTGCTTGTTCAGCACAGCCACCAAAATGTTGGCATCAACAAAAACCTTCATTTACGGGAGTTTAAAAACTCGGACTTCATTTGTTTACGGGAAGGTGTTTTTTGATACTCTACTTCCCCTTCGGCAACGCTGTGAACCCAATCAGATATAGGCATATCTTCCAGGGTTTGGTATTGCTCACTGGTTATTTGTTTGAAAATAAATTCCGTAAGCCTCGAAAGACTAATGTTGTGCTCTGCGGCATACGCTTTTGCTCTTTCAATAACCTGTTTGTCGAATGACAAGGTGACTTTTGCATCCATTTTTTATTTTCTTTCAATAATACGACAAAAATATAAAATTTATACGTATAAAAATTGGCTTTGGCACAAAATCAAGAAATTTCACTTTTTTTTGGGTATCTTAGCATAGCTAAATTTTAATAAAGCTATGGACACTGCATCAAAAATAAACAAACGTATCGATAAATTACCTGAAAGTATTTTAGTCGAATTGGATAAATATTTGGATTATTTGCTGTTCAAACACGATTATTTGGAAGATGAGGATTGGGCCAACTCTCTTTCTGAAGAACAAGCAGCATATATTCAAAAAGGGGAAGATGATATAGAAAACGGAAGGGTTGTCCCACATTCAGAAGCTATAAAGAAAATGAAAGATTATCTGAATGAAAAAATTAAATAATGGAAGTCGTTTGGTCTGAAGAATCACTGCGCAATTATTACAGAACCATTGATTATTTGATTTTGGAATGGGACGTTTCAATTGCTATTCAATTCGATAAAAACCTTATTGATTTAGTAGAAAGAGTTCGGACTTTTGAAGAAATTTGTCCAAAATCCAAGCTGTTGCAGTATCACAAATGCCCAATAGACAAAAACAACTCATTAATTTACAAAATAATAAATAACACTCTTTTTATCGTAACCATTATTGACAATAGAAGCAATCATTCCTACTGAATATTATGACACGTTCCCAATTTACATCTTACGCCTTATTTCTTTTTTCAGCCTTCTCTTTTTCACAGGAAATTGCCCTACTAAAATACAATGGCGGCGGGGACTGGTATGCCAATCCTACTGCGCTTCCCAATCTTATCGAGTTTTGCAATAAAAACATCCATACCACCTTAAAAGACAAACCGGAGACCGTGGAAACCGGCAGTTCTGATATTTTTCAATATCCGTTTATCCACATGACCGGACACGGAAATGTGTTTTTTTCTGAAACTGAAGCTGAAAACTTACGCAATTATTTGCTGTCCGGTGGTTTTCTACATGTCGATGACAACTACGGAATGGCTCCTTTTTTCAAAAAAGAAATCGCCAAGGTATTTCCGGACAAAACACTTATGGAAGTTCCCGTAAACCATCCTATTTTTAACCAAACCTATAAGTTCCCAAACGGCATCCCAAAAATACACGAGCACGACGGGGAACCACCTCAGGCCTTAGGGATATTTGACAACAACCGCTTGATCTTGCTTTTTACCTATGAAACTGATTTGGGAGATGGATGGGAAGACCCCGAAGTACACAAGGATCCCGAAGATGTGCGACAAATAGCTTTGCAAATGGGCGCCAATATTATTCAATACGCTTTTGAAAACTGATCAGTACATCTTTATGAATTAACTAATTATTATAATTCGTAGATTTTAGACGCATTTTCTTTAATTTTATCTCATTAAATGGATTTAAACCTTTGATGTTCTGCATTAAAATAAGCCAAGGTAATTTCACTTAATATTTTTATAGGCCTGCCCTGAGGTAGCCTATTTAACTAACTATACCAAAAAAATGAATTCAAAAACAATCTCGAAAGGTATCCTTAGAGCCATCGCTATTCTTGTAGGTATTGCGCTATTATTATATTTCCTGTATAAAATTCAAGCGGTGATCGCTTATATCATTATCGCAGTTGTTATTTCCCTTATCGGAAGGCCGTTGGTACGTTTCCTTAGAATACGCTGTAAATTCAATGACAACATAGCAGTTTTAACCACCATGACGCTGATGGTTGCCTTTTTGGCAGGGCTTATAAGCCTTTTTATTCCGTTGATAGTCGAACAAGGGAGAAATCTTTCCCTACTGGACATTGAAGATCTCAAAGGAAATTTGCAACATTTATATATTCAAATGGCGGATTATTTCAACCTCCATCAATTTAATTTTGAAAAATCCCTTCAAGAATCCATCACAAAATCTAAATTTATTTCAAACATCGACCTTTCTGCCATTCCCAACCTGTTTAACTTCATTCTTGGCGGTATTGGTTCGTTTAGCGTTGCCTTGTTCAGTATTATTTTCATTTTGTTCTTTTTTTTGAAGGATAGCCGACTATTTCAAAACGGATTACTCACTTTTGTACCGGATGACCAAGAAAAACATGTAATAAATTCTATGGAATCCATAAAAAATTTACTGTCAAGATATTTTATTGGATTATTGCTTCAAATCACGGTTTTGTTTGTTATCTATACCATTGTTTTATTGATTTTCGGGATCAAAAATGCCATTGTAATCGCTTTCTTATGTGCCCTCTTAAACCTAGTTCCCTATGTCGGTCCGTTGATCGGAGGAATACTGATGGTTTCGCTTGCCATGACGAGTAATTTAGGAGCCGATTTCAGTACGGTTATTCTTCCAAAAGCCATCTATGTTTTGATTGGATTTGTCATCGGACAACTGGTTGATAATTTCATCAGTCAGCCCTTTATTTTTTCCAGTAGTGTAAAGTCACATCCACTCGAAATATTTTTAGTCATCATCATTTCAGGAATTGTTTTTGGTGTAACCGGGATGATACTCGCCGTACCTGTTTATACGGCCATAAAGGTAATTTTAAGGGAATTTTTATCAGAAAATACTATTGTAAAAAAGTTTACGAAAAACTTAAAATAATACTTTGAATAAAAATATTTTATATACTGGTGTACAAGATTTTATATCAAAAAATTTAACTACTGACATCTTGTCATTTTTGTTAAAAAACCCACATTTCAAAGATGTAACGACTAAAGAGATCGCCGAACAGATAGAATCTAAGAAAAAAGCAGAAAAGAAACTTCCTACTTGGTTTAAAACTGATCTTATCTACTATCCCAACAAACTCAATTTGGAGCAAACTTCTTCAGAAGAGACTGCACGATATAAAGCTCGTTTGGTAAGCGGAAAAACCCTTCTTGACCTTACCGGGGGATTTGGGGTTGACAGTTATTTTTTTGCGGAACATTTTGATGAAGTTTTTCACTGTGAAATCAATAAAGAATTGTCAGAAATCGCCGGTTACAATTTTAAAATTTTAGGAAAAAGCAACATTCATTCCATCCCTGAAAACGGACTCGATTTCCTTACCGGAAGCAAACGCACTTTTGATTGTATTTTTATCGATCCTTCCCGAAGGGATTTGGTGAAAAATAAGGTGTTTTTACTACAGGATTGTTTGCCGGACATGACCAAAATCCTTCCTCAACTATTTGAGAAGAGTGATAGGGTTATGGTGAAAACCTCCCCCCTTTTGGATATCACCAAGGGTATTGAAGAGCTGGACAAGGTAAAAGAAATTCATGTTGTCGCTGTAAACAACGAGGTGAAAGAACTGCTATGGCTATTGGATAACAGGCAAGAAACGGACGATATCTCTGTTAAGACCATCAACATAAAGAAACAAGGAAATGACTATTTCAGTTTTAAACTATCCAATGAGGCTGCTTCTCCCCTTAAATTAACTTTACCTAGTAAATATCTATACGAACCCAACGCGGCTATTTTAAAAAGTGGAGGTTTTAATACAATAGCAAAAAAGTTATCGCTAAATAAGCTGCACCCCAATACTCATCTTTATACCAGCGATAAAGCCATTGACTTCCCCGGCAGAAGCTTTATTATAAAAGAAGTTTTGTCATACAATAAGAAAGCTTTAAAGAAAGTTTTACCAAACAATAAAGCCCATATTACAACAAGGAATTTTCCGGAAAGTGTAGCTCAAATACGCAAAAAAACCAAGATTCAAGATGGTGGAGATATTTATTTATTCTTCTGCACCAACTTTAACAATGAAAAGATTGTACTCTTGACCAAAAAACTATAGAAACCAAAGCTAAGAATTAGTGTTAACGAACCTCATTCATTTAATTTTATTAATTTAGTCGCTGAACTAAGAAAGAACAGAAGCTTGACAATAAAAGAAATAGCCAAATTAGCCAACGTATCACTGGGAACTGTAGACAGAGTAATCCATAAACGTGGCAAGGTTTCCAAAAAGACCGAAGAAAAAGTATCAGCAATAATCAAGAAAGTAAATTACCAGCCTAATATTTATGCACGTGGATTGGTACTAAACAAATCGTATGATATTATTGCGCTTGTCCCTTCTTTTGTTGAAGGTGAATATTGGGAGATGCCGTCTAAGGGAATAAAAATGGCTGAAAAGAATTTGAGTAAATTTGGAATAAAACTAGAGATTTTATATTTCGACCAAAACTCTGTACCTTCTTTTATAGAAAAGGCTGACGAGCTTATAAAACTCAAACCCGATGGTGTTATCCTCGCCCCGGTAATCAACTTCGAAGCTGCAAAACTCACCAAAAAACTAGAAAAAGCCAACATCCCTTTTAGCCTTATAGACTCTAATATACCAAATAGCAATGCATTGAGTTTTATCGGCCAGGACGCATTCCAAAGTGGAAAATTAGCCGCTAAATTGATGTGTTCAGAAATAAAAGCACAAGGAACCATATCTATCATTACTATTAAAAATAATGAAAATCACAACAAAACACTCCAGCAACGAATTGAAGGCTTTAAAGATTACATTTACAACAGTGATTTTATTGCAGACATCTCATTAACAGAAAACAACATTCATTTAGGAAGTGCAAATTGGGAAGAATGTTTAACACAGGCATGTAATCCTGACAATGACACTGTCGGTATTTTTGTCCCAAGTTCTATGATCCACTATGTTGCAAAATGTATTGAGTCTAATGTAGACACCATGGGCAATATAAAATTGATAGGGAACGATTTAATTGCCAACAATGTAAAATACCTCAAAAAAGGGATTATCAATTATTTAATAGGTCAAAGACCTGAAAATCAAGGATATCTAGCATTAGAAAGTTTCTACAAGCACTTGGTGCTCGAGAAACAGGTGCCTTCAGAAAAATACCTGCCGTTGGATATTATTACCCAAGAAAACTTAATGTATTATAATGATGATGATGTGGTTTCTATGTAGGTAATCAACACTCTTCTATTTCCTTCCTTGCAATACATTCATATTAATCAATTATACTTACAAAATAATGATTAAATGTCAAAACAACACCTAATTTTTTACGTATATAAAAATGATATACGTACCTTATTTTTAATAGTTAAAATTACTTTTTTATAAAAAAAATGTTAACTTGGGCGAAAAATAGGCAACTATATCAATAAAAATTAAACTAAACACTAACAAAAAAATTGCAAAATGAACATTTATGATTAAGAATGTGTACGTACACATTAAAAACTAACAAAACACTACTAACTTAAAAACTTTTTAAATTATGAAACACTTTAAACAAACTGCATTTTATGGTTTTGCTATCGAGCACTACCGAAAAAATGTGTTTTTGCTGTTTTTTATCTTCTGCACAGGAATTACAAATTTCTCACATGCTAAAGGTTTTCAACAGTCACAAGAATGGAACGTAACCGGAACTGTTCTAGATGCTGAAGGATTGCCACTCCCAGGAGCTACTGTTCTGGAAAAAGGCCTACAAAATGGAACCCAAACCGACTTTGACGGTAACTTTGAATTAACAGTCTCCAACCCAAATGCTACGCTGGTAATATCATTTGTTGGTTTCTCTACTGAGGAAGTCCCTATTGCCGGACAAAATAGCATTCAAATTACTCTGAAAACCAGAGCTGCAGCATTAGATGAAGTTGTTGTAATAGGGTACGGAACTCAAAAGAAAACCGATGTTACAGGAGCTATTTCTTCTATTTCCGGTGATGATATTAACTCTACAAAAGAAGGTAATGCTTTTAATGCCATGGCAGGTAAAGTTGCCGGACTGGATGTAGGGGTAACAAGTGCTTCTCCAGGGACTTCACCCAGCTTACTAATTAGAGGAAGAAGCTCTCTTAATTTTTCAAACGAACCCTTAATTGTTGTAGATGGTATCCCTATGGAAGGAAGTTTAAATGATATAAACTCTGCCGATATTGCTTCTGTAGAAGTTTTAAAAGACGCTTCTTCAACAGCTATTTATGGTGCTAGAGGAGCTAATGGGGTTATTTTAATTACAACTAAAAGAGGAAAAGTAGGAAAAACTAAATTTACTTTTGATACTTATTATGGTTTTGCTGACATCTCTGAGAATTACGATCTCCTTGATGCCGATGGTTATGTAAACATAAGACGTGAAGCACGAAGAGCGGGAATGGAAGAAGAACAAGGTCTTATTCCCGGCACATTACCATTACCTTCTATCGAAAGTTCGCTGGAGCCACTACAATTAGCAGCCTATCAAGATGGGGTAAATACCGATTTTTTAGATTTGGGAACACGTTCCGGACAACAAATCAATTATCAATTAGGGGTTTCAGGAGGTTCAGAAAAAATAAGATATAATCTTTCCCTTAGTTATTTTGATCAAGAAGGGGTTTATAATTTAGCTGATTATGAAAGATATACGTTTAGAGCAAACCTCGATATTAATGCATCCGATAAACTAAAGATCGGACTGTCGCAACAAGCCAATTTTTCAAAACGAAACAATTACAACGATTTACAGGATCTAATGAGGTACTCGCCTTTGGCTACCCCTTTTGATGAAAACGGAGTTGCTACACTTGATCCTCTTGCAGATGGATTGAATTGGAACCCATTAAGTAATGAAACTCCGGGGAATTATATCGACGAAACTATAAACTACCGATATTTTGCTAACATTTTTGCGAGTTATCAAATCTTAGATGGTTTGAAGTATACGCTTAATGTTCAACCACAATTTGAATCTGTTACTGATAATGATTTTCGTGCCTCCTTATCCAGTAGCCGCACCGGAGGCTTATCGCAAGCATCAAAAGAAACAAGGGTTAACACAGCATATACCATAGAAAACATCTTGAATTATTCCAAGATATTTGGACAAGACCATTCAGTTGATGCTACTTTTCTTTATAGTTTTCAGGAAACAAAAAGAGATCGTTTATATCTTCAAGCATCAGGACTTGCAAACGATAGCCAGACATTTAATAATTTAAGTGATGCTTCTCAGGTAGATAATCGTGATAGTTCTTTGGAAACTGAAGGTTGGGTATCTTATATGGGACGTGTTAATTATGGATTCAAAAATAAATACCTCCTGACACTTACCGGACGTTATGACGGTTCTTCAAAACTATCAAAAGGAAAAAAATGGGGGTTTTTCCCTTCTGCATCTATTGCATGGAGAATTATCCAAGAAGATTTTCTTCAAGATCAAACCGTCTTAAGCGATCTTAAGTTAAGAACAGGTTACGGTCAGGTGGGTAGAAATCCTATTGATCCCTACTCAACATTTGGAAGTATTAAAAGACTTGAGAATTCTTTTGGGGGAAATCCTGCTTATGGTTTTCAACCAGAAGAGATCGCCAACCCCGATCTCAAATGGGAAACCACCACTACTTTTGATATTGGCTTAGATTATGCCTTTGCCAAAAACAGAATATCTGGAAGTATCGATTATTACACCGGAAAAACAACCGATTTATTATTAAATAGGGTTTTACCTTCTACCTCAGGCTTTTCTTCCATCCTTCAAAATGTTGGAGAAACTAAAAACTCCGGAGTAGAGCTAGTATTAAGCACTATAAATATTGAATCAGATAAATTTAAATGGACTACCGATTTTAATTTTTCAACTAATAAAAGTGAAATTGTAAAGCTTTTAGATAGCGAAACCGATGATGTTGGAAATGGTTGGTTTATTGGTGAACAACTTAGTGTATACTACGACCGTGTTTTTAATGGTATTTGGCAACTCGACGAAAATGATGCTGCCAGCAGCTTCGGAAGAAGACCGGGAGACATTAAACTAGCGGATCTTAATAACGATGGAGAATTAAATGATGACGACAGAAAAATTCTTGGTCAGTTAGACCCTAAATGGATTGGTGGTTTTACCAGTAAAATGGAATATTCAGGCTTCGATTTTTTAGTAACATTATATACGCGTCAAGGAAATATTACTCGCTCTGAAGCATTAGATAATATCACCATTTTTGGAAGGTACAACGATCTAGACCTGAATTATTGGTCACCTGAGAATCCAAACAATAAATATCCACGTCCCAATACCAATAGGGAAAGGCCTTTGGACAATGGTGTTTTAGGTTATGTAGATGGTTCTTTTGTAAGAGTTCGTAACATCACCTTGGGCTATACCTTAAATCAAGAGGTAAGCAAAATTTTAGGCATGGAGAGTTTAAGGTTTTATGCATCTGCACAAAACCCACTCATATTTACAAAAACCGATTTAAAAGGTTTTGATCCTGAACTTGGTAGCGGCGATGATTTTATTGCATCGCCAAGAACCATTTTATTTGGTCTAAATGCGGCCTTTTAGTCAAACCTTAAAGCAAATAATCATGAAAAAAAATATAATATACATATTCGCAATATTGTCACTCATTTCTTGTAGTGATATTTTAGAGGAAGAACTTACCGGAGACTTAACAGGTGACGGGGTTTTTATAGATGAAGAAGGAATAGATTTTGCCTTAAATGGGGCTTATGCTTCGCTTGGGCTCTTTATTGGGAATAGCCCCGACGGAAGAGACGACACTAATAGAGAAACTGGGTGGACACTTATTGCCTATGGAACAGACACATACACAAACGGTTCCGATGGAGGATTTAAATACTTCAACACCTATGATTCTGACCTAAATGCCAGCTCTAGGGTTGTAAGGGAATCCTGGGATGAATTTTACAAAGGTATCAACGCTGCCAATACCGTAATTGGCAGATCCCCGGACGCTATTGTCAATAATCCGGAAAAATTAACCAGAGTAACTGCAGAGGCACGGTTTTTAAGAGCTTATTTCTATTATTGGCTTGTAAGAATTTGGGGACCGGTACACTATACCGACGAAGAAACCAAAACTGCCGAAACTGAAGCACATAGAATGGCATTGGATGAATTGTACCCTAAAATAATTGAAGACCTCAAATTTGCCGAGGAAAATTTACCAGGAGTACAAAACGATTTTGGAAGAGCAACTTCTTGGGCTGCAAAATCTACATTAGCCGACTTGTACCTTACACGTAAAAACTATGATCAAGCAGCTACTTATGCTGAGGATATAATAAATAACGGGCCTTTCTCTTTAGTGAATTCTTTTTCAGAGTTATGGGAACTCGATAATGAAGAAAGCAGTGAAGTCATTTGGTCAACCCAATTTGCCGATGAACTTGAATATGACAACGGTGGAAACCCTGCACACTTATTCTTTTTGATGGAATATGATAAATTACCGGGAATGAAAAGGGATGTTGTTAATGGTAGACCGTGGAAAAGGTTCAGACCTACAAATTATTTATTAGACTTATACGATATGGAAGACCAAAGGTATGATGCAACCTTTGTCACAGTTTATTATGCCAACAATCCCGATTCCGCTCCTTCTGGGGTAGCGGTAGGAGACACTGCTGTGTACTTACCTCGCGTTCCTTTATCACAAGCAGAAAAAGACACAAAACCATATGGTGAAAGCATCTATAATCAAGATGAGTATACTGAAAAAACATATCCGTCAAGCAAAAAGTGGATTCAACCAAACAGAGCATCAGCCAATGAAGTGTCTGGAGGAAGAGACTTTATAGCATACCGCTTAGCTGAAATTTATTTAATAGCCGCTGAAGCTCATGCGTTAAAATCGTCTCCAGACCAAACCAAAGCTTTATTCTACCTTAACGAAGTTAGAAAAAGAGCCTATGGTGTAGATGATGATTCCGCCCTCCCTCCCATCACTGCTGTAGATATTGATATCATACTAGAAGAAAGGGCAAAGGAATTAGCTCAGGAAGGAAAAAGATGGTTTGATCTTGTACGCACCGGTAAATTAGTAGAACGTGTAAAAATGCACAATCCGCAAGCAGCTTCTTTTATTCAAGATTATCACAGTTTACGTCCTATACCATTGACGCAAATTGATAGAACATCAAACGATTTCCCCCAAAACCCAGGATATTAACACCTAATCCCAATATTAAAACAAATACATGAAACCAAAAATCAAGAATTATAAACATTATGCCTTGGCAATATGCCTAAGCGTTGGGCTATCAAGTTGTCAGGATAATGCTCCTAAAGACAATACTCCCTGGATCCCACTATTTAATGGTAAAGATCTAAATGGATGGACACAAAAAGGAGGTAAAGCCAATTATCGTGTCGAAGACGGAGTGGTAATAGGAAGTACAGTACACAGTACTCCTAACTCATTTATGACTACTGATAAAATGTATGATGACTTTATCTTAGATCTTGACTACAAAGTAGATTCCACCATGAATTCTGGTATACAAATTCGAAGTAATAGTATCCCTCAATATAGAAATGGGCGTGTCCACGGATATCAGATCGAGATAGATCCATCAGGGAGAGCATGGAGTGCCGGTATTTATGATGAAGCTAGACGTGGGTGGCTATTCCCATTAACGGATAACAAAAGTGCACAGCAAGCCTTTAAACAAGGGGATTGGAACCATTACCGTATTGAAGCTATTGGCGACACCATTAAAACATGGATCAACGAGGTTCCGGCAGCCCACCTTATAGACGACAAAACACATTCCGGGTTTATTGCCTTACAAGTTCATTCTATTGGTAAGGATGATGAAGAAGGCACCGAAATCATGTGGAAAAACATAAATATCCTTACCGATAGTTTGGAGAAGTACACGAAGAAAACCCCAGTTTCTCCTGTTGTTACCAAAAATAATTTGACCATCGATGAAAAGAAAAACGGATGGAAAATGCTTTGGGACGGTAAAACCACAGATGGATGGAGAGGCGCCAGACTCGATGAATTCCCAGCTGAAGGTTGGGTAATTAAAAATGGTGTTTTAACTGTTTTAGAAAGTGAGGGGAAAGAAGCTGCCGCTGGCGGGGATATTGTAACCAAAAAAGGCTATGGAGATTTTGAACTTCAAGTAGACTTTAAATTAACCGAGGGTGCCAATAGCGGTATTAAATATTATGTGGACACTGAAATTAATAAAGGTCCCGGTTCTTCTATCGGGCTGGAATATCAAATTCTTGACGACGATAATCATCCTGATGCTAAATTAGGAAACCATGATGGCAGTAGAACAGTTGCTTCTCTATATGATCTAATACAGGCCAACATCAACAAACCTATTCATCCTATTGGGGAATGGAATACAGCTAGGATTGTTTCTAAAGATAATCATGTAGAGCATTGGTTAAACGGAATGAAAGTACTTGAATACGAGAGAGGGAGCGATGAATATCGCAAACTAGTCTCAGAAAGTAAATATAAAGTATGGCCAAATTTCGGGGAGCTGGAAAAAGGAAGTATCCTTCTACAAGACCACGGAAACAGAGTATCTTTTAAAAACATCAAAATCAAATCGTTATAACATCATGGAAAGCAGACGAAAATTTATAAAAAATACTGTCTTAAGCAGCACAGCTATTGCTGTAGGAAGTTCTGTAATGGGAATGCCTGCAAGTAGCTATAGAAGGATTATCGGAGCTAACGACCGTTTGAATGTAGCCATTGCTGGCTTAGGAAGAAGGGTTGGTGCGTACTATGAGCCTATTGCCAGAAAAGAGAGTAACGTAAACTTGATGTATCTGTGCGATGTAATGGAGAGTCAGCGACTTAAGGCCATGGAGAATATTTCCAAACGCATTGATTATAAGCCAAAACTTGAAAATGACATCAGAAAGGTTATCGACGATAAAGAGGTAGACATCCTGATCAATGCTACTCCGGATCATTGGCACACCCCCGGATCTATCCTCGCAATGAAAGGTGGCAAACATGTATATGTGGAAAAGCCGTCCAGCCATAATATGAACGAAAATGAACTTCTTGTAAAAGCTGCCAAAAAGTATAATAAAGTGGTGCAAATGGGGAACCAACAACGTTCATCCCCCATATCCATGGATATCATCAATCAAATACACAATGGTGTTATTGGAACTCCATACAAAGCAGTTGCTTTTTACAGTAATGGCCGAGGTGAAGTCCCTATTCAGAAAAAAACATCAGTTCCAAAAGGACTTGATTGGGAATTGTGGCAAGGACCGGCAATCCACAGAGAATACACTGAAGAAACTTGGGATTACAACTGGCATTGGTACGGATGGAACTACGGAACCGCAGAAGCCGGAAACAACGCCACACATGAGCTTGACATTGCTCGTTGGGCGCTACAGGTTGAATTTCCCCAATATGCAGAAGTAGAAGGTGATAAAAGGCATTTTATAAATGATGGATGGGAAATGTACGATACTATATTAGCTACTTTTAAGTTTGCAGACAATAAAATCATTCAATGGGATGGAAAAAGCAGAAATGCTTATCAAACTTATGGCGCAGGACGTGGTACCATTATCTACGGAAGTGAAGGTTCTGTTTTCATGGACAGAGGCAAATACATCCTCAGGGATCGTTCTGGTCAAGTGATAAAAGAAGTCAACTCAAACTCTGATGAAGCGGGTACTGCTCTTGGTGGAGGTGGTAGTTTATCCACAAGACACATGGTTAACTTCTTTGAAACCATCCGGGGGAAAGACAAACTAAAAGCCCCTATTGATGATGCCAATACAAGTATGGCCATGGTGCATTACACCAATATTGCATACCGCATTAATAAAGGGTTTAAAATTGATGAGAAAACCGGAAAAATCCAAGATGAAGATGCCATGAAGTTATGGGGACGTGAATATGAAAAAGGCTGGGAACCAACATTGTAATATACCACCTTATATTATACTGACCAACCAACTCTACAACTGCCCGTTGATGAAATCCGAAAGATTTGGCTTGAACAATTGATTGATAGCTTTAATTCGAACGATTTTATAAACGGGCAGTTAATTTTAGGTGATGGTATTATGACCCGCATCGAATAAAACTATTAATGAAAAACAAACCATGGAGAACAACTTCATAAACAACAATTTCTTGCTCAGTAATAAATATGCTGAAGAACTTTATCACGATTACGCAAGCAAAATGCCAATTATAGATTATCATTGTCATTTACCTCCTCAAGATATAGCCAATAATAAAGTATTTGAAAACTTAACCCAGATATGGATCTATGGCGACCATTACAAATGGAGAGCGATGCGTACTTTGGGGATAGACGAGAAGTTTATCACTGGAAATACTTCTGATAAAGATAAGTTTCTTCAATGGGCAAAAACAGTACCGTATACTATGCGGAACCCATTATATCACTGGACTCAATTGGAATTGGCGCGTTATTTTGATATTTACGATTTACTAAATGAAAAAAATGCCGAAAGTATTTATAAAAATGCTTCAGAAAAATTAAATTCCGATGCGTATAGTTGTCAAAATCTACTTTCCAAAATGAATGTTGAAATGGTTTGTACAACCGAAGACCCTACAGATTCATTAGAACATCATCAAAGACTCGCCAAAGGAAACTTTGAGACACAAATCTCCACTTCGTTCAGGCCCGATAAAGCTATTTTGATTGGTAATAACGGTTTTATTGAATACCTAAACAAACTTGAGAAAAGCGCTGGAATATCAATCAATTCATATAAAGACCTAAAAGATGCTTTGATAAGCAGGATTGATTATTTTAATGAGAATGGATGTAAAGTCTCCGATCATGGGCTCAGCGCTATTCCGTATGCTGAATATACAGAAACTGAAATTCTCGACATCTTCAAAAAGCGTATTGAAAAGAAACCTTTGACAAGTGAGGAAATCACTAAATATGAAAGTGCTGTGCTCCAATTTTTGGCAGAACAGTATCATGCCAAAGGATGGGTACAACAATTTCATTTAGGGGCCTTGAGGAATAACAACACTCGTATGTTAAAACAACTAGGTCCGGATACTGGTTGGGATTCTATTGCTGATTATCCTCAAGCTGAAAACCTCTCAAAATTCCTGAACAGTTTAGACACCAACAATATATTGACCAAAACCATAATATACAACCTTAACCCTGCTGATAATGAAGTAATGGCTACCATGACCGGTAATTTTAATGATGGATCGGTAAAGGGAAAAGTTCAATTTGGTTCTGGTTGGTGGTTCTTAGACCAAAAAGACGGAATGATCAAGCAAATGAATGCACTATCAAATATGGGACTTATCAGTTGCTTTATTGGAATGCTAACCGATTCTCGTAGCTTCCTCTCCTACCCTAGACATGAATATTTCAGAAGAATTTTATGTAACTTGTTTGGAGAAGAAATAGAAAATGGTGAGTTGCCTAACGATATAAAATGGATCGGAAAGATTGTCCAAGATATTTCTTATAATAACGCTAAAGAATATTTCAATTTTTAAAAACACTATTACCCCTCTATCATCAACAAAAAAAGCGCCGAAAACGGCGCTTTTTGAAAAGTATTTCTTAACTGACTATTGCTCTAAAGCAGCTAGTTTTTCTTTCATTTCTGTATATTTTTCCTGTTCTCCAGTAGTTCCGTAAATATTCATTAGCGTTCTTACGGCATCAATATTATTAGGGTTGATCTCTAATAAATCTTCAAGATAAGGAGCAGCAGATTTATACAGGTTTTCACGCTTAGCCTTCAACTCATCATAACGTTTATTGTCCGCTGCAGAATTTCCAAGACTATTCATTTCTTCAACAATCTCTTTTTCTTCAGACAAGGTCAATGAAGCCATGTTTAAATATGCATTTTCATTTTTAGGATCCAATTCCAAGGCTTTTTTGTAATACCCTTCTGCTTGTTCTTTGTTCCCTTGTTCAGCATTGATCACACCTAAGTTATAATACAATGTTGGATTGTTAGGGTCTTTTTCAATAGCTTCTTCCATCAAAGACTGGAATTTGGCCTTGTCCCCCATTTTGATGTACATATTGGCCTCAGTCATCAACAAGTTCATATCTTCCGGATTAGCAGCTCTTGCGTCTTTAATTGCTTGAGCAGCTTTTTCAGTCTCCCCTTTTTCGTTGTAGATCAATGCAATGTTTTTCACGATCTCAGGAAGTCTTGATTCTGTTACTTCTTCTTTAGGATCGGTATACTGACCTGCTTTTACCATCAAGTCACGTTGTTGTTCAGAACCCAGGTTCTCTACTTCACCAGTTTCTTTGTTTGTTGCAAGATATGCAGTACTCTCTCCTGTGTACCCCATTTCTTTCAGTTTTTCATAATACTCCAAAGCGGTATCAAAATTCCCTCCATTTACAGCACTGGAAGCAGCAAAATAAAGATAATCCTGACTATCAGTTATCTCATAAGCCATGTAAAGTTTTTTTGCTGAACTTGCAAAGTCTTTATTCTCATTGTCTTTTACAGCTGAATTAACGATATCAGCTGATAAGGTAGTAAGGATTTCCTCAGCTTCATCAGTATATTTCTTCTTCGTTGTTTCTTCAAACTCGATCAACTGGTTGAAAGAATTCACTGCTTTTTCATAATCTGTATCAGCACTGCTTTTTTTGGCAAGATCGGCATACATTTTTCCTGTGAGGAAATAGTACTGCGCTTTATACTTGTCGTCAGCTGATTCTATCGTGGATGACAAGCTCTCCAAAGTACTTTTAGCTTCGGCGGTTCCTCCTTTATCAAGGGCTTTTTCAGCTGTTCTAAGTTCTTTTTTTTGAGCAACAGCCAATGATGTGATCATCAATGCCGATGCTAATAAAACTTGTTTTTTCATTGTTAAAAAAGATTTTTGTTTTTAAAGTTTAATGTTACTCTTTAGTGTCTGTATTAGTATCAGTTTCTTCTTTATCCGGATCAATATCCATGCCGTTTTCTATAACTTCGATTTCATTCACATTTGTTATATCATCTTCATCCTCCTCTTTCATCACCTTGGCAACAGCTGCAATCGAATCGTTTTTAAGGTTGATCAATTTCACACCTTGTGTCGCCCTTCCCATGACCCTCAAATCTTCAATACCCATACGAATAGCAACGCCAGATTTGGTAATAATCATCAAGTCATCTTCATCAGACACATTTTTGATGGCTACCAAAGCTCCTGTTTTTTTGGTAATCGACATGGTTTTTACTCCTTTACCGCCACGATTGGTGATTCGGTAAACAGCTTCGCCGTCTTTCGGATCGTCCAAATAGGTTCGTTTTCCGTATCCATTTTCTGAAACAACCAAGATATGATCTTCCAAATTGTTCACAGATACCATTCCAACGACTTCGTCCTTATCATCAGCTAATCTGATTCCGCGTACCCCGGTAGCGTTTCTTCCCATCGGACGGGTTTTCCCTTCTTCAAAACGGATAGCTTTACCTGATTTTACTGCCAAAAGAATCTGACTGTTACCTGTTGTCAGTTTCGCTTCCAGCAATTCATCGCCTTCGCGGATGGTAATCGCATTGATTCCATTTTGTCTCGGACGGGAGTATTGTTCCAATGAAGTTTTCTTGACAGTCCCTTTTTTGGTTGCCATAATGACATAATGACTGTTGATATACTCTTCATCCTTAAGGTCTTTGGTACAAATAAAGGCTTTTACCTTATCATCTTGTTCGATATTGATCAAGTTTTGGATGGCACGTCCTTTTGAAGTTTTGCTTCCTTCCGGAATTTCGTAAACCCTCATCCAGAAACATTTTCCTTTTTGCGTAAAGAAAATCATATACTGGTGGTTGGTTCCTACAAAAAGATCTTCTAAAAAGTCTTCGTTTCGTGTGGAAGAACCTTTTTGTCCAACTCCCCCTCTGTTCTGCGTTTTATACTCGGTAAGCGGTGTTCTTTTAATATATCCTGCATGAGAGATGGTAATCACCACCTGTTCGTCCGGGATCATATCTTCTATACTCAAATCGCCACCGGCATATTCTATTTGAGAACGTCTTTCGTCACCGTATTTTTCTCTTACTTCCTGAAGTTCTTCTTTGATGATCTCCATTCTACGCTCTTTACGAGCCAGGATATCTTTACAGTCTTCTATGAATTCTTTGATTTCTTCATACTCAGAACGCAATTTGTCTTGCTCCAGACCGGTAAGCTGTCGCAATCGCATTTCTACAATGGCTTTGGCTTGAATTTCGGTGAGCTTAAAGCGCTCCATCAATTTTGTTCGTGCCTCATCAGCATTACCAGAACCACGGATGATAGCGATCACTTCATCAATATTATCCGAAGCGATAATCAATCCTTCTAATATGTGTGCTCTGGCCTCTGCTTTTTTAAGCTCATATTCGGTTCTCCTTACCACAACCTCGTGACGGTGCTCCACAAAATGATGGATCATCTCCTTGAGATTCAATAGCTTCGGTCTTCCGTTTACCAACGCTATGTTATTCACACTGAAAGAAGATTGAAGCGCCGTGTATTTATAGAGCATGTTCAGAACAATGTTCGGGATGGCATCACGCTTCAAAATATACACAACACGCATTCCTTTTCTGTCAGACTCATCACGGATACCTGAAATCCCGTCTATCTTTTTATCATTGACAAGGTCGGCTGTCTTTTTGATCATGTCTGCCTTGTTTACCTGATATGGAATTTCAGTAACGACGATAGATTCCTTACCATTCACCTCTTCAATATGCGCCTTTCCGCGCATCATAACACGACCTCTTCCTGTTTTAAAGGCTTCCAGTACGCCATCATAACCATAAATAATACCTCCTGTAGGGAAATCTGGCGCTTTGACATGCTCAATAAGCTCATCAATTTCAATATCGTTGTTTTCAATATAGGCAATGGTACCATCTATTACTTCAGATAAATTATGCGGAGGCATATTGGTCGCCATACCAACAGCGATCCCAGAAGCTCCGTTAACAAGAAGGTTGGGAACCCTTGTGGGTAAAACTTTTGGTTCTTTAAGCGTATCGTCGAAATTCAACTGATGATCCACCGTATCTTTATCGATATCGGCCAACATGTCTTCAGAAATTTTTCGCATACGCGCCTCGGTATAACGCATAGCTGCCGGACTGTCACCATCTATGGAACCAAAATTCCCCTGACCGTCAACTAACATATAACGTAAGCTCCATTCTTGGGCCATACGAACCATAGTATCATAAACCGACGTATCTCCGTGTGGGTGATATTTACCCAACACCTCTCCTACAATTCTTGCGGACTTTTTGTACGAACTGTTCGCTCTAACACCCAATTCATGCATCCCGAACAAAACACGTCGGTGAACTGGTTTTAGTCCGTCCCTAACATCAGGTAAAGCACGTGACACAATGACCGACATTGAATAATCAATATAAGCCGATTTCATCTCGTCTTCAATATTAATAGGAATCAGCTTTTCTCCTTCTGTCATATTAAATATTTTATTTATCGTTTAATTATAAATCGTGCCAATATACGTATTTTATAGACGCTAGCGAGCGCCAAGACAAGGTTTTTTCATGTTTTTATCAACAAAAATGATGAGGCTATACGTTGATAAATTCAATGTTAATTTTTTTGTTTTTGCCACTTTTTTTTGTCTATTAGCTAAAAGTAACCTTAAATGTAATTAATTAAGGTATAGTTTTTGTCTACTTACCGTTGTTTTACTATTTTTAAATTGAAGAAAGGAAAAGTATGGATGATAATTTTTCACCTAGAGTAAAAGATGTTATAGCTTACAGTAAAGAAGAAGCCCTAAGGTTGGGTCATGACTTTATTGGAACTGAGCATTTGGTACTCGGACTTTTACGTGACGGAAACGGGAAGGCAATAGATATATTGACAGCATTAAGCATAGATCTAGAACATTTAAGGAGAAAAGTAGAAATTTTAAGTCCGGCCAACCCCGGGAATGGTGTCGCTGCGAACGACAAACGCAACCTGCACCTCACCAGGCAAGCCGAACGCGCTTTGAAAACCACTTTTCTCGAGGCCAAACTATTTCAAAGTTCCTCGATCAACACAGCACACTTGTTACTTTGTATATTAAGGAATGAGAATGACCCGACGACTAAGCTTTTAAACAAGCTTAAAATTGATTATGATAACGTTAAAGAGCAATTCAAGCTTATGATAACAAGTGATGATGATTACATAGACGCTCCTACCTCTGAATCGTTCTCTGACGAAACAGGTACTGGTGGAGAAGAGACAAGAGATAATCCGTTTGGCGGTTCAAGTGGCGGTAGCCCTAAATCCAGTAAAAAATCCAAAACCCCGGTATTGGATAACTTTGGAAGGGACCTCACCCAACTTGCCGAAGAGGATAAACTAGACCCTGTTGTTGGGCGACAAAAAGAAATAGAACGTGTTTCCCAGATATTGAGCAGAAGGAAAAAGAACAATCCGTTATTGATCGGAGAACCCGGTGTTGGTAAAAGTGCCATCGCCGAAGGCTTAGCCCTTCGTATTATTAAAAAGAAAGTATCGAGAATCCTATACAATAAAAGAGTAGTCACCCTTGATCTCGCTTCTTTGGTCGCCGGAACAAAATACCGCGGACAATTTGAAGAGCGAATGAAAGCTGTGATGAACGAATTGGAAAAGAACGATGATATTATCTTGTTTATTGATGAGATCCATACCATCGTTGGCGCCGGTGGAGCTACCGGAAGTTTGGACGCTTCAAATATGTTCAAACCAGCCTTGGCACGAGGTGAAATTCAATGTATTGGGGCAACAACACTTGATGAATACAGACAGTATATCGAAAAAGACGGCGCATTGGAAAGACGATTCCAGAAAGTGATCGTTGAACCTACTACTGTTGAAGAAACCATCGAGATACTCGACAACATTAAAGATAAATATGAAGAGCATCACAATGTGATGTACACCGATGAGGCTATTCAGTCCTGTGTGAAACTGACAAACAGATATATCACAGACCGGTTTCTACCAGACAAGGCTATTGATGCTCTGGACGAATCAGGTTCAAGGGTTCATATCACTAATATGGAAGTTCCCAAACAGATTTTGGAGCTTGAAAAGCAACTGGAAGGCGTAAAAGAACTCAAAAATTCGGTGGTTAAGAAACAAAAATATGAAGAGGCTGCTAAGTTGAGAGATGATGAAAAACGTCTTGAAAAAGAACTGGCCGTAGCCCAGGAACAATGGGAAGAGGAAAGCAAACTCCATCGCGAAACCGTTACCGACGAGAACGTTGCTGATGTTGTTTCCATGATGAGTGGTGTACCCGTGACAAGAATTGCACAGGCAGAAAGTTCAAAACTTGCCGAATTGCCGGAATTGATCAAAGGAAAAGTGATCGGACAAGACGAAGCGGTGAACAAAGTGGTTAAAGCCATCCAAAGAAACCGCGCCGGACTAAAAGATCCGGATAAACCTATCGGTTCCTTTATCTTCCTCGGACAGACGGGAGTTGGTAAAACACAGTTGGCAAAAGTATTGGCAAGTAAGCTATTCGATTCTGAAGATGCCCTTATACGTATCGACATGAGCGAATACATGGAAAAGTTTGCCATTTCTAGACTTGTTGGTGCACCTCCGGGATATGTAGGTTATGAAGAAGGCGGACAGCTTACTGAAAAAGTGAGAAGAAAGCCGTATTCAGTTATCCTGTTGGACGAAGTTGAAAAAGCACATCCGGATGTATTCAATATGCTTTTACAGATATTAGACGACGGTTATATCACCGACAGCTTGGGAAGAAAGATCGATTTCAGAAATACGATCATTATCATGACATCCAATATTGGCGCACGCCAGCTTAAGGATTTCGGACAAGGAGTTGGTTTTGGAACCGCTGCCAAAAAAGCACAGGCTGATGCGCACTCAAAAAGTGTGATCGAAAATGCACTGAAAAAGGCATTTGCACCGGAATTCTTGAACCGTATCGATGATGTAGTGGTCTTCAATACTTTAGAAAGAGAGGACATCCACAAGATCATTGATATTGAATTGGAAAAACTGTATTTGCGTATCGAAGGTTTAGGTTATCATTTAGAACTGACAGACAAAGCCAAAGATTATATCGCAGACAAAGGTTTTGACAAGCAATATGGAGCAAGACCGCTCAAGAGAGCTATTCAAAAATATATTGAAGATGCTTTAGCTGAAGAAATTATCACTTCAAAGTTAACTGAAGGCGATAGTATTTTAATGGACTTGGATGATAAAAAAGAAGAACTTACCATCACCATTAAAAAGGCTAAAAAATCAGCTGAATCATAGTCCAAAATTAAGATTCTACCAAAAACGCACGGTTTAATTTCCGTGCGTTTTTTTATTGAATTCGTTTAATTTTGTTACAAACCTGAGTTCGATTATTCTCACTTTGTCAAAACGGTTTTAAATAGTGAGATACGAACTTTTTTATGACGTAATATCGGGATATTGCAGATTAAAAAAGTGAAGTAGATTGCTGTTTAAAACTGAACATGCTGTACTTTAGCAATAAAAACACCCATTTACTGCGTTAAATTTTATCGCGATAGCTGTGGCTATCCCTCAAAAATTTGCCTTGTAACTGAGTATTCTTATTGATTTTGACTTTGTGATAATAATCGAACTCAGGTTACAAAATTCTTCTTACCTTAGAATCGATACAAAACAATGCAAATGAACAACAAAACCATAATTGGCAGTCAGGAATGGGTTTCTCTAAACGAGTTAGATATTCCAACTATCAAAGTCCGAGTAGATAGTGGCGCCAAAACTTCAGCATTACACGCTGTTAATATCCAGCCATTTCAAAGAAACAAAGATACATGGGTTACTTTTGATGTATACCCCATACAGAACAATGGAAAAAAAGTGATTCATTGTGAGGCTCTTGTTACAGACAAACGAGTGATAAAAAGTTCGACCGGAAACCGCGAGAACCGCTATATTATTAAAACATCACTAACCATAAGCGACGAACTCTCATGGGATGTTGAGGTCTCCCTAACCAATAGGGACACTATGGGTTACCGAATGCTTCTGGGCCGGGAAGCCATGATGGGAAGAATGATCGTCGATCCTGAAAGTAATTTTTTATTGGGAAATCTCAGCGATGAAGATGTTGACAAAAAATACAAGGAGAACGTTCATAAAACCAGCGGACTGAAAATAGGATTGCTTGCCAGTAATCCGAATTTGTACAGCAACCGAAGAATTATCGAAGCCGCTGAACGTATGGGACATGATATTGAGTTCTACAACATCCGCCAATGTTATATGAAACTGGATGCAGAAACCCCGGAAATCCATTACCGTGGTGGAAAAATATTGAATGACCTCGATGCTATCATTCCGAGAATAAAACCCAGTATGACGTACTACGGTTGTTCTCTGGCCAGACATTTTGAATCCATTCGCGTGGCTTGTTTAAACAAAGCCGAGGCTATCCGTCAATCCAGAGATAAGCTTTTTTCCCTTCAATTATTACTAAAAAACGGTATTAGTATCCCCACTACCGGGTTTGCTAATTCCCCTTTAGACACCAACGACCTGATAAAAATGGTAGGCGGCTCTCCCCTCATCATTAAACTTTTGGAAGGCACGCAAGGAAAAGGAGTTGTACTGGCAGAGACCAAAAAAGCAGCAGAAAGTGTGATTAATGCTTTTAAAAGTTTGAATGCCTATATCTTGGTTCAGGAATTCGTTAAAGAAGCTAATGGAAAAGACATCCGCTGTTTTGTGATCGACGGTAAAGTTGTTGCTGCCATGCAAAGAGAAGCACCTCCGGGAGAATTCAGGGCCAATGTGCACCTTGGGGGAACCACCTCCCTTATAAAACCAACAACAGCCGAAAAAAGAATGGCGGTCAAAGCAACGAAGGCCATGGGGCTTGATGTTGCCGGCGTGGATATTATCCGTTCTTCCAAAGGACCTTTGTTATTGGAGGTGAATTCTTCTCCCGGACTGGAAGGAATAGAAACCGCCACGAATAAAGATATTGCCATGTTGATGATCAAATCCATCGAGAAAAAACTGAATTGGAAGTCTGTTGTATAGGTGATTAGTTGATTGGGTAAGTATTTCGTTTTAGATTGAAAATTTAAAATTAAAGGTTTTCCCGACGATAAATGTCGAGGCAAGTGAAACCTCAAGTCCAGACCTTCAAGATTTTGAATATTGAAGGTTTCTCCTGACTTCAGACTCCCGACTTTGAGCTTTTTAGCATTTGTTTAACTCCATTTATCCAATAAAAAATGTCATTGGTCTAAATCCTTCAACTTCCTTTTAATCAGTATTTAATAAGACGTAGCTTTGCACTATGGGTGCTATTGTTTCTAAAAATAAACTGATAACAACATATCAATTCGATTTCGGAGAGGTCAAGATATATCCTTCATTTGCCATTGGCATTATGAATGATGGGATTGATCTAGACCTTGAAATTTTATCTGAACTTACAACTATAGTAGAAAAGCACTATCGAAATAAGTATTACGGGTATATTTCATTACGAAAAAACTCTTATTCGGTAAATCCCATTCTTTACACTTATATCAAGAAATCCACTAACCTGAAATCTATCGCTATCGTTTCAGAAAAGGATATTTTTAAATACAATTTCAAAATAGAACAATATTTCTTCTCCAAAAAAATGCAACTTTTCAAGTCGTTGGACGAAGCTGTTACCTGGACATTAAAAAATGTTTCCTAATTCTGAAACAAAGGGGCATTAAGCTCAACTGTTTCCAAAAACCCAATTGTGGTCTGAATATCGTTGTGGAAAATCCTGTCTTTATCCACAAAAGATACTTTTTCGGTATAGGCTGAACAAAAATCTTCAATAAAAGATGATGATTTCATCGGTCGCCTGAAAGCCAGAGCTTGAGAAGCTGTTAAAAGTTCGATCGCTAAAATAGATTTCAAATTCTCCATAATCTTAAAACACTTCGTAGCCGCATTTGCACCCATACTCACATGGTCTTCTTGTCCGTTTGAAGAAACAATAGAATCTACACTTGCCGGTGTTGCCAACTGTTTATTCTGACTTACAATGCTTGCAGCCGTATATTGGGGGATCATCAGTCCGGAATTCAAACCGGGATCGTTTACCAAAAATGAAGGTAAACCTCGTTGTCCAGATATCAATTGATAGGTTCTTCGTTCAGAAATACTCCCCCACTCTGCCAAAGCAATTCCTAAATAATCCAATGCCATCGCCAGAGGTTGTCCGTGGAAATTTCCTCCGGAAAGCACCTCATCCTGATCAACAAAAATATTGGGGTTGTCCGTAACGGAATTCATTTCAGTTTTAAAAACTTTTCTCACATAGGCTAAAGCATCTTTCGAAGCGCCGTGAACTTGCGGCATACAACGGAATGAATACGGATCTTGAACCTGTGTTTTTTTCTGAATTGCTATTTCACTCCCTTCAATAAACCTTAGAATACGTTCGGCAGTTTTTATTTGCCCTTTATGCGGACGTACCAAATGGATCAATCGGTGGAAAGGCTCTGTCAGTCCATCAAAAGCATCCAAGGAAATCGTTCCTATCAAATCGGCTAAATAGGATAACCTATAAGCATTCATAATACACCATACTCCGTAGGCACTCATAAATTGGGTGCCGTTCAACATGGCCAAACCTTCTTTGGATTGTAGTACAATAGGTTTCCATTTCTTCTTTTTCAGTACAGTTTCTGAAGCGGTTATTTTGCCTTCATAATAGACCTCCCCTTTTCCCAAAAGCGGCAATGCCAAATGAGCCAAGGGAGCCAAATCCCCCGAAGCTCCCAACGATCCCTGGGTATAAACCACCGGAAGTACGTCTTCATTATAAAAATCGATCAATCGCAATACCGTATCCAGTTGTACGCCACTATGTCCGTAACTCAAGGACTGAATTTTCAGTAGCAGCATCAACTTGACAACAGAAGTCGGAACTTTCTCTCCCGTACCACAGGCATGGGACATTACTAAGTTTTCCTGTAGCGTGCTAAGGTGTTTTTCATCGATGGTAACGTTACACAACGATCCAAAACCGGTGTTGATTCCGTAGATCGGCTTTTTATTCTCCCCTATTTTATTGTCTAAATATTTTCTGCAACGCTCAATATTGATTTTTGCCTCATCAGATAATCTGAGTTTCAATTTGTTTTCAACGACATTGAAAATGGTTTCAATATCCAAAACATCTGAGCTTATATAATAGAATTCGTCCATTTCTTATACAGGTACTTATCAAACAAAATTCTGCATTAGCCTAAAATTTTCCAAGAAAATACAGACAATTAACCTTATGCTTGATTTTTATTCATCCTCTTCGCTTTTTTGCTGACGATCTGCCGTATCATTCTTGAATAACGCTAAAAATGCGTCACCCATAAAATCGATAATATCAGTAGCTGTCAGCGCTTCCAATCCGGATCGTTGAGAAGCCAGATCTCCCGCCAGTCCATGAATATAGGCTCCAAAAATAGCAGCATTAAGTAAGCTGTACTGCTGTGCTATGAGTCCACTGATAATCCCTGTAAGCACATCACCACTACCTCCAGTAGCCATCCCAGGATTTCCAGTGGAATTTACATACACTTTTTTGTGATATATCGTCTTGGTATACGCACCTTTAATCATCAACACCACATCGTTTTCAGTAGAAAACTGTTTTGCTTTTTCCAGCTTTTCAAAATCGTTTTTCCAGCTTCCAATAAATCTTTCCAGTTCTTTAGGGTGAGGTGTTAAAACCGCTTTTCCTTTCAAATGTTTCAACAGTTCTTTATGTTCAGCAAGTATGTTGATACCATCGGCATCAATTACCAGGGGAAGCTTGTTTTCCGACAAGAAATCAGCAAAGGCCTTTACGGTTTCCTTATGTTTTCCCATACCGACACCAATAGCTACAGCAGTTGGTTTTATATCAAAATCAACCGCAGAAATATGGGTTTCTTTATCATCTGTGATCACCATGGCTTCTGGGAAGGCTGTTTGTATACTTTGATATCCGCACTTTGGTACATAGGCAGTCACCAAACCCGCACCGGCACTCAAGGCTGCTTCAGTACACATTAAAGCAGCACCTGTTTTTCCGTAACTACCGCCAACAACCAAGGCGTGTCCGTAGGTGCCCTTATGTGAAAATCGTTGTCGGGGTTTGTATAGACTACGGGCATTGTTCACATCGATATAAAAAGCATCTGCTTCTTCCTCTATTAAAAATTGTTGATCTTGTCCAATATCCACTAACAACCATTCATAGGTGTAAATACCCGTTTCAGGTAGTAAAAAAATCAATTTCGGAAGCTGAAAAGTAAGGGTGTAGTTAGCACGAATGACTGCATCGCTCTTCTCAACAGACTTATCCATATACAAACCCGAAGGGATATCGACAGACAATACAAAAGTACCTGCCTTATTGATATGACCGATAAGATTACTGACCCAATCCACCGGAGGTCTGTTCAACCCAATACCGAAAATGGCATCAACAACAATTTCATCCGGATTTATTTGCGGAAAATCATCGCCTTCGGTTAAAAGTTTAGGCCAATATTTCAGGTTTTTTATCCTATCAAAATTCAACAAAAAATCCTTGGATCGGTTGTCACTGAAATTAACAACATATACTTCAATATTGTATCCCTGCTCCATAAGATATCTTGCGACAACCAAGCCATCCCCTCCGTTATTTCCGATACCACAAAAAACATGAATCTTTACAGGATTTCCGTTCAATTGACTGTGCAACCACCTAAATACTTGTTCCCCCGCCCTTTCCATAAGCATATCGGAAGTAATATTTTGTCGCTCTATTGTAAATTTGTCAGCGAGCCTTATCTGATCAACAGAAAAAATCTTCATTATTCAACAAATCTTTAGTTAAATTATTAAATTCTCAATAATCGTGTTTTTGTTTTTTAAGTACCATAAATGTACTACATTTGAACCCTATTACGAGTAAACACATGCAAACTTTTAAAGAAATATATTCTTTTTCTATTCTCTCTACAGGGAAGATATGTGTGATCTCTATTATTCGTAATACTACTATTATTACCCCTTTTGGGGTATAACATTTCACATATAATCCACGACCTATATTTGTTTATATCAAACAAACCAAAACTAACTTTATTAAATTATTAAAGACCATCATTTCTTATGAAACACCCATGATAAAGCCTTTTTTAGCACAAACAGGTATGAATATTGGGTGTTCCACCTGCCTACCGGTAGGCAGGTCTGACATAAAAAACAAATAAATATCAACAGATGAAAGTATTAAAATTTGGCGGCACCTCGGTTGCCAATGCCCAAAATATAGAAAAAGTTAAAAATATTGTTGCCAACACCCTAAAAGAACAAAAAACAACGGTTGTTGTTTCCGCTTTTGGAGGGGTAACTGACATGCTTGTCAAAGCCTCTTTACTGGCTTCGGCACAAGACGAATCCTACAAATCTGTTTTAGAAGATATTGAAGACAGACATCTAAAGGTTATTCAAGAACTGATTGACATCAACAATCAAAGTAAAGTAGTAAGTGCTATAAAAAGAGAACTCAACGTACTTGAAACCCTTTTGGAAGGTGCATTCCTCATAGGAGAAACTACTTCAAAATTATTAGATAAAATTGTTGGTTATGGCGAACTTTTATCATCATTCATTATCAATGAGTACTTTATAAAAGAAGGCATAGACAGTGTTCATAAAGACAGTCGGACTCTTATCAAAACCGACAATCAATTCGGGAGAGCGGCTGTCGACTTTAAGACCACCAACGAACTATGCGAAAATTATTTCGGAACAGTAACCTATCAGGTTGTTGTGCTTCCGGGTTTTGTAGCTTCATCTACCAAAGGAGAATCTACAACCCTAGGCCGTGGCGGATCGGATTATACCGCAGCTATTATCGCAGCAGCTGTCGATGCCGAACTCCTAGAAATATGGACCGATGTAAGTGGTATGTTTACTGCCAATCCAAAATTAGTCAAGCAGGCCTTTGCTATTCCGCACATCTCTTATGAGGAAGCCATGGAGTTGTCACATTTCGGAGCCAAAGTATTGTATCCGCCTACTATCCAACCCGTATTGTCAAAAGGGATTTCCATTCATATAAAAAACACCTTTGCTCCTGATGAGGAAGGTACGCTGATCAAAAAAAATACCAACGGAAAAACAAGGGCCGTAAGAGGTATCAGTCATATTGAAAACATTTCGCTGATCTCTTTGGAAGGAAGTGGTATGGTGGGTATCCCGGGCATATCAAAGCGCTTCTTCGAGGTGCTTTCTGAAGCCAAAGTGAGCGTAGTGTTCATCACCCAGGCTTCATCAGAACACTCAATTTGTATAGGTGTTTCCAGTGAAGATGCAGAAAACGCTAAAGACGCTTTAGAAAGAGCTTTTGAATATGAAATGACCCTTAAGAAAATCAATCCGGTGATCGTGGAAGATGATCTTGCCATCATCGCATTGGTCGGTGATAATATGAAGAGCCATCAAGGACTTAGCGGACGTATGTTTAGTTCGCTTGGGAAAAACAACGTCAACATACGTGCTATCGCTCAAGGGGCATCAGAACGGAATATCTCCGCAGTCATCAATAAAAATGATGTAAAGAAAGCTTTGAACACTCTGCACGAGCAATTTTTTGAAGATAAGATCAAGCAGCTCAACCTCTTCGTTATGGGAGTAGGAAATGTAGGGGAGAAATTCCTTCAGCAAATAGAACAACAGCAAAAATTTCTCAAAAAACAATTAAAGCTGAACCTTCGGGTAGTAGCTCTTTCCAATTCCAAAAAGATGGCATTCGAAGAAAACGGTCTTTCCCTTAAAAATTGGAAGAGCCTCCTAGAGGAAGGAGAAAAGACGGGAGTTGATGCCTTTTTTAAAAAGGTAAAAGAAATGAACCTTCGCAATAGCATTTTTGTAGACAATACAGCCAGTGAAACTATTGCAAACACATACAAAAACTATCTAAACGATAGCATTTCTGTAGTGACCTGTAATAAAATCGCAGCTTCATCTCCTTATAAAGACTATGTGGAATTGAAGGAACTCTCAAGAAGATATAACGCACCTTTCCTTTTTGAAACCAATGTAGGAGCGGGGTTACCGATTATAGATACGCTTAAGAATTTGATCGCTTCCGGAGATAAGGTGACCAAAATTCAGGCAGTGCTTTCGGGAAGTTTGAATTTTGTATTCAACAATTTTGATGAAAACACTCCTTTCCACGAAGTGGTAAAACAAGCACAAGATGAAGGTTATACAGAACCGGATCCGAAGATTGACCTTAGTGGAATTGATGTAATGCGAAAAATATTGATCCTTGCCAGAGAAAGTGGTCATGAAATTGACATCGAGCAGATAGAAAACGATGCTTTCCTGCCGGAAGCAAGTCTAAATACCGGTAATGTAGACGATTTCTATAGATCATTGGAGAAAAATAAATCACATTTTGATGATATCTATAAAAAAGCGGCAGACAAAGGGTGCCGATTGAAATATGTAGCCCAATTTGAAAACGGAAAAGCAAAAGTAGGTTTGCAACATATTCCGCAAGATCATCCGTTCTACAATCTGGAAGGAAAAGATAATATCGTACTTTTCTTTACCAAACGCTATAACGAACAACCCCTGTTGATCAAAGGTGCTGGTGCCGGAGCAGATGTAACCGCATCAGGGATTTTTGCAGACATCATTCGAATTGGCAATTTTTAAATTATGAACGAAATCAGATTATTTTGTCCGGCTACCATTGCCAATGTTTCTTGTGGTTTCGACGTCCTCGGACTTTGTTTGGAGAGTACCGGCGATGAAATGATCATCAAGAAAACGGATACGGGAAAAGTTACCATCAGCAAGATTACGGGACAAGATCTCCCGCTGGAAACTGAAAAAAATGTTGCGGGCGTGGCAGTTCTTGCCATGTTGAAAGAAACAAATACCGATCACGGATTTGACCTCGAGATCATCAAGAAAATAAAACCCGGAAGCGGTATTGGCAGTAGCGCAGCCAGTGCAGCAGGAGCGGTTTATGGGGTTAACAAGTTGCTCGGAGAGCCTTTTTCCCTTAACGAACTGGTACGTTTTGCTATGAAAGGTGAAGAATTGGCCAGTGGTGCTCCCCATGCCGATAATGTAGCGCCTGCCCTACTCGGTGGTTTTACCTTGGTAAAAGGATATGAGCCTTTGGAGGTTCTCAAACTCCATACACCCGCTGATATCTACGCCACAGTGATCCATCCGCAGATTGAAGTCAAAACCGCTGATGCGCGTTCGGTATTGAAACAAAATATCCCCCTGAAAAAAGCCATTGTACAATGGGGAAATCTCGCCGGATTGATAAGTGCGCTTTACACGGAAGACTACGACCTTATGTCAAGATGCCTTCATGATGAAATTGTAGAACCTATGCGGAGTCCGTTGATCCCCGGCTTTGACAAAGTGAAAAAAGCAGCTATCGATGCCGGAGCCTTGGGAAGCGGAATTTCCGGATCCGGCCCTTCTATTTTTGCTTTGTCAAAAGGAAAGGAAACGGCAAAAAAAGCCGCCGAAAGCATGGCAAAAGTGTATAAAGAGTTTGGTGTGGATTATGATATCCATGTTTCTAAAATAAATACTGAAGGTGTAAAGGTTTTGAAATAAAAATCAACTTTGAACAAAAAACTTTGAATAAGAAAATGAACTATTACAGTCTTAACGACAGTCAGAATAAAAACAAGGCAAACACCAGTTTTGAAGAAGCTGTGGTACGAGGTATTGCCCCGGATAAAGGACTTTATTTCCCGAGTGAGATTACTCCTTTGGATAAAGCTTTTATCGATAATATTGAAAAGTATTCCAATGAAGAGATCGCCTATGAAGTGATCAAACAATTTGTAGGTGATGAAATTCCTGAATCTGTTCTTAAATCAATCATTGAGGAAACCCTTTGTTTTGATTTCCCTACGGTAAAAATTGAAGAAGACATCTACTCATTAGAGCTTTTTCACGGGCCAACCATGGCCTTTAAAGATGTCGGTGCACGGTTTATGGCACGTTGTCTTGGTTATTTCAACAGAGATAAAAACGATAAAACTGTTACCGTACTTGTGGCCACTTCAGGCGATACCGGTGGCGCTGTAGCCAGTGGGTTTTTAGGAGTTAAAGGTGTTGAAGTTGTTATCCTCTATCCAAGTGGCAAGGTGAGTGATATTCAGGAAAAACAGTTAACTACGCTGGGACAAAACATTACCGCCTTGAAAGTCGATGGTGTTTTTGACGATTGTCAGGACATGGTAAAGACTGCTTTTCTCGATGAAAATTTATCCGATCAAAACCTAACATCGGCCAACTCAATCAATGTGGCACGTTGGTTACCGCAAATGTTCTATTTTTTCTTTGCCTACAAACAACTCAAAGCCCAAGGAAAAGAACTTGTTTTTTCTGTCCCCAGTGGAAACTTCGGAAATATCTGTGCCGGCATCATGGCCAATAAACTTGGTTTACCGATCAAACATTTTATAGCCTCCACCAACATTAACGATACGGTTCCGCGTTATATGGCAACCCGGAAATACAGTCCGATGCCATCCAAGCAAACCATTTCAAATGCGATGGATGTAGGGAATCCGAGTAACTTTATTCGTATTCAAACCCTTTTTGACAACGATTTTGAAGCTTTGAACAAAAAGTTCTCTTCCTTCAGTTATACTGATGAAGAAACCAAAATAACCATGCAGGAGATCTATAAAAAATCAGCTTATGTAGCCGATCCGCACGGTGCTGTTGGGTATATGGGCTTGAAAAAATATCAAAAAGAAAATCCGCAAGTAACAGGCGTTTTCTTAGAAACGGCTCATCCTGTTAAGTTCTTGGATATAGTTGAAGACACGCTAAGCGTTTCCGTAGAAATCCCTGAACAGATAAAAGCGGTTATGGACAAAAAGAAAGAAAGTCATAGCATTAAAAACTATGATGACCTAAAAAGTTATTTAAAGAACCGGTAAACTCCCCAGCTTTTCCAAAATAGGTTCGTTGGGTTTTACAAATTGTTTCTTTTTTCTTATGTTTCAGCTGAAATATATTCTTTATGAAAAAATTACCTTTAGTTATTTTAGCACTGTTATTAGGAACCTTCAGCTGGGCAGCACAAGATTCTATAGTGGTTTCTTCAGAGAAAATCACCATAGGAGTTACCCAATCGCCGCCTTTTGTAATCAAAAACCAAGACGGTTTTTCAGGGCTAAGCCTGACTTCATGGGAAATGGTATCCGACGGACTTGGCATTGATGATTATGAATTAAAAGAATACACTTCGTTGCAGGAATTACTGCAAGGCATAAAATCAGGTGAAGTGGATATGAGCATCAACCCCATAACCGTAACCGACAAACGTATGGAGTATATAGATTTTTCGCAGCCCTATTTCATCTCCCATACGGCTTTGTCTCAAAAAAGCGATTCCAAAGTATTGCGTTTGCTAAGCAACCTATGGAGTCGTGACTTCCTCTCAGCCGTACTCATGCTTGTAGCGATAATTTTAATTTTTGGTATCCTCGTTTGGTTTTTTGAACGAAAAAAGAACCAAGAAGAATTTGGAGGCAAGCCCTTACAAGGTATTAAACAAGGATTTTGGTGGAGTGCTGTCACCATGACCACCGTAGGATATGGGGACAAATCGCCACAAACCACAGGCGGAAGGGTTGTAGGGTTTATCTGGATGTTCTTGGCTATCATCCTTATTTCGGGTTTAACGGCGAGTATTGCTTCAGCCTTAACGGTTCAGCGGATCAACGACCAAATAAACGGTGTGGAAGACCTAAAACGCTTTGATGTAACTACGGTAACAGGTTCTAGTTCTCAAGAGTTTTTAGACCTCTACAATGTAAACTACAAAGAGGTAAAAACGGTAAACGAAGGGCTAAAAGCTTTGAACGATGAAAAAACAACCCTTTTAGTGTATGACGAACCCATCCTGAAATACATAATATCAGAACAAGGATTCGATGAATTGGAAGTACTGCCAAACCGGCTTAAAAAAGATTATTTCAGCTATGCTTTTCCGAAAGGATCTTCCTTAACAAAAAAAATAAATCCGGAGTTGATATCCGTCCTAAAAACCATGGAATGGAACACATTGATAAAGGATTATTAAAAAGTTTAGTATTAAAAGAGGCTTTCTAAAAAGCACTTGGTGAATTTAATTTGTCAGTCTGAGCTTGTCGAAAATATATTGAACATCAATAAATCATGCTTCGACAGGCCTGCCTGACGGTAGGCAGGCTCAGCATGACATCCGAATTTGTAGCTTTTTAATCCCCATACCCCCTTTCTTGTCCTGTGAAATTCAAACGCATGCTTTCCTTGACATATCCTCACTTTTTTTAATAATATTTAGTAGGTTTGCGCAACAAAAATGAAGAAACATGAAGAACACAGCACTTACCTCTATACACGAAGCTTTAGGCGCAAAAATGGTTCCTTTTGCCGGTTATAACATGCCGGTGCAATATGAAGGTGTAAATGTCGAACATGAAACCGTTAGGAATCATCTCGGAGTGTTTGACGTGAGCCACATGGGCGAATTTCTGATCAGCGGGGAAAACGCCTTGGAGCTTATTCAAAAAGTGAGTAGTAACGACGCTTCCAAGCTTACTGTTGGAAAAGCACAATATTCTTGTTTACCAAACGAAGAGGGAGGTATTGTGGACGATTTGATCATCTACAAGATCAAAGAAGAACAATATTTATTGGTGGTCAATGCTTCCAATATTGAAAAAGACTGGAACTGGATCTCAAAATACAACGAATCCATCAAGGCAGACATGAGGGATATCTCAGAAGATTATTCCCTTTTGGCCATTCAGGGACCTAAAGCGGTAGAAGCTATGCAAAGTCTAACATCTGTTGATCTTTCAGCTATAAAATTTTATCATTTTGAAGTAGCAGATTTTGCAGGAATCGAACATGTAATCATTTCAGCAACAGGATATACTGGAAGTGGTGGTTTTGAGATCTACTGCAAGAACAGCGAAGTGGAACAGGTTTGGAACAAGGTTTTGGAAGCCGGAAAAGATTTTGGTATCAAACCTATCGGACTTGCAGCCAGGGATACCCTCCGATTGGAAATGGGGTATTGTCTCTATGGAAATGATATTGATGACACGACTTCTCCCATCGAAGCCGGTTTGGGATGGATTACCAAATTCACCAAGGATTTCGTAAATGCTGATGCTTTAAAACAGCAAAAGGAAAATGGTGTGGAGCGAAAATTGGTGGCTTTTGAAGTTACAGAACGCGGAATCCCAAGAAATGGTTATGATATATTAAATGAAGAAGGGGATGTTATTGGAAATGTGACCAGCGGAACCATGTCGCCTTCCTTAGGGAAAGGAATAGGATTGGGATATGTGAGTACAGTATATAAGGCGGTAGATACCCCTATTTTTCTTCAAATAAGAAAGAAAAAAGTGGGGGCAAAAATTGTTAAACTTCCGTTCTATCAAAATAAAAAGTGATTTATTGGATTTATAATGAATACCAATTTAGGATATTAATTTAGGAAAAGGATTTTTTGAAAAAAATACTAATCATAGGAGCCAGTGGATTTATAGGTGGAGCTCTCTACAAGGAGCTCTGCCCATATTATGATACCTACGGAACATATCACACCGGAAAAATTTATTCCGGAAATAAACATTTTTTCCGATTCAATATGGAAACTGATGATATTTTCGGGGTACTTTCGGCTGTCCGCCCTAATATTATCATCTCTGCGCTTCGAGGCGATTTTGAAGCTCAATTGGAAACACACTCGCATCTTATCCAATATTGCCGGTCTTTCAACAGCAAGCTTATTTTTTTATCCTCAGCCAATGTTTTTGATGCGTTCAGCAATTTCCCTTCTTATGAATTCGACAAAACTTTGTCCATGAGCAAATACGGGAAGTTCAAGATCAAAATTGAAACCGCTTTGATGAAGCAACTTCCTGAAAAAAAATATGTTATTGCACGATTACCTATGGTTTTCGGAAGTAATTCTCCCCGATTGAAGGAATTAAAATATCATATCAGTAAAAACGAAGCCTACGAAGTTTTCCCCGATCTGGTGATGAATGTCACCAATGCCGATAAACTCGCACAGCAGATCCATTATATCATCAACAGAAAAAAGAAAGGTATCTACCATTTAGGAAGTTCCGATCTGATCCATCATGATGAATTCATCAAAGAAATCATCAAAGCGCTAGAGTTCAACACTCCCTTGTTGAAAAACGTTTATACCTCCAATTTTGACCGATTTTTGGCTGTTTTACCCAAAGACAATAAGCTTCCGAAGCATTTAATATTTAGTCATTTTGATATTATCAACGAATTAAAGCTTCATTAAATTTCGTTTTTATATTTTTATAGAAAATGTCAAAATGAAGAAGCTGGAAAAACAAGAAATACAAGAACGGATAAAAACATTGAATTTTTGGGATTATGAAGACGGATATTTAGTCACTTCTTTAGATTTCAAATCCTTTTCTGATGCCTTTGCCATGATGACCCGTATTGCTTTTGAAGCTGAGGCCTTACAACATCATCCGGAGTGGACCAATGTGTACAACAACCTTACCATTCGCCTCAACACACACGATGTTGATGGTATTACTGAAAAAGATTTTAAGTTGGCCGAAAAAATCGAAGCCATCATAAAAGGTTAAGTCAACTACCTCTGCGTAAGCTCACGAGGCAATAGGTGGGAAAACCTGAAAAATATTTTAACGCCCGCCTGAATGGAACGGACAGGCAAGCCTCGGAGCATTCAAAATCTCACCTAGTGAGGAAAATTCCGTACAAACTCATAGTCATGGGTTTTCTTTTTTTATTTATTTTTGCGGATAATTCATAACGAATACTATTTTTTATGGGAAGAGCTTTTGAGTTTAGGAAAGCGAGAAAAATGAAGCGTTGGGCAGCAATGGCCAAAACCTTTACCCGCATTGGGAAAGATATTGTAATTGCCGTTAAAGAAGGAGGTCCAGATCCGGATGCCAATGCCCGTCTAAGAGCCGTGATGCAAAATGCCAAAGCGGCCAATATGCCCAAAGACAATATTGAAAGGGCGATTAAGCGTGCTACTGACAAAAACACCGAAAACTATAAAGAAGTTCTTTTTGAAGGCTATGGCCCACACGGAATTGCCATTCTCATTGAAACAGCAACCGACAACAACAACCGAACCGTGGCTAATATCCGTAGTTATTTCAATAAATGTGACGGAAGTTTAGGCACCAGTGGTTCAGTAGAGTTTATGTTTGATCATACCTGTAACTTCAGGATTTCTGCTGAAGGCATGGATCCCGAAGAACTGGAATTGGAGATGATTGATTTTGGTGCTGAAGAGGTTTTTGTTGATGATGATGGTATATTGATCTACGCACCGTTTGAAAGTTTTGGTACTATTCAAAAAGAATTGGAAGGACGAAATATCGAAATCTTATCTTCCGGGTTTGAGCGAATTCCACAAGTCACCAAAAAGTTATCCCCTGGTGAAACAGCAGATATTGAAAAACTTTTGGAGAAAATCGAGGAAGACGACGACGTTCAAAACGTGTATCACACCATGGAGGAAACAACTGATGAATAAATAATCAGTATTTGACTGTTGTTGTAAACTACCTGTTTCGGAACAGGTTCAAGAAGCATTAGGCAGAAAACCTAAAAAAACATATCTACACTAGCAATCAGAATATACCAAATATCACTTAGTGAGTAAATGAATTTTCAGGGATTTTACCCACTACACCAGCGTAGTTGCTATACATAAAATCAAAATCGGATTTCATATCATCTGAAGGATAAAAAGGAGGTTCAACACGAACCTCTTTATTTTTATAATCCAATGCCGCCATCACAATCGGCACCCCTGCTCCTTTTGCGATGTAGTAAAATCCCGTTTTCCAAGTATCAACCTTCTCCCGGGTTCCTTCCGGGGCAATAGCCAGTCTGAATTCCTTCCGTTCTTCAAAAATGCTAACAATAGCATCGACCGTATTGCTGTTCTTCGAGCGATCTATTGGCGCTCCTCCCATCCATCGGAAATACCAACCAAACGGGGAGTCAAACAGTTCTTTTTTTGCTACATAATTGATTTTGATTTTAACGATGCTTCGCACCAACGCCCCGATGTAGAAATCATGCCAACTGGTATGTGGTGCTACAATGATAATATACTTGTCTAATGGCGGGAAACTACCAATGAGTTTCCATCCCAATAATTTGAAGAAAATCCATTTAGACAAAAAAATCATTTACATCTTTTCGTAAAGACTCCTCAAAAGTTCTGGAGTGATTGTATCTTTCCAGTTCTTGCCACAGGCATTCTCCCAAAGCGGGTCCAATCCCATGGCTATGTTGATCATTGTGTCAAAATCCTTATCTGAAAGTCCGGCACAGACACCCTGAGGCAATTTAACTCCGTGTTTTTCTTTCATTTTCTTAAAGAGCGCTACCCCTTCCGGATAGAAATCTTCCAGATGATCAAAAACAATACAGTTTCCTATACCGTGTTTTGTTCCCAACAGATATGAGAGTCCGTAACTCATGGCATGTGCTACTCCCACTTGGGAATATGCAATACTCATCCCTCCGTGCCACGAAGCCATCATCAATTTATCTTGCGCCTCTTCTTCAGTTAAGTCTCCATTATAAAAAACTTCGTTACACAGCTCTTGGGCTTTCTCGCCATAACTTTGACTAAAAGCATTCAGGTAAGTTCCGTTTAACGACTCTACACAGTGGATATAACAATCCATTCCTGTATAAAACCATTGATCTTTAGGCACACCCCTTGTAAGTTCCGGATCCAACACCACCTGATCGAAAGGCGTGAAGTCGGAATTGATCCCCAATTTCTTGTCCGGCCCGGTCAAAACCGTTGTTCGGGAAACTTCGGCCCCGGTTCCGCTAATGGTTGGAATCCCCACATGATAAACAGCTTCTTTGTTAACCAAGTCCCATCCTTGATAATCTTCTGTTTTTCCTTTGCTGGTTAACATAATGGCTACCGCTTTTGCGATATCCATCATCGTTCCACCGCCTATACCTATAATTCCCGATGGTGTTTCGGGCGATTCTTTTCTTATCTTTTCTACAAGCGTATCTATCTGTTCCGTTTTCGGTTCTTCTTCCGCAGAAATAAAAATAATGCGGTCATTGAACATTACCGGAATTCTAGAAACCACCCAATCATTATTTTCAAAAACATCGTCCACCAAAAAAATAAATGGTGCATCGGCGTTTTTACGCTTGGGCATCAATATTTCTCCTAACTGTCCAAAACTCCCTCTCCCAAACACAACTTTGGGAACCATTGGAAAATTTTTATACTTCATGTATGCTTTTTAATTTTTAAACCTAAATACCTACAAATTATATTTCTAAACTTCTGCTTTTTATATAAGCTCCAATATTTCCTTGATATTGCCTACTGTTTTATACGTTCCATTTACTTCTTTCACTTCTTTATCGTGTACCTTTTCATGTTCCCATGTGGTATGAAAAGGAACGTGTATTGCTTTTGCTCCGATATTGGCCAAAGGCAATACATCTGATTTTAATGAATTACCGACCATTAAAAACTCGTCAATATTTATCTCCAAATGCTCCAAAAGGTTTTTATAGTTACTTTCCTTTTTGTCACTTAGCACCTCAATATGGTGAAAATATTTGGAAAGTCCGGATTTTTCCAATTTTCGCTCCTGATCCAGCAAATCCCCTTTTGTTAATAAGATGATCCTGTACTTATCAACAAGCGAACTCAGCACTTCTTCCACCCCATCTAAAACCTCTACCGGCTTCATGATCATTTCTTTCCCCAAATCCATTATTTCGGAAATGGATGCTGCATTTATCCTACCATTAGATAAGTCAATCGCACTTTCTATCATGGACAACACAAAACCCTTAATCCCGTAACCGTAGATGTCCAGGTTTTTCATTTCCATTTTAAAAAGCTCTTGATCTATTTTATTTTCTGTTTCGTATGCCGACAAGAGCTTGGCAAATTCATGTTCTGTGTCCCTAAAATAGGTTTCATTAACCCAAAGGGTGTCATCGGCATCAAAACCAATTACTTTTATGTCCTTATAGGCTATTTCCATACTTTTTTTGCTCGTTCCAGATCTTCCGGAGTATCAATTTCTATCCCCTGAACATCGGTTTCAACCATTTTAATCTTTTTTCCGTATTCCAAATAGCGAATTGCTTCTATTTTTTCTGCAGCTTCAAGTGTACGCATAGGCAGATGGTAAAAATCGACTATGGCTTCTTTTCTAAAGGCATATACCCCTTTGTGTTTAAAATAATTTACTTGAATTTCTTTATCTCTTGGATATGGAATCGGAGAACGTGAAAAATAGAGTGCGAAACCACGATGATCGGTTATAACTTTCACCGTATTGGGGTTGTTGATCTCATCCCAATCATCAATTCGTGTCATCAATGAAGCCAAATCAACTTCTTTTTCATGGTCTTCCCGGAAGACTTCTATCACCTTTTTAAGACTTGCCTTATCTGTAAAAGGTTCATCTCCCTGCACATTGACAACAATATCAATATCCATCTTCTCTACCGCTTCAGCTATTCTATCACTTCCACAATCATGTTCTTTAACACTCATGATCGCTTTTCCGCCATTGCTTTCTATTTCCTTATAGATAATTTCACTGTCGGTCACCACAAAAACATCGTCAAATAAACCTGTATTTACCGTGGCTTTATAGGTGCGCAATATAACCGTCTCCCCTCCCAAGTCTTGCATTAACTTCCCGGGAAAACGAGATGCGGCATATCTTGCCGGTATCATGGATATTATTTTCATACGTTTTTCAACCTTTATGAACAAACAAATGTAAGGGATATAATCGAGAATTTACTTCTTGACACCCTTGAGTTTTTTATAGAACCAAAATATAAACAATAAAATAATGACTACCAGAATAATAGCTAATATAGGGGAAAATATTGATGCCAAGGACATCGCAGTAGCACTCCCCGTCTCTACCGTAGAGACCACCGGATTTCCCAATCCGGCCGTCGAAGCAGATGATGTTAAACGTGTTCCGGCCGATGCTCCTTTTACAAGGCTTGCCGTTCCGCCTCCGGCTATGATAGCCAATGACCAGGTCACCACCGGCGGGAGGTCGGCTACTGTAGAAACCATAACTGCCGTTCCTGCAATAGCTGCCAAAGGAACTGCAATCGTATCCAGAAGATTATCGACAAACGGAATATAGTAAGCGAAAATTTCGAGTAGCATAGCCACACCCAGCACAACCAATGCCGGAATGGAGCCTATCCACTCCCAGCTATCACTGAGGCCAATCACATTAAAATGGGCAGCCAGACTCATGACAAACAATGGTAAAAAGACCCTAAATCCGACCGATGCTGCCAAACCAATCCCTAAAAAAATGCTGATAATTGTTTCTGAAGTCATTTTCAAAATTTAAAACTCCTAAAAATAATAATTTTAGTTGAAATCACCCATCAACAAAGAAATCATCTTTAAAACCAATGAGATACAGTTTGTCTTTCGCCCGTGTAACAGCAGTGTACAACCAACGCAAATATTCCCTGTCTATCCCGTTTGGCATATAGGGTTGCTCTATAAAAACTGTGTCCCATTGTCCTCCCTGGCTCTTATGGCATGTAATCGCATAAGAGAATTTCACTTGTAAGGCGTTGAAATACTTATTGTTTTTTACTTTGAGAAATTTACGGTATTTGGAGGTTTCGTCTTCATAATCTTTTGTTACCTCTTGATAGAGTCGATTCCCGTCTTCGTAGGAAAGTGCAGGAGAATTCACATCGAGTGTGTCCAACAATAAAACCGTTTCAAAAGGTTTCATATTGGGGTAATCGACCATTTTAACTTTCACTTCAGCAAACTTAAATCCGTACAACTCTTTAATTGAAAAGATTTCCAATACCTCAATAATATCCCCATTGGCAATAAATCCGGCTTCAGAACTTGTTTTTACCCAAAAATAATTGTTTTTGACCACCATTAAATAATCACCGGATGCCAATTCATTTTCCAAAAAAAGAATCCGACCCCGTATTTGCTGATTGTAGAGGTTGGCACGTTTGTTCGACCGCACTATAATGGCTGTGTCTTCCTTGCCGTTATTACTGTACGATTCGTTGATGGCGTCTTGAATTTCATATCCATCCACCAAACGGACAATATCGGTAAATCCGTTGGTTTGAAATTTAAAATCCGATACAAAATCATCCTGTAATTGCTCCCTCAAATTGGTGGCGTTCAAAAGAATTCCCGAATCGAGCTGTTGGCGCACCACTTCGTCAAGTTCTATTTTTTGCACCTCCTTATTATAATTCAGTGAAAGTGTATTCTCGTTGAGTGCCGGACTCAGGTCAAGGTGAACCGGAGGCAACTGGGCGGTATCCCCTAACAATATCAATTTACAATTATGTCCGGAATAGACATACATTAAAAGGTCGTCCAAAAGTGACCCGTTGTCAAATATTTTAGAATCAGCAGCAACATCCGGAATCATTGAGGCCTCATCTACAATAAAAATGGTGTTTTTATGCTTATTGGGTGCCAAAACAAACTTTACCCCTGCTCCTTTTTGATTTTTGGGGAAGTAAATATGTTTGTGGATAGTAAAAGCGGTTCTCCCCGAATAATTTGTAATTACCTTGGCAGCCCGCCCTGTAGGAGCCAACAAAACCGATTTCCTCATGGTTTTCCATAAATTATTGACCAAAGCCCCTATAATGGTAGTTTTTCCCGTTCCGGCAAATCCCTTTAACAAGAAAAGTTCGTTCTCGACATCTGAATAAACAAAATTTGAAAGTTGCTGAAGCACAATATCTTGCTTGCTGGTGGGAATGTGAGGAAACTTTTCTTTCAGTAATTTATAAAATGATGATGCGTCCATAAAATCTATTTCTATGCCAAAATTAGTGATGTTTTTTTAGGGGATATCTTTCACGAATGAAAAAAAATTGTAGATTTGCGTAAAACCTCTTTAATTCAAAAATTAAAAAATGAAGACAGTAATACAAATTGCTCTTTGGCTTTTAAGTATTTTTTTCGCGTATCAGATCTACAATTCTGTTATGCAGCCTATCAAGTTTGACGAAGTTAAGAAAGAAAGATACTCGGCCGTTATTAAAAAGTTAAAAAATATTAGGGATGCTCAAGAAGCGCATAGGGTTGTTACCGGTAAATTTGCTAAGGACTTTCCTAGTTTGATCAAATTTATAGATACGGCACAGTTTACCCTTACACAGCAAAGAGACTCTTCTTATATGGAATATGATGAAACTTATCGTATTGATATGGAAAGAGAGGTTAAAGTTATCGATACCTTAGGATTTGTTCCCGTAAAAGATTCTTTATTTGGAGGGGCAGACAACTACAAATCTTTAGCTACGGTTCCTTATGCTCAAAACAATGAGAAATATACCATGAAAGCTGATATAATCAATGCTAATGGGTTTAATGCTCCTGTTTTTGAAGTAAAAGTCGACAAGTCTGTGGTTTTATATGACCAACCTCAAGATTTAGTAGACAAAGAAAAAGCGGCAATTTCCGTAGAAGAAGTAAATGGCCCTGAAATTAAAGTAGGTAGCCTTACAGAGGTAAGCACAAGTGCAAACTGGCCACCGTATTATGACACTCCACAAGACAAGTAATAACATACTTCACACATCTTTTAAAGAACTGTCCATTCAGGTTAGCTTGAGTGGACTTTCTTTTTGTATCTTGGATACTGTAGAAAACGAGATCGAAACGCTGGATACTATCAGCTTTGAAGCTCAATCCAATCCTGAAAGTTTGATCACCCATATAGGTAACTGGTTTGAAAAAGACCAGATCAAAGATCGAACTTTCAATAAAATTATGGTCATTCATGAAAATGAATTGTCTTCTTTTGTACCAAAGTCGATGTTCAATGAGAGTAACCTCTCCGACTACTTAAAATATAATGTAAAGATCTTGGGGAACGACTACATTAATTATGACGAACTCAAAAGTTACGATCTATACAATGTCTATGTCCCTTTTACCAATATAAACAATTATTTATTCGAAAAGTTTGGAAGCTTCGAATACAAACACTTTTCCTCTGTTTTGGTTGAGACTCTCATTAATGCTTCTAAAATAGGTGACAAACACACCATATATGTCTATATTGCTCAAAAACACTTTGAAATTATTGTCCTTTATCAAAAAAAGCTAGTGTTATACAATACTTTCCAGTATCAGGAAAAAGAAGATTTTATATACTACTTACTTTTTACCATAGAGCAACTTCATTTAAACCCCGAAGAAACCCCTACGTATTTGTTGGGAGATGTTACTGAAGATAGTGAACTCTTTGAAATTGCATACAAATATATCCGCCATTTGGAAATTGGCGACAGCTATTACCCTAAAAAATTTGACAAAAAAGTAACCAATCTAATCAACAGCTCAAAAACATTGGTACTACTTAACAGTTTTTAATGCGGATCATTTCAGGAAAATATAAAGGAAAAAGGCTTATGGCGCCACAAAAATTGCCTGTAAGACCTACAACGGACTTTGCAAAGGAGGCTTTGTTCAACATTCTTAACAATCAGTTTTATTTTGATGAATTGACAGTCACAGATCTTTTTGCCGGTACCGGGAATATCAGTTTTGAATTTGCCAGCCGTGGTGCAAAAAGTATTACAGCTGTTGACAATCATGCCGGTTGTGTGCAATACATCAGTAAAATTAAAAACGAATTGGATTTTCCTATTCAAACCGTTAAAAGCGATGTTTTCACTTATTTGGAAAAAACACGACAAAAGGCCGATATCATTTTTACTGATCCGCCTTATGACTTTTCCCTAGAGCAATTCAGTAAAATTCCCGAACTAGTACAAAAACAAGAGCTCTTAAACGAAGGCGGACTGTTGATTGTAGAACATTCCAAACATACCGACCTAAGCGAATGCCCCGGGTATAGCGAGCACCGAAAATATGGCGGAAGTGTTTTTACTTTTTTTGAATTTTAATTGGAATGATTTTATAAAAAAGCAGGCCATAAGCCGGATTCTGTGTCACGCGGAACGTGATCCTTATCATTTATCTGGACTTTACATTACTGCAAAGTTCTAGCCGCCTACCCTCCAATATCGGGCGCGTAACCCTCAGGCATTGGTATACATGGCGTTGCACCGCATAGAGTTTACCTGATTTCACTACAGCATTACCTGTACATCCTTTCTTTTGCACTTGTCCTGTCCGTTTAAACGAACGGCGGCTGTTAGCCGCTATGCTACGCTATGGTGTCCGGACTTTCCTCCCCTGTACTGAACTTGTTTCAGTACCTGTTTCAACATAACAAAAAGCTACAAAATAGATCCCGAAACAAGTTCAACACAAGAGCGATAAGGTGGCCTGCAGCGCAAAAATAGTGTTTTTTAAAGTAGAATTGTTAATAATTTCAGACAAAATAAATCTTGAAAAAGGCATAATACCAATTCAATTTTTATCTTTGTTACGATGGAACACTTTGTAGTATCGGCACGGAAATACAGACCCAAAACCTTTAAGGATGTTGTTGGACAACAAGCCATCACCAACACCTTGCTCAACGCCATTGAAAACAATCATTTAGCTCAAGCATTGTTGTTTTGTGGTCCGCGTGGTGTAGGAAAAACAACCTGTGCACGGATTTTGGCCAAGAAGATCAACGAGGACGGTACGCAGAGTGAAGACGAAGATTTTGCTTTCAATATTTTTGAACTGGATGCCGCTTCCAACAACTCCGTTGACGATATCCGAAGTTTGATCGATCAAGTGAGGATACCGCCACAGGTGGGCAAATATAAAGTGTATATCATCGACGAGGTGCATATGCTCTCCCAAGCAGCTTTCAACGCTTTTTTGAAAACGCTGGAAGAACCGCCAAAACACGCTATTTTTATTTTAGCAACCACCGAAAAACACAAAATCATCCCCACCATCCTATCGCGTTGTCAGATTTTTGACTTTAAACGGATTACCGTTAAGGATGCTAAAGAATATTTAAAATATATCGCAGAAAGTCAAGGTATAGAAGCCGAAGACGATGCCCTCCACATTATTGCGCAAAAAGCAGACGGAGCAATGCGCGACGCACTCTCTATCTTTGACCGGGTAGTGAGCTATACCGGAAAAAAACTAACCCGAAAGGCCGTTACCGAGAACCTGAATGTACTCGATTATCAGACGTATTTTGAGGCTACCGATCTGATTCTGGATGGTGATATCCCTCAATTATTGATCAACTTCAATAAAATCCTTTCGTTAGGTTTTGACGGACATCATTTTATATCGGGGCTAGCTTCCCATTTCCGTGACCTTTTGGTTTGTCAGAACGAAGCCACTATTCCATTGCTTGAAGTTGGGGACGAAACCAAACAAAAATACCTCGAACAAAGTAAAAAAGCAGCTCGTGATTTTCTGCTGAAAGGCATAGAACTTGCTAATGAATGCGATCTGAGTTACAGAAACAGTAAAAATCAGCGGCTGTTAGTCGAACTTTGCCTCATGCAGCTTGCCTCCATCAATCACGATGGAGAAAAAAAAAAGACTGATCGCTTCATAATCCCCCCTTCATTTTACAAAGTTGATACTGAAAAAACTTCAGAAGTAAAAAAAGAAGCCGTAAAACCTTCAGTAACTCAAGAGCCTGAAGTTGTTACAACTGTTCAGCAAGATCAGCAAGAAAAACCTGCGGCTGATCCTCCAAAAAAACCGGCCGTTAAAATCAATCCCAAGGGGAGTGTTTCCGGATTATCCATATCCGGACTTAAAAAGAAAAAACAGCACGAACTCGCCAAGAAAAACCAAATTGTTGATGAGAGTAACCTTCCGAAAGACTCTTTCGAAGAAAGCACCATGCAAGAATATTGGAGCAAATATGTAAAGAAGATCGACAAGGAAGGAAAAAAAATATTGGGTTCCGCATTAGGGTCAGACACCCCAAAAATGAAGAACGAGACTACTATTTGGATTGAACTCCCTAACGACACCCTGAAAAAAGAGGTGGAACGGGATCAATATCCGTTGATGGAGTACCTAAAAAAACACCTTAACAACTACCATATCGAACTCTACATCACCGTGAACGAAGCGGCAGAAAAGCAATATGCCTTTACCCCTCGGGAAAAATATGAAAAACTAAAGGAGAAAAATCCGCTTATCGATAAACTGCGAAAGGATTTTGATCTTGATGTGTAGGTAATTTAATATGCTGCTCCTAAGGAGCTCAAAGCAAAACTTATCGAGAGGTCATTGGGTTTTGTACTTTTAAAATGAGGCCTCGACTGCGCTCGACCTGACAGCATTATCTCAAAATAATTTATCTTCAGCCAAATATAAATTGAACTGGCGTTAAATGTATAACTCTAAAAACACCTTATATTTGCATCAGAATTAAGAATCGGAGTATTATGCTGGGTTTAAAATTACCGACCGACCCGAGATGGGTGAACATTGTCGAGAAGAATATTGAAGAAATTTTAACCGATCATGCCTTTTGTGAACAAAAAGCGGCAAGTACGGCTATTTCTTTTATCGTACTATTTCCGGAGTATACTGAACTGGTACAGGAAATGACGGCTTTGGTCAAAGAAGAAATCAGTCATTTTAAAATGGTTCACGACAAGATCATTGCCCGTGGTTGGATCTTGGGAAGGGATCGAAAAGACGAATATGTGAACAAGCTTTTGACTTTCTTCCCCAAAGGTGGTAGTAGAACTACTTTTTTGGTGCATAAACTCTTATATGCCGGTTTGATTGAAGCGCGAAGCTGCGAACGCTTCCGCTTATTATCTGAAGAACTTGAAGACGAAGAATTACGTGATTTTTACAGAAATTTGATGGTGAGCGAAGCCAATCACTACACTATGTTTTTAGGGTTTGCCCGTAAATACGGAGACACCGAAGAAGTGAACAAAAAATGGCAAGCCTTATTAGATTTTGAAGCGGAAATCATGAAAGAGCTCGGTAAAAAAGAAACTATCCACGGTTAGATAATATTGGTTTTCTCTTTTTCGATATTATAAAGAAGTTTTATAATACCGTCGGAAAGTCCGATTTTAGGCACGTGGATTTTTTTAGCACCACTCCACTTTGACGCATTCAAATAAATACGTGATGCCGGAATGATTACATCTGCCCTATCCTGATTTAAACCAAGTTCGGAGATTCGGTCTTCATAGCTCAGCTCCTTTAAAAACTGATATTGAGCATTCAAATAAATATACGACAAGGGCTTCCCTGGCTTTCTGCCCGACATTTTGAACAATTTATTGATGTTCCCTCCGGAGCCAATGATTTCAATATCCTTGAATTTCTTTGTATTGCTTTTGATCCATTTCTCTATATCATTCCACACTTCCTGAGTGATCATCTCATTCAACAAACGCACAGTTCCCACTTTGTAGGATTTTGAAGTGAGGATCTTTCCGTTGTAAAAAATGGTGAATTCCGTACTTCCTCCCCCCACATCCACATAAAGATAGGTTTTGTCCTTTTGAATCAAATCATGAAGGTCTGTTGAGGTTATAATGGCTGCTTCCTTCTTTCCGTCTATGATCTCAATTTCGATACCTGTCTTTTTTTTGATGATTTCTACTAATTCATTGCCGTTATTCGCTTCCCGCATAGCAGAAGTAGCACAAGCCATATATTTTTCAACTCCGTGTACTTTCATCAGAAGTTTAAACGATTTCATGGCGTCTACCATTCGATCGCAGTTTTGTTCTGATATCTCCCCTACGGTAAATGAATCTTGTCCCAAACGCACAGGAACTCGCACCAAAGAACTCTTTTTAAATTGAGTTTCCCTGCTTTCGCTTTCAATCACATTATTAATCAGTAGTCTTATGGCATTCGATCCAATATCTATAGCCGCAAATTTCCTTATCTTCAAAATAACCCTTCTTTATTTTTTTACAATCTGTTTTTTCAAATAGTACTCATAGGTTTCAAACTGTGATCGTACTTTTACATTCCCTATATTTTTATAAGCATTATCTTGCTTTTCAGAAAACACCCTTGCTTTAACATTATCTCTCCAGCAAATATCAAAAGTTTCCATCATCTCTTGTTTGATATCCTGATCGTAAATAGGACATCCCACCTCTACCCTGAAATCCAGATTTCGAGTCATCCAATCCGCAGAAGAAATATAGCATTTCGGATTGCCTCCGTTGGCAAACATAAACAAGCGGGTGTGTTCCAGGAATCTGTCGACCACACTTATCACCTCTATATTTTCGCTGATCCCGGGAAGACCGGGTATCAAACAACAGGTTCCTCTTATGATCATTTGGATTTTAACACCGTTTCTACTAGCTTCATACAATTTGTCTACCATTTTATAGCTGGTAAAACTGTTCATTTTAATCTTGATATAGGCTTCTTTTCCGGCTTTCGCATTTTCTATCTCTTTATTGATCAATTTAGAGAACACCCGTTTTGTATAGTGCGGAGAAACAATTAAATGTTTGTATTTATTGATCTTGTAATTGGTTTCAAAGAAGTCAAAAACCTTGTTCAATTCCTTCAATATAGGTTGATGGGCAGTGAATAAGGTATAATCGGTATATATTTTGGCGGTATCTTCGTTGAAGTTTCCGGTACTGATAAATCCGTAACGTTTCAGTTTATAATCTTCCAGACGTTCGATAACACAAATCTTACTATGTACTTTTAACCCTTGTACCCCGAAAATCAATTTTACCCCTTCAGATTGCAATTGTTCTGCATATTCAATATTCGCTTCTTCGTCGAATCTCGCCTGCAACTCTATCTGTACCGTTACATCCTTACCGTTCTTAACAGCATTGATCAACGAACTCGCTACCTGCGAATTTTTCGCCAGTCTATAGACCGTGACCTTGATCGATTTTACTTTCGGATCTATCGCAGCCTCCCGCAACAATTTTATCACATTAGAAAATGTATGATACGGAGCATATTGTAAATAATCCTTCTTAGCAATGGCCGCAAACAAGCTATCTTCATGACTTAGTCCTTTTACCGGAAGCGGGGGAAACTTCTTGTACATCAAATCATCACGCCCAAGGCTGGGAAATCCCATATAATCCCTACGGTTGTGGTATCGCCCTCCGGGGATGACACTATCGGTATCATCGATCCCCATTTTGTCTTTTAGAAATTTTAAGGTGTCTTTTTCAATCTCCTTATCATATACAAAACGAACTGGTTCACTGATGCGTCGCCCTTTCACACTCGAAGAAATCTTCTCCATAAAGCTCTTGCTCAGATCACTGTCGATATCCAGTTCGGCATCCCTCGTTATTTTTATCATGTGTGCAGAAAGCGATTCGTAATCGAATATATTGAAGATGTTCCCCATACAATAACGGATCAGGTCGTCGAGAATAATGATGTACTTCTTCTCTCCCTGACTTGGCAACACCACAAAACGGTCGATGGTCCTCGGAATCTCCACCATAGCATACCTCACTGCTTTCGATTTTGCTTTGAAAAGTCCTTTTACCCCACTACTGCTAACTTCCTCCTCGCCTTTCATAATCATTTTTACAGCCAAATAGCCCGCACTATCCTTCAGGTTGGGGATCTCGTCCAAATCACTCAGCATGATGGTTACCAAAGCCGGACTCACCTTATCGTAAAAGTAATTCCGTATAAAATCATTTTGAGCAGAGGTCACTTCATCCCCTTCCTTGATCATAAAGATGTTTTCCTTTTCCAGTTCTTTCTCTATATCACTTAAGATCTTTAAGCTTTCCGTCTGCTGATTGATCACAATTTGCGTGATGTCTTCCATCAAATCCTTCGCCCGGATACCTCCAAGAACACTTTTTCCTGTTTTTCCGGAAAGTGCAATACGTTTTACGGTTGCATAGCGCACCTTAAAAAACTCATCAAGATTGTTTGAAAAAATTCCCAGAAAACGAAGTCGTTCTATAAGTGGTACTGAAGTGGATGCTGCTTCTTGTAGTACTCTGGCATTAAAATCAAGCCAGCTAATCTCCCTATTTATATACTGATACTTTACTTCGTTCATCTACTTTAATTGCTTTGGAAAAATAATTAATTCTGTTATTCCTTTATCTATATCTGCCCATCGATTTGCGTCAAAACGGATACTGACCAATCCCGATGTAGACAGATTATCAATAGATTTATTCCCAAATATATTAGAAATTGACGTGAATGCATGATTGTGACCAAAAATCATAATATTTTTATAGCTTTCGTCCAGATGTTTTATGAAATCAATGACAGATGACCCACCAAAATCGTAAAGTGCATCGGTAACGGTAAGTTTGGAAAGATCAAAGCCCAATTCTTGCATAAAAATAGCGCAAGTATGCAGCGCCCTGTTCGCCGGGCTTGAAAAAACAGCATCTGGTTGAGCGAAATCCTTTTTTATGGCATTGGACACCAATATTGCATCATTGATCCCTCGTTGTTTTAACGGGCGGTCTTTATCGGAAACATCATAATCCCAGGATGATTTTCCATGTCTTACTAAAGTGAGTGTCTTCATTTTTCGTTACTTATCGTTGATCTTCTATTGCTTATCGTTCAAAACGGGTTGCTCCAAGCTGCGTATCCATTGCTTAACATCGCTTGCCTATTGCTTCCCGTTACATTTGCGTTGCTACCCATTCGAGTTGGGCTGCTACCGGTTTAAAATGCATTGCTACCTGCTAAAGTTGTGTTGCTACCGGCTCAAAACGTGTTGCTACCCGTTGGTTTTTGGTTGCTACTCGGTTAAAACGGGTTGCTACCGGCTTATTTTTGGTTGCTACTGCTTGGTTTTCCTGTGCTACCTGTCAAAGTTGTGCTGCTACCTCCAGTTTGCAACTGGTGGTAAGGGTACATAAGCTGTTGGCTTTTCACGGATTGCAAATCGGCGTTATCAAATTCTACCCTGTACTATCTATCATCTAAAAATCCCCAACTGATTATCTAAACCTATCCCTTTAAAAATCAAGATTAACCCTCCTCCTATAAGTAGGATTATGATTCCCCATGTATATACTTGATATCTCCACGAATACCTTTCCCACCAATGGCACTTCATCTTGTTTACCTTAAAAGCATTTCCGCTTTTCAATTTAAAGAATAAATAAAGAATCCCTAATACCAAAACTATTGCTCCAGTAATAAGTGGGTGTTCTTCTGTAAAATAATCCATCTTATTCTTGACTATAAATATTCTTATTGTATTTCATAACACACTAATGCACTAGTTCTCTTAGCATATTCGGCACGAGCCAAGAGGCTTGTGCTAGCGGAGCATCAACTCAAAAACAAACTTTTCCAAAGTTCAAAACTTTGGAAAAGCTATTGCTTCTGATTTTATACGCTACGAACTTAAGGCGAAAGCCTTTCCCGCCTCCAATCATGTCCGTCACGGGTATAACGGATCCTGTCATGGAGCCGGTTCGGACGTCCTTGCCAAAACTCTATTGATATTGGTGCAATGTTATAGCCACCCCAGTACTTCGGACGGGGTACATCTTTGTCTTTATAAGCGGTTTCAAGCTTGCCTAGTTCTTTTTCCAAGACCTCTCTGGAGCTTATCACTTCACTTTGTTGGGAAGCTACAGCTCCTAACTGACTTCCTTTCGGACGAGAGGCAAAATAGGTGTCTGATAGGCTTTCCTCTACTTTTTCGGCCTTGCCCTTGATAATAACTTGCCGCTCTAGTGCCGGCCAGAAGAAAGAGGCACAAATATTGGGGTTTGCCACCAGAGCTTTTCCTTTTTCGCTGTTATAATTCGTATAAAAAACAAAGCCTTCCGCAGTAAATCGCTTTAAAAGCACCACACGGTTCTTCGGAAAGCCATCCAGACCAATGGTCGAAATGGTCATGGTATTGGCTTCATCCTCTCCTCCGCTCGTTTCTACTTCGTCGAACCACTGCTGGAACAATGGTATGGGATTGTCGGGAATATTGGTTTCTATAAGTTCACTTTTTTCGTAAACTTTCCTGTAATTGCTAAGGTCTTTTTCGTTTTCCATGACAATAATTTTCCTTATTGCAATTTACGGGTTGCCCATGAAATAATGAATTTTTTGGGGTTGAGTTTTTTAGTATTCTTAAACCTGACAGGTTTCTCAAAAAACAAACTCCTTACCGTCTTCAGCCAGTTCGACTTGCTCAAAAACTTCCCTTGCCTCTTCTTGAAATGCTTTCAAACCATTGTATCGGGTAGAATAATGCCCCAAGATCAAGTGTTTCACACCGGCTTTCTTAGCTATTGTTGCGGCTTGTTTGGCGGTGGAATGTCCTGTTTCGGTGGCCAGTTTTTTATGTTGGTCTAAAAAAGTGGATTCGTGGTAAAGTACATCTGCGTTTTGAATCAGCGGGATAATACTTTCCTGATATGAAGTATCGCTACAAAAAGCATAGGATTTTGGCGGGGGCGGATCGAAAGTCAGTTTTTCATTGGGAATCAACTCCCCACTTTCCGAAGTGACATCCTTTCCTTTTTTGATGATATTGTAGTAGGACTTATCAATATCGTAGTCCAATACCGTATTGATATTCAGTTTTCGGTCACCCAATTTTTCCTTGAACAGGAAGCCATTAGTATAGACACGGTGTTGTAAAGGGATTGTGTGTACTTCGACCTTGTCATCTTCAAAAATCAATTCTGAAGTATCTGATGTAAGTTCGTGAAAAACCAGCGGATAATTGGTCCACGCACTGCCTACTTTCAGCATCAACACCACCGCATCTTTTATTCCTTTCGGACCGTAAATATGCAATGGGGCTTCCCTGCCTAGCAATCGAAAAGTAGACACCAGGCCCGGCAAACCAAAAAAATGATCACCGTGCAGATGGGAGATAAAAACATGTTTGATGCGTGAGAATTTTATTTTCTGCTTGCGCAATTGCACCTGCGTCCCTTCCCCACAATCGATCAAAAACAAATGATTTTTTATTTCCAGAACCTGCGCTGTAGGATTAGTATTAGTTCTGGGGGTTGCACTATAACAACCTAAAATATGGAGTTTAAGGCCGTTCATCGTGTCTGTATGGTATTTTTATGCGTCAAATAAAGGAATTATTAAAAGTCAAGATCGCGTTCAATATCTTCCATTTCGATAATATCATAAGCTTCTTTCAGGGTCGGCGCCACGGTAAGTTTTTCATGCACATCATTTAAATTTACACTAGCTGTAACGATCACGAACGATTTTCTCTTGGCCTTATGATCTCGGGAGACCTCAAAAAACTCCATCAAGTCATCGGTTTTAAGCTTGCTCAACGACAACAGGTTTAATATCAAATGATCATTTTTTACTTTTTCGTAAGAAGATCTCAAATTGCTCACATATGTATTCAAGGATACATCTTCTTGTGTCAAGATCGTTATGTTTTCTTGTTTATCGATTAACATAATGCTATTGTTTGATTTTAGAGGCCAGTAAATAAATTACTGCCATTCTGATGGCTACGCCATTCTCTACCTGATTCAGGATGATAGCCTGTTTAGAATCGGCCACATCACTGGTAATCTCTACCCCTCGATTGATGGGGCCAGGGTGCATGATCACGATCTCCTTATCCAAGGAATCCAACAAGACCTTGTTCACGCCAAATTGCTGGGTATATTCCCTTGTTGATGGGAAATAGCTGATATCCATGCGTTCGTTTTGCACGCGCAACATATTGGCCACATCACACCATTCCAATGCTTTTCGCAGGTTGGTTTCTACTCCAACCCCAAGGGATTCGATATATTTCGGAATCAAAGTTTTTGGTCCGCATACTTTTACCTTGGCACCCTGTAGTTGTAGCGCAAAAATATTGGAAAGTGCCACCCTTGAGTGTAAAATATCGCCTACGATCACCACATTCTTTCCTGAAACATCACCCAGTTTTTCCCTTATGGAATAGGTATCCAACAAAGCTTGTGTGGGGTGTTCATGAGCTCCATCACCCGCATTTATAATACTTGCATTCACGTGTTTTGACAAAAAGACGCCTGCTCCGGGATTGGGATGTCTCATCACCACCATGTCTACTTTCATCGACAGGATATTATTTACGGTATCGATAAGCGTTTCCCCTTTTTTAACTGAAGATTGTCCGGCTGAAAAGTTGACCACATCTGCGGATAAGCGTTTTTCAGCCAACTCAAACGATAGTTTTGTACGCGTACTGTTTTCAAAAAATAAATTAGCTATTGTAATATCCCTAAGCGAAGGTACTTTTTTGATCGGTCTGTTGATCACTTCTTTAAAATGATCGGTCGTTTCGAATATCAACTGAATATCTTCTGCCTTCAGATATTTAATTCCCAGTAAGTGGTTTACACTTAGTTCGCTCATTGTTTATAGCTATTATTTACTTATCAAATATATTTTATCCTCTCCGTCATTTTCCTTCCACATCACTTTCACTTTTTCTTGATTGATAGCATCGACCTGCCGCCCTCTGTAATCTGGTTGTATAGGAAGGTTCCTACTGAAGCGTCTGTCTATCAGGGTGAGTAATTCAATTTCATTAGGTCTTCCAAAAGACTGAATGGCCGTAAGTGCGGCACGGATACTCCTCCCGGTATATAACACATCATCGATAAAAACCACGTTCTTCCCTTCTACCAGAAAATCGATTTTGGTTTTATTGGCTTCCAAGATTTTCTCTCCCCTACGGAAGTCATCCCTATAAAAAGTGATGTCCAGATATCCCAGTTTTATGTCTTTAACTTTATATTCTTCTTTGAGTAGTTTTTTTAGGCGTTCTGCCACGAAAATCCCCCTTGGCTGAATCCCAATTAGGACAGTATTTTTAAAATCCAAGTGATTTTCAATGAGTTGACAAGCCAATCGGTGAAGTATGATGTTGATTTCTTTAGCGGAAAGCAAGACTTTTTGACTCATATTTTTATTAGAAATATACGATTTGTAAAATTACATATTTTTATGGAGAAATGTCGTATATGGATTTAGATAAATTTTTGAGGATAAAAAAGGGAAGGTTTATTCAAATAATTATTTACTGTCAGTTCGAGCGCAGTCGAGAACTACATAATCACAAGAAACCAAAAGGTTTCGACTGCGCTCAACCTGACAAAACTCAGTTTTTATTACTTTAGAAGACCCTCTTTGCTCTTAAAATCAATCCAACCTTACGATCTTGGCTCCGATGGCGTTCAACCTACCATCAATGTTTTGATAACCACGGTCTATCTGTTCGATATTGTGGATGGTGGATGTGCCTTTAGCTGACAATGCAGCAATCAACAGAGAGACACCTGCACGAATATCAGGAGAAGTCATGGTGGTCGCTTTTAAAGTCGATTTAAAATCATGTCCGATTACAGTAGCTCTATGCGGATCGCATAAAATTATTTTTGCCCCCATATCGATAAGTTTATCGACAAAGAAAAGACGGCTTTCAAACATCTTTTGATGAACCAAAACACTTCCTCTGGCCTGTGTAGCTACTGTGAGTATGATACTCAATAAATCGGGTGTAAAACCAGGCCAAGGCGCATCTGAAATGGTTAAAACCGAACCATCTATAAAACTCTGCACCTCGTAACCCTCTGTATGTTCAGGGATAAAAATATTATCCTCTTGTTTTTCTACGGTAATTCCCAATTTTCTAAAAACATTGGGGATTTGCCCCAGGTAATCCCAGCTTACATTTTTTATGGTCAATTCGCTTCTGGTCATAGCTGCCATCCCGATCCAGCTTCCGATCTCGATCATATCCGGTAAAACGGTATGTTCTGTACCTCCAAGATGACTTACTCCTTCTATGGTGAGTAAATTAGATCCTACTCCGCTTATCTTCGCTCCCATTCTGTTCAGCATAGAGCACAATTGTTGCAAATAGGGTTCGCAAGCAGCATTGTATATGGTTGTAGTTCCTTCAGCAAGCACAGCTGCCATCACAATATTGGCAGTCCCCGTTACCGATGCTTCATCCAAAAGCATATAGGTTCCTTTTAGTTTTTTGGCTTCTACACCATAAAAATATTCTTCGCGATTATATCTGAATTTGGCACCCAATTTTATAAAACCTTCAAAATGGGTATCCAATCTCCTACGTCCAATTTTATCACCTCCGGGTTTTGGGATATAGCCTTTCCCGAAACGCGCCAACAACGGACCAACAATCATAATCGATCCCCGTAATCCGCGTCCGTCTTGTTTGAACTGTTCCAACTGTAGATAGTCCAAGTTAAGATCATCCGCTTTGAAGGTATAAGAAGCTGTTCCTACTTTTTGGATGGTAACACCCAGGTTTTCGAGCAGGTCGATCAATTTATTGACATCAATAATATTCGGAATGTTGTGTATGGTCACCTTTTCGTCCGTTAGCAAAACGGCACAAAGTATCTGGAGTGTCTCATTTTTTGCACCCTGCGGAAGAATTTCCCCTTTTAACTGAGTTCCTCCTTCAATTTTAAATGTTCCCATGAAAAAATCTAGTAAGCGTTAGTAACGTTTTTTACTTCTTCCTTTGCTGTGGTGCTTTCTTGAACTGGTATTTCGAGTTTTACTGCTTTTGTTTCTTACCAAGTTCTTGCTCTCCGCCAAGTCTTCGTCCCATTTGGCCAAGTTGATCTTTCCATCACTCAACTCGAATAAATGTTTAAAGATAACCTCGTCTTCCACAGTATCTTTGTTCCAGTTAAGGTAACATTTTTTCATGTGGTTAGCGATAGTGAATTTAAGTGCGTCTTTTAGGTCACCCTCTTCCCAACTCACACACACATCGATCATTCGTTTGATATTGTTTCCGTAGAACCTGTATTTTGGGTGGTTTTGCGGATATTCCAAACGCTCGGGGCGTTCTTCCAACATTTCCCGTGTCGGTTTTGGGAACGGAGAATCTACATCGAGCTTGAAGTCAGAAATAATAAACAGTTGATCCCACAACTTGTGCTGAAAGTCAGGAACATCCCGTAAATGCGGATTCAAATTTCCCATTACGGCAATAATAGCTTGTGCCACTTTATTGCGTTCTTCCTTATCTTCAATAGCCGTGGCGTAATCTATCATTTTTTGTATGTGACGCCCATATTCAGGAATAATTAGCTTGGGACGTTCGCTGTTGTACTCTAAGTTTTCGATCAAAATAAAATGAAATTATTTAATGAAGTTCGTTTCTGTGTATTGCATTATGCTTTACTGCTTGCAAAATAATAAATTTTACATTGCTTCAAAGGAATTTACAAGGAAATAACGTCTTCTACCACACTTACTTCCTTATATTTGTCTATAACGGCATCCGGATTTTCCATATTCACCTCTACAGACACACTGGTATATTTTCCGTTTGACGATTGTTTTGTTTTTATACAAGCTGCATTATCCTCAAAAATCGATTCTATTTTTTCAATTTTTTCTTCTACGGTAGGGACAATAAATTTATATAGATATGTAGATGGCCATTCCGTACTTTCTTCCAACTGTTCTTTCAAACGTATGTAAAATGCCTCTATTTCTTTTTCATCTTTTGCCATAACAATCTTAAGCTTGTCTTTTTTGCAAAGATAGGTTTTACAAATCAATTTTTTAATTCCATTATCATTTAGTTATTTTGCCTTTTCCAGAGTAATAAAATGAAGACAAACAAAAAAATTGTAATTACCGGTGCTCCAGGTACGGGGAAAACTTCGGTTATCAATGCACTTAAAAATAAGAATTATAAGTGTCTCCCTGAAATTTCAAGACAAATAACCCTAGAGGCCAGGGAAAATGGCATTGAACAACTTTTTTTAACTGATCCTTTGTTATTTAGCAGAAAATTGCTGGAAGGCCGTATCAAACAATACAAAGAAGCCGAACTTCTCGAAGGAACCGTTTTTCTGGACAGAGGCATTCCCGATGTGATTGCTTATATGGATTATGCTAAAGATGACTATCCGCAATACTTTAATGATGCCTGCAAAAAATACCACTATAAACAGGTTTTTTTATTACCGTCATGGGAAGATATCTATACTTCCGATAATGAACGCTATGAAAATTATGAGGAAGCGGAACAAATCCACCACTACTTGAAAGCCGCCTATGAAAACTGTGGCTACGATCTTATTGAAGTACCAAAAGATACTGTAGAAAACAGGGTGGAATTCATTCTCAACCAGCTTGATTAACTTTTACTTATTTTTATATTAGTCGTTTATAACTTAAACCATAATCCATGAAACTGAAGAAAAATCCTCATGACATTTTACAAGAATACTGGGGGTTCTCTTCGTTCATTCATCCTCAGGAGTCTATAATCAACAGCATTCTTGACAAGAAAGACGCTTTGATACTGCTCCCTACGGGTGGAGGAAAATCTGTTTGCTATCAGGTTCCAGCATTGATCAACGACGGTATTTGTATTGTTGTTTCACCTTTGATAGCGCTTATTAAAGATCAGGTAAACACCCTAAAAGATAAAGGTATAAAAGCCATAGGCCTGACCAGTAGCTTGAAATTTGACGATGTAGACGCTCTTTTAGACAACTGCATTTATGGCAACTACAAGTTTCTGTACCTCTCGCCTGAGCGTTTACAGCAAGATTTGGTTCAGCAGCGCATCCGAAATATGAATGTAAACCTTATCGCGATCGATGAAGCACATTGTATTTCACAATGGGGAAATGACTTTAGACCTGCCTATCGAAATTGCGTTATTTTGAAAGAATTCTTTCCCGACGTTCCTATGGTGGCCTTAACAGCTTCCGCCACGCGAGTGGTCGCTTCTGATATTGTTGAAAACCTTCAGCTCAACGAACCTGCTATCATAAAAAAGACCTTCAAAAGGAACAATCTCTCTTATCAGGTTTTTGAAACTGAAGACAAGAACTACGAACTCGAAAAATTATTGAAAGAGAACACAGGCAGCGCCATTGTGTATGTGAGAAGCCGAAAAGCTACCATTGAAACCAGTGGTTTCCTCAATAAAAAAGGTATTAGTGCCGATTTTTTCCACGGAGGAATATCCAACAACGATAAAGACAAAAAACTCGCCGCTTGGCTCAATAACCAAACTAGGGTAATGGTAGCTACCAATGCCTTCGGGATGGGAATCGATAAAGCTGATGTGCAAACGATCGTGCATTTGAATTTCCCCGAATCCTTGGAAAGTTATTATCAAGAAGCCGGACGGGCCGGAAGAAATGGCGACAAGGCTTATGCCGTTATTTTAAAGAGTGGCCATGATGAAGGTCGGTTGAAGAATCAGTTTGTAAAGACCCTTCCCGATGTCAATTTTATAAAACTGCTTTACAACAAACTGAACAATTATTTTCAAATTTCCTATGGCGAGGGCGTGCAAGAAACCTTCCCTTTGAATTTCAATCATTTTTGTCAGACCTATGATTTACCGGCTATGCTGACCTACAATGGTTTGCGTGTGTTGGATAGGTATTCTGTAATCGCCCTTAATGAAACTTATTATAAAAAAATGAATATTCAGTTTACCACAACCAACAATCAATTGTTCTACTATATGGATCAGCATCCTTCAGTAGAAAATATAGTGCAAAGCATTTTGAGAACCTACGGAAGTGTTTTTGATATGCCGACGACCATCAACACCCTGTTGATCTCCAAAAAATCCAAAACCTTTGAACAGAAAGTATTGGATGTCTTACAGCAACTTCAAAAAGATGAGATCATCGATTATGAAGCGACAGATACCGATACCTTAATTACTTTCCTGACCCCAAGGGAAGACGACAAAACCATCAATGTGATCGCAAAACCGATTGAGCAACAAAACGAACTCAAAATAAAGCGGGTTGAGGCGGTTATAAATTACACCAATAATGATACTGTTTGTAAAAGCATCCAATTGCTTCGTTATTTTGACGAAGAGGAAAAAGAGCCCTGTGGTATTTGCTCTGTTTGTGCAAAAAATGAAAATGATATTTCCGGAGATGTTTTATCCATTATAAAAGAAGAAATCATAAAAAGTTTGAAAAAGCAGTGCATGACTTCAAGGGAACTTGTGGAAAACATCACATTTAAGGAACCTTATATTTTAGATGCGCTAAAAGATCTGTTGGATGATGAGATTTTATCTATCAATTCAAAGAATCAGTATTGTATTAATTAAAATTTCAAAGGACAAATTCCAAGCACCAAGTAACAACAAAAATAAGAAGCTGACTCCTCCCTTCGGATTAAGGAAGCCGCTTTATTGCCAATTCTTCTGTGAAAATTGATGTACTTTTGACATATTATATAATACTGAGTGAATAAATAACCATGAAAAAAGAATTGCGAATCGTTTTTATGGGAACACCCGACTTTGCGGTGGAAACCCTGAAACATATCATAGATAACCAATATAAAATAGTAGGTGTCATCACGGCACCGGACAGACCTGCGGGACGCGGACGGAAATTACAGCAATCGGCTGTGAAGAAGTTTGCCCTGGAAAACGATCTCACCGTACTACAACCTACCAACCTTAAAGACGAAGGTTTTTTAAAGGAACTAAAAGAGCTCAATGCCAATTTACAAGTTGTTGTCGCCTTCAGAATGTTGCCTAAAGTGGTTTGGGGCATGCCGGAATACGGTACTTTCAACCTACATGCTTCCCTCCTGCCCGATTATCGCGGAGCGGCACCTATCAATTGGGCAATTATAAACGGAGAAAAGAAAACCGGGACGACCACTTTTTTTATTGATGAAAAAATAGACACCGGAGCTATCATCCTGCAAGAAGAAACTCCTATTGACGATGATGAGACCGCCGGTGACCTTCACGACCAATTGATGACAAGTGGCGCAGCATTGGTTATAAAAACATTACAACAAATAGAAAGCGGCACTATAGAAACGCAGCTTCAACCACAATCAGCAGAATTAAAAACTGCATACAAGCTCAACAAAGAGAACACCAGGATAGATTGGAATTCCCCTACGGAAACCATATACAATCTCATCCGGGGGCTTAGCCCTTATCCTACTGCATGGAGTTTGCTTAAAAATGGAACTCAAGACCCCATAAATGTCAAAATTTATGAGGTAGAGAAAGACATTCAATCACACAACGATGTACCTGGAACAATTTCCGTTGAAAAAAATGTAGTCTATATAGCTACAAAAGATGGTTATATTACACTGAAAGAGATACAATTACCCGGAAAACGGAAAATGATCATCAAGGACATTTTAAACGGTTATACATTTGAAAAAAATGCTAAGATGCTCTAAGCCCGCGTTATCATTAAGGTTTCACAATGCCGATAAAAACCTAACTGTTATTAACAATATGAGTAAGTTATTAACAAAATCCCTGATTTCCGTTGATATTACTTGCATGGGAAGTAAATCCGTATAATTTTGTGATGCAAATAAAATAAATGTTTAACCGTATATTCATTTAAATCTTTAAATTATGAACAAAACAGAATTAATTGATGCAATGGCTGCTGATGCAGGAATCACAAAAGCAGCAGCAAAAAAGGCATTAGAATCTTTTTTAGGAAGCGTTGAAGGAACCCTTAAAAAAGGAGGTCGAGTTTCTTTAGTAGGTTTCGGTTCTTGGTCAGTTTCTAGAAGATCTGCAAGAGAAGGTAGAAATCCTCAAACTGGAAAAACTATCAAAATCGCTGCTAAAAATGTAGTTAAATTTAAAGCAGGTGCTGAATTAGCAGGTGCTGTTAATTAATGCAAATTAATCAAACTAACTTCAATATAGTGAACGAAAAGCGCCTTTAGGGGCGCTTTTTTAGTCTATAAGCCTAAAAAAACAGACAATTTATTTGACTATAAGCTATTTTTTTATAGATTTAAGATAAAAATGACAGCTTATGGTTGCTTCAACTCCAAAGAAAGGCCATTTGCTAATTGCCGAACCTTCAATAATTGGCGATGTAGCTTTCAATAGGTCAGTAGTCCTGCTCGCTGAGCACAATAATGAGGGGTCTATTGGTTTTATATTGAACAAGCCCTTGAAATTCAGGCTTAATGATCTTGTTCCGGAAATAAAAAAGTCGCTTAAAGTTTATAACGGTGGCCCTGTAGAACAAGACAATCTATATTTTATCCACAAAATTCCGCATTTAATTTCCAACAGTATTGAGATTTCCAATGGTATTTATTGGGGTGGGGATTTTGAGACCATCGTCGATCTTATCAATCAAGGGGATATAAAAAATTCTGATATTAAATTCTTTTTAGGATATTCCGGTTGGGACACCATGCAATTGGAAAAAGAATTGACGAGCAATTCGTGGGTGGTTTCAGAAAATAAATACAAAAGTAATATCATCAAAAAACCGCCCATGCATTTTTGGAAAGAAAAAATGTTGGAACTGGGAGGCGATTATCTGCTTTGGTCCAATGCTCCCGAAAATCCGGGGCTAAATTAAACGTGCTTTTGCATTTAATTTTCCCAGCAATTGCCTTGCAACAGTATTCCCGTATTCTTTTTTCCTGTATTTTGTTATTGAAGTAATTCCTGAAATCACATTGGTGAGAAACAATTCATCTGCTTTTTGAAGCTCAAAAGGGGAAATAACCGCTTCTGAAAATTCTAATTCTTCCGTTTTTTTAAGGATTTCTATAAGCTGTTTTCTTAAAATCCCATTCAAACATCCTTCCGTAACAGGTGGTGTTTTTATCGTGTCTCCTTTGACCAAAAATAAATTTCCATTGGTAGCTTCTATCACATTTTTCTTTTCATTGAGAAGCAAACAATTGTCATATCCATTCTCTTCAGCAAAAACACCAGCGATGACATTCAGTATTTTATTATTTGATTTCAATGTAGACAACAAACCTGAATTTACGTAGTGGTCTTTATACAATTCCACTTCATAATCAGTTTCAGTCAGTGTGTAAAACGGACTTTCAAGTATTTTGGTTTCAATAATATAAGACACCTTTTTGTTCGTAGGCGTGTATAGCCCTCCGGCTTCCCTAAAAACTGTTAGTCTGATACGGACTGCCTGATCTTGCCAACCATTTTCGGTAATGGTTTTTTGAATTTCCCCTTGAAGGAATTCCATCGTAAAATCCATCGGTATCTCCATTCTCAAGATACGCATAGAAGCCATTAAACGAAGGTAATGAGACTCCCAGAAAAATATTTTGGAGTTGACGACCCTTATCGTTTCAAACAGCGCATCCCCATATCGCAGGCCTCTGTTTTGCTCATTCAAAAAAGGTGTTCCGTCTTTCAGTATCTTGCCGTTAAAATTAACCATAAAAAAAGCCTTGATAAATCAAGGCACAAATATACTTTTTAAGATTAAAGATTCCTAGGTGGATCCCAATACTTGTTTTAGATCAGATATTTGATTTTCCCACAGCATCTTCGATTCATCCATTTCGTCTTCATCGGTAAAGTCGGTAATCATCAAGGAAACATCCTTAGTTATTTCATCGACAACAATTTTTATTTCAAAAAAGGTGTCTTCTTCGCTTTCCAGCCATCTAAACTTAACCAATTCTCCGCTTTTTTTCCGTACCAGTTTAGCTTGTTCTTCAGCGCCATCCCAAATAAAGGTAAAAAGTTCTCCTCTGGAATTAACGTTGTCTGCAAACCATTCTGATAAACCTGAAGGCGTTGAGATGTATTGATATAAAAGTTGTGGTGATGAATGTATGGGGAATTCTAATTCATATTTAACTTTCTCTTCCATATAAAAATCTTTATTTTATCAAGTGACAATATAATTATTTCTGATTAACTGACTTAACTTTTGTATAAAAATATTTTATGTCTTTGGTTTGATTAAGATGAATTTGTTTCTATATTTGCACCCGCCTACGCAAAATACATTTTGCTCCGGCGGGAAATCCCGCTAAAATAGGCGTTACATAAAGAAATGGCGAGGTAGCTCAGGTGGTTAGAGCGTCGGATTCATAACCCGGAGGTCTCGGGTTCAAGTCCCGATCTCGCTACAAAAAATCCCTCAATAGCAGTCCAATGTTTTGAGGGATTTGTCATTTTATGCAACCCTTGAAGGGTTCGGAACGGATCAAGCACAATTGTTGTGTTTATGCAAAAATTGTTGTTAATCTATACAGGAAGAACTCTACATTTTTCACTCCTCTAAACTGTGCTCTAAAGG
>NZ_JAPFGA010000013.1 GCF_026241135.1 Galbibacter kalidii
TTTCTTCATACTGTGTAAAATTTAAAATTAATAAAAAAATATCGGGGGTCATGACCCCCGATATTTTCTATTTACACAGTTTATGAGATGCTACCAAATCAAAAGAAAAAGGCCCCTTCAAAACGAAGGCAGCCCTTTTACAAACAAACTACAACCAAATCATTGTCCAACAAAACCTAATCTATTGTCCAACGAAACCTACAACCGTAACATTAAGACTCAAATTAATTTGTGAGGTGATTTCAATCATACTTAGGTCAATTCCGGTAGCTGATTCTACTTGCAACTCTCCGTTGAATTCCAGTTTTCCATCAGCATCGGTATCGCTATATGAGGCAAAATGAACCTCATAATCTCCCTCTTTCAAAAAGTTTAATTCATAAGCACCTGTGGTGTTGTTTATCTTGGCACTGGTCACCGCATTGGCAAAAGTCACATTACTCGCCCCTTGTCCTTCGGCTTCAGCTTCAGTATAGGTTCCTGCTTCATAAGCATAAGCAACAATTGTTTCTGAAGTATTTTGGCTGTCGTTCACATTTCCGGAAATTTTCCCGGCTTCAACTTCATTTACCAAACGTAATCCTGAAGACAACTCGGCATCAGTAGCAAAATCAAACTCATCACCAGCTTCAGCTGCCGCTATAATTGTTTTTCTCAAGTCAAAATCAACAATGATCTTATTGGCAGTAGATGCAAATACCTCTACTTTTTGAGCAATATCGATCTTATTGGATGCTGCCACTAGTGCATGTTTTGTTCCATCTACAGTTTCTACATAACATCCGGGAGCATCTCCGTCAACATCACTTTCATAATCCAGGATCAAACTTACAGATGCATTTTCCTGAGCTTTCAAGTCGATATTCCCTAAAAGTTCAGTAGTTCCGTTCTGCAAAGTCATCAAATCGACCGTAGTTGCTGTAAATCCTTCAACAGCATTTCCGTTTACTTCCACTCCGGTAATAGTTACAACTGCCGCTTGAATATTTGCATTGTCGATAGGCGCATCGGTAATAGCTACCTCTGTGTTATAGGCCTCTTCTTCTGTCCCGGCTCCACTATCGTCGTCTTTTGAACAAGACATAAACAGGACTGCTATGGCCAAGACTGCTAATTTTAAATTCAATACTCGATTTTTCATAATAATTTGTTTTAAATTAATTTCCAATTTTCTGTTTATTGCGTAGTTATCCACCCTCAGAAAGTCGCCACCTTCTAAGTCGTTTGTTATTAATATTTTAAATGGGGTTATTTAATTGTCACATCCATCAAGATATTCCGTAAATGACGCATCATTTTCTATCGTTACTGTGGTAGAATTGTTTACACTTATATTTATTGGATAGTTGATACTATAATTTTCATTTTCTGACAGATTGGTTAGATATAAATAAAATTCTTCATCACTTTCTAAGTTATGGCTCGTCTGGGCATTGTCTCCCAAGGCCGAAAAAATATAGATGGGATATTCAATATCGACACAAGTGATCGGACCTTCTCCATTATCGATACGTGTGCTACATTCTTCCTGCAATTTTATAAACTCTCCTTGATTGCTTATAGTCACGGTTTCATAGTTATAATTGGTTACCGTAATAGGGAACGTAAACTTAATAATATCCCCCGGTAGAATCACCTCCAAGTCTGCTAAAGTACTTATAGTTACCAGATTGTCATTATTGATCGTAACATCCACCGGCAAATTCACCATACTACACGGCATGCTATCAAGCAAATCGTCTACTTGTCCCTTCAACATGGTATTTCTTTCTGCCTTGGACGTAAACACAGACTCTTTGTTGTTGGTGTCTCCGTTGGATGTATCAACATCGATATCATCCTGACAAGCCATCACAGCCATTCCTAATAATATATATATGAGTTTTGTTCTCATAAGCACTTCAATGTTTGTTTTTAAAATTGTGCCTTTCTATTGGTAAGACACTTCTCTTTCAAATTACCCTACCCCAAAATTAATTTTTTTTAAATTTACTTAAATGAATTTGTACATTTGATTTATTGCCCTATGAATTGTATTGATGTAGTTGACTAAATGTATGTAATCGTTATTTATGCTAAAAGAAAAAGACAGTCTTTGTAAGGACACTATATTTGATAGTTTTTACCGGGAAAACTCTCAATCCTTACACAACTTTATGTTCTACAGGTGTGGCGACAAGCAGCGTGCACTCGACTTGGTACAGGAAGCATTTATAAAGTTGTGGGACAAATGCAGCGAAGTTTCACTAAACAAAGCAAAGAGTTATTTGTTTCAAACCGCCAATAACCTCTTCCTTAATGAAGCCAGGCATGAAAAAGTGGTTTTGGAATACAACAAACTCCATCCGGTAAAAGAATCCACTCAACAGGATCCCGAATTTATCTTGAGGGAAAAAGAATTCAACGAGAAATTACAAAATGCCATTGCCAATTTAAGTGATGGACAAAGAGAGGTCTTTCTACTGAACCGTATTGACGGAAAAAAGTATAAAGAAATAGCCGAAATGTTGGGGGTTTCAACAAAAGCAGTAGAAAAAAGAATGATGGGCGCCTTAAAGAAATTGAGGGAAGAGTTTGAATATTTTAGAAGATGATAGGTGGGGTTTTTTAGCTTTTAAGTGTCTTATAAATGAGAAAGTGGTAAAATGAAAAATGAAGAAAACATACTAAAATGGCTCAACGGAGATTTATCTCAGGATGAGCTTACTGAATTGAGACAAACCGAAGACTTTAAGTCCCTCAAACTTATCATTCGGCAAATCGAAAAATTCAGTGCGCCTGATTTTGATACTGAAGAACAATTGGCCTACCTTAAGTCGAAACGTTCAAAAGGTCGCGTTATCAAGCTCTCATCCAAGTGGTATCGAGTTGCAGCTGTGGCGGCTTCTATCGTTTTGATATTTTCCACTTTCTTATTTTTTAATAACAGGCTTACCACTGTAGAAACCGGTATAGCTGAACAAACCCTGATCACACTTCCCGATGCTTCAGAAGTTGTGATAAACGCCAAATCCCAATTGAAATATTCTGAAAAAAAATGGAATAAAAAACGGGAAGCTACGTTAAAGGGAGAGGCCTACTTTAAAGTAGCAAAAGGAAAAACATTTACCGTAAAAACCGAACAAGGAAATATCAAGGTTCTGGGTACCCAATTTAATGTAAGGGAACGCAAAAACCTGTTTGAGGTATATTGTTATGAAGGAAAAGTGGAAGTAAAAACATCGGAAGATACTTTTGTGCTGACTCCGGGAACTTATGTTTCCGTTACAGACAACAGTTCCGGTAAAATGGCTAACTTTGATGCTGAACAGCCGGGTTGGCTACAAGACGAAAGTACTTTTTACAACACGCCTCTTCACGTTGTTGTGGAAGAGCTACAAAGACAATATGATGTTGAAGTAGTTATTCCCGATAAAACATTACTGGATAAAAAGTTCACAGGAAGTTTTGTCAACAACGATCTGGACAAAGCTATAGAGGTCATCGGTTTTTTAATGAATTTGGAATATGAAATAACCGACAAGAAAGTCGTAAAACTATATGCGAAAAACTAAAGTCTGTTTTTGTTTTCTTTTATCATTTTTATTCGGCATTACTTTTTATGGTTGCTATGCCCAAGAAAAAACGCCCATCAAGGAAGTTTTTAGTGAGATTGAAAACCAATACGGAATTTCCATTTCATACATAGAAGACGATATGCGAGGCATTACCCTTTCATCTCCTTCCAAAGACCTTACTCTGGATGACCTTATCGCCTTTATCAATCAACACCCATTGCTTGAGTGCAAAAAAATTGCCGATGACCAGATAGCGATAAAACGCAGTCAACAACTGGAACGTATTTGTGGTATTGTAAAAGATACTGAATCTACCTTTCCACTTGAAGGAGCCACTATCACAACACGATCCGGCGGATCGACGATCACGGATGAAAACGGGCGCTTTGAACTCAATGACGTAAGCAGTAACGCTATCCTCACCATTAGTTTTTTGGGGTATGGAAAAATCATAGAAAAAGTTTCAGCTTTGGTGAGTAAAGGAAGCAATTGTCCTGAAATTTATATGAAAAGTATAAGTTTTGAGCTGAATGAGATCATCCTCACCAACTTATTCACCAGCGGGTTGTCTAAAAAAGCTGATGGAAGCATTGAGATTTCCAACGACGATTTCGGTATCCTTCCCGGTATGGTCAATCCCGATGTGTTACAAACCATACAGGTATTGCCCGGGGTTGAAAGTGTCAACGAATCGGTGGCCGATATCAACATCCGAGGAGGTTCACACGATCAAAACCTGATGCTGTGGGATCAAATAAAAATGTATCATTCCGGGCATTTCTTCGGATTGATCTCTGCTTTTAATCCGCAGGTTACCAAAGAAGTTAAAATCATCAAAAACGGAACCAGTTCTCAATATACTGATGGTGTTTCGGGCACGATTATCATGAAAGCCGACGACAAAGTCCAAAAACGCTTCAACGGAAGCGTAGGCTCCGATTTTTTAAGTGCCGATTTTTTGACGCACATCCCACTTTCTGATAAATTATCCCTTTCCTTGACCGGACGACGATCTTTTACCGACATCTATGAATCGCCTACCTATAAAAATTATTTTGAAAGGAGTTTTCAGGAAAGCGAACTGAACAATGCAGAGGTAGATTCCGAATCTGATTTCGTCTTCCACGATATTACCTCCAAATTAATCTACACCCCTGTAGATCGTCACAAATTATCACTCAGTTTTATCAATGTAAAAAACACGCTGGATTATTCAGAAACAGATGAAAGTCATAACGAAAACAGATTGAGCACTTTATCACAAGATAATTTGGGCGTAGGCTTTTCAGCGATCAGTGAGTGGAGTGATACTTTTAAAACGGAATTGCACACCTATTTTTCAAAATACAATCTGGAAACGGAAGACCGCGACCTGGAATCAGATCAGAGTCTGAAGCAAGAAAATGAAGTAGAAGAAACCGGGATCAAGTTCAATACCTTTACCAAATTAAGCGATCATTTTTTATGGCTCAACGGATATGATTATTCGGAAACCGGAACTTTAAATGCCTCGTATGTGATCAACCCTACCTATGAGATCATCCAAAAAAAGGTCAACAGAAAACATGCGCTTTATTCAGAAATTACCTATTCGGGGGAAAGTAATTTCCTTCGGGCTGGTATGCGGTTGAATTATTTTGAACGCTTCGGAAGTTTTCTGGCAGAACCCCGATTGAGTTTCAATCAAAAATTATCAAGCACCTTTGCTTTTAAAATCCAAGGGGAATTCAAACACCAAACCACCACACAATTTATAGACTTAAACGAGGACTTTCTAGGCGTTGAGAACAGGAGATGGGTAAACAGCGATAGCAACATCCCCATCGTGAAAAGCAAGCAAGTTTCTGCCGGGGTGGATTACAAAAACAATAATTGGTATGTGGAATTGAACGGTTTTTATAAAAAAACAGAGAATCTGATATCGGAAAGTCAGGGTTTTAACGGACAAGCGCAGTACGATGGTCACATTGGTTCGGCTGAAATCGCCGGAACGGAATTCCTGATTAACAAAAAATTGAATCAAGCTCATTTATGGACCAGCTATACTTTTAGCAAACAGAAATATCTATTTGAAACCTTGTCCGACGAATCATTCCCCGGAAATTTTAATGTCGATCACAGTTTTTCTGCTGGAATGAGTTTTTATTTCAATGAATTTTGGAGTATTTCCACAGGTTTTATCCAAAAAACGGGAAGACCTTATACACAGCCTGTAGCGGGTGAAGAAACTGTTTTGGATGGAAATACAACACGGGTAAACTACGGTGAAACAAATGCCTATAACTTACCCACCTACGCCCGTTTGGATTTTAGCACTGCTTTTACTTTTCCGTTTTCTGAAGACAGCTCCCTGTCTGTTAAAGCAGGAATTTTGAATGTTCTCAACCGGGAGAATATCATCAGTCGTTATTATACCGTTGATCCTGAAGACGATCAAAATGCCGTTCAAGTAGACCGTAATGCCTTGCCTTTAACTCCTAATATTGCGCTTAGGTATATGTTTTAATCAAAAAGAGGGTGTCTAAAAAGATCTTGATTGATCTGATTTGTGTCAGTCTGAGCCTGTCGAAGACTTATTGTTTTTCAATTGACTATACTTCGACAAGCTCAGTATGACATCCGAATTTAAAACTTTTTAGCCCCCTCTTTCCAACAAAAAAATCCCCGCTATAAAGCAGGGATTTTAATCTTTCTTTTAAAAGAGTTTTTTAGGTTTTAGCCTTCAACCTCTTCTTTGGCTTCTTCAACAGCTCCTTCTACATCTTCTTTTACTTCCTTAGCCGCTTCTTCAGCTGCTTCTTTTGTTTTCTCTGCAGCTTCTTTAACTGTTTCTCCAGTTTCTTCAGCAGCTTCCTTTACGTCTTCAGTAGTACTTTCTACCGTGTCAGCAGCTTTTTCTTTAGTGGTTTCCTTACAAGAAACAACAGAAAATCCTAATGCCAATACAAGGGCTAAACTTAAAATTACTTTTTTCATGATTTTAGTTTTATGATTTACTTAAATTGTGCAATACGAATGTAACAATATATTTCATTCGTACACAAATAAATTTTTAACAGTTTTCTGATAATTATAAAAAAGCTAAAAATTATTCAATTAATTTACGAATATAATACCCTATTTGGACTTTAGCGCCTTTATTTTTATTAATAAATTTCTTGTTAATCTCTGACCTTTCCTTCAAAACCGATTGATTTTCAATAAGGTTTGTCATTTCCGATGCAAACTCTTTTTTATCGAAAACAGATATAATCCCTCCTAACTCAACTAGATTTTCAGCCTCTTCAAAGCCCTTATAACGCTTCCCAATAATCACCGGAATCCCAAAAACCGCCGGTTCCAGTGTGTTGTGTAATCCTTTGGTTCCCATACCACCGCCTACATAAGCGATATCGGCATAACTGTATATTTTGGTCAGCAGTCCAACGGTATCTATAATAAGAACGTCAAAATCTTGAAGTTGTTTCCCTTCCTTGTCAGAAAAAAGGACTGTTTTTTTATGGATACTCTCCAACAGCTTATCTATCGACTCCCTGTCAACAACATGAGGTGCTATGATATATTTTATCTTTTCTGAATTGTCCTTATTAATGTATTCTGTAATCAAATTTTCATCCTCCGGCCAGGTACTTCCCGCTACAAAACACATTTTATCCTGCTTGAAGTCCTCAACAAAAGACAGGGTATTGTCCCGCTCCAAAATTTCCGCCACCCGGTCAAATCGTGTATCACCACTAACCTCTACATTGTCGAAGCCAATTTTTTCCAAAAGCTGTTTTGATTTTTCATTTTGAACAAAAAAACGATCGAAAGCCTTCAATGATTTCCTCATAAAACTTCCATAACTGTGAAAAAACGCCTGATCTTCCCTAAAAATCCCTGAAACCAAGAGTGTAGGGATCTCTTTTTCCTTCAACATATTCAGGTAATTTGGCCAGAATTCATATTTAACGAAAACTGCTAATTTGGGCTTGACCAAACTCAAAAAGCGAATAACATTACGTTTTATATCCAATGGAAGATAGCACACCAGATCGGCAGCATCCGTATTTTTTTTCACCTCATAACCCGATGGGGAGAAAAAAGTGACCAAAATCTTATAATCGGGAAAATCCTCTTTTGTTTGTTTGATAACAGGTAGCCCCTGTTCAAATTCACCCAAAGAAGCGGTGTGAAACCAAATCACTTGATCGGTATCCGATATATTTTCAGCTATATAATCAAAAACACCCTTTCTACCTTTAGTAAAAAGTTTGAATTTCTCACTAAACAAGGCCGCTATTTTTACTCCAAAAGCGGCTAAATACATCAAAATGTTATATAAAAAAAGCACTTTATTCCGTTTGTCGCTAAAATACGTTACTTTCTGTTAATAACCTGAGTTCAATTATTCTCACTTTGTCAAAACGGTTTTAAATAGTGAGACCTGCCTACCGGCAGGCAGGTACAAACTTTTTTATGACGCAATATCGGGATATTACGGATTAAAAAAGTGAAGTAGATTGCTGTTTAAAACTGAACATTTTAAACTTCAGCAATAAAAACACCCATTTACTGTGTTAAATTTTATCGCGATAGCTATGGCTATCCCTCAAAAATTTGCCTTGTAACTGAGTATTTTTATTGATTTTGACTTTGTGATAATAATTAAACTCAGGTTAATACATTGGAAGGGCATGCTTAATTTTGTAATTTTGTCTCATACATTAAGAACGATCTCCATGAGGAAAATACAAATGGTTGACTTGCAAAGTCAATACAATTTTATAAAAGACCAAGTTAACAATTCCATAAATGAAGTTTTAGAATCTGCTGCTTTTATCAACGGTCCTGAAGTTCAAAAATTCCAAAAAGAATTAGAAAATTATCTGGATGTGAAACACGTTATTCCGTGTGCAAACGGAACAGACGCGCTACAAATCGCCATGATGGGACTCGGACTCAAGCCTGGTGATGAAGTCATTACAGCCGATTTTACCTTTGCAGCGACCGCAGAGGTCATCGCCCTATTGAATCTGACGCCTGTTTTGGTGGATGTAGAACCGGATACCTTCAATATTGATCCGGAAGCGATCAAAAAAGCCATTACCCCAAAAACAAAAGCTATTGTCCCGGTGCATCTTTTCGGACAGTGTGCCAATATGGATGCCATTATGGAAATTGCCGAGGAACACAACCTTTATGTCATTGAAGATAATGCCCAGGGTATTGGTGCCGATTATACATTTAAGAACGGAAGCAAAAAGAAATCAGGAAATATAGGCGATGTAGCCGCTACCTCTTTCTTTCCTTCCAAAAATTTGGGATGCTACGGCGATGGTGGTGCTATTTTTACCAACGATGATGATCTGGCACATACCATTCGTGGGATCGTTAACCACGGTATGTACGAGCGTTACCACCACGATGTTGTAGGGGTGAATTCAAGGTTAGACTCCCTTCAAGCAGTTATTTTACGGGCTAAACTTCCACTTTTAGACCAATACAACACCGAAAGAAGAAAAGCGGCCATAAAATATACAGAAGCCTTGAAAGACCACCAACACATCATAACACCAGTCTTGGCAGGAAATGAAACCCTAACTGAGGATAACAGCCATCATGTTTTTCATCAATATACCCTTAGAATTACCAACGGAAAAAGGGACGAACTGGTGCAGTTCTTAAATGAAAACGGGATTCCATGCGGAGTCTATTACCCAATTCCGCTTCACCGACAAAAAGCGTATGTGGATGAGCGATATGATGAAGCCGATTTTCCGGTAACTGAGCAATTGGTAAAAGAAGTGATCTCGCTCCCTATGCACACCGAATTGGACGATGAGCAAATTGGATTTATTACTGATAAAATAAAGGCTTTTATCAGTTAAAATATTAAAAACAAATGTCACCCTGAGCCTGTCGAAGTGCATAACAACCTCGAAATGCTTCGACAGCCCTTCGACAGGCTCAGGGTGACATTACTCAGCATGACATCAATGAAAAATTAACCATCATACTTTAAAGAAATGAAAATACTAGTAACCGGCGGTCTCGGATTTATAGGCTCACATACCGTAGTGGAACTTCAAAACAAAGGCTTTGAAGTCATCATCATCGACAACCTTTCTAATTCTTCTATAGATGTTCTCGACGGAATTGCCAAAACAACCGGAAAAAAACCTTTGTTTGAAAAGCTGGATCTTCGTGAAAAAGCGGCCGTATCCGATTTTTTTAAAAAACACGATGATATTGAAGGCGTTATCCATTTTGCGGCTTCTAAAGCTGTAGGTGAAAGTGTGGAAAAACCATTACTGTATTATGAGAACAACCTCAGTACTTTGGTTTATCTGCTTCAGGAATTATCTGCCAAAAAAGATGCTTCTTTTATTTTCAGTTCTTCCTGTACCGTTTACGGACAAGCAGACAAACTCCCTATCACAGAGGACGCCCCTGTAAAAAAAGCAGAGTCGCCTTATGGGAATACCAAACAAATAGGTGAAGAGATCATTCAGGACACCTGTAAAGTCTATCAAAATATAAAAGCCATCTCCCTGCGTTACTTCAATCCGATTGGAGCACACGAAAGTACCAATATCGGTGAATTACCACTTGGAGTGCCACAAAACTTGGTTCCTTTTATTACGCAAACGGGAATTGGTTTGCGCGAACAACTCTCGGTTTTCGGAGGGGATTACCCTACGGAAGATGGTACCTGCATCCGCGATTACATCCACGTTGTCGATTTGGCCAAAGCCCATGTTATCGCTTTAGAACGCCTGATGGAAAACAAGAACAAAGCCAATTACGAGGTCTTTAATGTCGGAACTGGCACAGGAAGTTCTGTTTTGGAAGTCATCGCCAGTTTTGAAAAAGTAGCTGGTCAATCTTTGAACTACAAGGTTGTTGACAGACGTCCTGGTGATGTGATTGCTGCCTATGCAGACACCACCAAAGCCAATAACGAACTCGGTTGGAAAGCAGAATCATCGCTCAACGACGCTATGGCTTCCGCATGGAAATGGGAAAAAAAGGTACGTGGGTAGGAGAAATTTTTATGTACTTTTGCGGTAAAATAATGCTTTAGTGAGTAGTAACACAGCCACGCTATCCGGGTTTCAGCAAGTTATAGCAACGTATAAAGAGTCTCTGCAACAACAGAAACTAGGGGAATCTATTGCCCAATCGCAACACAAAATACAATTAAAAGGTCTCGTTGGTTCATCATTATCTGTCGTCATTGCCAATGCTTTTTCAGAAGTAGAATTACCTTTTTTACTGATTTTTAATGACAAGGAAGAAGCGGCTTACTATCTGAACGACCTCGAACAACTCATTGGAGAAAAACACGTACTTTTCTATCCGGGAAGTTATCGAAGACCTTATCAAATTGAAGAAACCGACAATGCCAATGTATTGTTGCGGGCGGAAGTGCTCAACCGTATCAATTCCCGGAAAAAACCGGCGGTTATTGTCACCTATCCTGATGCTCTTTTTGAAAAAGTGGTGACCAAAAGGGAACTCAATAAAAGCACCCTGAAAATCAACCTCAACGACAGTCTTTCCATCGACTTTATCAACGAAACCTTGTTTGAATATCAGTTTAAACGTGTTGATTTTGTTACCGAACCGGGCGAATTTTCAGTTCGCGGTGGAATTGTGGATGTCTTTTCTTTTTCCAACGATGAACCTTACCGTATCGAATTTTTCGGGGATGAAGTGGACAGTCTCCGGACTTTTGATGTAGAAACCCAGCTCTCTACCGAAAAACTAAAGAAAATTACCATCATCCCAAATGTTGAGAACAAACTTTTGGAAGAAGATCGCGAAAGTTTCCTGAAATACATTGCTTCAAAAACGGTTATTTTTTCAAAAAACCGCGAATTGCTGCTTTCCAAGATCGACAAACTCTTCAAAAAAGCTGAAGAAACCTTTGAAACGCTCTCCAAAGACATTAAACATGCACCTCCTGAAGAACTTTTTTGCACCGGAAACCTTATCCAAAAACAACTGGAAGGGTATACCTCTGTTACCATAGGCAACGATCTTCCGCAGGCGGAAAATGATACGGTTATCTCATTCAACACGGCTCCTCAACCTTCTTTTAACAAACACTTCAATTTGTTGATCGAGGATTTGAATAGCAAACACGAAAAAGGATACACCAACTACATTCTCTGTGTGAGTCAGCAACAAGCGAAACGCTTCCACGACATTTTTGAGGATATGGAAGAGGAAGTGCATTATCAAACGGTAGTTTTTCCCGTGTATCAAGGTTTTATTGACCACGACCTTAAAATAGCCTGTTATACTGACCATCAGATTTTTGAGCGCTACCATAAATTCCATCTAAAGAATGGCTATTCCAAGAAACAAGCTATTACCCTAAAGGAACTCACCAATCTGGAAATCGGAGATTATGTAACCCATATGGATCACGGCATTGGAAAATTCGGTGGTTTGCAAAAGATACAGGTCGAAGGTAAGCTACAGGAGGCCATCAAATTGATCTATGGCGAACGCGATATTTTATACGTAAGCATCCATTCGCTTCATAAAATCACCAAATACAACGGAAAAGACGGCAAAGCTCCCAAAATATACAAGTTAGGTTCCAATGTCTGGAAAAACCTCAAAAAGAAAACCAAGACCAAGGTCAAGGAAATCGCTTTCAACCTGATAAAATTATACGCAAAGCGAAAAACAGAAAAAGGTTTTCAATACGGACCCGACAGTTATTTGCAAAACGAACTGGAAGCTTCATTCATCTATGAAGACACGCCCGATCAAAGTAAAGCCACCGAAGACGTAAAAAGCGACATGGAAAGCGAACAGCCTATGGATCGCTTAGTCTGCGGTGATGTTGGCTTTGGAAAAACCGAAGTGGCCATCCGCGCTGCTTTCAAAGCTGTTGACAACGGCAAACAAGTGGCTGTACTTGTTCCCACCACCATTTTGGCCTTTCAACACCACAAAACCTTTAGCGAACGACTGGCTGATATGCCTATTACTGTTGATTATCTGAACCGATTCAGAACCGCCAAAGAGAAAAGGGACACCTTGGAGAATTTGGCAAACGGAAAGGTAGATATCATCATCGGGACACATCAACTGGTGAACAAAAATGTGAAACTCAAAGATCTGGGCTTACTGATTGTCGATGAAGAGCAAAAATTTGGAGTATCGGTTAAGGACAAGCTCAAAACCATAAAAGAAAACGTGGATGTCCTCACCCTTACGGCTACACCTATTCCGAGGACACTTCAATTCAGTTTGATGGCTGCCCGGGATCTTTCGGTGATCACCACACCACCGTCCAATCGCTATCCGATAGAAAGTCATGTTATCCAACTCAGCGAAGAAACTATCAGGGATGCTATTTCCTATGAAATTCAACGGGGTGGACAGGTTTTCTTTATTCATAACCGCATTGAAAACATCAAGGAAGTAGCGGGAATGATACAACGTCTTGTTCCTGATGCTAAATTAGGTATCGGACACGGGCAAATGGACGGGAAAAAACTGGAAAGGCTCATGCTTGCTTTTATGAATGGCGAATTTGATGTTTTGGTCGCTACTTCAATCATCGAAAGTGGATTGGACGTGCCTAACGCAAACACTATCTTCATCAACAACGCCAATAATTTCGGACTTTCCGATCTTCATCAAATGCGTGGACGTGTGGGACGAAGCAACAAAAAAGCGTTCTGCTATTTCATCACGCCGCCTTACTCTGCCATGACTGAAGATGCCCGTAAACGAATCCAGGCATTAGAGCAATTCACCGAATTGGGCAGCGGATTCAACATCGCCATGAAAGATTTGGAAATACGCGGTGCCGGTGATTTGTTGGGTGGTGAGCAAAGCGGATTTATCAACGAAATTGGTTTTGACACCTATCAGAAAATCCTCAACGAGGCCATTGAAGAATTGAAGGAAAATGAATTTTCTGAGCTTTACAATACCTCAGAAGAAGATAAAGTGTATGTGAAAGAGCCACAACTTGACACAGACTTGCAACTTTTGTTCCCGGACGATTACATCAATGCTATTACAGAGCGTCTCAAATTGTACAATGAACTGAGCACTATAAAAAATGAAGAAGAATTGCAAGTCTACCAGTCCAAATTGATCGATAGGTTTGGTGAGCTCCCTGAAGAAGCCAAGGGACTTCTGGACAGTGTTCGCTTAAAATGGGCGGCCACCCAAATGGGTTTGGAACGGATTTTGTTAAAACAAGGCCAGATGGTCGGGTATTTTATTTCCGATCAGCAAAGCAGTTTCTATCAAAGTACTCGTTTTCGTCATGTGCTTCAATATGTTCAGCAGCATTCTGATAAATGCAAAATGAAAGAAAAGCAAACCCGAAACGGATTAAGATTGCTTATCACATTTAAAAATATTAAGTCAGTTGACAAAGCATTACAGGTTTTAAAACCGTTTATGAATTTACAGGAAGCATAAATTATTAACTTTAAGTCATTAACGCATCCATCATGATGAAAAAAATTGTATTTTTTTTACTTTTCATACCATTTATAACCCTCTCACAACATAGCATTTCCGGAACTTTTGCCCCGGCGGAAAAATACAGCAAAGCCTTTTTGTATAAGGTTGAGGTGAGTTTCCCACAATATGTCTCTTATACCTCTATTGAAAGTGACGGCACGGTTTCCCTTACGCTTCCGGAATCATTGGAACCCGGCATGTACCGCATTGTATGTGGCCTTCCCGAAGACGAATATTATTTTGATTTTTTATATAACGGAAGTGAAGATGTTGTCTTCCATTTTGAATATGAAAAAGGAGCTTCTTTTTCCGCTTCAAAAGAAAATATGATCCTTCAGGAATACAAGGCAAAGATTGATGAAGCTCAAAAGGAAATCAATACCACTTTCGACCCTGATATATCCAAAAAAACGTTCTTAAACGCATTTCAAGCTATTGAAAACATACAGAACGATTATGAAAAACAAAGTGAAGGCATGATCGTCCATCATTATATCAGAACCGGAAGGCTTCCCATTCCTTTGCATAAAATCGATTTGGAAACCTTTAAAAACCTGGAAAAGGAACACTTTTTTGACCATATTGACTTTAACGATCCTTTTCTTCAAAATTCAGATTACCTGAAAAACGCTTCTCTGATCTATACCATTCGATTTGCGGACAGTACGCAATCGGAAACTTATTTTGAAAATATCGATCGTATTGCGGCCAAAGCCGGAGATAACCCACTACTGAAAAAATCCATCTTTGAAAAAATGTGGTATCATTTTTCTGAAGACAACAATATGCCGGTTGCCAACTATATCGCAGACAATTATTTGAAATCGCTGACAGAAGAGTTTGGGGACAAAAAGCTTTTGATTGATATCAACACCTATCAAAATACGGCTATCGGAGCTACAGCCCCCGACTTTGATCTTGGAGATTCCGAAATGATGAGCGAATTGAACAATGCTGAACATTACCTTCTCATTTTTTGGAGCAGTACTTGTTCACATTGTCTGAAAGAGCTCCCTCAAGTAAAAACTTTTTTACAAACAACCGATACAGACACCGTACAGGTCATTGCATTCGGATTGGAGGATGGCGATCTTCCGTGGAAAGAAAGTATCAAAGCCTATCCCCGTTTTATTCACGTATTTGGAGAAGGAAAATGGGAAAATCCGGTGTCTAACACCTACGGGGTGATGCAAACGCCGACTTATATCATCCTTGATGTTGACAAAAAAATCGTAGCAAAACCGGAAAGTCTGGACGACTTGAAAAAGAAGCTTAAAACACTTATCAAATCCTAAATTTCGATAGGAACCAAATAAAGAACGGGGTTGTATAAAAGTTGTGAATCCAGATGTCATGCTGAGCCTGTCGAAGCATAATTTATTGAAGTTCAATATGCCTTCGATGACCCTTCGACAAGCTCAGGGTGACAAATCAAATTCACTAAGGACTAGACCTAGACAAGCCCGTTTTTTGAAATCATTATTTAATTTACCCACATTTGGACGACCCACAATCTTTACATGTCAGACATCCTTCCTGATACATCAGGTTTGTGCCTTCACAATTCATACATTTTTGTCCTTTGGCCTCTGTTCCATTGGGCACATAACGCTTTAAGGCCCGTGCCACTCCGTTTTTCCATGTATTGATCGATTCGCTATCCAACTGCAAACTATTGATCAGATCCACTACTTTTTCTATCGACATTCCGTGGCGAAGCGTACTGGAGATCAGTTTTGCATAGTTCCAAAATTCAGGATCAAACTTATGCGACAAACCTTCAATAGTGGTTTTATACCCCCTTTTGTTTTCGTACTGGAAATCATAGCGGGAAACCCCATTTTCGTCTCGGTTTTTAATGATCAATCCATCGTTGACCCAACGGGGTAATAAAATCCCATCTTCATCATCGGCAAGTCCGGTAAATATTTCATAAGGTTTTCCGTCTATCAATCCGATAAAGGCTATCCATTTTTCTTTGTTGTTTTGAAAACGGACCACATCAGCTTCCAGGGTCTGCGGACGCTTTGTTGGGAAAATATCCCCTGTATTGTCGTCGGCTTCATCTTTTTTATCATCATTGGAAATCAAAACACCACTTCTCGATCCGTCCCGATATACCGTTACGCCTTTACAGCCCACTTTCCACGCTTCCAAGTACAGTTTTCCTACCAATTCTTCAGAAGCATCATTTGGCAAATTGATGGTCACACTGATCGAATGATCCACCCATTTTTGCACTGCTCCTTGCAATTGCACCTTGCTCAACCAATCTACATCATTGGAAGTGGCTTTGTAGTAAGGTGATTTTTTTACCAGTTGATCTAATTCTTTCTGGTCATAATTTTTTGCTGTATCGATACCTTTGATCTCCATCCATTCCTTAAAACGATGGTGGAAAACCACGTATTCTTCCCAAGAATCGCCTACCTCATCTATAAAATCAACGCGCACGTCTTTATCGTTAGGATTTACCTTTCTTCTTCGCTTATAAACCGGCAAGAAAACAGGTTCGATCCCGGAAGTGGTCTGAGTCATTAAACTGGTAGTTCCTGTTGGCGCAATGGTCAACAAAGCAATGTTCCTTCGGCCGTATTCCAACATTTCATAATACAATTTTTCATCAGCTTCTTTAAGGCGAAGGATAAAAGGGTTGTCCTTCTCTCTTTCAGCATCAAAAATTGAAAATGCCCCACGCTCTTTGGCTGTGTGTACCGACGCCCGGTAGGTTTCTAATGCAATAGTTTTGTGTACTTCAACAGAAAATTGATTGGCTTTTTTTGTTCCGTAACGCAATCCCAAAGCGGCAAGCATATCGCCTTCGGCAGTGATTCCAATTCCGGTTCTTCTCCCTTCTTGAGCTTTTTTGCGGATATTCAACCACAGACTTCGCTCCGCACCTTTTATTTCTTCACCCTCGGGATCGGCATCAATCTTTGCTAAGATAGCATCTATTTTTTCCAGTTCGAGATCTATAATATCATCCATCATACGCTGTGCTAATGCCACGTGTTTTTTGAACAGTTTAAAATTGAAAACAGCCTTATCGGTAAACGGATGATTTACATATGAATACAAATTGATGGCCAGCAATCGACAGGAATCATAAGGACATAACGGAATTTCACCACAAGGGTTGGTAGAAACTGTCTGGTATCCCAAATCGGCATAACAATCCGGCACCGATTCCCTAGTAATGGTATCCCAGAATAAAATTCCGGGTTCGGCTGACTTCCATGCATTGTGAACGATTTTTCCCCAAAGTTCTGAAGCTTCTATCGCTTTACTATATTTGGGTACTTCACTATGGATAGGATATTTTTGGGTATATTTACCTGAAGACTCCACTGCTTTCATAAATGCATCGTCAATTCTAACGGAAACATTAGCTCCGGTCACTTTTCCTTCTTGCATTTTGGCGTCTATAAAATCTTCTGAATCGGGGTGGTTGATCGACACTGAAAGCATCAATGCACCGCGACGTCCGTCTTGGGCTACTTCTCTAGTGGAATTTGAATAACGTTCCATAAACGGTACTATTCCGGTTGAAGTCAGGGCCGAATTCTTTACAGGAGAACCTTTGGGACGGATATGGGACAGGTCGTGACCTACACCTCCACGGCGTTTCATCAGCTGTACCTGTTCCTGATCTATTTTCAAGACCCCACCATAAGAATCAGACTTCCCGTCGTTTCCAATCACAAAGCAATTGGACAGGGATGCAATTTGATACGGGTTCCCGATGCCGGCCATCGGACTTCCCTGCGGTACTATATATCTGAAATTTTTCATCAAGTCGAAAAGTTCATCTTCGCTTAACGAGTTTGGATATTTTTTTTCTATCCGAGCCAATTCTTTAGCAATACGACGGTGCATATCGTCCGGTGTGCGTTCGTAGATATTGCCATCAGAATCTTTTAATGCATATTTATTTACCCAGACCGTTGCCGCCAGGTCATCGCCCTTAAAATATTTTAAAGAAGCCGCCACCGCTTCTTCTTGCGTATATGTTTTTTGTGGTTTTGTAATAGTAGTTTCCTGCATAACTAATATTTATGAGTTAAAAAGTGAAAAAAGTGAAGTATGGTACAGATAAGGGAGTATAAAGCTACAATTAATTTAAACACAACTTGTGTTTATTTTTCTAAAGTTAACACATTTTTATGAACAAGATATTGATAATCAGAAAAATAAAAATTTATAAACATCAAAAAGTTAACAATTTTTGAATCTTTTTTGGATTTTATTTGTACGGGAGGTATAATTTTAAGAATAGAAGGGATCCCTCTATTATTATCACAACTCTCCTTGAGAGAAACCAATTCCGACATAAATAAATTTTCATTTATTCTTTTTTGCATCGCCCAAAAAAGTCTAGGCTGACGATAAAAACATAAGAAAATACTACGGAACCCCCAGCCACAGATAAAAATAACTCATTCCACCTTAGGGCGGAACTCAAACAGATTTTTATCTTCATGCCACCGCTGCTTCCTTGATTTTCAATGTTTTTATCGTAGGCCGGAACCAAATCCCAAACATTGATATTTCATTCAAGTCTCAGCAATCAAAAATTCAATAAAACGTTTTGAATATCATTTCATTGAAGAAAATAAAAAACCGCTAAAGAAAGCGGTTTTTAAATTGATTTTTAAAGCTAGTAATTATGCCTTATTCAAAAAACAATGCTCTACAAAGATTTTAGATCTTTTATCACTTTAAAGGCTTTGTCTATTTGTTCTTCCCCTACAATAATGGTAAACTCATTAGTGGTGGATATTACTTCGTGTAAAATAATACCCTCCCATGCCAATCGTTGAAAAATAAAATAGTAAATCCCCGGAATAATCACATTTTCTTCAGGAAGTTTTACACTAATTGAAGATAGTTTATCCACTTTTTGAGTGCGCTTTTCATCTTTAAAAATCTCTTCTACCACGTTGTTCATTGAATTACTCACCACTATATTGGTTTCGTTTACCCCACGTGAAGACGTATAGAAGACATCTTTATTCTCGGTCACCTCCTGTAAAAGTTTTGCCTGCTTGTTGAGTATGGTGTCTGAGACCAAAAAGGTGTAATCGGTCAAGGAAGAACGTACCGTAATTTCCCCAATATTTTTCAGCACTTTTAAAATTCGGTGTGTAGCCCTGAATTCAAGTTCAGAAGATAATCTTTTTAAAGCCATGACTATGGCTCCGTTTCGGACTTCTTTCCCTAATTGTTCTTCAATTTCCGGTTTGATATTTCTGGAAAGTGAGGTGAGGTTAATGATGCCCTGCGCCAATGCACTTTGTAAAAAAGGCTTGGACTTGATGTAGTTTTCAACTACTGAAGAAATTGTTTTCATTGTCTGGTTTTGGTTTTTTACAGGGGTAAAATTAAACCATCTTTTCCTTAAAAGCAAAAAATAACACTAAATGTTTTATTTATAACATTTAGAAATGATAAAAAGCATCTTCAATATGTTTTATTTCATGCATCTTATTGATCCTCAAAACGGTTATGATATCAAAACGTACCTCCACATCAAGATCATTTTTTACCACATAATGATCAACGGCCTTGACCAGTAAACGTATCTTTTTCTTGCTCACAAAACTCTGTGGTTCACCAAAATAAGTCGAACTCCGCGCTTTTACCTCTACAGCAGCCAAACAATCATTTTTAAGGGCTATGATATCGACCTCTGCTTTACCAAAGCGATAATTTCGCTCCAGGATTTCGTATCCCTGACTCAGAAGATGATCGGCTGCCATTTGTTCTGCTTTTTCACCAAAATCGTTGTGTTCTGCCATAATTCATCGCTTTAAATAGATTAAATTCAGCGATCAAGATAGATAATTTTCGTTTTAAATGCGATAAAAATAACCGACTTTAATCAACGAACTCATTCAAGATTTCCCTATCGCCTGCAAAATGAGTTCAATTTCAATCTTGTTTTTCATTCAAAAGTTATGCATTGGCATCCCTCAAATTAAAAAATTAAATACGGGTAAATTTCACTCAATCAAATATCATTCTACTCCATTGAAAATCCTTATTTTTGTCATTTGATCAAAATTTGAAAATGTCACAGAAATACAACGATACTCCCCAAAACAAAAACAGATTTACGATTACTGCCGCATTGCCATACACCAATGGCCCTATCCATATTGGTCATTTGGCGGGTGTTTATGTTCCGGCAGATATTTATGCGCGCTACCTGAGATTGAAAGGAAAAGATGTGGCCTTTATCTGCGGAAGTGACGAGCACGGTGTTGCCATTCCCATGAAAGCTAAAAAAGAAGGGGTGACACCACAGGAGATCATCGACAAATATCACGGGATCATCAAAAAATCGTTTCAGGATTTTGGGATTTCTTTTGACAATTATTCGCGTACTTCAGCAGAAATTCATCATAAAACAGCATCCGATTTCTTTAAAAAACTCTATGAAGACGGGAATTTTATTGAAGAAGTCACTGAACAATTATATGACGACGAAGCACAGCAATTCCTCGCCGACCGATTCGTGACCGGTACTTGCCCAAGATGTTCTTTTGAGGGTGCCTATGGCGATCAATGTGAGAATTGCGGGAGTTCGTTGAACGCTACCGACCTCATCGATCCGAAGTCGGCTATCACAGGCTCAATCCCTGCCCTGAAACAAACAAAGCACTGGTTCCTTCCTTTAGACCAATACGACACTTTTTTAAGGGAATGGATCATCAAAGGACATAAAAATGATTGGAAACCCAATGTCTACGGACAAGTAAAAAGTTGGATTGACGAAGGATTGAAACCACGTGCGGTGACACGCGACCTCGATTGGGGGATTCCCGTTCCCGTAGAAGGAGCTGACGGCAAGGTACTTTATGTCTGGTTTGATGCGCCCATCGGTTATATTTCCTCCACAAAAGAATGGGCAGAAAAAGAAGGAAAAGACTGGGAAGCTTATTGGAAGGATTCCAGACTGATCCACTTTATTGGAAAAGACAATATTGTTTTCCACTGTATTATTTTCCCATCTATGCTACAAGCTCACGGCGATTTTATATTGCCCGAAAACGTACCGGCCAACGAATTTTTAAATCTGGAAGGCCAAAAACTTTCCACTTCCAAAAACTGGGCGGTGTGGCTGCATGAATATTTGGAAGAATTTCCTGAAAAACAAGACGTATTGCGCTACACACTCACCGCTAACGCTCCAGAAACCAAAGACAATGATTTTACCTGGAAAGACTTCCAGGCGAGGAATAATAATGAGTTGGTGGCCATTTTCGGAAATTTCATCAACAGGGTGGTTGTTTTATCACACAAATATTACGATGGTATTATTCCCGAACCAGAGGAACTGTCAACGATTGACAAGCAAACTCTTCAGGAATTGAAAAAATATCCGGAAATCCTTTCCACTTCTATTGAAAAATATCGTTTCAGGGAAGCTTCCCAGGAGTTGATGAACCTCGCCAGACTCGGAAACAAATATCTGGCTGATGAAGAACCCTGGAAAGTCATCAAAGAAGACGAGGCGCGTGTAAAAACGATTATGTATGTGGCGTTGCAAATCGCGTCAGGACTTGCCGTGCTAAGCGAACCTTTTTTACCTTTTACTTCAGAAAAATTAAAAGGAATGCTAGCTTTCAATACACTTAGTGAAGCTCCACAATGGAATGATGTAGTTGAAAAAGAAGTGTTACTTCCGGCAGGGCACAGGATTGAAAAAGCATCTTTGCTCTTCTCAAAAATTGAGGATGCAGAGATTCAGAAACAATTGGAAAAACTTGAAGCCACCAAAAAAGCAAATGAAGCTGAAACAAAAACTGAGAAAGCAATGACTGAACCACAAAAAGACACCATCACTTTTGACGATTTTACTAAACTCGATATCCGTGTAGGGACTATTCTTGAAGCTGAAAAAATGCCAAAAGCCGATAAACTTATCGTTTTGAAAGTTGATACTGGTATTGATGTACGCACCATTGTTTCCGGGATCGCAAAAAGTTTTAATGCCGAAGATATTATAGGAAAGCAAGTAAGCGTTTTGGTCAATCTCGCCCCGAGAAAACTAAGAGGTGTAGAAAGTGAAGGTATGATCTTAATGACCGAAAACAAAGATGGAAAACTTGTTTTCATCAATCCGGATGAAGACGGCACTCAAAATGGGGTAACCATTAACTAAAAAAGGTGTACAACCTGACGTTATTATGAAATGCCCATAACCGGTTTTTCAAACACCAACCGATATGATAATCGGGGCATTACATCTGACCGTTGAAAAACAAATAAATATGAACAGATGAAACTGATTATCAATATCATCATCATTATACTTTTTCCGTTTTTGGTCGTTTCACAATCCAATGTAAAAACAACGACCGACAAAAATACCTGGCAAGAGTTCACCTATGATATGGGAAGTGTTTTTGGTGGAATAGGATATGCATACAGCCGTCCTTTTCATTGGGATTCTGATAATTGGTCGACATTTGGAGGGGTAGCCACAGGAACACTACTTGCCTACACCATAGACAGCAATGCCAAAACCTTTTTTGAAAACCAAAAAGAAGACATCCCTGAGCTTGTGCGGGATTACGGATGGTACTACGGGAGTCCGCAAAACAATTATATGCTCACCGGCGCTGTTTATTTAACCGGTCTGATCACCAAAAATGAAAAACTAAGACGAGCAGGGGTGCTTCTTATCTCCTCTGCCTCCACTGCCGGATTGTTACAACAAGCCAGCAAATATGCCTTCGGAAGGGCAAGGCCAAGAAGTGGTGACGATAAAAACACTTTTCATCCCTTTTCCAGCGATAAAGACTATCATTCTTTTCCTTCCGGACATGCTATTCTCGCTTTTACCAATGCTTATGCCATCGCCAAACAATTTAAAAATCCGTGGGTAAAAGCCGGGTTATATACCGTTGGCTTGGTTCCGGGAGTATCCAGATTATGGGAAGGAGCACATTGGCTTAGTGATATGACCTTAAGTATTGCCATTAGCATCTTTACCGTTGAGGCTATTGATCGGTATTTGGATTCCCGATACAGTGAAAAATACAACCGGCAACATAAAAATGTGAGTTGGAACCTTAAACTCTCCCCGGGGCAATTGGGGGTGGTGGCTTGTTTTTAGGGGTGTTATTATAACGGTTAAGTACAAGCGTAGGCGAGGTTATAAAAATTCCATATAGCGCAGAAATATTTTTCGCATCATGCATTATCCATACACGGATTGCAAATCCGCTTTATCGGGTTATATATAGGTTTTGTTGTAAAACGTTTTTACTCCGTCATTTTTCGTCCGTCTGTTTTACCTCCACAGTTTTTTGATTGAAATTATAGATGGCAAGTCCAGCTATAAATATTAGCACGTTCAAGGCCAACTTTGCGATCCCATCAGAAATATCATCACCAATCAATAATTTTATTGTCTTTCCAATAATTACAAGTCCGCCTCCTAGCATTAATATTACGGCCCAAACATTTATCCCCATTTTGGCATGCTTATGTTTCATCAATACTAAAACTAGAACTATTATTTGTATAATCGTAGGGATTAGTGCAATCAGACTTTTAGAAATTAAAAAAGTGTATAAATTCCAGCATATTAGAAGTCCAAGTGCTACTATTATCAAAATTTGAAATGTTTGATTTTTAAAAAAGGTCTTTTCCATTAGTTGGTTTGGTAAATGTTTTACAACTCGTTATATAATTACTAAAAATACATTTTTATGGTCTTTTTCGGGTTTTGTTAAGGAAGAACCAACCCATGCTTGTGCCTTTTTATAGCATATAGAAGCTATGGGTGCCAATATTTTACAATTTACAGGCTTGTGCAACCCGTTGTTGTACCACGTTTTATTTTAATATTCTTTTTATTCTTTCACTATGTAGTTTATTTAATTTACAAAGTGGTTTTAAACTTTTGTCAACATACTTGTCTTGCAATAAGTTAGAGTTTACTTTTGAAGTATAAAATACAGGTAATTTAAAATTATTTGGATAATACTTTCTATTTGTTACGTGATTAATCGATCTAGTATCTTCAGAGCATATTATTCTACATTTAGTATCTACTACTATTGCAGGGAGATGAGGATCATCAAAGTCAGTATCGTCATTTTTATTTTCTATTTCTTTCTGTAATTTATCTATATTTTCATTACATCCTTCAATAACCTTTCCCACGTCTTTTAAAAGTCTAATAATTGGTAAATATTTAGGTGTTTTGCTTAACTCTTTTTTGTATTTAGTGCCACCATATATCATTATACCTTTTCCTGTTAAAATCCATTCTAATACCGGCTTGAACTCTGTATGTTTATGTGATGATGGAGAAAAAACGTTAGCGATTGAATTAGTATCAATTATTATAGCCATATTATAATTCTAATAATTTAAGTTCCTCGTCAATAAAGAAATCTCTATAACTTGTTGGTACTTTGCTTTTATATGAACCATCTTTATTAATAGATATATCCGTAATTTTATTTCCATCTTTACTTCTCTCAAAAAACAAAACTTTTGAATTAAAATTCACTTCTTTTTTTTCTGAGTGTAATTTATATCTAAAACGATTAATTGTGAAATCACTATGAGTTTCTATAATAAATTTATTTTTATCAACCTTTATAGCATTAAATAAAAAACTCCCAAAAGCTGATTGTGCTTTAGGATGAAGATGTACTTCTGGTTGTTGTATTGAGAAACAAGTATCTTCTGTAGATAAAATTTCAATTATTAATGGAAGAGCTTGTGAAACACCATAACCAACATTAGGTAATTTTACCTCAATATTATCATATTTAATAATAATTTCGAATGGTGAGCTGTTTCTTTTACCCAATTCTTTAACTTCAATTTCATCAAATAAGTTACTAGTTTTACCGAATTTTTGCAATGCACTTATTATTTTATTTTTTTCTCGATTTGATTTACTTGTTAGAATTTGTCTTAAAATAGAGGGAATATGATCTCCTTCAGGTGAAAACTTAATTTTATAAGAATCATAAGTTCTCTTCGCTTTTGCTCTAATAGGAGCTAACCATTTATAATTAGAATAGAGAAGATCGTTACCAAATGATCTCCTAGAAATTAGCTTATTACGATTATTTTGAATTTCTCTTTCTATGAAATGAATAAGTAATGATACTGGAAGCATATTCCTTGGTAGAGATAGAATTTTATATTTTTTTTGAAAATTAAAATCTATAACCCAATTTTCGAAATCTAAATTGGTTTGCTTTTTAAATCTGTAGTTAATCTGTTTTTTTGTGAACTTAATTAGAACATCAAATTCTAGAATATTGACTTTAATTTGTTTTAATGTGGGAACTGAATTGATTTGATTAAACTCAAAAATTACTCTAAATAAGCCCTGTTCTCCTTCATCATTAATTTCAACGTTTTTTTCAATACCAATCTGAAAAAAATTATCTTCAGTTTGTTTGTTTATTATCTCTTCAAAATAACCAAGCTCTACCTCATTATTGTTAAATTCATAAGAATACCAAAATTCAGTACTCGATAATAGATTAATTACTTTTAAAAATGATGTTTTTCCAGTACTATTTTCTCCTACTAAAAAATTCATATCAACAAGGTTTACAATTTGATGCTTGAATCCTTTATAGTTTTTTAAGAATATTTTTTCCATTTACTATGTGTTTCTCAGTATTAATGTGGTACAACTTATTTATATTCCCAATATAATACCGTATATCCCCCAAAACCGGTTGGATATACACAATGGCATATATTGTTTATCAAATATAACCCTTTTTCACCCAAACCCCCGCTGTCGCTCCCCCGAAGCTTTGGGGTATCATGTGGCACATCAAATTTAACCAACAAGTCTTATAAAGTGGTTATGGATGTTAAAATTTTATAATTTACGAGCTTGTGCAGCGGTTGCCAATGTTGGCATTTCGTTTTATTAACTTTTTAATTTTGATTATTATTTTTCTCTGCATCTCTCATTATAACTAGCATTGTAATTATCATTGCGATAATTAAAATGACATTCGAAATAATACTAAAAGGTATTTCCTGAAGATTGTCAAAGTCAACTTTCGAAATATTGTAAATCATAAGCACAATATTTCCGATAATTATTAAATATATAAAGTAAGTTTTTTTCATTTTCGTTTTAAATTTTTGGTAACGGGTTGCGGCTATGAAAAGTAGCGTGCAAGTACACGCAAACTTTTCCGAGTTGCCATATTGGTTTTAAAAATACAAAAAACTTCGGGTTAAGCCTTTAGGAGCTATTTTTTATAGCCGCTGTTGGCAACTGCCATTTCCCTCGTTTAATACTTTTGTCCAATTTTTTCAGGTCTGTCTTTTGGGTATCCGAACTCGTCTCTGTACTTTTTCCTTTCGTTGGTAAAGTCCCACCATTTTTTTGAATAATTCCTATTTTTAGCAAAATCAACTACCAATCTAAATTGGTCTTCAACACAAGGGTCGGTTTGGTAGCCTTTCTTTTTTTCATAGAGGTCAGTCAATTCAGCACCTCTTTTTCCATTCAATTCCTCAATGCTGTAATAACCTAAAAAAACCAAATCTTTCGCAAACTCAATTCCGATTGAGGGAATTTGTTGAAAGTCGGCTATAGCATAAATTTCCTTTGCTCTGACCTCTGAAACATTTAACAAAACTGCTAATTCGTCTGAAGCATATTCTAAAATCTCATACTTTTTAATCTTATTCTGACGCAGATTTTTTCTTTCGGTCTCGGAAAGTTCCAACTTTATGTTTGTTTTGCTTTTCAAAACTCCGTATTTAATTACCCTTTTAGTTTGAAATGTGGGTTGTAAATCAGTCCGATTACGTTTCCAAATGGGTCTTTTACCGTTGCGGTCATTATTTCGCCTCCCACATCATACGGTTTTTCGTTTTCCGTTGCTCCCAATGCTATAAGTCGGTCGTAAACTTCTTGGATTTTCTCAACTCCCCAATAAGAAACAACACTTTCTATTTTTTCGCCTTTTGCTCCTTCTTCTGGTTGAAGTCCCAATTCGTAGCCACCAATATTGAAACCAACATAATAAGGTTCGTCAAAATAGGCTTTTGTTTCAAATGCTTTTTCGTACCAATCTCGTGCTTTTTCGATGTCATTAACTTTGTAAATGGTGGTTCTTAGACCTAAAATTGATGTTTTTTCCATATTTTTTTTAGTTGGGTTTGGTTCGGTTCTTTCTTGAGAATGACCAAATTGAGTAAATAAGGCTAAAATTCCGATGAATATTGTTTTTTGCATAAGTTCTGTTTTGGTTGTTGCCTACTTGTTTATATCTCCAATATAATACCACATATCCCCCAAAACCGGTTGGATATACACAATAGTACATATTTCTTATCAAATATAACCCTTTTTCACCCAAACCCCCGCTGTCGCTCCCCCGAAGCTTTGGGGGTATCATGTGGCACATCAAATTTAACCAACAAGTCTTATAAAGTGGTTATGGATGTTAAAATTTTATAATTTACGAGCTTGTGCAACCCTTAGTTTAGCAAAGTTATTTATATTCAATTTCTCGGGTTAAAAGTCTATCTATTTTTCCGTTTTCGTAAATTCTTTTTGCAATCCAATTGTCAAATTTGTCCAAGTCGTACTCATATTTAAATGTTGAAATTAATGAGTCGTTTTCGTTAAACTCTTTTAGTCCGATTAGTTTTTGACAATCGTATTCGTACACTATTTTTCGGTTTCTTTTTGAGTCAGGTTTATGAACAGTTTCAACTTTAGTGGCTATTTCATTTTTGTCAAAGTAGGTCGTTGAAACAGAATTTCTTATTGTGTCTGAAGATTTTAAATCGATAAAAAGTTGAGTTGTTTTGGATTTTTCTTTCGTGTTATCTTTTCGGTAATAGTAAGTTTCGATTTGTTCGAATTTCTCATTTGGGTAATTTACTATCGCTTTTGATTGATAAAGTAGAGTGTCTTTGTAATTGTAATTAACCATAAATGGTAAACTATCGGTAGACATTTTAACAACTTCTTTTTTGATTTTATTTAATTCGTTATAGCTGTAATTAATTTCCATTTTTTCATTGTCAAAAAACGTTCTTTGAAAAAGGTTGATTATTTGATGATTATCGTTATATATTTTTTCTCTTAACATCAAAGTATCTTGACTTTCATTGTTTAGAGAATCTCTTTTTATAAGGATTGTGTATTCGGTTATTTGACTTGCACTTTTAGTCAGTCCGTTTTTCAACAACTTTGGTTCTCGACAGCAACCAACTAATAAAATCCAGAAAAGTAAAATGAGAAGTTTGTTCATTCGGTTTTAATTGTGCCCAACTCGTTATATGATTACTAAAATACATTTTTATCCCTTCACATTTCGGGACAACAACACTTTCATATTGTCTTTTTTGGGTTTTGTTAAGGAAGAACCAACCCATGCTTGTGTCTTTTTATAGTTTTAGAAGTTATGGGAGTCAATGTTTTACAATTTACGGGCTTGTGCAACGGTTACCGATGTTAGCTATAGTTATTTTAGTTTTTTAAACTTAATCCAATCTTCCATTTCGGACATAAAACTTTCCGCAAGTCCAATGCCAGAATTATAAATTGCATCTATATCTTCTATATCAAACTCAACCCATTTATTCCAAAAATCAGTTACTATTCTAAATAATTCAGGCTCTTTTTTCTCAAGTAGTTTAAGATGTTCATCATAGTTGTTATCAACGTGGTCAGCGTAAATTGAGATAAGATATCCAATAAATCGATTTATTGAGTCAGGTTTATATTTACTCAAAAATTTTAGATGTAGTTTTTTAATATCATCAATTGAGCACTTTACATCAAGTCCGTTCATTATAAATTTCTCAGGACTAAAACCCATTTCCAAATATTTCGGATACATTTTGTAATGGTCGAAACAATTCTCAATGTAATCACAAAGAAACTTATTAAAGACTTTACTTAATTTCCAATCAGATTGAAACGATAAGAATATATGATTACCAATAACGTAATTGAATTTATTCAACCAAATATGAAGTAATTCGTGAGCAATTGATTCATTGTCTATAATATTCGGATTATAAAAAATTGTTGATTTTCCGTTTTGAGTAAAGACTTCGCAATAATTGATATCCTTTTGTTGAAAATCGATTTCAACTTCTTTTCTTAATTCAGATAAGAGTTGAGAAGTATTTGTGTCTAATGTATTCTCGATGTTCATTTATAATTATAGCTAACTTGTTTATATCCCCAATATAATACCGTATATCCCCCCAAAATCGGTTGGATATACACAATGGCATATATTCCTTATAAATCGCCTAAATCCCCGCTGCCGAATCCCCGTATCCTTCGGGGTATCATGTGGCATTTCAAATTTAACCAACAGGTCTTAAAAAATGGCTATGGCTGTCAATATTTTACAATTTATGGGCTTGTGTAATCGGTTACCATTGTTATCTGCTGGCATTTTTAATATCCAAATATTTTAATTTCCTTTGGTTCTATAACTTGTTCCATCTCATCAATTTTACCTTCATCAATTATCGAATTTTCGCTAAACGCATCCTTGGTTTTTGAATTACTTATCCATTCGATATTCCAAATATTAGAATTATCATTTACTACTTTTTTACAAAGCTTCTCTGTATAATTTTTGTTCCTATCAATTTTGATTGTTAATCGCTGTAACCAAACCTGCAAGTGTCCAACATTTGGTATTTTATCAAATTTATTTTCGATTGCATCAAATATCTCATCTACTATTTCCTTATTAATTTCCAACGACAAAATTTTACTTAAAATCGCTGTTATTACAGGATAAGTTCTTGGATTCTTAAATGCTATATCTACTAAAATACTAACCAAAACTTTTGAGTTTTCTTCCTTGAATAATTTTATAGGATAAACTCGCTCTTCTAAAAATTTCACCAAGGCAGTTGTTAAGCTACCTGAATTAGGATGTTTTTCTGCTAAGTTGTGAATAAGAAATAAATGTTTTTGCAAGGATTTTTCACCTTGTTTCGCCTCATTCCAATATAATTTGTCAGGTTTGACTACATCTTTAACAATGTTATCTGAAAGATAAGTTTTCTGAGAATTGAGCTTGAAACTCAGCTCAAATAAAGTTTCTGTTAGGAGCTTTGCAATCTTTATTAAAGTTTGTTGATTATTTGCGAAAATTCTATAATCGTCACGATATCTTAGAATGTGATAATCTTCAATTCTGTTTGTTGATTCTTTCCTATTATAGTTTTTTATTTTATAAGATAATTTAGCATCAGCATATCCTAAAATTATTTCTGCTATAAAGTCCATTAATGCACTTCCTTGAGGAATACCATTTGTTTGGCAAAATTGCATAGCCTGTATTCTTCTATCAATCTCATTTCCCAAATATTTTATTTTGGGTTTAGAAGGATTTAAAAAATCGTTTTTTATTACTTTCTCTCCGTGTAATGCCCAAGGAATTGTATGTGTATAGATTGAACCATAACAATCCGTGATGTCTGTATTCATAAAACAGTCAAAATGCAATGAAAGCTCTAAAGATTTTTGTTCTATTTGTTGCCACCAATTTATTATTGTAATTGCTTTGTCATTTCTGTCATTTTTCTTTGATATTAGCGGTATGCTATAGCAGTTAATATTTTTGTTTTCTTGAAATTTTTGAAACCTTTTTACGATGATTTTCCAATTATGCTCATTAGTGATTTTGTTAACTAAATTAACATAAATTACAGGGTTTAGAAGTTGTAGAGGTCTCCAAGCATACTTCCCATCTTTATTTGTCAGCAACTTGTAATTTACATTATTAAGTCTTTTTGCTTTATCTAAGGGGATATTGTCAACATTCGAGTCATTTGAAAGTGCATCTAATAAAGGCTGAAAATTATAGTATTTTGGAAGGTCAATGTCTGAGTAATTTTCTTTTTTAAGAAAATAATCTCTCGCTTCGGTATGTGTAAGTTCTAATAAGGTTTTCAATTCTTTGAATGTTTCAATATGTTTCTATTCTGCTTGCTGCTAACTCGTTTATATCCCCAATATAATACCGCATACCCAAAAAACCCAGCTGGATATACACAATAGCATATATTTCTTATCAAATATAACCTTTTTCCTTTTAGGTATATTCAAGCTGTTTTTAGGTGAAAAGATGTCCCATTTAGGTAAAAAGGCTAAACTTTTAGGTTCCATCGTTAAAGTTTTAGGTTCCGGAGCTAAAGTTTTAACAAAGAGACCTAAAGTTTTAGGCTACGGAGCTAAACGTTTGGGTCCCGAACCTAAACGTTTAGCTAAATAACCAATAGCGTCCAAAACGTTTTTCGATACGATAAAAACAGGTGATTTTAATAGGCTTGTTATGAGATAATGGCTGTTTTTAAAAAAGAACCCCCTGTGCATATTTTGGAGGCGGTTCCGGAGGCCTGTCAAAAGGTCTGTCCAACCATCGTTGTAGCTCAATCTTCACGAACAGGTTTAAACGGATAAAGGCCACTAGGTTGGACAGGTGCCATTTGTGTTTGGCCATGGCCCTGAGGGCCTTTAGGACGAGTATGGTTATCAAGGCTGTCCATATCTGTATCCATACAGCATTGGGGCTTGTGCCTATAAAGGATTTGATGTGCAGCAACTGCTTGATTTCCCTAAAGAAAACCTCTATCTGCCAACGTCCCCTGTAAAGTTCAGAAATGGTGTTTGCCGACCATTTCAGATGATTGGTGATCAGCTGTATGACCTGTTTGTTTTCTTGATCCCAAATAGCCACCCGTCTGAGGTTTCCTTTATATTTATCCTTGGAATCCCTCCGTCCCAGTTCGATGATTTCATCTTTTAAGATGTTCTGATATCTGTTCTCAGGCAGTTCCAGCTCCTTTACAGTATGAAATTTGAGATTGTTTTTGTGCCTGACCACGAAAAAGGCTTTGTTGCTGTCCCAAATATTCAACAGGTTGAAATCGTTATAATAACGGTCGGCCACAATCACGCTGTCCTTAACCAAAGGGATGTCGTAAGCCCCTCTGTTGTCTCCGGTTTTACCATCGGTCAGGTTCACATAGGCAGGCAGATTGCCATCATAGTCCAGTAGCGTGTGCATCTTGACTGCGCCCTTGGTAGTCTTGTACTTGGCCCAATCGAATACTGACAGGCACAAGTCTATGGAGCTACTGTCCAAAAGGAATATCTTACTTTTGATGCGGAACTTTGTGCGTCCATAGCCCGGATGCTGTCCCAAACCCTGAAGCAGGGCATAATAGTAATCACGGAACAGTTCCCAACTGCGGTGCTTGTTTTGATAACTCACGCTGGACTTGGAAGGTGCCTTTTGCACCCCCAAGTGGTTCAGATTGCCTGTGGCTGAGCGCAACCCGTTACTGATATCCCTGACGGACTGACTCTTGGCCAATTGACAGAACAGCATCGACACTAGGTGGGCCCAACTGTTGAAACCTTTTTGGTGCTTATCGCTTTGGTGTTTGTCTACGAGTTTTTTAAACTGGTGCCTTTCCAGTTTTGATATAATCTGGGAAAATAACGTTAGATTTGCCATTAGAGGGGAGGTTTGTGTTGCTACCCCAAAGGTAAAACTTTGGGTTACAAAACTCCCCTCTTATTTTTTAAACGTTTTGGACGCTATTGCTAAATAACCTAAAAATATCATGTTTGGACCTAAAAATTTGGGTGAAAGACCTAAACGTTTGGGTATTGAAGCTAAAAAAGCCTCTATACCTGGTTGGTGATATAGAGGCATATAGTGTTTAACAACTATTAATTTTCAGGGATATCAGTTTTTTTACGGGTACGTGGAAAAAACTGTTTTAATTCCGCTACTTTTTCGGTAAATCCGTTTCCCCCGGCTCCTTTTTTGTACTGGGCATGCCCATAATCTGTCAGTGCATCCTGATAGTTGTCATAATCGTGAAGTATCTTGGTGCTTTCCATCTGGAAGGCAATACTTCTTAAACGTTGCAATCGACTTTCAAGAAAGATTCTGGCGTGATAATCTTTTTCAAAATCACTCCAATCCACTTCAGTGGCACTCAATTCGGCATTGCTCTGATGATAATCAAAGACCTTGTTTACAAAAAGCTTGTTCATCTCGTTAATGGAGCCGTACTTTACCCGCTCTTCTTCTGTAAGTGCGGAAAGTTTACCCTTAATCACGGTTTCCAGATCGTCAATGGCTTTGTCGATTTCCGTTTGGTCTTCTTGGGTGAGTTTTGATTGAATTACGTTTCGCATAATATTAAAATTTTAAGATTAATACCACCAAACATATAAAATAAACTCTTTTAAAACAAAAATACATCTAAAATAATCGACCAACGGAATATATGAGCTGCATTTTGTACAAATTTAATTCCTTTAAATACAAATTATGACCATTTTTGCCCCTTATTTGTTTTCGAGTTTCAGGTCTTTAAAAATCGCTTTAAACATTTCGCCCGGATCGATATCTATGGCCAGGGCGATTAAGTATAGTTCCCTCGCCCTAAGTTGTGTAGAAGTATTTAGGGTCAATTCACTTATTCTGGATTTGCTAATACCAGTTTTCCTTGATATCTCTGCTTTACTAGCCGACTTTTTAGTTAAATATTGTCCTAAAGGTGTCATACGTCTATTCATTATTTGGTAGACACCAATAGTTCTCTTACATCTACATCTAAAACTTTAGCAATCTCTACCAACGTTTCCAGGGATGGTTGCATATCATTGGTACACCAACGGGAAACAGTGGTTCTGTTTTTACCTGTTTTTTCGGCTAACCATTTATTTGTCCTATCCTTTTCGGCAAGCACTACTCTTATTCTATTAATGTGTTTTTTAGATATCATCTATATAGTATTACACTAATTAAATTGCATTCAGCACTAATTTAATTTATTTATTTCTTTTATATTTGTGTAAATAATGCTATATTAGTTTCGTAAAACGATTCATTATTATCTTTATACAGCAATATATATCATTTTTAGTTCAATAATTTATAATATCTAAATTTTTATACAAATGAAAAGATACACCAAAGCCGATTTAGAAGCCTTAGTTTATATGCAATTGGAAAACCTCAATGCCATGCACGACCTTTTAAGTATCATGAAACACCAAAACGAGTTGTTACATAATGCCAATAAGAAACTAAAGGAAGAAATATTGGATACTAAGCTTCAGCCATATCCTGTCGCTAAAAAAAGACGGTCTTAACTCGATAATCGAGATTTGAATGCTCCGACGCCTGTCTGCCGAACAGGCAGGCTTGCGTCGAAATGTTTTTTAGTTTTTCCTTCTAATGCCTTGCGAGCTTGTCCATGTGAAATATTCCCAAAGGGATTTCACAGGACTTGCTCCGAGGTAGTTTATTTATATCAAAACCAAAGCGGCTATGGAAGCTATAGAAGAATTGCAAAGACACGAGCGGCAACTGTGGTTGTACCGTCTTTATAATATAATGCTCCTACTTATGCTAGCCGGCAATGTGTGCTTTTATGCTTTGCAGGCAGATAACAATGTACCCGCATCATTTTTTTACCATAATGGGCTAAAGTATCTTTATTTGCTTTTTCCCTTAAGTGTAATTCTTAAAGGGGTTTCTAAAATTTGTGACAGGCAAGCGAAATATTACAACCATCTGTTGGAAAAGCAAGTCCCTAATGGTAAAAAAGGCTTAAGCATAGTACAGTTGGAAGAGATCTCATATTACAACAGTACCGCCCAACTTTACCGTAAAATTGCCAGAAGGCTCTTTTACATCAGTTGTATGGCATTGTTGTTTGGGCTTGGTTGCCCGATGGTTTATGTTTTGTGGGGATAAGTGTATGTTGCTTTATTTTCTCTCCAGGGGTAATTGGGTGTGGTTGTTTATTTTTGGAGGTATCACGCAGCGGTCTCGGTCATGGGTAGTTGCGCGGGTTAGCACTTATCCGCCTCAGGCGGAACACACCAAGCTGAAAATTCCGCAGTAATTTTCAGAAGTAGGCGAGTAGAAGCAATTACTTATAGCATCCATTGTTGGGTGCAGTTTTTTTCTCCGTACAGGCATCTATAAAAAGCTCACCAAGTTCAGTTAAAATATAATTTTCTTCAAAGTCAACATCAATATCAAAATCTACAGATAAATAATCGTCCTCCTTGTTATTAGGTATTTCTAATGATTGATAACCACTAAAAGCTTCTTGTACATATTTTATTAAGCCCAACCTAATCAAGTTGGAAATTTCAAATTCTTTTAGATTATCTGTTGGAACACTTTCAGGTTCGTTGATTTCTCTTATTAGGGATTTTTCAGAGTACGGCATATTTCTTAATTCCATTTCAAGAGAAGATTTTTCTCTCTGTAATTTCCATAATTTGTCCGAAAATCCATATTTAGAATTCCCTCTTTCTTCCTCTATTTCCTCTTTCCTTGTTTCAATTTTTTGTTTTAAATCAATTTCTCTTTGTGGTCTCTCTTTTTGAAATAAATGTAATAGTTCAGTTCTTCTTATCACGTTCTTTTTTCTTTCAGCAACGACTTTTTCAAGATTTAGAAATTCATTTATCGAAATTTGCCCTAATATGTAAGGGAAAACGTGATTTTCAACATTCTGTTCTGAATCAACCATATTTGAAAGTAAAATTGCCCACTTATCTTGCAGGACTTCATCCTCTTCTAGAGAAGAAGTTTCTAATAGTGGAACAAGTAATTTAAAAGAAATTGTATGGGGTTTTATTCCGTGTTTTTCACAATACTCTTTTGCTTTGTTTAATACTTTTACTTGATTTTTAAATTTCCAATAGGTAACTTTTTCTTTTATAAGCAAACCTGTTTCTTCAACAGCAGGCATCACTAATTTGTCAAGGAAATCTTTTGCCAATTCGACTCCTTTTTCAATTGTTGAAGATTTTATATTTATATCGTTACTCATTTTTTTTTGGTCAAATTGTTCCCAATTCGTTATATGATTACTAAAATACATTTTTATCCCTTCACATTTCGGGATGACAACACTTTTTTATGGTCTTTTTTGGGTTTTGTTAAGGTAGAATCACCCAAATTTTGTGGCTTTTTATAGTTTATAGAAGCTGGGGAAATCAATATTTTACAATTTATGAGCTTGTGCAACCGATTACCGTTGTCATGTGTAGTGTTTATTCAGATGGGTTCTCCTTATCCTCTTCTTTTTCCTCTGTAGTAGATAAATATCTAAGGTTTAGATTAAGTATTCCATTGTAAGGAACTACAAAATAACTGCTATTTATTACCTTTGTTTTACTGCCTATCTTTTTTTCAGGGTAACTTAGAACCAAATATTCGACTGTATTATCTTTGTGTAGTTGAAAGTCAACTAAATTACCTCTGTAAATTATTTCCCCTTCGTCTGTTTTTGCCAAAATGTCAACAACACGTTGATTTACATCATCAGATGATATGGTTTTATCTTTACTGTACTTTTTTATATCTAACACCTCTCCCGTAAAAAGGTAATACCAATTGTTGTCATACCTTAACAAACTAAATTTTCTATCTAATTTAAAATACCTTACTATATTTCTAAACAGGTAAGATAGTATTGTTGCTATTAGTGTTAAAGAGATGAAATAGCATATTATGTTATAAATATTATCAGTAATATTCCCATAGTCATCTATCGCATTAGGGTTGAACAATAGCTTGAATATAATATCAAAATCAATTTTATGACCAAATCCCTCTACTATCACAATCCATACGGAATGTAATAATCCTGCAAGAAATATAGAACTAAAAATTTCTTGTAAGGTATTTTTATAAGTAAAAGATTTAGATAACTCTTTTGTGAAGTAAGCCCTTCTTGCAATAATAGCTGGTGAAACTATTAAAAAAATAGCTAAACTGACTATAGCAATATTCATTATTTAGCAGGGACTAATTGTCTAACTTTATAAACTTTTCCATTCTCCCCTTTAACGGTAAAGTTATCTGAATTATCTATTTTAGAATAAACTTTTTTTGATAAGTCTTTACTTACGACAATTCTTTTGGATGCACCTGAAACTTGCTTAGTTCTAGTGTTACCAATAATAACTTTGTATAGTACTGAATTTTTAACTTTCCAACTCATAACAATAAATATATAACAAATTTTATTCCAAAACAACTTTCAATTTGTCCACAATGTTTCTTTTACATTACACACAACTTATTTATACCCCCAATATAATACCGCATATCCCCCTAAAACCGGTTGGATATGCACAACGGCATATATTCTTATCAAATATAACCCTTTTTCCTTTTTAGGCATATTCAAGCTGTTTTTAGCCAAAAAAGAGGTTTTGGTCTGATTGCGGTAAAATGTTAAAAAATTATTTAGATTTAATTTAAATAGATATATTTGCCGCGAAATAATCATTTTTCTAGTGGGCAAAAAGAAAAAAGACAAGAAGAAAAACAAAAAACATAAGGAACTCAAGTTAAACAACTTGAAGTCCAAATGCTGCAAAAAATACACGAAAGGTGAATCCAAACGCTGTAAAAAATGCCCGTGCTTTGACCTGATGAAAGACAAAGCAGCATAAACATATTAAAGAGGCTGTCTAAAAAGCCCTTACCGAGTTTGATTTGTCAGTCTGAGCCTGTCGAAGACATATTGAACTTCAATAAATTATGCTTCGACAGGCTCAGCATGACATCTAGATTTGCAACTTTTTGGACAGCCTCTTTTGGAAACCTACTTCCCCAACATCAACAGTTCGTTACAATTGATTTCGGTGATATAGCGTTTAACCCCCTCTTTGTCTTCATAACTTCTAGTAGTCAGTTTTCCTTCTACAGCCACTTCTTTACCTTTGTTTATGTACTTTTCTGCGATTTCGGCAGTCTTCCCCCAAGCAACGATATTATGCCATTGTGTATCTTTGATCACATCGCCGTCTTTGTTTTTATAACTGTTGTTGGTAGCGATAGAAAATTTTGCTAATTTCCTTCCACTTTCCAATTTAATGATCTCTGGATCGTTTCCTAAATTCCCAATCAGTTGCACTCGGTTTCTTAACGTATTCATAATTAAAATTTTTAAAGATTACTATTATTTATTAATCGTTGATCCATTCATTCAAATCAACACTGCAAATATTGCCTACACTCCAAATTTTATTCGGTTCTTACTTGGTTACTTTCGTTTAATTTCGGTTGTAATCGTTTGTATTCGTTTGGAAACGGGTATTAAAATCGATTTAAACCCCATAAAGACAAGGGATAAAGCATTTTTTTAACAATTAAAACCCTTTAGTAAAAACAAAGGATTTCTTAATTGATTTCCCTTAAAACATTCACTGTCAGCATCCATCCCTTATGAAAAACGATAAAAAAACAGTACTTTTATGGGGTCTAACCCCCTCAAACATAAGACAAGATGATTATTAATTTAAAAGGAGAGGTCTGGAAGGATCTCCACAAAGAAGAATGGCGAGAAAACGAAATCTATAAAATATCAAATTTTGGAAGGGTCATCAGCTACAAGCACGATAAGGATGGCAAATTGATTACTCCCGGCAATGTGGGAGGTTATAGTGCCATCACAGCCATTAAAAAGAACAGGAAGAACGATTTGGTCTACATCCACCGTGCCGTTGCAGAGTTGTTTATTGAAAACCCTTTTCAAAAGCGGTTTGTAATTCATAAAGATTTCAACAAAACCAGTAACCGAATGGACAATTTGGCCTGGGTAAACAGAAAAGAACTGACTGAACACAACAGTAAAAGTCCGAAAATGATTGCCGCCAAAGAAAAAAGAAAAACACATCGAACCTATACAAAACTAACAGAAGCAAAAGTAAAACTGATAAAAAGAAAAATCAACGACCCCAACAGACGGACACGCCTTAAAATGATAGCAAAACAATTCGGAATTTCAGAAATGCAATTGTACAGAATTAAGTCGGGTGAAAATTGGGGGAGTGTTAACCCCTGAAAATAAATACAATGGAAAGAACCTGTCTTGAATGTAATGAAAAACTGATTGGCCGAGCCGATAAAAAATTTTGCAGTGATTATTGCAGAAACGCTTACAACAACAAGCTAAACAAAGACAGTAAAAACCTGATTCGTAACATTAACAACCGGCTTCGAAAAAACTATCGCATCCTCGAAGAACTCAATCCGGACAAGAAGACAAAAACTACCAAGACCCGATTGCTCAACAAGGGTTTTGACTTTGAATATATCACTAATACCTATACCACAAAAAAAGGAACGACCTATTATTTTTTGTATGATATTGGTTATTTACCGCTGGATAATGACTATTACATGTTGGTAAGAAAATAACATTAAGATTAATAACCTGAGTTCGATTATTCTCACTTTGTCAAAACGGTTTTAAATAGTGAGACCTGCCTACCGGCAGGCAGGTACAAACTTTTTTATGACGCAATATCGGGATATTGCGGATTAAAAAAGTGAAGTAGATTGCTGTTTAAAACTGAACATGCTATACTCTAGCAATAAAAACACCCATTTACTGCGTTAAATTTTATTGCGATAGCTATGGCTATCCCTCAAAAATTTGCCTTGTAACTGAGTATTTTTATTGATTTTGACTTTGTGATAATAATCGAACTCAGGTTAATAGTTGTGACTACTCAATTTCAACGCAGCAACCACAATATCTTTTCTACTGATCTGCCCTACCAATTTACCGTTTTCCATAACGGGAAGCCTTCGGCGGTTTCCCTTATAAAACTGTGAAGCAGCGTCAAAAATATTCATATCGTGTTGAATCGTCTCCACATCTGTTGTCATAAAGTTTTCAGTACTTTTGTTCAAAATAGGCATATTAAAATACCTGCTTTCGGATATTTGTTTCATACAATCCGCTTCAGAAATAATCCCCACCAAATGACCGTTCTTATTACATACAGGCCCCCCGGAGATTCGATGCTTGATAAAAAGCTCCATCACCTCCAAAATTGACTGATCCGGCCTAAAGATCACCAAATTTTTAGTCATATAATCCTCTACCAAAATAGGGGCATTGTACTTCTTTTTTTGCTCTTCCCTTGCCCCTTGAAAACTTTTAATTCCCATAAGTTGAACTTTTTTAAAAACAATCCTAATATTATAAAGTTAGTCATTATCAATTTAATAAAATTAATTATTTTCAATATAATTGTTAATTTTTCTTCTTTTTGTAAATTTAAAAAGTAATTTGATCTTACTTAACATGGAGTTTAAACATACACTTCATTATTTTATGGCTATTTTTATGACAGTTCAACAAAAAACTCCAAGCAATTGAAAAAATTTTCCCTTATTCTATCGTTCATCATCCTCATAGCGGCGGCGGCATGGGGTTTTTATGATATGATGCCTCAAAAAGAATATGCCCCCGGGCAATTTTCAACAGAAAATGCACTAAAGCATATAAAAACCATAGCTGAAGCCCCTCATTATGTTGGTTCCAAAAAACACGAAGAGGTAAAAAAATATGTTATTTCAGAATTATCCACAATGGGCCTTGAGGTCGAAACCCAAGAAGGATACACCAGTGGCGATTGGGGGAATGTGAGCAAGGCCATCAATATAATTGCTAAAATAGAAGGCTCTGGAAACGGCAAAGCCCTCGTTTTGATGGCACACTACGACAGTAACACACATTCTTCAAAAGGTGCCAGTGACGATGCCGTAGGGGTAGCTGTTATCCTTGAAAGCATTAGAGGCTATTTAGAAGCGGGGAACAATCCGAAGAACGATATCATCATCCTTTTTACAGATGCTGAAGAATTGGGGTTGAACGGAGCGCAACTCTTTGTAGACGAGCATCCATTAGCGAAAGACATCGGACTCATATTAAATTTTGAAGCACGAGGAAGTGGCGGACCAAGTTATATGCTGATCGAAACCAATGGTGGTAACAAAAACCTGATCGAAACTTTTAATGAAGCCAATCCGGAGTTTCCTGTTGCCAATTCACTTGCTTACAGTATTTACAAAATGCTTCCCAACGATACCGATCTGACCGTTTTTAGGGAAGATGCCGATATCGAAGGGTTTAATTTTGCTTTTATAGACGACCACTACGACTATCACACCGTTAACGACAGCTATGAAAATCTGGACAGCAATTCTTTACAACATCAAATTTCATATCTCATTCCATTGCTGGAATATTACAGCACACACGACCTTACAAAACTGAAAAGCGAAGTCGATTATATATATTTTGACTTCCCTATATTCAATTTTGTTTACTACCCATACAGTTGGGTTTTCCCCATGCTTATTCTCGCTGTACTTCTCTTTTTAATTCTGATTGGATATGGAATAAAGAATCAAAAACTCACTCTTAGAGGGATTTTTCAGGGATTTGGAGCCTTTTTCATTACACTTACCCTTACTGGTATTATCGGTTATTTCAGTTGGACAGCCATTACAGCGCTCTATCCTCAATATCTTGATATTCTCCACGGATTCACCTATAACGGACATTTGTATATTGCCGGATTTACAGCATTAAGCTTCGCTTTGTGTTTTTATGTGTATTCCAAATTCAAAAAAACAGAAACTGCCAATTTGTTGATCGCTCCTATTTTTGTTTGGCTGCTTATCTGTACGGCTATTGCTGTTTATCTAAAAGGTGCGAGCTTTTTTATCATTCAGGTTTACGGTGCTTTGGCCGCTTTGCTGATTTTGGTCAGTACAAAAAAAGAAAAACCTTCACTGTTGTTTTTACTGCTTTTGTGCTTTCCCGGATTATGGATGCTCTCACCCTTGATTCAAATGCTTCCGGTCGGCCTCGGATTAAAAACACTGGCTTCATCATGTATAATAAGTGTGTTTCTTTTCGGGTTGCTCATTCCTGTTTTCGGTTTCTACAAACAAAAAAAGAAATTGGCTTTGTTAGGTTTTGTATTGTGTGCTATTTTCTTGATTTCAGCACATTTTCAATCTGATTTCACTGAAGAACGACCACATCCCACTAGTTTGTTGTATCTATTTGACAGCGATAACAACACAGCAAATTGGGCTACATACAACAAATCGTTGGACAACTGGACTTCACAATATTTAGGTGACAACAAGCGCAGTCCTGAAGACTTAAGCCATTTTAGCAGTAAATACGGCACTGGATTTTCATACGTATCGGAAACTACAGTGAAAAACATCCAAACACCCGATATTTCAATAGTAAAAGATACCGTGATTGGCAATGAAAGACATGTTGGTATTTGTGTTGTCCCATATCGAAATGTAAATCGGCTTGAAGTGAGAACCAACGAAGTTGAAGTATTGTCGTGTGCCGTAAACAATGTTCTTCTTTCCAAAAAATTTATAGAAAACAGAAAGGACAGGCTTTTTACACACTACATCAGCAACAACGATTATACAGAAATTTCCTTAACTTTTGATGTTTCTGAAAAGCCCGTATTGATCTTTTATGAAGCTTCATACGATCTGCTGGAGCATGAACTGTTCAGCATTCCTGATAGACCTGACAATGCTATTCCCATGCCTTTTGTCATCAACGATGCTGTTATGGTTAAAAAAACACTGAAATTATAATGAACCCATTTTGACTTTTCCTAATTAGCTACAAAATGGTCTTTTTCCCTATATTTTGCCTTTTTCTTACCCCGTAGCTAAGGCTATGCGGTGCAAAAAGTCTTCATCTAGGGAAAAAATCCCTATTTTTCGCTTCAATTAAAAAGTCAAAATGGGTTCAATGCAAAGAAAAATAGCGGTATTAGGTTGCGGATGGCTGGGACTTCCGCTTGCCAAATCATTTATCGAAAAAGGATACCAAGTAAATGGAGCCACTACTTCTGTAGACAAGATCCTGAATTTAGCACAACACAACATCAACCCTTTTTTGATTGCGATTCATATGAATCACATCGAGGGTAACATCAGTTATTTCCTTCAAAACACTGATGTATTGGTGATTTGTATTCCCCCCCGCGTTCGGCAGCATTCAGAATGTAATTATGTGTCAAAAATCCGCGTATTATCAGAAAAAATAACCCTTTCTGATGTTAAAAAAGTGATTTTCATCAGTAGTTCTTCAGTCTATGCCAATGACAATACTATTGTGAATGATGATACGATTCCGCAACCACAAACTGAAAGTGGAAAGCAAATTCTGGCTGCAGAAAACCTATTGAAGGAGAGTTCGAATTTTGAAACAACCGTTATTCGATTTGCCGGATTGTACGGCATGAAAAGGCATCCTGTAAACCAACTCTCGGGAAAAAAGAATATTCTCAACCCTGAAGCTCCGGTAAACCTCATTCACCTCAACGACTGTATCGGGATCATCAATGCCGTAATAGCAAGAGAGGCCTGGGGAAAGACTTTTAATGCAGCTGCACCTCACCACCCTTCAAAAAAAGAATATTACATAATTCAGACTCACAAACAAGGCATTCCTCCACCCAAATTTGACCACAAGCAAAAAACCCAAGGAAAGACCATTACTTCGACATTTGTTAACACCTATTTAGCATATAATTTCCTCCACCCCAACCTCGATTATTAGATTGTGAGTTAAAATTCTTAACACACGGCTGCTTTTGCAGTTAAATATTGGTTAAACAAGTCAAAAACTATAGAAGGAAATATGTTGAATCAGTAATTTTACATCGTAAAAGAAATTGAATTGAAATATTTGTTTTCATTTTAATCAGCTTAATGAAAAAGAAAAGTTAGGTTAGGTTTTTAAGTTAGTTTAGATTAGTTTATTTAAAAGGAGTGTTGTTCATCTTATGTCCAATACTCCTTTTTTATTTTGTCTTATCCCTTCAGAAGGGAAGTCAGGAAAAACTTCGTGATTTTACAACGAAAAAAATTATGTACTTTTGAAGCCTTATAATCAAACAGATAAAACGACGATCACAAAATTTACACAGATGAAAAATATTTTCACATTATTGGTCATAGGAATGATGACATTTACTTCATTTTCTCAATCGAATACAGCTCTTAGCAAACACTTTGAATCGTATTATGAACAAATGAAAGAGCAAGGCGATATGCGCGGTGTGATAAATGCGCTTACCCATTTGAATGTGCTTAGCCCCAGTGAGGCAAGAAAGGATACTTTGGCTTATTTCTATAGTAAAGCCGGGCAATATCGACAAGCGCTTAGTATTTTGGGAACTGAAAAGAATACATCAGATTCTGATATAGCTATTGAAGTAAAGGCAATATCGTTAAAAGCGCTTAACCAGCCTCAGTTGGCCGTTCAACAATTTGATATTATGTTCAGCAGAAAACCCGATGTATTTCTGGCTTATGAACTAGCTGATCTCAATCTTCAAATAGGAAAGATCGTCGAAGCCCAAACCTATATAAAATACGGTTTGGAAAATACCAAGGAGGACGATATGCTTCCCTTCTATGAAGCTAATCCGCCATATCAAGTGCCATTAAAAGCGGCTCTCACTTATCAGCAAGGGTTGTTAAAATACAACCAAGACAAAACCAAGATAGACGAAGCATTAAAATTTATTGACCAAGCAATTACCATGGCTCCGGAATTTAAGCTGGCAAAACAAATAAAAGAACTTTTACAAAATCAAAAACAAGCGGCTGCTCAGGAAACAACAACACCTCAGAATCAAGAAGATTAAGCAAGTTCAATAACAAAAAAAGCTGTTTAAAAAACTCCAAATTTAGATGTCAGACTGACAAATTAAATTCATCAAGAGCTTTTTAAACAACCTTTTTTACTCATATATTTATCTGATCACCAAATCTTTATACGCTTTCCAGGCTCTAAATACATGGCATTTCCTTCTTCAATACCAAAAACTTCGTAAAACGCATCGATATTCACCAAGGGTTGTGTAGCTCTGTACATTCCCGGTGAGTGTGGATCAGTTTTAATTCTGCTTCGCAGGGCTTCATCTCTCATTTTTGTTCTCCACACAGTTGCCCAAGACATAAAGAAACGCTGTTCCTGTGTAAATCCATCCATTTCTCCTGGATTTCCATGTTCTTTCAAATGCAATTGCAGTCCGTCGTATGCTGCATTTACACCTCCAAGATCACCGATATTTTCCCCCAAGGTGAATTTTCCATTGATAAACACATCCGGAAGTACTTCGATTCGGCTGTATTGTGCTGCCAACGAATCTCCCAATGCGTTGAATTGTGTAAGGTCTTTATCAGTCCACCAATTTTTCAGGTTTCCATCAGCATCATAATCTGCCCCGCTATCGTCAAAACCATGAGAAATTTCGTGACCGATCACCGCTCCGATTCCTCCGTAGTTCACCGCAGCATCAGCAGTAAAATTGAAAAATGGGGGTTGAAGAATAGCCGCAGGAAACACAATCTCGTTATACGAAGGATTGAAATACGCATTTACGGTTTGTGGCGACATGAACCATTCTGTTTTATCTACAGGTTTTCCAAGTTTATCAATGGTACGGTTAAATCTCCATTGCGAAGCGTTCAATCTGTTTTGGAAATACGACCCCCCGTCTTCAGCAGTTTTGATTTCCAATTCGGAATAATCTTTCCATTTATCCGGATAACCAACTTTGATAGTCGTTTTAGTGATTTTTTCGATCGCTTTCTTCTTGGTTTCCTCGTCCATCCATGGCAATGCGTTGATACGCGCTTCATAAGCCTTTACTACATTTTGGATCATTTCCTTGGCTTGTGCTTTGGCTTCAGGAGGGAATTTTTCATCTACATACAGTTTCCCCAAAGCTTCACCAACCATTCGGTTTACGGTTTGCAATGCGCGTTCGTTTAAGGGTTGTTGTTCTTTAGCTCCGCGAAGTTCTTTACTGTAAAATTCCCAATTGGCCTTGTCCATTTCCTGGGTTAATAATCCGGCAGCATTATTTAACAACGACCAACGAAGGTATGCTTTCCAATCGTCTACATTTCCATTGTTGAAAACACTTTTTAACGACTTTGTATAGCCCACATCACTAATATTGATTGTATCTACAGACTCGGCTCCGATGGCTTTCAAATATGCTGACCAGTCAATAGCTGGCACCATCTTTTGAAGATCGGCGATTGCTGTTGGGTTATATCTGGTTTTTGGATCGCGACGTGCTACTTTATCGAGTGTCTCTTCTGCTAATTTGGTTTCAAATTTTAGGATTTGATCCGATTGCTCGGCAGCAGTTGCTTCGTCAACATCTATATATTGAAGCATGCGTGTGATATGTTCAACATATTTTTCCCTAATCTCTTTAGAACGATCATCCTCTTCCAAATAATAATCCCTATCGGGTAAACCTAATTCTCCGGAACCAAGTGTAGCCGTATTCTTATTACTGTCTTTGGCATCTGCCCTTACTCCAAAACTAAAAAATGTTGCTCCGATATAAGGTGTCATCTCAGTAAGATAAGCTTCCAAACTTTTTATATCAGAAATCGCATCAATCTTTTCGAGATACGATTTTAGAGGTGCTACGCCTTGTTTGTCTCTGGAATCAACATCCATAATGCTCTCAAACAAACGTACTGCTTTTGCTTGGTCTGAATTCGGATCCAATGTTGAATCATCTTTTGCCGCATTTAAAATAGCAAGTGCATCGGCATCGGTACGATCCCTTAGTTCGTTAAAACTTCCCCAGGTGGTTTTGTCGTCCGGAATTTCAGTGCTATCCAACCATTTTCCATTTACAAATCTGAAAAAATCTTCTTTCGGACTCACGGTTGTGTCCATATATTCAAGGTTAATTCCGGGGATTTCCACTACCTCGGCAACCTCTTTTTTTTCTTCAGTCTTACATGAAATAATTGCAATAACTGAAAATAGCCCGTACAGTACAGGCTGATTAATAGTTAACTTCATCTTTGATTGTTTTAGTTATGAATTAGTTCAACGCAATTTAAAATAAAATGCACACTGCACTTGGAACGACTCAATTAATTAACTTTTTTTTAAGAAATTACCGTCATCAATGGAAAGTTCTGGGAAAAACATCAATTTTCCTCTAGGAATTCTTGGTATATTTTGCTTTTAAGCGATTCTGAAAGTTGAATCCTGATAGCATTGTAGGCATTAAAAACCCGGGCACGGGACACATTGATGGAATCGACCGGTGCGTTTTCGTTTAATCGAGATCCTAACTGATAAGCGAAAGTTTTAAAGACCACCATTCTGCTTTTTACTTCGGGAATGTCAAATTTGGGTGGTACGGAATCCATTTCTTTATCCAAACGGATGAATTCTTCTGAAAAGTAGCTAAGATCACCCCTAGTTTGACGTTGAAATTTCACCATCAATTCAGAAAGTTCCTTGAATTTTGCCCATTTGTTTATTGTAATCAATTTTTCATCACTGATCTCCACGATATCGGGCAATTTTTCATAGCTGGTCTCTTGGGTTTCCTCTTCTTCTACCTGCTCTTTATCACTTTTGTTTCCGCAATTGATAAGAAAAAAACAACCCGCAAGTAACAATATGTATTTAATGACTTTCAATGACAAATATTTTATCCGATTTCAAAGATAGTAGAGTTGATAGAAATAACAATCTTTTTATTGAAGTGATTTAAACTTTCCTTTATTGGCTATAAAATTGCTCTTTTTGAGCCTGATTTTTGTCTTTTTCTCATTTTTGGCACAGCTTTTGGCTCTAGTTAGGTGAATTTAAAAATCATTCAGTTAACTAAAAATTTTAAACAGATGAAAACGAGAGTATTATTTATAGCTTTTGTATTGTTTGCCTTTACTTTTTCAATGGCTCAACGCGGAAATGATAAAGCGTGGAAGCATCAGAAAAAAATGTATAAGAAAGAAAAGAAATGGCACAAAGAGCAGATGAAATGGCACAAAGAACGAGATAAAGACAGGGCTGAGTATTATAGGGAAATGCGTAAGGACGAAAGGGAATACCGTCGTGAAATGGCTAAAATGGATCATGAGTATTACAGAGAAATGAGAAAAGCACGCATGGAACACTTACACGATTGTGAATGGTGTGATCACGGGTTTTATCACAACGATGATTATTACTATGAAGATGATGTGTATTATTCAAGAAGAACCCGAAGCCCAATTAGATTGGACGCCGAACTTTTTCTTAGGAACGGTGCCATTAGGGTAAGTTTATGATGAACTCATATTGACTTTTTCATATTGAAGACCGTCTCAAGGTTTTTGAGACGGTCTTTTATTAATGAACTCATCTTAACTTTTTAACAATTTCTCTACTTTTCTATTGCTATAAATTGGAGATAATCCGAATTTTTCGCTACAACAATATAATCATTTCCTTTGATATTTATTGTGGTCATATCCTTGACATCTCCCGGAGCATAGAAACCACTTTCACGACTGATGACAGGTTGAAGATTTCCTTTGCCATTCCCTTTAAAAAAGAGTCCGTTACTGGCATCATTTCTTGGGGTTTCCACTTCTGAAGCATGAAGGTTACCGGCTATCAGTGCATCCAAATGCCCGTCTTTATCAAAATCCTCAACCAAAATTTGGTTTATGGAAGATAATTGTGCCGGGTTGGGAAGTTGATGCAATACAAAACTCCCTCCTTTGTTCTCCATATAAACACTGGCAAACGATTTCACCTGATAGTGTAAAGCATTTTCCAAACCTTTTTCCGTATAAATATCGGTTATAGTGGCGGTAGAAAAAGATTCATAATCTTCAAACTTTTTCTTGATCGCAGGTACTTGCTGAGAAGAGCATTCCCTACCTCTTACCGGAAATTTTTTACCATCGTTGAAATAGCTCAGTACAATATCTCCGGAATTATTTTTGTCAAAATCATTGAAATAAACATCGAAAGTCTCATTTTCACTGGCTTTGTATTTGTAGTTAAGTCCCAGATTTCCCACCAGATAATCCATATCTCCATCTCCGTCAAAATCACCTTTTTCAATACTGAACCACCAACCACGGGTGTCTTCATCAAGGCCATATTCATTTGAAACATCCGAGAATTCACCTTCATCATTCTTCAACAAGGTAATCGGCATCCATTCCCCTACTACAATCAGATCAGTCCACCCGTCTTGATCAAAGTCGGTCCATAGTACATCGGTCGCCATTCCAATCTTATTTAAAAACGGAGCTGCTTCTGAAGTAACATCTACAAACTCAACATTATCTTTTGTACTCCTGTTTTCAAGCAAATAACTGTTTGCAGGCAGCGGGTAATTCCCGGGAACAAGTCTACCACATACAAAAAGATCCAGATCTCCGTCTTTATCAAAGTCGTGACTTTGTACCCTTGAACTGCTGGTAATCATTTCTGGTAATGCTGCTACGGATTTTTCAAAACTTCCCTTTCCATCATTTATGTAGAGTCGGTCCTGTAACTCTTTAGCATCGGGGGAAAATTCATTACCCCCGCTGGCAATATAGATGTCATTATCTCCGTCACCATCAGCATCAAAAATATGAATACCCATGTCCTCAGACATAATATCTGCTTCAAACGCTTTAGAATCACTTTTTACAAAACCATTTTCCTGTTGAAAATAGACAGCTGTGGTTTTCCGGGATGATCCCCCGGTTACCAAATCATCTTTGCCATCACCGTTCAGGTCTCCTACAGCTACATTCGGTCCAAACATAGAAGTTTGGTGGGGCAGGAGGACTTCTTTTTCATAATCGTCATAATAGTTTTCAATGTGCTGATGTCGGACAATAGTGGTGGTGTCTGTTTCGGTATGGAAAAGCATATTTTCTTTTAGCATTGCTATATCTTTTGATTGCTTAGCCTCTTGATAATTTACTGTAAGTGAAGTATTGGCCTTTATTTTTTTTAAGGTTTGTGTTTTTCTATCCGGCCAGATCACTTTTACAGAATCAATGACTTCACTTTTTTCAACACCAAAATGCAATTGTGGAGCCACAGAAGATTGAAATCCCCGGGTGGTGGTCAATTCTTGATATTGTTGATTTCCATCTGTATAAACGGTCGTTTTAACACCAATGCCGAAGGGGTTTTTTTCAGGGCCTTTGAAAGAAAACATCAAATAGTTGTTAAATTCACTGCTTTTATTTTCAAAAACGGAAGCTATATCATCAATATTATTGGTCACAATATCCAAATCGCCATCATTATCCAGATCTGCATAAACCCCTCCATTTGAAAACCCTATATGTTCGATACCCCATTCTTTGTTCTTTCGGGTAAATGTAAGGTCACGATTGTTTTTTAAAACGTAGTTATCTATAGGTTCTGAAGGAATCTCCAAGGATTTTATCAACAGACTATCCTTGGGAATTTTGCCTTTTCCCAGCTTTTTAAAATAATCTCTGTTGTTAATCTCCCGTCTGGTACCATTGGTGACAAAAATATCCTTCCAGCCATCGTTATCCAGATCAGCAAATAAAGGGCCCCAACTCCAATCTGTAGAAGAAACCCCTGCCAATCGGGAAATATTGCTAAAGTCCGGTAAACTGTCCAACAAGTTCCCGTTGTTCAACTGCAAACTGTTTTGCATATACTGATAATGGAAACCGGAATTAACCGTGCTCCAAAAAAGATCAGGATTCATACTTGCCATATTGGCTTTTGCCCTTCGGTTACTTTCGGGCGACATATCCACTTGAAAAATATCCGGTAAATTATCGTTGTTAAAATCTGCTATGTCAGCCCCCATCCCATAAAAAGAGACGTTTTTGGTAGCTAGTTTTACATGATCGGTAAAGGTTCCGTTTTTATTGTTGATGTACATATAATCCGGACTACTGAAGTCGTTAGACACATAAACATCCGGCCAGCCATCTTTGTTAAGATCACTTACTGTGGCGCTTAAGGAAAGCCCGAAATTTTTGATTCCGGCCTCTTCGGTCACATCGATGAATTTTCCGCTTTCATTTTTAAAAAGCCTATCTGTTTCTAGTTCTTTAGGGAATTTTTGTTTAAAGGCATAAAATTGGTTTGGTGCTTTAAAAGATGTTGGGGGATAATTGGCTACGTACAAGTCTAAATCGCCATCAAGGTCATAATCAAAAAAAGTAGCTTGTACGCTATTGGACTTTAGAGCTATGCCGTATTCTTCTGCTTGTTCGGTAAAAGTGTTATCACCATTATTGATAAACAATTGATTTTCTTTTGGGTCAAATTTTCCACCTACCGAACAATAGATATCCAAATAGCCATCATTGTTCACATCGGCCATAGTGACGCCGGTGTACCACCTCGAATCCCCGGTAACCCCTGCAGATTCGGTAATGTCTTCAAACTCCATATTGCCCTTGTTGAGGTATAGTTTGTTGGGCACCATATTTCCAGTAAAGTAGAGATCAACGAGTCCGTCGTTGTTGATATCCCCTACGGCAACCCCACCACCCATATATATATAACCATAGGTGTGATAATTGAGGGAGTCGTTTTCTGTAAGCTTATTGATAAAGTTTATACCTGTTTCAGAAGGAGAGGATTTTTTGAAAATCTCAGTATTGGCAACTGTGTTTTCCTCTGTTTGCTTCTCACAGGCAGTTATTAATAATAATGCGAGAAAAAAGACAATTGGATATTTTAACTTCATAGTCATTGATTGAGTGAACTAAGGTATGAATTGTGAGTGTTAATGAAAAAAACAGGGCGTTTAAAGCGCCCTGTTATAGAAAAAATCAAATGAATTTAAATTTAAAATCCAGGATTTTGTTCAAGTATACCACCGCTTTGGTCTATTGCGTTGATTGGAATCGGAAATAAATTATGCTTCTCTTGATAAGCACCAAATTTTGTATCATAACCGGATTGATTTAAATCTTCTCCTTCGTTTTGGATATAGGTATTAATGGTTTCTGTTGTTATACCCCATCTTCTTAAATCAAATAACCTATGTCCTTCCATACCAAATTCTAAACGACGCTCAAAACGGATTGCCTTTCTGGCAAAATCCTGACTTCCAAAAGAATCATAGGGCTCAATTTGATAATTGGCAGCATCTGTATCCGGAATAGGGTTATTATCTTCATCAAGTGCTTGTTCGTAAGTCATATTCTTTGCCCTATTACGAACACGGTTTACGTAATCCAAGGCCAAAGCCAAATCCGGGGTAGATTTTTCAACAGCAGCCTCGGCAGCCATCAACAATACATCGGCAAACCGCATAATGTTATAGTTGATCCCCGACCAGTCGGAGCCCCAACCTCCTGTGCCGCGGTTGCCATCAACTTCATCAACTTGATACATGTTCTTTTTAGGAAGATACGGCCCTGAAATATCGGTAAAAGTTGCCCTTATCCACTCTTTTCCGGGATTTAGCCCAAAACCGTTGTAATCAATTCCCCTTCTCCCAACAGTATAATCCAATCTAGGATCTAAGGGCCCTGTATGAGGTGTATAATCAGTTGGGATTTCGGGGGTCTCTTCATCTCCATCATGATCATAATACGAATTTATACCATAATCGCTGGTTACATCAGTTGCAGTATATGAGTCCAACAACGGTAGTCCGGAACCATCGGTTTGAAAAGCATTCACTAAATCTTGGGTAGGTTGGTAAAAACCACAACACGTACCCAAAGGTCCACCCCCGGGAAAGTTTAAGGTACCAGCACCATTTCCGTTAAAAGAACGTCCATCATCTGCAGAAAATTGAATGGCAAATATGGACTCTGGTCCATTTTCACCTTTTAGATTAAAATTGTCTACAAATTCAGCATTTAGCGAATAGGGTCCGTTATTAATTACATCGTTGAACAGTGGAAGCGCTTCGTCATATTTTCCTTGGTACAAATAGGCTTTGCCCAAAAAAGCTTTGGCTACCCAAGAATTGGCCCTGCCTGGAACTTTTTCATCATCTAATCTATCAATCGCTGCCTGAAAATCTTCCTCAATCTTATCCCAGATTGGACCTGGATTGGGTTGGTTAAATTCTTCGTTCACCAAATTTTCAACAGAAATAAACGGCACATTCCCATAAAACTTTTGAAGCTCAAAATTATAATACCCTCTTAGAAAAAGAGCCTCGCCTTCCTGTTGGGTAAAATCACCCTCAGGAATTTGATTGATCAAATCAAGAACGGCGTTACATCGGTTCACTCCACCGAAGATTGCACTCCACCTTGCCATAAACCATCCGTTACCGGTTTGCCAGTCCAAAGTTTCAATTTGAAATAATTCCGTGTTATCTCCATCGGTACTTCCCCTGTGGGCATCATCGGAGACCACATCGGTCCACCAATTATCTCCCCCGGCTGCGACAGCTTCTCCTTGTCTATTCACACGCTCTCCATCCATAGCAGAATAAGCCGCTGTCAACTTAAGGTCAACACCTACAGCAGTCTGCAAATCTGCATCAGGAATATTTCCTGTCGCTGCTTTTTCCGTGAAATCATCACTACAGGCCCATAGTAATAGACCTACCAGTATTATTGAATATATTATTTTCTTTTTCATTTTTTAAAATTTTAAATTAATTCCGAAGGAATAAATTGAAGCTAAAGGATAGTTGTTATCAGAAACCCCTATGGTAAGGTTATCTATTGCCCCATTATCTAAAAATCTTGGCTGTAGTTCAGGATCTACTCCATCATAACCGGTTATCGTGAATAGATTGGTCCCTTGAAGGTAGAACCGCACACTATCCATACCTAAATAGCTAGAAACTTCTTCATTAAGGGTGTAACCAATCTGTAGGTTTTTTAACCTCATATACGATCCATCTTCAACAAAAAATGAATTTGCATTACCCTCATTGTTCGTTATACTTTGGCTCAGAGCCGGTAATTCGGCATCTAGATTGTCCGGTGTCCAAGAATCCAATACCCTTACACTTCTATTGGCATTGAAGAAGGATGGAAAGTCGGTATACACCTTATCGTTATTAAATATTTCATTTCCTTGGGAACCTTGAAAAAATGCCGACATGTCGAAACCTTTGTAGCCCAAGGTTAAATTGACCCCATAAGTGAAATCCGGGTGGGGTGAACCGATAAAGGTCCTATCGTCATCATTGATCACGCCATCGTTGTTCAAATCCCTGTATTGGAATCTTCCAACCCCGTCGGCCGGGGTAGCAAATCCTTGGTCTGCGGCAGCTGATACTTCAGCTTCAGAAGCAAAAATGCCTTCAACCACTCTACCATAGAAAGATGATATAGGTTGCCCCTCTTGCGTTCTGGTAACGGTACCCGTAGTTCTGAAGTTGTCGAATCCGCCCTGGAAGGCACTGATTAGGTCAATCACCTCATTTTTGTAACTGGAAAAATTAACATCTATACCATAGCTGAAGCCTGAATCTGTCTGGTCTGCATAACTTAAGATAGCATCCACACCTTTGTTCTCAATAGAACCCAGGTTCACATAGGGAGGTGCGGCATCAATGGATGTTGAACTAAACAAAGATTCGTCTTGGTTGATCAAATCTTTTGTGGTGATCGTAAAATATTCCGCAGCAAGATTCAGTTTATTATCAAAGAAACCGAGTTCAACACCAAAGTTAGTGGTTTCACTGGTTTCCCATTTTAAATTTGGGTTACCCGCAGCCGATAAAATCGCTCCTTGGGTGGCTCCCCCACTACCACTGTATACGTAATTAGCATATTGCTCGCTTAAAGTTGATATATTGATGGTAGGGTTATCCACGGGGAGTGTTTGGTTGCCCATCTGCCCCCAAGACCCTTTGAACTTCAATCTACTAACAAAAGAATCTTCAGGCCAAAAGGCTTCATTGCTCACTACCCATCCTGCACTGAATGAGGGGAAAATATCATTCTTGTTGTCACCAACGAACCTGGATGATTCATCTTGTCGAACAGTTGCCGTTAAAAAGTAACGACCATCATAATTGTAATTCACCGTTCCAAACAAAGAGAACAAAGACGATGCATTGTCAAAGGCGTATGCCACATTGGCTGCACCACCTCCATTGCTCAATAAGTAGTAGTCGGGTGTTTCGAAGAAATAATCTGTTCTGGAAATTTCCTTACCCTTACTATGTACCTCCAACGCCTCAATACCAACAAGCGCATTGATATTGTGATCACCAAACGACTTATTGTAGCTTAACGTATTGGTCCATACCCATTCGTATATGTCTTGATCGGCTTCGGTTAGGGTGTTGGTCGCAATGGGCTCAGAAGACTCAGGTATCAATGCCCTAAAGCGTCTATCGTTGTACGCCCGGATGGAACCACCCAGGGATGTTTTTAACTGTAGTCCATCCAAAATATCCCATGTGGCATAGATATCACCGAACACCCTTAAGGTTTTCCTGAAATCATCAGCTTGTCGGGTAGCTTCCGCCACCGGGTTGTTCGGGTTGGAAAGACCAGTATCATTACTGTAGTTACCTCCAAAATTACCTTCATCGTCATATACGGGAACCAAAGGAGACATCCTTGTTGCAAAATTAAACCAAGATTGCCCTCCGCCTCTTCTGTCATAAGAAATGTTGGTGTGTTCCCCGATCCGGATTTTATCCCCAATTTTAAATTCGGAATTCAATCTAGCCGAACCTCTTTTAAATCCAGTCTTAATTTGAATACCTTCACGGTTTAGAAAACCTGCAGAAAAAAGGAATTTAGATTTTTCATTACCATTTTCCAAGGTAATGGAAGCATTTTGGGTAATTGCAGTTCTGTAAATTTCATCCAACCAATCGGTTCCTCCATTTGGCTTAACGGTCATGCTTACAGGAACGCTTTGTATTTTTGAGGGAACAACCGGGCTTGCACCATTGCCATATTGGGCATGTGAAGGGGTTCCGTCATCATTTAAAATACTTTGCCATAGCATTTCCCCATGCTGTTGTGTATCGAGTAGCTCAGGTACATTGGTCGGTGTTGAAAACCCTGTGTACATATCGAACGATACTTTTGCCGTATCCATGTTATAGCCGCCACTTTTGGTGGTGATGATCACAACACCGTTGGATGCCCGGGCGCCGTAAATGGCCGCGGCACCGTCCTTAAGCACGTTCATTTGCTGGATATCCGCAGGATTTATGGAGTTTAGGATACTAGGATCATCCGTTTGCACACCATCAATGATGTAAAGAGGATCATTGCTGTTACCAGTTCCATAACCCCTTATACGTACTACAGGGGAGGCTCCTGGCGTTCCATTATTTGTTATTGTGACCCCGGAAACCCGTCCTTGAAGGGCTTCAGCTGCATTAACCATAGGGACTTTGGTGGCTTCGTCCACATCTACAGAGGCAACAGAACCGGTAACGTCCCCTCTTGTTTGTGTTCCATAACCTACCACTATAACCTCATCTAAGGCTTGGGCGTCTTCTTGCATAACCACATCGATCGTGGATCTGCCGTCTACAGGAATTTCTTGAGTTGACATTCCTACATAACTAAATACAAGCACAGCATCAGACGGGACGTTGTTTAATGTGTAATTTCCGTCGAAGTCGGTTTGTGTTCCATTAGTTGTTCCTTTTACCACTACACTTGCTCCAGGCAGTGGTCCATTTGCTTCGGAAACATTTCCGCTAACAGTTTGAGCTTGCGTCATTCCTATACACAATAGTGCACACAGGAACAACAAACTTTTAGGTAAGGTGTTCTTCATATATGTTAGTTTATAGTTAGTATTATTCAACATTTACTCTATGTTTCAACCATTTTTAGTTGACTTAATTTTTGGTTAAAAAACAATATCAAAATGTTAAATTTTCCCAAATATATATGAAATTATAAAGATGACTAAACTAAAAATGTATTTTTTTTAATTTTTTAATGTTAAAATTGTTATATAAATAAAAAGTATATTTTACCTTTAAATAAATTTTGAATGAGAAAAAATCCTTATATATCGATAGAACAGCTCTATCATTTTTCAGTAAAAAAACAATGTTATATGCTATTGTGTTCTGGTCACAAACCACAAACGGCATGTCCATTAACAGGGATTTAGAACACTATATGTAAGAAAATAAATTCATTTTAATATCGCAGATAATCGATTGAAGAATCCACAACAATTATCTCAAATTGAATGAATTCAAAAAAATTAGAATTGAAGAATATTTTTTTAGATCATTTAGCAAGTGGAAGCTTAAATCTATAAAAAATGTCCCCTATCAACCAAATGATGATTTTAAAGTAGAGTCAACGTTACAAAAATCGAACCAACTTTTTGAGGAATTGGCACTTCTAGCAGGCTTGCTTGATCCTCAAACTACGACCTTTTAACACTATATGTAAGATGATGGTGGGGGAAAGATTAGCCCAGAAGACCATCCCATTAGGGTAAAACGATCTCGACCTGGACACTGGATTTGAACATGGAGCTCCCCGGACTATTGTCGAACCAATTCATTGAAGAATTAATGCTCTTGGCTAATTTGATTAGTGTTAAACCAAGGCTTGACAACCAAGTTTTTTGATCTGTAATCAAGAACGAAATAGAGAAATCTTTTGTAGAACAAAGATTATGACACAAGAATCTTCAGATAAGAAAGGACCAAATCTGCCTCGGCGGTTGTTTTGGGAGTTCCGCTACGAAAAAATGGATTGGGTTAAGGCTTATCGGACAGTTATTGGCCGTGTAGTAGAAAGAGGGAACGAGGAAGAATGGGAAGAAATGCTTCGTTACTACGGCAAATCCAAGGTTGTGGAAACATTAAAAAATGAAACTAACTATTTGACTGATCGCGCAATACGATTGGCAGAGGAAAGATTAGGTGTGAAGCCAGAAGAATTAAAAGCCTATTGGCGCAAGCGGTCTCGCCCCGGACACTGGATTTAACATCTTCTTATATACTCGCTACTTATAAACAACAGCTCTTCTCTTACTTCATGAGGGACAGCAAGTGGTAAGGAGGAAGTCAATGTGACTGATGCCTGATCGTGTTAATAACTTTCATAGAGGTTGTCTATGAAAAGGACTTTCAAATTATTATTTTTGGTCAAGTTCAGTCCAAATAATTTTAGTCCAAATAAATGTTGTCAATAGGAGAGCAAATAAGGAAGTTAAGGGAAGATCAGGGATTGCCTCTAAGGAAAGTAGCCGCTGAATTAGATATTGACCAATCCATTTTGAGCAAGATTGAAAGAGGAGAACGAAAAGCCTCCAAAGAACAGATCATCCAGATTGCCCGAATTTTTGATGTAAACGAAAGGGAATTGCTCATCAACTACTTGAGTGATCGGGTAGTTTATGACTTGAAAGATGAGGATTTGGCAACAGATGCATTGAAAGTGGCTGAACGGAAAATAAGAGATATGACCAAAAACCGAAATGCGAAATAGAGATTCCATACAAGCTATAGAACAAGAGTTGCCAAATCATTTTGCCGACCGGCTAGGTGTTGAGTATGCCAGCATTGCAAGTCAGAAGCGTAAGAAAGAAACATGATAATGTTATGCATAAAATACTTGATTTTATAGATACCATACCAACCTGATTTAATATGAAAGTATTTAAGATAGAAATAGAGAACTACCGATTGTTGAAAGACTTTTCCATGGACTTGGAAAAGGAACTGTCCCTGGTAATCGGTAAAAATAACACAGGTAAAACCTCCATACTATCTATCCTGAACAAATTCTTAAACCCTTCGGAAAGAAATAAATTCTTCTTTGATGATTTTAATATTGATTTCAAGAAGGAACTCAAAGGAAAGATAGAAGCAGGAGAGGCTATTGAAGAGGATGAATATGATCCTTTAGGAATACGACTTAGGTTATTTATCGAATACGGAGAGGAAGATAACCTTTCAAATATCAGTCGGGTGATGATGGATTTGGACCCGGACAACAATGTTATTGTCCTCGGCTTTCAATACACTTTAGATTATAATGAATACACCCGCTTAAGAAGTGAATACGCGGAATTTGAAACAAAAGAAAAACAGAAAAAACGTGATAAACCCGATTATAAAAAACGAAACTTAAGTGATTTTCTACAATCAAGTCACGCTGCTTTCTTCAGAACTGATAAACGTTCATTAGCCTATAACCTAACTACCCAAAAAGCAAGTACTGATACTTACATTGATCTGGAAACTGAAAAAATCAGCATTGCAGATATTATCAACTTTAAGTATATCAGTGCAAAAAGAGATGTTACGAATAAAGATGTTGACAAAACCCTTTCGGGACAGACATCAAGGATATATAGACGCACGGAGACAAATGATGAACAAAACAGAGCTGTTGAAGATTTTAAGGACAAATTAAGTGAAACGGATACTCATTTAAGCGATATCTATAAGACGCTTTTTGATGACATAGTCAAGAAAGTAAAAGATTTTGGGGGTGTAAAAATCAATGAATCTGAGATTGAAATAATATCCACCTTACAACATCGGGAATTACTGGAGGGAAATACAACAGTTGTTTATAAGCATGATGCGGACAACCGTCTTCCAGAATATTACAATGGCTTAGGTTACATGAATCTCATTAGTATGATCTTTGAAATAGAGATTCTTGTTAATGAATTTAAGCGAGAAAAAGATAAAAAGCCGGCGGATATTAACCTTCTTTTCATTGAAGAACCAGAAGCACATACACATCCCCAGATGCAGTATGTGTTTATCAAAAATATTAAAAAACTACTTGATGAAGGCATAGTACGGCAAGATGGTGAGAACAGGGATTTGCAGTACATTATTAGTACGCATTCATCTTGCATTGTGGCAGACAGTGATTTTGACGACATCAAATATCTGAAAAAGGAAAATAGCGGAATAATAGCCCGAAACTTGAAAGACCTAAAGGATGATTATAATAATGAAACAAATCAATATCAATTCTTAAAACAATATCTTACCATTAGTCGGGCAGAAATATTTTTCGCGGATAAGGCTATCCTTATCGAAGGAGATACGGAGCGTATCCTTATCCCCACCCTTATGAGAAAAGTGGACATTGAAGAAGAGAAAAGGCATAACGCATCCGGTGAACAGGATGAATACTTACCCTTACTCTCTCAGAATATTTCTGTCATTGAAGTTGGGGCTTATTCTCAAATATTTGAAAAATTCATTGACTTTTTAGGAATTAAGAGTTTAGTCATAACTGATATTGATTCAATAAGGGAGGTTGCTGTAGATGGAGGAAAGACAAAAAAGGAAGCATGTCCCGTCATGGATGGAATCGGAACGAGCAACTCTGCTATTCTTCATTATTTTCCTGAAACTAATTGGGATAACCTTAAGAAATTAGCTCTTAATAATAAGCTACTCAAAGAAGAAAGGTTGCTAATTGCCTATCAGATAGAGGAACAAGAATATCATGCCCGGAGTTTTGAAGATGCATTTATCCATATAAACAAAGAATTTGTAAATGTCAACAAAGAGAATTTCAGAGGACTTCAGAATAAAGAGTTTTTTGAAAATGGTATTGGTGCTTATGAACTGGCCGAAAGGTGCATAAAGAAAAAAACGCATTTTGCCTTAGACATTCTGTATCACAGCAATACAGATTTCAGTAACTGGGAAATTCCCGCTTATATCAAAGAAGGGCTGCTATGGTTGAAGAAAGATTAACATTAGAACCGGAAGTACAGGAAATTTTCCAGTGCATTGATAGCAAGCGCAATTTTTTGCTGAGCGGAGGCGCAGGTAGCGGCAAGACCTATTCATTGGTTCAGGTTATCCGGCAAGTTATTGCTGAATATCCTACGGCTAAGGTGGCTTGTATGACGTACACCAATGCAGCAGTTAAAGAAATTGAAGAGCGGGTAAACCATAAAAATCTGAATGTATCTACTATTCACGACTTTTTGTGGGACAATATCAAACACTTTCAAAAAGAGCTAAAGGCCGCTATCATTGCTTTAGCAAATGATGAAGACGCCAAGATATCTATTGGTGAAGACGGCTCAATACCGGATAATTATTTTGATGAACTTGAAAAAGGTATTCAGTATAAGGAGTATTTAAAACTCAAAGAGGGCATTATTTCCCATGACGAACTACTGCTTGTAGCAAATCACCTTTTTGAAAAGTATCCCAAACTCAGCGCCATTGTTAAAGACAAATACCAGTTCATTTTTATTGATGAGTACCAGGATACGAATACGGCTGTTGTGGATATTATTCTGAATCACTTCAAGAAAAGTGAGAAAAATAACCTAATCGGTTTTTTCGGAGATGCTATGCAATCCATCTATGATGATGGAATTGGGAATCTGGATGAATATAAAGGTGATGCGGAAGGCGATGTGAAGGAGGTGAAAAAAGCACAGAATAGAAGGAGCCCCCGCAGAATAATTGATCTGGCAAACAGACTAAGAACAGACGGCATAACCCAGGAACCATCAACTGATGAGAAAGCACCAAACATGATGGATGGTCAGGTGAAGGAGGGGAACATTCAGTTTATTCATTCAGCCAATGGTGATGTCTCCTTGATAAAGCAGTACTTAACTGAAAATCATGGATGGAACTTTGAAAATGCAAAAGAAACGAAAGAATTGAACCTGACCCATAACTTGATTGCAGACAAGGCAGGGTTTCGCACACTGATGGACATTTACGACAAGGACTTGATATTGAGTTATAGAGACAGAGTTAAGAAGTATATCAAGAACAATGCTATTATTACTGATTTTTCGCAAAACACGTTTAGGGAAGTTATTGCGGTCTTGGCTGATGGTAAAGTAGGTAGAGAATTAAAGGCTGTCCGTCCAACAGCTTCTATGCAAACTTTCATAGACGGCAACCAGGCACTTTATCAGACTGCATTAAACTACAATTATGAGGTGTTTTCAAAATTCTATGTCAATAAGGATCAGCTATTGGATGATAAAAAGCAAGATGAGGATGATGAGAACAAAAAGGGTTCAAAGCGGGACAACCTGATAAAACATCTTTTTAAAATTCAAAACAGCATCGTGCTGTACCAAACTGGTAGGTATAACGAGTTTTTGCGAGCTACGGACTACAAAGACAAAATCGTCAGTATTGCAGCTAAAAGGATATTGAAGGACAATATTGAAGGCCTAATCAATGTCAGAAACAAAACCATTGAAGAAGTGATCAATGATGCTCATGAGAAGGGCATTTGCCTAATAGATGATAAACTTGAGGATTTCAAAGCAAGGAATGAATACCTGTACAACAGGGTAAGGGAAGTTGGTTTCTGCGAATTTCAAAAACTGTACGATTATCTAGAAGGGAAGACACCGTTTTCTACTCAGCATAAGACAAAAGGGACAGAGTTCAATAATGTTTTGGTCATATTGGATAATGGTGGTTGGAATAAATACAACTTTGAGAATATGTTCTTGAATACTGGTACAGCAAGCGTTTTGGAAAGAACACAAAAGATTTTCTATGTATGTTGCACCCGAGCTAAAGAGAATTTAGCGGTTTTCTATCACAATCCTAGTCCGCAGGTAGTGGGTAAAGCGAAAGAATGGTTTGGAGAACAAAACGTTATCCCATTGTAATTTTTGAAAGTTTTACCATAAACCTTAGTCAAAACCACCCCACCCCGGTCATCAGTGTGAAAAATATCCATTAAACCCTTTCAATTTTGATACAGAACCAAAATTGAGAGACATGGAAAATCACACACCAAACCACGAAACCGGAAACGTTAACCCACCTTTCCTGGAGGAAGTCATAGGCTATTTCATTCAGAACGGATTTCCCCAGGAAGAGGCCGAGATCTTCTATTATTATTTCACCAGCACCGACTGGATGACCGATTCAAACATTCCCATTCACGATTGGAAAGCACATGCCAATAAATGGATGTGGAACCTAAGACATTGAACCCTATCCCCCTGTTTCAAACGATCGGAAATAAATCTTTGGAAGGGTTTGGATTGCTGCTTTTTTGCAATCAGCAAGATGTAGGATTGTCTGACGCCAATCCCATCTTGCCCTTCGCTGCCGGAGTTGCTTCGGGGGAAAATTCTCGGAACTCGAATTTTCATCTGACTGGAGAAAATGGCAAAGCAAAAGACAATAAAATATGAAAACCGTTTGACCATAAGGCTTACCCGGGCGGAGAAGAAGCAGTTGGAAAAGCTATTGGCTAAAAACGCTTTTAACCGGAATATGAGCGAGCTGCTCCGGGAGATGATATTCAGCAAAGAGATCACGGTAAAGACCTATGATGCTTCCCTTGTGGAACTCATGGAAAAGCTGTCGGGGATCAAAAAGGAGCTGCGTGCCATCGGGGTGAACATCAACCAGGTGACCCGCTATTTTCACAATACCCGTGATCCCGGCAAAAAAAGGTTTTATGCCCGGAGGATAGCCGCTGCCAGTAGGGAAGTTTCTGAGGTAACAGGGAAGGTATTGGATATAATGAGTGAATTGGGCAAGAAATGGTCGCAAAGATAATCACCGGGAAAAGCATCCGCGGCGCTTTGCACTACAATGAGAACAAAGTAGGGCAAGGACAGGCCGGGCTGCTTATGGCCAGCGGTTTTTTGGCGGACGAGAAGAAAATGGATTTTCACCAAAAGCTGGGACGTTTCCAGGCGCTTACCATGCAGAACAAAAGGACCAAGACCAATACCCTGCATATATCACTCAACTTCTCCAATCAGGACCGGCTCACCCCAGGACTATTGAAGGCCGTTGCAGACCGGTATATGGAGGGGATCGGTTTCGGGGACCAGCCATACCTGGTCTACCGGCATTTTGATGCCGGCCACCCCCACATCCATATTGTGACAACCAACATCCAAAACGGGGGGAACCGCATAGAGACCCACAACCTGGGGAAATTCCAGTCTGAAGTGGCCCGCAAGGCCATCGAGAAACAGTACGGGCTGGTAAAAGCCGAAGAGCAAAAGAAAGAGGAAGTTTACCTGCTCCGCCCGGCTGCACTGGAAAAGGCGGCTTATGGAAAATCCGGGACCAAAGCGGCGATCTCTGGTATCGTGCGGGAGGTCGTCCGCTCATATAGGTTTACTTCCCTGGCAGAACTCAACGCAGTGCTGGGCCAGTTCAACGTAAGGGCAAGCCGTGGGGCTGAGAACACGCGAATGCATCAACACAAGGGGTTGGTATACCACATCTGTGATGAGAGCGGCAACAAACTGGGCGTACCCATCAAAGCCAGTTCCATCTATTCAAAGCCTACCCTAACGAAGCTGGAAAAAAAATTTGAGCGGAACAAGCTCTTAAGAAAGCCTCATAAAGAACGCCTTCGAAGAGTGGTTGACAAAATCCTGGCTCCGGGGGACCTCACCCGGGAACAGTGGGCCGGTGAGCTTCGCAAAAAGGGCATCCGGGCTGTTTTCAGGGAAAATACGCAAGGGCTGATCTACGGGGTCACTTTTATTGATAATACCAGCCGGTCGGTCTTTAAGGGAAGCGACCTGGGGAAATCCTACAGTGCCGGAGCACTGATGAAACGGTTTTCCGGCAGATTGCATCAGTCGGAAAAAGAACGTCCTGCTGAAAGAGCTGATGTTGCCCCGGTGGAGAAAATAACCCGGCATAAAGGCCTTTTAGAAGGGGTGCTGGAAGAACTTATCGGGGGAGAACCTGAATACGAGGAGTACATTCCTTATGAGCTGAGGAAAAGCAGGAAGAGGAGAAAAAAGAAAAAAGACTAAAAAGATCATGGGAACCGGGGAGAACGAAGAAGCACTTCGCAAGATCATTGACTTAACACGTAAGATCAGCATCGTGGTATTGGTGCTGCATTGCTATATCTATTGCTACGGGGCTTTCCGGGAATGGGGACTGAGCCATGTGATCACCGACCGCATCCTGCTTAACCTGCGGCATACCGGGCTTTTTGAAGACCTGTTGTATTCCAGGCTCGGGGCCCTTGGCCTTTTGCTTGTCTCCCTGTTGGGCGCAAGAGGGAAAAAAGACGAGAACATCAAACTCCACCATGCCCTTGTCCCCTTTGCAGCAGGGATGGTGATCTACCTGCCCGCACATTACCTGATGAGGATCGGGGCAGTCCCACAGGTTATAGCCATCCTGTACATGACGGCTACCCTTACGGGATACCTGCTGGTGCTGACCGGGGGCGGGCTTTTGTCCCGGCTCTTGAGACTGAAGCTCAAAGACGATATTTTCAATACCCTCAACGAGACCTTTCCACAGGAAGAGCGCCTGTTGGAGAACGGGTATTCCGTCAACCTGCCGGCCAGGTATAACCTGAAAGGAAAGATACGCAGCTCGTGGATCAACATCATTAACCCGTTCCGTGCACTGCTGGTCATCGGTACCCCCGGATCGGGTAAATCCTATTTCGTTATCCGCCATGTGATTACCCAACACATCAAAAAGGGGTTTTCCATGTTCGTCTATGATTTTAAGTACGACGACCTCTCCCGGATCGTGTATAACACCCTTCTCAAACACGGGAGCGCCTATTCCAAAAAGCCGGCCTTTTACGTGATCAACTTTGAAAAGCTCTCCCATACGCACCGTTGCAACCCGCTTGATCCGGATACGATGGAGGACATTACCGATGCCTCCGAATCCTCCCGCACCATTATGTTGGGCCTGAACCGCGACTGGATCAGGAAGCAAGGGGATTTTTTCGTGGAATCCCCCATCAACTTCTTAACGGCGGTCATTTGGTTCTTAAAGAAATACAAGGGAGGAAACCTTTGTACACTGCCCCATGTGATAGAGCTCATGCAGGTGGAGTACAATGATCTTTTCCCGGTGCTCAGGACAGAACCGGAGATCGAGGTTTTGATAAACCCCTTTGTGACGGCTTACCTGAACGGGGCTACCGACCAGCTCGAAGGGCAGATCGCCTCGGCGAAGATCGCAATGGCCCGCCTTTCATCGCCTCACCTGTACTATGTCCTTTCCGGGAATGATTTTACCCTCGACCTGAACAACCCCGAAAGCCCCAAGGTCATCTGCATGGGGAACAACCCCCAGAAACAACAGGTATACGGGGCGGTACTGTCCCTTTATATTTCCCGGATGATCAAGCTCGTCAACCAAAAGGGTAAGCTGAGATCCAGCCTTGTTTTTGACGAGTTCCCTACCATTTATTTTAACGGCATTGACAATCTTATTGCTACTGCCCGTTCCAACAAAGTAGCCACCTGCCTTGGCGTGCAGGACTACAGCCAATTGCGTAAGGATTACGGGAGGGAACAGGCCGAAGTGATCGCAGGTATCGTGGGGAACATCATCAGTGGCCAGGTTGTGGGCGATACCGCCCGGCAGCTCTCCGAACGTTTCGGGAAGATCATGCAGGATCGGGAGAGCCTCTCCATTAATGCCACCGACACCTCCCTGAGCCGCTCCGCCCAACTGGAATCGGCCATTCCGCCATCGAAGATATCTGCCTTAAGCTCCGGGGAGTTTGTGGGGATGGTAGCCGATAACCCGGATCAGAAGATCAAGCTAAAAACCTTTCACAACGAGATCATCAACGACCACCAGGCCATAAAGGAAGAAGAAGCGGGATACCGGTCCTTACCGGAGGTCAAGCAAGTCACCCAGGCGGAGATCGAAAAGAACTACCTGAAGATCAAACAGGAGATCGCTGAAATGATCGAGACCGAAATAGAACGTATTTACGATACCCCGTCGCTCGCTCACCTGCTCATCGAAAAGGGGAGCTAATTCCTCCTGCGTTTATCCGTGTCGTTCATGTACCTCACGAGTCTTTCTTTGAGCAGGTCCATAAAGACCGTGCGGTTCTTTTTGCGAATGCGGATCTCCTGGAACACCCGGTAATATTCCCCCAGGTCTTTTTGAAACATCGTGCCTGCCAGGGAGGAGACCTCGCGTATACTGGCATTGCCCCGGTTAAATACCCCGGTAGCAATAAGCGCGTAGATCAGCTCTATGAGCCATACTTTCGGGGCGGTCCAGGTAATGTCCGCCTGTTGGAAAAGAGGCGCTTGCTGCTCTTCATTGGCGGCGGCCTCCAGCAGGTAATCCTGTAATTTCTCATAGGCCTGGAACATGGCGACCTTATGACAGCAGTGGCAGCAGAAGCGCGGGTCGGCATTCCAGAAATAGGTTTCCGTATAGGGGAAGTTGACCTCTTTCCCGCTGCGGAAGAGCTTTTCATCCAGTTCGGTCTTTCCAAGTCGGTAATACAGGTAGAACTCGCGGTTGCGTTCAAAAAAGTCCACAATATTCTCCATGGCCTCCCGGTAATGATTCTTTCGCCTTTTATTATTTCCTGCCGGAAGGCTGCTCTCCACCCGGAAAACCTCTGAAAAATAGATGAGTTTCTTTAAGAACCGGGGCTTTATTTCCTTGAAAAAACGGACTTCTTCCCCAGTATCCTTATAGGTATGTCGCAGGATATAATCCTTTAATTTTTGCAGGGCAGTGTGCATGACAAGGTATGCCTTTTCTGCCTGTTTCAGTGTATTGCTCTCTGTTTCCCGTACGTGGAGGAGTTCCTCGCTTGCTTGCTCGTAAAGTGTGTTGGTAAATGTAATCATGGTCGACTGATGTGAGTTAGTATATCCCTGGTCCGTAAATTTTACCACTTATAACATAGGGGATATAAGTAAAATAGACTGTACATCAAAATTATGGGAAATGATCTGTCCGGGAAGAATAAAACAGATGTAAATATCTTGAAGCAAGTATTTTAGATCATGGAACAGAAAAACACATCCGTAAAATATTTGACATTTAAAAACATACTAAACTTCGCGTTTTTTTATACGCAAGAAGTGAAAAACACCTACCTGTCTTTTGGGCTGATCCCGGAATATCAGGGCAAAGTCTCGGTATAAGAACCCTGCACATCAAAGGTTGAAGCCCCTTCCGGCTCGTAGTGGATAAAGCCGGAGCAGAAGATATCCGTTTGCTTGGTTCTTTTCGGATCATTGTGAGGGGCCATATCAAGTTCCAGGTCCCCACGGCTTATCACTATGGCGGCAAGCTGGGCGCCCCACCCGAAGAGAACCCTCCCCGGTATCCCGCCCAGGTAGTCCGATTGCTGTGGGCTCAATGTAAAATGGTCTTCTATCCAAGCTTTCAGGTCGTGGCAGATAGCCCTGGCCTGCTCAATCAATTCATTATCCGAAAGAGCATAGAGCTCATCTTTTTTGATGGTAATTCCGTCAGGTGTTAAAGGTTCCATGGTTCATTGACTTTTTTATGATAGAAATATAAATTATATTTATAAAAGTAAATAAACTATAAATATAATCAAATTACACCCTAAAAAACAGGTGAATCACCTAGGTGTTTTTAGGAGGTTATTTCACATATAAAAAATGAACCAGCCAAATCTTCAGCTCCCCGGATACAAGGATCGGGGCCTCCGTATTTTTGCTGCCGTGGCAGGGGCGCTTATGGCCACCGAATTTGGAGGCGCCGGGGATATTCTCCCCCGTTTGCTTTCCTGGCGTTTCTACGCGGAGTTCGGGAGCAGCCTGGTCATCGCCCTGGTACTGGTAGAGCTGATCGCTTATGTGACCCGAAGGCTTGACAGGTACTACGACTGGAAAAAGAACCCCGTTCCCCGAACTGCCCTACAGGTGGTTTTCGGGGTATTGCTGCCTGCCGTGGTGGATTTCCTCCTGGCAGCTTTGTATTTCCGGTTGTTTGGGATGAACATCATTGAAGATACCTATTACCTGGTGTATGCCTTCCCTTATATCGTATCGCTGATCCTGCTGTTCAACCTGTATTACCTGGTGTATTACTTTATCCTCCGTTCCACTATATTCGAGAGAAAGGTCCGCCAGTTACGGCCAGTGGAAAGGAATACAGGCGGCGGAGGTCGGAAACGGAAAGAAAAGGAGGTCTTTGTAGTAAGCAGCGGAGCGAAGAACATCCCGGTGCCGGTGGAAGGCATTGGTTACTTCTACCATGACCAGGGGCACAATTATCTGTGTACTTTTGAAGGGAAACGACACCTGGTCACCTGGTCACTGAACAAGCTGGAGGGACAATTATCCCGGGAACGGTTCTTCCGGGTCAACCGGAAGATGATCGTAAATTATAAAGCCTGTAAACATTTTGAGCCCGCCCGGTATGGAAAGCTGGAATTGTTTCTGGAACCTGAAGCAGAAATACAGCCGGTCATTGTCAGCCAGGGAAGGGCCAGGCGGTTTAAGGAATGGGTAGAGAGATAGCGCTGTTGTTGTTTTGATTGTGAAAACTTGGAATACTAATAGAATGTACAAATAAATGGATGGTAACCCTTACAGTAAATTTGAAGATTTAGCATTTTCCGGAAACACAGTAATGACTTTGAAATCTTCTGATTTTGAGGAAGTTGAATTTAAAGAGGGAAAAGTTACCTATTTATTTAGCAACTGCACATTTGATTCACTTCGTATAGAAAACACCGAAGATATTGATTTTAAAGACATAAGCATATTTTTTTCAGATTGTTGTATTGGTGATATAAAAATTGAAGATGTGTCATCCCCTAATATTTCTGTTTTATTTGATAATTGCATGATCAGCGGGATTGTCAAAAAATCAAATATTAGACTTGTTAATTTGACGAATTGTTTTATTAATGGTGTGATATTCTTGCAAGACCTAAAAAAAGTTCATGTTTCATTTGACAAAAGGCATAGAGTACCAACTTCATGGAACAATAACCCTCTCACACGAAGAGATTTTCGTAGAGAATTGATTGCCCAAAAACAATCATATATAATTGATGCAGGCACCGAGGTGGTCTACCATGTGAATATACGTGATGACCGAAATGACCCTGACCAAAAGGCAAGGGATATACAGCGATTGACCAATGAAGAAAGGAATAAATTGAATATTTTCTTGGACTTGAGGTATTCTCCCGATCAAGAGCATTACAGAACCCGCGTAGAGCATGCATTATTATCCGGATTGAGTATCAGCGGAAATGCGAACGGTGAATTGAAAGTTGAAAGATCTGGCATTGACCGTATCTATATTCATAGTTTCTCCGTTAGCGGTAGAGCGTCTTTTTTTGGGATCAAACCATCTGGAACGGATCAGGAAGGCAAGATCCACTTTGAAATTCGCCGAAGCAACCTGGATAATGTGTGGTTCGACAACGTTTCTTTCAAGGAGTACGACCTTGTTTCCTTTTTCCAAAGTTCATTTGGACTGGCAAACTTCACTTCATGTGGCTTTCCAGATAAATACGATGAGTTCGAGAAATTCATTTCTGTTGGGAATATACATTACCCGGAGGTGAAAGAAGATAATAATGACAGGAATCGATATGAAATCTTTCTTCAGTTAAAAAAACGTTTGGAATCTTCAGGTAATTTTTTTGAAGCACAAAAACTACACTCTGTTGCCAATGAGGCTTTACTGAAAATAAAAGATGTTTCAAAATGGGATAAGTTTATTTTAGGTTTGAACAGTATTTCCAATAATCATGGCACTTCCATTAAGCATCCATTAGGATGGATGTTTCTCTTTTCTGTCTGTCTTTACATTCTTTATTTGTTAAGCATAGACAGGATTTTTATAAACACTTCTTTTGATTGGAACTTGATTGGGTATTATTTTTCCTTTTTGGATATTACTCATAGGATTGATTTTTTGGTAGGAAAGAAAGAATTGACAGGATGGAGTGTAACGATCGACTGGATCAACAAGATCGTGACCGGATTTTTAATTTACCAGTTTATTGCGGCATTCCGGAAATATGGAAAAAGATAGCAGTAAATGATTAAAAAATATTTTTACACGATGTATAAATGAACAATTATAACCAGTTTGAAATGATAATTCAATATGATATAATTAAAAGAATCGACTTTCTAGATAGCCACCGAAGAACATTTGGAAAACTATTAAAAGAACAAGGCAAGGTAGAAGGTGATTTTTCCAAAAAAGCTGACAGATGTAAGCTAATAGGCATTGCATCTGTCAATGATAAACCAGTTGCCATAGGAGCGATTAAACCCAAGACAAAGTCTGACTTTGATAGTATTAAGGCTGATCTCGCCTCTTTATCCGATGACTTTGAATGGGAGTTGGGTTACATATTTACTCAAAAAGAACATTTGGGAAATGGTATAGCCTCAAATATGGTTAAGCTATTAATTAAGGAATTTGGAAAAGGGAATCTCATGGCTTCAACAGAAATAAGTGCAAATCCGGCAATGGTAAAAATACTAGAACGTAATGGATTCAGACACTATGGAAAACCTTGGAAAAGCACTATTCACGACAACTATTTGGGACTGTTCTTAAAATTCGAGTAGAAAAGAAAAAATACCCCCCGAGCAGATATACCCCCCTCCCCGTCCGTATTACTATAAACACAACGGACGAAAAGTGGAAAATCACGATACATTACAAGAAATATTCCTCCGCTATCTGGACAACCGGTGCTCGCCTGAAGAAGTGCGTTTTCTTCTGGAGCATTTTAAGCTGGAGAAGGAATCTTCACGTTTACGTGAACTGATTGAAGATCAACTGGCCTCCCTTGTCAGCACAGCGTTTGAAGAAAGCCCGGAAGGGCAAGAGCTTTTCGAGCGGGTTCACCGGAACATCCACAAAACAATTGGTAAGGAAAAGAAAGTTGCCCAAAGCCTGTGGCCCCGTGTGGCCGCTGTTGCTGCTGCAATCGTCCTTCTGGCAGGGTTGTCCTGGACATACAGGACACAGCTTATGGATTTTGTAAGTCCGGTAGAAACGGAATATGTGATCACAGCATCGGGAGAACGGAAGCAAGTTCTCCTGGCCGATGGTTCCCGGGTATGGCTGGGACCGGAGAGTTCGCTGGAGCACCCGTATACCTTTAGAGGACAAACGAGAGCAGTTGTTTTGAAAGGCGAAGCCTTCTTTGAAGTAGAACCGGACAAAACACACCCGTTTATCATCCGCTCGGGCGAGATCAATACCCGGGTATTGGGGACTTCCTTTAATGTAAAAGCCTACCGGCAGCAGGACGTGGCCGTTACCGTGGTTACGGGAGCGGTTCGCGTGGCAACCGAAGGCAGCGAGAACCATAAGGAGAAAGAAGCCTCGGTGGAGCTGCGCCCCAACCAACGGGCGGTATTTAGCAATGAAACGCGCTCACTGGTCAAAGAAGAAGCCCCGGATGCCATTGCCCTGCTCGATCGCAGGGAAGGCATATTCCATTATAGGGGAACTGCCGTTACGGAAATCCTCTCCGATATGGCGCGGGAATACAAAGTGAAGATCACCGCCGAAGGCGACCTGGCCCACTGTACCTTTTACGGTACCAAAAGGCCGGGAGACGATGTATTCCGCTTCCTGGAAAAGGTGGCCCTGGCCATTAACGCAGAAGTAAGTAAGGAAGCAGGAATGATTTACTTTAAAGGAACTGATTGTACGAAATAGATCGATCACGATATAAATGTCAATGGTAAAGAAACGCTCTTTCTTTACCGGAGGACAGACCTCAATCACCCCGCATCATTGGGTGTGAATAGAAGAGAGTGGCCATGTTGTCACTCCACCATACCATTAAGTTCTCATTTACATTTTGGGTTAGTCTTTTCCAGGAGGTGCCCGGCTTTCGGGCTTTTCCTGGAAATACCTATAAAAAAATCTCTCCCCAATTGAGAACAGGGAGAGACCTATATAATGAAAAACCGGTAGTGCTTTACAGGCCTTTGGAAACCAAAAGCAGCTACCAGCCTTAACACCGTAAAATTATGAAAAAAAACCACTCCAAAAAAGGAGAAACCTGTTTGTATCCAAGTGGGAGGAATTGGCAGCATTTTGTAACAAAGATTATGCGATGGACATTTTTGATAACCTGTATCCTGTGTTTAAGCGCATTTACCCTTCCGGTAGAGAGCGTTTCAGGACAGCCATTGCTGGAACGTAAGGTAAGTGTCGACGTCCAAAACAGCTCGCTCAAACAAATCCTGGACAAACTCTCGGAAACCTCCGGCGTCCCCATCATGTATGGAGGACGTATAGCCAAAGACCCGGCAAGGATAGATTTCCGGGTAAAACAGAAAACCTTAAAACAGGCACTGGATAAACTTTTGGATTCCCGGCCGTATGATTACCAGGTCATGGGTGATGAGATCATCATCCGCAATCAGCCCGAACCAAAGGAAAACCTAAACGACCCGGAGCCACGGCAAGGCCAGCAACCCGGCACGCTTGGGGGTGTGGTCACCGATACCCTCGGGCTGCCTCTGCCGGGAGTAGCGGTGTACATAAAAGCAACTTCACGGGGAACCATTACGGATACAGAGGGCAAATACGAACTGCAAAACGTAGCCCCGGATGCTACCGTGGTATTTCGGATGATCGGTTTTCAAACCCGGGAAGTGCCTGTAGAAGGGAAGGAGGTAATAAACGTGGTCTTACAGGAAGAAACTACGAAATTAACTGAGGTAGTGGTCAACGCCGGGTACTGGGAGGTAAAGGATAGGGAGCGTACAGGAAATATAAGCCGGGTCACTGCCAAAGAAATAGAACGGCAGTCAATCAATAACCCACTGGCTGCTTTACATGGCAGGATGCCTGGCGTGTATATAGAACAGAATAGCGGTTTACCTGGAGGCGGTTTTGATATACAAATACGGGGACGAAACAGTCTTAGATCGGATGCAAATAATCCTTTATATATTATTGATGGGGTTCCTTTTCCTTCCACTTCTTTATCGACCACCGCTATTTCACAACAAATAATTTTAAGTCCAAGCCCTCTTGCAACATTAAATCCTACCAATATTCAAAGCATTGAAATCTTAAAAGATGCAGATGCTACAGCCATTTATGGCTCTCGCGGGGCTAATGGCGTGGTGCTTATTACCACCAAAAAAGGGGCCCCCGGAAAAACAAAAGTAGAAGTCAATATCTCTACAGGGGCAGGCCAGGTAGCTGATATGCTAAAACTATTAAATACCGAGCAATACATAGAGATGCGTACCGAAGCCTTTGCCAATGATGGTATAACTCCGACGGTAGCCAATGCCCGGGACCTGCTGCTATGGGATACCACGAGATATACCGATTGGCAGAAAGTACTGATTGGAGGTACTGCTTATACCAACAATGCCCAGCTTTCCGTATCCGGAGGAAATAAAAACACCCAATTTTTGTTCCGGGGTGGTTATTACCGGGAAACCACGGTTTTCCCCGGAGACCAGGCCTATCAACGGGGATCAGGGCAGTTTAATTTAAACCACACTTCCGAAAACCGGAAATTTGGTATCAACCTGACCACGACGTTCTCCACAGATGATAACAATCTAATCGCTAATGATCTGGCAATACAAGCAAGAGAACTCCCTCCCAATGCCCCTGCCTTGTATGATGAAGAGGGCAACCTGAACTGGGAAAACTCTACTTGGACCAATCCCTTAGCTTTTTTGGAGAGGAAATACCAAAGCAATACCCAAAACCTGATTGCCAACGCGATGTTTCGTTACGAATTATTCCACGGTTTTCAACTTAAAACAAGTTTGGGATACTCTACCGTACAAATGAAAGAACTGGCAACGACTCCCCGGAAATCGCTGGCCCCTGCTTCTCCCTCCCCATCCAGGGCACAATTTAGCAACAACCGGGTCAGGACGTGGATCGTTGAGCCGAAAGTAGAATATCGAAATAACATAGCCAAAGGTGAACTAAATGTATTACTCGGGATCACTTTTCAGGATAGTTTCAATGAGGAGCAATTTATACAGGGAAACGGATTTAGCAATGATGCCTTGATCGAAAGCCCACAGGCGGCCACCACGGTTACTACATTCCGGAATTATACCCAGTATCGCTATAATGCCCTTTTTGGGCGCATCCACTATAACTGGAAAGGGAAGTACCTGTTAAACCTTACCGGTCGAAGGGACGGAAGCAGCAGGTTTGGCCCGGGAAAACGCTTCGGCAACTTCGGTGCCATAGGCGCTGCGTGGATTTTTTCCGAAGAACCCTTTATAAAAGATCATTTGTCCTTTGTTAGTTTCGGTAAGTTACGAAGCAGCTACGGAACCACAGGCAGTGACCAGATTGGCGATTACCAGTTTATGGATACACACAATTCAACCTTGAAATTATATCAGGGACCAGGCTTGGTACCAAGTCGTTTGGTCAACCCGGATTATGCCTGGGAGGTTACTAAAAAACTGGAAGCAGCATTGGAACTGGGGTTTTTACAGGATCGTGTATTTCTCGCTGGAAGCTGGTACCGTAATCGTAGTGGTAACCAGTTGGTAGGTCTTCCCCTACCCGGAATAACCGGTTTTTCTTCCGTACAATTTAATTTACCTGCTATGGTTCAAAATACAGGCTGGGAACTGGAGCTTAGAACAACCAATATACAAACCAGGAACTTTTCCTGGGCAACCAATCTGAATGCCACCCTGCCCCGTAATAAACTGGTGGAATATCCCGATATCGAAAACTCCCAATATGCCAATCTTTATGTAGTAGGTGAGCCATTGACCATCCGGAAAACCTCTAAATTCGTAGGAGTTGATTCCCAGACAGGTCTTTATGTTGTTGCGAATGAAGAGGGAACGGAATATTCATCAAATGGACTCATTCCAACTACGGAGCGTGATTTTGCTACGTTCCTCGGGCAAAAGGCTTTTGGAGGTATTCAAAACACATTTACATTTAAGAATATAGAATTAGACATTTTCTTTCAATGGGTAAAACGGCAGGGAGGAAGTCATTTAGGATTTTTTCCACGTGCCGGACAGTTAGGAAACCAACCGGTGAGTGTGATGGACCGTTGGCAAACCCCAGGAGATATAACAGATACTCAAAGATTTGGCACCACTATTACTACTTTGTTTCCTTTTTTAAACAGGAGTTCGAGCGATCAAGTTCTTACGGACACCTCCTTTATCCGCTTAAAAAATGTGTCTTTATCCTGGAACATCCCGGATGCATTGAGCGACCAGTTAAAATTACAGCAGGGACGGATCTATATACAGGGGCAAAACCTGTTAACACTAAGCAAAACCGAAACCGACTTTGATCCTGAAAGTAGAACCAATCGTATGCCTCCTTTACAGATGATTACAATGGGTATACAATTCACCTTCTGACAAACAAATAAATTTAAATACATGAAATATATCCTTATACAATACAAAAAGTTACATAGATATATCATTATAATTTTGGTGTTTTCTATATCTTATTTTTATGTGTCCTGTGAAAATTTCCTGGACATAGAACCGCCAAAAGATGAATTGGTCAGTGACAATGTATATACCAGTGATCCGGTTGCAGCCCTTAAGGGGATGTATAGCGAAATAATGGATGAGCATCCTTTTGGTGGCGGTGGCGAAATATTTAATAGTATTCATGCCGTTGCGGGAAGGTCTGCCGATGAATTGGATAATTACTCAAATATTGTCTATGAAATTAGCATTTCGGACAACACATTAACACCAACAAATTTGCGTATTAATTCTATTTGGGAACAAGTATATAAATATGTTTATTATACCAATTCCATCCTGGAAGGGTTGCCAAATTCAGTGGGGATACTAAGCGAAACGGAGAAAAATCAATTCGAAGGAGAAGCCAAGTTTATTCGGGCTTTTTGTTATTTCTACCTGGTCAATCTATGGGGCGATGTTCCTTTGATTACTACCACGGATTACCAGGCAAATGCTGTTGCTTCCCGTACTCCCCAAACACAGGTGTATGAACAGATTATCGAAGATTTAAAAGAGGCACAAAACCTTATGGCTGAGGATTATTCTTTTTCCGAAGGGGAAAAGGTGCGTCCTAACCGTTGGGCAGCCACGGCTTTATTGGCCAGGGTATATCTCTATATCGGGGACTGGGCTGGTGCGGAAGCAGAGGCCAATACTGTTATCAACAACACTACATACAGTTTATCGGCTGACCTTAACAGTGTGTTTTTGGCAAACAGTCCGGAAGCCATCTGGCAACTCTTACCCATACAGCCTGGATTCAATACCACGGAGGGAAGATTTTATATACTTACATCAACACCTACCAGGCAAACATTATCCGATTATACATTAAACGCTTTTGAAGCCGGAGATCAGCGCAGGGCGAATTGGATAGATAGTATTACGGTGGATGAAAACACATATTACTATCCTTACAAATACAAAGTCCAAAGTGGTGCAACATTAACGGAATACTCTATGGTGCTCCGCCTGGCAGAACAATACCTGATCCGGGCTGAGGCAAGGACACAGCAAAACAACCTATTCGGGGCACAGGCTGACCTGAATATTATTCGCGAGCGTGCAGGCTTGCCGGATACGGATGCTAATACACAAGCCACTTTACTGGAGGCTATCGAGCACGAAAGACGGGTTGAATTTTTTACCGAATGGGGTCACCGCTGGCTGGACTTAAAACGTACCGGACGGGCTGATAAAATACTGGGGAATATAAAACCCAACTGGCAATCCTCTGCTGTTTTGTTTCCCATACCACAAGCTGAAATAGACAAAAACTCCAATCTTACCCAAAACCCGGGTTATTAAAATCTCGCTAAACATAACACGCATGAAAACAAAAAGAATAAAGCAAATCATATTGGCAATGTTCATACAGCTTTATATGCTAAATGCACAAACACCCACGACGGAATATAAAGCCCTGAAAGTCGGGGATAAAATGCCGGACTATACTTTTACCAACCTTATCAATTATCCCACCTCAACAGCAAAGCTATCGGACTTTAAAGGCAAATTGCTGATCCTGGACTTTTGGTCAACCGGTTGTACAGCCTGCATTGCATCCTGGCCCAAACTCCTGGAACTGCAAAATGAATTTGACGGAAAAGTACAGATCCTTCTGGTGAACCCCTACCAGGATAAAGATATCGTAAGGAAGGTCATTGAACGGCAAAAAAAGATCAGGAATGTTGACATGACACTGCCTCTGGTCTGTAAGGATACCGTATTGGGCAAAAAATTGTTTCCCAATCGTGGCGTACCCTATATCGTATGGATTGATGAGAATGGATATGTTAAATCCCATAGCTATGGTGACGCACTGAATGCCAAAAACATATGGTCTATACTAAAGAAGAACCCCGTTACTATGCGACAAAAAATAACAGACTACGCTGACTTCATAAAAGTAAATCACATGGCTCCATTATTTGTAGATAAAAATGGGGGAAATGGAGAGCAAATTATAGCACAATCACAATTATCAAAATCAATATCGAAAATGTGGCCTGCTAGCTTTGTAATTCCTCAGACCTTGGATAATAAATCCATTATATGTATTACACATTTATCAATAAAGTCTCTATATGCTATGGCCTATAGCTTTTATTTTGAAAAAGGTAGCTTTCCAGGCTATGTACATTCAAGCCGTGTCTTGCTTCAGGTAAAGGATTCTACTAAATATGTAGATGAAGATGAATATGATGAAATCATTGCTGAGAACCGATATACTTATCAATTGATAGCGTCCCTCACCCCAATTGAAAAACTGCAAAAAATGATGCAAACAGACCTTGATCGCTATTTTGGCACGGAAGCGCATTGGGAAAAACGAAAAATGAAATGCTTGGTAATCAAAACAAAAGACACCTTACTTATCAGTTATAAAAAGGGAATCAGAAAATTTTTCTTTACGAATCCCGATAAGGATGGTGTTAGAAGGGTCAATAATGTAACGGTTAGTGATTTTATACAAAATTTGGAAGAACAGCATTATTTCAGATCCCCCTATCCCATTGTAGATGAAACCGGGCTAAAAGGGTCATTGGGAGGTATAGAAATGGAAAAGGATTTTGACCCCGGGGATCACAGAGCTTTGGACAAAGCACTGCAAAAATACAAGATGCGCTTCACTTTAGAAGAGAAAGAGGTGGATGTACTGGTTATCCGGGAACCTGGTGACAATAACTCTTATCAGGCATCAAATAAGTGATAGACATTATTCTTCCAAAAATCCTAATACAAATTATCATGAAGAAGATATTATTGGCTTTGCTGTTGCTTATCCCGATATGGGGATTGTCAAGCCAGGTACTGGAACCCGTTCAATGGGATTTTACTTGTGAAAAGACAGGGGATAAAACATATCGGGTGTACCTGACCGCCCTTATGGAACCGGGCTGGCATATCTATTCCCAATACATGGAAGAAGGCGGGCCGATACCCACTGCTATTGTTTTTAAGGAAAACCCTGTGATTACCTCAAAAGGCAAAATCAAGGAAGTTGGCGATCGGCAGGAAGTTTACGAAGAAGTCTTTATGGTGCAGACCAACTATTATGAAGGCAAAGTAGATTTTGTACGGGAAGTCCAGATCAAAAAGGGAGAGCCTGTCACCCTTAAAGGGACAGTTACCTATATGGCTTGTTCAGGTGATTTATGCCTACCCCCGGAGGAAGTAGCTTTTGAAATTGTATTGAGATAACCTATCAAAAGAAAACCACTGCTCAAACTGTGTTCTCATATTTAAATTTTTTGAAGCATGATAGGGTCTGTTTCTTTTGATGCAGGCACGGGGTTGACTTATGAATGCATTTTCAAATGTTTCATGGGTTCCCTGTGCTTTTTAAATAAACGCCAAAAAATGGATGATCCCAATTATGAGGAAAAATTCTTCTATCTCTTGCTGGTTCTGGTGCTGATAATAATAGTCATCATACTGTCCGGGGCATTCCAGGGGCAATAACGAACCTGCCTATTTTTCAAAAAAGCCCGGGTTCAAACTCATAAGTTACTGCAAAGTCCCCCTGTAAGGCAACAAGGGTATTACCCATAACCCGGAACTCCCTAAGTTTTCTGTCGTTGTACCTGGGGATGTAAAAACTTAACTCGTAAGCCCCTGTCTCCAAGTTATAGACATCAATTACCGAAGACCGTTCAAACTGCCGCTTGTCTTCGTTTTTCGCCAATATATTGGAATTGATAAACAACCGGTTTCCTGAAACACAACTTGCCTTGTTTACTATCAAAGGAGGGGCTGCCATTTTAAAAGCCCTGTCCGATTCCACCCGGGCTACTTTGATCTGTGCGGTATCTACGGGATCAATGGTTCTTCCACTGTATAACAGACTCATCGTAGTATCCATACAGAGAAACTGGTTCCGGTAAAAATAAACATACACCACCCTGGCCGATTCCGGGTTGTAAAGCAACATGCCGGAGGTGCAAAACAAACCGTCAATTTGCTCTTCCAATAAATCCGGGAAGAGTTTAAAATAAGATGGGCTAATCTCTTTTTTGGCCAGGATATTTTTATAGGCTCTCATACCAAGCATCGCAAAAGAATGATCAGAAATTGGAACAGCTTTCGAGAAATAAGAGCTGTCCTCCATATAGCGGCTGGCCTGCCAGTCTGTTACCATACCCCGGTAAATAAAGGGGATGCTGCCATCGAGCAAGTAAAAATACGGGGAATCCACTGCTACTTTAAGGGACTGGTATTGCAGGCTTTCCTCCTGTGCCTGTATATGTACTTGTGCAGTGTCGGATAATCGTAGGTCTGTCACTAAAAGACTGGAAGGGGCATTTGCATGTGCCAGGTAAATATGACGGGAGGTAACACCAGCCAAATAATACGCATCGGAGTGGATACCCAGTGTTTTGGATAACCGGATATGGCCTGTATTGAAAACCCTTGTAAAGCTGTTATAACGGTGATTGGATTTTTGAGTAGAACCCAGGTATAACACCAGGACAGTTAGTAAGCCAAGTAATATGCAAATAGCTACTATGTATATTGTTTTTCGTTGCATCTGGAAACCTTTAGGATAAAGAGAAATTGGCGCTGTGTTATGCGCCAATTTCCTTTAAAGTCCAAAACGTTGCTCTCATTCACCGGACTTGGAAAGTTGCATACATGTCCCATTATCAATGGCACCTCGTGTTCCACTTTCTTGGCAAAGGCAAGGAACTCCCCCACCAGTGCACTCGCCGATGTCGTCGAAAAGAGTGCAGTCTTCTGTACAGTTGCCGTTATCCCATATCTTGATGGTTGTACCGGCATTGGTGGAAGCATAATTGCTTGCGAATGCTCCTCCAATACCAATGGCAAAGGCCACCGGCAACAATAGTTTACGCATTTTAAACATGATCTCTAAATTTAAAATTAACAAATGCCCGTCACCCAATCCTCCACTGTCATAAAGCCGGGCTTTACCCTATGGCGGGAGCGTTTTGGGATTTGATCTTTTACACGAAAACAAGCAGCAGGTTTTACCAACCCGGGGTTTAAAAGCATAAATCCCAAAAAACAGTTTTTCAATTTTTCAAGGAACGCGGTCTTTATTCCATATCCCTTCTCTTTCGTCATTGAACAGGAAGGGCTATTTCTTTTCCATAAATATTCCCACCCCGGCCAGCAATACAAAGCCGATGTTAAAAACCAGGTGCTCTGTCCACCCGAGCTTTTCCAAAACCCCACCGCAGGAGCAGGGGATGTTATCACTAAATCCTAAGATGGCGATGATATACCCTGTAAACATGACCATCAGGGTAAAAGAAGCATAAAGTCCCACCAGCCGGGACCTTGGCCATGCCAAAAGCCCTGAAACAATGATCTCTACAGCGGGAATAAACCAGGCTACAAAGCCTGAGATGTCGGTCAACAAAGGGGACTGCCCGATCTGCACGGCGAATTTTTCGTAATCCAGCAACTTGTTTACCGCGGCATATACCCACAGAAGAATAAACAGGGCAACTATACCATCTATAAGAAGCTGTTTAAGCCTGGGGTTTCTCCGAGAGGTGACAGGTTTAGAGGATAGCATACTCATCATCGGGTTCTTTACAAATGCAACAAAAGCAAAGTAAGTATGAAAAAGAACAGGACACCTGACTATTCTTCACTTTATTTTACCTGATTATTCTTCCCGTTTTCGAGATGATGTTTTAGTGTTATTAAATGATAATCAATTCATTAATCGTTTTATGATGGTTTATTTTTTGTGTCAAAAATGAAAAAAGGAGGAACCCCGTATTCTTTTTTGAAGGCATGATGAAGGCTTTCGGCGTTGCTATACCCTACCATCATGGCAATGGTGCCTATCTTCAGCTTGCCATCTCTTAGAAGGCGCATAGCCTCTTTAAGCCTGGATTTCCGGATAAACTGGTATATGGTATACTTCCGGTGATTTTTAAACAACCGGTATAGCTTGTTTTTACTGATCCCAAACTGTTGGGTCAAGCAGGAAATGCTAAGAGACCTGGCCAGGTTGGTTTCTATATATCGCTTTACCTCACTAAAAAACTCCGCATCCGTTGGAGGCGGCCCCCCGGAGTACCGGGCAAGAGGAAGGAGCCCCCGGGTATATTCCAGCAGCAACTCTCGCATTTTCAACTGGTAGTATAAGTCTGTTACGGCATCGGAGTCCCGGTAATAGCGTTGCATGTCTTCCAGGGAACCCCTTACGGCTTTACTGATCTTCACCGGCTCTTCGGCCAGCCCTCTTTGGGCGTTCCTGCTGAACCGGTGTAAAAAATCCTGTAACAACGGGTACTCCCGGGCCAGTGTCCTGAAATAGCCCGGCTTAAAATTAATGTGCAGGGCATGGTAAGAACCGGGGTTAAAGACGGCCTCATGCCGTGGCTGGGAGGGTATATAGAAAAACCGGTAAAAGCCCTCATTTAAGGCAACCCGCCCAAAGCCATTGAGTTCTATCTCAACATTGCCCTGCAACACGTAATTGATCATTAGCAGCGGTTTCTTTATCACCGGGGTGATAAGGAGCCGTTTTTTGAGAAAGAGATGATGATCCTGGATGCAGTAGTCCCTCCCTTTGAACTTTTGGGAGAGGATGGTGCCAAAGGGTCCCCGGTAGCAGGTTTTTTTGGTCCCCCCGATGCGGTAGCGGCGATACCGGGGAGGGATCTTACTGGTGATGGATACTTCCTTAACAGCGGGGAAAGTGAAATAAAGTTGCATAGCTTAAGGTTTTCCGGTTGCAGGTAAAAAGCTGCATGCGGATGCTTTCCCAGGTTTTAAGGTATGCGGATGTCCCCAAGATAAGAATAATATTACAAATAATGGGCCGGGGGCTTTTTATAGGTCGGATAGCAGTAAAGCAATGAACACCCCCGCCAGGTCCCCTTTTAAAACCAGGTATTCCCTGACTGTCCGGGTCGCCTTTACAATATGGTCGTTGACCGTGGAGGTGGATATGTCCAGCATTTTGCCCACTTCCTCGTAGGTCTTCCCTTCCAGCTTTACCAGCTGAAAGATCCTGCGGCGTTTCGAGGGCAGGTTTTCGATGGCAAGGTCAAGGTATTCCACGGTGTCCTTATGATACAACTCTTCTTCTATGTGTGTGTAGTGAGCTGAAGCCGCTGCCGTAAGCTCCGCCTGGAGCTTGCGGTCCCGTGCCACTTTCCGGAAAAAGTCTATCGCCATATTCCCGGCAATACGAAAGAGATACGCACGCACGGGCTTTTCCGGGTCTATCTTGTGGCGTTTCTGCCATACCCGGACAAAGACTTCCTGCAACAGTTCTTTTGCAATTTCCCCGGACTTGACCATTTTTAAAAGGTTGCCATAGAGCCTGCCTTTATAGGTATGGTAAAGCGTATCAAAGGCCCGGGGGTCACCTTTTTTTAGCTGCCAAAGGACCGATGCAGGGACATCTTTATATGTGCGTTTGTTTTCCACCTTTTTTATTGGTTTTCCATGTAACTATTTATTTATAAAAATTTAATATAAATATAATGAAAATAATTCGCTTTGGTGGTATAACACTTTTACACACTGTCATTTATAGATTTTAAAAGAAAAAACGACCCCCCTGTGGTTTTCAGTGTGAGAGAAAACCTTTCCCTTCCCTGAATTTTGTCCCATAAGCAGCCAGGTCCATACCCGGTCTGCCTGTCATAACACAACCCCGGAACCCCGGGGTAAAACCAAGAGAAAAGTAACCCATAAAACCACTAAAAATGGATGTACTCCACCAGGTCACCTGGGACCGTTTTTTTGCCACCGTTGGTGTGGTATTCACCTTGTACTACCTGTATATCGGCATCCGCTATTTCCGGGGGGATATCCTGCGGGCAATCCGCCGAAGGACCACCCCCACCGGGGAGACAGCGGAAAAGAAAAAAAAGCAGACCTCGGTGGTGCTTACCGAAGAGCAGTTTGCCAATGCCTTTAAGGAACTGGAAGAGATCGCCCACGATCTGCGGAGCCGGATCATTCCCGGTCATGCACGCTCAAAGGATAAAAAGACCATGCTCCACCGCATTGCCCAGCGCCTGGAAGGTTTTAAGGGGTTTATTGTCCCGGCCTTCCGCTACGCCCTGCATAACCATGTAATGACCCAGGCACGGAAAAACAATATCCCTTTAACCGAAGAAGAGCTTGACCGGACATGGGAGGCCATACTATCCGGGATCAATGAGCTCCATTCTTAAAATGCATCTGTCATGAAAACAAAACGCAATTACCCCATACAAAAAGGGGCCCTGGTACTGCTCCTGCTGTTGTCCGCCCTTGCTTACGCCCAGGACGGGAACGCCGGGATCGTGGATGCCACCAACCGCATCAAGGGCTATTTCGCAACGGGCACCAACCTGATGTATGCCATCGGCGCCCTGGTGGGGCTGATCGGTGCCATCAAGGTCTACAACAAATGGAACAGCGGCGACCACGACACGGGCAAAGTGGCCGCCGCCTGGTTCGGCAGCTGCATTTTCCTGGTGCTGGTCGCCACGGTCATCAAGAGCTTCTTCGGGGTGTAAAAAAAGATAACTGCATGAAACAACGATTGATCGAAAAACTGCACCGCTACCTGGCTTTGAACAGCCCGGATGTGCTCGTGGCCCTCCAGGAAGAAAGCGGGGTAACCTCCTACCTGGAGGAAAAGGTATCCGGTATCGTGCCCATGCTGAAGGCACTGGAAGAAAAAGGCCTGCCGGGGTATATCATAGAGGAGCGCTGCATGGATTCCCTTACGGCTGACCTGCGACCTTCCCGGTACCTGTATTTGCGCAGCCTTTTGGAAGAGGAGTTCGAAGGGGATTTTTTGCAGATGAGGGAAGCCGGTATCCTTACCCTTGAGATCACGGGTATGATCCGGGCTTGCGCACAGGTCTTTGAGACCCTGGATTTCAACGAGGCCAACAAAGAGAGCCGGGAACTCTACTATGCCATAACCGGAACGGTACATGCGTACCTGGGCGATAGAAAGGAGGGGCAGGATGGCCTATAATCCCTCACATAAACTCAAAGGGAATATCCGGGCCATCCGTATCGCCCTGGATTTTCAAAAAGGAAAGCCGGTCAGTGAAAAAGATGCGGAAACACTAAAAACCTATGCCGGTTTCGGGGGGATCAAGGCAATCCTTAACCCGGTAGGGAGCAAAGAAGAGTGGACCGCCCAAAAGGTGAGCAAGGAAGACCTCCGCCTGCATGGGGAAATCATGGCCCTGCACGGACTTTTACAACAGCACTATCCGGACCGGGAATACGCCGAGGTGGTGAGCTCCCTTAAAAACAGTGTCCTCACCTCCTTCTATACTCCGGGTATCGTACCCCGTGTACTTTACGAAATACTCCAAAAACAAGGCGTACCACCAAAGCATTTGTACGAGCCCAGTGCCGGGGCCGGGGTGTTCATTACCGAAGCCGTGCGGGCGTTTCCGGGGCTAAAAAGTGTAACGGCCGTAGAAAAGGACCGGTTGACCGGGGCGGTACTCAGTGCTTTGGCATCCACGCTACCGGTGGCACATACCGTACATACGATGGGATTGGAAGAAACCCAGGGAACGGACAACGGAACCTTTGACCTGGTGGTCAGCAACATTCCTTTCGGGAACTTTTCGGTGTACGATCCGGCGTTCCCCGACAAGGCCCTTTCAGGAAAGATCCACAATTACTTTTTTTCCAAAGGGCTGGAAAAACTTTCCGAAGGGGGCATTCTGGCCTACATAACTACGGATGCTTTTTTAAACAGCCCGTCCAATGAAAAAGCCAGGGAATACCTTTTTCGCCGGGCCGATCTGCTGGCCGTGGCCGTCCTGCCGGATAACCTGATGCAAGAGACCGGGGGCACCCAGGCCCCCAACCACCTTGTGGTGGTGCAGAAAAATTCCACGAAACACGGGCTTTCCCGGGATGAAGCATTGCTTCTTCAGACAAAAGAAGAAGCAAACGAGTTCGGGAAATACCCCGTCAACGCCTATATCCCCGAACACCCCGAACTGATCACCACCGATGAGGTACGCCCTGGAAAGAACCAGTACGGAGCGGCACATCAAACCGTATGGATGAGCGGGGAGATCGACGGGATCGATAAGCGATTGTCCACCATTTTGGAGAAAGGACTGGCCACCCGGTTCAATAAGGAAGCATTCGAAAATTCCCTTCGCCCCAGGGCGCAACACGTACCCGATGCAGAGAAACCTGTATTCACCCTGCTTCCCATGCCGGAAAGGGCCCCCGTGGAAGAACCTGTCCAGTTGGGGCTGTTTGACACCGAAGCCGCCGAGGACCGCAGCCGCGCCATGGATTACATAAGCGGGATGGACCAAACGGTGGTGCAAAAGCAAAGTGCGCGGGTCATCGGGATGGTCAAAACCCGCGAACACCCCGGCCATGAGATACTCGTTCTGATCGCCGCCCGTCAACCAGGCGGGAAATTCTACCGCTACAAACTCTACTCGAACGTAAAAGAACTGGTCTTTTCGGCGAACTGGATGACCAGTGCGTTGCTCTCCTATAAATTGGGACAGCTCTCCCGGGATTTGACCCGGTACGGGCATACCTATCTCTACCAGGGGAACCCGGAACTGAAGGACACCCTGATCCTTCCCCTGGCCGCCCCGGTAACCATCGAACTGCCCCGGCCTTTTTACCAGAATGGGACACTGACCATTCACCAGGGACAGGTTGGCCATGTATCGGAGGTGGATCATACGCAAGGGAAGGCCCGGCTTATCGCCAATGCGAAGTATGACAAAGACCTGGATTTTTATAAGGCGTATGTGGATTTGCGCGACGTTTACCTGGAAATGCAGGCCGGTGAGGCTATCGACCCTAAGCACCTTGAAAAACGCTACGAAGACTTTTTGGGCCGGTACGGCCAACTCAACCAGGTCGCCAACCTTCACCGGATCGGTCACGATGAGACCTATGGACTGATGATCGCGGCTTCCCTGGAGCGCAGGGACGGGGATAATTTTGTCAGGTCCGATGTGTTCCTTTCACGTATACAAGAAGCAGAAAAGCTTTTTTCCACGGACGATCCCGATAAGGCCCTTACCCGGTGCCTGAACGGTCACGGTGAGGTGCGCCTGGATTTTATAGCGGCGGTGATGGACATGACACGGGAAGAGGTCATCCCGGTATTGGGCGACCGGGTCTATTTAAACCCGGGGAACGGGCTTTGGGAAACCGCCGACAAATACCTTTCCGGGAACGTGCTGGAAAAACTCCGGGCAGCGCAACAAAAGGTCCGGGAAACTCCCGGTGACCAGCAGTTGCAACGCAGTCTTGCCGCCATCCAAAAAGTACAGCCCGAACCGATCCCTTTTGAGCTATTGGATTTCAATTTAGGAGAGCGTTGGATACCGCAAAAATACTACAACCGGTTTGCGTCGGAGCTTTTTGAGGTCGATACCAATGTACGCTACTTCCCGTCACTGGATACCTTTAAGGTCATCTGTGCCTCACGCAACGCCAAAGTATGGCGGGAGTATGCCGTTACCCCCATCAGTGGACGAACCACTTATGGGCATACGATCTTGGAACACGCCCTGGAAAATACCACGCCTTTCTTTACCCGCGAGGTTGAAGGAGCCGACGGCAAAAAGACGCGCGTGCCGGACAATGAAGCGATTCAACTGGCCCACCAGAAGATCGAATCCATCCGCAGTGCATTTGCCGGATGGTTACATGACCTGCCCGGGGAAGAAAAGAAGGCGTTGGAAACACGCTACAATGAGACCTATAACTGTTATGTGCTCCGGGAATATGATGGCAGCCACATGGAATTTCCAGGGCTCAGCAGACAGGCCCTGGGGATCGAAGACCTGTATGACAGCCAGAAAAATGCGGCCTGGCGGATCATCCAGAACCGGGGCGCCCTGACCGATCACGAGGTCGGCCTGGGAAAAACCCTGACAATGATCGTGGCCTCCCGGGAGATGAAACGCCTGGGGCTCATTAAAAAACCGGCGATCCTGGCCTTGAAATCCAATGTCAGCGATATTGCCCAGACCTACCAAAAAGCCTACCCGGATGCCCGTATCCTGGCCCCCGGCACCGGGGATTTCACCCCGGCCAACCGCCTGCGTCTCTTTTATGAGATACAAAGCAACGATTGGGATTGCGTGATCATGACCCACGATCAGTTCGGCAAGATCCCCCAGTCCCCTGAAATACAACGGGCGATCTTTTCGCAGGAACTCGAAAACCTCGAAAAAGACCTGGAGACCATTAAGGACCTGGGTGGGGATATCTCCAGGCGGATGCGCAAAGGACTGGAGATCCGAAAGGCCAACCTGGAAGGGAGACTTCAGGATGTAAAGTCCCGCATCCGGCAGCGCAAGGACGAGGATATTGACTTTGATTCGATGGGGATCGACCACCTCTTTGTCGATGAATCCCACATGTTCAAGAACCTGACCTTTACCACCCGCCACAACCGGGTGGCCGGACTGGGCAATACACAGGGGAGCCAGAAAGCTTTGAACATGCTCTTTGCCGTGCGCTCCTTACAGGAGCGTTTCCAGAGCGACCTGAACGTCACTTTTTTGTCCGGTACGCCCATCTCCAACAGCTTAACGGAAATGTACCTGCTGTTCAAGTACCTGCGCCCCCGGGAAATGGCCCGTCAGCAGATCGGGAACTTTGATGCCTGGGCGGCGGTCTTTGCCCGCAAGACCACCGATTTTGAGTTTTCCGTTACAGGCGAGATCATCTCCAAAGAACGCTTCCGCCACTTTATCAAGGTACCGGAGCTGGCCATGTTCTACAACGAGATCACCGACTATAAAACAGCAAGGGGTATCGGGCTGGACAAACCTGAACTTTTGGAGGAACTGGTCAACATTCCCCCTACACCGGATCAGGAAGTGTTTATTGGGAAACTCATGCAGTTTGCCAAAACCGGGGATGCCCGCCTGATCGGCAGGGCACCTTTAAGCAAAAGCGAGGACAAGGCCCGGATGCTGATCGCCACGGGCTATGCCAAAAAGATGGCGGCGGACATGCGGCTCATCGATCCGGACTACGGCGACCACCCGGATAATAAGATAAATGTCTGTGCCCGAAAAGTAGCGGATATCTACCATGAAACCCACGAACACCGGGGGACACAGATCGTTTTCAGTGACATCGGAACCCCGAAAAGCGGGGAGTTCAACCTGTACGATGCTTTAAAAGACAAGCTGGTCCAGGATTTTGACATCCCGGCCCATGAGATCAGTTTCATACACGACTGGTCAGATAAGAAACGCCCCGAACTGTTTAAAAAAATGAACCGCGGGGAGATCCGCATCCTGATCGGTAGCACCTCCAAAGCCGGTACCGGACTGAACGTCCAGGAGCGTGTAATTGCCATGCACCACCTGGATATTCCCTGGAAGCCCGCCGAGCTGGAACAGCGAAACGGCCGCGGGGCAAGGCAGGGCAACCTCATTGCCAAAATACATTATGACAACGAAGTCCACAATTTCATTTATGCCGTCGAAAAATCCCTGGACAACTACAAGTTCAACCTGCTAAAAAACAAACAGACCTTTATCAGCCAGATGAAAAGCAGTACGCTGCACGTCCGGCGTATTGATGAAGGGGCGATGGATGAGCAGACCGGGATGAATTTCTCCGAGTACATCGCCATCCTGTCCGGGGACACTTCCCTGCTTGAAAAGTCGAAGCTGGAAAAGAAAGTGGCTGTTTTGGAAAGCCTTCGCTCGGCCCACTTAAAAGAGGTCGGCCGCTTAAGGTTCCGGCTGGAGCAACTCGAAGAAGACAAGGGGAAGATATCCCGGGCCCTGGACCGGTTGGCCAAAGATGAAAAGCTGTACCGCGGTCAGCTTAAGTACACAAAGAACGGCGCGAAGGCTAACCCTATAGTACTGGATGGATGCAAGGGCAATGACCCGGAAGAAGTTGGCAAATACATCATTGACCGGTACTTAAAGTGGGAACCCGGCAAGGGGGAAGATACCACCCAAAAAATCGGTTCCCTGTATGGCTTTGACCTGTATATCCGAAGGCAAAAGGAGGCCCTGGTCAAAGGGGACCATATCGAATACCGCCATACCAATCGCTTCTATGCGGAAAGCCCCGGGACCGGGCTTAAATACACCTATAACAAAGGGCATCCCAATGTGGATAATCCAAAAATTTCCGCCCGGCATTTTTTAAATGCCATCGACAGGGTGACCCGGGTTACGGAACAGTATCAAAAACAGCAAAAAGAAGTAGAAAAAGAAATCCCGCAGGTAGCAGCGCTTGTCGAAAAACCTTTTGAAAAGGCGAAAGAGCTGCAAGAGGTAAAACAGGAGTTGTCCGGGCTGGAGCGGGAGATTGCCATCCGGATACAGAAAGACCGGATCAGCGAAGAACAACCTGCCCATGAACTTAATCCGAATGAAGGAGAAAAGCCGGGGAACGGGAAGAAACTCAACGGCCACTCCATCGCAATAAGAAAGGATGCGATACCTGACCAAAGTACGCTGCGGGAACGCATCACAGTCTACGCTTCCCGAAGCCGGCCAAACCCAGGTAAAGGAAAGAGGATTTAAAATAAGCGAAAAGCCATGGAATACGAGATCAACAAAGGCATTAACAAGTCCATAGAGTTCAAGGGGCTCAAGGCCCAGTACATCGGCTACCTGGCCATCGGGCTGGTGGCCCTTTTGATCGGCTTTGCCGTACTGTACATTACCGGGGTAAGCCTGTACCTGTGCCTTCCAATGGTAGGCGGGGCGGGATTTATCCTTTTTACCAAAGTGTTCCGGTTTAGCCGTAAGTACGGGCAGTACGGGCTGCTCAAAGAAATTGCTTTCCGTAAGGTTCCCGGCGCGGTAACCGTCAAAACCCGGAAGGCTGTTCGCAAAACAAAAAAATGATAAAAACAAACGCACATACTTACGATATGGAAACGGTCTTCCCGGTATGGAAGATCGAGGATGATCTTTTGCTCTCCCGGCAAGGCGACATTACCGCCGGGTTCAAAGTAGCCCTCCCGGAGCTCTTTACCCTTTCCGAAAAGGAGTATGAGGCCCTGCATTACGCCTGGGTAAAGGCGGTGAAAGTCTTACCAAAACATTCCCTGGTGCATAAGCAGGATTGGTTTACAGAGGCCGGCTATCGTGGGGATTTCAGTGGGGACCCCCCCTCCTTTCTCTCGCGGGAGAGCGAGATGTTCTTTAACGAACGTCCTTACCTGGAGCATGAATGCTACCTCTATATTACCCGGAAACACCCGGATCACCGGCTTTCCACCTCGGCTTTTTCCAACCTGCTGAGTGGGGGGATCGTCCCTAAAAATGCGCTTGACCCCCTGTTTGTCCAGGAACTGGGGGCGGCCATAGGGATGTTTGAGCAGATCCTCTCTGACAGTGGCCTTATACAACTCCGGCGGCTTAAACCCGGGGACTGGACAGGAACAAAACAAAAGGCGGGTATTTTGGAACGCTACTGCCACCTGTTGCCCAAAGGGGCCCGCCCGGAACTTGGGGACATCGAGTTCAAACCGGAATGGAAAGTCGGGGAAAATTATTGCCAGATGTACACCCTGGCCGATGTGGAAGACCTGCCTGGGAAAGTAGCCCCTTCCACCAATTACGAGGGCTATGCCACCGACCGTACCCGTTTTCCCGTGGCCTTTGCAGCTCCCCTGGGGCACCTGTTGCCCTGCAACCATATCTATAACCAGTATATCGTGATCGGGGATGCCGGGCAGACCTTGAAAAAAATGGAGAGCAAAAGGCTGAGGCTGCAATCGCTATCGGCCTACAGCCGGGAGAATACCATTTCCAGGGATGCCACCTCGGATTTTCTCAACGAGGCTATCGGCAAGCAGCGCATGCCTATAAAGGCGCACTTTGGTGTGATCATGTGGACCGGTAAGAGGGAGCAGCTGAAAGACCTGAGGAACCTGGTTTCCTCGGCCCTCTCCCGGATAGATGCGGTCCCCCGGTTGGAGACCCGGGGCGCCCCCCAGCTTTTCTGGGCGGGGATACCCGGTAATGCGGCTGATATCCCGGTCAATGACACCTTTGACACCTTTGCCGGGCAGGCGACCTGTTTTTTCAACATGGAGACGGCTTACCGCTCCTCCATCAGCCCGGTGGGCATCCGCCTGGGGGAACGGCTCTATGGCGCCCCGGTACACGTGGACATCTCCGATGAGCCCATTAAGAAGGGGATCATCACGAACCGTAATAAGTTCATCCTGGGGCCGAGCGGGTCAGGCAAATCCTTCTTTACCAATCACATGGTCCGGACATATTACGAGCAGGGCACCCATATTGTCCTGGTGGATGTAGGCCATTCCTACCGCGGGCTGTGTGACCTGGTAAAGGGGTATTATTTCACCTACCAGGAGGACGACCCCATCCGGTTCAATCCCTTTTTCACCGAAGGGGGCAAACGCCCGGATACCGAAAAGAAGGAAAGCCTGAAAACCCTGCTTTTGGCCCTCTGGAAAAAGGATGACGAACCCTTTAAGCGTTCGGAGTACGTTGCCCTCTCCAATGCCCTCACCGGGTATTATGATCACCTGGCCGAAACCCCGGGGACCTTCCCCTGCTTTAACAGCTTTTACGAGTTTTTGAAAGGTGAATTTTCCCAGGCCTTAAAGAGGGACCGGGTCAAAGACCGGGATTTTGACATGGAGAATTTCCTTTATGTGCTGCGTCCCTATTATAAAGGCGGGGAGTTCGATTACCTGCTCAATGCCAGGGAAAACCTCGATCTGTTGCACCAGCGCTTTATTGTATTCGAGCTGGACAACATCAAGGACCATCCCATCCTGTTCCCGGTGGTGACGATCATTATCATGGAAATTTTTATCTCCAAGATGAGGAAGCTCCAGGGCATCCGCAAGATGATCCTTATCGAAGAAGCCTGGAAAGCCATTGCCAAGGAAGGCATGGCAGAGTACATCAAGTACCTCTTTAAAACCGTAAGGAAGTTTTTCGGCGAAGCCGTAGTGGTCACCCAGGAGGTGGAGGATATCATCTCCTCCCCCATTGTCAAACAGGCGATCATCAACAACTCGGATTGCAAGATACTGCTGGACCAGGGCAAGTACCGGAACAAGTTTGACCAGGTACAGGAGCTACTGGGCCTGAGTGAAAAGGAAAAAGCGCTGGTGCTCTCGGTCAACAAGGCCAATGACCCAAAGAGGAAATACAAAGAGGTGTTCATTTCCCTTGGCGGGCAGCTTTCCAAAGTATACCGCACGGAAGTCTCTACGGCGGAATACCTGGCATACACCACGGAGCAAAGCGAAAAGGCCCGGGTAGAGGAATACACCTCCCGGTTTGGGGGGGATATGCAGAAGGCCATCCGGGTGCTGGCCGGGGAAATGAAAAATGAACCTTAAAAAAAGAGAAGATGAAAAGCGTAAAAAAGACCATGATCGCCGTATTGCTGCTGGGGGCTATGCTGATGCCCCAGCCCACCCAGGCCACCCCGATCGGGGCCATCATCCGGCAGGCCGTCATCCGTGCCATCAAAGCCATTGACCTTAAGATACAGCGGCTGCAAACGGAAACCATCTGGCTTCAAAATGTCCAGAAGACGATCGAGAACGCCCTGTCCAAACTCAAACTGGAGGAAATTTCCGAGTGGTCGGAAAAACAACGCACCCTTTACGCGGACTATTACCAGGAGCTCTGGAAGGTAAAGAACATTATTTCCACCTACCGGCGTGTCCGGGATATTACGGGAAAACAGCTCCACCTTATGGAAGAATACCAAAGGGCATGGAACCTGCTTAAAGAAGACCCCCATTTTTCCACGGAAGAACTCCGGCAAATGGAAAAGATCTATTCAGGCGTACTAAAGGAAAGCGCCGATAACCTGGACCATTTGATCGGGATCGTCCATTCCTTCCATACCCAGATGAGCGACGGCGAGCGGATGAAGATCATCCACCAGGTGGACGAAAGGGTGCAAAGCAACCTGGATGACCTGCGGCTTTTTAACCGCCGGAATTTTGGGATCAGCAGCCAAAGGGGAAGCGCACTGGGGGATAACAGCACAATGGAAAACCTTTATAAGTAAAACCATGAAAAGACTGCTGATCACCTTGCTGCTTTTTAGCGTGACACACGCCGGGGCCCAGAACTGGGATGAATGGTTCAACCAAAAGGACACCCAACGGAAATACCTGTTGCAGCAGATCGTCGCTTTCAAGATCTACCTGGGTTATGCCCAAAAGGGCTACCGGGTCGTGGACCGCGGGCTTACGATGATCGGGGATATAAGGAACGGGGAATTTCGCCTGCACGAAGGTTTCTTCGATGAGCTGAAGTCGGTCAACCCGGTGGTGCGGGACTATGCCCGTATAAAGGACATTGCCCGGCTACAGGCCTATTTGGTCAGTGAGCGGCAGCATGCTTACCGGGCCCTGGAGCAAAGCGGGCAATTCTCCTTAAGTGAATTACAGGCCATCCGGGAGGTCCATGGCCGGGTGCTGTCAGGATCCACCCGGGACCTGGACCGGCTATTGGGGTTGCTCACCCCCGGGAAACTGGAAATGAGCGATGCGGAAAGGCTGGGAAGGATCGATGTGATCTATGATTCCATGCTTAAAAGGTACCGCTACCTGCGCGATTACAACAGCAGAGGGGAACAACTGGCCGAAAACCGCCTCCGGGAGAAAACCGATGGCCGGGCCATAGAAATTTTACATTAAAACCAACAGATTTATTATGAAACGATTTGTGCTTAGTACCATTATAGCCCTTACCTGTCTCTGCCATCAACCGGCACGGGCCCAGGCACAGGAACTCGAACAGCTGATGCTGAACATTAAAAAGCTCGATCAGCTTCGCAAGATCCTACAAAATATGTACGACGGGTACCGTATCCTGGCCGACGGGTATACGAGGGTAAAGGACATCGCCGAAGGGGATTTCAACCTGCACGATGTCTTCTTGGATGGCCTTTTGGCGGTAAACCCTGATGTGAAGAACTACCGGAAGGCAGCAGGGACCATAAGGCTCCAAAGGGAGATTCTTTCCCGCTACCAAAGTGCTTACCGGCGGTTTACGGCCTCGGGGCATTTCAGTGCCGCGGAACTGCAATACCTCCAAAAGGTGTATGCGGACCTCTTTGACCTGGGCCTTAGGAACCTGGACGAACTGGTATCGGTCGTAACGGCCGGGCCCCTTCGCATGAACGACGCCCAGAGGCTGGAAGCCATTGACCGCATCCATGGGGAGACCCTACAGATGCTCACTTTCTTACAGGGGTTTAACGGCCGCACGGCTACAGTGGCCCTTGAACGGGAAAGAGGACAGGGATACCTGGAAGAGGCAAGCCAACTTTATAAAACCCCGTAAAAAATGAAAAAGAGATATTTAATGATCGTTGTTACCCTGTTACCCCTCGCAGGGATGGCACAGGGCACCGGGGTGGAGAGCCTGCACGGGGTTTTGCAGGAGCTCTTTGATGATATGATCCCACTTAGCAACCGGCTGATCGGTGCGGCCAGGGCCCTGGCCGGGTTTGCGGCGCTCTGGTATATTGCCCTCAGGGTATGGCGGCACATTGCCAATGCGGAGCCCATCGATATGTACCCCCTTCTAAGGCCCTTTGCCATTGGTATGGCCATTCTGCTCTACCCTTACCTCATTGCCCTTTTGAACGGGGTATTGAGCCCGGTGGTAAAGGGCACGCAAGACATGGTGAAAAACCCCAACCAGGCGGTGACCTGGCATATTGAACAGGGAAAAAGGGAGATCGTCCGCAAATCGATCTACCCCTGGATGGGGGACGCCGAAAAGTTCGGTGAGTACGGGGATACGGCCCAGGAACAACCTTTAAGCGGCAGCTTTTGGTTTTTGAGCTTTAAGTCCGGGGTAAAACAGGTGCTTCGCTGGGTACTGGAGATGATCTACCTGGCCGCTGCCCTGTGTATCGATACGCTTCGGACCTTCCAGCTCATCGTGCTGGTCATCCTGGGGCCCATCGTTTTGGGATTATCGGTCTTTGACGGGTTCCAGCATACCCTGACCGGCTGGATATCGAGGTATATCAACGTGTTCATGTGGCTGCCCATTGCCAATATCTTCGGGGCGATCACCGCCCGCATACAGGAGAATATGTACCTCAGGGACCCCGGGTTCTTTGGCTCCTCGGTATACATCATCTTTATGATCATTGCCATTGTCGGGTATTTCAAGGTACCCACGATCGCCAATTATATCATCCAGTCCGGGCAAAACTCATCCCTGCTTCAAAAAGCCGGGAAACTGATGGTCAAAACAGCCGCATCGGCTGCCAAAATAGTAATGTAAAAACCGCTTTTTATCCCAGTTTTAAAAGAAATGTTTGAGCAACTTAAAAATATCGACACGGCATATAAACACATCAAGACTTTCAGCCTGGTCTGGGTGATCGTATGCGGGCTGATCTCGTGTTTTGCCATTTATCAAAGTTTCCGCGCGGCCCAAATTGCCCGGGAAACGATCTATGTACTGGCCGGTGGGAAAGCCATTGAAGCCTTTTCCGCACAGCGAAAAGACAACATCCCGGTAGAAGCACGGGACCATGTAAAAATGTTCCACCACTATTTTTTCACCCTCGACCCGGACGATAAGGTCATCGAAGGGAACCTGGGGAAAGCGCTCTACATGGCCGATGCCTCTGCCCGGGACCAGTACAACAACCTGAAGGAAAACGGGTACTACAACGGGGTGATCTCCGGGAATATCAGCCAGGGGATCACCGCGGACAGTATCCGGGTCAGCCTGGAGCAGTACCCGTATTATTTCCGCTACTACGGCACCCAAAAGATCACCCGCACCACCACGATAGTCACCCGCAGGCTGGTAACGGAAGGTACTTTACGCAACGTAAACCGCTCGGACAACAACCCCCACGGGTTTTTAATAGAGAACTGGAAGACCCTGGAGAACAAGGACATTCACATTAAAAGGAGGTAAAAAGATGAAAAGGAGCGAAAAAAATACAGGTCATACGACGGGGAGCAAAACCGGGCAACCGGAAGGGGTGGGAAAAGCAGTAGCAAACCGCTTGCAAGCCTGGGAAGGCCGTCTCTGTGTGGGACAAAAAAAGCTTGCCCTTGTGCTATTCTGCCTGCTGCTTGGATGCTGCAATACCTACCTGCTTGTCTCTGCAATAGCGGACAAGCCCCCGCCGGTGACCCTTGCCCGGCCCGGCGGGCTCCGGATGCCCGGGAGTGATCTTTCAACAGACCGGCAGGAGGTTCCTGCCGGGGATTCAATTTTAAAATTTAAAGACCATGACTAAACAAACAGAAAAAAGAAGGAAGTTCCTTATGGTGCTCCCCCTTTTGACCCTGCCCTTTTTGGCAACGACTTTCTGGGCCCTGGGAGGCGGCCCTTTACCGGAGGAAACAACACCGGAAGCCTCGAAGCTGATCAGTGACCTTCCCTCTCCCCGACTGGAGAAAGAACCCATGACCAAGATGAGCCTTTACGAAATGGCAAAAAAGGATTCCATCCGCAGGGGGGAAGAGCGCAAAATGGACCCTTATGTGGACGCGCTCCCCGAGCCGGAGATCGTTTTCGGGGAAGAAGACCCTGAACCTTCCGGGGTGAGTGCACTGCCCGTGACCGACCCGGTAAAGGAGCAGGAGGTCAAAGTCCGGCAAAAGCTCGATGAACTTGAGCAAGCATTGCAGCAGGCCCCGGAAGAACCTGTACTTGAGGAAGCCTCCATGCTTTCAGGAGTTGATCCGGGCCTTACCAGTGACATCGATAAGCTGGAAGCTTTGATGAGAGAGGTGGGAGGCCCCGGCGGGGAAGACCCGGAACTGGCCCAGATCGGGAACATGCTGGAAAAAATACTCGATATCCAGTACCCCGAAAGGGCAAGGGAAAAGCTGCAAAGACGATCCGAGCAGAACCGGGGGAAGGTCTACCCGGTCCACTTACAGCCGCGGCAGGACCCCGTGGAGCTTATGGAGCAACAGGGCCCTGTTATTGACAGTATAAATAGCAACGCACAGGTGCAATGGGGCCCACCACAGACCAACGGTTTTTACGGGCTGGAAGAAGAAAGGGTGCCTGCCCGGCAAACCCGCCTTGCCGTACCGGCCGTGATCCACCAGGAGCAGGAGCTCGTTTCCGGGTCCACGGTGAAAATGCGGCTGACCCGTGACATCTTTATTGACGGGGTACAGATCCCCGAAGGGGCCTTTGTCTTTGGCACCTGCAACATCCGGGGAGAGCGCCTGGATGTACAGGTTAAGGCCATCCGTGACGGGGAAGCCATATTCCCGGTCAACCTGGCGGTCTACGACATGGATGCCCTGCCGGGCATTCATATTCCCGGGGCCATTACCCGTGAATCTGCCAGGGAAGGTGCTGACAATGCCGTCGGCAGTATGCAGCTTATGCCATTCGATGCTTCCCTTGGGACACAGGTGGCCGGTGCAGGCATCGAGGCGGCCAAGGGACTGTTCAGCAAGAAAGTCAAGCTGGTCAGGGTAATAGTCAAAGCCGGTCACCCGGTCCTTTTAGTCGATAAAGACCGGCACAACCAATACTAAACCTTTAAAACAAAAGATCATGAAAAAATTCATTTTTTGCATCAGCCTGGGCATGGCGTTTCATTTTGCCGGGGCACAAGAATTTTCCGGGCCCGCAGGGCAGATCGAAAAACACCTGCTTAGCCAGGCGGCCATCCGGCCTTACAACCTCGAAGTGGCCTGGGACAAGACCACCGTTTTGATCTTCCCCGCCGGGGTGAAAAGCGCTGACCGGGGGAGCCGCTGTATCCTGGCACAAAAGGACAGGGAGATCAGCAACATCCTCCGCCTGAAAGCCGGGGTCAAAGGCTTTCCCGAAACCAACCTGAGTGTGATCACCGCAGACGGGAGACTGTACCATTTCTCAGTGAACTATTCCGAGGACCCGGCCTTCCAGGTCATCGACATGGGAAAGCAGGTGGAAGCGGAAGATACCATCCTGAAGTTCAAAAACGTGAGCCTTACCACAGGTGAGGTTCACCGGTACTGCGGGGTGGTTTCCAAAAAAGGATCTTTCCTTCAAAAGAAAGCAAGGGAGGGCCGGGTGACGCTCCGGCTTCGTGGCATTTACATCAAAAGCGAAGTGATGTTTTTCCGCTTTGACCTTGAAAATTCCTCGCAGATCGATTACAACATCGACCAGTGGCGTTTTTACGTCCGGGACCGCAGGCAGGTCAAAAGAACTGCCATGAGGGAAACCGAACTGGAGCCTTTGCATCGGTACAATACCCGGGGGAACGGCCTGCCCGGTAAGGGTGAGAACACCGTGGTGGTAGCGTTTAAAAAGTTCACCATCGCCGACAGCAAAAAGCTGGTCGTCCAGCTTATGGAAGAAAGCGGGGACCGGCACCTTACCCTGGATATCAAGGGGAAGCACCTTTTAAAAGCCCGGCCTGTTTTCAGGGCGGGGAAATAGGAACCGGCAAGGGTATCCCGGGAATTTTATTCGGATGAGAAACAGTAAAATACGAAAATGGGTAGCCTGGAAGAAGAGCTTAAAGCCTGGAACCGCCAAGAGCAGAAATTTGAGGGACTCTTCCCTTCGGAAGATTTTAAGGGAAAAGCCTTCCTGGGACTGAAGCTCCGTCACCTCGATGAGATCCGCTACCGGTTCAGGGCAACACCCCGGGACACAGGGGAGGCTGCGGTAAACGACATGCTGCGCCTGCATTTGGGGGAGATCGAAAGAAAGCTTTATCCCAAACGCTTCCCAAGGATACTGGCCAGGCTATGGCGAAGGGCCCGGCTTTGGAGCCGTCACAACCTGCAAGACCGGGTTGTGACCCACCGGGCAGGGCAGCCCGGGCAAAAAGGGCCGCTACAAGTGAGGGAAGCTAACAATTTGTACCGGCATAAGACAATGAAAAAGCAAAAAGTAGAAGAACCACAGGGACAAAAGTTGTCCCCACCTTCAGAGATTAATTCATTAACGAAAAACAAGACGATCATGGAAAAGGAGAATTTGGAGTTTCTTCAGAAAAAACTCAAGTACACAGGCTTTGACACAGCCCTGAACGATGAGCTGGAGAAAAACATGAAAAGCGCAGCGGAAGAATTTCGCTTACAGCACACAGCCAAAGTAGAGGGAAACGACATGAACTTTTCCCTGTACTTTAAAAAATCAGCCACCTCGGACCGGTATTTTTTCAACAAGTACGATGCGGTACTAAGACCCGGCAATGGCAATGAAAAGGGCCAGACCTTTTATGCGAACCAGTCGGTATCCGCCAGGGAAGCCTACAACCTCCTGCAAGGAAGGGCGGTCCACAAAAAGCTCTACAACTGGGAGGGGAAACAATACCGGGCCTGGTTGCAGCTTGACTTTTCGGCGGAAAAAGACAAGCACAACAACCATAAGGTCAACCAGTACCACCAAAACTATGGTTATGACCTGACCTCTGTGCTTAAGGGCCTACAGGTCAAAGAACTGGGAGACAACCGCCAGGTGGAATGGGTGGAGAAAGCCCTTAAAAAGGGCAACCGTTACCAGGCCACTATGGAAATGGGCGGAGAGCAGCAGAAAGTGTTCCTGGAGGCCAATCCCCGTTATAAAACGGTCAACGTCCTTGATGAGAACGGTAAAGCCATAAGCAGGGAACAATATCTGGGAGAAAAGCAAAAGCAGGGGCCGGAAGGCACAAAGAAGACCGAATCACAATCCCAGGCAGGAAAAAAAAAGCAGGCCCGAAAAGCGGCCAAACGGGCCCCGGCAACCCGGAAGACATCTTCTAAGAAGAAAGGAGCGAAGATATGATACAAAGCAAATGGATATACTTAAAGAGAGGGCCTCCGTAATCACCGGGGCTCTTTTTTTTGCTCCCCGGTTTAAAACCAGGGAAATCGAATATAAGCATACCTTCTTTTTTATTAGTAAAATTAATATCCAAGGGTATTTCCCCTAATGGGCAGGGGGATTTTCCTGTGCCCTCTTCAGGGGTATCTCCTGTTTTTTGGGTAAAACCCTGTTTTTTAGAATTGTATCCTTGCACAGTCGGTGGAATAACCCCAACTTCGAAGCGTTCATTCCCTGGTAATTCTCATTGGAAGGCGCTTTGAATGGACTGTTTTTCTTCGATTCATTAAAACTAAAATCAATTAAACAATGAAAATTTTGAATTGGACCTTTTTGTTTTTGTTGGTCCTTTGCACCAACAGCTATGCCCAGGACTGCCATACTGAAATGGATTCTACCGGGATACCCGGTATGATCATGCCATCCGGTTGTGCTGTAGGTTCGGCCCCGGATGATACCAATCATTACCAGGTGCGGATATCATTTGTCATTTGCCAGAATGACAGCGGCTATAAATACGGTTTTAACTTTAACGACCCACAACAGGACTTTATAGACCTCAATTGGGGCGTAGGCCAGCTAAATGATGTTTTAGATTCCCTGCATGACCCCTCCTATCCGGTGGCGGGCGTTCCCATTGAAAGAAATTCCGGGATACAGTTTGTCATTGACACTATTATTTATATAAAGGAGGACTCATTGGCCCTGATAAATGATAAGGCAACGGATATTCCCGCAATTACAGGTATGGTCCCCCCTTCCGTGTTTGAAAGGAGCCGGGTCATAGTATATACGGACATGGCCGGCGGCGGCGCCCCAGGTGGCAGGTATATGTCCCCGTATAACGTGGTTCTTATGGCCAATAGCCACCGGTGGATTGGTGGATTGTTAACTCATGAAATAGGACATGGCTATGGATTGAGGCATACATTCTGCGGTGGTTCAAACAAAACAATACTATGTGACGGGGATGTGGTTTTTAAAATAACGGATACTGCACCGGATAGGGGGGCATATTGTGATTCACTGGGATGTTCCAACAATATAATGGGCTATAACGGTGGTAACCGCGTGTACCTGAGCCCTATGCAAACAAACATGATGAAACAGATCATCAAATCAGGGTACCCAGGCCATATTGTTGGCCATCCAACATCCCCGGGGGTCACTTATTACAACCAAACAGACACCATTAACGGGTTGCATTTTTCACCAGCCAAAGAAATTGTGGTGAAAAGTGGCGCCACTTTATACATTAATGGTGACTTGAGCATGCCTGGCAATGGCCTCATAAAGGTGGAAGCGGGCGCAAAAATTGAAATCCTTTGCGGGGGCATATCAGGGCCTGTCAATAACCGGTGGACAGGGATCCAGTTAATGGGCGATAATACCAAAATCCAAATCCCGCAATTCCAGGGCAGTTTGATCATGCATAATGACACTTACATTGAAAACGCCATTGATGCTGTAAGTAATTGCTTCTGGGACAATGGGCCCGTATCATCTTCCGGCGGGATCATTTCCACAGACGGTGCGATCTTCCAAAACAACCTGAGGGACATCCACCTGATCCCGTACAGCAGCAAACCATGGATCGTCAATTGGTTGAATCCAACCTTAAGTCCTTTGGTAAGTGATTACAAAGCCGAATTTAAAAACACCTCCTTTATCAAGACAAGCAGTTTTATTAACCCCGGTAACATCAAAAGGAATGCCTCCGTTGACATGGCCGGTGTTTACGGTGTAAAATTTATCGGCTGCTCCTGGAAGGTTGACGTTAGTATTGCCAGCAGCATTAGCAATGAAGAATACGCCAAAACAGCGATATTGGCATTTGATGCAACCCTGAAATTACAAATGGATTCCATCAGCAAGGTTAGAAACGAGATTGAATTTTACCCTAACGGGGTACATATTAATGCCTCGCAGCCGCTTTTCGGTAAAAGGAATGTCATTAGCCATACCTATTTCTTTATGACACGGCATTCCATACGGATCAATGGGGATATTGGCAGCATCATTGCCAGGAACCGGATACGGGTTCCCAAGGACACTTCCTATAAGGTATTTTATTATGGCCAGGAGCAGGAATACAAGGATTTCCCCTACGGGATTTATCTCACCGGCGCCCCACTCACCACTATTGAGGAAAACGATTTTGATCGTACAAGCACTGAGGTTAACATCTACGAAACAAGTGGCGATGCCACCACAATTGGCCTTGTATTCCGCAATTGCGGCGAAACGGTAAACATCCCCTACAACAATACATTTACCGGACTGGATTATGCCGTTCAGGCATTGGGGAACAACAGGAACTCATCTGGAAAAAGTGGCCTTCAGGTCCGCTGCAATGAATTTATAGATTGTGGTTATGATATTGTTGTCTGGCCGGAACACCCACATCCCAACCAGGGGATCAGGGAAAACCAGGGCGATCCGGCATCAAATCCGGGACAAACTAAAACTGAAAATCTTGCTGGCAATTTATTTACTAAAGAACCGGGAGAGCCTGATTACGCCAATTATAACAATTTGAATGTCAATTACCACCATCACGACAGCGCAGCCACCCCGGCCGTGGAACCCGCGTATTTGGGGTATTTAACACCGTTTGAATATACGGAAGATTTCATTAAAGCTGATGCCTGCTCCCCACATATGTTAATCCTGGAAAGCACGGGCGATACCCTGGCGCAATACGATTACCCCATAGATGAGGCCTATGCCGATTACCACCAATGGGACAACCAGGTGGATTCCATATCCAACCTGTTGGATGAGTTGATCGACGGCGGCAACACCTGGCAGCTGGAGGCGCAGATCTATTTTATTACCAATGAGGAACACTATGACCTGTACGTGGACCTGATGAACCAATCGCCTTACCTCAGCGCCCAGATCCTGGAGGATGTTATTCTTATCGAAGATTTCCCGGACATGATGTTGCGCAACATTATGGTGGCCAATCCCGGCACCTCAAGGGAACCGCATATCCTGGACCTGTTGTACCAGCACCACCCCGGCATGCCCTCTTCCTACATCCAGGATATTATTGATGGCACCAAAACATGGGATGCCAAAGATGTAATGCAAGCCCAGGTCGGTAAATTGATCAGCCAGAAGGAAATTGCAGGGCGTGAAGTGATGCAGCGTATTGACGATGTGGAAGAGCAGGCCACGGCCGTAGCAATGTTGGAGGATGTCCTGTTAAACCCCTATGTAAGTGATTACGGGTATTTTGCGGCGGATTATTTCCTCACCTCTGATCAAACGGAAGAGGCCAATACCATCATCGCCGACCTGGCCAACGAGATGAACAGTTTGGGTGAAAACATGCCGGGGCGGCACACCAATATTGTTTCGTACCTCAATTGGAGAAACGGCCACCGCGAAGGCAATTATTATGATACACTGGATATGGATGACCAGGATGCGCTGTGGGACATGGTGGACAATGGGGATTACAGCGGTGTATGGTCGCAATCATTCCTGGAGTACCAGGCCTCGTTGGACAATGAATACAACGATGCCCGTTTTACCGATTATGTCATGGTACCCGATTTGGAGAAGAGCGCCCGTAGAAGAAGGAGCAGCATTGACGAACAGGGAAAATTCAAACTCTACCCCAACCCTGTGGATGCCCATACGTTAATAGAAGTACCGGGGGGATTGATCGGCGAAAAGTTGAATTTGTACCTTTATGGTATGGATGGGCAATTGATCGAATCGAGGACCAATAAGGAAATGCCCTTTGTTTATGAAATGGAGCACCTGCAAAAGGGCGCTTATATTTTACAGTATGAATACCAAAATGAAATTTTGGGTCAAACTAAGTTGATAAAGTTGTAATGAAACATGCCTTAAGCATATTGCTATTAATTATCTCAATAAAAGCCTCCCTGGCACAGGGGGGCTTTAACAAGGTTTACCCACCCGGTATAGGGACTTTTACCGGTTGTGTCGGCCCAAATAATACCTACCTGGCCGCAGGGCAGGTCCCTTTAGGGGGCGGCTATATAGGGGCTTACCTGGTATTGGTGGATAGTATTGGAAATATCATCAAGACAGACACGGTAACCCATCCAAGCCGTAGCCTTAAGCCGGGACTTTGGGGGTCTGCCCACTTTAAGAATGGTTATTACTGGATTGCCGGGCAGGCTTATTTACGCGGATGGATTGCCAAACTTAAACCTAACCTCGATACCGTTTGGAGCAAAGTTTTCAGATTTGAAGATTCTATAAATACAGTGCTTCATGGAAGTTTGGTTATTGAAGATGAGAAGTTTATTGTCACGGGTACGGCTTCGGCAGTGCCACCATGGGATACCATTGGTCGCAGAAGCCTCTATTTAGCTGAATTTGATAGTACAGGGAAAAGAATTTGGGAACATAACTACTTTGCCCCCGAACCCACAGGGCAAGCCATGTGGCAATGGGGAAGCCAGGTAATGGGATCCCCGGATGGCGGGTATCTTATTGCCGGGAGCCGCGCGGAAGAAGGTAACGGGAACAATAGTATTGACAAACTTCTAGTAAAAACGGACAGCTTAGGAAATAAGGTTTGGGAAGTAACCTTTGGAAGCAATTACTCGGATCCAGAGGCAATTATCCAGAACTTAAGTGACAGTACTTTTCTTTCAGTCTCCACTTTAACTGCACCAAAAAAGCCAACACTTCAGCCTCATTACTATGATGGGTATATTCTCGTTGAGATAAGAAAGTACCAGGATGGCTCTGTAATTTATTCTGATACCCTTCTACCCTATTACCCTGGTAATGCCATTTTTAGTGTGGTACACAATAGTAATGGTGATTGGTCAATCCTGGGCGTATTTTACCCGGAAATCCTTCAACCACATGATCCTAATCGCCCTTATAGCTGGGGAAGTTATATTCTAAGGCTTGATCAGGACCTGGATAGTGTGTGGTATCGTGATATTGTTATATATGATACCCTGGGAGGGGATAATATCCTTTATGATCTTAGGGCAACACCTGATAACGGGATGGTTGCATTTGGGTATGCGGCGGATTTGGGAAAACCTTCAGAAATGTGGATCGCCAAAACGGATAGCATGGGCTGTGTGGTGGATGGTTGCCATACGGTGTCAGTTCCTGAGTTGACACTTTCTAACGACCTGCTAAGTGTTTACCCCAATCCCGTGGGTTCCATTGTAACACTTACCGGGTCACAGGAATTAAAGGGTAAGCCATTGAAAATAAAACTCTTCAGTTTAGACGGAACCCTGGCAGATCAAAAGGAAAATATCCAGTTGCCCTATAACTACAATTTGATAAATCTTAAAAGCGGGGCCTACATACTCCAATATGAGCACAAGGGAGAAATTTTGGGACAATCCAAAATTATTAAACTCTAAAAATCCATTGTTTGTAATAACTAATAAAAAATGTTAGTTGAATGGATAAAATGAAGTATGGCAAATGTAATATAGCTTGGTTCTCGATTAATGAGCAGTGTTCCAAAATACACACGTTTCTTAGCTTGGTATTATTTCGGTCTAAAACGCCAGAGCTTGTCTAAATACCCAAATGTAAGACCTGAGAATCAGATATTCACCAACTCATCCAGCCTGCAAATAATTCCCTGTCGCATAGAGTTTTTAGAAGCCTGAACATTGATGGCAATTAACTAATATGCATTGCAGTGCATAGTCGTTTAGTTCCCTCTGTTATGTTTACGGCCGTTTCCCCGCCTGGGCGGGACCAGGCTTTATTTCCTCCAATACGCCCCTTTTTGTAAAGAAAAGGCCCTGTTTTCAGACCGGGAAAAACAGGATATTCTTCTGTTTTCAAGAAAACGGCAGAAAAGGGCAGCGAACGTAGCGGCTGACAGCAGAAGATCATTGCAAAAGGGGCCAAAAGACTTCGGCATAACGGACTGCTTCCCTAAAGGGCCCCTTCCATTATTCCGATTCCTTTTGACCGGCTCAGCCGCTCTTTCCGTTGCTTTCTTTTTTGCCGTTTTTTCTTTTGAAAAAGAGTGTTTTTTGAAGCATTCAGCGGTGAAAAAAAATTCAGTTTCACCTAAAACCGCAGTAGCTCGTCTGCGGGGTACAAGTACAAACGGGGTCGTTATGGCACATGATATTTCATTTAACGAAAGAACGGGGAAGTACAGTTTCTTCTCCGTGAAAGAGAAAGCATGGCACGGATTGGGACAGGTAGTAACAGACTACCCGACCAGTGCCGAGGCTATCAAACAGGCAGGGCTTAATTACGAGGTCATCAAATCACCTCTTTATACCAAAGGGAACAGTGTTAACCTTGCCGATGGGGAAGTAACCGACGGGGAAATTCCCGTGCCGGGTCAATTCGCTACCGTCCGAACGGATAACAATACCGTATTAGGGGTGGTCGGCAAAGATTACCATGTGGTTCAGAATGCCGATGCCTTTTCTTTTTTTGACAGTATTGTAGAGGGCGATGGTATCTTATATGAGACTGCCGGAGCATTGGGCAACGGGGAGCGCATTTTCATCACTGCCAAACTGCCCGGTTATATCAGGGTCGGTAGCGGGGATGATGTAACGGAAAAGTATCTTTTCCTTACTACCAGTCACGACGGGTCAGGAAGTATTACCGCCGCCTTTACGCCCATTAGGATTGTTTGCCGCAACACCTTGAATGCCGCTATGCATCGGATGAACAATGTGATTCGCATCAAGCATACCAGTAACGCTAAACAGCGCCTCGAACAGGCATATAAACTCATGGGGATTTCAAACAAACTCAGTGATGAACTGGAAGAAATCTTTAATCACTGGACAACGGTTCGTGTTTCCGATGAACAGGTCAAAAAACTGATACAGTATGCACTCGCACCCAATAAGGGAACATTGGATTTGTTGAGAAAAGGTGCGGAAGATGAAGTTTCCACGGTGTTCAGGAACCAATGCAACGATGCTTTTGCCTATGCCATGCTGAACGATTCCCAACAGTTGGAAACTACCAGGGGAACCCTGTTCGGGGCATACAACGCCGTAACGGGATATTTTCAGAATGTGCGCAATTACAAGAGCGATGAAGCCAAGTTGCAATCTGTCGTATTGGGAGGCACGGCGCAACAAAAAGCACAAAACGCCTTCAACCTATGCAGGGACTTTGCCCAATCCGGGGCAGATGCTTTTAACCTGAATTAATTCTAAACCGGGGAGGCTGCTCCGGTAGCCTCCCCTTAAACTCAATTACGATGAAAACAAAAGCATTACAACAAATGACCAATGTGGAACGTGCCTGCCTGTTGGCAGGATTGTTCCCTAAAGAACTGCCCGGAGTTTTACAGGACATCCGAGATCGGGCAACCTACCTGCGAGAGCATGAGGACAACATCCGCAAAGAATGGGATAACGGACTGATTACCGCAGAGTTTTGGTTTGATCTTGCCAAACGGGTACACGGGGCTGTAGAGAAATACGATAAAAAACTGCTGAAAAGCAGGCGGCTCTTTGCTGACCAACTCTTTGACGGGCACAATGCCCTCTTTACTATTGATTGCATCGCCAAGTACGCCAAGAAAGGCAACGGGAGTGCCCGTTTCCGGTTGGCTGTGGATATGTTATTTGAACACCACCCTTAAAACAAAAGCCATGTATATCATCGACAAGAGAGGAAAGAAGATTGTCGTAGAGGATTTAGAGGCTACCCTTCAACAAGTAGAAATGTTCAAGAGGTTCTACCACGAAACCCCCGGTTTTGACATACTGGATGAGAAACTCAGGGAATACTGGACGGACTTGCACGAAAAACTCACGGCAATCAAAAATCAATCAGGGAACACGTTAAAATCTTAAAGACGATGGAAACAAATTTTTTCAGTCAGATAGCAAACCTGAACATTACAGGTGATTTGCAACTGACCCTATCAAAAGCGGCAGAGGGTAATTTTGTTGTATCGCTACTGCTCAGGAATGACCAGTGCGGCGACGATGCACGGAAACTCATACCGCCCCTTAGTTTAAAAGGGAGTATCGAGGAACTGGACAAGGGCTTTTTTGAAAACATCACCGCGCCGCTAAAGACCACTTCGGGCTTGATGCTGAACATGGAAGCCTATCTAAAGCAGGTCGAAGAAGCCAGGCGGCAATCGGAAATGGAGAAAGAGAAAGCCCGCAAGGAGAAAGAGGAAAAAGAGAAAAAGGACAAAAAATACAAGGAAGCTTTAAAGAAAGCGGACGAACTGGAAAAGGAGGGCAGATACAAGGAGGCATGGTCAAAAATGCCAAGTCCTGACAATTATCCTGAGTATGCGGAGGCGATACGCAAACGCAAAAAAGAACTGTCCGACCAGTTCTCCCCGAACCTTTTTGACCGATAAACAGATTCGTTAACTCAAAAACCGAAAAACCATGTTATTAGCAAAGCAATTGGAACGCATATTCCTGTTAAAGGATAAGGGACAGGAGATCAAACTCACCGACCCCGAACCGGAATGGAGCGTAGAAGCCGTGATGAACTTTTATGCCAATACCTACCCCATCCTGACCACGGCGAAAGTATCCGGTCCGGTTATCCGGGACGATACCGTGCAATACCGATTTGAAAGTGCAATGGGAACAAAAGGGTAAACCATAAAACGATGAACCATGCAGAGACATATCCTATCGGGAACTATCAGCGTTCCCAAAAAGCAAAGAGAAAAGCAACTGTACCGACAGCTCGGCAAGTATGCCGACTGGATGCAACGGACAAAAGATGCGCAGGAGATACGAAAGGACAAACTAAAATCCGTGCCGCTTTCCCAACTGCCGATGGTTTTCTAAAAACCACATTCCTGCCCAAATGGAAAGAACAGCAAACAGCGGAGGCTTTGGAGAGACCGGCGACGGTGGAAAGGGATTTTTATAAGTCCCTTTCCCGTCTTGCCAAGCATTATGACGTTCAGCCCATGCCGACCCGAAAATTTAATCACCCCTACAATATTGCCCTTGCCCTATGGGACATGGAAACCAAATTAGGGAGAACGGTAAAGAATTGGGGAAGCATCCGTGTGGTACAGGAAAACGACAGGACGTTTATAGTTAGCCAGGAACGGTACGATACCGGGGCGAAACTATATTATATACCCATCGCCCCTTTGTACAGGATGCTCAAAGACCCCGGGCGGAAACACACCGCCCGATTGCTTTTGTCCGTGTGCAGTTACCTGTATCACATTGCCGACATTCCCTATTACCGGCAGGAAGGGAGTTACCTCTACCGGACGTATGAAATGCTTTGGGAGTGGGTAATGCAGGACGAGGATACGGAAGAAACGAAAAGGTATAAAAGCGAGTTACACCAAGCGGAATGGATAGGTGACCACGTGGAACAGAAGATTTTCAACCGCACCAATTTGACGGTATTTAAAGACCGCATGGATAGTTTTAAAATCCGTGATGAATTTGACCATGAATGCCGGATGCTCGCTCATAAAACCTTTGACCTTTATTCGAGGTATCCCAATGAAAGCGTGTTTGGGAACGACAAACGATATGATGAAAATTCAGAGGACGACTACGATAATGAGATTGTCTACATGGAAAAATACATCTCCTTCTTTGCCGACAGTGAAGGCTGGCTGTGTGAAAGCCTTTCGGAATGTGTTAACAATGAGTTTAACGAATGCGGGGAAGTGGAAGAACCGACACTGACTAAACGATTTGACGGAAGCAAGGTAACAGGGAATGACCTTGATTTTGAGAACCGATTGTTTACGGTACTCGAAGAGATATGCTACCTGCTTTGTAACTATAAAACAGAAAGATAATGGAAGCACGGAAGAATATAACCGGGAGTTTGGGTACGCTGTACCATCCCAAATCCGCTTTGGTATTTTACCAGTCCAACAAGCGGGAGAACGATACCTATGTGGAGCATTTTGACATGGATAAAAACGGTAATCCTGTCAATGCCCACCCGTTGTCCGTAAGAGAAGCACAACGATTGTCCAAAGTACTCGATACGCAAGAGGAATCGCGCAGGGCTTTTTTGAAGCCCGGTGGATTATTACCGCTTCAAGTCCTGCACCTTGACCCATCGGAAAACGGTTCGGTACTATGGTACACAAAACCAACGAAGAAGAACCTGTACTTCATTGACGGTTTGGGCATCCCCGGTGGAAAAGCCAACATACCGTCCTTACTGTGGTTCGCTACCAAACAACATCTAAAGTTGTTTGCCCTTGCTTCCGGGCGAAGACCCAAGGCAAACACCCTTCTGTATCACGCTCCCTTTTTCAATATAAGCAGTGACGGAAACGTGTGTATGGGAACGGTGGATATAAATATCCTTTCCTCGGCTTCACTGGAAGAGTTTACGGCTGCATGGGAAGACTGTTTTTTTAACAGCTATTTCAGTCACCTGATGCACGGACACAATCCCGTCCGGGGAAACTGCGTGAACCTGTGGAAGAAACTGATGGAGACCGGAGAGGAATTTCCAAAAGAGGTATTGAAGAAAAACAGAATGACGGTAAATGACCTGATAAGATGAGAAAGGAAAAAGTGCATTTCACCGATACGTACCTGATAAACCCCGCCAATCCGGTTGAGGTCAACCTGATCGGGGCGGGCGGTACAGGTTCCAAAGTATTGACCGCACTGATGGAGATGAACCACGCTTTGATCGGGTTGGGGCATCCGGGGCTTACGGTACGCCTTTGGGATGATGATAGTATCACCGAAGCCAATTTGGGAAGACAGCGTTTTGCCGAGTGTGAAACAGGCTTGCATAAATCCGTTGCGCTTATCAACCGGGCAAACCGATGGTCGGGGACAAACTGGAGGGCAGAGACGACAAAATTTGAAAAGGACACCTTGGAACGCCTGCCCGAACACGCTTTATCCAATATTTATATTTCATGCGTGGACAACGTATCGGCAAGGTTCACCATTGCTGAAATACTAAGTGAGTTAAGGCATGAGAGAATGTTTCGGACAGCCCCAAAATATTGGATGGATTTTGGCAATAGCCGGGATTCGGGGCAGGTGCTGTTATCCACCATCGGTGACATAGGACAACCCCCATCCGAAAAATACGAAGCCGTAGCAAACCTTCCCTTTGTGACGGAAGAATTTGGCGACCTGCTCAAACAATCCGAACAGCAGGACGACACGCCAAGCTGTTCCCTTGCCGAAGCCCTGACCAGGCAGGATTTGTTTATCAATGCTACACTTTCCCAAATGGGTGTATCTTTACTCTGGCAGTTATTCCGGGAGGGAATGATCTCTCAAAGAGGATTTTTCACAGACCTGAAGCATTTCAGGACACAGCCCGTACTGCTATGAAAAACGTACAGGTTTATGGAGGTCATGCTACGGGTTGCCGGAATCCTGCTTCTGGCCATTGGGATAGTCATTCGTTACATCATTTCCCGGAGGAAATTCAATCGCAGGAATCCTGCCGGACTTGAGCAGTTCACTTCCTTTGAACGCTCCATAGGTGTCCGTATCATTGAGCTTATATTTAGCCTGACAGGTGCTATATTCATATTGACAGGAGGCATTCTTTTATTATTCAGCTATAAAGAAGAGATCGATGGATTCCTCCATGCACAAACCGCTTAAGGCTTAGTTCCCTGTCCATAGGTTTTCTCCTGTTTTCTCTTCATTGTATTCCGGTACTAAGGTAGGCTTCGGGCTTCCGGGGCGGCCATTAAGACTACGGCATAAAGCCGTTCGTACCTCACTTTTTATTCCGTTTCCTGTATGGCCTTGGTCGCCCGAAGCCTGATGGAGCACCATAATCAATTTTAAAAACCAAAGATTATGGAAACTTCAAAGAAACAATCTCAGCTCCACAAAGTATCGGAAATTGAACTGACCTACCGTCCAAAGGTCAAAGCCTCAGAGCGGGTTAAGGTCTCTAATTCCCAGGACGTATATGACCTGCTTCTGGACAGTTGGGATAAGAATAAACTCGAATTTGTCGAGCAGTTCAAGGTGGTGTACCTGAACCGGGCAAACAAAGTCCTGGGGATCGTTACTATTTCCACGGGAGGTACGGCCGGAACGATCGCCGATACCAAACTGATTATGGTTGGGGCACTCAAGGCTAACGCTGAAGGTATCATTCCAGCGCACAACCACCCGTCAGGAAATCTGAATCCCAGTGAAGCTGACATTGAGATCACCAAGAAACTAAAGAAAGCCGGGGAGTTCCTTGGCATGAACGTATTGGATAACCTTATAATAACCATAGAAGGATATTATTCATTTACAGATGAAGGGGTTTTATAGCCCCTCCATAACCGTCAGGCCAGGAGAAATACCGGTAGACAATAGCTATCGGTATTTCTTTTTTTGCCTTTCTCTCTTTTTTACGCACTATTAGGAGGACCAATTTATTTGCCCCACCACAGGGCGGCGGTGTGATAAAATCCTGGTGTTTTTGTCCAGCTTTGTTCTATTTCATCATAGCGTGGAGCAGCAAAAGACAAAGAGCAAAGATAAAAGGGTCAAACCGGAAAAAGTGGTGCAAATACTTTCGGATCACGGGGAGGATATTACCCTTGAAGAAGCGGAAATACTGCTCAACTTTCTCTATGAGCTGGCACCGGTAGCCCTGAGACAACACTTATGTACCGGAGGAAAACCTGCGGCAACAAACCACGGGAATAAGTGAGGTAAAAAACCCGGAAACCCCTATAAATACTGGTGAAATCCATTGTTTTTCTGCGAAAAAACAACTATCTTGTAGTAACATCCAAAAGCCTTTTTTGTTGGAGATGGCAGGGATTTGAAAACTGTTTTTCAGGCCCTCTGCACAAGGGGTTATGTTTCCGGCAGGAAAGGATGGGTAAACGGGGAATGAACACGATACACACCACACCATGAAAACAGCAGATATATACATCAGGGTAAGTACCGATGAACAGGCCGAAAAAGGGTACTCCCAACGCGATCAGGAAGAACGGCTCGAAAAATATTGTCACTCTAATGGGATCAGTATCGGAAAGGTGATGTTCGAGGACCATTCCGCGAAGACCTTTAAACGTCCCGTTTGGCAGGAATACATGCACTACCTGAAATCGACCAAAGGAAAAAAGACAGATCAGGTGCTATTCACAAAATGGGATAGGTTCAGCCGAAATGCAGGGGATTCTTATCAGATGATAAACCAGTTATGGAAATATAGCGTGGAACCCCAAGCCGTCGAGCAACCAATAGACTTGTCCATTCCCGAAAACAAGTTGATGCTTGCTTTCTACCTGGCCGCCCCCGAAGTGGAGAATGACCGGAGGGGACTGAATGTCTTTCACGGTATCCGTCGTGCCAAAAAGGAGGGACGATGGATGGGAGGAGCTCCTATCGGTTATATCAATCGACAGGAGGATTCCCGGAAATTTATCGCTCAAAAAGAACCGGAAGCAAGCATCATCCGGTGGGTGTTTGAAGCGATAGCCAAAGGTCGCTATGTTACCAATGAATTGTGGCCGATTGCCCGGAAGAAAGGACTGAAACTTTCCCGATCCAATTTTCATTTGATGGTACAGAATCCTGTATACTGTGGAAAGGTCATTGTACCTGCCTATAAAGATGAAGAGGAGACCTTGGTTGACGGCCAACATGAAGCGATCGTTTCTGAACAGCTTTTTTACAAGGTGCAAGAAATTTTAAAGGGACGGGAAAAACCTGCTATAAGGCCAAAGATCGTTTCTAATGAGAATCTTCCTTTACGTGGTTTTTTGACCTGTCCGGAATGCGGAAGAACCTTAACCGGAAGTGCTTCCAAAGGCTCTGGCGGATATTATTACTATTACCATTGTGCGACTCCCTGTAAAAGCCGTTTCAATGCGAAATCTGCAAACAAATTGTTCGTCGATGAGCTAAAAAAAATAAGACCCAAGCCCGGAAGGGTTCAGGTGTTCAAAGAAGTTTTAAAGCATCTGTATCACTCGGAAACCGACCATATGAAAGTGGATAAGAAGAGGCTGTTGCAAAGGATTGACAACGAGTCAGAACGATTGAAAAAGGCCCGTGAGTTGCTCATCAATGGAGATATTGACGGAGACGATTATAGAGAGATCAAGGCAGAATGCAATAGGAAGATTACGGAATTGGAAAATAAGTTGTCTACTTTAAAACCCGCTCCGGGAAGAGATATGGATGCCATTGTGGATAAAGCCGTGGATAGCCTTTGTAGGCTTGATGAACTCTACCTAAGAGAAGATTTAGCGACCAAAAGAAGAATTGTCAGTTCGATTTTTCCTGAAAATCTGATAATTTCTGAAAGTGGATATCGAACTAATAGGCTGAACAAAGCTATTGCTCTTATCTATTTGATAAACAATGAGTTACAAAGAGAAAAAAAAGGGACAAACACCGATTTTAAGCGTTTGTCCCGAAAAGTAGCCCCGGCAAGAATCGAACTTGCATCTAAAGTTTAGGAAACTCTTATTCTATCCATTGAACTACGGGGCCAGCAAAAATCGGTACAAAAATAATAGTATTTTGGAATGTACCATAGTATATATCTATATTTTATACTCATCAAAAAAAGCAAACCCCAAAAGTTGCCCTTTGGGGTTGCAAAAATAAATGTTTTAACCTAATACCTAATAGATGAATTTTATTTTTTTCTGATCCGAAGGTCTTTTATCTCGCTACCTCTTTTATAAACTTTCATAATATAGATTCCTGGATTAAATCTCGAAAAGTCAAATACCTTTTTACATTCGCCTTTTACGGTCATATATCCTGATTCCTGATATCTTAGCTGAGCATTCATATCATATATAGCAAAATCCAGTTTCGTATTCTCAACACTCATGATATTTAACCTTGCTTTATTACGGATTGGATTAGACCTTAATTGAACACTTACAGTTTCTGAACTATTCTCACCACCACACGAACCTAATACAGCTCCTTTTTTCAACAACATCGGAACCGCATTTTCTGATATACAAAGTGATTTTCCATTAAAACATATCTCAACCTTTTGTTGATATGGATTATTACTGCAATTCACATCTATAACCTCAACAACAACATTTTCGGTAACTGAGCAACCATTACTATCTGTTACTGTCAATGCATAGGTCGTAGTTACCTCTGGACAAACCGAAATGTTCTCCGTACTTTCCCCTGTATTCCACATATATGTATAATCTGAAGAGCCTCCGGTGATACTTTCAGCAAAAATGGTAACACATTGTTGTTCTCCATACCCTGTAAACAAGGTGTCAGGCTCAGACATATTTATTACAATGGATTCAGGTGCTGTTACTTCAAAATCCCGAGTTATTGAATTTCCGGATCCGTCCGTAATGGTAACACTATATATGCCGGGTTCAAGATTTTCTATCTCGCTTGTTGTATCGCCGGTGCTCCATTCATATTCGTATGGAAATGCTCCGCCACTAACACTTACAGATGCTGCCCCGTCGGTTGCTCCATTACAACTCACATCGGTCACTATTACCTCATCGACTGTGAGTTCTTTCAATTGTAATCGTACAGATACAGGGAAATGATCGGAAACGGTAAAAGTATAATCGCTATCGTAGAACTCATAATGAACTGCTGCTGTATTTTCGATATATTTACCGCTTAATTCATCAGATACTGAAATATGGTCGATCATATTTTCGCGGAACACATATGAACGAAATCCTTTTTCGCTAAGCTCGGCGGTTGGAATAAAATAGTTTTCCGTATCGTTCACATATTCCAAATATGAGGATTCTTTGGTGTTGATACCATCAGCTACGGTTTCATCAACATCATCATTATAATCTCCGGCAATGATAAGGTTTCCATCCGGGAACATCACATCGAGTGAGTCTTTGAGCACTTCCACATCATACCTACGCATATCATAACGCGATTGAGCTCCGTTGTTGCTATTTGCTCGGGCGTGCAATGCCACAATATTAATCTCTTCCGTGGCACCGTTTACAGTAACATCAGCACTCATCAAAAACGGCAATCTCCCACTAGCGTAAAAACGATCTGCTGCTTCCGGATAATCTGTTAAATAGGAAGTGTCTCCACCGTTATAATAAGGATGAATAGTTGACAACAATGCCTTTGTTTCTTTGGGCGTAACTGTTTCCGTTTTATATACAAAACCTATTTTTTGTTTGGTGCCGGGTTCATTTGGATAGGAAGTAGCTTCCGACAATATGAAATCATAGCCCTCCAATTCGCTTACCGCCTGTGCAAAGAGTGTATCGTCCGAAATTTCAACCACGGCAAAAATATCAGCATCCAGCTCTCTGAGGACTGTTACCACGCTATCTTTTTGAATAGCATCAGAGTTTGGATCTCCTGCCGGGGGTGAATTTCCTTCATCACCAAACCACTCAATATTCCAGCTTACAATGTCAAACGTATCCTCTTTAGGAATATCAACACCATTGTCCGGATCGAACGGCTCTGCGCATGGAAGATCATCAAAAGATCGCGGTAATAGCTGGGCAAAATCTTCAAAAGTCCCTACAACGCCAATAGCTTCGCTACAATTTTCAGGTTGGGCAAGTCCGACAAGGCTATCTACATCAGTGTCTATCCTAAGTTCTCCCGAACCACTTGCATCGGTCACTACATAATTTGAATTTCCAAAAAGCAAATTTCCGGGAGCAGGGAAGCTAATATTCACTATTCGTACCAATTCTCCACGGTGATCACCAATTTCACTTAGTGTAATATCTTTTGGTTGGATAGGATTATTTGGTAAGCCATTATCAACAACTTCTGCAACCCCACCCAGTTGGATCTGATTATTGAAAGATGATCTTGTGGCTGTCACTGTAATTGAATCACCTATGGCAAAACCACCTCCGTGAACTAATTCATCAAATACAGCAATTCCTCCGGTAGTATCCTGAATATACGCCGGCCCGGCAAAATTATCGGCTACGGTAAGTACTCCGCTTACTGTTACCGGAGTTCCGTCAGGCAAACTACGTGCTTCAGCAATACTTACGGGTTCTGTTGGCACAACGACTGCCCCGTTTTCGGTTCCCGGGCTTGGTGAAGCTGTTACAAACGAAGAAGTATTCCTCAAGCCTCCCTGTCCATTGGGAATTCTTTGCAGGGATTCATTATCCTTATCGCCTTGTGCATTTTCATTCAGTTGTGGTTCTCCTGCATTGAGCAACACCAATAATTCAGTATCATCAGCATCGTCTGTACCGTAAACCACGGCATCTATCAAACCAACTGTCGAGACTGTCGATCCGATTGGGTAATCGGATGGGCTTCCTTGATACAATCCCACAGCATCGGCTCCGTTCTGCAAGCCGTTACTGCCAAAAGTAAGGGATACATTGGCCACCCCTTCATTTCCCAAAACGAAATATCCTTCAGCATTAGTCTCATAACCGTTTAAATCGAAGGTGTTATATACTGAATCCCCATTTCCGTTGTAAAGCACCACTACAAATCCGTCTAACGACGTGTTTCCACTTCCACCATCAAAAATTTCGATGAATTCTGCGGTATCCGTTCCCGGTGTATCGGCGTCGAGTTCATTGATAACAAGGTCAACCTGCTCCAAAGCATTGGTGTTAATTGCTCCCGGAGTTGGGATGGCTGCCACATAGGTTTCTGTATTTCTTAGACCACCACTTCCGTTTTCATAACGCTGAATGGAGTGCAGATCTTTATCACCATTGAATCCTTCGTTGATCTGCGGCTGATTTTCATTCAATAAAACCAGTAATTCCGCATCGTCAGAATCATTGGTATCATACACCAAAGCATCAACCAAATTGTCTATGCTTACTGCTGTTCCATTGGGGAAATCAGTAGCGTCTGCCATATAAAGTGCCACGGCATCGACTCCGTTCTGCAAGCCATTGCTACCAAAAACAAGGTTAACATTGGCTACTCCTTCATTTCCTAAGACAAAATATCCACTGGCATTGGTCGAATATCCGTCCAAATCAAATGCATTGTAACTTTCATTATTGGAACCGTTGTACAAAACAAGGGTCAATCCATCCAAAGGGGTATTTCCCACACCGCCATCGTATAGTTCGACAAATTCCATTATGTCTGTCCCATCGGTGTCGGCATCAATTTCGTTAATCAGCACTACGGCTTCTCCGCCTCCATCTCCGTTATACACTTCATTAGTTGCACCGGGAGTGTTTAATGCTTCTCCTATACTGGCTTCCGCATCAGGAAAATCAGGAAGCCCTGCTCCGTTAAAATTGTTCCTCACCCAATCTGAAGCACTATCACTATCGGTTCCATCAGGGATTCTGGAAGCTCCTCCTACGGTAAACGTGACTCCGTCAAAACCAGCAAAAAGCACTGTTTCAGTATAATTAAAATCTCCTGCGCCACTATCATTCACACCCACTTCATCTACTATTTCATCCCAAAAAACCGTATCGATGACCCCATCAGCATCCATATCGATCACATCGCCATTACTTCCCGTGAAATTACGCACCAGAAGCAAGGTTACAGTTCCGTTTTCAAATTCATTCCCCATAAAAGGGGTTACATAAATCCCTTCTTCATTCGTTGTCCCCAATTGAAAAGCTCCGTCTACAGTTCCCAAAGCGTTGCTATCCCCTTCGATCTCGAGCACCCAAAAATCTGTCAGATCGGTATTCGGAAGCCCAAAAACCTCTACATATTCGTTTGCATCTGTACTGGTATGATTAAAAACAAACTCGTTGATCACAGGATCATTGCTGGGAATTGAAAAGAATTGATTCGTATTGATTGCTCCAAAAGTAGCAGCCTCAACAGTTTCCCAAATAAAACCGTCATATTCCGTAGCTGTTCCGGTAAGTTGAAGCGAACTTCCTATCGGGGTAGCGGACGACTGGGATACACCAATATCTGTGCTCGTCATTCCGGCTGCTGGGCCGTCGACTGCGGTTAAACTCCCTTCATAACTCAAAAATTGCACCACATTGCTTGAAGCATCCACCAAGGCAATTCCGTCCGGAGCCCCATTTTGAAGACCGTTTGAAGGCAAACTAATTGCTTCCACTCCATATCCCAATCCCATATCCAATAAAACTGAGGTTAGGTTGATTGTGTTGTAAACCGATCCTGTGGAACCGTTATACAGCACAAATGTCCATCCGCTAAGGTCTGTTCCGACAGGACCGGCGACCTCTATCCCTTCCTCGGTGTCGGCTCCATCGTTATCATAATGAATTTCATTGATAAAAACCGATTGTGAAAAAGTAAGGGAAGTGAAAAATGCCAAAAAAAGGCAGAGTAATTGTTGCTTCATATTATTGATTTTTAAGTTTAAGTAAGTTCATACACAAAAATAACGCATATCAACATTGTTAAATAATAATATGTGTTATTTGATTGTTATTTTGACACACATGTGAAACACATATCCCAATTCTAAAACTCAAACTTCAACTGTACCGATACCGTTTTTTGTACTTCTTCTTTCTTTTTTGCTTTTTCGGTATTCAAATTGGCCAGTGAAATTCCAAGTAATCGTACTGAATCATTAAGCCCTTCTTGATATAATAACGCTTTAGCTGTTTCCAAGATCAAGTTTTTATCAGCAATAAAATAATCCAAGGTTTTACTTCGAGTCTGCAGTTTGAAATCACTATATTTTATTTTTAGGGTGATAGTCTTCCCGGCGATCTTGTTTTTCTTCAAGCGGCGCTCCAACTCCTCGGCAATGTTCTTCAAACGTTCCAGCATAAAAACCTCACTGCTCAGGTTTTCATTAAATGTTCGTTCTGCCCCAACCGATTTCGGGATCCTGTTCGGTTTAACCGGACTTAGATGAATTCCCCTCACAACATTATAATAAAACGCACCGCTTTTTCCAAAATGTGCTGTTAGATATTCCTTTGATTTTCCCTTCAGGTCTTTCCCTGTAAAAATCCCTAACTGATACATTTTTTGGGTGGTCACTTTTCCTACACCATAGAATTTCCTGATCTCCAGTTGCTCCAAAAACTCAAATACCTCATCGGGTTCCACTGTTTTTTGTCCGTTGGGTTTGTTGTAATCACTGGCTACTTTAGCTATAAATTTATTGATGGAAATCCCCGCCGAAGCTGTTAACCCCACCTCATCAAAAATCCGATTTCTGATTTCCTGTGCGATCATCGTCGCTGACGGATTCCCTTTTTTGTTTTCCGTAACGTCCAAATAGGCTTCATCCAACGAAAGCGGCTCAACCAAATCAGTATAATCAAAAAATATTTTCCTGGTCTGCTGTGAAATTTCCCTGTAGCGATCAAATCGGGGAGGCACAAAAATAAGATGCGGACAATTCCTCTTTGCCTGATACCCACTCATAGCACTCCTAACCCCAAATTTCCTTGCCTCATAGCTTGCTGCGGAAACTACCCCCCGCTTTTCACCGCCTCCAACAGCTATGGCTTTCCCCTTCAACTCCAGATTGTCCATTTGCTCTACAGACGCATAAAAAGCGTCCATATCGACATGAATGATCTTTCGTATTGGTAATTTGGTTTGCATCATGTAAATTTAGGGTTTTAGATTTTCCTCACCCAGAACTACCGAAAATGGAGTTCTAACCTCTCCCAAGGAGAGGTAAAAAAGGGAATTTTAAGATTAATCTATAAAATACAACATGCAGGAAATAGAACGCAAGTTTCTCGTCGCTTCGGAAAGTTTTAAGGAAGAAGCCTTTTCAAAAACCCATATGGTTCAAGGTTTTTTAAATACACATCCGGAGCGTACCGTAAGGGTTCGCCTTCACAACAACGTAGGTTTTTTGACCGTTAAGGGAAAATCTTCAAAAAGTGGCACCACCCGTTTTGAATGGGAAAAAGCCATCTCTAAAAATGAAGCCGAAAATCTCTTGCTATTGTGTGAAAAAGGGATTATTGACAAAATCCGTTATAAAATCAAACACAAAGCCCATGTTTTTGAGGTGGATGAATTTTTAGGTGATAATGAAGGACTGATTGTTGCTGAAGTAGAACTCGCTTCGGAAAACGAACATTTTGAAAAACCGGATTGGCTCGGGGAAGAAGTAACTGGTCAGGTTCAATATTACAATTCACAACTGAGTAAGCATCCGTATAAAAACTGGAACCATTAAAAACTTTATTATGAAAAACATACTGTTAATTACCGTCCTCTCTCTTTTTCTGTCCTGTCAAGGGGAGCAAAAAGATAAAACTGAAAAGGCTTCTCAAACTAAAGAACAGCCTTCAGTCACTGAAACAAAAAAGGAACTTACCGCAAAAGGATTTCAAATTTTTGATTATGTAGATGAAAAAAGTGGAGATACTATCTTGATGCAGCAATATTATATCGCTTTTCTGAAGCGCGGAGCCAATAGATCACAAACCAAAGAAGAAGCTGACAGTCTTCAAAAGCTTCATCTGGCTCATTTGGGGAAAATGTATGAATTAGGTTATGCTGATATTTCAGGGCCTTTTGGAGATGATGGTGATATTCGCGGCATCACCATCTACAACGTCCCCACACTGGAAATAGCCGACAGCCTTGCTAATGCAGACCCTATGGTAAAAGCAGGAAGACTGGAAATAGAAATACACCCGTGGTGGGCTGCTAAAGGGTTTTCTTTGCGTTAGCTTAGAACATTATTTTCTGAATATCACGCCAAGTAATCAGTTTTACTTCTTGTTTTTCCAGCATTTCCTTGGCGTGAGTGCTTGTAAAATAATCCAGATCTGCTTGTCGCCATTCGGCTCCGAAATTAGGGTGGTCAATAGCTACCCCTTGCATTTCTTCATCGTTAAAAGCGGTGTGGATCAGTAAAATATTGATGCCTGCCTGTAAATTATTCAGGGCATGGTCGTAGTATGCCGCCAAGCCTTTTCCTTCAAACCAACTCCATTCCCCTGTAAAGACATTTTCAATGGTAAAGTCGGTTTCCCGGATGTGTTTTTCTGTTCTCATTTTAAAATCACCCAACAATTGCTTGCTCAAAAACACCGGTAATTTGAATTCTTCTCCAAGTTCACGATATACTTGGATGATTTCTTCAGTCAATCCCATTGTAAACATATGAGAGTCTAAATGCGTTGGTTTCACACCCCAAGCTATTGCCCTTTCTATTTGGGCTTTCAACTCTTTTTTTATTTCTGAAGGAATAGCATTTTCTTTGACCATTGCCCGTTTGGGGTAAAAACGTCCGTTTTCATCCACTAAACTCGGCACCTCTTTAGCTGAAAGTACGGGTTCAAACTTATAATGCTTCCATTCGCTGGTGAGCGTTAGGTGAATTCCGCCATCATACTGCGGATGCTCTTTGGCAAAAGAGGCCATTTCATAGGCCCATGGACACGGCATCATAATACTGTATGAATTGACAACCCCTTCTTTCAATGCTTTTTTGGTTGCTCGGTTTTCAGCATAACACAATCCCGCATCATCGGCATGGATAATCAACAGTTTGTCCGATGCCACATATCCTAATTCTTCGGCAATGCTTTCCATGAAATCCAATGTTAAAAATCATCCACTTCCTGATAAGCTTTGATCACTGCAAGTTCGCCCTCTTTTCCGGATTTGGAGTTTCCGTGTTCCATTCCCAAGACGCCATCAAATCCTTTATCATGGATGTATTTGAAGATGTTTTTGTAATTAATTTCTCCAGTCGTGGGCTCATTACGCCCCGGATTGTCTCCCATTTGGAAATAAGCGATCTCATCCCAACTGGTTTCGATATTCGGAATCAGATTTCCCTCGGTAATCTGCTGATGGTAAACGTCGAACAAAATCTTACAGGAAGGTGAATCCACAGCTTTGCAAATCTCATATGCCTGTGCTGATTTCTTCAAGAACAAGCCCGGATGATCCCTGAAGTTCAACGGTTCTAAAACCATGGTGATATTGTGCGGTTCTAAAATAGCAGACGCCTGCTTTAACGACTCGACCACATGGGCAGTTTGATATCCCGGTTCCTGACGAAGGTCGACATGTCCGGGCACTACCGTTACCCATTTTGCATTGACGCGCTTGGCCACTTCAACAGATTTTTTTATTTCTTTTAGGAATTCTTCCCGTTTATCCTGATCACCACTGGCCAAGTTAGGCTCTGTCCAATAAATCGTATGCGCTACGAAAACGCCCATTTCGATGCCTCTTTGCTGCATGGTTTTGGCCATGGCTTCCTGTTCTTTTACGGGTCGTCCTTTCATACCGTTGTCTTCAAAAGCGGTAAATCCCTGATCGGCCATAAAATTGAGTTGATCGACCACATCATTCCCTCCATGGTGTCTAAACATTCCGATATGAGGGGCGTATTTCAGTTTATAAGTATGTTCGGCTTTCTTGTCAGAAGCAGAAAAAGCGAAAGCTCCAGTAGGTAAAACCGAAGCTCCGAAGCTTGTTGCTATTGTATTTTGAAGAAATTTTCTTCTTTGCATGGTTAAGGATTTTAAGAATAAAGGTTGAATATACAAAAATCCTTAATGCCAAGTAAAAAGTTTAGTCCCTGGAGATTTCCAAGATTTTAAATTTCAAAGTTCCATTTGGCACATTAACTTCAGCAATCTCACCAACAGATTTTCCCAGCAATCCTTTACCGATAGGTGAATTCACCGATATTTTCCCAGTCTTGAGATCGGCTTCACTTTCGGCTACTAATTTGTAGTTCATTTCCATTCCATTGGTTTGGTTCTTGATCTTAACCTTAGAAAGCACCAATACCTTTGAGGTGTCCAATTGCGATTCATCGATCACTCTGGCATTGGCTAATGTTTCTTCCAATTTGGAAATACGCATCTCCAAAAGCCCTTGGGCCTCTTTGGCTGCATCATATTCTGCATTTTCAGAAAGATCTCCTTTGTCTCTGGCCTCTGCTATAGCTTGTGAGGCCTTAGGGCGCTCCACACTTTTTAATTGTTCTAACTCTAAGCGTAATTTTTTTATTCCCTCTTCTGTGTAATAAGATACTTTACTCATAACTTCATCATTTATAAATACAAAAATCCCCTTTGTCCAAAGAGGATTCACACAAATATACAAAATTTTAATCAACGTATGATTTATTGTACATTGCGGTTAATTATGAACTCGTTTAATTTGATAACGAATGAAACAATTTTTTTATTCCATAATCGCCTTACTGTTTGTAACAGCCTGCAGCAGTGATGATTCAGATGGTAGAAATCCTTATTTGGGAGAGCCTCGTTTTTCGTATGACATCAATTTGAACCTCCCACAATATGCTAGTTTGGGAACTCCCGGAAATGCTGTATATATAGCCAATTCGAATGTAGGGATTCGTGGAGTTATCGTTTTCAATCAAGGGTTTGGTAATTATTTTGCATGGGAGGCCAGTTGTCCAAATCATGCACCCAGCAGCTGTTCTACCATGACAATTCAAGATGGGGTTACTTGTGTATGCAGCTGTGAAGATTATAAATACAGCTTGGCCAATGGAAGCCTCTTAACGGATGTTGAAGAAGGAGTGAGACCTTATGGATTGCTGAATTATCGGGTTACGGTAAATAATAATATGATACAGGTGTATAATTAGCAATCCTCCCCCGGCCCCTCCAAAGGAGGGGAGTTAATAATTTCTCCCCGCCTTGGGCGAGAGGTTAGGTAGAGATAATCTTCTGAAAGCTATTGTATTAAAAAGTCATAGTAGCCCCTACTAAAAAGTTGATTCCCGCTTGCGGATAATACCCGGCGCCTTCGATGGTGGTAACGGCATCCGGATCTGTCCAAGTGTCGTCATACGTATAGAAATATCCGTTGGAGATATATTCCACATCAAAAATATTATTGACGAGTCCGCTGAGCACAATCGATTTAAAGAAACTATCGGTTTCAATCGTATATTTCACATTAAAATCATTCACAAAATAGCTATCCAATTTAGAACTTTCAGCATCTATATTTCCCATGTATTGCTCAGACACGTATTTTGACAAAAAGGAAAGCTGTAAATTCTCTGTTGGCAGATAGGTGAAGTTATTTCCGGCGATGAAATTGGGTGAAAACGAAATATTTGTATCCCCCAGGTTTTCTAATGTTCCATCCCTTTGAAAATAAAATTCTTTATTCTTGTTTGTGCTCAAGGCCACGTTCGGTCTCAGCAAGAACTTCTCTGCAAAATATAAGGTAGCCTCCACCTCAAGCCCCAAGCGGTAACTATCGCCTACATTTTCTCTCAAAGGTGCTCCCACATCGTTTAACGCTCCCGTAAGCACCAGTTGATTTTTATAGCGCATATAATAGGTATTCGCATTTATTTTAACTGCGGGTGTGGCATAACGCCATCCCAATTCAAAATCGTTCAGGGTTTCCGGTTCCGGATTTCCGGATTCATAGTCATTTCGGTTAGGTTCCCTGTTGGCTCGTGCATAGGAAAAATACAGGTCGTTGTTTTGGTCAATATGATAGGTCAGCCCTGCCTTCGGATTAAAAAAGTTGAATTCATCATCTACCAAGCCAGTATCATCACCGTTGGCTTCATAGGCCACCCGTCGAAACTGAAGGTCTCCGTATAAACTGATGTCTTCCGTAAGATCATATATCATTTTCGTATAAGCATTGAAATCTGTTTTAACGGAATTATCATCATAATAGCGATCCCTGATCTCGCTATTGGACGCATAACGCGCCCAGATCACTTCGCCAAAATGTCCGCCTTCATACTTATTCCAAGCACCTCCGGCAATAAATTCCATTTTATCGTTTACATATTTTGCTGAAAAAGTGGCTCCGTAAAAATGATTATCCAACCATCTGCGTCGGATAAGATCGGTGGTATTGATTTCTTCACCTCCAACCGTGATAGGCTCAAAACCGTAGGTTGCGAAGTCTTCATCCTGACGATATTGTTCAAAAAATCCTCTCCCTCGGGTATAGTGAATCGCAATATTGCTGCTCCAATTATTGTTTAATCGTTCGTTCCAATGCAGTTGAAAATGATCTTGTTTATAATTATCTACCTCATTGTCATAATAATCAACAATATTTCCGTCTTCGTCATAAATAGCTCCTGCACTGTTAAAAGTCCGTCCATATTGTTCAATTTGCCAATCTTCTACACCATTCCACGACTGATAGGTGATTTCGTGTCCGCCAAAGATCAAGGCTTTTATCAGTGTATTATCATCTACATAAGCCCCTTGCAAAAAGTAAGATTTAAGATCTGAAGAAGCCCTGTCTACATAGCCATCAGACTTGATCCTCGACAACCTTCCGGAAACCTCAATGTGATCGTTCAATTTTCCTGTGCTGAACTTGATATTGGCCCTGCGGGTGTCGAAACTCCCAATCGAACTTGAAATTTCAGCATAAGGATCTTCAGCAACAGCATCGGTCAACAAGTTTAAGCTGGCTCCAAAAGCACCGGCTCCGTTGGTTGATGTCCCTACTCCGCGTTGCAATTGTAAATTTTCCACAGAAGAGGCAAAATCGGGCATATTGACCCAAAAGGTACCATGTGATTCTGCATCGTTGTATGCAATCCCGTTGATAGTAACATTTACGCGGGTAGCATCGCTTCCACGCACACGAATTCCAGTATAGCCCACCCCGGCACCGGCATCAGAAGTCGTTACTACTGATGGCAAATAATTCATAAGCACAGGGATATCCTGCCCTAAATTTCGGGATTCCATTTCCTCTGCGGATAAATTGGAAAAGGTAACAGGCGTATCACCCGTTACGCGTATTGCAGAAACGAGGACTTCATCCAAGAGAATATCGCTTTCGCTGATCTTGACATTGAGTTGAGTCGCTTCGGTAACGTCGATCGTTCTTTTAATGGCTTTTTCTGCTGAAAAACTAAAGGTCAATGTTTGTGCCCCTCCAGGAACGCTTAGTTCGTAATAGCCATTGTCATCTGTTTGTGTTCCATTGTTACTTTCGGCATGTATAACAGTCGCTCCAGACACAGGAACACCTTCTTGGTCGGTAAAAGTTCCATAGACTAAATATTCCTGTCCATAACTGATCACCGAGAGCAATAAAAAACTAAAGCATGTGAATAAATGTTTCATTCGTAATTGTTTTACGAATAAAAGGGGTCATTATTCTTTTGTTGATAAATGAAAAAAATTGTCCTGCGCTACCCAAAGTTTAAAAATTAGGGAGAAGTATGCCTGTTTGTCCTCGCGCCAGCTGGCTTGACACTGTTCGCCCACCCGCCGGCTGACCCCTTCGCTAAAACAGTCCACTGGACTGTTTCTTTACGCTCGGTCCTCCCTAAACAGCATTACCTGTTCTAGGTTCTACGGGTATAATCTCAGCCTTTGTTAGTTCATGGTTTCAGGTTTAACCCCTCAACTGCGTCTGTCTGCTGACAAAGGCAGGCTCGGGGTGACAGACGAACCGTCACCAAAACCACCTACTAAAAAGCACCCCTTATTGAGATGCTGCAAAAATACAAAACAGAAAAGGTTTAAAGGAAATATTTTCAGAAAACTTTCACACCCTTTTCCGTGGCTTTCTTTACCTTTAGAGGATGGAAAATTCGAAGAACAGAATTCCTTTAAAAGTCTTTTTAAGCTATCTGGCTCTTGCCTTATTGGTAGTGGTCGTGGGGTGGATTGTCTTTCAGGAAATCAATTCGTTTACCAAGGCCCAACGCGATGAATCCATCGAAAAGAACAAAATATTGCACATAGGGAAACTACTTACGCTAATGTATGAAAGTGAGAGTTTTGCACGTTCGGCCATTCAGTCAAACTCCCGTAGGCCTTATGCCAATTTCCTTCAGAAAAACGATTCCATTGCTGTTCAGATCGATTCTTTAAAACAAATGATCGCACAACCCTATGAAGCAAAGCTTTTGGACAGTGTAAATATCCTTCTTCAGCAAAAAACAAGGAATATCAACGAATTGCGGAACCTGAGAAGAAACGACAGTTCTGAAGTATTTCTCGAAAAAACCATCGAAAAACTCTCCAATATTGAAGAACAACTGGGCAGGCTTTCCTTAAAAGATTATGTAGAAGATCCTGAGAACTTAGATCCCAAGATTAAAAATATCCTTCAACAACAAATCGAAATTTACAATCGGTATATTCCCCGTGATTCCAGCAATAGCGTAAACCAAGCCACACTGGATTCTATCGTAACCACCTCCAGAGAAATGCTGCAAAACATGAAAGAGGAGGCTTCCTCTCAAAGAAAATCGCTCAGCATCAAGGAAAACCAATTACTGCAAAACGATTTGACGATTTCGCAACAATTACGACAAATCCTAACCGCTTTTGAAAACGAGTTCGTGAACAATGTCCGCTCCCTGAACTCCGAACGCGAAAAGATATTGGATAGAGCCATGAAGGTGGTAACCATCGCCGCTATTATTGGTGCCATACTCGTTATCCTTTTTTCCATCATTATCCTAAAAGACTCGTGGCGTAGCCAACAATACAAAAAACAGATAGAAGCTTCTAACGAGCATAACGAATCCTTACTGAAAAGCAGGGAGCAGCTTATTTCCATGGTTAGTCACGACCTGAGAACCCCTTTAAGTACAATTTTGGGTTATACGGAATTATTGAAAGGCGCCGAGCTCAATGAAAAAGAATCCCATTATACAGATCGGATAAAAAATGCTTCGAGCTATGTGGTGCAGTTGGTAGATGACCTTTTGGATTTTTCTAAACTTGAAGCCGGAAAAATCCACCTCGAAAAAGTGACTTTCAACCTGAAAAACCTGATTTCAGAAACCGCTGAAGGTGTACAATCGCTTTACCATGAAAAACCGATCGAGCTCATCATCGATATCGACGACAAGATAGATCGCTTACTCGTTGGCGATCCTTTCCGTATCAAGCAAATTTTGTCCAACCTCGTCGGAAATGCCTATAAATTCACCAAAGATGGGCATATCACCGTCAAAGCTCGACTTAAAGAGAACAGCAATGGAGATCCGCTTATTTCGCTTTCCGTAGTTGATACCGGGATTGGGATCAAAAAAGAAAAGCAAAAAGTGATTTTTGAGGAATTTACACAAGCTGAAAGTGATATTGAAAAAAAGTTTGGCGGTTCAGGACTGGGGCTTACCATTTCGCAAAAACTGGCAACGCTACTCGGCGGCAACCTTTATCTGGAGAGCAAAGAAGGAGTCGGAAGTACTTTTTCTTTTGTTTTCCCGGCTGAATTCAGTGAACAAGAATTACCGATTAGTGCCGAAATCCATTCGGAAAACCACACGCCAAAAACAGCCATTGTTATCGACGATGACGAAGCTCTTTTAAGACTGAATACTGAAATCCTGGAACGCAACGGCATAAAAACCCATGCGTTCAACAATGGTAAAGATGCACTCCAAAACATTGCAAAGATGGAGTATGATTTTATTATTACTGATATTCAATTGCCTTCATTCAACGGTTTTTTCTTTGCTGAAACCCTGAAATCCGATCCTCAATATCAATACAAAAACCAACCTATCATCGCTGTAACGGGACGAAAGGACCTCGACAAGAAAAGTTATATCGAAGCCGGGTTTGCCGAGTTTCTTCACAAACCCTATGAACCGCAAGGCTTGCTAGATAAGATCAAAAAAGCGTTCAACAATACTGAAGAAAACATAACAGATACCACAAAGCAAGCTGATGAGAAAAACAACAACAACGCTCTTTTCGACCTCACTTCCATGCAAGAGTTTCTGAATGACGAGGAATCTATGGCACAAGTATTGGAAGTTTTTATTGAAAACACCGCAAAAGACCTAAAAGCATTAAAAAAGAATATCAAAAAAGGAGAACTGGAAGAAGTGAGAAAAAAAGCACATAAAATGCTGAGTATGTTTCGGCAAATAAACGCCCATGCTGTGGTTCCTCACTTGGATTTTATGGAACATTTTAAAAAGGAAGAAAAAGAACAGTTACCCGTTCACTTCAAAAACCTGAAAAAGAATATTGAAAGGACTTTTTCTGCAGTGCAAAAACATCTTAACTGCTAAACCTCGATTTCGTATTCTTTGATCTTGTTATAAAGTGTTTTTCGGGTAATGTTCAACAGTTTTGCAGCTCTGGATTTGTTGTTGCCTACTTCTTTTAAAGCGTTGATAATCAACTTTCGTTCATTGTCTTTTGTAGAAAAAGAAATCGTCACATGCTCCGGTTTTTTCGGTCGGGTCAATTCCGCAGGCAATACTTCTTTTACAATCAAATCACCTTGTGTAAGCAAGGCCGAACGTTTGATCACATTGGACATTTCCCTTAGGTTCCCCGGCCATTTGTACTGCTGAAAAATACTGATCACTTCATCTGAAAAACCAAGTACATTTTTATTCAGTTGATGATTGGCCAAGTTCAGAAAGTGATCAGCAAAGATCATCAGGTCTTCTTTGCGTTCGTGTAGATTAGGCACTTTGATTGTAAATTCGTTTAGCCTGTGATAAAGATCTTCCCTAAATTGACCTTCTTCTACTGCTTTCAACAGATCTTCATTGGTAGCGGTGATCAAACGGATATCCACTTCAATTTCCTGATTGCTTCCGATAGGTTTTATTTTTCGTTCTTGCAAAGCCCTTAAAAGCTGGATTTGGTTTTCATAGGACAAATTCCCTACCTCATCCAGAAAGATCGTTCCTCCATTGGCAGCTTCAAAATGACCTACTTTGTTGTTCACAGCTCCGGTAAACGAACCTTTTACATGTCCGAAGAACTCACTTGCAGCAATCTCTTTGGGGATTGCCCCACAATCGACAGCGATAAAACTAAAATCTTTACGGCTACTATTATCGTGAATCCTTCTCGCGACCACTTCTTTCCCGGTACCACTGTCACCGGTAATAAGCACCGACATATCAGTGGGCGCCACGAGCTTGATGTATTCGTATAATTTTTGGGAAGCATTGCTGATTCCCTCCACTGCTTTTGAAGGACTTTTAGGAGTATCTGTTTTTACTAAAGGTTTTTCTACGGATTTTACCCCGGCAGGTAATTTCTCCTTCTTTAAAGCATTTTGTATCACGATCAACACCTCATCCTGATTGAAAGGCTTTGAGATATAATCGAAAGCGCCTTTTTTCATCGCTTTAACGGCTGTGGAAACTTCAGCATATCCGGTCATCAATATTACAGGTGTTTCCGGATGTTTTTCTTTGACTTTGGTAAGAACGGAAATCCCGTCATCATCCGGTAACCTCAAATCGGTAAAAACCAGATCGTATGTTGTTGTTGAAAGTTTCTTTTCTGCATCTTCCGAAGAATAACTTGTTTCCACAACAAAGTCATTCTTTGTTAGAAATCGTTCCAACATTACCGAAAAAGCTACATCATCTTCAATTAATAAGATCTTAGGCATTCCAAAAGTCAATTTCTACAAAAATAGGAGTTATTACCCGTCATATTCTAAAAAAAGTCATAAAAAAAGGACAGCCTAAGCTGTCCCTCCAAACAAAATATGACCTCATCATTGCCTTTTGAATCTACTCACCTGTTTGGGTTACATACAAATTTGAGACCTGTGTTGCGTCTGTAATTTGTATGTTATATTCTTCTACTTCGTTTATACATGCTTTTTTAAAAGTCACATCAGGATAATCTGTTTCAACAGCTTGCAAAACTGCTTGTGGAGGTTCTGATATTTCTATTTCTTTGTATTCATCCTGATCAGTATAAATATCCTCTGCAATCCCATCGTGAAACACCACCGGAGTTGCAGCAAACGAATCGAAATCTTCCAATGTTACTGTTGATCCCATTACCAATCCTTTTATTTTTTCTTTGATTATGATGAATTCTAGTTAACCTCTCCAAAATTAACACCATTTTCATGCCAAAAAGGTTAACAAACGGTAATCTATTGTTTATTAATGATTTAAAATGATGTTAGATTTATGTAAAGTGTGTAAAAAGTGTGTATTTGTGCAGTAGATGGATAAGGATTATACAGTTTGCCCACTAAATGGGTTTAACCGGACTTCCGTCAGGCAAGTCTCTTCCCAAACCATCGGGGCTGTGTCGAAATAAATCAAGGCTTTTTTGTTTTGAATACCTCCTTAGGCTCGCCTTAAACTAATTGATGTAAAAGTAAAAGCTTCCCAAAAACACAGGGAAGCTTTTTTGAACGTAATTAAAATAAACGAAGCTTTACGCTTTATTTTTCAATCCACTCACCATTTTCATTCGCGTAGAGTGTTGCAGTTTGCTCACCTACAGCAACTTCCAATTTGTATTCAGAAGCTTCATTTTTATAGGCTTTGGTAAGTTCTGCACCAGGATAGTCTGCAGCCAATTTATCTGTAATGGCTTGGGGAACCTCAGCTATTTCAATTTCTACGTACTCTTCCTGGATCATATAGATATCCTCTGCAATTCCGTCGTGGAAAATAACAGGTGTTGCTGCAAATGAAGCAAAACTTCCTAAAGCGATTGCGGATACTAAAACTAACTTTTTCATAATAAATTTATTTTTATGATTATTAATTAATGTTTTCTGATTTATATATAACCATATCTGTACCAATAATGACCGCAAAACATTATTGGGATATATAATACTGAAAAACAAACACTTATGCTTGTTTTCAAAATAATATGATCAAAGTAGAATGTGTAAAAAAGTGTGTAAATCCTCAAAAAGTGTGTAAAAAAGAAACATATAAATGAAGTACGAAGTTAGAAGTATGTACGTTTTTTACAAATCTTTCACCTGATGCGCAGGTTTTAGCAGATCGACTACTGTTTTTACCGGATTGAAAGTGGTAAGCGGTACTTCCACAAAAATGGTATTCCAGAATGCCATACCACCATTCCACAGACCAGGAAGCTCCAATGCCTTCAATTCCTTCCCTTCTTTTGTTTTGTTCGTGATAAAGGCCTGTCTTTTGTCCACATAATCCAATAAGTTGTATTTCTCTCCTTTATAATTCTTGATACCGCAAACAATATCCACCGGATTAAAATGCGTTGATGCTTTCAAAATATCCTGCTGAAATTTGTTGTTGCCATCTATTTGTGGGGATTCTATAATTTGAAGAGAGATGTTTCCGTCTTCATCTTTAATCCAAAAAGGACCTCCTCCGGGCTCTCCTTCATTTTTTACCATTCCGCATATTCGTATCGGGGCATTGAGTTTTTCTCTTAGGAATTCAATTTGATATACCTCTTTATACTTATCCACATCCGGTTTTATGTGTACATTGAGCTCTTCTTTCAAAAATGTCTTCATTTCTTCAATTCTTGAAGCATCGGGAACGGCCTCGTCAAGGAGTTTGGCGTATGCAAAAGCTTTTTCCTGCAATTTCAGTAATTTACCAGCCAGTATTTTTTTGTAAAGTGCTACTTCGTGCTTGTACTTATAGACCACAACATTGTCTATATTTTTGATGAAGATAATATCAGCATCCTGATCATTCAGGTTTTCAATAAGTGCACCGTGACCCCCCGGTCTGAACAATATTTCCCCGGATTCCAAACGGAAAGGTTCGTTCTCCATATCAACCGCCACAGTATCGGTTGCACTTTTCTGAAAAGAAAATGAAGTTGAAAAAGAAACTCCTGTTTTTTCTTCCACCAGATTTTGAATTTTTCCCACTTCATCATCAAAATCAGTATTGTGTTCTTTAGAAATCGTATAATGTAATTTGGCCAATCCGTTAGACTCATCATACAAAGCAGCTTCGTACAGGTGTTCTTCAAAGGCCGTTGCCGGATGGGTTTTGTATTTATGAAACGGCAATAAACCCTTCGGACTCGAGCCGTAATCAAATTCATCTTCAGAAAGCATGATTTTGATGAAATAATATTTTTGAAAGTGATCCGGCAGGTTTAAAAAATCGGGGTGTTTTTCCACAAAGCGCTTGATAACAGCTTCGTAAAAAGGAAATTTTTCAACCCCGATAAAAAACGTGCGGATGATGTCGGCCTTTTCCCTGTTCACATAAGCGTTTATGGTTTCCTTATCCGGATTATAATTGTTCAAAAACTGAAATAACGCCTTAAACATACGGGTGGCCGCTCCGGAAGCCGGAACAAACTTCAACAATTCCATCTGATCTTTTTTAGATTCAAACAGCTTTACATATTTATCTTTTTCCTCTTTGGTAAAATTATGGATTCCATGACCTATGGTGGCTGCAGCAATTAGATTAACATAAGGTATCCCCCTTTTAAATACTTCAATTTGTTCTTCTAGCTGTTTGGCAGTAATTCCTTTTTCTTTTAATTGCTTCTTGTCAGCTTTAGTAAGTGTAGTCATTTCTTTTCTAAAAGTTTTTCAATCTGGTTAATAGCAACCTGCAATCTCTTTTGTCGATCGCCTTTCAATATTACATAGGGCATTTTATGAATGTCGAGGGCCTTTTTGAACAAGGAAAACATAAATTCACGATCGTGGGGTTTGTCCCTTAAATTGTCTTCCTCCCACGGTACGTCAATAGCTGTTAAAAGATACAAATTATATTTATTTTCCAAAGCATTTTTTTGTATTAACGGGGGACAATATCCGTTATAATATGCTTCTGAATATACTTTTAGCTCCAACAGATTAGTATCGCAAATAAGAAGCTCCTTTACTTTTGAAGTTAAGCTGTTTTCCAAAGTCATTTGTCCCTCTGCAATGGGTAGAAGATCCTCTGGTTCACACATTTTTTTTTCGTGGTCCCATTTCTCCTCAAGATATTCCCGCATGTATTCAGGCACCCATTCTGTCTCAAAATGGATCGCCAAATCTTCTGCCAAAGTCGTCTTTCCGGTAGATTCAGGTCCGAACAATACTACTTTAACAAGGTCTGAGGGCTTTTGTTTAAGTTTTTCTTCCATGCTTTATATCCGTAAATAGCGATAATGGTAAAAATCAAATACTGCAAGCTGGTAAAGGCCAAGCCTTTAAACAAGTAAAGTGGAACCGAAATAATATCCCCAATAATCCAATAGATCCAATTCTCCAGCTTTTTCTTAGCCATAAGCCACATTCCAACAAAAAAGATAGCAGTGGTTAAAATATCCACATAAGACACCCAGCTATCCCACTTATCAAAAAATTCATAGATTCCGAAGACAAAAATCACCGTCCCGACAAAAAGCAAAACAGCAATTTTCTGTTCTTTTACGGTCGTTTTGGTTATCGGGATAAAATGGGTGTCATCTACTTTCCGTGTCCACATATACCATCCGTAAATGCTCATGGAAAAATAGTAAGCGTTGATCATCATATCCCCCAAAAGGCTGTACTGCAACAGTAAATACACAAAAATAGCTGTGCTGATAATCCCTGTAGGGTAAACCAAAATGTTTTCCCTTTTTGAGTACAGCACACTCAAAAACCCGAAAACTACAGCTATGATCTCCAACACAACATAATGTGTGGGAACACCTTGGTATTGTGCAAAAAACCAATCAAAAATGTGGCTCATAATCGCTTCTGTCAGATTTTACCAGCTTCATGTACAACAAACCCTTGTCGATCATCTCAAAAGCCTCTTTGATCTCTGTCGTCAATACTTTCATCACCTCGTCATAATCCCCGTATACTTGTGTACTCAGCGGATTTTCCTTCACGGTCAAACCAGAATTTCTCATTTTTTTTATGAAATGAATGATAGACGGTTCAAAATCGTCCTGTATGGGTGTCAATGTTAATTCTACTGATATTTTCATGCTAATTAGATGTTGATTTATTTGTGTTTGAACTGCTTATTTCCTACTGAAAACCATCTTCTAAGGCATACGCACAGGTAAATCCGTCGAACTCTAAAAAATTGAGCTTATATTTTTTTATGATGGATTCATAATACACCCAACCAACGGTCTTTTTATCATTCAGCTCAAACGGAATCACTTTGACATGCTGAATGAAGCTCATTCCCTCGCGGGCAAAAACTTTGTACAGGCTTTCTTTTACACACCATACAACGGTAAGTTTCCGAATGTCTTCATCGGTCAGGTAATTGTATTCATAATCCACAAACTTATGGGCAATCACACTGATCTTTTCCCGCTGTTTTTCTATATCAATCCCTACTTTGATGTCGTCACTGACAATAATCCCCGAAAAAATAAAAGAGTGTGTTATCGAAATATACTTTCCGTCTTTCAAATGTGGTTTTCCGAAACCATCATAATACAAATCTGATGCTTTATATCCGGCAGCTTTCAACAAATGCCTCACACTCAAAAATCCCCTTTGATGAATTTCAGATTTCATATGGCTCAGCCTTGAAATACAATTTTTCGTAGCCTCAATGCCCTTCATCAAGTCTTCCTTAGATTCTTCTATCTTCCAAATCAACACTTTAGTACCCGGGGCTACTGTTATAGTTTTATAAAGAGGCATGTTTTATACAAGTTATTTATGTAACTTTGCACCTGACTTAAATCAAATGAAAATTGCTGTTAAGCAGGAAATATAAACCGCTTAACAAGCGTAAAAATAAGAAAGTAATATGAGTACCAAAACAATTCCTTATGTAGCCAACAAAGTAAAAGACATTTCTTTGGCGGAATGGGGAAGAAAAGAAATAGAACTGGCCGAGGCTGAAATGCCGGGTTTAATGTCGCTAAGAGAAGAATATAAAGATGAGCAGCCCCTTAAGGGTGCCCGTATCGCCGGTTGTTTACATATGACCGTTCAAACGGCTGTTCTTATAGAAACCTTAATCGCTCTTGGAGCCGAGGTGACGTGGAGTTCTTGTAACATCTATTCTACTCAGGATGAAGCTGCCGCTGCCATTGCCGCTGCCGGAATTCCCGTATATGCCTGGAAAGGAATGACGGAAGAGGAATTTGATTGGTGTATTGAACAAACCTTGTTCTTTGGGGAAGAAAGAAAACCCTTGAACATGATTTTGGACGACGGTGGTGACTTGACCAATATGGTATTGGACAAATATCCTGAGCTTGCTGCTGGGGTTAAAGGTTTGTCTGAAGAAACCACTACGGGAGTTCACCGTCTATACGAACGTATGAAGAACGGTACGTTACCAATGCCGGCTATCAATGTGAATGACTCGGTGACCAAATCGAAATTCGATAATAAATATGGCTGTCGCGAAAGCGCTGTGGATGCTATCAGAAGGGCTACAGATGTGATGCTTGCCGGAAAACGTGTAGTAGTTTGCGGATATGGAGACGTAGGAAAGGGTACAGCAGCTTCTTTTAGAGGAGCAGGGTCTATTGTTACCGTAACTGAGATTGATCCGATTTGTGCACTTCAAGCCGCTATGGAAGGTTATGAAGTAAAGAAACTCGATACCATTGTTGAAAAAGCCGATATCATCATCACTACAACCGGAAACAAAGACATCATTACTGCTTCTCATTTTAAGAAAATGAAAGACAAGACTATCGTATGTAACATTGGGCACTTTGACAATGAAATAGACGTGGCTTGGCTTAATAAAAACCATGGGGAGAACAAAGTAAACATCAAACCGCAAGTAGATAAATATACGATTGACGGAAAAGATGTGATTCTTTTGGCTCAAGGCCGATTGGTCAACCTAGGTTGTGCTACCGGACACCCGAGTTTTGTAATGAGTAATTCGTTTACCAACCAGACACTGGCGCAGATCGAGTTGTGGAACCATAGCGACAAATACAAAAACGAAGTGTATATGTTGCCTAAACACCTGGACGAAAAAGTAGCCAGACTTCACCTTGAAAAAATAGGTGTTGAACTCACAGAACTTAACGAGGAACAAGCTAAATATATCGGTGTAGAGGCCAAAGGGCCTTTCAAACCGGATTATTATAGATATTAGATAATAAACAAAAACCTAACAGGTTTAACCCCATAAACAAATCCCAAATTCCGATTGTAAAGGAGTTTGGGGTTTTTTGTTGATAACTTAAGTTTTTTGAATATAAAATTTAATTATATTTGTAACCATATATAAGGTTGTATAATATGGTTATAAAAGACATCTATTCAGTTTCCGAAGCTGCTGAAATTTTGGACAAAAACCCAGAAACCCTAAGAAGATGGGACAATGAAGGTAAACTAAAAGCCGTTCGGGAACCCATGAGCAACTACAGGGTTTATAAAAAAGAACAACTTCAAATTTTTCCTGAATTCAAAAGGTTTTTTGAAAAACTTGACGAAGGGAATTTTATCAAACCTATAAAAGATTATTCCGTATTGGAATTATTTGCTGGTGCGGGAGGTTTAGCTATTGGTCTGGAAAAAGCAGGACTGAAATGCAAAGCACTTAACGAGATTGATAAATGGGCATGTCAAACACTTCATGAAAACAGACCTAATTGGAATGTGTTCGAAGGAGATATCAAAAATTTTGACTTTTCGCATTTCAAAAATGAAGTTGATGTAGTAACCGGGGGGTTTCCTTGTCAAGCATTTAGCTATGCCGGCAAAAAATTGGGATTGAAAGATGCTCGTGGAACTTTATTCTATGAATTTGCAAGAGTAGTTCAAGAAGTACAACCTAAGATTTGTATTGGTGAAAATGTTAGGGGGCTTTTAAATCATGATGAAGGAAGAACTTTGGAAGGCATGATTTCCATATTGGATGAAATCGGTTACAATGTGGTTTCTCCAGTGGAGGTATTAAAAGCCATTCACTATAATGTTCCTCAAAAACGGGAACGATTGATACTGGTTGCCGTAAGAAAAGATATAGACGTAGAATACCATTACCCAAAACCTTTCTCTGAGATCTACACTCTAAAAGATGCTTTAAAAAAAGGAAAACTCTTTGATAAAGACGTCCCAAAATCAAAAGGGTCCACTTATCCGGACCACAAAAAAAGAGTATTGGATTTAGTGCCCCCAAAGGGTTATTGGCGGGATTTACCCCTTGACATACAAAAAGAATACATGCAAAAAAGCTTTTACCTTGGCGGAGGTAAAACAGGTATGGCTAGAAGGATTGGCTGGGACGAGCCTTGTTTAACATTGACCTGCAGTCCTGCACAAAAGCAAACCGAGCGTTGTCACCCAGATGAAACTAGACCATTTACCGTCAGGGAATATGCAAGAATACAAACGTTCCCTGACGAGTGGAAATTTGAAGGTTCTGTTTCACAACAATACAAACAAATTGGCAACGCTGTTCCTGTTAACTTGGCTAAAGAAATTGGCTATTCTGTTATTTCGTTTTTGAACAAAGTTGAATTGCATCAATTAAAAGTTAAAGGTGAACAAGCTCTATATGCTTAAATCATCAAACCCACTATAATAATAAAAGTTTTCAAAAGTTATTTCGTCCATTATACTTCTCTTGGATTTTTTTGCTCCTTCTGAAATATCATTTAGGATGGTATTTTTATTTGCTGAATTTTTATCAATGGTTTTTAAAAAATCATTGACAGCAATTGGCAAAGCTTTATACAGCTTGTAGAAAGCATTATTATCTCCTGTTAATAATCCATAAAACTTATCTCCTGAAATCATAAAAACCCTACTATGACTATATTCTTTTCTATTAATTATGCCCTCCCATTTTTTTAAGAAACTTTTTTTTGCCAAAATTTGAACCAAATAACATTTTGCCTGACGGTTATCATCTGCATAACGTGCTAACTTCTGGAACGCACTCTCTGCAGAACTACTGTTCATTGTGTTATGTTTATTCTTGATTTCAGCAAACAAAGTATTATCATCAGCTTTTATATCATAACCACTTAATTTTCCACTGGAATAACCATCAATTCCACCAAGAATTTCTTCATGAAATGTACCAATAGCATTATTAACAGACTTATCTATTTGCCTTGACATTTCCAATTTTATTAATTCTTCTTCAGATAATTCATTGAATTTTGAATCAAAAGTCAATTTAAAAGTATCTACTTTATTTTTATAGAACTTCGATTTGGTAAACCCTTTTTTAGCTTCAACATAAGAAAGATAAAGGTTTGAAATACATTTCAGCAAATGTTCATCAGTTACAAAATCAACGTATTTATTTCCCAATTGTCCCATTTTTTATAATTTGTAGAAAGTTATGCCCTACGAAGATAACAAAATAAAAGTCCCTCGTTTTAACGAAGAATCGGGTTTTTATACCACGAAAAAACGGTCAAAAATCATGAGCCGCATCCGTGGGAAAAATACCAAACCCGAACTCTTGTTCAGAAAGGCGCTGTGGGCGAAGGGAATTCGCTATCGGGTAAACAACAAAACACTTCCTGGAAAACCTGATGTATCCATTAAAAAGTACAAACTTGCTATTTTTATAGATGGTGAGTTTTGGCACGGTTATAACTGGGATGAAAAAAAGAAGACCATAAAAAGTAACCGCGGTTTTTGGATCCCTAAAATAGAGCGCAATATGCAACGCGACAAAGAGGTAAACCGCCAATTAGCTGAAATGGGTTATACCGTCTTCCGGTTTTGGCAAAGGGATGTAAAAAATGATTTAAAGCGGTGCCTGAACGACGTACTAACCTATATTGAGACAGGTAGAAACGATTGGTAATAAAAAGGCCACCTATAAAGGTGACCTTTTAACCGTAATAACCGAAAATTTTCAGTTATGTTCAGGGGAAATTATATAAATCTTTAATGATTCAATTCTTCTTCATTTTCCTGTAAAGGAACAGTTTGTGGTACAAAATCCTGTCCTTCGATTACATACTCACCGTTTTCTTTGGTCTTACTGTAATCGTAAGGCCATCTGTATACGTGGGGGATTGCACCAGGCCAGTTCCCGTGCATGTGTTCTACAGGAGCTGTCCACTCCAATGTGTTTGCTTTCCAAGGGTTTTGAGGTGCTTTCTTACCATAGAAAATGCTATGAAAGAAATTGTATAGGAATAGCACCTGCACCAATCCGGCTATGATGGCAAAGACAGTCATCACTACCTGAATGTTTGTCAAATCGTCAAACATTGGGAAGTTTGTATTCGTATAATAACGTCTTGGAACACCGGCCATTCCTACAAAGTGCATTGGGAAGAATACTCCGTATGCACATATCGCAGTAACCCAAAAATGGATATACCCCATGTTCTTGTTTAGCATACGTCCAAACATTCTTGGGAACCAGTGATATACTCCTGCGAACAGGCCATATAGTGCTGAAATACCCATCACCAAATGGAAGTGTGCTACAACGAAATACGTATCGTGAACATTAATGTCCAGTGCACTATCCCCTAAAATTATCCCTGTCAGTCCACCTGTAATGAAAGTAGAAACCAATCCTATTGAAAATAGCATCGCCGGATTCATTTGCAGGTTTCCTTTCCATAGGGTCGTTATCCAGTTAAATGCTTTTACCGCTGATGGAATCGCGATCAATAATGTTGTAAATGTGAACACAGATCCTAAGAACGGATTCATTCCCGATATAAACATATGGTGACCCCAAACTATCGTTGACAAAAATGCAATGGCTAATATGGAAGCAATCATGGCCCTGTAACCAAAAATAGGTTTACGTGAGTTGTTAGCCATAATCTCCGATACAATTCCCATGGCAGGTAATATTACGATATATACTTCTGGGTGTCCTAAGAACCAAAATAGGTGTTCAAACAATACCGGAGACCCGCCTTGGTAATGTAATACCTCTCCCTGAATAAAAATATCTGACAAGAAGAAGGAAGTACCAAAACTTCTGTCCATAATCAATAATAACGCGGCTGATAAAAGTACCGGGAAAGAAACCACCCCGATAATAGCCGTAACGAAAAATGCCCAAATCGTCAAAGGCAATCTGGTCATTGTCATTCCTTTGGTACGCAGGTTCAATACCGTTACGATATAATTTAAAGATCCCAACAAAGAAGATGCAATAAAAATCGCCATGGAAACTAACCAAAGTGTCATTCCCAATCCGGAACCTCCTTGCGCTTGTGGCAAAGCACTCAATGGTGGATAGACCGTCCATCCGGCAGCAGCAGGACCGGCCTCGGCAAACAAGGAAATAACCATGATCACTGATGACAAGAAGAACAACCAATATGAAATCATGTTCAAAAACCCTGATGCCATATCCCTTGCTCCAATTTGCAATGGAATCAACAAGTTGCTGAAAGTACCGCTCAATCCGGCAGTAAGCACAAAGAATACCATAATGGTACCATGAATGGTGACCAATGCCAGGTAAATATTAGGATCCATCACACCATCTGGTGCCCATTTTCCCAATAAAACTTCGAAGATTTTAAAAGATTCCCCGGGCCATGCAATCTGCATTCTAAACATTATAGACATCAATATACCTATAGTTCCCATGATCAAACCTGTGATCAGGTATTGCTTAGAGATCATTTTGTGATCCTGACTGAAAATATATTTAGTTATAAAGGTCTCTTTATGATGATGCCCGTGATCATGTGCATGTTCTTCTGAATGCGCTTGTGCTGTTGCTGACATAATCTTATTTTCTTTTATTTTTATCTAACTTAAATTAATAGTTCTTACTGCGCTGCCGCCATTGATTCTTTGAACGTTTGTTGTTCTTCCATCCAAGCATTAAAGTCCTCTTCTGATTCCACAACAATCTTCATCTGCATATTGTAGTGAGAAGAACCGCAAACCTTATTACACAATAAGATATAATCAAATTCCCATGGATCGGCATTATCGTCGCCATTAGCCCTACGTTCTGCTCTCAATTTGTTGATATGTCTAACTTTTTCAGCCATATCAGGATCCATTCTCATTTCTTCTGTGGTTATTGTTGGTGTAAATGAAAACTGAGTAACCATTCCCGGCACACAGTTCATTTGTGCCCTAAAGTGAGGCATGTATGCAGAGTGCAATACGTCTTGAGAACGCATTTTAAAGATGATTTTTCTTCCAACAGGCAAGTGTAGTTCTGTTTGGGAAATAACGTCATCTTCTCCGTAAGAATCTGTTTCGTCTATACCAATCACATTGTTTTTGTTTATATCGATCAATCGTACATTGGCTTCTCCAAGCACATTGTCCGTTCCGGCATAGCGCGCTTTCCAGTTGAACTGCTGTGCATACAGTTCGATAATCATCGGATTGCCTTCTTCTTCATCAATATCCATCAAGCTTGTCCAAGTGAACAATCCGTAAAGGATCAATCCGGCCAATACAATTACAGGAATAATTGTCCAAATAAACTCCAACTTATCATTATCCGCAAAGAACAAAGCTTTTTTCCCTTTTTCTCCTCTGTACTTATAGGCAAAATAGTGCAACAAGGCCTGTGTTATTATCTGTACAAAGAAGATCAATGCCATCGAAATGAACATCAGGTTATCATATTCAGAGCCGTGTTCAGAAGCCGGAGTCCCAAGTACTACATCTCCCCACTCCCAAAAACAATAGATAGTGAGTAGGTAGATGAACACCAAAAATCCAAACATTAAATACCCGTTAAGCTTGTTGTCTTTATCATTGGCTATTTGAGAATTATCTGTATTGATCTGAGATAATTCAAAAATCTTGGTCATTTGCCAAATGGCAATGGCAACAAGTAGAAGAACAATTATTGTTAATAAAGCAGTCATCGTATATATCCTGTTTACTTTTTAAAATTTAATTAATAGTGGTACTGTTTACTCTCTTCAACAAACGGATCGCCTTTTGCCAAGAACGATTTTGTTTTTGACAAGGCATTGAACACTACAAAAATGAACAATCCTAAGAAGAAAAGTATACTTCCAATTTCGGGTACTCCAAAGCTCCAGTGTTCACCAACCGTGGATGGCATAACAAGCTGAAAAATATCGATGTAATGGCCTATAAGGATACTGATCCCGGCAATCATCACAAACCAGTTCATTCGCTTAAAGTCGCTGTTCATCAATACTAAGAATGGGAACACGAAGTTAAGCACCAGCATACCAAAGAAAGGTAAATTGTAATATTCTATCCGTGTTAAGAAATAACCGGCTTCTTCAGGAATATTTGCATACCAGATCAACATAAACTGACCAAACCATAAATACGTCCAGAAAATACTCAATCCGAACATATACTTGGCCAAATCGTGCAGGTGGCTATCATTTACAAAGTCTAAAACCCCTTTTGACTTCAAGTACATCGTAACCATAGCTATCACAGTTACTCCCGACACAAACATACTTGCAAAAATGTACCATGCAAATAACGTACTATACCAGTGTGGTTCTAATCCCATAAACCAATCCCATGCCATTATGGCTTCGGTAACAAAGAAGAACAGTAAGAAAAAGATTGATATTTTAAAGTTTCTTTTATGGTGAGCATAATCACTTGCTTCATCTTGTGCTACTGAATTTCTAACGACAAAATATCTATAAACACACCATCCCAACAAGAATAGGAAAGATCTGATCAAGAAGAAAGGAATATTCAAATATCCTGATTTCAGTTGCAGTATTTCATCATGCGCCATCACGTTTGGATCCATCCAAATAAAAAGATGGTTCATATGGAAGCCTGACGTCAATACCATAAATACATAGATAATCAAGGCTCCCGGGAATAAATAGGCGGTAATGCCTTCCATCACCCTAAAAAGAACCGGTGACCAACCTGCCTGTGAAGCACGCTGTACAGCATAAAAAACCAAAGTTCCTAGAGCGAGCATAAAGAAAAAGAACGCTGCTACAAAAACAGCTGCCCATGGACGATTCTGTAATTTTGCTAAGGTATGCTCATCATGTGATTGATGCCCTTCTGCAGCCTCTCCGTGCTCACTTGTCTCTCCGTGATGTTCTTCGGCGCTTGCCGCTTCATGACCGGTTGCTTCGTGTGTATTATCTCCATGTGATGCAGCCTCTCCGTGATGTGCATCTTGGGCAACAAGGGCTTTTGCTTCTTCAACCGTAGAAGGAGAATGAAAAAATCCATATCCTATGCCAAGAACGCCAACTATCATTAAAATGAAAGATGCTATTCTTAATCTATTTGAAAACGTGTACATATTCTGAATCTTCTTTTTGATAGTTGATTATTTATTCTCTAAGTCTTCTTTTAGTGTCATTACATACTCGGTTACTTGCCAACGCTCTTCCTCGTTCAATTGATTGGCATAAGACCCCATCGCGTTCAATCCATAACGAATGACATGGTAAACGCTTCCTTCTGTAATTGCTCTTCCGGCATCGTCATAACTTGGCACCCCAAGTATTTTTTCACGTTCTGCCAAAACGCCTTGTCCGTCACCTTTGTCTCCGTGGCAAACAGCACAGTATATATTGAAAAGCTCCTCACCGTTCTTTAAATAATCTTCTGAAACTGCAGTAACAGAATCAGTTGGGTTTTTAAGATTCAACTTGGCCTCATTATAACCTTCCAATGTGTTTGGATAATCATAAGGCTTATGCCCTCGTGCAATAGTTCCCTCTACAGGTAATTGCCCCTCTTTTCCATTTCTGAATGCACGGGTTTCCTGATAGGTTTCATAACCTACGGGCTCATACATATCAGGCATGTATTGATAATTTGGTGTTGATTTGTTTTGACACGATGCAACCAAGGCTACAACCCCTAAAACAATCCCTATTTTTACAAAAACTCTCATTTCGAATTATTAATGCTTTTCTGAAACTTTAACTTCTAGTGCTCCCGTATCTGTTAAGAGCTTTGTTAACTCCTCTTCATTACCGCTCAACGATACTTCCATTAAAAAATGGTCGTCTGTAGTTCTAACATCCGGATTTTCCGCTTTTTTAAATGGCCACAATCTACTTCTCATATAAAAAGTAATCACCATTAAGTGAGCAGCAAAGAATACGGTCATCTCAAACATGATAGGCACAAAAGCCGGCATATTCGATATAAAGCTAAAACTTGGCTTACCACCAATATCTTGCGGCCAGTCTTCAATCATGATGAAGTTCATCATCAATATGGCAACTGTAAGCCCAACACAACCATACATAAACGATGTGATGGCAATTCTCGTTGGTGCCAATCCCATAGCTTTGTCCAATCCGTGCACCGGAAACGGCGTATATATTTCCTCTATATGATGATGCGCTTCTTTAACACGCTTAACGGCCGACATCAATATGTCGTCATCATTATATATTGCTTGTATAACTTTTGAAGCCATAGATTAATTTATTAGATTTTTAGCCTGACCTGCCCAATCGTCTCTTTGTGCCCTCCCGGGAAATGCTCCTGTAATAGCATCTAAAAGATCGTATTCGTTCTCGGACATTTTACTTACTTGTTCGTATTTATAGATCCCAATCTGGTTTAGTGTCTTTTCCATTACGGGCCCGATACCGTTAATTTTTTTCAAATCATCAGCTTGATCGGTTTCAGGATCAAAAGCTCCAATTGTGTTTAACAATTGAGACTGTTTTTCTTTATCAATCTCTGTTTTCCCGCTTGGTGCTTTAGCTGCTACTGGTTTTAATGCTGTTCTCTGATCTGCAGCTGCGCCTGCCAAGCTCGTTCCTTCTTCACGCAAACGCTTGTATCGCTCACCCGATGATTTCAGGATTGTTTTCACCTCTGCCTGTGCAATTACAGGGAAGGTTCTGGCATACAACAAGAACAACACGAAGAAGAACCCGATAGTTCCGATAAAGATTCCCACATCTACAAAAGTAGGAGAGAACATAGACCAAGACGATGGTAAGTGACCTTTACTCAAGTTGATCACAATGATATCGAATCGCTCGAACCACATTCCTATATTGATGATGATCGATACAATGAAAGACCATGCAAAGTTTCTTCTCAATTTCTTAATCCAAAGTGTCTGCGGCACGATAAAGTTACAGATAATCAACGCCCAGAATGCCCACCAATAAGGACCTGTTGCAGCTCCGATGGATAAATATGTGTAATCTTCATAATTGCTTCCGGAATACCATGCGATAAAGAACTCTGTTATATAGGCTACACTCACAATTCCACCAGTAAGCAGAATTACCTTATTCATGTACTCAACGTGAACCCTGGTAATGTAGGCTTCCAAATTGGAAACTTTACGCATAATGATTAGCAATGTCAACACCATGGCAAAACCGGAGAAAATCGCTCCTGCAACGAAATACGGAGGATAAATGGTACTGTGCCATCCCGCAACTACCGATGTCGCAAAGTCGAAAGATACAATGGTGTGTACCGAAAGTACCAAAGGCGTAGCCAAACCTGCCAACACTAAAGACACTTCTTCAAAACGTTGCCAGTCTTTTGCTCTACCGGTCCATCCAAAACTCAACAATGAGTATATCTTTTTCTGAAAAGGTTTTACAGCTCGGTCCCTGATCATGGCAAAGTCAGGCAATAAACCTGTCCACCAGAATACCAAGGAAACCGACAGATATGTGGAAATCGCAAATACGTCCCAGAGCAAAGGCGAGTTAAAGTTCACCCACAATGACCCAAATTGGTTTGGAATAGGCAACACCCAATAAGCCAACCACGGACGCCCCATGTGAATAATAGGGAACAATCCTGCTTGTATTACTGAAAAGATTGTCATTGCTTCCGCAGAACGGTTCACCGCCATTCTCCATTTTTGACGGAAAAGCAACAACACCGCAGAAATAAGGGTTCCTGCGTGCCCGATACCTACCCACCATACAAAGTTGGTAATATCCCAAGCCCAACCTATCGTTTTATTTAATCCCCATACACCAATACCGGTTGATATGGTATAGATAATACAGCCTACTCCCCAAAGAAAAGCCGCTAAGGCTATTGAGAAGACAATCCACCATTGTTTATTCGCTCTTCCTTCTACAGGAGCAGCAACGTCTACAGTAACATCATGGTAAGATTTCTCTCCGTTTACTAAAGGTTCACGTATAGGTGCTTCGTAATGCGACGCCATAATACTTTATATAATTATTCTTATTAATCTCTTTTTTTATACTTCTTCTGTATTTCTCACTTTAACATGATAGAATACATTCGGTCTGGTTCCTTTGAATCCAAGCAAATGATACATACGGTTACTTTCTTTCAATTCAACTACCTCACTTTCCTTGTCGTTCACATCACCAAACACCATAGCACCCGAGCTACATGCTGCCGAACAAGCCGTCTTGAACTCTCCGTCTTTGATCGGTCTTCCTTCTCGCTTGGCGTCAAGGATGGTCTTCTGTGTCATTTGGATACACATAGAACATTTTTCCATCACACCACGAGATCGTACAGTAACATCAGGATTCAATACCATTCTACCCAGATCATCATTCATGTGGAAATCGAACTCATCATTTTCACTGTACAAGAACCAGTTGAAACGTCGCACTTTATACGGACAGTTATTCGCACAATAACGTGTTCCCACACAACGGTTGTAGATCATTTGGTTCTGACCTTGTTTACCGTGTGACGTTGCCGCTACCGGACAAACCGTTTCGCAAGGAGCATGGTTACAGTGCTGACACATTACCGGCTGGAATGCCACCTGAGGATTCTCAGACGGATGTTCCAATTCATGATACGTACTAATAGAATTAGGAGCAGCTTCAACTGCTTCATTATCTCCTTCGAATGTCTCTTCAGAAGAATAATATCTATCAATACGCAACCAATGCATATCCCTGTATTTCCTTACCTCTCTCTTACCAACTACCGGCACATTGTTTTCTGCGTGACAAGCAATTACACATGCCCCACAACCTGTACAGGCGTTCAAGTCTATCGAAAGATTGAAGTGATGCCCTATAGAACTGTCGAATTCTGTCCAAAGATCAGCTTCGTCTGCAGGAACTTCCTGATGATTTACAGAAACTTTCGGCTGCGGATTCCAATCATGAGCATTTTTTGTATTGAATATCTCTAAAGAGGTTTCACGTAAAATATCACCTCTTCCGTCCATGGTACTCTTCATTTGCACTGAAGCAAACTCATGCACACCGGACACTTTTTCTATTTTTACTTCTTGGGTATTCTTAAAGCCTAAGTAAAGCGGATAGGCATTAACCCCCGTCTTCATATCTTCCTTCATTGCTGCTTTCTTTCCATAACCGAAAGAAAGTCCCACTGTTCCTTTTGCTTGTCCCGGTTGTATCAATACCGGTACTTTCTCGATCGACACATCACCAACGGTTACTTTAGCATACCCCCCGTTCAATCCTCCATTGGAAACCGTATAGTTTTCAACACCTAATGCTTCAGCATCGGCCATGGAAATCGTTAAGTAGTTATCCCAAGTTGTACGAGTGATCGGATCCGGCAATTCTTGCAACCAAGGGTTATTGGCTTGCTGTCCGTCTCCCATTGATATTTTAGGATAAAGCACAAGCTCCATTCCCGAAGAAGTAGTATTCGCCAGTTTTTTTACTAAAGAAGCGACTGGAACAGTTGCAGTTTCCACTTCTTCCTCTTCAGATGTTTCAGTCTCAACAACAGGTGCTGCTGCTTCAATAGTTTCTTCAACTGCTGGAGCAGTATTTCCGCTTCCGATAAATACCCCATCATGTAAAGCCGAATTCCAAGAAGAACCTCCAAGGATATCTGCTTCCCATGTTTCTTTTAAATACTCTTGATATGTTTTTTCAATTCCGCTCCACTTCAATAAAGCTTCCTGAAATTGTCTTGTGTTGAAGATAGGCCTAATGGTAGGCTGCATAAGACTGTAATGCCCTTTCTTCATTTCCGCATCACCCCAAGACTCTAAATAATGAGGTGCTGCAGCTATATAATTTGCCTTCACGGCAGTTTCATCTTCTTTTAATGAGAATGCTACTGAAAGCCCTACATTCTCAAGGGCAGCTTCAAACTCTGAAGCATTTGGCAATGTGTATAACGGATTGACCCCGCTCATCACCAACACTTCTACCTTACCGGCATTCATGTCATCAACAAGGGAAGCTACTTGCTTTGCATCACCTTGCCTTGTCAATCTCGGCGCATTGGCATCCATTGCTGCACTTCCAAGCGTTTTGTTGATCGACAAAACAACTTTTTGTGCATCTTCATCATTGATTCCGGTAACTACAATGGCTTTTTTTCCTGCTTTTTTCACCTGAGCAGCTGCACTTTTTACAGCTTCTTCAATTTTTGCAGGCAATTCACCGCTTACCGATGTTCCGTTAAGCGCCCCGTAAAATTTAGCTAAAGCTACTTTTTGTTGTGAAGGCGTTAAGGGAATTCTTTTATCTGCATTAGCTCCGGTCAAGCTCATATTCGATTCAAACTGAATATGGCGTGACATTTTCCCGTGAGAAGGAATACGTCCTTTGGCATAAGAAGAATCATATCCTCCACCTTGCCAATCTCCAAGGAAATCGGCTCCAAAAGAAACAATCACTTCCGCTTTGGAAAAATCATAATCAGCCAACGCCCTAACCCCATAAACAGCTTCAAAAGCGTTTAAGGCAGCATCTTCAGCAATGGCATCATATTGAATATGCTTAACGTTTCCGTATTTTTCGTTGAATTCGGCAATCAATTTCTTTGTAGAAGGACTCGCATAGGTTTGTGTAAGCAAAACGATTTGTTTCCCTGTAACCTTAGCCTTGGTCAGTGCATTCACCACATTGGTATCCAGATCGTCCCAAGAAACATACTCACCTTCAGTTTTAGGCCCTTGCACTCTTAAACTATCATACAGACCCAAGACAGAAGCATGCACTCTTGCATTTGCACTTCCATTTACCTTAGCGTCGGTATTGCTTTCTACTTTTATAGGTCGGCCTTCACGAGTTTTGATCAATATGCTGGCAAAGTCATATCCATCTGCAATGGTTGTGGCATAATAATTTGCCACTCCCGGAACGATACTTTCCGGCTGAACCACATAAGGTATAGATTTCTTCACAGGGCCTTCACATGCCGCCAAAGAAGCAGCAGCCGTACTGAACCCTACATATTTAAGAAAATCCCTTCTGCTTGTCGATGACGAACCTAACGACTCTTCATCTCCCAAAAATTCATCTGTAGGAATTTCCTCAACAAACTCATTCTGTTTAAGCGTTTCCGCGATAGAACTATTTGGATTTAGCTCTTCAACACTTGACCAGTATTTTTTGTTTGATGCCATGTTATATATAACTATTTTAAATCAACCTGCTCAAAGCAAGCCTCAACTTTACGTTCTTATTCTAAAATTTCCTTTCGAGAAATTGTTTTTATTAATAGTGACATTTTGCACACTCGATTCCACCTAACTGAGCCACCGTCAATTCTTCAACACCATACTTCTTGGAAAGTTCTTCATGAATTTTGGTGTAATACTCATTCCCTTCCATCTTCACATTAGTCTCACGGTGACAGTTGATACACCATCCCATAGTTAACGGCGCATCTTGATGTAAGATTTCCATTTCCTGAACAGGACCGTGACATTCTTGACATGCAATTCTACCAACAGTTACGTGTTGAGAGTGATTGAAGTATGCGAAATCCGGTAAATTATGAATACGCACCCATTTTACAGGCTCTGTTTTTCCTGTGTAATCTTGAGTAGCAACATCCCAACCTACAGCTTTGTACAATTTGGCAATCTCACCATCGTAAAATTCTTTTGAATATTCTGCAGTTCCGGTTTCCGGAGCCACTTCAGGAATACTCTTGTGACAGTTCATACAAACATTCAAAGAAGGAATCCCCGATGTTTTGGAAACCCTTGCAGAAGAGTGACAATATTTACAGTCAATCCCGTTATCTCCGGCATGGATCTTATGTGAGAAGTGAATGGGTTGCACAGGTTGATACCCCTGATCTACACCTATTTGCATCATATAGCCAAAAGCAAAATAACCACTTCCGAGAAGCAAGACAATAGCAGAGACCAACATTAAGAACTGGTTCTGAACAAATGCCTTCCACAACGGAAGTCCTTTTTCTTTTTCAGGATACTCAACCCCATTGGCTTCAGCAATTCTTCTCAAGGTCTTGTTCACCAAGAAAAGCATCACGACCAAGACCCCAAAAACCAAGATCAAACCACCAAGAATGAGTTCGTTTCCTACACCTGAACCACCAGAAGCTCCCCCTCCTTGAGCAGCACCTCCTGTATCAGCCACTTTCGGCTCCGACTTCGGCTGCATGGTGTAAGCAATAATATTGTCAATATCGGCATCACTTAACTGAGGAAAAGCAGTCATCACAGACGGCTTGTATTCATCCCACAGCTTCACAGCCTCTTTATCTCCGGACTTGATCAAAGCCTGACTGTTTTTAATCCACGCATACAACCACTCCGTATCATGCTTGTCGCCTACACCTCTAAGCGCTGGTCCGGTCATCCTCCTATCGAGGTGGTGACAGGCAGCACAATATGTGTTGAACAGGGTTTTACCCGCTGCTGGATCTGCCTCTTGATCCTGTGCAAAAAGAGAACTTGAAAATGATAGCAGAAGCGCTAATCCGATACCTAAAATTCGCGAAGTTGAATTACGGCATATCACCTTTTTCATATTGGAATATGTATTTTCTATCATAAATTGGCACGATTATTACACTATATTGTGTGATAAACCGTTTTTTAAATCCGAGCACAAAAATACGACATAGACTCGATTTGGAAAACGTTCGAGAAGCGTTAATGATAATTTATATCAATTCTAAATAAAAAAGTTTGACTTAAAAAAAATATTAAATTTACATTTGCACAAAACAGCATTCATTATGAGATTATTAGCCTTTAAAAACTATTTTGTTTTATTGATTTTTACATTTGTTTTCAGTGGAATTACCCATGCTCAGGAGAGTGTTAAAACTTCTTCCAAGGAGGGTAAAATAAACATTGATCAAGACCCGAGAATTGAGAAACTTGTTGCTTACAAAGCCAAAATAAACAGTAGCAATACAAAAAGATACCGCATTCAAATCTATAACGGTACTCTGGAAGGTGCTCAAAAAGCCAAACAATCGTTCTCCAATCAGTTTGACGATATGAGTAGTGATATTTCCTTTGAAACACCTAACTATAAAGTAAGGGTAGGGAATTTCAGGACACGACTTGAGGCCGATCGACATCTCTTACAGGTAAAAGAAAAATACCCAAGTGCATTTCTCCTGGAACCATAAACCATAAAAAAAGCGGCCGAAAAGCCGCTTTTTTTTAACTATTAATTTACTCTTATTTGAGTTTCTTTTTTACTTCTACTTCCTGGAAGCATTCTACAATATCACCCACTTGGATATCGTTGTAATTCTTCACTTGAAGTCCGCAATCATAACCTTTTGACACTTCTTTCACATCGTCTTTAAATCGCTTAAGCGACTCCAACTCTCCTGTGAATATCACCACTCCGTCACGGATTAATCGTATACTGGAGTTTCTGTATATCTTACCATTGGTCACCATACAACCAGCAATGGTACCCACCTTGGATATCTTGAAGGTCTCCCTGATTTCTGCTGTTCCTGTGATCTCTTCTTTCAATTCAGGAGACAACATCCCTTCCATGGCATCTTTAAGATCGTTGATAGCATCGTAGATGATCGAATAGGTACGGATATCGATTTCTTCCTTATCAGCTATAGAACGTGCGTTACCCATCGGTCTTACGTTAAATCCGATAATAACAGCGTCTGAAGCCGATGCTAATAACACATCGGATTCTGTAATAGGCCCTACTGCTTTATGAATAATATTGATATGTATTTCTTCTGTTGAAAGTTTCTGGAAGGAATCTGTAAGCGCTTCAACTGAACCATCTACATCACCTTTCAAGATAATGTTAAGCTCTTTAAAGTCACCCAAGGCAATTCGTCTTCCAATTTCATCCAAGGTAATGTGACGTTGTGTCCTTACCGATTGTTCGCGTTGCAATTGTGTACGTTTGGCAGCAATCTGTTTTGCCTCCCTTTCGTCTTCATACACATTGAACTTGTCACCCGCCTGAGGTGCTCCATCCAATCCTAAAATCGAGATTGGCGTTGAAGGCCCTGCCTCTTTAACATCTTTTCCTCGTTCATCCTGCATAGCTTTTACCTTACCGCTATGCGTTCCTGCAAGCACATAATCTCCTATTTTCAGCGTTCCTCCCTGTACTAATATGGTCGACACATACCCTCTTCCTTTATCAAGGTAAGCTTCAACCACAGTACCATTCGCAATTTTATTCGGATTGGCTTCCAACTCAAGAAGTTCAGCCTCCAGCAATACTTTTTCAAGCAATTCCTGTACGCCTTGTCCTGTTTTAGCAGAAATGTCATGAGATTGTATCTTACCACCCCAATCCTCTACCAATAAATTCATATTGGCCAAGCTTTCTTTAATCTTATCTGGATTTGCCGTAGGCCTGTCCACCTTGTTGATTGCAAACACGATTGGTACTCCCGCTGCTTGTGCGTGACTGATCGCCTCTTTCGTTTGCGGCATCACATCATCATCTGCTGCAATCACGATAATTGCAAGGTCTGTTACTTGTGCACCACGAGCACGCATAGCCGTAAAGGCTTCGTGACCCGGTGTATCCAAAAATGTTATTTTTTGTTCATTTTTTAAGGTCACCCCATAAGCACCAATGTGCTGTGTAATTCCACCACTTTCCCCGGCAATTACATTCTCTTCGCGAATGTGGTCCAACAAGGATGTCTTCCCATGATCTACGTGACCCATCACGGTAACGATTGGTGCACGTGGCTCTAAATCTTCCGGTGCATCCTCTTCTTCAACAATAGTTTCTTCTATATCGGTAGTAATGAATTCGACTTCATAACCGAATTCATCAGCAATAATGGTCAATGTTTCCGCATCCAAGCGCTGGTTCATGGTCACCATCATTCCAAGCGACATACAAGCAGAGATAATTTGCGTTACCGAAACATCCATCAAAGTAGCGATTTCGTTGACCGTAACAAACTCGGTCACCTTCAATACCTTACTTTCTGCTGCTTGTTGTGCTAATTCTTCTTCTGTTTTTTGCTTGTGCGAATCTCTTTTCTCCCGACGGTATTTAGCACCTCTGGACTTAGTTGTTTTTCCTTGAAGTTTTTCAAGTGTTTCACGCACTTGTTTTTGCACTTCTTCTTCTGTAGGCTCAACTTTTTCTACTTGACGCCTGCCTTTTCCGCCGCGTTGGTTCTTGTCTCTGAATCGACCTCCTGCGGATTTGTTATTTGATCTTCCGCCGCCCTTATTGTCTTTGCTTATCCTACGGCGACGTTTTTTCTTATCATCTGAGGCTTTTTGTTTACCTCCGCCTTTTTTATCACCATCTTTAACGGTTTCCTTTTTCTTTTTGGGCTTGTTGAATTGAGAAAGGTCTATTTTTTCCCCTGTGAAGTTTGGCCCGGAAAGCTTGGTGTATTTGGTTTCTACTTGTTCAGAGTCTACCTCTTCACCATCTACAATTACCTTTTTGGTTTGTTTGGGATCTTCAGGCTTCTTCTCTTGAGGTGCTTTCTTTTCAGTTTTTGCCTCTTTTTTCTTCTTTACTTCCTCTTTTGGCGCTTTTTCTTTCGCCTTTTCCTTTGGTCTTTCTTCTTGCTTAGGCGCTTTTGCACTTTCGGCCGGCCTTTCTTCTTTCTTTTCAGGAGCTGACTCTTTCTTTTCAGATTCAAGGTCAATTTTACCAACCTTTTTAGGACCTGTCAAATTTGCTTTAGCCTTAACAATTTCTTGTTCTTCTCTTTGGCGTTTCAGCTCATTTTCTTTCTCCAGTTCCTGCCTGATCGCTTCTTTCTCCTTACGTTTTTCTTCCCCAACCTCTTTAGAAGCTACCTTTTTACTCCTGTCTGTTTGAAATTCGTCTAAGAGCACATTATACACCTCATCAGTTATCTTTGTGGTAGGTCGTGCCTCCACTTCATAACCTTTATCAGAGAGGTATTCTACCGCCCTGTCTAATGAAATGTTTAATTCCCTTAAAACCTTATTTAGCCTCAATTTTGCGCTTTCAGCCATAAAATATTTATTATCCTAAATTTTATTTATTCTAAAAATTAGTCTTCAAACTCTTCTTTAAGAATTCTGACTACTTCTAAAATTGTTTCTTCTTCCAGATCAGTTCTTCTCACCAAATCAGCTACTTCCTGGTCTAAAATACTTTTGGCCGTATCAAGGCCTATTTTTTTGAACTCTTCTATGATCCATCCTTCAATTTCGTCCGAGAATTCTGTAAGCTCTACATCTTCCTCAACACCTTCTCGAAGCACGTCTATTTCATAACCGGTCAATTGTCCTGCCAAGCGAATGTTGAACCCGCCTTTTCCAATGGCTTTTGACACCTCTTCCGGTTTTAAAACCACTTCGGCGTGCATAGTTTCATCGTTCAAAGTTACGGAACTTACCCTTGCCGGACTCAATGCCCTGCTAATAAATAGCTGCGGATTGCTCGTATAATTGATCACATCGATATTCTCGTTGCCCAATTCACGCACGATTCCGTGGATTCGCGATCCTTTCATTCCTACACAAGCTCCAACAGGATCTATTCTGTCGTCATAAGAATCTACGGCTACTTTAGCTTTTTCACCGGGTATTCTCACCACTTTTTTCACAGAGATCAAACCGTCAAAAACTTCCGGGATTTCCTGCTCGAACAATTTCTCGAGGAATTCCGGTGCAGTCCTGGACATGATGATCATCGGTTTGTTTCCTTTCAACTCTACCCCTTCAATGATCCCGCGAACGTTCTCTCCTTTTCTGAAAAAGTCTGAAGGAATCTGCTTGTCTTTCGGCAGGATGATCTCATTTCCTTCATCATCCAGCAAAATAACAGCTTTATGACGTATGTGATGTACTTCGGCAGTATAAATTTCACCAATAAGATCTTTAAACTGCTTGTATATGGTTGTATTGTCGTGTTCGTGTATCTTAGAGATCAGGTTTTGCCTTAAAGCGAGGATCGATCTTCTTCCCAAGTCAACCAGTTTTACTTCTTCAGACACATCTTCACCCACTTCAAAATCGGGCTCGATCTTTCTTGCTTTAGACAAGGATATCTCCTGATTGTCATCTTCCACTTCACCATCTGCCACTACAACTCGGTTTCTCCATATTTCCAAGTCACCCTTATCTGGGTTGATAATAATATCAAAATTATCGTCAGATCCAAATTTTTTCTTTAGCGCATTTCTGAATACATCTTCCAAAATGGCCATTAATGTCACACGATCTATGAGTTTATCGTCCTTAAACTCAGAAAACGATTCGATCAATGCAAGATTTTCCATGTCAATTTAATTTCTTAATTAAAAAGTTATCTTCACTTTAGCTTCCACGATATCCGCAAACGGGATCTCTTTTTCATATTTCACAGTCACTTTTCCTTTTCCGATAGGCTTGGGCTCTCTGGTTTTCCATTCGAGCTGTATACCATTTTCGGCAACCTGGGTCAGTGTCCCTTCATATTTCTCTTCAGATGTTTTCACCTGAAACTTTCTTCCTACATTTTTTTGAAATTGCCTGTTGTGTTTAACAGGCTCTGTAGCTCCCGGAGAAGTTACCTCTAATGAAAAGTCCACTTCCTCTCTGTCCAGATTGTGTTCTATATGCCTGCTTACGGCAATACAATCTTTTAAAGACACCCCTTGGTCGCCATCGATAATTATTTTGACCTTGTTGTCAGGAGTTACAGAAGAATCAATCAAAAAAAGTGATTGATTTTCTTCAAAAACTTCGTTTAAAAGCGTCGCTACTTTTTCCTTCAACATTCGAATTAGTATAAAAAGAGGGGACTTTTCGTCCCCTCTGAAATAGATTATTCACTTTCAACGCTGCAAATATACAATTTTTTTTAAACCTGTAAATACTAATTTGTTACTAATTTCTTTGCGGCACCTACGAGCAAAAACAAGACTTTGTCCTTGCTTTTGCTTTTTGTTAAATTCAAGAATCATGAATTGATTTTATGTAAATTAGTCAAGCTAATTAAATCCAACAATCATGAAAAAGCTTTCTATTTTAATTCTTTTTATATGTTTTTTAGGCTACTCACAAGAAAAATTGACCTATCAAAAACCTCCTGCTGAAATATTGGAGCTCGCTGATGTTCAATTGGCCCCTTCTGTTCGAATAAGCGATAATGGCAAATACATGGTTATGCTCTACCGCGACCGCTACAAAAGCATCCAAGAGCTCTCTGAACCTGAGTTGCGCTTGGCCGGTTTACGCATCAATCCGGTCACCAACATTGGTAGCCGAACAAGGTATTACAACAACATCAAGATAAAAAACCCTCATGATAAGGATGCTATCCAAATAAAAGGCCTTCCTGAAAACCCAAGGATTGCCAACCTGAGGTGGTCTCCGGACGAATCTATGATGGCTTTCACAAATACTACCAAAACCGGTGTCGAGCTTTGGGTTGCTGATTTAAAAAAACAATCTGCAACCCAATGACACTTTCAGAAAACAACTCGTTGCCAATGCCAAAGCTGCCATTGATGCCGTTGATCAACTGGGTTATATCGACAGGGAAAAAGTAGCTGTAGGCGGACATAGCTATGGTGCTTTCATGGTTGCCAACCTACTCTCGCACTCTGACCTTTTCGCTGCCGGAATTGCAAGGAGTGGTGCATACAACAGAACACTGACCCCTTTTGGGTTTCAAAGTGAAGAACGCAATTATTGGGAAGCTCCGGAAGTATACTACACCATGTCTCCTTTTATGCATGCCAACAAAATGAAAACTCCCTTGCTTTTAATCCATGGTGAAGCTGACAACAATTCGGGGACATATCCTATGCAAAGTGAACGTTATTTCAACGCTTTAAAAGGGTTAGGGGCAACTGTCAGACTTGTCATACTACCAAAAGAAAGTCATGGATATAGTGCAAAAGAAAGTACCCTGCATGTTTTATGGGAAGAAGACCAGTAGCTAGACACCTATGTAAAAAACAAAAAACCAATCAATAATGATTCAAAATAGTTAAGCAAGTTAAAAATCCTAAAAACATAAGGCTTAAAACAAAAAATCCCGCTCTAAAATGGAGCGGGATTTTCATTTATTTTTGTTGGCCTACAAGGACTCCCCTCGACAAGCTACACTTGGGATCATTCCTAAAAGTTGTGTGAGAATTGAAGTAAAGTTCGATCTTTGCAAAAAAAATACTTGCATTGGAATTATCACTAGACCTATTACGATTTA